>NZ_JBWDNU010000001.1:0-1340853 GCF_056269365.1 Paenibacillus sp. JT22N12 | reverse complement strand
GAACACCAGGTGCCCCGAGCGCAGAAAAAGTAAAAGTGGGTCCCGTCAGGGACGAAAAACGAGGCGACCTCTCAGCAGCTAACCCGCTTGTCAGGATCGCCAACGTTATTCGGCCGGGTGTCCAGAGGGCCGGACCCCTTTGGGGTCCCCCTCCGGGGGATTTAGGGGGGCATCAACAGGTCCCGTGAGGGACGAAACTAAAAACCATAATAGTCGTGCTGATGCGCACTCTGTTCCCCAAACGTTATTCCAGTTCCGAAGGAACACCAGGTGCCCCGAGCGCAGAAAAAGTAAAAGTGGGTCCCGTCAGGGACGAAAAACGAGGCGACCTCTCAGCAGCTAACCCGCTTGTCAGGATCGCCAACGTTATTCTGCCGGGTGTCCAGAGGGCCGGAACCCTTTGGGGTCCCTCTCTGGGGGATTTAGGGGGGCATCAACAGGTCCCGTCAGGGACGAAACTAAAAACCATAATAGTCGTGCTGATGCGCCCTCTGTTCCTCAAACGTTATTCCAGTCCCAAAGGAACACCAGGCTCCCCGAGCACAGAAAAAGTAAAAGTGGGTCCCGCAAGGGACGAAAAACGAGGCGACCTCGCAGCAGCTAACCCGCTTGTCAGCATCGCCAACGTTATTCGGCCGGGAGTCCAGAGGGCCGGAACCCTTTGGGGTCCCCCTCCGGGGATTTAGGGGGCAGCAACAGGTCCCGTCAGGGACGAAACTAAAAACCATAATAGTCGTGCTGATGCGCCCTCTGTTCCCCAAACGTTATTCCAGTCCCGAAGGGACACCTGGTTTCCGGCGCAGAAAAAGTAAAAGTGGGTCCCGCAAGGGACGAAAAACGAGGCGACCTCGCAGCAGCTAACCCGCTTGTCAGCATCGCCAACGTTATTCGGCCGGGTGTCCAGAGGGCCGGAACCCTTTGGGGTCCCCCTCCGGGGGATTTAGGGGGCGGCTGCAGGTCCCGCAAGGGACGAAAAACGAGGCGACCTCGCAGCAGCTAACCCGCTTGGTAGTATCGCCAACGTTATTCTGCCGGGAGTCCAGAGGGCCGGACCCCTTTGGGGTCCCCCTCCGGGGGATTTGGGGACATCCCCCTTGACAGCCCCCATTCCCATCGCTACAATGATTGTTATATTGTGTCGATCCAGTGATGGGACCGCGTCGTTCAACCCGCACCAATTCAGAGAGGGATTCCTTGGCTGCAAGAATCCTCGGCGTGCATGAACGAACAGACTTCCCGGAGGACAATCGGTGAACCGCTAACGGACTGCATCAGTTCCGTTGCACATTAGCCGATCTGCGTAATCGGGCGTTAACCGGGTAAAGCGAATCAATGCCGTGCTTGCTGGCGGTCTGGATTCGAAATGTGGGTGGTACCACGGAAGCTTCGTTTATCGCAGCTCTCGTCCCTTTTGCCTTATCTTGATAAGGCAGGGGCGGGAGCTTTTTTGGCCTTATAGAGCGTAGAATCATCACACACGTATCTAGTCCAATAAGGTACAAGGGGAAGAGGGCTATCTGCCCGGAAGCCGGTGCAGCCGGGTTTTCCCCATCAGATGCAAATGAATTGGTATTTGCGAAGGAAGGGCCATTATAAGAAGGAGGGGTTAACGATGGGATTTCAGAAGCCGCCTGGAACGCAGGATTTTCTGCCTGGTTCTGTAGAGAGATGGCAATTTGTAGAGAGCAAAGCACGCGATATTTGCCGACGGTTTAATTTTCGGGAAATCCGTACACCGATTATCGAAGCGACGGAATTATTTCAACGGGGCGTGGGAGAAGCGACGGATATCGTAGAGAAAGAGATGTACACATTCACGGACCGCGGCAACCGCAGCATCACGCTCCGCCCGGAAGGTACCGCAGGCGCAGTACGGGCTTTTGTCGAGAACAAGCTGTATGGGGAACCGGATTTGACGAAGCTGTATTACATCGGCCCGATGTTCCGCTATGAACGCCAGCAGGCAGGCCGCTACCGCCAGTTTCACCAGTTCGGCGTAGAAGCGCTTGGCTCGGTTGACCCCGCTCTCGATGCGGAAGTCATTGCGCTGGGCTATATGTTCTATAAGGAAATTGGCCTTAGCGGAGTGACCGTGGAAATCAACTCCGTTGGAACGCCTGCTGTTCGTGCGGCATTTCGCGGTGAGCTGCTCGGCTTCCTGAATCCGATTCGCGAGCTGCTGTGCAAGGATTGCCAGGCCCGGATCGACCGCAATCCGCTGCGTGTGCTGGACTGCAAGGAGGATCAGCATCTTTTTGAAGGCGCCCCGTCCATTCTGGACAGTCTGGATGAGGAGAGCAGGACGCATTTTGAGGCCTTGCAGCGCAGCCTGACTGATATGGATATCCCGTTCACAATCAATTCCCGGCTTGTGCGCGGTCTTGATTATTACACGCTCACCGCCTTCGAATACAAGGCTGCAGGCATCGGCGCTATCGATACCATAGGCGGCGGCGGCCGCTATAATGGACTGGTTGCCGATATCGGCGGTCCTGATCAGCCGGGTGTCGGACTTGGACTTGGTTTGGAACGCGCAGTGATTTTGCTTGAAGCGCAGAATGTGGAGCTTGAGAATTTGAACGGGGTCGATGTCTACCTGGTTGCGCTCGGCGAAGCGGCAGAACGCGAGCTGACGAAGGTGCTGCAGCAGCTGCGCCTGCGCGGCATTGCGGCAGAACGGGACTATCAGGGGCGGAAAATGAAGGCCCAGATGAAATCAGCGGACCGCCTGCACGTACGCTACACCGCGATACTGGGCGATGACGAGCTGGCCAAGGGCGAGATTGCTCTGAAGGATATGACAAGCGGCGAGCAGCGCTTCGTTCCGCTTGACCGGCTGGCCGATGAAATTCTGGGATAACGACAGTGATTTCTCAATGTAGGATCCGGATTTGTGTATGGCCAAAAATACGAACACACCTTAAAAGGAGTCGACTCTAATCATGATGTTGAAAACTCATTCTTGCGGCTTGTTAACGAAAACGGAAGTAGGCCAGACCGTTACATTGAACGGCTGGGTACAGCGCCGGCGCGACCTCGGCGGCGTGTTGTTCATTGATCTTCGCGACCGTACAGGCATTGTGCAAATCGTCTTCAACCCGGATTTCTCCGGAGATGCGCTGGCTGTTGCAGACCGCGCGCGCAATGAATATGTACTGGCTGTCAAAGGTCAGGTAGTCGAACGCGATGCGGAAACGGTCAACGCGAACATTGCAACAGGTGAAATTGAAATCCGCGTCACGGAAATCGAAATTATGAACGCGGCCAAAACGCCTCCATTCCCGATTGAGGATGGCGTGGAAGTGGATGAATCGGTCCGTTTGAAATACCGCTATCTGGATCTTCGCCGTCCGGAAATGCAAAGAACGCTTCAGCTTCGCTCCAAAGCGGCCAAAATATTCCGCGACTTCCTGGATGGAGAAGGCTTTATCGATGTGGAAACGCCGATCTTGACCAAAAGCACGCCGGAAGGCGCGCGTGATTATCTGGTGCCAAGCCGCGTACATGCCGGCGAATTCTTCGCGCTCCCGCAGTCGCCTCAAATCTTCAAGCAACTTCTGATGGTCAGCGGACTTGAGCGTTATTATCAGATCGCCCGCTGCTTCCGCGATGAGGATCTGCGCGCCGACCGTCAGCCTGAATTTACGCAGGTGGACATCGAGACCTCCTTCCTGTCGCAGGAGCAGCTGCTTGAGCTGATGGAGAAGCTGGTTGTCCGGCTGCTTAAGGAAACCGTACAGGTCGACATTCAAGCCCCTTTCCAGCAAATTACCTATGCCGATGCCATGAACAAATACGGCTCGGATAAGCCTGACCTGCGTTTCGGCCTGGAGATGGAAGATATCACGGATATCGTGAGCACCAGCGATGTTAAAGTATTCGCAAGCGTAGCGGCAAGCGGCGGCGTTGTGAAGGCGCTCAATGCCAAGGGCTGTGCCAGCTGGAGCCGCAAGGAGCTGGATGACCTCCAGCCGTTTGCATCGCGTTACGGCGGCAAAGGCCTGGCTTGGGTAACGGTCAAGGAAGGTGAATGGCGTGGACCGATCGTGAAATTTTTCAAGCCGGAGGAAATCGCTTCGCTTACCGAGCGTCTTGGCGTGGAAGAAGGCGACTTGCTGCTGTTCTCGGCCGATAAGAAGAAAGTGGTCGCCGATGTGCTTGGCAATTTGCGCCTGAAGATCGGCAAGGATCTGGGCCTGATTGATGAGTCGGCCTTCAAATTCGCTTGGGTTGTGGATTTCCCGCTGCTTGGCTGGGATGAAGATTCCAAACGTTTCGTGGCCGAACATCATCCGTTCACCCGTCCGAACGAGGAGGATCTGGCTTTGTTCGAGACGGATCCGGGTCAGATCCGCGCGCAAGCGTACGATCTGGTGCTCAATGGGTATGAAGTGGGCGGGGGCTCCATGCGTATTTACAAACGCGAGGTACAGGAGCTAATGTTCAAGGCGCTTGGCTTCTCTTCCGAAGAAGCGCATGAGAAGTTCGGCTTCCTGCTGGATGCATTTGATTATGGAACGCCGCCGCACGGAGGAATCGCTTTTGGCTTCGACCGTCTGGTGATGCTGCTTTCCGGCCGTACCAATCTGCGCGAGACGATAGCTTTTCCAAAAACGGCAAGCGCAACCGATCTGATGGTCGATGCCCCATCCGAGGTCGATTTGTCACAGCTGCAGCAGCTTCATATTCGCACGCTTCCCAAGCCGGTAAAACAGACGGAAGCCGCAGCAGCCGCTGCCGGAACGCCAGCTGAGTAGACTTGCGAGAAAGCTGCCCATTTAACATAGACCTCGTGTAAACAAGGACGGATCGATCCCGGTACGGCTGGAGCGTTCCCCCGGGTTATCCGGCGGGAATGCATGCCTATAAGACAGAAGTGTCGTACCGAGAGGCTGTCCTTGCTTATGCAGGACTTTTAGGAGGTGCTGTACCATATGCTACATCAATTTTCGCGTACGGAGCTTGCTATCGGCCCTGAGGGCCTTGAGATCATGAAGCGGAGCACTGTCGCCGTACTTGGCATTGGGGGAGTAGGCTCCATTGCCGCAGAGGCGCTGGCCCGAACCGGTGTGGGCCGTATTATCCTGATTGACAAGGATGTTGTGGATATCACGAACATCAACCGGCAAATTCATGCGCTCACAACTACAGTGGGCCAGCCCAAGGCCGATCTCATGCGGGAGCGGATCAAGCTGATCAATCCGGATTGCGATGCGATTTCGCTCAGGATGTTTTATACCGAAGAGACCTATGAGAAGCTGTTCGAATATGAGCTGGATTATGTGGTCGACGCGTCCGACACCATTTCGTATAAAATCCATCTCATCAAGCAATGTCTGGAACGTAAAATTCCGATTATTTCAAGCATGGGCGCCGCCAACAAAATGGATCCGACGAAGTTCCAGGTGGCGGACATTTCCAAAACGTCCATGGATCCCATAGCCCGCGTCGTTCGCACGAAGCTGCGCAAGGACGGGATCAAAAAAGGCGTAAAGGTCGTGTTCTCGACAGAGGCGCCGCAGAAGCCGCGTGAGGATGTTACGCAGCGGATCGTGCCCGATAATGCGCCGGAAATTCGCAAGGCTCAGCAGCCGCCGGCCAGCAATGCATTTGTTCCTCCGGTGGCGGGTCTTATCATGGTTAGTGTCGTTGTTAAAGATTTGCTACAATCAGGAGGACAAACACCGTGAACGCAGCCTTAGTGAATAAATTACGTCTTTCTCTGGATATGCGAACTTTGATTCTGGAGCCGCCTTCTCCTGATTATTTGGAGGAGCTGAGCGTCAGCGGGGAATCGGTCGATTATGATCCCAAGCTGGCCGGCTCTTACGATTTTGTACTATTGTTTGCACCCAGTATTGCCGATTTGAATGAGCATGCACCTATTGTCATGGAGGCGGCCAAAGATGACGGCATGGTCTGGATCTGTTATCCAAAAGGCACGTCCAAGATCAAAACGGATCTTAACCGCGACCGCGGCTGGAATGTGCTGAAATCGGCAGGCTGGGAAGGGGTATCGTTAGTTTCGCTTGATGATACCTGGACCGCTATGCGCTTCCGTTCACCGGTAAAGCCCAAGCCCAAGAGTTCCGGCAAGCGTCCGGCAAAGAAAAGGATCAGCGCTGCCCCTTCACAGGATACTCCGGCAGTGGACAAGCAGGAATAATCAAATACCGCGAATAAAGAACCGTTTCAGTGAAATCATGAGATATGATGACATTGATGCGGTTTTTTTTGTGCATATCAACAAAAGTTGCCTTTGACAAACTTTTTTGTGGGTGTACAATGAAATGAGGAAACAATCCAAAAGCATTGGCATACATGTAGGGAGTAGATATTGGATGACATCGAGAGGTGAGGGCAAGATGAATGAATCAGCACCCGTTGTAAAAGAAACAGGCTGGCGGAATGAACGGGTTTCGTCATCGCTTCCGGAAGTATACCGTTCCATGAAAATACCGAAGAATGGATCATGGTTTCGTAAATTTCTTGCCTTTGCGGGTCCCGGCTACCTGGTGGCTGTCGGATATATGGACCCTGGCAACTGGGCAACGGATATAGCAGGCGGCTCCATGTTTGGATACACGCTGTTATCGGTTATTTTATTATCCAATCTCATGGCGATTTTACTGCAGGCGCTTGCCGGGAAGCTTGGAATTGTTACGGGCAGGGATTTGGCTCAAGCCTGTAAAGATCATTACAGTAAACCGGTTGCGATGATGCTGTGGGTTCTGTGTGAGCTGGCTATTGCCGCATGCGACTTGGCTGAAGTTATCGGTTCTGCGATCGCGCTCAACCTGCTGTTCGGTATTCCATTGATCGTCGGCATTATGATTACGGTCGTTGATGTTCTGCTTATTCTTTTGCTGCAAAATAAAGGTTTCCGATATATAGAAGCTCTAGTCATTACGCTGATCGTTACTATAGGGGGCTGTTTCCTGGTTGAATTATTTCTATCAAAACCCGAAATCGGCGGCGTACTGAAAGGCTTCATCCCAAGCAGTGAAATTATTACCGATCCGAAAATGCT
This sequence comes from Paenibacillus sp. JT22N12, assembly GCF_056269365.1. NCBI lineage: Bacteria > Bacillati > Bacillota > Bacilli > Caryophanales > Paenibacillaceae > Paenibacillus > Paenibacillus sp. JT22N12. The sequence continues at coordinate 1,333,823 of NZ_JBWDNU010000001.1, read as the reverse complement.
GTACATCGCCATTGGGATTCTAGGCGCGACAGTCATGCCGCATAACCTGTATCTGCATTCTTCCATCGTCCAGACGCGCCAGTTTGAACAAACGACGCTGGGTAAACGTCAAGCCATCAAATATTCGACCTGGGATTCGACGATAGCCTTGTTTTTCGCACTGTTCATCAATGCGGCTATCCTGATCGTTGCTTCGGCGACCTTTCACACTTCGGGTAATACCGGCATCGCAGAGATTGATGATGCCTACCATATGCTGGCTCCGCTTCTGGGTACGACCGCCGCAAGCGTCTTGTTCGGAGTAGCGCTTCTGGCGGCAGGTCAGAACTCGACGCTGACGGGAACGCTGGCCGGTCAGATCGTGATGGAAGGCTTTCTGAATATTCGCCTCAAAGCTTGGCTGAGGCGCCTGATCACGAGGCTGATCGCCATCATTCCGGCCGTTATCGTCACCATGCTGTACGGTGAAGAAGGAACGATGGATCTTCTGATCCTGAGTCAGGTTATCCTGTCGCTACAATTATCATTCGCTGTCATTCCGCTTGTTAAGTTCACAAGCGACAAGCTGAAGATGGGGGAGTTCGCCAATCCGCTGTGGCTCAAAATTCTGGCATGGGTTGTGGCGGTCGTGATCGCGGTATTGAATATTTACCTGCTCGTCCAGACTTTTCGTGGATAAGAGCCGGATATCGTAAATGTTAAAGCAAACGGCAGTTCTCCGTTGATGCTGGCCCCCTTTTACAGGGCAGGGCTCCATCACGGAGAGCTGTTTTGTTTCATCCAAGGAAAGAATCTGACTTCAGCGCAGCCCTGTCAGATTGACTTAGAGAGATGCCTGCCGGGTAGCGAACATTTGTGCTTGTATGGTATGATGACAGTATTATACAGACATAGATGATTCCAGGGGCGAATCTTGCAAAGGTAGTGTTATGAATGGATTTATTCAATTATCAGGAAACGGCGGATTCCTCCAAAGCCAAGCTGTTGGCAGACAGGATGCGACCGCAAACCATCGACGAATATATCGGACAGGAACAGATAGTCGGCCGGGGCAAGCTGCTTCGGCGGGCAATCGAGGCGGATAAGGTATCCTCGATTCTGCTGTATGGACCGCCGGGCTGCGGCAAAACCACGCTAGCCCATATTATCTCCCGGAGAACACAAGGGGAGTTTGTCAAGCTGAATGCAGTGGATGCTACGGTCAAGGATGTTCGTGCAGTTATAGAGGAAGCCAGGCTGAACAAGTCCATGTATGGGCGTAAAACCATTTTGTTTTTGGACGAGGTGCACCGCTTCAATTCCTCCAGGCAGGATGCCTTGCTGCCGGCTGTCGAGCAGGGTGTCATTGTATTTATAGGAGCAACGACGGAAAATCCGTTTCATTATGTGAACGGAGCGCTTTTGTCGAGATCTACCTTGTTTCAGCTGGAGGCACTGACCCGTGAGGATGCGCTTGAAGCGATGCGGCGGGCGCTGGCTGACAAGGAGAAGGGCCTGGGCTTTATGGATCTGCATGTAGAAGAAGAGGCGCTGCAGCATATTGCGAATAAGGCAGGGGGCGATATCCGAAGAGCGCTAAATGCCATCGAACTCGCAGCCGTAACAACGCCTTCGGAGCAGGATGGTTCCGTACGGATTACGCTTGAAGTGGCGGAAGAATCGATCCGGATGCCGACCATCAGAGCGGATGAATCCACACAGTACGATGTGCTCTCGGCTTTCCACAAAAGCGTCAGGGGCTCAAGCGATGCGGCGCTCTTCTGGTTCCTGTATGCGGTCGAGAAGCTTGGAATGGACCCTATGACCTTCATCAGGCGGCTTATTGTCGCCTGCAGCGAAGATATCGGACTTGCCAATCCGCAGGCTATGGTGCAGGCGGTTACAGCTATGGATGCCTATCACAAGATCGGCTGGCCGGAGGCAAAATACAATATTGCGCAGGCCATTCTTTTCGCGGTCGAGAGTCCTAAATCGAATGCTGCGGCCGTTGCCATCGGCAATGTCATGAATGCCATCGAGACGGCAGGCTCGGCAGAAGTTCCGCTTCATCTGCGGGATGCCCATTACAGCGGTGCGGAGCAGCTTGGCCATGTCGGTTATCAATATCCGCATAATTTTCCCGGGCATTATGTCAAACAGCAGTATCTGCCTGATAAAATCCGCAATAAAACGTTTTACGAGGCTACGCAGCAGGGAATGGAAGATAAAATCAGACAGAATCAAGAGCGTCGAAATGGGCGTTAAACGACGAGTTTCTTTATAAAAGTAAGCAAGAGCAAGTAAAATGTGCATAAAGGTCAACCTTTACCGAATATTCATTACTATAGACTCGAAAATGACCACATGCAGCATTCACCACGTTTGACGTAAAGTTAGCATTCGACTAATCTTAGATTATAAACTTTTATTATAATTTTCATGGCCAGAAGGAGGTGCACCTGTCGTTGCTACCGTCGTTCCTTACAAGCGACAAGCGGCAGACAGGGAATCGTTGAATAGTGACCCGTTACCCATATTGTGGAGTGGTGTTTTGATTTTGTTGCTTGTCTTTTTGAATGGTTTTTTCGTAGCTGCCGAATTTGCAATGGTGAAGGTGAGAAGCAGCCGAATCGACACACTCGTACAAGACGGCAATCGCCGTGCGCGTTTTGCCTCGATGTTGACAAACAATCTGGATGCGTATTTGTCCGCTTGTCAGCTTGGCATTACGCTCGCTTCGCTCGGTCTCGGGTGGATTGGAGAACCGGCGCTCAAGCACTTTATTGAGCCGATTATGCTTAAACTGGGCTCCAATGAGACGGTAATCTCTACGGTTTCATTTGCAATTGCATTCTCCATCATCACGTTTTTGCATATCGTGCTTGGTGAGCTTGCTCCAAAAACAATCGCGATTCGCAAGTCGGAAGATGTGACGATGTGGACCGCCATGCCGCTCATCGTATTCCGCAAAATTATGTACCCGTTCATATGGTTCTTAAATGGCACTGCCAACTGGATGCTGACACGGATCGGTATTGAACCTGCTTCCGAGCACACCTTGGCGCATACGGAGGAAGAAATCCGTATTTTGATGAAAGAAAGCCACAAATCCGGTCTTATTGATAATACAGAGCTCGCACTCGTTGATAACATATTTGATTTTGCCGAGACGAATGCCAGAGAAATCATGATTCCCAGGACCGAGATGGTATGCTTGTATGCCAATTTCTCCTTTGATGACAATCAGGCGATCGCACTCAAGGAGATGCATACCCGCTATCCCGTATGTGATGGTGACAAAGATAATATTATCGGTTTCGTTCATATTAAAGACATGCTGAAAGTGACGACGGCTCCGGGCATTTCGGATCTTCGCCAGATTACCCGCCCAATGACAACAGTGCCCGAATCCATGCAGATCAGTACACTCTTAAAGCTGATGCAGAAGAAAAAGACACAGATCGCCATCCTGATTGACGAATATGGCGGTACATCGGGACTTGTAACGCTGGAAGATATCATGGAGGAAATCGTCGGGGAAATTCAGGATGAATTCGATGAGGAACGTCCGGATGTTGAACGCAAGGATGAATATTCCCACTCCGTAAGTGGGATGATGCTGATTGAAGAAGTCAACAGCTACTTCGGCATCGATATTGAAAGCGATGATTATGATACGATAGGCGGATGGATGTATGCACAGATTGAGATACCGCCGACTCGCGATCAAATGGTGTATCACCCCGACGGCTATGAGTTTATCATTGAAGAAACAGACCATTTACGTGTATCGCGAATTTTAATTCGCAAACGATCGGAAGAAGCGTTTAATCCTGTACAGGAGCTTCAAGTCGATACCGGTTAATATAAAAAAATAAGGGATTGTCCCCGTCATGTATCATGATGGAGGCAATCCCTTTTTTGGCTTTACAGCATAAACTCTGCGAACCGAGGATGGCAGGAGGCTGCTTTAAGCTCATCTTCAAGACTTAATCCTGATGAACCTGGTCTATTGTGCCGCCGCCCAGACAGATATCGCCATCGTAGAATACGACGGCCTGCCCGGGGGTGATCGCTTTTTGCGGGCTGTCAAATACAACTTCACCGGTCAAGCCGTCACTGCTCAGCGTCAGGGTGACGCCTTGATCCGGCTGACGGTAACGGAATTTGGCGGTACAGCGGACAGTGCTCTCCGGCTTCACATTGGCGATCCAGTTGATGCCTGTGGCGGTAAGCGAGTTTGAGTACAAGCTGGAATGCTTGTCTCCTTGTACGACATACAATATATTTTCGCTCAGATCCTTGGCTGCGACAAACCAGGGTTCTCCGTTTCCGGAGCCGCCGATGCCAAGTCCCTGACGCTGGCCCAAAGTGTAATACATCAAGCCATCATGACGGCCCTTCGTTTCGCCGCTTTCGATATCTACCATTATTCCGGGCTTGGCCGGCAGGTAACCGCTCAGAAACTCCTTGAAGTTGCGCTCCCCGATAAAACAAACACCGGTGCTGTCCTTCTTCTTGGCCGTTGCAAGCCCGAACTCCTCCGCAATTCTTCTCACTTCCGGTTTGGGCAGATGTCCGATTGGGAACATCGCTTTAGCCAACTGCTGCTGGCTCAATGCGTGCAGGAAATAGGTTTGATCTTTATTGCCATCGATACCGCGCAGCAGGCGCGATTCTCCATTGTCCAACTGTTCAAGCCGTGCGTAATGACCCGTTGCCAGATAATTGGCGCCCAGATCAAGTGCTTTTTGAAGAAATTCACCGAATTTGATTTCACGGTTGCACATGACATCCGGATTCGGCGTGCGTCCGCGCCTGTATTCGTCCAGAAAATAAGCAAATACCTTATCCTGATAGGCTTGTTCAAAATTGACGGTATAATAAGGAATACCGATCTGATCGCAGACGCGCCTTACATCTTCGGCATCATCCTCTGCTGTGCAGTGGCCGAATTCGTCTGTATCATCCCAGTTCTTCATGAATATGCCGATCACATCATAGCCTTGCTGCTTGAGCAGTAGGGCAGTGACGGATGAATCCACACCGCCGGACATGCCGACAACTACGCGAATTTGACTGTTACTCACCCTTGATTCACCACCTTGATTATTACAATGAGCGGGTACATTCTGTTATATTGATAAGAAGGTTTGCTCATAAGTTTCTTTATTGTAGCATAATTTGATAAAGTTTTTCATGAAGTAGTCAAGCTTTTTTCCCCTAAAGCGCATTTCGTATGTTAACATATATATGTTATGGGAATACCATGATTTAGAAGTGTATAGACCAACCTACCTAAAATACAGATATATTTCAAATGAAGAAGAGGTGTCGAAGTTGAAGATTTCAACTAAAGGACGTTACGGATTGACCATTATGATGGAGCTTTCCAATAAATTCGGGGAAGGCCCCACATCACTGAAAAGCATTGCGGAGCGAAATAATTTATCGGAGCATTACCTGGAGCAGTTGATTGCGCCGCTGCGGAATGCGGGACTTGTCAAAAGCATCCGCGGCGCATACGGCGGCTATATTCTCTCCAAGGAACCGGAATCCATTACTTCCGGCGATGTGATCCGGATACTGGAAGGGCCGATTTCTCCGGTTGATTTTACAGAAGAAGACGACCCTGCCAAGCGGGATCTGTGGCTTCGCATCCGGGACAGCATAGCTGAGGTGCTGGATTCTACCACTCTTGCGGACCTGATCTCCTATAAAGAGAATGGTGAAATCGATTCATACATGTTTTATATCTAAGAATGAAAGCATGGTTTGACGGGATAATGTCAAGGCCCGAAAGGCCGGTAAGGGTGAAGGAACGATGGCTTTAATTTATTTGGATCACGCAGCAACAACACCTCTCCATCCTGAGGTGGCCAAGGCCATGATGGAGGTTTATACGGGTGAACCCGGCAACGCGTCGAGTATTCATCATTTTGGCCGTGCGGCGCGTCAGCGGCTCAATCATGCACGGGATATTATTGCATCAGCGGTGGGCTGCCAGCCTTCGGAGCTCGTTTTTACTTCCGGCGGCACGGAGAGCGACAATACCGCTATCACGGGTGCGGCAAGAGCAGGCAAGCTTAAAGGAAAAACACATATCATTACATCGGCAGTGGAGCATCATGCGGTGCTGCATACCTGCGAAGCATTAGTGAAGGAAGGATTTCAGTTAACCGTCCTTCCGGTCGATTCGGATGGCCGCGTATCTCCCCTGGATGTGGAGAAGGCGATCACTGCAGAGACAGCGCTTATTAGTGTGATGTATGCCAACAATGAAACCGGAACCGTACAGCCCATCGAGGAAATTGGCGAAATTGCCCATTCGCGAGGGGTTCTCTTTCATGTGGACGCCGTTCAGGCGCTTTCTTTGCTTCCGATCGATCTGAAGGGTATGCCGGTCGACTTGATGAGCTTCTCTGCCCATAAGATTAACGGACCGCAGGGAGTCGGGGCTTTGTATGTTTCCAAACGGACATCCATCATGCCTTTGCTATATGGCGGCTTGCAGGAAAGAAAAAGGCGTGCAGGAACCGAAAATGTGGCCGGAATCGTAGGTTTCGCCAAATCGATTGAACATTCTGTGAATTCATGGCAGGAAAAGAAACTTTTTATGGACGAGCTTCGTTATAAATGGATAGATAGTATGCGCAGGATAGTCGGCTCTGAGCGATTGATCATTAATGGCCACGATACGCTGAGAGTACCGCATATTATTAATGTCAGCTTTATCGGTTTGAATACGGAGACGATGCTGATGAACCTGGATTTGGAGGGGATCGCAGCGTCAAGCGGCTCAGCCTGTACAGCGGGAGCACTCGAGCCGTCTCATGTGCTGGAAGCTATGGCTTTGCCGCCGGAGAGATTATCGTCTGCCGTGCGTTTCAGCTTTGGTTTGGGGAATACTTTGGAGGAACTTGAGATTGCGGCAAAAAAAGTTGAAACTTTTTACAACCGCATCCGTACTAATGCCTAGGAGGCCTCCAAACCCTTTGATCCGATTACAGCATATGATTGGACTTCCTGTTATTGAAGTCAGCAAAGGCAAGCATGTAGGCTATGTAAAAGACGTCTGGTTTAACGAACATTGGCAGCTTGATGGAATAGTGCTCGATGCCGGGAGGCGGTTCTTATCCGCCATGAAGACCGTGCGCTGGAGTGAGGTTCTGATCTGCGGCGGTGACGCCGTTCTCGTCATGAATGAGGCATCGGTCCGCAAGAAGGAAACCGTTGAGGTTCAGCGGACTTTTCACACCGGGCTTGTCCATTTGAAGGATTTGCCGATCGTTACGGACCTCGGCGAGCAGCTTGGCCGGGTATCGGATGTTTATTTTGAGGATTTACTGGGTACACAAATAGTAGGCTATGAGTTGACAGATGGGTTTATAGCGGATTTGATGGAAGGCCGCAAGTGGCTGCCCGCTCCGCGCGATGCTGATCTTGTCCTGCTCGGGGAAAATGCGATTATCGTTCCGGCCGGCATTGAGGCATTTATGGAGCCGGTCGCCGCTTCTGATTCGGATATAGGGAGAAATGAAACATGAGATGCCCAAACTGCAACTCGAAAGATATCGGGAAAATCGGATCCCACCAGTATTACTGTTGGGGATGCTTTATTGAATTGACAGTCAATGGCGATAAAATGTCTGTCTTTCAAGTGGAAGAGGATGGCACGTTAAGCTCGCTCGACGATTTGTTTTTTGAAGAGGAAATTCCTCAGATTCATGCAAATTAATAAGGTTCTGCAAGAAGAAACGCCTGATAGACGTTCTATGGCGGCTCAGCGAGTTGAAACGATTATAAATTCTATAGGTTTTTTAAAAAAAGGCGGCCGAAAGCCCGTCTTTTTTTTGTGGACTTTTTTGGCTAAACCCGCCAAGCGGTGATTGGAATTAAACGGAACTCCACAATTACAAAGGATGAATTCCCTGCCTTGTACATATACTGTACGGAAGAACGATTCTGGACAGGTTCCTAAGGGTCGTGCGGGGGGACGAGTATGGAGCGCTTTACTAACAACCGCTTTTTTGCTTGGCTCATATATCTGATTTTGGGGCTGATTTCTTTATATTTACTCCTGTTGGTGAAGCCGATCATCGTGCACATCTACGGATTTCTCAAAGCCGTTCTGGCTCCTTTTCTCATTGCCATGATTGTTTCGTACGTGTTGAATCCGATCGTGAATTTACTTAATGAACGGAAAGTGCCGAGAACGATGGCGGTGCTGCTGATTTACGCTGTGTTCTGTGCTTCGCTTACGGTAGTGCTTATCAATGCGATCCCGATGTTTCTGGAGCAGCTGCAGGAGCTTAATCAGCATATGCCGGATTTGACGATGCGTGCGCAGAGCCTGGTAAATGATTTGAACAATACATCATTTCTGCCGGAAAGCATCCGCAGCGGGATCAATAACTCGTTGTATAAGCTGGAAAAACAGTCATCCGATGCGATTTTTGATTTTGTCAATAATATCGGGGCGATGCTCAATGTCATCTTTATCGCATTCATTATCCCATTTCTGGCCTTTTATATTATGAAGGATTTCAATGTCTTCGAGCGCACGGTGCTGACTTATGTGCCCAGAACCCACCGCAACCATGCTGTAAGACTTATCAAGGATATTGACAATGCGCTTGGCAGCTATATCCGTGGGCAATTTCTCGTTTGTCTGATTGTCGGCGTTCTGGCCTATATCGGTTACTGGATCATCGGGATGCCCTATCCGCTGCTTCTTGCAAGCGTGGTGGCGATTACGAATATTATTCCTTATCTCGGACCGTTCTTCGGCGCGGCGCCGGCGCTAGTCATGGCATCCACCATATCAATGAAAATGGTGCTGATGGTCGTTATTGTCAATACCGCCTGCCAAATCCTTGAGAGCAACGTCGTATCCCCCCAGGTCGTAGGCAGAACGCTGCATATGCATCCATTGTCGATTATTTTTGCCCTCCTGGTTGGGGGTGAACTGGCGGGCATGGTGGGGATGATTCTGGCGGTGCCGATTTTTGCGGCCCTGAAGGTCGTCGTTCAGCATATATTCGCCTATTATGTGCGCCGAAAGACCATTTGACAGCAGGCCTGCTGTGTCGCTATACTAAATGCAAATAAGTCAATTGCATGACTGCCAAAGCGTGGATGAAACTATAGTAGGCTGTAGCCCGCCAATCAGAGAAAGAATTTCTTCGCAGATTGCTTGCATGAAGAGCAATACTGTGTCGGCTGAGAGAATTCTATTGGCGAAGAACCGCTGAATGCTGGTTTCGGAGTGTGAAAGAACTTCACCGGTTGGGCCCGTTAACGCCCGCTTAAGGAGATTGCCCATATTGGGATTACCGGTCGGAAGAGATTTCTTCCCTGCTGGTGTTCGTGGCAATAACCAGGGTGGTACCGCGAATGATTCGTCCCTGTTTTTAGGGGGCGTTTTTTTTATTTTCAATTTATGATGGAGGTTGATTCTTTATGAAAGCCAGTGAGATCCGTTCCAAATGGCTCGCTTTCTTCGAAAGCAAAGGCCATAAAATCGAACCAAGCGCATCGCTCGTACCGCATAACGATCCTTCCCTATTGTGGATTAATGCCGGAATGGCCCCGCTTAAATCGTATTTCGACGGCCGTGTCATTCCGGATAATCCGAGAATCGCCAATTCCCAGAAATGCATCCGCACCAATGATATCGAGAATGTGGGCAAAACGCGCCGGCATCATACGTTTTTTGAGATGCTGGGCAATTTCTCAATCGGCGATTATTTCAAGGAAGAGGTTATAACCTGGGCCTGGGAATTTCTGACGAGCCCCGAGTGGATTGGCTTTGAGCCGGATCGCTTGTCGGTAACGGTATATCCCGAAGACGAGGAAGCCTTCCGTTACTGGAATGAGAAGATTGGTCTGCCTGCAGAGCGGATCTACAAGCTGGATGAGAACTTCTGGGATATCGGCGAGGGACCATGCGGCCCTTGTACAGAAATCTTCTATGACCGTGGGGACAAATACGGTGATCTGAGTGATCCCGAATGCTGGCCTGGTGGGGAGAATGAGCGCTTCCTGGAAGTGTGGAACCTTGTTTTCTCACAATTCAACCATAACAAAGACGGCAGCTATACGCCGCTCCCGAACAAAAACATCGATACCGGCGCAGGTCTGGAACGCTTCGCATCGATCCTACAGGATGTGGATTCCAATTTTGACACGGATCTGTTCCGTCCGATTATCAATCAGACCTGCCAGATTGCCGGCGATTCCGTTCGTTATGGGGCCAATGTGGAGCATGATATCGCATTAAAGGTTATTGCCGATCACATCCGTACAGTTGCTTTTGCCGTAGGAGATGGCGTTCTTCCGTCAAATGAAGGACGCGGTTATATTATCCGCCGCTTGCTGCGCCGTGCGGTCCGCTATGGCAAATCGCTGGGCGTAGACCGGCCTTTCCTGCATGAACTGGTCGCAGTAGTAGGCGATATCATGGGTGTCTACTACCCCGAAGTTGTTGAGAAACGTGAATTCATCGAGAAGGTCATCCGCACGGAAGAGGAGCGTTTCCACGAAACGCTGTCGGATGGTCTTGCGCTGCTGGATGAACTCGTACGAACGGCCATGACGGCCGGCCAGAAGGAAATCAATGGTCCGGATGCGTTCAAGCTGTATGATACCTACGGATTTCCGTTTGATTTGACCGAGGATTATGCGTCAGAACAGGGCATGACGGTAGATCGCGAAGGCTTCGACACAGCAATGGAAGCGCAGCGCGACAGGGCGAGGTCAGCGCGACAGGATACGGGCAGCATGAATGTGCAGGGCGGTCCGCTTGCGAATTTCACCGAGAAATCGGAATTCATCGGCTATGATGAGCTGACAGCCGAAGGGGCAACGGTGATTGCCATCGTCAGCGGCCAGGAGTCGGTAAGCGAGGCTGGTGAAGGCAGCCGCGTTCTTGTGCTGCTGGACCAGACGCCTTTCTATGCAGAGAGCGGAGGACAGGTCGGCGACCATGGCATGATTACAGGAAGCGACTTTACGCTGATTGTCGAGGATGTAACCAAAGCGCCGCATGGACAACCGGTTCATCACGCCCTTGTTACAAGCGGAACGCTGCGTGTCGGCGATCGTGTTCAAGCCGCTGTCAGCAGACAAACGCGTGAAGCGACCGTTAAGAATCATACCGCAACTCATTTGCTGCACCGCGCGCTTAAAGATGTTCTTGGCGAGCATGTCAATCAGGCAGGATCTCTCGTCGAGCCTGAGCGCCTGCGCTTTGACTTCTCCCATTTCGGCAGCATCAGCGCCGAGGAACTGAGCGATATTGAACGCCGTGTTAATGAACAAATCTGGATCGGAACGCCGCTGCAGATCGATTATAAATCGCTGGCTGAAGCCAAGGCAATGGGAGCTATGGCACTCTTCGGCGAGAAGTATGGCGATGTCGTGCGTGTCGTGCGCGTCGGAGAATACAGCCTTGAACTATGCGGCGGCTGTCATGTTGCCAATACGGCGCAGATTGGGCTGTTCAAGCTGGTGGGCGAAAGCGGAATCGGCTCAGGTGTACGCCGGATCGAAGCGGTTACCGGCCGCCATGCCTATTTATATGTAGAGAGCCAGCTGGATCTGCTCAAGCAATCTGCCGGATTACTGAAATCGAATATGAATGAGGTGCCAAGACGGATTGAAGCATTGAACGCGCAAGTGAAGGAGCTTGGCCGGGAAAATGAATCGCTTCAAAGCAAGCTTGGCCGCATTGAAGCAGGCTCTCTGGAATCGCAGGCGAAGACTGTGAACGGGGTTACGGTTTTGACGAGTCAGGTCAATGCGCCGTCCATGGATGCGCTGCGCGGCATTGTGGATGAGCTCAGAGCAAAGCTCGGCGAAGCCGTGATCGTTCTTGGAGCCGTTTCAGAGGACAAGGTCAATCTGGTGGCAGCGGTATCTCCTGAGCTTGTCAAACAGGGCTACAATGCCGGAAAAATCATTAAAGCGGCCGCGGCAGCTTGCGGCGGAGGCGGGGGCGGACGCCCTGATATGGCCCAGGCCGGCGGCAAAGATCCGTCTAAATTAGGAGAAGCGCTGCAAATTGCGCAAGAACTGGTTCTATCCCAGGGAAATGTGATATGATTAGCTATATTACCGTTTTTAAGCGACTTGGAAAGTGAGGTGCTGGCGATGAGTTCCATGGACAAGACAATGAAATTCGACGTGAAGGCGGAGGGACCCGAGACTTCTTCAGAAGAGATACTGCTGTCTGTTTACGATGCTCTGCAGGAGAAGGATTACAATCCGATCAACCAGATTGTCGGCTATCTGTTGTCCGGAGATCCCGCGTACATTCCGCGGCATAACAACGCCAGAAGTCTAATTCGCCGAAAAGAAAGAGACGAGCTTATTGAAGAACTCGTACGCTCGTATTTAAGCAAGCATCGTACGTAATTTTCAATGAAAGAGGTCATCTGGCGTATGCGTCTTATGGGATTGGATTACGGCGACCGCAGAATCGGAGTTGCCGTCAGTGACGCATTCGGCTGGACTGCTCAAGGACTCGGTATTGTCGAGAAGCGTCGCGACAATAGTGAAATCAATGCGATTGAAAGTCTGGTCCGTGAGCATGAAGTAAGCGAAATTGTGGTCGGTTTACCGAAAAACATGAATGGAACCATCGGTCCGCGTGGCGAAATTTGCATCGCATTCGCACAAACATTGCAGCAAAAGCTAAATGTACCCGTTCACCTATGGGACGAACGTCTGACAACCGTCGCGGCAGAAAGAACCTTGCTCGAAGCGGATGTTAGCCGGAAGAAGCGAAAGTTAGTGGTGGACAAAATGGCGGCAGCGCTCATTTTGCAAAATTATCTCGATTCTAAAACGAAAAGGTGAGGGTAACGATGACAAAGGACGACATGCAGTACGAAGAGCCGGAAATCATCTACATTCCAGATGAAGAAGGCAACGAGGAAGAATTCGAGGTTGTCATGAAGTTTGAGGTAGACGGTTCCGATCAGAAATATATGATGGTTGTGCCATTGAATGCAGATTCCGATGAGGATTCGGAAGAAGCTGAAGAGGTTTACGCTTTCCGTTATGAAGAAGAAGGCGATGATCTGAAGCTGTATACGATCGAGGACGAAGAAGAGTGGAATATGGTTGAAGAAACCTTTAATACACTTCTTGCCGAAATCGAAGAGAGCGAAGGCTAAGAATTATTTTTTCCTGAAGAAAGGTGTGCATAATCGGTGTCCACTGTCGAGAGAATTTCCGTCCTGAAGGCTGTTTACGGACAGGAAGTCGAGTTGGTCGGCGAGGACGGACAGACAGAATCGCTGAGAATTGTAGCTGAGTTCCGTGTTGGCGGTTCAGATTATGCGGGTCTGCAATCCGCTCTCATGCGAAAGTCGGATGAAGTAGCATTCTTCCGAATTCTTACTGGCGGTTCAGAGCCGTCACTGGAGTCCATCGAGGATGATGAGGAATGGGAAGCTGCTGCAGAAGCTTATGACGACTTGTTGTTTGACGGGGATCAGCAGCCGTAGCTTAGCCCAACTCAATTGGTTATCAGTGTATGATAACTGAAATAATAAGAAGAAGATGGTAAAATTTCTTCACATAGATTAGATCAGGGATGATCAGCCGAAGCTGAAGCTGTCTCTGATGCTTCAAGGATGGGGGCGGCGCAAGGCCGTCCTTTTCCGCGATTTCATTATAATGGAGGATATATCCTTGGATCGATCAGACCAGCAGCCGGTGAGTGAGAAGCCGGTAAACAATAATAATCGCCCAGCAGGACCAAGACGTGGACGAATAACTCTATGGGTCATACTTACACTGTTAGGCTTAATTATTGTTATAACAGCCAGTATTGCATTCTACATATGGAATGGCCTGCGCCCTGCCTCAAAAGGTGAAGCCAAACAGATCGAGCTCAAAAAAGGAATGTCTCCGTTTAATTTTGCCGATACTCTCGAAGAAGAGGGAATTATTCGGAATGCCTTTCTTTTCAAATATTATCTGCGTTTCAAGGATGAAGGCCCGCGGTTTCAAGCTGGCGTGTACGCCTTGAATCCCGGCATGGACAAGGATGCGATTATTGCTGCCCTGAATGCGGGAGCGATATTGGAGAAGGAAACGATCCGATTTACCATCCCGGAGGGCTTTACGATTGAGCAAATCGCCGATACCTTAAGCAAAGACGGCTATGTGGACCGGGAGGCGTTCCTCAAGCTGGCTGATACCGATCAGACCTGGGGGGATGCTGAGGCTGTGAGGGATATCCCTAAGGACAGCAAGCAGATGAAGCATCGCCTGGAAGGGTACTTGTTCCCAGAGACTTACGAGATGGAGAAAGGCAGCGACGCAGAGGCGATCATTACCCGTATGCTGGGAGAGCTGGATCACAAGCTGGATTCGCTTCCGGAGAACTGGGAAGAGACGCTTGCCGAGCGTAAAATCGATTTTCATTCTCTGATGACCATTGCTTCTCTGGTTGAGCGTGAGGTTGTGGTGGAGAAAGAACGGCCAATCGTGGCTGGAATTATCTATAACCGGATTGCCGAAGGCATGCCTCTGCAAATTGATGCTACCGTGCAATATTCCCTTCCTGCACCCAAAGAGCGGCTGCTGGAAGAGGATACCCAAGTGGACAGTCCCTATAATACGTACCGGATTAAAGGCCTGCCGCCAGGTCCGATTGCTTCACCAAGCCTCAAATCGATTGAGGCTGCCCTGCTGCCGGAGAAAACGGATTATCTTTATTATGTGACCAAGAAAGACGGCAGCCATGAGCATTTGTTCGGCCGCACCCTGAAAGAGCATAATCAAAATATAGCCAAAAGCAATGAGACGGCGAAACAGGGAGGGTAAACAATGACAACGAAACCCGAGCTGCTCACAGTCGCCGCTTCATTGGAAGAGGTGGAGCGGCTGATTGAAGCGGGCGCAGATGCATTTGTGCTTGGTGAATCCCGATATGGCCTGCGGTTGCCGGGCGAATTCAATGCTGCGGCTATGGCCGACGCGGTCAGGATAGCGCACCCCAAGGGAGTTGCTGTCTATGGGGCTCTTAACAATGTTATGGATAATGCGACAGTAGAAACGCTGCCTGACTATATTCAGGCTTTATCAGCTGCTGGTGTAGATGGCATTGTATTCGGAGACCCTGCTGTCCTGATGGCTGCACGCATGGCTGCTCCTCACTTGAAGCTTCATTGGAATGCGGAAATGACTTCTACCAATTATGAGACGGCTAATTATTGGGGACGCCGCGGCGCTGTAAGGGTAGTGCTTGCACGCGAGCTGAATATGGAGCAGGTGCTGGAAGCCAAGGCGAACACGAAGCTTCAGGTGCAGGTGCAGGTTCATGGTTTAACGAATATTTATCATTCCAAGAGGCCGCTTGTGCAGAATTATTTGGATCATCAGGGACAATCGGCGAATGCCGGCGCAGTGGATGGGGATATGCCGAAAGGAACTGCGCATGGCACGTATGAGGATGGTTTGTATTTGATTGAGGTCGAACGGCCGGACGAACGCTTTCCCATTTATGAGGATGCGAACGGGACGCATATCATGAGCTCGGATGATATCTGCATGATTGAAAATCTGCATGAACTCATGGAAGCCGGGATTGACTGTTTTAAAATTGAGGGACTGCTTAAATCGGCCAAGTACAACGAGACCGTAGTACGCAGCTACCGTGCCGCTATCGATGCATATTTTGAGAGTCCGGCAGACTATTCCTTTCAGGAGGAATGGCTTGATGCAATCAAGGCTGTACAAGATCCCGTGCGCGAGCTGTCTTACGGCTTTTTCTATAAAGAACAGGTGTATTAAAGTATAAATCGATTACGATTATTCAGGAGGTGACACCGTGACGACCGTAACATCGCCGAGTTTAACCGGTAAACGTCATCGGCTCGCCAAACCCGAGCTGCTGGCGCCGGCAGGTAATTTGGAAAAGCTTAAATTTGCCGTTCATTATGGAGCAGATGCCGTATATATTGGCGGCCAGAAATATGGTCTGCGGTCGGGAGCCGGCAATTTCAGCTTTGAAGAAATGAAGGAAGGCGTCGAATTTGCTGCACGCTATGGAGCGAAGGTATTCGTAGCTACAAATATTTATGCCCACAATGAGGATATTGCAGGCTTGGAGGATTATCTTCAAAATCTTCAGAAAGCCGGAATTGCGGCCATCATTGCTGCCGATCCCGTCATTATTGAAACGGCACAGCGAGTAGCCCCCAAGCTGGAGGTGCATCTGAGCACCCAGCAATCTACGCTGAATTGGCAGGCTGTCCAATTTTGGAAAGAAGAGGGACTGCCGCGCGTGGTGCTTGCCCGTGAAACAAGCCTGGAGGAAATCGCTCAGATCAAGGCTCATGTGGATATTGAGATAGAGGCTTTCATCCATGGGGCCATGTGCTCTTCATTCTCGGGCCGCTGCGTGCTATCCAATCATTTTACAGACAGAGATTCCAACAGGGGCGGCTGCTCCCAGTCCTGCCGCTGGAAATATGATATTTTTGAGGAAGACAAGCCGATGTTTGGTGCCGATGAAGACAAATTTACCATGGGCTCCAAGGATCTGTGCATGCTGGCAGACATTCCAGATTTAATTGAAGCGGGCATCGACAGCTTCAAGATAGAAGGCCGGATGAAAAGTGTTCACTATGTCGCCACGGTCGTTAATGCTTACAGGCAGGCTATCGATTCCTATATGGCTGACCCGGAGCATTATATAATGAAGCAAGAGTGGCTGGATGATCTGAACAAGGCGGCCAACCGTCCTCTCAACACCGGTTTTTTCTTTGACACGCCTGGTGCGGAGGATCATATTTATGAGCCGGAGGAAAAGGCGGCCCCGTATGATTTTGCCGGCGTTGTTCTGTCCTACGATTCATCTACAGGGCTTGCCGTTGTCCAGCAGCGCAATCATTTCAAGCCTGGACAAGAAGTGGAGTTCTTTGGCCCGCAGGGCACCTTTTTCAAGCAGATTGTCGGTCCGATTACAGATGAAGCGGGAACAACGCTAGATGCGGCGCGCCATCCGCTGCAATCTATCGTAATGAAGACCGAGCATCCGGTCAATCCGATGGATATGATGCGTAAACGGGTACGTGTAAGTTAGGTTCCTTCATAAGACTAAAGTCATGCGCCTTTCCGGTGAGCTTTCACCAGGAAAGGTTTTTTTATGAATTTTTGATGGATTCGCCTAACAATGACGGCCTTTATTACCGATATATAGGATATTGATTTCCGCCAGATTGTGAGGAAAGGCTTGGGACGTTAGGAGGATTCAGCACACAAATTAATTTTTTTCGTATTTTCTTACATATAACCATGGCAGCGAACGACTCATTAACACAGACGTACGAGCACAATTGCAAACAAACATTATATCAGGTGGTGTCTGGTCGATGAAATGGACGAACAAGGACAAGAAAGCAAACACGGGCTCAGAAGAAAAGAAAAAGGATGCGAAGGCGCTTTACAGTTCGTCTGTAAAAAGTTTGAAGAACTTTCAATTTACAAGTCCGCTTAAGTCAGTGGGAACCAAGCTGTTTCTAATTATTTTCAGTGCGATTCTGGTATGTGTGCTGTTTGTCGGATTATTTTCTTATTCTACGTCGAAGTCGATAATCAAGAAGAAGGTATCCGAGTCGAGCTCAGTTGCACTCTCTCAATCCAAGGGCAAACTGGATCTTATGTTCGGCAACTATGAAGATTTGACAATGCAAATTATGCTGGACAAATCAGTACAGGAAAACCTGCAGATGCTTGACGCTTCAAAAGAAGCCTATGAGAAATTTGATGCCATGAAAAAACTGACCGATACAATTCAAACCTATGTTATCGGCAACAGTACGATTGTAGGAGCATCAATCATTCCAATCAAGGCAGGAGAAACAAGCATTACGGTTGGCGGAAGCTCGATTAATGCAGAAGAAGCTCAAAAGTCGGATTGGATGCAGCAAATTGTTGACGGGGATGGCAAGCTTATATGGCTGCCAACCAAAGTGAAAGGGTACAGCGGCTCTTTGACAGAGCCTTCGTTTGCGCTTAGCCGAGTGCTGAAAAATACCGTAACCAACCAAGGAAATTATATTGTCGTGGTCGAGATATTCCTGAAACAAATCACCAAACAGATGGAAGATTTGCAGCTCGGCGACAACAGTGAAATTACCATCGTGAGCAGTACAAACAAAATTATCTATAGTGATGATCCGGAACTGCTGGAGAAGGATTCTCTGGTCGTTCTTCCTACGGAAGGGAAGAATGCAGCGGATGGATCGATGCAGGTGGATGATAAGAACGGGAATGAAGTTTTGGCTATGTATCATCAATTCGATACGATGAATTGGAAGCTGCTTGGTACGGTGCCTGTGAAGGAACTGGTAAAAGACGCAGCCGCAATCCGCAACTGGACCTGGATAATTGCCGCAATATCGGCTGTTATTGCCGCTGGTATCGGATTCCTGGTCATCCGTATGGTAGCTATTCCGCTCGGCAGACTCCGCAATTTGATGAATGAAGGCGAGAACGGGAATTTATTTGTACGGTCGAATGTAAAGTCACAGGATGAAATCGGCCAATTATCACAAAGCTTCAATCAAATGATGGCGCAAATCACGACGCTTGTTAATCAAACCACGCAATCAGCGCAGGATGTACTCAGCACTGCCAGCGAATTGACCGATGCGTCGAAGAAAACGGCTGTATCCGCCAAGGAAATTGCGGTAGCGACTGAGGAAATTGCCAATGGGGCCACAAGCCTTGCGATGGAGGCGGAGAAAGGCAGCGACCTGACAACCGAGATCAGCAACCAGATGAAGGAAGTCATGGATGCCAATCAACAGATGGGCACTTCTGCCGCTGAGGTTGAGAATGCCAGTCGCCAAGGGACGGTTTATATGAACAGTCTCATTGAGAAAACGGGCCAAACAGAAGAAATGACCCGATCAATGGTTGAGAAGGTTGATCGTCTCAAAGAAAGCACGTCATCGATTCGCAAGATTCTGGACGTCTTGAACAATATATCCAAACAGACGAATATCCTGTCCCTCAATGCAACCATTGAGGCAGCTCGTGCAGGGGCGGCAGGAAGAGGCTTTATGGTGGTGGCTGACGAAATCCGCAAGCTTGCCGATCAATCCCGCCAATCCATTGATGTGGTTGGACAATTCACCGATACCATCCAGAAAGAAATTGATGAGACCGTCAACGTGCTTTCCGATGCCTATCCGATCTTCCAGGAACAGATTGGTTCCGTTAAAGAAACGAATCAGATTTTCTTAACGGTTCAGAGCCAGATGGGACAGTTCGTTGACCGCCTCAGCTCCGTCACGGAATCGATTATGGTATTGGATCGATCACAGATTGTATTGTCGGAAGCAATGGGAAATGTCAGCGCGGTTGCCGAAGAATCATCTGCAACTTCAGAGGAAGTGGCCTCCCTCAGCAATGAACAGACGAATATCAGCGAAGGGCTTGTCGGACTTTCAGATAAGCTTCAGACTGTCTCGACTGGCTTAAAGGAGACATTATCCCGTTTCCGTACGGAAGAACGATAGAACGAAACTTTATGAGCATTGCCGGGCATGAGAATGCCCGGTTTTTTTTGCGTGGGGATTGCACTTCTCCTCTTAGCCGCATTATTAGTGTGGCAAAGGTATTACTTAGCAGGCTTATGAGGGACTGACGCGGCAAAGGCTAAGAACGCATTTACTGATTCGTATAAAATAAAAGAGGCGGGGATGATTCCCCGCCTCTTAGCTTTCTTTTGCGATATTAATCTCTGCTTTGCGTGAAGATCATAATATATTTCAATAACTCAAGCAGAGAGATGAGCGCGGCTGCAACATAGGTCAATGCAGCGGCGTTCAGCACCTTGGCAACGCCCCGCTCTTCATCGTTTGTAATAAAGCCTTCCGCAATCATCAAGTCCCGTGCTCTGTTGCTGGCATTATACTCAACCGGCAGTGTAATGAGCTGGAAAGCGACGGCGCAGGTGAAGAATATAATCCCCAGGCCGATAAGTCCGCTTGCCTGGAACAGGAATCCGGCAATCAGCATAAAAGGTGCGACTCCGGAAGCGAATCTGACGACCGGGAAGATACGGTGGCGAACGACGAGCATCGGATAATGCTGCTGATGCTGTATGGCATGACCGACCTCGTGACAAGCCACAGAAACGGCCGAGATGGAGTTCTCGTAATAGACGGGCTCCGACAACCGTACAACCCGGTGGATCGGATCGTAGTGATCGGAGAGCCTTCCTGGTACAGGCTCAACAGGCACATCATGCAGGCCGTTCGCATCGAGCATTCTTCTGGCGGCGTCATAGCCGGTCATCCCGCTCATCGTTCTCACCTCAGCCCAGCGGTTAAACGTTCCTTTAACCCGGAACTGAGCCCAAAGCGACAAACCGAAGGCGATGATAATCAGAAAGTCCATGGGATGAAAAAAAAGCATCTGAAGTCCCTCCATTATTTAGTTTTACATTAGTCCGCCTTTATTCAGGAGCAGCACCAATGCCTCTACACAAGCCGCTGTTTGCGGCACAAGCCGTTTGAAGACCTGCTTGGCCTGCTGGGGCTTCATCTGGTTCAAAACCGGCTCAAGCTCCTTTACTTCGCGCTGCAGCTGTTCCAGATGGAGCTGCAGGTCTGTAAGCTTGCTCGAAACCTGCTCTTCGGATGAAACCTTGCGCCATACGTTGATATTTTCTTTGATTTCATCAAGCGAATATTTATCTTTCTTCATTTGTACAATACGTTTGAGGCGAATTAAGGTTTCATCACTGTATAAGCGGTAATTTTTGGCTGAACGCGTCTCTGGCTGAATCAATCCAATCGAAGTATAGAAATCGATTGTGCGAGGGCTGACGTCGGCCAGTTTTGAAAGCATGCCAATACGGTACAAAGATTTTTCCGCCAACATTCTCACCTTCTTTCATTAATTACACGAACACAAGGGATCTGTATAAATGGACAAATTGCCTTCCTATCCAAGCTTACCTTATTAGTATATGATACAGAATCTACAACCATACAGTCAAACGTAATGCTTTCAAAATTGTTAATTGTTTAGAATATGCCTCATAATCCTCACTGATTTTTAAGATTTTACAAACAAATTCTGAGTTGACAAATAAGAGTTTCTAATGGAAAAGGCGAAGGATAAACCCTCTAATAGATGATTTTGGAGTTGAAATTGTGAAAAAACTTAACATTCAGGTCTTTGGAAGTAACGAATGTTTGATTTTTTTGTAGAAATTCGAAAAACCGTATTGTCAAAATGAGCACTTCTGACTATAATGACATTAAGTCTTTCCAAGCATGTCAAGAAACATTACACAATTAGGGAGTGGTCGTCATGGTTAAGAAGTTGGTCTTATCGATTGCTGCGTTATCTTTGGTCTTCCCCGCAATGGCATTTGCGGAGGATCCTACTCCGGCAACGCTGAGTCTGGGAATTAACACGGTCTGGATTCTGGTTGCAGCAGTTCTCGTTATTCTTATGCAAGGCGGCTTCATTCTGCTGGAAGCAGGATCGACCCGGATGAAAAATGCCGGGCACGTAGCAGGTAAAACAATTTTCACAGTAGGTCTTTGTTCCCTGGTATTCTGGGCAGTAGGTTATGGTTTGATCTTCGGAGGAGACAACGTCGATCATGCAATCAATAATTTTATCGGCTCAGGCAATTTCTTCTTTAGCCCATCTGTTGTAGGAGATTCTACCAGTGAAGCTTATCCTTCGAGCGTATTCTTCCTATTCCAATTGGCGTTTGCAGCTATTTCGCTGACCATCGCATGGGGCGGATTCGCGGAACGCGCAAAATTATCAGCATATCTCGTATTCACGATTTTGTTTACTGCATTAATTTATCCTGTTGTCGCTCACTGGATCTGGGGCGGCGGCTGGCTGGCCAAGGACGGCGCACAAGATTATGCCGGTTCGACGGTCGTCCATTTAACAGGTGCGCTTGCAGCTTTCGCAGCAACCGTGCTGCTTAAACCGCGTATCGGAAAATTCAACAAAGACGGTTCCGCTAACGAAATCCTCGGTCATAACCAAGTATTCAGTTCACTTGCTGTGCTGCTTCTATGGGTTGGCTGGTTTGGTTTCAATGCAGGTTCGGCTCTTACAGTCGGCGAAGGATTCTTTGGTTATGTGGCATTCAATACACAACTCGGCGCGGCAGCCGGTGCAGTAGCAGCGCTTCTGATCTCATGGCTGGTTAACGGCAAAGCTGACATCTCTACTATGTTGAACGGTGCGCTTGCCGGACTCGTTGCCATCACAGCATCTTGTGCGTTCGTTGATCCATGGGCAGCAGTTGTTATCGGTCTGGTTGCAGGTGTGCTTGTATTCTACAGTGCAAAATTCTTTGAGAAAATCAAAGTGGACGATCCGATTTATGCCATGTCTGTTCACGGCGCCGCAGGTGTTTGGGGTACGCTGGCTAACGGTATCTTCGCAACAAAAGCACTGGCTGAGCAAGTTGGCGTCGGTGAAGGCGGTTTGATCGATACAGGCAGCTGGCATCAACTGTGGGTTCAATTTGAATCCGTTGTTGTCTGCGGTGCTTATGCGCTCGGCGCATCGTTCCTGCTGCTCGGTATTATGAAGCTTGTTATGGGCTTCCGTGTTACGGAAGAACAAGAGATTATCGGACTTGATCTTTCCGAGCATGGTACTTACGGCTACCCTGAGCAAATGAAAAAAGCTCAACAAAGCCTGTAATCCAAATCATAAGCTTTCATACTGGCCAGGGGAGAGGGATGCATGAGCGATTCGATTTATGCTCAGCTGCTGGCGCTCATCGGCACCGCTGATGATGTGAAGACGCTGCGCGGCTTGCGGGATCAAATCCACGAGCAAATGGAAGCTCTGCTCTCGGAACAAACGGTCGAACAATTTTATACCGATTTAAATGAGGTGCATGACGCTTTTATCAAGCGTGCAATTATCCTCTCGGAAGCGCAAATGGCACGGCTGGGGCATGGAACCCCACCCGTGCTTTACGCTTATTTATTGTTCGGCAGCGGGGGCAGAGAGGAACAGACGTTATCCAGTGATCAGGATAGCGGTATTGTTTACGAAGATCCGGAGGATGAACGCCTTCAGGAGAAAGTATCGCTCTATTTTAAAATATTCTCCGAAACCATAGTCGATTTGCTGCAGCAGCTTGGTTATCCGCCATGTGAAGGCAAAGTTATCAGCTCGAACTCCGAGTGGCGCCAATCACTGACCGAATGGAGGTCCAGATTGAAGGAATGGTTCACGGAACCAAACTGGGAACGCGTAAGATATTTGCTCATCATTGCCGACAGCCGGCTGATTTATGGAGATTCGGAGTTAATGACCGTATTCCAAAATCAATTTTATGCCGATTTGCTGGATAAACCGGCCATCGTGAGAAGCATGCTGAATAACACGATGCGCCACAAAATGCTGGTAGGTGTATTCGGTCAGCTGCTTAAAGAGCAGTATGGAGAGGATGCGGGCAGTCTGGATATCAAATACGGGGCCTACATCCCAATGGTCAATGCCATCCGGCTCATGAGCATCCGCAGCAATATCAGGACAACCTCAACGCTTGAGCGGATTCAGGAACTGCTGCTGAGCGGAGATTTTACGCAGCGGGATGCCGATTTATATTCCGGGGCTTTCCGGTTGGTTCTGCGTATTCGATTAATGACGACAGAGCGACAGGAAGATGGATTGTATGCCAATAATGGCAAGCTTGCAGGCAGCAGAATGACCAAGGAGCTAACCGATGAGCTCAAAATTGCTTTGCGCCTGGGGAAGAAATTGCAGCGGCGAGTTTATAAAGAGACGATGAGCGGGCTATAGGGGAGGCGAAAGGGGATACCATGAAGGAGCAAAAAGGCGTCGGACGGATGTGGCATTTGTATAAAATGGGCGGCATTACGCCGGCGATCGCTTCAATGATGGGTGCTCAAAACGCCCAGCAGATGGCCTTTATACGTTCCATGTCCAAGGAGCAGCGGAAAGAATCCATCCTGGATCAATCACTGAAAGAGATGGAAGTGGTCGTATTTGATTTGGAGACTACGGGCTTCTACCCTGCCAATGGCGATGAGATTCTGTCGGTGGGTGCTGTAACCTTAAGAGGGGAAACCATTCTGGAGGAGCGGTCCTTCTATACACTTGTAAACCCGGGACGCAAAGTTCCCAGACATATAACTGAGCTGACAGGCATTACGAATGAAATGGCGGAGAGCGCGCCGGATTTGATGCAGGTTCTCCATGATTTTATGGAATTTGTGGGTAAAAGAATGCTGATTGCCCATGCCAGCGGCCATGATAGGCAATTTCTGAACGCGGCACTGTGGCGGACCTCCAAGGTAAATCTGACCCATCGGGTGCTGGATACGATGATGGTGGCCAAATGGCTGGAGCCGCGACGAGAAGGCTATGGCCTTGATGAGCTGCTTGAGGATAGCGGCATTCGCATCACGCAGCGGCATCATGCCCTTGAGGATTCCATCATGACCGCGCAGCTGTGGCTTGTTTATTTGAAGCGGATATTCTCACGTAACGTGGTGACACTCGGCGACCTTTATGCCTATCTGAGCAAGCATTAATGGGTAAAGTGAAATTCCGTTAACACCAAAAGCGCTTATGACAGGACATTTCTGCTCCGCCAGCGAAACAATCCAATAGGACGCGGCTTTGCCGTGCTGCAAGCCCCATAGATCCGCATCTGACGGAAGGGGGGGCGAGGCAGGGTGCGAATGATAGAAACCGACAAGTGATTGTCGGTTTTTTTGTATGCTGTACATCGTCTGGATCCATTCATGGGGATCAAAGGAAAAAGCGCTTAATGGTTCCGCTGCAGCATTGCGAATGGGATGGACAGCATCCACGCGGACAATGCCGTCGCTTGTTCCTTGCAAGGGCTCTCTTATGGAGCCTGTGAGGACACCGCATGCCTCGCGGGGGTAAGCTGACAAAGAGGATTCAATTAGTTGAATTCGAGCCTCTCCAGTTATCTGGGCCATGCTTAAGCGGGCAGTGAGCGTAATCCCAGATTGCTGTTTATTCCGCTTGTCCACGCCAATCCGCCTCCTGGTCCTGTTTGAAACCATTATACCGTAGATGGTAGCTTGGCTGAAGCACCGCATATAAGGAATGGAAATGGTTAGCCCCCGGCCTGCTGAGGAGGTTTTACAAACGCCAGAATAAGAAATAAGCCGGCAAGTGAAAGCCCGGAGACGACTCCAAAGAGCAGCGTGTCCGACCGGTCCGCCATCCAGCTGAATATCGGCGGGCCAAAGGCAACGCCCAGAAACCTCAGACTACTATATAATGAAGTAACCATACCGCGATGAGAGCTGTCCACCGAACCGGTAATCAGCGTGTTCAGGCAGGGAAGTAGGAGACCGGTTCCAATGCTGCTCAGGGTGGCGAAGCCGATCAGGGCGTAAATATTATTGTGCAGAAAAGCACAGGCGCCAAGCGCCGCGCACATCAGAGCCAGCCCGATCAGCATCAGCCACCGCATGAGCGTCCCGTTGTTTTTGATTGCACGGCCGGTCAAGTATGCTGTCGCCACCAGGCCAAGCAGCGGGATGGCAAGGACCCCGCCCTTGGCGACACCGTCTATGGAATAAGGCGGCTTTTCCAGCAGATCGGACAACCGGAACAATACTCCGAATAAGATGAACAGGCCGAGGGAGCCGGCGACGAAGGCGGATGTCAGCCATCGTCCCTTTTCACGAAACACCTTGACCGTATCGGAAATATACTGCTTAAGCGTCGAGCTTTCCTTATCGCTGGCTGGTTCCTTGATCATTACCTTGACAGCCAGGAAGGAAGCCGCACAAAAGACAGGAAAGGCAAACAACGGCGCGTACCATATAATGAGAGCAAGCAAGGAACCAAGTATCGGGCTGATCACTTTGCCTGCTCCGTTGGAGGCTTCAATTAAACCCAGAGCCTCGCTCTCTTCGCCATCCTTATACTTGTCTCCGACCAATGCCATGGCAATCGGGGCTGTCCCGGCGGCTCCAATGCCCTGCAAAGCCCTTGCGGCTATCAGGAAACCATATGAATGCATCAGGGCGGCAATGCCCGCTCCGATACCGGCTAGGCCGTATAAGGCGAGGGAAGGGAGCATAACGGCCTTGCGGGAGTAGCGGTCCGATAAAAAACCGGCAGCAGGAATAATGATTCCGGCGGATACCGAGAATAGAGTTATAACCAGACTGGCCTGAAAGCTGGATATATTAAGTTTGGTTTCCATGTCAGGAAGAATCGGCACAAGCATGGAATTGCCCAGAACCAGTACGAGCGGAACTGAGGATAAGGCAGCATATTCCCGCCATTTTCCACTGCCTTTTGGCTTATTGTCAGATGCAGCGCCGCCCTCGGAAGGTGCAAGTTCGGTAGTGCGCATTGGGGTGATGAATTTAGTGGCGGCTCTGGATTTGGTCTTGTTCATGATTGTCTACACTCCCATGGTATCTGTTGTAGTGGTAATGTGCCCCCCGACTTGAGCTTCCATTCTCCAGCATGGTAACATATAGGGAGCTTAAGAATCCGCAGGGCGAGGAAAACACAATAGAAAAGCTCGCCTGGACAGACTGCGGGACGACTTTTTACAGAAGGAAAGAAGGCTTATGATGAGACGGACATGGATATTGCTCACGGTTGTACTTGTGCTGGCAGGAATCGCAGTGTATCAAAATAAAAGCAAGCAAAGTGAAGCTTTGGCTGCGTCGGCAGACATGCTGCCCAAGCCCGGTTTCACCGCGCCAACGCTTGAACTGCCCGATTTGAACGACAATAAAGTTGCGATCGGCGGAAAACAGGACAAGCTGGTTTTAATCAATTTCTGGGCGTCATGGTGTTATCCTTGCGAATTGGAGGCGCCTGACATGGAAGAGCTGTCACAGGCATACGGTGGCCGCGTCGATTTGTATGGCATTAATGCGACAAGCTATGACAAGGAACGGCAGGCGCGCGAATTTGTGGACGAGCAGAAGCTCACCTTCCCGATTCTCATGGACCGTGACGGGAATGCGACGGATCTCTACAAGGTATCGTCTTTTCCGACAAGCTTGTTGATCGATAGTCAAGGGATTGTACGGGAGCGGATTACGGGCGTCATTTCCAGACAGGAATGGCAGGACCGGATTGACAAATGGCTGAAGGTGGAAGATGATCAGAAGGCTGCGGCCTGATAAAAAAAATGGACATGCCGGATGGGTTTGAGACCCGTAGGGCATGTCCATTAATTTGTTTGAGGGTTATAAAACGGTCGTTTAATGGTTCACAAGACCAAGGCTAGCGCGCGGCTGGTCCTGATTGCCATCTACTTTGGCCATATTCATCATGGCATAGCGTATGCTGTCCACGAGTGCTTCCCAGCTGGCTTCAATAACATTGCTCGACACGCCCACCGTGTTCCAGGTGTTTTTGAAATCGGTGGATTCGATAAGCACCCGGACCTTGGCGGCGGTGGCATCCTTCTCATCAATCACGCGCACCTTGTAGTCAGCCAGATGAATGTTGTTGATGCTTGGGTAAAATTGGACCAGCGCTTTGCGGAGCGCATTGTCCAGAGCGTTCACAGGTCCATTGCCTTCGGCAGCGGTGTAGACGGTTTGGCCTTCCACATTAACTTTGACGATGGCTTCTGCGTTCATGCTGCCATTGTTTTTTTCCACAAGCATCTTCAGCGATTCCAGCTTGAACAGTTCTTTCATCTCGCCGAAGGCGTCACGAAGGAGCAGCTCCAGGGAGGCATCGGCTCCCTCAAATTGATAGCCCTGATGCTCCAGTTCCTTGATCCGTTCCATAATCTGTTTTGTTTTCTCGTTATTGGCGTTCACATCAAGACCAAGCTCCTGCGCCTTGGAGATGATATTGCTTTGTCCGGCAAGCTCCGATACGAGAATGCGCTGCTTGTTGCCGACAAGACCCGGCTGAATATGCTCGTAGGTTTTGGAATCCTTCATAATCGCCGATACATGAATGCCGCCTTTATGGGCGAATGCCGCATTTCCTACATAAGGCTGGCCCACCGGCATATGCACATTGGCAATTTCGCTTATGTAGCGGGCTGTGGTCGTTAATGACTCAAGCTGCTCGTCTGCGATACAGCGATAGTCCATTTTGATTTGCAGATTCGGGATGATGGAGCACAGATTGGCATTGCCGCAGCGCTCGCCGTACCCGTTAATCGTGCCTTGAATTTGACGTGCGCCCGCCTGTACGGCCGCAAGCGTATTGGCGACGGCTAGCTCGCAATCGTTATGGGTGTGGATGCCAAGCGGGGCAGTAAGCTCGGCGCGGACGCGGCTGACGATATCGTGAATTTCCGTAGGCAGTGTACCGCCATTGGTATCGCACAGTACAATCCAATCTGCGCCGGCATCCTGAGCCTTGCGCAGCACGGAGAGGGCATACTCCGGATTATTTTTGTATCCATCAAAGAAATGCTCGGCATCAAAAATCGCTTCTACATGATTTCTCTTGAGAAAGGCGAAGGAGTCATAAATCATGGACAAATTTTCTTCAAGTGTTGTTTGGAGTGCGGTATGAACATGGAAATCCCACGATTTGCCGACCAGCGTTGCCGCTGGTACGCCGGATTCCACGATACGCAGCAGATTGCTGTCCTGCTCCGCCACACTGTTCTTGCGCCGCGTGCTCCCGAAAGCGGTTAGTTTGGCATTCAGCTTCAAAGTTTTGACACGCTGGAAAAACTCAATATCCTTGCTGTTGCTTCCAGGATTGCCGCCTTCAATATAATGAACGCCAAGCGTATCGAGCTTCTGGGCGATTTTTAATTTGTCGTCCGCTGACAGGCTGATTCCTTCGCCTTGCGTACCGTCACGCAGCGTCGTATCGAAAACCGAGATAATGTTGGTCATTGCTTGGACGCCCTCCTCTATCCATACTTTGAAAAGTCATAATTTCATATTATAGCATAAGACCTGATGGCTGTCGCTAAACGCGGTCCTGTCGGGATTGTCATTTTAGTAGCGGTTTTTGTGGTATGCTAGAAACAATCGAAGCTTTTACATATTCATATAGGAGGTGCGGAAGCTATGAAGACTTGTTTGGCGTCTATTAGCTTGGAGCAGACGGCACCAGGGCTTGTTTTAAGTCTATGTGCGGTTAAAACCGAATATGAAACAAGCCGGTGAAGATCAGGAAGTCAGAAAAAACCGTATCATCATTCACCTGGATATGAACGCATTTTATTGTTCGGTTCATGAGGCGGAGGAACCAGGCATTTATAAAGGAAAGCCGACGGCAGTTGCCGGCAGTGTAGAGCAGCGCAGAGGGATTATCGTGACGTCCTCCTATACAGCGAGGCAGAAGGGCGTCAAAACCGGAATGACCGTAAGGCAGGGCCTGCAGCTGTGCCCGGAGATGATTCTGATCAAGCCCGATTTTGAACTGTACCGCAAGTACTCACGCGGATTTATGTCGGTTGCCAGTCAATACACGCCGCTCTTGGAAGCAACCTCGATTGATGAATGCTATCTGGACATTACAGGGTCTTCGGCTTTCGGGGAACCGCTCGATATTGCCCGGGATATTCAGCATCGGATCCAAACCGAATGGAATCTGCCCTGCTCAATCGGCGTTGCGCCTAACAAATTGCTCGCCAAAATGGCTTCGGATATGCACAAACCCAATGGGATGACAGTTTTGCGGATACGTGATGTGCCGCGTCTGCTTTGGCATAAGCCTTGTGACTCGCTGTTTGGAATAGGACGCAAAACAGGCGAGAAGCTGAAAAAATTGAATATCCATACAATCGGTCAGCTCGCGGCAGCGGAAGAGGCCATGCTGGTAAAGCATTTCGGTGTGGCAGGCTCCTGGATGAAGTCGGCCGCGCACGGATATGATTATTCTGCGGTGAATGCTGTCAGAGAACGGAATAAATCTATCGGGCATACAACGACACTCCCGCAAGATGTAACCAAGCGGCAGGAGGCGCATCGCATCCTGCTGAATCTGGCCGATCAAACAGCCAGAAGAATGCGCCGCCAGAAGCTGGTGGCGGCCACGATCCAAGTCGTTATCCGCAAACCGGATATGACGACAGTTAACCGCTCGGTAACACTCCATGTTCCGACGGATACAACGGCTGAGATCCATCTTGAAGCCTGCAAGCTGTTCGACAAGCATTGGCGCGAAGGCGACCCCGTACGGCTGCTTGGTGTGACGCTGCAGAATTTGACATCACGGAGTGAGACCGCTATGCAGCTTGATCTTTTCAGCTATGAAGAGCAGCCCCGCAAGGAAGCCCTGACGCGGGCAATGGACCTGCTTCGCGACAAGTTCGGAGAGGATGCGGTGCTTACGGCAGGCATGCTTGGCGATGACCCGTCCGCACTGATCCGGAACAAGCGAATTCGTGGGACATCCTTGCAAACAGACGAGCATATGTTATATAGTGATGAGTAAGGACTGTTCATTACGTTTATATGCAACAATGGTTACGCGCTTACAAAACTAAGCTGATGCATGCCGAACTTTATTGCAGAATTTGTACCTGCATGCATAACACTTTTGGGAGGGTATACGATGTCTAAATTCACTTGGGTTGAAAAAGATACGTGCATTGCTTGCGGAGCATGCGGAGCAACGGCACCGGATATTTATGATTACGACGATGAAGGTCTGGCTGAAGTGATTTTCGATGGTGACGCAAATAAAGGAAATACGGAGATTCCTGAGGATTTATATGATGATTTGCAGGATGCGGCAGACGGCTGCCCTACCGATTCTATCAAAGTCGCAGACGTACCTTTCAACATGTAATACCAAAAGCGTATAGCCTGAGCATAGCGCGTGTAATATGGAAGAGTCCCGTTTCTTGTGCTGACAAGGGCGGGATTCTTTTTTGAAATATAAGAAAGTATAGAATTCCATCAACCTTTGCTTATATTTTGGGGATGTAACTAACTTTGTTGCCTAAAAAGATGGCGAAGCCGGTTCTTCTTACGTTTCGGCTTATTTTTTATTGCTTTTTTGCGCTAATTTATAAAAAAATATTAAATTTAGGGCCGTCCGATTCCAAATCGGGCGGCCTTTTGCCGATATAGTAGTTAGCTCGGATTCCAGGGAGGGATGGCTATGGAGCAGCAGGACGATATGGCGTATTTGAAGCGTTATGTACAAAACCATCCCGATAATCGCATGGCATGGTACCTGTTAGGCAAACAGTATGTAATTGAAGAAAAAGAAGCGAAAGCGAATTATTGCTTTCTCAAGGCAGGCAGCATATATGAAGCATTTGAGCGCAAACAGCATCCGCTTGCCAATGAGCCGCAGCAGCTGATTGCCCAGTGGAACCGCCGCCGGCGCATGAAGCAGCTGGTTATCCGTTCATTGATTGCGCTGCTGCTCCTATTGGGCGCTGTTCTGACTAATCCTTTTGCCGATGGGCCAAGCAGCCGGGATGAACAAGCTGCTGACCAGAGTGCGGCGGTTGATGATTGGCCGGCCGGCTCTGAAGAGAATTCCGGTCCGGATGTCCGGGTGGCATTCGTAAAGCCTGCCGACAGCAGCGGTCTGGGGAAGGCGATGGGCGTACTGATGGAAGGAGGGGAGAAGTCGGCCGATCTCGGACTTGCCGTGATGCTGGAGCAGGACGACAGCTGGCGGAAATGGACGGGCAATACCCGCATGCTGCTGTCAACCAAGCGGCAGGGAGAAGGACAAGCCTTCAATGTCAGTCTTCACGATGCGATAGCCTGTAATTGCCAGCCAAGCGATGCAGCCGGAGCCAAACAGGCTTATGGAAGCTGGAGCAAGCAGCAGGAGCAGCGTTGGACGCTGACCAGCGCGATTGAACAGTACCGGGAGCTGTTTAAACATTGGCCAGACAAGCTTGAGGATATGGTGCGCCCCTATCCGAACAATGTCCTGTCCGGCGAAACTTCATTAATGAGGAAGCTGTTCCCGGATATTCTCCAGAGGCAAAAGGCGGCTTCAGCTGTCCGGGGCGATCCCGCAGGGAACGGATCAGGCGGAGCAGAGTCGAATAGTAATGAAAGGTCAAGTGCGGCGGCACAAATGGTGCTTCCGGATAAACCGCTGTCCATTATCGTCGATCAAGAGAATCACACGCTGGCCGTCGTGAGCGGGGACGTCATCATCCGCAGCTATAACGTGGGTCTCGGCGGTGAGAAGACGCCTTCAGGAAGCTTTTATATCAGCGAGAAGGTCAAGAATCCGAACGGGCGCGATGACGGCGAGTTTGGAAGCAGGGGAATGACGCTGTCCGGAACGCGTTATGCCATTCATGGAACGGATGAGCCTCAAAGCATCGGCAAGGATGAATCGCATGGCTGTGTACGGATGAACAAGGAGGATGTGGAGGAGCTGTTCGATCTTGTGCCACTTGGGACCAAGGTGGAGATCAAGAGCGGGGTTCTGCCTGCAGATGCTCCCAAGCCGGCTGCAGAGCGCTTCAGCTTGCAGCCGATGCAGGATGAAACGAATCCGGAAGTCGTGTACCGCTGGCTGAACTAATTAATTCTCGAATACGAGCAGAAGCGCAACAGCAGCGACGACCACAACGATAACGGCACCGATCCACAGCAGCGCCTTCTTGTTAACCTCTTCTTTTGGTTTGGTTTTTAGAATGGGCGGTTTCTTCTTGGTTTGGCTCATGTGGATCAACCTTTCTCTAATAGGTAATAGGATGTGATCTCATTGTATCCGTTTTCCTGATAGCCCGCAATAACGACAAAGACAGTATAAATGCCCGCTCGTGCTGCTGATGGCCTGAGCCGGGCTCTTTCTTTTTTTAGTTGAACACGTTAAAATGTTGCGTAGAGCTAACATGATGAACGGAGTGAAGAAGTTGTTGTATAAAGTAGCCAAACCAATTCTGTTTCGGATGGATCCGGAAAAAGCCCATCATCTCGTTATAGACGGTCTGCATTCCGCGGGCCGGGTTCCCGGAATCCCGGCTATGATGCGGTCGCTGTACGGAGTCAAGGAATGCCCGGAGCTTGCCATGGATGTATTCGGTCTACATTTCCCCCATCCGGTAGGGCTGGCAGCCGGCCTGGATAAGAACGCGAAAGCGGTGGATATGTTTGCCAATATGGGCTTCGGCTTTGCTGAGGTGGGTACGGTGACCCCCAAAGGACAAGCAGGCAATGAACTCCCCAGACTGTTCCGCCTGCCGCCCGACGAGGCGCTCGTGAACCGGATGGGATTCAATAATGAGGGAACGGCAGCAATGGCGCAGCGGCTCGCTGACGGGAAGAAGAGGAGCATTCCGATTGCCGTCAATATCGGCAAAAATAAATCAACGCCTAATGAGCTGGCGCATGAGGATTACCGCGCCTGCATTAAAGCGTTATATACGTACGGCGATTTCTTCGTTGTCAATATAAGCTCGCCGAATACACCTGACCTTCGCGCCCTGCAGCATGGCGATGAGCTGAGGCTGCTGCTTTCCACCGTTATGGAGGAGATGCGTTCTCAGGCCAAGGCAAACGGCGGGGCCGTGAAGCCGGTGCTGGTCAAGATTGCGCCGGACATGACGAACGAGCAGCTCGCATATACCGTGGAGACCATTGCGGCGAGCGGTGTGAACGGGATTATAGCATCGAATACGACGCTCAGCCGGGAGGGGCTCCGGCATCCGCACGCGAGCGAAACCGGCGGCCTCAGCGGCAGGCCGCTGAAGGAACGCTCCACGGAGGTCATACGCGAAGTGTATAGGCTGACTGGCGGCAAACTGCCCATTATTGGTTCTGGCGGCATCTTTACCGCGGACGATGCATACGATAAAATTCGCGCCGGAGCCAGTTTGGTCGAAATCTATACGGCGTATATTTACCGCGGGCCGGTGCTGCTGCGGGAGCTGACTTATGGAATAAAAGCACTCTTGCACAGAGACGGATATCATACGATCGCCGATGCAGTCGGTGCGGATCATAGATAACAGACAGGAGGCGGCTGGATGGACGGTAGAGATTGGGGGCTGTTTTTACAGCCCTATGAGCAGGCTGTTGAGGAATTGAAGGTGAAATTCAAGACGCTTCGTACAGAGTTGAAAACAAGAGAGACCTACGCGCCGATCGAGTTTGTAACCGGACGGGTGAAACGGATCTCAAGCATTCTGGAGAAGGCGAAGCGTCTGAATGTTCCCATGGAAAGCATCGAAACGGGCATTGAGGATATCGCGGGAATCCGCATCATGTGCCAATTCGTCGATGATATTCATCGTGTGGCGCAGTTGATCCGCAACCGCAAGGATCTAACCCTGGTGTTTGAGAAGGATTATGTCACGAATTTCAAAGACAGCGGCTATCGCAGCTTTCATATGATTGTAGAATATCCTGTCCAGACGGCAATCGGCCTTAAAATCGTGCTGGCAGAGGTGCAAATCCGGACACTCGCGATGAATTTCTGGGCAACAATCGAGCATTCCCTTAACTATAAATATAAAGAAAGCCTGCCTGACGATGTGCGGACCCGGCTCAAGACAGCGGCCGAAGCCGCAGCGGTACTGGATTCGGAGATGTCGAGCATCCGCAAGGAGATTCTGGATGCCCAGCGCGATTTCGAAGAAAAATCAAATATGGTCTCGAGTGTGCTGAGCGATATCCAGGACCTGTATTTCTTCCACAGGGTCAGAGAAGCCGTCCAATTCCAGCTGCGGTTCAACGAGCTGTGGGAGAAAGAAGACGGCTATGCCATCCGCATGCTGGCTGATGAAATCCGTACAGCG
The DNA here is from genome assembly GCF_056269365.1 of Paenibacillus sp. JT22N12. Taxonomy (NCBI): domain Bacteria; kingdom Bacillati; phylum Bacillota; class Bacilli; order Caryophanales; family Paenibacillaceae; genus Paenibacillus; species Paenibacillus sp. JT22N12. The sequence goes on along the minus strand of NZ_JBWDNU010000001.1, from coordinate 1,299,118 downwards.
CTGATCAAGGTCAAGAAGAGCGGAGGTTCGTAGATTGGTCGGCAGGGAGCTGGAATGGTATGATGAGCGTTTCGTTCATTTTATCGTGCTTTTCAATGTGGACGAGGATTACTTTGAATGCCATGAGGTGATGGAGGAGCTGTGGCTCGAGGAGGGTCGGAATACGTTGTATCAAGGACTTCTTCAGGCTGCAGTCGGTCTGCACCATTGGCGCAATGATAATTACTCGGGCGCTGTGAAGCTGTTCACGCAAGCGGAGAACAAGCTTGCTTCATACCCGGATGTTCTGATGGGACTGGATTTGGGAATGCTCCGTCAAGACATGGCCCGCGTTCTTGCGCCGCTCCATTCCTGGGTGAACCGGCTGGTTGACGAGGGCAATCGTGCCTCTGAAGCCGCCGGTGAAACTGTTCAGACGAGGCCTGGACCCGGGCTCGCGGGGCCCCCTCCGTTCGCAGCTTTTCGGCTGCTTGTACAGGATGATGAGCTTCGCCGGCTTGTCGGGGCGATGTCGCAAATTCCGCTGGAGCAGCGCCTGCATGCGGAGGATGAGATATGAGCGTCATGAACCCGAATAGCCGGCTTGCCGGCACAATCATATCCACCGGGAAATAACCGTCTGCCGCTGGCCTGCTCCGGATAGGGGGCGAAGCGGCTCAGGCGGTTTATTTTAAATATAGGAATCTGAGGGAAGAAATCTGCCTCGCAGCAGCCATTTGTTCCCACTTGGACGGAATGGCCTGAAAAAAAGCAGTTGGTGAAGCCAGGCGCTGTATAATACAATATGTTAATGACTACAAAGGTAAAAAAATGCTTTGCTTTTAGATGAACGAGAGAAACGGCAGGAGGGGTTTTGGCAAGTGGGCATCATGCTGCCGCAATCGTTTACGGATAAAATGAAAATCATGCTGCAGGGCGAATATGACGATTTTATTGCTTCTTATGAACGGCCGCGCAAATTCGGACTGCGGGTAAACGGATTAAAGCTGACGGCGGCGGCTTTTGCCGAGCTATCGCTGCTTTCGGATAGATTGACAGGTGTTCCCTGGGAACAGGGGGCGTTCTATTATGAAGAAGCCGACCGCCCGGGCAAGCACCCGCATTATCATGCGGGGCTTTACTATATTCAGGAACCCAGCGCAATGGTGCCCGCGGAGCTGCTCGGCGTTCTGCCTGGCGAACGCGTGCTGGATTTATGCGCGGCTCCCGGGGGCAAGTCGACCCAGCTGGCGGCCAAGCTGCAGGGCAGCGGCGTGCTGGTAGCCAACGACAATGCCAGGGAACGGACGAAGGCGCTCGCCAAAAATATCGAGCTGGCCGGAGTACGGAATGCGGTTATTCTGAACGAGGAACCAGGGAGGCTTGCGGAGGTATTCGAAGGATGGTTCGACCGAATTCTGGTGGATGCCCCCTGCTCGGGAGAGGGAATGTTCCGTAAGGACGAATCGATGATTGCCGAGTGGGAACGTCATTCAGTGGAACGCTGCAGCGTCATGCAGCGGGATATTCTCGTTCATGCGAGCCGGATGCTGGCGCCGGGCGGCACTCTGGTCTATTCGACATGCACGTTCTCGCCTGAAGAAAACGAAGCCCAAATTGCCGCTTTATTGATTGCGGAGCCGCTGCTGGAGATTGTCCCCATTGAGCTTGCCCATGGTTGGGCGGCAGGCAGACCGGATTGGATCGGATTGAGCGCTGCCGAGGCTGCCGGAGCCGTTAATGATACAGATCCTGACATGGAACGGATAGCCGGAAGAAATCTGCTTGTCGGCCAGCTCGGAGAGAACGCCGAAGCGGGCCGTGCGCGGTTGGCAAGCATTTCGGGTACGGTCCGTCTGTGGCCGCATTTGACCGGAGGCGAAGGGCATTATGCAGCGGTCCTGTATAAACGCAAACCGGTTGGTGCTGATGAGCTGACAAGCGACGGCGGGCGAAGCGGTGCCGTAACAGGCGTGGAGCCTGAACGTCATGGAGGGAAGCCAAGCCACGGCGGGCAGCTGAAGCGGACTGCCGCCAGCAAAGCTGGGATTGATGAACAAGAGAAGTCAGGTTATCAACAATGGCCTGTCCGCGAGGAACGGTATTCCGGGGCGAAGCGTCAGGCTAACGGAGCGCAAAGTGGACAAGGTCATGCTGATGAGCGCAGCCGTAAAAAAGCCCATAGCCGGCAGGGCAGCCATCCTCAGGACAGCGTCAGAATTCATGCCGGGGAGAAGGGCCTCCGCGGCGGAAGGGCGGACAAAACAGGCGGCATAAGCTATGGGGGAAAATCCGCGCGGGACGACAAGCGCGCTTCCGCCCACAAGGGGAGCAGCAGCCCCGGAACGGCTCCGGATGCCGCGGCGTCCTGGGGGAAATTCGCGGCCGAGCAGCTGATCGGCGCGGAGCAGTGGACCGGCGAGCTGGTTGCTTACGGCTCGCGTGTCTATTTGCAGCCGCCGGGCATGCCTTCGCTCGGCGGATTACGGGTCGTGCGGGCCGGCTGGTACATCGGCGAAGCCGGCCCGCACCGGTTTGAGCCGTCGCAGGCGCTTGCCCTGGGACTGCGGCGCGGGGAAGCGGCGCTGAGTCTGCGGCTGGGCGCGGATGATGAAGCGACGCTCCGGTATTTGAAGGGCGAGACGCTGCATATCGATGCAGAGCGCCTGGTTCGGACCGGGGAGGCGGATGGCCGGTCCGATGCGCGGGACGGAGATCCGCACGAACAGGAGCATAGTACGCCGGCTGGAGCCGCGGCAAAGGGCTATGTGCTGGTTTGCGCGGATGATTTCCCCATTGGATGGGGCAAGGTTGGCGGAGAAGGCTGGCTCAAGAATGAGCTGCCTGCCGGTTGGAGGTTGATATAAGTGGCAAAGAAGATGAGGCTCGACAAGCTGCTGGCCAATATGGGCTGCGGCTCGCGAAGCGAAGTGAAAATAGCGATTAAACAAGGGCGCGTGAGCGTGGACGGCGTCCGTGCCAAGGATCACGGTCTCACGCTTGATCCGGAAACGGCGGTTGTCCTGTTCGATGACGAGAAGGTTGTGTACCAGGAAGTGATCTACGTGATGCTGAACAAGCCGCAGGGGGTCATTTCGGCAACGGAGGACAAATGGGATCAAACCGTAATCGAGCTACTTGATCCGGTGGATCGGGTGCTTCAGCCATTTCCTGTCGGTCGCCTTGACAAGGATACGGAGGGACTGCTGCTGCTGACCAATGACGGCCGTCTGGCTCATGAGCTGCTGTCGCCGCGCAAGCATGTGCCCAAAACGTACGAGGCTATCGTGCTGGGGGATGTCACCCGGGAGGATGTGGATGCTTTTGCCGCGGGAGTCGCTTTGGACGACGGGTATCAGACGATGCCTGCGGAGCTTCATATAACCGGCAAAGAAGCCGCGGGAGAGGGAGCAGTGCAGAGCCGAATATCACTGACGATCCATGAAGGCAAATTTCATCAGGTTAAGCGGATGTTTGAATCCGTGGGCAAAAAAGTCATCTACCTGAAACGGGTAGCCATGGGGCCGCTTGCGCTCGATCCGGCTTTGTCCCTTGGTGAGTACCGTCCGCTTACGGAAACGGAGCTTGAGCAGCTCATGTTGATTAAAGAGGCGAAGGTCAAGAACGGCTAGACGTATTTGCCGTGCATAAATTAAGCCTGTTTGTTGAGGCAAACAACCGTGATTTAGTGAAGGGCAGGTAAGGACAGGATGTCGATTCAATACGATTTGATTGCGCTTGATGTGGACGGAACGCTTCTCACAGACGGTCATGTACTGACTCCGGCCGTGCGTGACGCGGTGCGGGAGGCAGCCTCCCGCGGAGCGGAGATCGTGCTGTGCACGGGACGGGGGCCGACCAATGCGCTGCCGGTACTCGCTGAGCTTGGCCTCTCGGGTACGATGATTACGCATAATGGAGCGGCGACAGTCGATGCGGACCGCAGAGAGGTGATTCATCAATATGCGATATCCGGCGCTGAGCTTGCCCGTTTCCGGGAGTACTGCCTGCAGGGCGGCTATCATTTTGATATAAACACGGCGTTTGATCTGATGATTGAAGGCATCACCACCGAAGCGGAGGCCATGTATGGACGCTATGAGGTGAAGCCGGTTTGGCGGGATAGCGCCGCACCTCTGCCGGAGGGTCTGGTGAAGTTTACGGTATTTGGCAGCGCGGCGGAGATGGACAGGATCGAGGCGGACTGGAGTTTGTGGAAGGACGGACTAAAGCCGATACGCAGCGGAGAATATTTTATTGATGTGCAGCATCCGGAAGCCGGCAAAGGCACGGCTCTTACCCAGCTTGCGCATGTGCGCGGCATCGACAGCAGCCGGGTGATGGCTATCGGCAATTATTATAACGATATCGGCATGCTGACCTTCGCAGGACTTGGCGTTGCGATGGCCAATTCGCCCGAGGCGGTTAAGGCAGCTGCGAACGCGGTGACGTTCTCCAATGAAGAAGATGGTGTCGCCTATGCGCTGCGTACTTATGCCTGGTGATAAGGCTTTATAGGGAATGCAAAACCGCCTGAGGGAACTCCCTCAGGCGGTTTTATTCTTAACTGTAAGAAAGTCTGCCTTTCCGTCATATGTATTTTCTGGAATGAAGAAGCTTGATGCGCCGCCCAGGGACGGCGCCAGCTCTTCTTGTGCGCAAACGGGATCGATCCGTACAGGATTCCGCAGGTTAAGATGACCAGCAGAATGAACAAGACCAATATTGCGCCGGCCGAAGTGAAACCTCCGTATCCTCCGACAGCTCCGGACAAGCAAATTTCTCCCTGAAAAGATAATTCCGGCACCGTTTCTTCTGGTCCTTCATGATGATCTTCGGTACTCGGTATACAGTATAGTATGAAGAAAACCGGCATGCGACTGGACAGCTGCCCAGGCTGCGGCCATATTTGGGCATATGCCCTGCTGTGACACGCAGAGACTGCCGTTCAATTATGGAAGGCAGCTGCCGGGGAGTGTCGGGAGCTGGCGTGCTGGTGTCCCTCAGGTGAAGCGCCGCAGCCCTTTGGGCAGGTGGTTCTTGATTTGGCCGCCGCTGGCTTTGCCCCAGCCAAGCGGGAGGCCGTCTACGGCTATGAGGCCCCAGCCGGTGCTGCTCTCCTGTGCGGGAAGGGTCTCTCCGCGCAGGAAGGCGGCGATCTCCGGCGCCTCGGGCCGGTAGCTCTGCATCCATGCGGCGGCGCCAGCCGGGACTGCCATAGCCAGAGCATGCGCCGGCTCCAGGCGGTTCTTGCGCACGTCACCCAGGTGCAGGCCGGGGCGGGGGACCTTGAGACCGTTAAGGTCCCCCGCCCCGATGGGGCTTGTGCCGCCGCTTGCCGGATGCGGCAGCCAATAGAGGGCGTCGCCGAAGCGAAGCGGCTCGCCTGGTCCCAGCGTCCATCCGCCGGGCAGCGCCGTTTCGGCGAAAGCGCGCACGAGCGCCATATCCGCCTCGATGCCGCTGGTTCCCGCTGCGGTGTGATTCCGGCGGCGCTCACGCTTTGACTTGCCCTGGTGCTGCTCCGCGGCAGACGGGCTGTCGCCAGCATCTCCAGCAAACGCGGGGGAAGAAGTCCCGGCTTTTTGGAGCACAGCGACAAAATGGCCTTCTCCCCGTTCTGTATGCGGCCATATGCGTTCCAGTCGCATAACGCTGAACGCCGGATATTTGGAACAGAAGGCGGCAATCGTCTCTTCATTCTCCAGACGGTTAAAGGTGCAGGTTGAATAGACCAGCCTTCCTCCGGGCTTCAGCAGAATGGCGGCATGATCCAGAATATCCGCCTGCCTGGCCGCGCACATGGCAACATGAGCCACCGACCATTCGCTGATGGCCGCTTCATCCTTGCGGAACATGCCTTCGCCCGAGCATGGGGCGTCCAGCATAATCCGGTCGAACAGCCCCGGAAACCGGCGGGATAACTCATCCGGGGCGGCGCTTGTCACGATAGCGTTGGCAATGCCGCAGCGCTCCACATTTTCACTTAATATTTTGGCTCTCGCAGGATGGATCTCATTCGCGATCAGAACGCCCTGTCCGGCCATTTTTCCGGCGATCTGGGTCGTTTTGCCGCCTGGAGCAGCGGCCAGATCAAGAATCAGCTCGCCTGGCTGAGGGTCAAGCAGCTCCGCGGCCGTCATCGCCGAGGGCTCCTGGATATAATAAAATCCGGCCATGTGGTAAGGATGCTTGCCGGGCCTTGACGCTTCTTCATAATAATAGCCGGTTCCGCACCATGGGACAGGCTCCAGCCTGAACTGCCGGACAGCTTCCGCAAGCAGCGGCTGCCCGGCAGCGGGCTTGAGCGGATTGATCCGCAGGCCGAAGGTCCGGGAGGCGCTGTAGCTCTTGAGAAAGGCTTCAATATCATGGGGCAGTAGCTGGCGCATTTGATGGATGAAAGCATCCGGGAGTGTGACGGGCACGGTATTTTAGCTCCTTTTCAGCAGAGATGGCAGGCTGGGCAATACAATGCAGATTATTATACCATAAAGAGGCGAATGGACAGCCTGATACGGCAATCTATTCATGCTATAATTTGATATAAAGCTATCAACAAAAAGGAGTGCCTATGAGAATATCGATTGAACTGGTTCCAAGACAAGCAGAGCATTTGCAGCAGGAGCTTCAATTTATCAAAACCCATTTTCCATCCGTCAATACGGTCAATATACCGGATTTGCTCAGGCTGAGCATCCGCAGCTGGGAAGGCACGGCTATATCCAAACCCTATTTTGAGAACAGTATCCCGCATATAAGGGCTATTGATTTTGATCCTGATGTTCCTATGAAGCTATTAGAAGAGCTGCACCGCAATCGCATTTCAGAGATTCTCGTCATTACCGGCGACGCGCCGCAGGATATGAGCCGTGCCGTTTATCCGACCACCAGCATCGAGTTGATCAGGAAGATCAAGGCCGCAAGCCCCGAGACCCGGATTTATGCCGCATTGGATCCCTATCGAAGCGATGTGCAGGCCGAATATGAGTACGCGCAGCGAAAGCTCGATGCGGGGGCTGACGGATTTTTCACACAGCCTTTTTTTGATCTTCGCATGATGGACAAGTACCTGAAGCTGCTGGAGCCCGTTGATACCTTCTGGGGAGTATCGCCGGTAACGTCCGTGAAGTCCAGAAATTACTGGGAGGTTAAAAATAAAGCCCTCTTCCCTGCGGATTTCGAGCCTACGCTGGAATGGAATATTGCGTTTGGCCGCAAGGCGCTGGATTATGCTTATGGAAGTGGCAGCAATATCTACTTCATGCCGATCAAAAACGATATTGCCGCTTATTTAACGGGGATTTTTCAATAAAAACCTGGAACATAAAGGAGGAAAATTCATGTCGTCAGATTCCAACAAAAAACAGGTACAGCAGCAGTTCGGCAAAAACGCCGAAAAGTATATCACAAGTCCGCTTCATGCCAAAGGCGAGGATTTGGCGCAGCTGGTTGCCGCATCCAATGGCAATAAGCAGATGAACGTACTGGATATTGCAACAGGCGGGGGACATGTGGCCAAAGCGCTCGCTCCATTGGTGCATCATGTGATTGCCTATGATTTGACGGAGGATATGCTCAATACCGCAGCTGCGTTTATCCGCAGCGATGGACATGCCAATGTTGATTTCGTTACGGGGGATGCGGAGGCGCTGCCTTTTGACGGGCATTCCTTTGATTTGGTCACCTGCCGGATAGCCGCTCATCATTTTGCCGATGTGGGAGCTTTTTTGGCGGAAGCGCTTAGGGTTGTAAGGCCAGGTGGAAGGCTGCTGCTGATTGACAATATTACGCCGGAGAACGACGCGTTCGATCAATTCTATAACCGGATCGAGAAGCACAGAGACGCAAGCCATGTGCGCGCCTATAAAAAATCCGAATGGATCCGTATGATCGAAACGACGGGATTCCGGATTGAAGGGCTCACGTGTTTTCCGAAAACGTTTGATTATCGTTCCTGGTGCGAGAGATCCGGGTTGCCGGAAGATGAACGGGCCATGCTGGCAGCATCCATGCTTCAGGCCGAGCCGCAGGTGATTGATTATTTCTCGATCACCAGGGGGGAAGCTGGAGAACTGGTCAGCTTTACAGGGGAGTCGGCTTTATTTCAGGCTGTGAAGGGGAAATAGAGAATTTAACGAAATATGAAATTTTTGATGACCATGTCCGTATAGAGCATACGGGTGGTCATTTTTTTGATAACAGGAACCATCGGTTGAAGCACGGGGATTCATAGGAGATAATGAAGCGTAAGAGAAACGGTCGGATTTGTGCTGGAAGTGGGTAAATAAAGGAAACCGGTAATGACAGGGGAGGACAAGCAATGATCAAATTGAACAGCTTTATCCGATTGTGTATCGCGATCCTTCTGGTGATAGGGATCATTTATTTGGGATCGCGGGTGGATTTTATTTTCAAGCCCATTCTGTCTCTATTCAGCATTATCATTGTTCCTTTGATGCTGTCGGTGTTTTTCTATTATTTGCTCCGGCCGCTTGTAAACATGATGGAACGCTATAAAATAAACCGGGCGCTGTCCATCCTGCTGATCTATCTCGTTGTCGCCATTGTTCTGGTAGGTTTCAGCATCGGGGTATGGCCTTCCCTACGGACGCAGCTCGTGAATCTGGTTGATAATGCGCCGACCCTGTTCAACACGCTCAGCGAGCAGGTGGAGAAGCTGGAGAAGAACGGATTTATCGGAAATCTGTTCCCTGGGGACCTTAGCCCGCTCAACCGGTTAACCGATTTTCTGAACAAAGGTTTTGGCGTGCTGACGGATTATTTCACGAGCCTGTTCTCGATCATTTCCAATTTCGCCATCATCCTGTTTATCTTCCCGATCATTTTGTTCTATATGCTGAAGGAAGGCGGGAATTTCGGGCGCAAAATTGTCAGCTTTATGCCAAAACGGTTTCGAGATGAAGGCAACGAGGTTATGGACGAAATCGACAATGCGCTAAGTGGTTTTATCGTGGGTAGAGTGATCGTCAATCTGTCTCTGGGTGTTCTGATGTATTGCGGTTTTCTCATTATCGGACTGCCTTATGCTTTGCTGCTGACCGTAGTGGCTGTTATTTTGAATTTCATTCCATTTGTCGGTGCGATTCTCTCGGCGGTTCCGATTGTCATTATCGGGTTTATAGAATCGCCTACGACGGCAATCTGGGCGCTTATTATTATTCTGGTGGCACAGCAAATCCAGGATAATCTGATTGCTCCGTATGTTTTTGGCAAACAGCTGGATATCCATCCTCTGACGACGATCATCCTTGCTTTGGTGGGAGGAGATATGGCCGGAATTATTGGAATTCTGCTCATTATACCGATTTATATGATTCTTAAGATCATTGTAACGAAGGTCTATCAGCTGTTCTTCAAGCAGAGCTGGGAGAATGCGTAACTTGGATCGGGAGATCGGTACGCTTGCAAGAAGCGTGAAATGACATGAAATTAGAAATGCGGATACGAATATGAGAATACAGCCGAATCATAAACAAGAATAAATAACGGGATATGAGACTTGCACGTCTCTGTATCCCGTTATTTTTCTATGGCAGATCTGCTGCGAGAATTGTCTATTAACAGACGGTTACCAAATAATGTATTCTATAAATATGCAGCGGACCTGCCATGTCCAATGGATTTGTAAAATCGCCGGCACTCCTTGTATCAAGGGCAGCAATCCGGCATGAATGTCCCACAAAGAGTTAAGAATGCCATATTGCATCTTGATTTGCAACAAGTATAAGATTGTAGGACATTGATGTCCTAATTGCTATCATCATCGAAGAGAGGGGGAGGCGCATCATGCTTCTTTTGAATATTGACGGATGAATAAAGTCTCTCTGCGCTTCACATCGTCTTTTCGCAACAGGATGATTTTGATCTTTTTTATGATCATTATTGTCCCTTTTTTGCTGTTCGCATATTACGCGCATATCAAGTCGATCGAAGGCATTTCCCATGCCAATACGACCATGTCCATGAGCTATCTGCAGCAAGCAAGAAAAAATTTCGAAATCTATCTGAATTCTGTCAACGACCAGGTGAATGATCTCATCGGCAACAAACAGCTCCAGGAGCTGCTGGAGAAGGAGCCCGGCAATCAGGCCGAGGAAGAAGCGTTCACGGTCAACCTGTTGACGATCTTGTATCCGAGTACGCCCCTGATCGATGCATTCCGGGTGCATGTGTACCCCATCAATCCCTCCCACTATCCCTCTTATATGAGCACAATCGGTGAATCCGTAGAGGTTGGAGAAGAGGAATGGTTTCTGGAATCCAAAGCCTCGATCAGTCCGACATGGCATTTGTCCATGCCCCAGCGAGGAGAATATTCCAAGCCGCTGCTTTCTTACGTAAAAAGATTCTCGGGACTCTACGATCAGATTCCCCGCGGAATCATTGCGACCGATTTGTCCGAGGACCAGTTGAAGCGTTTCTTCTCGCCATCGGATCAATTGATCGAGCAGAAGCTGCTGCTTCTCAATGATGAGGGCATGATTTTCTTCGATTCCGGCCGTAATGAATGGACAGGCAGCCTGCTCCCTTCGCCGCGGTTTAATGAGCTTATTCATTCAGGAAGGGAGGGCTCGCAGTCCATTACCATGGAGGGCACAACCTATCTGGCCACTTTTGTCAAAATGGATTCCGTTCCCTGGTCGATTGTCAGCCTTACGCCTCTTCAGGAATTAACGGGAACGATTGATGAGATTAACCGGCTGCTCGTTATTTTTCTCATTGTCTATTTAATCTGCTGCCTGGGCGTAGTCGTCTATATCACGATTAATTATACGCAGCCTATTGCCAAGCTGGTCCGGCTGATGAGAAGAATGGAAACCGGGGATTTCAGGCAGCTTCCCTATTCGTCCCGCGGGGACGAGGTGGGCTGGCTGTACCGGGGGGTAAACAGTCTTACACAGCGGATAGAAGGATTGGTAGAGGAGGCCTCCCGGTCCGAGAGGAAGAAGAAGGAGCTGGAGTTCCAGGTGCTCAGTCATCAAATCAATCCGCATTTTCTGTACAACACGCTGGAGTCCATTCGTTGGAAGGCCGAAAGCCACGGGCGGAGCGATATCAGTGAAATGGTCTCAGCACTTGGCAATTTGCTGCGGCTGAGCTTGAATCAGGGAAATGAAATTACGACGTTGGCGCGTGAAATCGAGCAGGTCAAGGCCTATGTCCTGATCGAGCAGGCCCGGATGGGCCAGACGGTGCGAATCCTGTACTCCTGCGACAGCGGAGCGATGTCGAGTCCATTTCTGCGCCTGCTGCTTCAGCCTTTGGTAGAGAATGCTATCCAGCACAGCATACGGGACAATTTCGAGAAAGGCAAAATTCTGATTTCCGCCCGCAGGGAAGGAAAGGATATGGTCATCGATATTGTGGACAATGGGAAAGGCATTCCGGACGAGACGCTTTTACAGCTGAACAGGGACATGGATCATGGCGGCAAGCCTGTGCATAGAGGCGTCGGGCTGCGGAATGTGAATGACCGCCTTAAGCTGTATTTTGGAGACAACTACAAGCTGAAAATCGAAACAGGCCCGGATATCGGGACGAAGATCACCTTGCGGCATCCGATACTTGAAGAAGAGACGCTGCGGGCGGGAGTGGCGGAAGCCGTCCGTTAAGGGCGGATTTTGCCGTTATTTGCGCTCGGCACCATGACTAAGGAAGCTTAAGAATCGTGTGCGCCTTCCCTCAAGCAGAAGTCCCGGTCAATAGGCTAATATCGCACCGCAAAGGATAAGATTAGCTCATAGTAACCTTTTGCCCCCAAACTTATGATAATACTATCAAGATTTGAAACATCATTCGATCAAGTAAGGGGAGAAGTCCAGATGTCAGGAAGAAAATCAAGAATACCGCTGTTCATGGCCGCGCTGCTAATTGTAATGCTGCTTGCTGCGTGCAGCAGCAGCAATGAGGGCAATCAGCCGAATCAGTCGAATCAGCCTGCCAATACGTCCGAAACAACCGACGGAGCGGCCGAACCAGCGCCGGAGCAGGAAGATGAGGTGCTGCTCAAGTTTTATTTTGGCGGGGACAAGAAGGCGGCGACCGATGAGGTCTGGTCTGCAATCAGCGATTATGTGAAATCCAAGGGGCTTAATATCCGCTTCAATGTCAACTTCATTCCTTTCGGCGATTTCAAGGATAAGATGCTGGTCATGGCCGCATCCGGGGATGACTGGGATATGAACTTCGACGGCGACTGGCTGTCTTACAAGCAAATGGCGGCTAAAGGCTCATATATGGCTCTTAATGACCTGCTTCCGAAATATGCTCCCAATCTGAACAAAAAATATGAAGAGCAGGGAACGTTGTCCGCGGCTACCGTAAACGGTCAAATTGTCGGGCTTCCGTGGACGATGAAGATGAATGAACGCAAGTTCGCCGGGTGGCGGGCCGATCTGGCCGAGAAAGCCGGAATCACGATAGCTCCCGATTCCATCAAAACGATAGAAGATATCGATAAACTGCTGCGGGATTTGAAGAAAGCGTATCCGAACGAGAAGCTGTCGCGGACGACGCCGCTGTCCATTTATATGATTCGTGATGAGTGGGTGGATCTTAATTTTCACGGACTCGGCTTCTATCTGAATGATCCTGCTATCAAGATTCAACCGATTGAGCAGCAGCCCTTCTTCAAGGAAGCAGCGGCGCTGGCCAAGCAATGGTATGACGATAAGCTGATCAACCGCGATGCGATGATCGACAAGGAGGACGGAGCCGCGCAGTGGAGAAACGGCAAAACGCTCTTCACCGTCACCTCCCATGAATGGGCGAATGCCGATCCGGGCTTTGCCGATCCGAACTACAAGCAGCAAACGTCGCTGCTCTATCCCGATAAAAAGTTTGTTAACCGGACTGCGTTGGCCAATGTAGTCGCCATCAACCGGAATTCGAAGCATCCCGATCGTGTTCTGCGTTTCCTGGATATGATAGAAACCGACAAGACGCTGTACGACCTGGTGCAGTACGGCATTGAAGGCAAAACCTATGTGCTCAATGGCGAAGCGACCGAGTATCCCGAAGGCATGACGACAACAACCAGCAACTATATGGAGTGGGGCGGGCAGTGGGCTTTCTGGAAGCCGCAGTTCATGCGTCCGACGATGACATACGGCCAGGATTTCTGGTTGAAGGAAGCGGAATTCGCCAGCCAGCCAAACAATGTGAACTCCCCGATTGACGGTTTGTTTATTGCCGAAGATGCCATGAAGAATGAAATAGCCAAGCGCGATCAGGCGACGGAGGAAATCAGCAGACCGATTGAATTCGGGATGGTCAAAAATGTGGATGAAGCGGTCGCGGATTATATTGAGAAACAGAAAAACAATGGTCTTGACAAGATTCTGCAGGAGACGCAAAAGCAAATCGATACCTATCTGGCAAGCAAAAAATAAAAAGCCAGGCGTAAAACAGGGATGTTCCAAAATGGAGCATCCCTGTTTGCATGGATCAGCCGTAAACGCGCATAAAATGATTCTATTGATAAGTTACACTTGCCCATCAATCTGTTGTATGATTTTGAGTAGGAGCCCGGTGAAATGGATCTCCGTTAACAGACAGACATCCTGACAGAAAAGAGTGATTCTGCATGATTCGAGCAGTTGTATTTGATTTTGACGGATTGATTATTGATACGGAAACGCCATCCTATCATGCATTTTGCGAGGTATACCGCGAATTTGGAGCGGAGCTGCCCCTGGCGGAATACGCCAAATGCGTAGGCACCAGCCATGATCTCTTCAATCCCTACACGTACATATCCGATTGTCTTGGAGAAACCATTGACCCGGAAGTCGTCCGTACGAAGTTTCAGGCTATTTACTCGAAGCTGCTGTTCGAATCGGCTCTGCGTCCCGGTGTGATGGATTATTTAAAGGCGGCACGGAAGCTGAATTTAAAGACGGCATTGGCGACAAGCTCCACCATCTCATGGATTGAGCCTTTCTTTAATCAATTTCAACTGACGGAGTACTTTGATTATGTCACGACAGCGGATGAGGTATCGAAGGTTAAACCGGATCCTGAGCTCTACCTGAAAAGTCTGAGCAAGCTTCAGGTTGCGGCGGATGAGGCGATTTCTTTCGAAGATTCCCTGAATGGCTTCAATGCCGCCAGGACGGCCGGACTTCACTGCGTGGTCGTGCCGAACGAAATGACCAGACAGTTTGCGTTTGCGGATTATGATCTTCTGATCGACTCCATGACAGACAAGAGTCTGGAAGAAGTCATCGCATTTCTGAGTGCGCGCCACAAGGTCAATTAAACGAAAACACTGAGGTGATTTCATGGATCGGATAGCCGTTATTTCGGATATTCACGGGAATATCCCTGCATTGGACGCGGTGGTAGCGGATATTCATAAACGGGGGATCTCAACCATTTATTGTCTGGGCGATCTGGTTGGCAAAGGTCCAAGCGGGGATAAGGCAGTTGACCGCGTCAGAGAGGTCTGTACGATCGTGGTCAGAGGAAATTGGGATGAGAATATGGCTAAAGACAGCGAATACCCCACAATCATCTGGCATCAGAACAATCTGGGCCCGGGGCGGCTGGATTACCTCCGGAGTCTGCCGATGATCCTTGAGTTTGAAATGAGCGGCAGACATATCAGACTGTTCCATGCCTCACCCCGCAGTGTGCATGAGCGGATTCAGCCATGGGATACCCATGAGTCGAGACTTTCCTTATTCCGGCATTCCGAATATTGCGAGTATGCGGGCGATGCGGATGTTATTGGATATGGCGATGTTCATAATGCTTACGTGCAGAATTTCGAAGGAAAAACATTATTTAATGCGGGAAGCGTGGGCAACCCCCTGGAGATTAACCAGGCTTCTTATGCGATACTGGAGGGGCAGCTGCATAGTGCGGAGCTGTCCCCTTTTGGCATCCAGCTGGTGAGAGTCCCGTATGATATTGATCTTGCGATCCGGCAGGCGGTTGAGGCGGAGATGCCTGAATTGGAGTCTTATTCGCTGGAGCTCAGAACGGCTGTGTACCGGGGCAGACAGAAGAGATGAATGGATAAAAAGGAGAATAAACGATCTGGCTAAGGCGATGAGGAGCTGGAACGACAGGAGGAGGAATCCACGTGAATGTGCTCGCTGTCGGGTGTCACCCGGATGATCTGGAAATCGGCTGCGGCGGATCATTGGCAAAGCTTGCTTCACAGGGGCATGGAATTACGATGGTGCATGTGGCGAATGGGGATAAAGGGCATAAAGTCATTGCGCCTGCGGATCTGATCAAGATTCGCGAGCAGGAAGCCAGGAATGCGGGGGCCCTGATCGGCGCTCAGGTCATCAGCCTGAATAAGCCCGATTTGACGGTCAAGTCGGATGAGGCCGATCTGATCGGGCGGCTGGCCGGGGTGATCCGCAAGGTGAAGCCCGATTATATCATCACGCACCCGCCAGAGGATTATATGAAGGATCATATGGAGGTATCCAGGGCGGTGTTTGATGCCAGCTTCGCAGCAACCGTGCCCCATTATACAGTCGAAAACGGATTGCCCGCACATGAAAAAGTTGCCCCGATTTTCTATATGGATACGCTTGCAGGCGTAGGCTTTCTCCCTACCGAATATGTGGATATAACGGATTTCATTGATGTTAAAATTCAAATGAACAACTGTCATCAGAGCCAGATCAAATGGCTGTATGAGCATGACGGCATCGATTTTCTGGATTTTGTCCGGACCGTTTCCAAATTTCGCGGATTGCAGTGCGGCAAAGCGTACGCGGAAGGCTTTCAGCAGTGCCAGGCATGGCCGCGTCTGACAACGGAGCGGCTTCTCCCTTAACGGTTGATAGAAGAACAGGAGCGTGAAGGCGATGAATTTTATGCGAACGCTGAAGGATTCCATGTTGGAAGGCTTCTATCCTGCGGGCTGGGATATGGACAGAATCGACCAATGCTGCGCGAACAGCCCGGAAAGCATTCAGGAGCCTCAAGCCTTTTGGCATGCGGACTTTCAGCCGGTTTCCTGTGAAGAGGTGCAGGAGCTGGATGTGAAGATGGGCCATGAAATCGCCCGGGAAATCCGGATAAGCAAAGAAGCGGGCCGCAAGCTGGCGATCATACTGCCGGCTGGACCGATGGGGATGTATAAATGGGCGGTCTATTTTCTGAAAGAGTGGCAGGTGGATTGCTCGCATGTCCACGGCTTTAACATGGATGAATGGAGCGACGGGGATGGGCGCACGCTGCCGCCGGAGAATAAAGGATCTTTTCAATATGCGATGGAGCAGGCATTCTACGGGCCGCTTGGCGAGCTGACGGTTCCGGTAATGCAGCGAAATTTTGCTACTGCGGACAGCTTGCCGGCTTATGCATCCAGGATAGAGAGGCTGAGGAAGGATGGAGCCGAGCTTATCACCGTCTTCGGGATCGGCCGCATGCTGCATATTGCTTTCTGGGAGCCGCATTTCGCTGCTGAATTCAGCACTGAACAGCAGTGGCGGGAAGAGACGCACCGGCTTGGCGCGAAGCTCCATCCTCTGACCATTGAACAAAATGCCATCACCAGTTTCAAAAGCCGCACAACGCTGGTGCCCTGCCGCGCGAATACCATTGGACCAGGATTGTTTCTCCAATCCGACAGGGTCATCGGCGGCTGCGACGGCGCTCTGGGGCGCGGCATGCAGTGGCAGGGGCTTTCGCTCTGGACAACGCTGCGCTACGGCCCCGACATGTGGCTGCCTTCCACCTATATGCCGACACTTCCGGGCAAATTGTTTTTCCTGAGGGAACTCGCCGGTCCGCTTGATGCGGAAATTAATTGAGATCCGGCTTGAGGAATGGGCCCGGCTTTGCTTGGCTCCATACATCTGCAGACCTGATCGGGATTCGCTGCGTCGTTATCCGGTTTTAGCTTTGTTGTTTGGCGCCATGAAATGAATTTTTATGGAACAGCTTCCGGACAAAGGGGCCCGCATAATAATCGACGCCCAGCCGGCCTCCATTGGCACCCGCAATCATAATAAGTCCGCCAAGCAGTATCAACCATGGATTTGTGCTGACAGTTCCGGCAAACATGAACATGAAATTCATCAGAAGGCCGAAGAACGCAGCCGCTGCTGTCAACGCGCCAACGATGAGTCCGAGACCGATCAACACCTCGCCAAGAGGAATAAGGATATTGATCAGCTTGACATTTGGCAGGGCGAAATGTTCCAGAAAGGCAGTGAAATTCGGGTAGACGAGTTCTCCGCCCTGATCTGTTACCGGCTTGCTGATTGCGCCCGTCAAGAATCCCTTGGCGTCGAAGCCGTCCATCAGCTTATGGTATCCGGCTGTCAGCCATTCCCAGCCGATATAAAGACGAAGCAGCAGCAGAAGCCCGGCGGCATAAACGTTTTCTCTTAAAAATGTATGGATCATCTTCAATCATCCCTTTCCCTGTCTATGTTTCACATTCTGTACAGCCCGGCAGAACAGTCCGCTTCCAAGCGGCTCGGATTTAATCCATGCAGCTATTTTCACATGAAATACTCCCAAACTTCTTTTGGCGCCTTCATGTCAGGTCGTGTCTTCATCATAGAGGAAACGGCCAGCTCCCGTAATCGGGGGATGACCCTATTTATGGGAGGGGAATTCCCCGAACCTTCTTCGTTCTGGAATTCAGGGAGTTCCCCTACTTACAAACAAGGACTCCTTGTTTACAATGTAGAGTAGCTGACAAACGGGCTATGAACGCCGTTGTAGGAGGAGGGACTGCATGATGACTCATCCGGCAGATATTGAGATCAGGCGCGAATTGAACAGGCTGGGCACCCGCATGTCTGGCGATTTTGCCGCGCTGGCGGTGCTGCTGCCCGGTGTCCGGCAGATGAAGTGGCAGTATCTATGGGGGAGCCGGAGCGTGCGGACTTGTCGGTTGACAGTGGCTCCCGGCGTCGGTCTGGCAGGTATGGTACTCCGCCACGGAACCACCTGCCGGATTGACGGTTCTTCAGGGGGAATGAAGGCCGCTGAATGCCCTGTCATGCTCGCAGAGAAGCTGACCGCAGCCATTGCTTTTGCACTCCCGCCTGTGCGGCAAAGGATTCCCGGGGGCGTTCTGTTGGTTGGAAGAAGAACCGGCCGATCGTTTGGAGTCCAGGAGATCGGGGAGGCAGCGGCACTGCTGCCGAATATTCATCAGCTGCTGCAGAGCAGCCGTAGTGAAGAACAGACCAGCGAGGTTTATCCCGACTCCTATTAAGAAAATATATTGCCGAAGCGGCTGGAGGTGCCTATGATCAAAATCATCATTGTCGACGATCATGTGATGGTTCGTTCGGGGCTGCGCATGCTGCTCAGCGGTAAAGACGACATAGAAGTGATCGGAGAGGCCTCAGAGGGAGATGAAGGAATCTGCAAGGCGGTAGAGCTGCGCCCTGATGTGGTGCTGATGGATTTGAGCATGCCAAGCGGCAAGGACGGTCTGACCTCGGCCGCGGAGTTGAAGTCCAGGCTGCCTGATACCGCGATCCTTATTCTCACCATGCATGACGACGACGAATATTTGTTCCGCGCCATTCATGCCGGAGCATCGGGTTATGTGCTTAAGAGCGCTCCCCATGAAGAGCTGCTTGGCGCAATCCGCGCCGTATCCAAGGGAGACGCTTACCTGTACCCGACTGCGACCAAGCGGCTGATGAAAGAGTATATGGATCGGATGAAACGCGGAGAGAGCATGGACCAATTCGATACGCTGACGGAAAGGGAGCGGGAAGTGCTGGCGCTGACCGCGAAGGGCTATGCCAATAAAGATATCGCCGAGCAGCTGTTCATCAGCGTAAAAACAGTAGAAACACATAAAAGCAATGTGATGGAAAAGCTGGGGTTCAAATCCCGGCCCGAGCTGGTCAAATATGCGTTGAAGAAAGGACTGTTGAGCTTTGAGTGATCAGCCAAAAAGCCATGAGTCCGAAATGATTGGTCAGCATGTGGAGGCATTGCTGTCCAGCCTCGATCATGTGATCCGGGACGAGCAAAGCCGCGGCGCCATCAAGCAATCGCTCAAGCAGCTGGCCGATGTCAAATTTGCTCTTGATGAGTCCTCCATCGTTGCTTTGACCGACCACCGTGGACGCATCCAGTACGTGAACAAGAAATTTTGTGAAATCTCGCAATATGAGCGGGAAGAGCTGATCGGACGTGATCATCGGATCATTAATTCGGGGTATCATGATAAAGCGTTTATGCAGGAATTGTGGCAGACGATCAGCTCCGGCCGGGTATGGTTTGGAGAAATCCGCAACCGTGCGAAGGACGGTAGCTATTATTGGGTAAGCACGACCATCGTTCCGTTCGTGGATGAAGAGGAGCGGCCTTATCAATTTCTGGCCATCCGCAATGAGGTAACAAGGCTCAAGAAGGTGGAGCAGGAGCTTCAGGAAATGATTGCGAATGTGATCCGAATTCAGGAGGATGAGCGGCACCGGTTTTCCCGGGAGCTTCATGATGGAATCGGTCAAAGCCTGTTCTTCCTGCAAATCCAGCTTGACCGTTATATTTCCGGTCAAGAAAAGGGACAAGAGGAACTTCAGGGCATCCGCGAAATGGTTTCCGGTCTTATGGCGGATGTCCGCGGTCTGGCTTGGAAGCTTCGTCCTTCGGTGCTGGATGATCTCGGCGTGGTGCCGGCGATTCGAACCTATATCGAGAATTATTCCTCGCATTACGGTATCGATGTAAAGTTTACCTGCAATCTCCGCAAAAGGCTTGATATACAGGCAGAAACAGCGATCTACCGCATCGTTCAGGAAGCGCTGACCAATATCGCCAAGCATGCCGACGCGGCTGAAGCCGAAGTGTCAATGCTTGAGACCGATGCGGGAATCACCGTGCAAATCAGGGATAAAGGTCATGGCTTCGATGCGAAATCTCACACCAAGGGCGTGGGATTGTTCAGCATGGAAGAGCGGGCACGTATCGCAGGGGGCCAGGTTCAGCTCGCAACAGAACAGGGTCTCGGCACAACGGTGACACTTCTATTGAAGCGTGAACAAACGCAGTTCGATAACGGCAGCTCTGCAGAGGAAGGTTTCAGGGACTGACAGACTTATGTTGTCTATTTTGTCAAGGCTAATCTGCTCAGCAAATTCTCATCAATCTCTCATAATCGCAGGGAAATGCAGGTGGTGAAAGGGTTTTCTTAACCAATGGGAAATGGTGGGCGTTTAAAGTTGTGTTATGGTGGTATTAGGTGATCGCCAAATCCAACTTTCCTATTGGGAGGGAGACATGGACAACATGAAAAAAAACCACATGGTCAAAATGATCGCAGGAATCGGCTTCAGTCTCACGGTTGCCTTTTCCGGCAGCATACTAATCACACCCCAGTCAGCTCAAGCGGCTGTTTCCTCCAGCGCCTCAACTGCGGACAACGTGATTGCAACAGGAAAGCAGTTTCTGGGCGTTCCTTATAAGTTTGGGGCAAAATCGGGAATAACCAGCTCATTTGATTGTTCCTCTTTTGTCCAATATGTATTCAAGCAAAATGGGATTGATCTTCCCCGTTCCTCGCGCGAGCAGGCGAAGGCTGGAACCAAAGTAGCCAAAAGCGATCTGCAGGCCGGCGATTTGGTATTCTCCGATACGAACGGAGACGGAACGATTAATCATGTCTCGATTTATATGGGTGACGGACAATTGCTCCACACTTACCGGGTCGGCATAGGCGTTACAATTTCCGATTTTGCGGGAAGCACGTGGGATCATGATTTTGTTACGGCACGTCGTGTCATTTCGGAAGATCAGGCGTCACAGCCTGTTGATGATGGTTCGCAGCCCGCTGTGAATGCTCCGGCAGATCAGCAATCGGATGATCAGACAACTCAGCCCGCAGACGATAGCTCACAGCCTGCAGATGATAGCTCACAGCCAGCGGTTAAGGCTCCGACGGATCAGCAAACGGGCAATCAGTCATCTCATTGGGAACATAACGAAGGATGGAAATCCGGCAACCGGCACTGAGACCGCCACGAGGACTAATCCAACTTTATATCTTTTCGAACAGAGCTGCCTTCATGGCGGCTTTTTTGCCGTATTATACCGGCTGCAGATTCAGTACGGCGGCTTTTTTGAAAATTTAATATTATTTCATTACTCTACGAAGCAGAAGGATGTGTTATTATAGAATTCAGCCGTTTTTACAATAAATGATAGCCAATATAAGAAAGGAAGATACTAACCTTTTTACCAACATCCAGTAGCAGTTAGGAGAAGCAGCAGCAATGACAACAGTAAAAAAGAAGCAAAATTCAATACGGTTTGCCTTGATTTTAGGCGCGTTTTCAGCGCTTGGTCCGCTTACGATCGATATGTATTTGCCCTCATTCCCTGAGATTGCAGCTGATTTTGGAACAAAAGCTTCGTTGGTTCAGTTGAGCCTGACCGCGTGTCTGGTCGGATTAGGTTTGGGACAGCTGATTATGGGCCCTCTGAGCGATGTTCATGGGAGACGCAAGCCTTTATTGATTTCACTTGTTTTCTATTTAATCGCTTCGTTTGTTTGTGCGGTCGCCCCGAATATTATTTTCTTCATTGCGGCCCGGTTTATACAGGGCTTTGCAGCCTCGGCCGGCATTGTCATTTCCCGTGCCGTCGTCCGGGATCATTACAGCGGCCGTGAATTGACCCAGTTTTTCTCCATACTGATGCTGGTGAACAATGTGTTCCCGCTTATTGCTCCTGTAGCAGGCAGCGGCGTCATCTCCTTTACATCGTGGAACGGCGTGTTTATTACACTTGGCATCGTGGGGATTCTTCTGGTTATCACGGCTGCCTGGAAGCTGGAGGAAAGCCTGCCGGTAGACAAACGTGTTCCCGGCGGACTTGGCGAGCTGTTCAAAAATTTCCAGGTCCTGCTGAGGGACAGGCAGTTCATGGGATATGCGCTTGCGCAGGGCATTATGATCGGCGGAATTTTCGCCTACGTATCCGGCACGCCGTTTATTTATCAGAACATCTACGGAGCGTCTCCACAGCTGTTTGCCCTGTTATTCGGAACTAATGGGATCAGCCTGATTCTTGGCTCCCAGGTGGTTGGCCGTTTGGCCCATCGGGTATCGGAGAGCCGCTTCCTGACGATCGGGCTGCTGCTCGCGGGGACGACCAGTATCGGGGTTCTGTTCGTCATTCTCTTGAAGGGCCCGTTGTTTGCGCTGGTTGCGCTGCTGTTCATATTTGTCGCGTCAATCGGCATCACATCGACGGCTTCCTTCTCGCTGGCGATGGAGACGCAGAGTCATATCGCGGGGAGCGCATCGGCCCTGCTTGGACTGTTCCCGTTCGTAATTGGCGCCATCGTTTCCCCACTTGTCGGGGTTGCCGGCGAGTACACGGCTGTTCCTATGGGCGTTATTCTGCTGTCGACCAGCTTCCTGGCCCTGCTTGCTTACTTTGGACTCGTTAGAGTGCCCAAGACAAGGCTTGCTTGAGTATCAGCGTCAGCCAGCATGCGAAAAAAGCCTGCACCCTTTGCCGCAAAGGGTGCAGGCTTTTTTGTCAGGACTGCCGATTGTCTGTGGTGTGTTGGTGGCTTGCAGGTTTAACCTTTGCGGCCTCATTAAGACTGCCGGGCTTCGATCGGGACGGTGATTTCCACACTTGTTCCCCATCCGTCCTTGCTGAGGATGCGCAGGCCATGCTCTCTTCCATATGAGAGAATCAACCGTTTGCTGCTGTTGGACAATCCGATATGACCGGAGCCGCTCCGGGAGGAAGCGTCCCCGCTGTGCACGGACAGCACTTCTGTGCCTTCAAGCCTGTCCCGTACTTCTTTAAGACGCCGCCTGTTCATCCCCCTGCCATTATCGATTACCCGAATCCATACGTTGGGGGATTTATGATGGATTTTAATCTTGATTGCGCATCTTCCCGTCTTCTCCTTAATTCCGTGATAAATGCTGTTCTCGATCAAAGGCTGCAAAATCAGCTTCAGGATCGGCAGATATCTGGTATCGTCATCCACATCCCAAATAATCGAAAGCTTGTCTTTGTTTCTGACTTTCTGGATTTCCAGATAAATTTCCGTGTAGCGGATTTCCTCGTTTACAATAACCGTTTGCTTCGGGCTGCTCAAGGCGTATTTCAAAATATCGCTCAGATGCTCGATCATCTTGCTGGCGTCATTAGGTCCGCCGGACAGTCCAAGCGTCTTCCAGTTGATAATTTCCAGGGTATTGTACAGAAAATGGGGATTAATTTGCGATTGCAGCGCCAGCAGCTCCATGTATTTCAGTTCGTAGCTTCGATTGGACAGCTGTGTTTTCAGAAAATCCTGTTCGATAAACGTTTTGATAAAATTTTGCAAAATAAAGCCGTATTCATCCGAAACCTTATTCAACTGCATCGGCAGAGGCCGGTCATGCTT
Organism: Paenibacillus sp. JT22N12; assembly: GCF_056269365.1. Lineage (NCBI taxonomy): Bacteria > Bacillati > Bacillota > Bacilli > Caryophanales > Paenibacillaceae > Paenibacillus > Paenibacillus sp. JT22N12. The sequence continues at coordinate 1,275,753 of NZ_JBWDNU010000001.1, read as the reverse complement.
GGCTGCTGAAATAATCGACACAATGTTCTTTAAGTTATTGTAGTTGCGTTTGGTCAAAATATAGGTGATGGCAATCCCGATCAGAAATGAGGCAATCAGCAGAATGAAAGTAACCTGCCGCAGCAGCGTAGGCACGCGGTACAAGACATCCTGCGGAATAAGCAGGATATAATGAAGCTCATGCTGTTCGGACTGAATATGGGATACCGCATAGCTTTGAGTGCTTGTCCGAAGCGGCAGCTGGTCCGCAGTGGAAGCGCTTATCTGCTGCAGATCGGTCGCAGATAAATCCGGTATCCGGTTGCTGTGAAAAAGAATCCGGTCCTGCTGATCGGCAATGAGCAGCGTTTGCTCCTTGGAAGGAGCCAGATCCTGCAGCAGGCTGTCGATATAGGCCGGTGATATATTCAATACCAGAATACCGGTCGCCTGCTTCGAGCCTGGTGTATACAGCTTGCGGTAAATGGTGACGATCCTGTTCTTCCCGAGGCCGAACCGTTCGATATCGCGTTCTTCGATCCACGTATCGTCACTGTTTCCCGTCTGATAGGAGCGGAACCAGTCGATATCGTAGAAATTGCCGATCGTGGCAAGCCCCTCGGTCGAGGTGAGCACCCGACCGGCAGGGTTGTCGTAATAGACATAAATCGAATCGATATAAGGGCGCGCATTAGCCGGAGAGCTCAGGAAGTTGATGAATAATTCCAGCTGCAGAACCTGTTCGTACTCCAGACGGGTTGCGTTCAAGATCGATTTAAGGCGCACGGATATATTGTGATTGGCTTGGTAACTTAATGACAGCGTATCCATCTCATTGAGGATCAGCTCCAAAGAGTCTCTCGTTTGCGCCAGCAGATTCCAGTTTTTCTGGGTTACATCATTTTTGATAAAATGCTGGGTGATCAGTATCGAAAAAGCGCCAAAAATAAGAATAGGCACCATTAAAGGCACCAGAAAGAAAAGAAGATTTTTGAACATATATTTCTGCTTCCACATCGTTAGGCTTCCTCTCTTACTGGCCGCTTCGAAATTGTCTCGGATTTCTTCCGTAGAAGGCCTTGAACGCTTTGGAGAAGTTCTTGGGATTGCCGTAGCCCACCAGCTCGCTCACCTCATACGTCTTGTACTGGGGGTCCGACAAATACTGTGCAGCCTTCTCCATCTTCACGGAAAGAACATAATCGCTGAAGGACTGTCCGGTCTTCTTTTTGAAATAGGTGCTGATATAATACAGATTCATATGGACAATCCGGGAGACGTCTTTTAATTGAACGGTCTGAAAATGCTCCTTTACATAGTCTTTCATTTTTCGGATCATGATATCGCTGTCCTGGTCATCCTCATGAACAGGTTCGGATTGCCGCTCCTGATCAAGCTCGATTTTTAATTTCTGGAACACCTGGGCCAGCTCCTGGTATTTAGTCGGCTTTACGATATAATCTCTGGCACCGTAAACCAGCGCCTCCTTGATGAGCTCGAATTCCTTGTGTCCGGTCAAAAATACGATCCGGGTCGGATCGCCTATCGCTTTCAGATCCTTCGCCAGCTCAAGTCCGGATTTGACCGGCATCTTAATGTCGCATAATATAACATCCACCGCATGGCCGCGGATAAAGTTGAGCGCTTCCAGTCCATTCTCCGCTTCACCCGCAACGTGGAATCCAAGCTCGTCCCATGGAAAATAGCTGCTGATGCCATGCCGGATTTCATATTCATCGTCCACGATAAGCAATTGATACATGTTCGGGTCTCCTTATCGTATTATGCAAGCGTTTTAATCTGATTATATCATGGGAGGGAGAATGCTTTGCGGATAATCTATAGCTGGCATCCCTTTTCTTAAAATAACGCCCCTTTATGGGGAACGATTCCCAAAGCTTCTAAAGCAAAGGGGTATAAACGCGAGTCCGGTGCATACCAAACCGCGGCATGAATTGATAAAGTGTCACTAAGAAAACGTATATGCTGCTGATCAATCAAAAAAAAGAAAAGGGGTTGTAAGCAATATGATGAAAAAAGGGATGGCTTTACTGCTCGGCGTCTTTCTGCTTGGTTCGTTTGCGCTTGCCGGATGCGGCAATTCCGGTTCGTCAACCGGTAATGGGGGAGGCGAGCAGGAGAAGGTGACGCTTCGCTTCCTGTGGTGGGGCAGCGATGCCCGGCATGAGCAGACACTGTCCGCACTGGACAAGTATATGGAGCTGAATCCGAATGTCAAAGTCGAGGCTGAATACAGCGGATACGAGGGCTATGAGCAGAAGCTGAAAACACAGCTGGCCGGCGGGACTGCGCCTGACCTCATTCAGGTGGATCAGCCCTGGATTTACGATTTTTCCACTCAGGACGATATGTTTGCAGATTTGAATACATTCAAGGATATTATCGACCTGTCCACCTTCGACGAGAAATTTCTGCAGGATTATTCGGTTCTGAACAATCAGCTGCAGGGCCTTCCGACGGGGTCGACCGGAATGATCATTTCCTACAACAAAAGCTTTTTTCAAAAATATAACATACCGGAAGACATTCAATTCGATTGGGACAATCTGCTCGAAATCGGCAAGAGAGTCCACGATGAGAGCGGCGGTGCGGATGTGCTGCTGAATGCCGGGCCGAACACCTTCCTGGCCATGTTCAAATCCTATGTCAGGCAGAAAACAGGCAAGCAGTTCATTCAGGACGATTATACGCTGGGCTTCGATAAACCGCTTGCCGTCGAGGCGCTGGGATATTTGGAGAAATATCTTGACGCCGGCGTTGTTCAGCCTTTTGCGGAATCCGCCCCTTATCAGGATAATCTGGACAAGCATCCGAAATGGTTCAAGGGAGAGTTCGGCATGACGAAGAACTGGCCTTCAACCATTCCCTCACTGCAGGATGGAGTCGATTTCGAAGTGGGGGCACTGCCTGAAATTATAATGAAAGGCGCGCTGACGACGGCGGTGGTCAATCGTCCATCACAGCTGCTCTCCATTGCGAAGAGCTCCAAGCATCAAGAGGAAGCGGCCAAATTGATGAATTGGCTGCTCAATGATAAAGATGCGGCTGTTATTCTCGGAGATGTACGCGGCGTGCCGGCAAGCTCAGCCGCTCTGGATGCGCTGGAAGGCGCGGATAAGCTTGATTCGGTTATCGTGGATGCGACGGAGCTGGCACTGAAAACAAGCGGCGAGCCGGAGAACGGAATTACCAACAATGCCGAGCTGATCAAAATTGCCACCGACATCATGCAGAAGCTTGGTTATCACAAAAGCACACCGGAAGAAGCGGCCGATGAGATTATCAAGGAACTGACTGCCAAGCTGGAGGAAATCAAAAGTCATCAATAATTCACTGGACTCATCCATGAATGGGCAAAGGAGGGAACAGAGCTTGTGAGTGAATCAGTATCCAATGCCGCTGCAGCGAATGCGAAGCTCAAGTCACCCAAAAAAAGCAGGAACCGCAGATGGAAATATATAGGCTTTCTCTATATCGGTCCATGGCTACTCGGGTTTGCTATTTTCGAATTATATCCGTTTATCTCATCCCTGCTGTATTCGTTTACGGATCTGAATATGTTCAAGAGTCCCAATTTCGTCGGTCTTCAAAATTACATCGAGATGTTTACCCGTGACAAGCTGTTTCTGCAATCGTTGAAGGTTACCTTTATCTATGCCGTCATCGCGGTCCCCTTGAAGCTTGCTTTCGCTCTGTTGATTGCCATTCTTCTGAACAGAAAGCTGAAGGGGATCAATTTCTTCCGCACCATTTATTATCTGCCTTCCATTATGGGAGGCAGCGCCGCGGTAGCTCTGCTCTGGAGATATCTCTTCTCCAGGGAAGGGCTGGTCAATCAGATGACGGGGAAGCTGAGCATCGCTCCGATCGATTGGCTGGGAAGTCCGGATATTGCCCTGTATACGATCAGCGCGCTGACAGTGTGGCAGTTCGGATCGTCCATGGTCCTGTTCCTCGCGGCGCTCAAGCAGGTGCCCGGTGAGCTGTATGAAGCGGGGCGGATCGACGGGGCATCCCGGTCCCGGATGTTCGTCAGCATCACGTTTCCGCTCATTACGCCAATTATTTTCTTTAACCTCATCATGCAGATGGTGAACGCTTTCCAGGAGTTTACCGCGGCGATGGTGATTACAAGCGGCGGACCGCTGAATTCCACCTACCTGTACGGGCTGCTTATTTATGAGAACGGGTTCAAGTATTTTAAAATGGGCTACGCGTCAGCACAATCCTGGGTGCTGTTCGTCATTATAATGATTTTTACACTGGTTATTTTTAAATCCTCATCCAAATGGGTGTACTACGAAGATGGTGGCAAATGATGAAGAATCTGTCCAAAATCGGCGCTTACCTGGTATTGATCGTATTCGGCTTTATTATGATCTACCCGCTGCTCTGGATGGCGGCGGCTTCCTTCCGGTCCAATGCAGAGATTTATACTTCAATCGGATTAATTCCGAAGCGGGTGATCTGGGACGGTTTTGTGGAGGGCTGGAAGGGCTCCGGTCAATTCACGTTCGGAACGTTCTACGCCAATTCCTTTCTGCTGGTCGTTCCCACTGTCATCGGTACGGTCGTCTCAAGCGTTCTTGTCGCCTACGGATTCACAAGGTTTCAATTTCCGCTGAAGAAGGTGCTGCTGGCAGTCATGATAGCAACATTGATGCTGCCCCATGCGGTGCTGATCATTCCGCGTTACCTGCTGTTCCGGAATTTCGGATGGCTGGACAGCTATTTGCCATTTGTCGTTCCGGCTTTCCTCGGGGGATATCCGTTCTTCATCTTTATGATGGTTCAATTTATACGCGGTCTGCCGAGCGAGCTGGATGAATCGGCGAAAATAGACGGCTGCAATTCCTTTACGATTCTGACCCGGATCCTGATGCCGCTGTGCAAGCCTGCGCTGTTCTCCGTCAGTATAATTCAATTCATCTGGCTGTGGAATGAATTTTTCAACACGCTGATCTATGTGAACAGCGTCAGCAAATTTACACTTCAACTGGCGCTGAGAATGTCAATCGACGCCACCTATGATATTCAATGGAATCAGATCATGGCGATGTCATTACTGACGATGCTGCCCTGCATGATTATCTTTTTCCTGGCGCAAAAGCATTTTGTAGAAGGAATTTCTACAACCGGATTGAAGGGTTAATAGAGTACTTTTATTTGCGGGGAGGAATATTTATATGCTGCATCCATTTATGGGAATCAAGAATTATGGCAAAGTAGGCATGTCGGTAGCGGAATCATCCCACAAATTGCATCGAATCGGCTATGTGGACCGCAGATTGATGAAGCTTGAGGCCGGGCATATGGTGGCGCGCCCCGAATACGAGGTGAAGGGGGCGCTTTCCCGCCTGATGTGGCAGGATGCCTCGCATTGCGATCAGCTGCGCAGCCGCTGCAAGCAGCTCCGAATGAGCTCGTCGGCCTTCGACAAGTCGCCGGACCCGAATCTGGAGCTGCTGATGGACGAGGTGCTGAAATCCGCGGATACGCTGCAGCTGATGAGAGCGTTGTTCGAGGTGGTGAAACCGGATCAAATCCGCTCTGCGCGGGCATATATGGCAAGCGCCCAGCCCATTGTCGATGAGCCGACGATTCATTTATTGAAGCATCAATTGATGGACCGGGAGGAGCAGCTGGAGTGGGGGAATGAGGCCGTACGGCATTTCACGGCCGAGGCCACTGAGAAAGAGGTGACCGATGCCGACCGCTGGGTCGGATACCTTCGTAATTTGCTGGCTGCAGCCGGAGGGATTGACGGGGATCTCGCCAAGGAGGAGCCCGATCCAGAGCTTGCGGTTGCCGCCCAGCCATTCGAGCTGCCTGCTTCCAGCACGCGCGACGAGCGGTTCCGCAGCGCAGTGAGCAAATTCAAGGAATTTCAGTTCGAGGACTCCGAGGCGGGCCGATTCGAAATGATGATGTTTACGCGCTTCTTCGAGATGTCTCCGGCGGAAGCGGTTGCCTGCGTCCACTTTCAATCCGAAGGCAAGCCCTGGGAGTTCTACCTTGATACCGCCAGGCATGCCTGGGACGAGGTCAGACATTCCTGGTTCGGCGAAGCGGCGCTGCGCGTCAAGGGCTATGATATATACGACAAGCCGAACTGGACGGGCTGGCTGGACATGACGCTGCAGCTGTTCGAGCCGGACGAGGCCTATACGCATCTGACGATTGCCATTGAGAAAGCGGCGATGAAATACCCGCCTGGCAAGCGCGAGGAATGGGAATTTTGCCGCGACATTGCCCGGGATCCGCTCATGACGACCTTCCAGGACTTCGACTGGGCCGATGAAGTGGTGCATGCCGGTTTCGGGCAGCGCTGGATCGTGAATGACGTGCATAAAGGGGATCTGAAGCAGGCGATGACTTCCTCGGCAGAAACAGTCGAGAAGAGAGGGGCCTATATGGCGAAGTTCGACCATCAGGGAGCAGAGCCGAAAAGCCCGTATGCCGGCGGGTATTGAGAGGAAAATAATGTCCCAACGCTTACCCTTTCAGATGCGGCTTCTTCCTGGCCACATAAGGTTGGACCCGCATATTTGCAGCCTTCCAACAGATTTTTATTTGCTTTTTCTAGCATTCGTGATAGTATAAAGCCAATTGCATAGGATGTATCACTAGGGGAGCCGAATGGCTGAGATTGAAGATGAATTCAAACCCTTTGCACCTGATCTGGGTAATACCAGCGTAGGGAAGTGGTCTCACGATTGGTCTATCGGCATATGAATAAGTATGCTATTGCCTAGTTGAACAGGGCCGCCTTCTTATCTGGAGGGTGGTCTTTTTTGTGTTTTTATCCATACCGTAGTCTGGGAGGGCGGTGATAGTTTGACGGCACTGGAATTACATATAATTTCGGATGGCCGGCAGGATCTGGAAGCCTATGCGAGGACTGCCGGGAAGATTCATCCGTATGTGACTTCCTTTCATCTGCGGGAACCGGCGAGGAATGCTTTCGAGCTGTGGCAGGGCGTGCAATCTCTGCTGGCCGAAAGCGTTCCGGCCGGGAAAATAATGATTAATGACCGTATCGATGTAGCTTGGGCCGCCCGGCTGCAGGGCGCTCAGCTATCCTACCGCAGTTTGGGCGTAAGAGAAGCCAGAATGGCTTTTCCCGGACTTCGGCTGGGCTGCTCCGTGCATGGAATAGAGGAGGCTGTCCTGGCCGGGCAGCAGGGAGCGGATTTCCTGATTTATGGCCATATATTCGCAACGGCTTCCAAGCCGGGGCAGGAGCCGAGAGGGATCGGCGCTCTGGCGCATATGGTCCGGAGCGCAGATATACCCGTAATCGCCATTGGCGGAATTAATCCGGAGCGCGTGCAGCAGGTTCGGGCAGCAGGAGCAGCGGGTGTAGCGGTGCTGTCGGGCATTATGCAGGCGGCGGATCCTCTGCGGGCCGCCTTGCAGTATGCCGAAGCTTTGAACAGACGAGGAGACGAATCAGATGACGAATACTTTTGATGCGATCATTGTGGGCGGAGGGGTGATTGGAAGCTCGATCGCTTACCATATGGCGGCAAGAGGCATGAAGGTTGTGCTGCTGGAGCGTGACCGGCTTGCCGGGCAGGCCTCCAATGCCGCTGCCGGCATGCTTGCCGCACAGGCGGAAATCAACGAAGCGGGGCCATTATTCGAGCTGGCCCTCCGCAGCCGCGCGCTCTTCCCCTCACTTGCCGCCCAGCTTCGAGAGCTCAGCGGAATTGATATCGGTCTGGAGCGCAAGGGGCTGCTTCGCATCGCCACAACCGTCGAACAGATGAACGAGCTTCAGCATGCGATTGAATTTCAGCGCAAAGCGGGGCAACAGGCAAGCTGGCTGACCGGTCGTGAGGTTCGCAAGCTCGAGCCGGCGCTTGCCCCGGATATTTTGGGCGCCATGCTTGTTGAAGAGGACGGGCATGTGCTGGCCCCGGAGCTTTCCCTTGCTTTTGCCAAGGCAGCCGCGGCGCTGGGAGCGGATATACGGGAATATGCGGAGGTTCAATCGCTTGTGCTGGAGCAGGGCTCTGTATGCGGCGTCCGCACCCGGGACACAACCTTGTATGGCAGCCGCATCGTCATTGCCTCCGGCACCTGGAGCGGACCGCTAATGGAGCAGGCTGGACTTTCAAGTCCTGTTTTCCCTGTTCAGGGAGAATGCTTCTCGGTGCTTACCCATGCGCCGCTGGTGCAAGCGACGATCTTCAGCGATGATTGTTATCTCGTTCCCAAGAAGGGCGGACGGCTTATTGTCGGAGCCACGATGAGAGAGCATTCCTATGACCGCAAAGTCACGCTGGGGGGGATTGGCAAACTCCTCGAAGCTGCCAAGCTGCTGGTTCCGGATATTGTGCATGCGGAATGGGAAAAAGCCTGGTCGGGACTGCGGCCGCAGACCGCGGACGGATTGCCTTTCCTGGGGGAGCATAAGGAGCTGCGGGGCTTGTATGTGGCGGCCGGCCACTATCGCAATGGCATACTGCTTAGTCCCATTACCGGGCAATTGGCCGCTGATTGGGCGGAGGGAAAAGCGGCAGAGGCCGATTATCTCGACGCTTTTCGATTGAACCGGCAGATGGACATGAAAGGAGCGATGAACCAGGATGAATTTGCACATTAATGGCGAGAACGTTGAAGTGCCCGGTACTTTAGCATCCGTACACGACCTGCTCCGTCATTTCGGTTTGGAGGAGAAGGTAGTGATCGTTGAGTGGAACCAGAGCATTCTGGAAAAGTCCGCTCACCAGGATACCCGTCTGTCGGACGGAGACCGTATTGAGATTGTCCATTTTGTAGGAGGTGGCTGATATGTTGAAGATTGGAGCACATGAATTTCATTCCCGGCTGCTGCTCGGCACAGGGAAGTTCCCGGATTTTGAAATCCAGAAGCAGGCCGTCGAGGCTTCGGAATCGCAGATTCTGACGTTCGCCGTGAGAAGGATGAATATTTTTGAGGCTAGCCAGCCTAATTTTCTGGAGATGCTGGATGTGAGCCGCTACACGCTGCTGCCGAATACGGCAGGGGCCAAGACCGCGGAGGAAGCGGTGCGAATTGCCAGACTGGCCAAAGCTTCCGGGCTTTGCGATATGATCAAGGTCGAGGTGATTGGCGACTTCAAGACGCTGCTGCCCGATCCCATCGAGACGCTGAAGGCGTCCGAGATGCTGCTTGCCGAAGGGTTCACCGTTCTGCCATATACGTCCGATGATGTTCTGCTGGCCAGACGTCTGCAGGATTTGGGCGTGCATGCCATCATGCCGGGCGCATCGCCGATCGGCACAGGGCTTGGGATTATCAATCCGCTGAATCTCAGCTTCATTATTGAACAGGCGACCGTTCCTGTCATCGTGGATGCGGGAATCGGTACACCGTCGGATGCTGCGATTGCGATGGAGATGGGCGCTGATGGCGTGCTGTTGAACACGGCGGTCTCCGGCGCCAAGGACCCTGTCAAGATGGCTTTGGCGATGAAGCTTGCCATTGAGGCGGGAAGGCTGGGCTTCGAGGCGGGAAGAATTCCGAAGAAACGGTATGCGTCGGCCAGCAGCCCGATGGAAGGCTGGAGCTCCAATTGAACGGGCGTTATTCCAGGCAGGAGCTGTTTCCTCCCATTGGCACGGCCGGGCAGGAGAAGCTTGGAAGCAAGCATGTTCTGCTCATTGGAGCAGGAGCGCTGGGCACGGGCAACGCCGAAGCGCTCGTGCGCGCGGGTGTCGGGAAGCTGACGGTTGTGGACCGCGATTATGTGGAGTGGAGCAATCTCCAGCGTCAGCAATTATTCAGCGAAGACGACGCGAAGCGGCGGATGCCCAAAGCGATTGCCGCGAAGGAGCGGCTCCAGTCGCTTAATTCGGAGGTTGAGATCGAGGCGTTGATCATGGATGTGACGACCCGCGACATTGAGCAGCTGGTCCGGGGAGTGGATGTCATTATCGATGCTACGGACAATTTCGACACGCGGCTGCTTATCAATGATATTTCCCAGAAGCATCGTATCCCCTGGATTTACGGGGCTTGTGTGGGCAGCTACGGCATCACCTACACGATCCTTCCGGGCGAAACGCCGTGCTTGAACTGTCTGCTCGAAACCGTCCCGCTTGGGGGAGCGACCTGCGACACGGCTGGCATTATCAGCCCTGCGGTGCAAATGGTAGTCGCCTATCAGACGGCGGAGGCGCTCAAGCTGCTCACAGGCGGGCGCGAGGCGCTTCGCGGCAAGCTGACTTCCTTCGATCTGTGGAACAACCAGCATTCCTCCATCGCGGTGGAGAAGCTGAAGAAGGAGCACTGCCTCTCCTGCGGGAGCAGGCCGACCTACCCGTTCCTGTCGGCATCGAACCATACGAGAACGGCGGTGTTATGCGGAAGAGATACCGTTCAGATTCGTCCGCCCGCTCCCGTGAAACGCGACCTGGAAGCGGAAGCAGCCAAGCTGGCGCAGCAGGGGCGCGTAGAGTTCAACGGATATTTGGTCACGCTGCATATTGCCCCTCACCGGCTTGTGCTCTTCCAGGATGGAAGGGCGCTGGTGCACGGCACCAGCGATGAGGCCGAAGCCAAAAGCCTTTACCACCGCTATCTTGGATAGCCTGAGAAGGCGATGAACAAGTTATCGTCAGCGCTTCAGACGAATCCTGTCTGGTTCGGGAAGCAAGCTTCAAGTGTCATTCCAAGGTTAATGCAGGAAAGGGAGAATTATGAGCATGCAGGAACGAGAAAGCGCGCAGGACTTGCCCGAACAGGAGCCGGTCTATCTGAGTGTCGGAGTGGAAGAGAAGCTTCCGGCGCATAAAAATATTCTTTATGGCTTGCAGCATGTATTTGTATCCAATGTATGGCTGGATCCCGTATTTGTGGCCGCATTGATCGGTCTGCCGATGGCCCTTGCCGCCAATATGGTCAACGCGATATTCATCGCGGCAGGGCTGGTCACGCTGGTCCAGGCGACACGCCTGGTCAAGCTTCCGGTTGTACAGGGGCCATCGGCCGCCTTCGATTCCCTGATGATTTCCGCAGGCAAGGATAACGGACTGGCGGCGGCGGGCGGCGGCATTATTTTGAGCGGACTTATCGTCTTTGCATTGGCCGTTACAGGCGTGCTGGGCCGGTTGAAATCGATCTTCTCTCCGGTGGTTTCTGGCTCCGTGATTCTGGTTGTCGGGATTGCGCTCTCAGGCTTTACGCTCTCCGAATTTCTGGGCGGGTCGCCCGGCACGGACACCTTCGCGACCGCTCCGGTGCTGAGCATGTCGATTGCAACGGCGCTTGTCGTTATTTTGCTATCTGTATTTGCAAAAGGGGTTCTGCGTTCCTTCGCTTTCCTGATCGCGCTGCTGGTTGGCGATCTGATCGCGTTCGGATGGGGCCAGATCGACTTCTCCTCCGTTGCGGAAAAAAGCTGGTTCGGACTGCCGCATTTTCTCCCTTACGGCTCTCTCACCCTGGACCTGCCAACCTTCGCAACCTTCTTCTTCGCGTATGTGGTTGCAGTCATCGAAGCGATGGGCGTCTATCACGCCGCCTCGGATATGGTGCGCGTACCGCTGACCGCCAAGCGGATCCGGTACGGATTCTCCGGAGAAGCGGCAGGCTCGGTGGTATCCACGCTGATTGGCGGGTTCCCGACAACCGCTTATGCGCAAAATGTCGGGCTGCTGCGTCTTACGGGAATCGGTTCACGGCATGCAGTTACGGCTGCGGGCGTGATCTTCCTGATTCTCGGTTTTGTGCCTAAAGCCGGGGCGATTCTGGTCGTGACGCCTGGTGCCGTCGTGGGAGGCTTATTCCTGCCGGCCGCCGCTTCGCTGATCTATTCCGGTGTCGGCATCCTGGGCCGTATGGCCAAGACGGAAGCGAATTTCACGATTGCCGGCCTCTCCATCCTGCTGGCAATTTCACTGCCACCTATTTTTGAGGGCGCCGCAGGCTTTGCCGGTAAGTTCCTGTCCAACACGATCATGGTTGGCGCATTGTCCGCCATTGTTCTGCAGCTGCTGCTTGTCAACATACCCGGCTGGTTCCGGATATTCAGGCCCAAGCCAAGGGAGCTGAGCTCATGAGAAACGAATCCGCAGTCATTGTACAGGAAATTCTGGCTTTTATGGAGCGGTTCGGTGACCGATCGGTTGCCGAGAGCGGCGAACCTGCACTGGAGGAAGCCTACAATAAGCTGGCGCTGCAGCTTTTTCAGTACCAGTTTCAATATAATATCCCTTACCGGAAGTACTGCCAGGCGCGCCGGAAATCACCGCTCAACGTCCGGGAATGGAGAGGAATTCCGCCGCTGCCGATTCAGGGCTTCAAGGAGTTGACCTTGTCCTGCGAGCCGCCGGAAGAGGCGGAAGCGGTATTCATGACCAGCGGAACGACGAATGCGGACAAGAAGGGGCGCAATTACCACCCGACCCTTCAGGTGTGGGACAAGTCGATGGCTTTGTCATTTGCCGACTTCGTGCTGCCGGATCCCCGGCGGATGACGATTTGGGTTATCTCGCCAGGCAGCGATCTGAATCCGAATTCCTCGCTGTCCCGTTATGTCAGCCGGGCCGTAGAGCTGTATGGGAGTGAGGACAGCCGTAACTTCTATCATGCCGGATCGGGGCTTGATATAGAGGGGCTGGCTTCGGCAATGCAGGCTGTTCAGGGCCGCGTGGAGCCGGTTCTGATCCTGGGAACCACCTTCTCCTATGTTCATTTTCTTGATTATTGCCAGGCTCGCTCGCTTCAGTTCACTTTGCCCGCAGGCAGTCTCGTGTTCGATACCGGCGGCCTGAAAGGGCAGGCGCGGGAAGTGTCGGTGGAGGAGCTGCATCAGGCTTTTACAGCTGCCTTTTGTCTGGACCGCAGCCGGTTCGTGAATATGTACGGGATGACGGAGCTGAGTTCCCAGCTCTATGACCGGACGGTGAGCTCGAGTGTTTCGGATGCGCAGCCCATGTACGTGAAATCGGGCCCGGCGTGGATCAGAACGCTGGTGCTTGATCCCGATACGCTGGAGCCGGTCAGCCAGGGTGAATCCGGTGTTCTGGCCCATTTCGATCTGGCAAACTGGAATTCGAGTCTGGCTATATTGACCGAGGATACTGGCTATATGACCGACAGGGGATTGATGCTGGAGGGCCGCCTTCAGGGCTCGGAGGCGCGCGGCTGCTCGATCGCTGTCGATCAATTGAAGCAGGCGGCGTGGAATGGATAGGGAAGAAGGGGCCGTGGGGTGGGTGAGTCGGGAATCAGCAGCAGAGCCCCCTTTCTATCCGGCCTACGCGGTGCCCCGCGGAATTATCTTTGACGGCTTCACGGAACGGCGGCTTGAGACATCCGAGGGAACCGTCATTCTGTCATTTCCAATTCTGAGCCGGTCCAAAATAGAAGAAATTGCCGCGAAGGTGACAATGAATCGCACCGCTTACCTGGCTGGTCTGCGAACCGGCGAGATTGTGGATGTTATCGATGCCGCCGTGCAGCTGTGGACGAATCCGGATTATGAGCTGCGGAGGAAGGCGGAGAGCTGGCTTCCGGCTCTGACCGGCTATGACCGGGATATGATCAGGCTGGAGCTCAAACGATTCATGCGCTTGTTCCGCAGGAAAGAGCTGCTCCGTTTCCTGGAGGAGGAATTGGACTCAAGCGACGTGCTGGATGAATTCCGGCCCCGCAGAACCGGCGGGATGAGCAGAGCCTATGGACCGGAGCTCATCTATCAGGTAAGCTCGGGCAATGTTCCGGGTCTGCCGGTCTGGAGTCTGGTCATGGGGCTGTTGGTCAAATCTGCCATCCTCTCCAAGACCGCCTCGTCCGAACCTGTCATGGCTGTTCTGTTCACCGAGTCGCTGCGGCAAATCGACCCGAAGCTGGCTGATTCCATTGCCGTTCTTCCCTGGAAGGGCGGCAGCCTTGAGCTGGAGGCTCCGGCAATGGAGGCAGCGGAGGTCGTGGTCGCCTATGGCTCGGATGAAGCGGTCCGGCAAATCCGCGGCAGGCTGCCGGAGTATAAAAGGCTGGTCAGCTACGGACATAAAATCAGCTTTGCCATGGTGGGAAGGGAGGCGCTGACCCCCGACCGTTATCAGGATACGGTGCACCGGCTCGCTCAGGACGTAAGCACCTATGATCAGCAAAGCTGCCTGTCTCCCCACTCGGTGTTTGTGGAGTCGGGCGGTTCGGTGCCGCCGCAGCAGTTTGCCCAGCTGCTCGCAGCCGAGCTTCAGCGCTTTCAGCTCAGGAAGCCGCGGGCGGCTGTCACCAGGGAAGAAGCGCAGGCTATCCATGCGCTTCGGAACCAATACGAGCTGGCAGCCTTGAATGGAGCGGGAACCGCCGTTTACGGCAGCAAGCGAGGCACGGAATGGACGGTGATCTATCATCCCTCCGGAGAGCTGCAGGCTTCTCCCTTGAACCGGACGGTTCATGTCATTGGCTGTCTGTCGCTCGAAGAAACGATAGCGGCCATGCCGCTTCACCGGCAATACTCCCAATCTGTGGGGATAGCAGTGGGGCCGGCCCGGCTTCAGCGTCTTGCGGGACGCCTTGGCGCAGCAGGGATCAACCGGATTTGCGCCTTGGGCCAAATGACGCGCACGCCTGCCGGCTGGCATCATGACGGCCGGTACAATCTGCTGGATCTGCTGCGCTGGACAGATATGGAGTGGAGCGCAGAGCAGGGAGCGGAGCTGTATGATCCCGATATGGAATAAGCAGCAGAGGAGGGGAGCGATATGGATTTCCGGAACAAAGTCGTCCTCGTAACCGGAGCCAGCCGCGGCATTGGTGCAGCTGTCGCTTTGGCTTTCGGAGCTTTGGGCGCAGTTGTGGTCGTCAATTATTTGCGCAGCGGGAAGCTGGCGGAAGAGGTCGTGTCCAGAATCAGGGAGAGCGGCGGCGATGGGGCAGCGATGCAGGCGGATGTGACGAATGGGGATGAAGTGCAGCGGATGGTAGCAGCCATTGCGGATGGCTTCGGAGGCATTGATATCGTGGTGAATAATGCGCTCAGCCAGTATTCCTTCAATCCGAAGACGCGCCAAACCGCATGGAGCCTTGACTGGGCGGATTATCAGCGTCAGCTGGACGGCAGTCTGGGTGGCGCTTTTCATATTTGCAAGGCCGTGATCCCGATAATGAAGCAGCAGGGTGAAGGACGGATCATTAATATCGTGACGAACCTGATTGATTTCCCCGTTGTGCCTTACCACGATTATACGACGGCGAAGGCCGCCCTGCTCGGGTACAGCCGGAATCTCGCTGCGGAGCTTGGGGCATTCGGCATCAACGTCAACTGCGTGGCAGCCGGCCTGACGCAAGGGGCCGACTCCAGCCGCGAGACACCGGAGGATGTGCGCGAGGCGATTATTCGGCTGACCCCGCTTGGGCGGCTGGCTGTGCCGAAGGATATTGCCGGAGGCGTCTTGATGCTGGCGTCCGATTGGGGCTCATTCATAACCGGACAATGTCTGAGAGTCGATGGCGGATTGGTTATGGTCTAGACGTATGTTGAATAACAGACGGAGCAGGCGGAAATAGTCTGGAGAAGCGTAAGCTGAAAGCTTTCGTAAGAAAGCTGCTTCTTAGCATCCACTTACGGCCTTTGTACCCCGAATTTAACAAACAGGGTGCAAAACCATCCACATCCATACCGTGGATGGTTTTGCACCAAAGCTATCCAAAATTAAAAAATTCAAGCGTACAACAGCTCCACGACAAGTGACAAGCGGCTAACTCGCTTGTAGCACTTGCGAGTATCGGAAGACGTTTCCGCATGCGCAGCCGGTCTTTTTCACCGGAGTTCTAGACCAGCGACGAAGAGGAGGATTGGACAATGACGATTCGCAAGGTGTTAACGATTGCCGGCTCGGACAGCGGTGGAGGGGCCGGCATACAGGCCGACATCAAAACCTTTCAGGAGCTTGGTGTTTACGGCATGTCGGCGATCACGGCCGTTACCGCGCAGAACACTCTTGGTGTTCAAGGAGTATTTCCGCTGGACGCCCTGGCTGTTGCGCGGCAGCTGGATTCAATCGGAGCGGACTTGAGGCCGGATGCACTCAAGACCGGCATGCTGTTCAGCGCAGAGCTGATCAGGGCGGTTGCCGATAAAGTGAAGCATTACGAATGGCTGCAGCTGGTGGTTGATCCCGTAATGGTGGCGAAGGGCGGCTCCCCGCTGCTGCAGGCGGAAGCAATCGAGACCATGATCAGCCACCTGATTCCGCTGGCGATGGTGGTAACGCCGAATATCCCGGAGGCTGAAGCGCTCACCGGCATCCGGATCAGCAGCAAAGAAGACAAGAAGAAAGCCGCAAGAGCGATCTGTCTTATGGGCGCGAGCTATGCGGTGATCAAAGGCGGGCATGAGGAGGATGCGCTGCACACGGTGGATTTGTTCTCGGACGGGGAATACTGCGAGGAATTTACCGGAGAGCGGATTGCGACCCGGCATACGCATGGTACCGGCTGTACCTTCTCGGCTGCCATAGCCGCGGAGCTGGCCAAGGGTAATCCGGTACGCGAAGCGGTGCGTACCGCCAAAGCCTTCATCCAGGCGGCCATTGCCCATTCACTGGATTTGGGCAGCGGTAACGGCCCGACGAATCATTGGGCTTACCGGCAGGAAAGAGGGGCTGTCCTTGAATAACTGGATGACGGATATCCGACCGCAGCTTCGGCTTTATTTGGTAATGGGGAGCGTCAACACGGGAGGAAATCCGGTTGAAGTGCTGCAGGCGGCGATCAGGGGCGGAGTCACGATGTTCCAGCTCCGGGAGAAAGGAACCGGCTGTCTGACGGGCCTAGCCAAATTGGAGCTGGCCCGCCAGCTGCGGCTGCTTTGCCGGGAGAGCGGCATTCCTTTCATCGTTAACGACGACGTTGAGCTTGCCCTCAGTCTCGATGCGGACGGCCTCCATATCGGCCAGGAAGACGGAGAGGTGCCCAGGATCCGCAGCAGGCTGGGAAGCAAGCTGCTTGGGGTATCCGCGCATAATGTGGAGGAAGCACGGCTTGCATTGGAGCAGGGAGCCGATTATCTCGGCGTGGGACCGATGTATCCTACAAGCACAAAGCTCGACGCCAGGGAGGTTCAGGGGCCGCAGATGATTCGCCGGATCAGGGATGCCGGAATAACCGCTCCGCTTGTTGGCATTGGCGGTATCGGCATAGCGAATGCGGCCCCGGTTTTGCAGGCGGGTGCAGATGGAATTGCCGTAATCTCGGCGGTCAGCCAGGCAGCGAACGTGGAAGAGACTGCCCGTCTGCTGCTTGCGATGACAGCTGTGTAATGAATAGAAGTGTACTGAAAACCGGACAACACTGTCCGGTTTTCTTCGCGTTCAGGAATATGTAAACAACCATAAGTCGTGGGAAATGATCCGCCCAGCGGATGAGTGATTTTCGTTCTGCAGACAGTTTGTCGCGTTCATGGATTTCGTTATAGTAGAGCTAGCCATAGAAGACGTAAGCGATTGGGGCTGTAATCACAGATACAGCGACTCAGGAAAAGGTAATAAAAAGGGAGTTTGTATTTTAAATTTTGACTGAATTATTCAATCATCAATAATTGAAGCATGATCAGGAGGATTGCTATGAGCGCACAGGTTAAGCTGCAGTTGAAGAAAGACGTGGCTCCATTTGAAAAATCAAATCTCAGGTCCAGCATATGGCAAATTTGCAACACGGTCATTCCTTTTTTTCTGCTATGGTATCTCGCCTATGCCAGCCTCAGCGTTTCCTATTGGCTTACGCTCGGGTTGAGCATTGCAGCTTCGGGATTTCTGATCCGGACGTTTATCCTGTTTCATGACTGCTGCCATTATTCGTTCTTTAAAAGCCGGTTGGCCAATGAGATCCTCGGAACGCTGACGGGAATTCTGACCTTCTTCCCCTATCATAAGTGGAAGCACGAGCATGCCATACACCACGCAACCAGCGGCAATTTGAGCAAGCGGGGAACGGGTGATGTGTGGATTTTGACGGTTGACGAATATAGGGCCAGTCCAGCTCTGACAAAGCTCGCTTATCGTCTGTACCGCAATCCGTTAGTCATGTTCGGCCTGGGTCCGTTCTATATTTTCATAATTGCCAATCGGTTTAACAAGAAGAAAGCCAAGCTGAAAGAACGCCTCAACACCTATCTCACCAATGCGGCCGTCATCGGGATTCCGCTCCTGCTGTGCTTTACGATTGGATGGCAGCCGTTTCTGCTGATACATGGACCGATATTTTTCATATCAGGGGCTGCGGGCGTTTGGCTCTTCTATGTACAGCACCAGTTCGAGGATACCTACTTCGTCAAGGAGCGGGAATGGAGCTTCGTGAGCGCGGCTGTGGAGGGGAGCTCCTATTACAAGCTTCCCGGGTGGCTGCAATGGCTTACAGGAAACATTGGCTTTCACCATGTCCACCATCTCAGTCCCAAAGTGCCCAACTATTATTTGGAAGCCGCGCATGTTCACACACCGGCGCTTCAAAAGGCCACGACGATCAATATTGCTGCAAGCCTGCAGGCATTCCGTTACCGGCTCTGGGATGAGAAAAATGTTAAATTCGTCAATTTCAAGGAGGCTGCAAGGAGCGTTTCTGCCGATCAACAATACCGGTAGGCGGGAATCACATTTAACAAACGACGAGTATGGGCGCAGCGCCAGTGAGGCTGGCCGGCATAACTGGAGGTTGAGCGCAACGTAATCGGATTGAAAAGGAGGGGAAGTAACGAATAATGGGCGCACCCGGTTCTAGGCATTCACATACCCTATCCAATAAGGCAAATGTCTAGAACGATCATGAAGGGAAGGGCTTATATTGGCGATTTCGTATATGGACTATGCTTCACCTACCGCACAGTTTTCTTACGATGTAAGCAAGAATAATTTCTTCACAAAGGATTCGCGGAATTTAATCAACGCATTATCCATCCAGCAGTTGAACACACTCGGAAATACCTCTTTGCTTGATATCTATTTGAGTACGGGGAATGTTATAGAGCCGCATATTCATCAAAACGCTTCGGAGCTGGTTTACTGCATTTCTGGTGCTGCCGTTGTATCCTTGATCAATCCGTTCACCAAGGAGCTGCGCAATTTTCCGATACAGCCCGGGCAGGTGGCGAATGTGCCGCAGGGATGGTGGCATTACGAGGTTGCGACCGTCGACGACACCCATCTGCTGGCAATATTCGATGCGCCGATTCCGGAATTCATTCCGGGCTCCGATCTCCTGCGGTTGACGCCTGCGAATGTATTCGCGCACACTTATTGTCTCGATGAAGCTGCAGTAAAGGCTACACTGGCGCCTATCACAGAAACAGTCGTCATCGGCCCCCCTGCCAATTGCAATAAGAATCAATCCCGGGAACAAGCGGAGTCAGCCTACCAGCCGGATCATTCCTATCAGCCAGCCCAGCAGCAGATCAATTATAACCAGGGATTCGTCCATCAAGGACTTCCAAGCTACTATCCGCAGCCGCGGCCTGTCATCGGCAATGGGGGAAATTTTTATTAAATATGAGCCATACGAGAGCCTCGGGAGTCTTTAAACCTCTGAGGTTCTTTTTTTTGTAAAATTTCTGCAATCGATATCGGCTGTACTTTCAGAAAGCGGCATACCGATAACAAAGGAAGGAAATCCAGTATATACCACAGGATTCAGGAGTGTTATTATAAACCGGGTATAAACAAGAATGAGGATTCCGCTCTTTTTGTTTATGAAAGCGAAGAAAAATGGATATAGGATGCATGCTCTGTTTTTCAACAAATTATGACAATTCTTGGATTGACAAGTGTTTCCGGATTCAGTTACTGTAAAATATGGAAGACACTCCATAGTGAAAGGGTGTACAGATGTGGACAACGGAATAGCAGTCATCTTATATGAGAAAGAACCCGAAGGCAGCTTGCGCCAGATCGACGAACGGACATGGTCGACGAGCATGATCGCCTCGCTGGAGCATATTAATTATATAACGGTGAGCGGCCGCGAGTACGAGACGCTGGAAGGCAGATTGAATCTGGATAACGGAAAACTGGAGATATTGGTCGTACCGATGCAGAACATATAAGAAATGTCAGCGACAGGGGGAACAGCAGTTGAAGTGGGAAGAGAAACCGGATGAACCGGTCAAATTCAAGCTTTTTACCAAAGACGGCAAGCCGCTTCGGATATTGTCGACCTCGCTTGGGATCGCGCTGCTGGCTAATGCGGCCTTCGGCTCTGCTGCTTTTGCGGCCGATGATACAGGCAGCGGGCAGCCCAAGCTGGTAGAGTGGTCGACAGACGAAGTGAAGCAATATTTCGACCCGGCGGTCGATTGGAACATCCCGCTGCTGGATGAGGGAGCCGGCGCTGTTGCGGGAACTGATAGCATGGGAACGCTGGGCGGCAACTCGCCTGATACGGTCATCATTAATAACGGGGCGACATCCGGCTTTGGCTGGGATGATCTGATTCTCTATCATTTGCTCTTTAATAGAGGCTCTTCTTATTCGGCTTCCGGATGGTCTTCCTCGCATACGACCTATTACGCCGGAACGACCAAGCCGTATAAGTCCAAGACTTATACGAGCGATACCTTCCAGAACAAGCCGGTGGTCGGCTCCACCATCCGGCCCAAGACGACCAATACGACCGGTTCCGTTACCCGCCGCAGCACATCCTCCAAGCCCGGCGGAATCGGCGGCAAGTCAAGCGTGCTGAGCTCATCCAGCTCCGGAAGCTCAAGCTCGTCCAGCAGCAAGTCGAGCAGCGGCTTCAGTTCATCATCGAGCAAAAGCTCCGGTTCGTCCGGAGGGTTCGGCGGTTGACCTCTTCGATATTCGAGGTGCTGGGTCAGCCGCATTCCGACCGAGCCGCCCGGGTTGCCCAGCTGAAGGAAATCGGCTTCGCCTGGGCGGATCTCGAGGATGAGGCCTACTGGATCGACCAGCTGATTGTCATGCCGGAGGCACTATACAGCGAGCTTGCGAGCGCATCCGCAATGCTGTGGCTCGTTCTTGACAAGACAGCGCGTTATCTGGCAGGCAAACGCGAGCTTTATGTACTGCTTGGCATCCCCGAGATATTATGGGATACGATCGATCAGCTGCCGCTTCCTCCCGAAGGCAGGATCAGCCGGTATGCCAGGTTCGACTTTGCCATCTCCCACGATGGAACGATCAAGCTGCTGGAGCTCAATGCGGACACGCCGACAGGTTATGTGGAAGCTGCAATAGCGACGCCCTGGCTGTTCAAGCTTGCCGGGCTCGAATCTCCTAATGAAGGCATGGCGCAGCTGGTTGCCGCTGCCTGGGCGGAGGAGCAGCCGGAGGCTGCCGCATGTGTAGGCTATGGGGTCCATATTGAGGATTCCGGGACCATCGAAGCGCTTGTGCGGCACAGTGGACTGGATGTCCGCTGTACGGATTGTCTGGAATTGTGGGTGGACGACGGGGTATTGAAGGATGGGGAAGGAGCCCCGATCAACCGGTTGTTCGCCTTGTACCCGAAAGAGTGGATGGCTGTCGATGAGGGCGGAGACGCTCTTGCCTATGCGATTGAGAGCGGCAGCCTTACGCTGTTCAATTCCCCGCACAGCATTATTCTCCAGTCCAAGGGGCTGCAGGCCGCCGCATGGGGGCTGTACGAATTGGGTCTGTTGTTTAATGAAGAGGAACGGGAAGCGATCAGACGGTATATGCTCCCGACCTACAACAAGCCGGTCTTCGAAGGCAGCTTTGTATCCAAATCAATGTTCGGCCGCGAGGGTGGCTCGGTCAGGCTGTTCGACACGCAGGGCAAACTGGAGCTTGCAGATGAACACGGTTATGATACAAGCGAATTGTTTCCTGTGGTGTACCAGAAAAGAGCAGAGCTTGCCCGCATCGAGACGGCGGCAGGGGAATTTCATCTGCTGACAGGCATGTTCATGCTTAATGGCGCCCCCTGCGGGCTGCTCGGCAGAGCCGGAGGGCCGATTACCGGAAATACGAGCCATTTTATCGCGTTGGGAGTGAAAGAAAGAGAATGATAGAAAACAGAGCAAGCGATTCAGCAGCAGAGCGCGGAATGATGCGCCGCCGCGGCCGCGTGAAGCTGATCGGCATCCTGATGCTGGCCGTCTTCGCCAGTCTGCTCCTCAGCTCGTGCTCGACCGATCAACCGTCCGTATTCCATACCACCTCCGATACAGCTGCGGCTTCCGGCGGAGAAGCACAGCGGATTCCGTGGGATTACCGGATTGTTGAAGGTACGGTCGGCGATTTGATCGGCAGCGACATGACCGTTCTGCCTGACAATACACTTTTGCCCAATGACGGGAACTACGCAACAGGCGCCAAAATCTGGACGCTGCAGTTCATGAGCGCGGATATGGTGACCAACGAAACCGGCAGCAATGAAGTCAAGCTGTCTGCCTGGAATACTCTCAAATCCTATCCGGATCAGACCAAAGCGAAGGCGGATCTCGACAATTTGAAGATTTCGCTGAAGACGAATGTCCCGCTCGTCGGGGTATACAAGACGGAGTACCAGGGCAAGACGCGGAACTTTGCGGTCCTGACGCTGCCATCGGGCAATCAGCTCAAGCAGCCGATCGACGATGATCGGTACAAGGCGCTCAAGAGTGTGACAAAAGTAATGATCATGGTGGAAGAAGTCCATGATTACAGCGACTATGATATGGTCTATGCAAAATTCAGGGGGTGGGCATGATGACCATTGTGATCAATATTGTGGTAAGTGTTGCTGTCATTATCCTGCTGCAGACGCTCGGCATGCTGATCTTCAGCTGGATGACTCCATTCCGCGACATGGATGAGCTGCGCAAGGGGAATATGGCGGTAGGGCTGGCGCTGGGCGGAAAGTTTCTGGCAACGGCAATTATTCTGGGCGTTGCCGCCTATACCAATACGTCCATTTGGTTTATGATGATCTGGTTTGCGGTGGGCTATGTCTGCCTGATCGCCGCCTATTGGATTTTCGAGCTTGTCACACCGGGGCTGAAAGTATCCGAGCATCTGCAGAAGGGCAACACTGCCATCGGCATTCTGCTGTGCTTCGTATTCCTGGGTACGAGTTTCGCCGTAAGCAGCCTGATCGTATAGCCAAGATCCTATATAGCTTGCATGATGCTCTGTCCGTTCCCATTCCGGCAGGGCAATCTCTTTTTTTTATGCGGCATTCGCCGATCTGAGCGGAAGAGGATGAGGATCAGCATGTATTTCTTTCTTAGAGTGCTTAACAAAACCATGCGTTTCAAAAATACGTCGATTATCCTGACTGTTATCATTTTCATTCTGATCAGCGCCTCCATCGCTTACTTGCTGGAACCTTCAACATTCACCTCATGGTTTAATTCCCTGTATTGGGTGCTGACGACGATGGCTACGGTTGGCTACGGCGATTATTTTGCGAAGACGGTACTGGGCAAAGTGTTTACGATCTTTCTGTATATTTTCGGAATCGGCCTGCTAAGCTTGTTGATCGGCAAAGTCATCGATTCCGTCGCAGGCATTCAACGGCAGAGGGAGGCCGGTCAATTGAATTTTCAGGGCAAGGATCATATCATCATTATCAACTGGAGCAAAAAGGCGCACTACGCTGTAGAGGAAATTATGACCTACCTGCCGGGTGCGGAAATTGTTATCGTCGACGAGACCGACAAGCATCCGCTGCTGAACCGCAGCAATGTCCATTTCATCAGCGGCGATCCCGCATCCGATGAAGTGCTGGAACGGGCTATGCTGCAGAAGGCGCGGTCAGCAATTGTGTTTGCGGATTCGCGGATTGACGAGGCGGCGCTGGCTGACGGAAAGTCACTGTTGATTACCTCGAGCATAGAAAGGACTGCTCCGCATGTCCATACGACGGTGGAGATCGTCCAGGAGAAAAACATTCTGAATTTCCGCTATATCAATGTAAACGAGTTCGTTCTGTCCCATGACGCCATATCCAGACTCGCTGTCCGGGCTGCGCTTCAGGAGGGGAATTCGGAAATCTTCAGCCAACTGCTCAGCCGTCAGCATGGCGATGATATCTATGAGGTTCCTGTAGAAGCAGGTTGGCGGACATACGGGGATGCTTTTCAGGATCTGTTGAGCCGGGGAGCGACGTTGATTTCGGATCGCGGCGATCTGGGTGTCAACCGCAAGCTGAACACGCCGATTCCCGCCGGGGCGCGGCTTTATATTATCGCTGACACTGCTACCTACCAGGCTATCACCGGGAAATAAAACGGAACAAGAACGAAAGCCAAGTGAAGCAAAAGGGATGGCGCAGCGATGCAGAATTAGACAATTCATTGGCCAAAGAAGGCACCCTTATTTTGTAAGAGAGGGCGGGCGATACGCATAGAAGCAAATGAGTGGAATCATCCAGTGGAGAACATCCCCGGCACGAACCAGAGACGAGCATACCTCAGCGGTCTGCCAACCTTATCCGGATGGATCGATTGGGACATCGTGAAGTCCCGGTTTACCGTAGAATCTCCGACCGATGAATCGTTGATCAGCAATATCAGCATTATCCCTACCGTCGGAAATCGATATGTCATGATCCAGTTGGATAACGGCAGATGGGAGCTGCCTGGCGGGACGCTGGAGCCGAATGAACACTACCGGGAAGCCCTGCGGCGGGAAGTGCAGGAGGAGCTGGGGGCCAATCTGCTGAATTATGAAATATTCGGTCATTTCAAATGCCGGTCATTCGCAGAGACCCCTTTCAGAGCCCATATTCCCCATCCCCATTTCATCAGGCTGGTTGGATATGGGGAGGTTCAGCTCGTCGGAAAGCCGCTTAATCCACCGGATGCCGAGCAGATTGCCGTCGTAGATGTTGTGGAAATTGAAGAAGCTGTGCGAAGATTGGAGGCCTCTGATCGTCATGATATCGCGGAGCTGTACAAGCTGGCGCATCTGATCCGATCGGATGCTCCGGAATGAGACAAAATGGCGGCATATCTGAAGAAGTCAAGCGATCCTTATCAGGAGCTGCTGGAGATGTATGAGTGGTCAGATAATAAGCTGAGAGAGTTCCTTCTTGAAAGAGTGCCGGTTAGCAGATAACAGTGATTACAGATTAGATAAAAGATACTTAAGCATACACAGTGTTTGCGTGTGTATCCTTACGTATCTTTTTTTCATATCCATAATTTTAGATAACTTTCCACTTGTTGAATGTCTATAAGGAAGATTCATATCAAAGTGCTAGGAGTACATGACAAGTTTTGGGAAAATAAAAGACAAAAGCAACCAAATAATGAAACTAAGCATCTACAGGATGCTTAGAAATTGCGTCATTTAAACGTAATAAAAACTAACATAAATATTGCTGAGAACTCCATTTCTTGTGTGGTTTCTTTAGCACGATAAATTTATCTTGTAATATAATATGACATGGACGTATAATGAGCTTGCGGAAATTCATATATTACATTAGGAGGTAGTTTAAGTGACTTTAATCAGCAGAAAAAGATTGGCCAGATTGTTCCTCGTCCCTTTCGTAGTAATGGCTTTGCTAAGCGTGACGGCAGTAGGTGCCTTTGCAGCGGATGCTCCAGCAGCCGGGACTACCTTCTCTATTCCTGATGTAAAAGTTAAAGATGCTTCAACGAAATCGAATGTTCTTGTTATCGGAACGGGCGGTACCATTTCGGGACAAGCAAACGATGGAGATCCTACTAATTTGCAATCCTATAAATCCGGAACATATAAAATCGAAGATATGGTGGCCCAACTGCCGAAAAAGGAAAAAATCGCCGATGTGTCCACGTACCAATTCGGCAACAAAGGATCAGGCAGCTACGCGATCAGCGATCTGTACGATTTGTCGCTGACGGTTGACCAAGCGCTGAAGACTTACGACGGCGTCGTTGTTACGTCCGGTACGGATACGATGGAGGACATCGCTTATTTCCTCGATCTGACTGTCCAAAGCGAGAAGCCGGTTGTCATTACCGGCGCAATGCGTCCATGGGATGTTATCGGCACAGATGCTCCTGCCAATCTGTACAACGCCATTAAGCTTGCGGCTAGCGGCAAAACCAAATGGTTCGGTACAGTGCTTATGCTTAATGACATTGTACAAGCAGCCCGCGATGTAACGAAAACCAACGCGCAGCGCCTGGACACATTCCAATCACCGGTTCTTGGAGCGCTGGGCTATATCGATCAAGACAACATCTCCATCTATCGCGCACCGGGCAGAGTGAGCAAAGCGGGCAAACCAGAGTGGAAAACACCGTTTGACCTGACCAAAATCAGCAAAACGGATCTGCCGCAAGTTGAAATTGCTTACGCTTATCAGGATGCCGGCGCAGGCGCAATTAATGGGTTTATTGCCGACGGAGCGAAAGGCATCGTTACAGCCGGTACAGGAGCAGGCGGAATTTCGCCGAAAATGAGCGCAGCGCGCAGCGAAGCGATCAAAAAAGGTATCCTTTTCGTTACGACGACAAGAACAGGCTCGGGAACGATGTATCCTTCCGATAGCGACGGCATTATCGCCGGCGATAGCCTGAACGCGACGCATGCCCGTATGCTGCTGCTGCTTTCGATGGGCTTCTCCAAAGATCAGCCGACGATTAAAAAATGGTTTGCCACATACGGCACGCAAAATGTTGTTGTTGATGCGCCGAAAGCATAACACACAGGAGGTAAGGCTACATGATATCAATGTCTAGCGGCTTATTTGGAAAAAGACTGCTTCTTCCGTTTCTTGCACTTCTCCTTCTCAGCTTGTCGATTCCGGCTGGAGGCTTGGTTTCTACAGCCTCTGCCGCAGACGAACCGGCCGCATTGCCTCCGCTTCCTGCTCTCAGCGATGCGTCCAAAACTTCTGCAATGCCAAACGTCCTTGTAATCGGGACGGGCGGTACGATTTCCGGGCAGGCCAACGACGGAGATCCTACCAATTTGCAAAACTACAAGTCGGGCACCTACAAAATTGAAGATATGGTGGCCCAACTGCCCAGAAAAGATAAAATTGCCGATGTATCCACGTATCAATTCGGCAATAAAGGTTCAGGCAGCTATGCGATCGGCGATCTGTACGATCTGTCGCTGACTGTTGATCAGGCGCTGAAAACCTATGACGGCGTTGTCGTCACATCCGGTACGGATACGATGGAGGATATCGCTTATTTCCTCGATCTGACCGTTCAAAGCGAGAAGCCGGTGGTCGTAACGGGTGCAATGCGTCCTTGGGACGTTATTGGCACCGATGCTCCGGCCAATCTGTACAACGCCATTAAACTGGCGGGAAGCGGCAAGACCAAATGGTACGGCACAGTGATTATGCTTAACGATATGATTCAAGCTGCCCGGGAAGTTACGAAAACAAACGCGCAGCGTCTCGATACGTTCAAGACGCCGATACTCGGCTCGCTGGGCTATATCGATCAAGACAATATTTCCATCTACCGTCTGAATGATAGAGCTTTGAAAGCGGGCAAGCCAGACTGGAAGACGCCTTTTGACCTGAGCAAGATCCAGAAGACGGATCTGCCGATGGTCGAGGTCGCATTCGCTTACCAGGATGCCGACGGCGGGGGTATCAAGGGAATGGTAGCTGACGGCGCGAAGGGGATTGTTACGGCCGGTACGGGTGCAGGCGGAATCTCGCCGAAAATGAGCGCTGCACGCACCGAGGCCATCAAACAGGGTGTTATTTTCGTCACAACAACGAGAACGGGTTCGGGAACCATGTATCCTTCGGATAGCGAAGGCATTATTGCCGGGGATAATCTGAATGCCCAGCATGCCCGGATGATGCTGCTCGTGTCACTGGCTTTCTCCAAGGATTTTCAAACGATTAAAAGCTGGTTCGCCACATATGGCAGGCAGGATATCAGCACGGCGGATGTCGAGGGTACAGCAGGTCCAGTGGATATGCCTCCAGCTACACCGCCGGTTGCTCCGCCAGTGCCTGTTGCATTAAAGGATATTGCCGGGCATTGGGCAATGGCTTCCATTGAGGAGGCAGTTGCTGAGGGCATCGTCAGCGGCTACAGCGACGGCACGTTCCAACCGAATCAGAAGCTGACCCGTGCTGAATTTGCGGTTATGCTGATCAATGCCCTGAAACCTCAAGGAACAGGGGCGGAGCTTGCTTTCAAAGATAACGCCAAGATCAAGGGTTGGGCAGCAGACGCTGTTGCTCAAGCGGTAAAAGCCGGGATCGTCAGTGGCTATTCCGACGGTACATTCAAGCCGGACGCGACAATTACACGCTCCGAGATGGCTGTTATGATTGCGAAAGCGATGAAGCTGGACACGAGTGCCGGCACAGCAACGGGATTCGCGGATGACGCCAAAATCCCGGCATGGGCCAAAGGCGCGGTAAAAGCGGCCAAGGACAACGCCATCATCGGAGGCCGCAGCGGCGGCATGTTCGCTCCGAACGATACGGCAACCAGATCGGAAGCCGTGGCCATACTCGTCAAGCTTCCGGCTGCCTCCTAAAGCCGGATTCATACCGAACTGGTAGATTGAAAGGCCATGCCTCTCGCGGATTTTTCCGCAAAGGGGCATGGTCTTCTTTTATGATATATTACAATAGGGAGTGTATTCCATTCCTGGAATAACGGATTGCTGCTCTCCATAGAGGAGCGTAAATGGGAAGGTGAGGGATGCTTGTGGAGAATGAATATCTGATCAGCGAGGATAAGGAACTGCTTGATTTGGCAGTAATCAAGGGTTTTCTGGCGAGAAGCTATTGGGCCAATAAGCGGTCGGAATCAGTTATTGAACAATCTATCCATCATTCGCTGTGCTACGGGATCTATAAAGAGAAGCGCCAGGTTGGCTTTGCGCGTGTGGTGACAGATAATGCGACGATGTACTGGTTATGCGATGTATATATTGATGAGAGCTTCCGTGGACTGGGATTGGGCAAGAAATTGATTGAACATATCACGGCGTCCAACCGTTTGAAAAATTTAATGGGGTTGCTGGGAACAAAGGATGCGCATGAATTATATGAGCAGTATGATTTTGTGAGGGACAGCGAGAGATTTATGAGAAGAGCGCCTGATATACTAAGGGCCCAAAAGTAACGGAAAGGAATCGTTGGCTGACTTGATTGACCTCGTATACGCTGGCAAAGGACTCGGATTATGGATTAAATTCTGGGATTCATAGTTAATTAAAGAAGAAGGAGTACGGTCTCTTGGGATATATATCGGATTTGAGAAAATATGTCGGCACACAGCCTTTGATTATGGCAGGTGCCTGCGTGCTGGTATTTAATGAGCAAGGCCAACTGCTGCTGCAGAAAAGAACCGACAGTCTGGACTGGGGAACCCTTGGCGGGGCGCTGGAGCTCGGCGAATCCCTGGAGGATGCGGCGGCACGCGAATTATATGAAGAAGCCGGATTAAGGGCGGGCTCTTTTCGCTTTATAACCTTGTTGTCCGGCAAAGATATGTATTATAAATACCCTCATGGCGATGAAATTTATAACGTTATGGCCGTTTATGAAGCTCTGGATGTCACAGGAACTCCGTCCATTCAGGACGACGAGGGATTGGAGCTGCGCTATTTTTCGATTGGCCGGCGCATTGACGGGATTAATCCGTATGCCGAGTTGACGCTTAGAAAAGCGGGATATATCAAGTCAGGCTGGGCATAGGCCGGCTTAGAGCCTTCATCGCCCGAACAGCTCTTCCTATGCGAATCTGGCATTCGTTCTCGTGCTGGCCCAATATTGATTATCCTTAAGTCCTGGAATCAGGGCTTTTTTTTATTATAATCTTGAAGCTGCCTCTGCCAGTCTCCGTATTCCTTCCTCAATCTCATTATCGTCCGCGCGGCTAAAGGTCAGACGGATATGACGTGTAGAAGAGCCAAGCGTGGTGCCCGGCGCAAATACAACCCCCTGCTTGACCGCCTCCTTGAACAATTGATGTTCAGTTCCTTCGATGGCGAGCTTGCACCAAAGATGGATTCCTCCTTCGGGCACGAAATAATCGGCGCTGCCCTTAAAAAATTTGTCCAATGAGCGGATGATCCTATCGCGTTTGTTCCTAAGCCCATGCCGGAGCTTCTGGATATGTGCATCAAATTGCTCGGAAGAGAGCAGTTGGGCGGCAATCCACTGCGGGTAGTTGGGATGTCCATAATCAATCTGCTGTTTGGCGTCGGCCATTCGGTTGACGATCGACCGCGGCCCCAGAATCCAGCCGATCCGCAGGCCTGAGGCGATGATTTTGGACAAGGAGCTGATATAGATGACAGTTCCGTCTTTATCCATGGATTTCAAGGTTTGCACGCTGCGGCCTTCATATTCGGTCAGGCTGTATGGGTCATCCTCCACGATGGGTATTCCGTATTTGGTTGAAATATCAAGCACCTTCCGCCTTTTTTCCATGCTAATCAGGGTGCCGGTCGGATTTTGGAAGTTCGGATTGAGAAAAATCATTTTGATCCGGTGTTTCTTGTGAAGAGCAAGGATTTCGTCCGGATCAATACCATCCTCGAATGTCGGCAGGGGGAAAGTCCGCAGTCCCGCAGAATGGAAGATTGGCAAAGAAAAGGCATAAGAAGGATCCTCAATGATAACGGCATCCCCCGGATTCAGCAGACTTTGGATAATCAGGTGCAGGGCTTGTTGGGCCCCCGATGTAATCAGGAGCGAAGAGGGTGCCGAATCAATGCTGCGGTAAGCTTTCAGATGCGCGCAGATGGCATCGCGAAGCTTGAGATTTCCTTGTATATGCTCATACCCCAAATACTGACTGATCTCCATTGTATGTTGTATATGCTGCATGAAGAAAACCGGAAGCAGATCGGGGCTCAGCTCCCCGACAGCAAAATTCACAATATCGTCCCCGGAGTGGACGAGCTGATAGATTTGCCGGTTGATCGGATTGTTCAGCTGAAAGAATCCGCCCTTGACGTAACTCTCCCAATCGGGAAGGCGCTTATCCGCATCATTCCATAACTCCGTACTGACAAGAGTCCCGGTGCCTTTCACCCGTTTGACAAGCCCTGCCGCGTGAAGCTCGTCATAGGCGGAAATGACGGTGCTTCGGTTGACATTAAGCCGGGCGGCGAGCAGCCGTTCGGAAGGCAGCCAGCTTCCAGATGGAAACTCGCCGCTTATAATCCGGTGCTCGATATCATTCGCGATTTGCTTATAAACGGCTATGCCGGACGACTTTGCAGGTTTCCACTCCATGCCCCTTTGCTCCCTTCCGACTATAACATGACGATTTGGTCAACATCTGATAATTATGTGAACAAAAGTACCATATATGGACCATGATAGCATAGAAATACGTCTCAGACCTGACATAACAAGCTGGATGAGCAAATTAACGCTCCAGTGGATGAGGTACACACGCAAATTTTCCTCTATGATTTGTTATATAAAGTCACATGAACAATTATTCATACAGAAGACCAACAGCAGGAAAGGTGGATGAATATGAAGGATTCCTTGGAACGGGCAGGGGACGGCAGCGGATTTCCGTCTTCCGAGATTGCCTGGCGGCTGGTCGATCTTCAGAATAAGGGCATTCGAACAGAAAGCAGGATAGAAGCCGGCCGCCGGGGAGGAGCGGGGCCATCGGATGATGCAGCCTTTCGCATGGGAAGCACGACGGTCATGCTGCCCGCCTTTAATGGACCGGCGGAAAGCTCGCCTTATACGCTGGTGGAAGGGGATGATGGATACGCCCTGCAGTTTGAAGGCAAGACGTTAATGTATCTCGATCCCGTAAGCCGTCCGAAGTTTTATGATCTGACAACGAAAGACGGCATTGCATATAACAAAATTGCGGTGCGCCACAGCTCGGATGTGCTGGCCAGTACGGTCATCCAGAGCTGTATCCGGTGGAGTCCGAATGACCGGTGCAAATTCTGCGCCATCGGTCATTCGCTGGAGGCGGGCGCTACCATTGCCAAAAAAAGTCCGGAGCAGCTCGCAGAGGTCGTCCAGGCAGCCGAACGATTGGATGGAATCACGCAGATTACCTTGACGACCGGCACCCCGAATGAAACGGACAGGGGGGCGCTTCACCTGGCCGCTTGCGTGAGAGCCATCCGTAAGATCAGCAATCTTCCTATACAGGTGCAGTGCGAGCCGCCTGATGACGATGGGCTGTATCAGGTTCTGAAGGATGCCGGCGCAAACACGATCGGACTTCATGTCGAATCGTTCGATGAGCGGGTCCGGCGTGAGATGATGCCCTCCAAATCCGCCATAAAGCTGGAGACCTACTTCAGCTCATTTGAAAAAGCGGTAGCGGTATTCGGCAAGAACCAGGTCACCACATATGTCATCCTGGGGATGGGGGAGGACCCAGAGCTTACGCTTGCCGGCTGCGCGAGAGCTGCAGCTATGGGCGTGTACCCCTTTGTCGTGCCGCTTCGCCCTCTGCGCGGCACGCTGCTTGAGCACGCGGAACCGCCGTCATCGGTGTATATGGAGCAGATGTACCGCAATGTTGCCGGTCTGCTAGCCGAGGCCGAGCTGACTTCCGCAAGCAGCATGGCAGGCTGCGCCAAGTGCGGCGCCTGCTCCGCTCTGCCATCCTTTGAAAAGCTGCAGGTCTAGAAACCAAGGTGATTAACTGGCGGAGCAGGCGGAAATAGTCTGGTGGTCTAAAGAGGAGGAGTCCATGAGAAATTGCGATGTGAGGCTGGCTGCCAGCGGCGAGGAAATGGAAGCGGCATTGCTGCTGCGGCGCCGGGTTTTTGTAGACGAGCAGGGCATGTTTGAGCAAACCGACGAGGATGACGAAGACTCCTCCTCCATCTATCTGAACGCCTGGGGCAGCGAGTCTGTCCTGATCGGGACTGTCCGCTGCTATCCCGACAGACAGGAGGAGGGAGTCTGGTGGGGAGGGAGACTGGCTGTCCATGAAGCCTATCGCCTGAGAGGCATCGGGGTTTATCTTATCGAGGCTGCGGTCGAAGAGATGAGACGGCGTGGTGTCCAGCGGTTTTTGGCCCAGGTGCAGGAGCAGAATGTGAAGCTGTTTGAGAAGCTGGGATGGCGCAAGGCCGGGGCTCTATATTCGATCCGGGACCATCCACATCAACGAATGGAGGCGGATTTAGATGTGCATGATGCACAATCACGCAAGCGCCGGCAAACTGCCGGCAGCTGAAGGCCAGGGAATGGGCGAGCCTCTGATTCAAGAGGCGAAGCCGCTTACGATGGCGATTGGGAGAAGAGTATATAGCGTGCACAATCACGTCGGTTGTTTGGACCCATGGCCCTTCTATGAATCGGAGGTGCCGGTTTCGCCGGCTGATCCGGGCCCGGAAACCAGGGAAGAATTGGACCATTTTATGAAATGCCGGGGAATTGAGAAGACGCTGATTATCCCGAACTATGGCATACCCGTGCAGGAGCAGCCGTTCAGCCATAATGAACTGGTCGTAAAGCTGGCGGGGGAGGAAGGCGGCAGGGTGGCCGGAGCATTGTGGGTATCCGGCCTCCCGAGAAATCGCGGGCTGACCGATTCGGCCCTGCAAATGCTTGATCAACCGGGAATCATCGCCATGAAGATGAGTTATTTGCTCGGAGGCACATCGGATCCGGATAAATGGGATGAGCCGACGCTCCGGCAGCATGAAGCCATTTTCCAGGCAGCGATCGAGCGGGATATCCCGATTCATTTTCACACAAGCCCAGGTGAAAGCTCCGATATTACGGGATTTTTCAAAATCATCAAACGCTGGGGCAAGGAGCTGAAAATTCATCTGGTTCATATGGGCGGCGGAGTAAGCGGTCATATCCGGCTTTTGTCGCAGTGGAAGGATCTGATCGAAGGGCATTACCGCGTCTATCTTGATACCAGCTGGGCCATCGGATTTGCGGTCCGCAAGCTGCTGCAGGAGCTGGATCGGACAGGAATCGGTCTGGACCGGGTTATGTTCGGCTGTGATGAGCCTTGGAGCGATTTTGAAAGTGAATTCTGGAAAATACAGGGCGCCAGGGTATCGGACGAAATTAAGGAAAGAATCTTCTGGGGCAACGCCGAGCAGCAGTATTTCAGCAAGCTGGCATAAGAGCTTTACGCTCTTTTCCATATAAAAATATCTTTTGGAGGATGATGTATAATGGCTAATTTTACAGAACTTGAACTGAAATCGATGAATGAGATTCCCCACCCGACTCTGTCTGCCGGCTCCAGGCTTTACGGAGAAACGAAGGTGTTCCCGGATTACAAGGCGAATGAGGGCGACAAGTTTCTGTCTCTCGTCCACGGTATCGCGCATGAATCCTCATTGTCCTACGTTGCCATTCTTCAGGCGATCCGCGCGCAGCGCAAAGGCTTCGAGACGGCGATTTATTTCTACGGCACCGGGGCGATGAATGCGATAGCCACCCGCGGCTTCCCGGCAGTCGGCAGCTCCGCTTTTGCAGGGCAAATGAACCATAACGACAGTCTGGCCACCTTCATCAAGGAGGGCGGAAAAGTATACGTATGCCGCTTTGGCCTTGGCCTGCACGGCCATCGCGAGGAAGACCTGATTGAAGGCTCTATCCCATGCCATCCGCTCGACCTTCAGGATTGCCTGATCGAATATTCCCGCGCCGGCGCCTTCATCTTGAGCACATTCCAAATTTAACAGCTCCATGCCGCGCAGCATGAAGAAAGGGAAGGTACGATATGACATTATTATTGGAAAAAGGAAAGCTCGCGCCGGAGCATTTTATCGTTACGGCTGAATTGATCCCGCCCCGCAGCTGGAATCCGCAGCCCCTCGTCGAGCAGGCGATCCGGTACCGCGGTGCCGTCGATGCGGTCGACCTCAGCGACAATCTCCTGGCAATCGCCCGTTTGTCACCCGTAGTCGGCGCATACTTCGTGCGTCAGGTCGGAGTTGAACCGATTGTCCAGATTAACCTGCGCGACCGGAACCGGATGGCTATACAAAGCGATCTGCTGGGCCTTGCGGCCATCGGTGTAAAGAATATTGCGATCCTCGGAGGCTACCCGGCGAAGGTCGGGACCGAGCCTGATGCCAAAGAGGTATATGACCTTCAGACGATGGAGCTGGTTAGCTATGTGCGTAAATTTGTCGATGAAGGCAGACTCTTCGACGGCACGCTCATGGAGGAGAAACCGGTATTCACGATCGGTACGGTGGAAAATATCGCGGGTAAGCCAATCAAGGAGCTGATTGACCGCCTGGAGGCTAAGGCGGACGGGGGTACGAACTTCGTGCGTACCCAGCTGGTGTTCGATATGGACCTGATTGGAGAATGGATGGAAGAGGCAAGGCGCCGCGATCTTCATAAACGCATCACCATTATGGCCAGCATTCTGCCTCTGCGGGATGCGGCGCATATCGATACGGCCCTGCGTATTCCCGGCATCGTTATTCCCGACTCGTTCAAGGCTCGTCTTTCGGAGACCGAGTCCAAGGAGGAAGGGCTTGCGATCGCCGCTGAGTTGATCGGAAAGCTGCGGGAAATTGAAGGAATCAAGGGCATTCATATACGTCCCATCGGAGGGGCGGAAGACAGCGTGAACAAAGTCGTTCGACTGGTTGGGCTGAATGCAGCTTATCTGATGGATGCGGGCGTATAACGCTATGCTTCCTGAAGAAAAGGAGGCCACCGATGAAAATTGCTCTCTATACGTATAATACCAAACCTCGCGGCGGTGTCGTGCACACGCTGGCTCTGGCGGAAGCCATGAACCGGCGCGGGTGCCAGGTCAAGGTTTTCGCTCTGGGTCTTGGCGGCACAAGCGGATTTTATCGGCCGATAGAAGCGGAAGAGAGAATTATACCGTTCTCTGCAAGGGCCGGCGAGACGTTCGAGTCCCGGGTTATCCGGTACATCGAGACCTATACGGCAGGCCTGGAAGCAGAACCGCTTGAGCAGTTCGATATTCATCATGTGCAGGATTGCATCAGCGCAAACAGTCTCAGCCGGTTGAAGGAGAAGGGGAGAGTCCCCTTCTTCATCCGGACCGTTCATCACCTGGACGATTTTACGACACCCGCTCTGGTGGATTGCCAGCAGAAATCGGTTATCCGCCCTGAAGCCTTAATCACGGTCAGCGATTACTGGCGGAAACGTCTGAGCGACGATATCGGTCGCAACTCAACCGTCATCCACAACGGCGTGGACCATCGTTTCTTCAAACCTTACGACGATAAAAGGGAATTAAAGAAAAAATATGGCTTGGCTGACAAAACGGTATACTTTACGCTGGGCGGCATCGAACCCCGCAAAAACACGATTCGGACGCTGCGCGCCTTCGCCGAGGTAAAGCGCTCAATACCGGATGCGGTCCTGGTCATTGCTGGTGGAACAACGCTGTTCGATTACCGCTATTATCTGGATGACTTTCATCGGGAATTGAACGGCCTGGACGAAGCTGTCCGGGATGATATTCGAATAGCCGGTTCTCCGGATACGGACACGATTCAGGACTACTACCAATTGGCCGATTGCTTCGTGCAGCCGTCCATGAAGGAGGGATGGGGGCTTGCGATTATGGAAGCGATGGCTGCCGGAACGCCGGTGGTCGCCTCCACGATAGAGGTGTTCCGGGAGTTTCTCATCCATGAAGATCATGCGCTTCTTGCCGATCCGGAAGATGAAGGCTCCATTGCCGCCAGCATGACCCGCATCGTGAAGGATCGCGGATTAAGCCATAAATTGAGCCGGAATGGGAAGGAAGCCGCAAAGGCCTACAGCTGGGAGTCTGCGGCAGACCAACATCTGGCTTTATACGAGAGGATGGTGCAGAATGGGCGAGCTGGCGCTGCTGATTGAAGGACTGGTGAAATCATCCGGCATCAGCCGAAAAAAAGACATTAAGCCGCTCCTCCAGACGTTTCCCTGGGATCGGGCAAGCATGCTGGATCCCATTGGAGATGATGCGGCTGTGCTGTCTGTACCGGACGGCTATCTGCTGATGTCCTGCGACGGCATTATGCCAGAGCTGGTGCGGGCCGAACCGTACTGGGCCGGCTACTGCGCGGTGCTGGTCAGCGTCAGCGATATTTATGCGATGGGCGGAAGACCTACGGCCATGGTTAATCTGCTCAGCGCTCCCACAGATGAAGCAGCCGCCCTGATTGCCGAAGGGATGGCCGAAGGCTGCCGGAAGCTTGATGTTCCGATGGTTGGAGGCCATTTTCTCCCCGGTGAGGCGGAAGGGGTCGGAACCGCCATATTGGGCAAGGCGACGCATCTTCTGCGCGGGACGCAGGGGAAGCCTGGGCAATCGCTGATTGCGGCGATCGACCTGGATGGGCGGCCGGTGAAGCATTACGCCCAATGGGATTGCACCAGCTTCCGCGAGCCGGAATCCCTTCGTGCCAGGCTGGAGCTAATGCCCAGGATCGCGGAGATGGGAGCGGCCTCAGCCGCGAGGGATATCAGCAATGCAGGCGTGCTGGGTACCATCGCCATGCTCGCGGAGAATGCAGGCTGCGGAGCAACCGTCAGGCTTGACCACATTCCGAAGCCGGAATCGGTGGAATGGGAATGGTGGCTGCGCATGTTTCCCGGCTATGGCTTCATCCTCGCCGCGGATCCGCAGCAGTGTGGTGAGATCATCTCCATGTTCGCTGCCCAGGGCATTACGGCGAGTATCGTCGGGGAGCTTACAGCGGATTCCCGTATCCGCGTCTTCAAGGATGAAGAAGAAGCGGTGCTGATTGATTGGAGCAAGGAAGCATTGGTTGGGAGCGGTCGGGAGTGAATATAAATAATCATGAGCAGGAAATTATTGTCGCTGCCGTACAATTTA
Source organism: Paenibacillus sp. JT22N12 (assembly GCF_056269365.1). Taxonomy (NCBI): domain Bacteria; kingdom Bacillati; phylum Bacillota; class Bacilli; order Caryophanales; family Paenibacillaceae; genus Paenibacillus; species Paenibacillus sp. JT22N12. The sequence goes on along the minus strand of NZ_JBWDNU010000001.1, from coordinate 1,238,071 downwards.
ATCCCGAACATGGCAATGTAATGCTCAACCGGTCGCGTATGGCCAATTACCTGGGAACAGCTGCCGAGCAAGGCGCCCGGCTGGTTGTATTCCCGGAAATGGCGTCAAGCGGCTACGTGTGGGACAGCAGGGAGGAAATCAGGCCGTTCGTGGAAACGATACCCGGGCCGACGACAGACAGGCTGCACGCCGTGGCGAGCCAATACAATTGCTATGTTGCCGCCGGATTGGCGGAAATTGACCCGTCAAGCGGAGCTTATTATAACAGTGCCGTGTTGATTGGACCGGAAGGCATCATCGGCTCATACCGTAAAACGCATTTGTTTGCTGCCGATCCGAGATGGGCATGTGAGGGCAAGGAAGAAATTCCGGTGTTCGAGACTCCGATCGGGAAAATTGCGCTGCTGATTTGCATGGATGCGATGTATTTCGAACCAACGCGGATCGCGGCGCTGAAGGAAGCGGATATCATTGCGTTCCCGACGAACTGGGTAGGCGGCGGGAACAACCCGCCTAGCAGGACCTGGTGCCTGAGAGCCAAAGAAAATGGCTTGTACTGGGTGGCGGCTAACCGGTCCGACCGGGAGAGAGGGGCGCAATTTACCGGCGGCAGCGGTATTATCGGTCCGGACGGGGATGTTCAGGACATGCTGATCGCCGGTGAAGGAATTATTTTCGGATCAGTCATGTTAAAGGCAGAGAAACGCCTTCATATCTTGAATTCGAGACGGCCGCAAGCATATCAGGAGCTGCTTCTTCACCCCTACCTATGGAAAGAAGGGGAAACCCGAAAATTGCCGGCCCCGGCATCCTTTGAGATCATCCTTGTTCCTTGCAAGCCGGATAACAGCCCGCTCCCGGAACGGTTGACAACAGCGTTTAAGACGCTCGAACCGCCGCAAGAAGCGGCAGCAAACCGTGTTTATGTGCTTCCGGAGCTGGAAATCGGTAAGGGAATAGCGCTTGGGGAAGAAATTATACAACAGCTGCAGAAATTGGCGGCGGATGTATCTGGGTTTATCGTCGCAGCTTTGGCTGAGAAGGATACGCGAAGAGACCAGAGGATCGTTTATTTGATCGGTCCGGACGGTATCGTCGGTCAAGCCGGTTCTGTTCATGGAAACCGGCTTGATCCTCATCTATTCCGTACCTTCGAGCTGCCATTCGGCAGAGTTGGCATTCTGGCAGGAGAAGATGCCCGCTACCCGGAATCGTATCGCGTTCTCGCCAAGCAAGGCGCAGACATCATTGCGGTCAGCAGTAACGGATCCGAGGCTGGAGCAACCTGGATGCGCCGCATTTGGGCGTTCGAGAACGACGCGATCATTGCGGCAGCGGCTCCCTGGGGTTCGAAGGAAAGCTTATTGTTCCTGCACCGCCAGGTCCATCAGGAGGGAGACACTGGAGAGGAACACTTTGGCCAGACCTTTCATCCGGAAATGCTGGAGGCTGTGCGCAGCCGGCCCTTTATGAAACGTTTGAATACACATCTGTACGATCGTTTGGTGCAAGTCCGATGGAGAGGTAGATGAGAAATGAAGCTGCTCGGGATTTCCGGAACGTTAATAGGCGACAAGACATTATCCGTTGTTAAGAGCGTGGTTGATCAGGCGTCAATATTGGATCCTGAGCTTAAGACGGAATTGCTGGATTTAAAAACCTGTTCGATTGAATTTTGTGATGGGCGCAATTTCGCCGACTATAACGATGATACGCGCCGGGCGGTTGAAATTGTGCTCGCTGCCGATTGTTTTGTGATTGGAACTCCGATATTTCAGGCTTCTATGTCCGGCGCTCTCAAAAACTTATTCGATCTTCTTCCCATAACCGCTTTCCGCAACAAGATTATCGGGTTTATCGGTACAGGCGGAACGTATCAGCATTTTCTTGTGATCGAAAATCAGCTGAAGCCCATTGCCGGCTATTTCAGAGCATTTACAGCGCCAGATTACGTATATGCACATCGTGAGCATTTCAATGAACGGAACGAGATTGTCGATGCCGGCATACTGGAGCGGATTGAAGCGCTGGCGTCACAGATCGTTCGGATGTCCAGAGGGCTGCGGGCCGGTTAATGCGATTGAAAGCGCAGCGCGCAGTGCATTGGATTTCGCGATGCAGAGGGTATAACAAAAGCAGCGGTCTTCCGAATCTCTCGGCGGCCGCTGCTTTTTGCTTGCTGCTTATTGTTTGGCTTTGAAACGTTGATTAAAGCGATCAACCCGTCCGCCAACTTCCGTGTTGCGAAGCTTGCCGGTAAAGAAAGGATGTGAAGCAGAGCTGGTATCGATCCGCAGAACCGGATAAGAATTGCCGTCTTCCCATTCCATTTGTTCATTGGAGCTTTTGGTTGAACCGCTCAGAAATTTAAATCCGCTGCTCGTATCAAAGAAAATAACACGCTGGTACGAAGGGTGTATGCCTGGTTTCATTTGAATCATCCCATCTATTCGATATTTTTAGTAATTTTTACGGATTTTTCTTCTTCCTATAATAAAGATATGTATCCGGTATGTCAAACTAAGGCAAGGTTGACTGTGCATGAATTAATATTAGTATTCCAAATCGAGGATTATTTATTTGTCGAAAAAAAATGAATTTATCGTATATTGTCGAAAAAAATTGACACTGAATATCGTAAAGGTTACAATTAACTCAAAATGTAATAATTACGAAATTTGGATGATAAGAATGCGATAATTATTGCATCACACTTGTTGAAGGGTGAGTTGTTAACATGTTGAAAGCAACCGGAATTGTCCGGAAAGTGGATGAGCTGGGAAGAATTGTGCTGCCAATTGAATTGCGCCGTACGCTTGGGATCGAGGAAAAAGACGCGATGGAGATTTTTGTGGATGAAGGAAGAATCATTCTGAGAAAATATGAGCCAACCTGCATATTTACCGGAAATGGGGATAATTTGGTATTCTTTAGAGGCAAGATGGTCAGCAAGGATGTTTTGGGCGAGCTCATTGATGTCTTTAACAGGGCATAGCCATTATACAATAATAAGATAACCTTCATGGCTCTGAAGAGGTCCTCTCCTCTTTGGAGTTTTTTTGTGCCGGATCAGATTCGAGTTGACTTTGCGATGGAGGAAGAGTTATTCTGATTTTAAATAGTAAAAATTACGAATAAAGAAAGAGGTTGTGCCCGGTGAGTATTGAGGTCTTGGATAAAAAGATTCCGGTAACCGTATTAAGCGGTTATTTAGGTGCGGGGAAAACAACGATTTTGAATCATGTGCTGAATAATCGCGAAGGCATGAAGGTGGCTGTAATCGTCAACGATTTGAGCGAGGTTAATATTGACGCGGATTTGGTAAGGGATGGCGGAGGTCTTAGCCGTACGGATGAGAAGCTGATTGAAATGTCGAACGGCTGTATCTGCTGCACGCTCCGCGATGATTTGCTGCTGGAGGTGGAGCGGCTTGCCCGGGAGAATCGGTATGATTATATTCTGATTGAGTCGACAGGGGTCGGGGAGCCTCTCCCGGTAGCCCAAACCTTCACCTACATCGATGAGGATAATCATGTTGACCTGTCCAAGCTTACGCGGCTTGACTGCATGGTGACTGTGGTTGACGCCTTTCATTTCTGGAAGGATTACAATACGTCTGAGAGTCTGCTGGACCGCGGACAGGAAGCGGGAGAGGAGGACACGAGAGGTGTCGTGCACCTGCTTATTGATCAAGTCGAGTTCTGTGATGTGCTGGTGTTGAATAAATGCGATATGGTCTCCGGGGAAGAGCTGCAAAAGCTGGAAACTGCTCTGCGTGGACTGCAGCCGCGCGCCAAAATCATCCGCAGCAGCCATGGCAAGGTGGATTCGAAGGAAATTTTAAACACCCATCTGTTTGACTTTGAGGAAGCGAGCCAATCGGCCGGCTGGATACGTGAGCTGCAGAAAGAAGCGCATACACCGGAAACGGAGGAGTATGGCATTGCTTCATTCGTGTATACCCGCAAAAGACCCTTTCATCCCGAACGTCTAGCCAGATGGCTAAGTGCATGGCCTGCTTCCGTGGTCCGCTCCAAAGGATTGATGTGGCTGGCTACCCGCAACAACATGGCAGTTTCCTTCAGCCAGGCCGGTGTTTCCAAGCAGCTGTCGCCTGCCGGACTGTGGGTATCGGCCTTATCCGAGGAGGAACGTTTGGCCTACTTCGGCAGCGAATATCCCAAATCGCCCGATTGGGATGAGGAGTGGGGAGACCGCGTAACCAAGCTTGTCTTTATCGGAATCGAGATGAACCGCGGGGAAATCGCCCGTTCACTGGACAAAGCTTTGCTTGACGATGAAGAGATGGCTGCTAACTGGCGTACACTGAAGGATCCGCTGCCCCGCTTTCAATAGAATCCCCTGACATTCAAAAAAGCCCCGGAATCCACGTCAATAGTGGTTTCCGGGGCTTCTTTCGTCAAGCCGGGCTATTCGCAAACAATCCTTTATAAGGGGTTGTTTGGGAGAACATTTTACAGACTGCCCTTGGAGTCGTTTATAGCGTTACTGTGCCGGAAGGATCGGACAGGGCGTTGGAAGACGTATTTCCGTTGGCCGCAACCGAGAGGACATAGATTTTATACGAGCTGCCTCTGGTCAGGGGCGCGCCTGTAATATCCTTGTCATTGTCATTGGTCGTTGTTCCGGTGCCTCCGTTAACCTGTATAAAATACGCGGCATTGTTTGCTGCCTTCACATCAAACGGAACACCGGCCGGCACGATCATCACGGCATAATACGAAATCCCGGTTTGGTTATGCGGCTTGTCAAAATTGATGTCAATTCTGCCGCTGTCTGTTAACTTCGCCGATACATTGGTTGCGGCAGAGATGGAGTCTGTCAATACAACCTCTCCGGATGGAGCGGACAAGGCATTGTTTCCATTATAGCTGCCGCCGCCGACAGAGAGAATAAACACGCGGTAGCTGACGCCGTCTGAAATTTTTGTACCGTCCACATCCCGGGAGCCGGCTGCGAGATTCAAGCTGAGATTGCCGCCGGTTTTGTTAATGGCCGTATAGTTGGAGCTTGAAACATCATTCGCTTTGCCCAGTGTAAAGCTGCCTGCATTGGCTGCTTTGACGATCAGCACGCGGTAATGGGCGATGTTGGTTTCATCATAGGCTTTATTGAAAGTAACCAGCATGTCGCGTGCGTCATTATAATCGCTGGTGTCGCTTGCTTTAACATCGGTTGCTGCAAGCAAGCTTGAGCTATTCGTTAAAACAACGTTAGGGGACGGAGCCGATAAACGGTTGGCGCCAACCGAAACAACGAATACGCGGTAGCTGACGCCGTTCTTGATTTTGTCCCCGCTGGTATCTTTGGCACTGGATGCCAGAGCTTGCGAAATATTATTGCCGGTTTTATTCGCAACGGTATAGAAAGAGCTTGGAAGAGCATTGGCTGTCGTAAGAGTAAAGCTGTCCGCATAAGCGGCTTTTACCACGAAAATACGGTACTGGCTGACCCTGCTTTCATCGCTTGCTTTATTAAAGTTAACCCTCAGGTCGCGTGCGTCATTATAATCGCTGACATCGAATGCAACTACATTGCTTGCTGCAGCATTGCCTGTATTAGTGGACAACACGATTGGAGCAGAGCCCTCTGATAACGTATTATTGCCGGAATTGTTGTTGCTTGCTACCGACAGGACAAATACCTGATAGCTCATACCGCTTACTATGGCTGCTCCGTCCACATCGCGTGTACCGGAAGCAAGAGTCTGGGTAATGCTGCTGCCTGTCTTGTTGACCAACGTATAGTTGGAGCTTGCTGTGGCATTGGCTTTCGCCAGATTGAAAGTGCCGGCATTTGCCGTTTTGACAACAAACACGCGATAGGCGCTGATCTTCGATTCGTCGGATGCTTTTGTAAAGCTGAATTGCAGATCGCGTCCGTCACCATAATCATTAATGTCACTTGTTTTTACATTCGTTACGGCCGGCGCAACCGCGTTTACAGTTATCGTAACCTTCGAGGAAGGTTGAGACAGCGCGTTTTGGCCGTTTGCTTTGCCTACCGCCAATACAAAGGCTGCATAGGATTGATCAGCCCGGATCAATTCTCCATTTACATCCCGGGCTTGCGCAGACAACGAGATGGTTTGATCTCCGCTTTGGGTCAATGCGGTTGTATAATTTTTGGACGTAACGGCTTGTGCAGCCGCCAGGTGAAAGCTTGGTACGTTAGCTGCCTTTACGATCAGAATGCGATAATGATCGATCGTCGATTCGTTTGGCGATTTGATAAAGCTGACGACCAGATCACTGCCGTTTCCTTTATGTCCGACAACCTGTGCATACACATTCGGAACCGGATTTACTTCACCTGAAGTTTTGATGAATACGCTCTTGGACCCGGCGTTCCAATCCACTTCCGCGCCCATGGCCTCACTGACAAACCGGACCGGAATCATGGTTCTGCCATTGATCGATTGGGCGGCAACATCCAGCGTCACGGCTTCATTGTTGATGGTCGCCGTTTTGGAGCCCAGTTTCAGAACGATGGTCGTGTCATCCTTGGTTGCGGTGACTGTCTTTGCTCTCGAATTCCAGTCCACCGTTGAATCCAATACTTCGAAAATAGCCCTTAAAGGCAAAAGAATGCGGCTTCCGACTGTTATCGGCGCCTGATCCGTTACCAGCTTCGTACCATTAATATAAATGGTTGTTGTTGGAGCCGCGGCCTGTACTTGCGTCTGCAGTACCAATGAGAACAACAGCAAGCTTGCTGCCAATGTAACCAATAATTTTTTCAACTATACTCACCCTCCAGATTTATTTGTCTTTTTCTCTTCGAGTCTCAGACGTACAGGGGCCGATTAATGTTTCCGGGTTTCAAACTTTTTTTCGTACCGCGGCTTTTTTTTGGAAAAATCCGCATAGGCATAGGACGGACCTGTCAGGTTTTTGGCGGTTTATAAGGGAAAACGGAGGTGATATTTTACAATTCGCAATCGCTGACTTCGCTAATCTAAAATTAATATTTTAAGCTTAATTTAATGGCTTAATCCATCATTTAAGCTTTATAATAGTAATGAGCTAATTAAAAAGAAGACTGGAGAATCCCAAGGATGTACAGAATTGTAATCTTCTGTTTATTAACCTTATGCCTCCTTCTCATGTCAGCCTGCGACGACGGGAAGACCGGTGCCGGTTCTGTGAATGTCGATAGCGGGGGGCCGGGAAAGCCTGCCGGCTATTATGCGCATGAAGTGATGATTGCCTACGAGCAATCTATTATAGAAGCGATAAACAAGAATAAATTCTCTCTTGTAGAAGGTCTGCTTGATGAGGAAGGGCCGCTGTATCAGGACCAGAAGAAGCTTGTTGCGCACCTGAACGACAAGCAGGTCAAAGAAAAGCTGATCCGCTATGAAATTCGAAGCATTCAGGGAACGAATGGCGTATACAAGTTTTATGTGGTTGAGAATACGGAGCTGTATCATCCTGACAGGGCTCCGGAAGTGTTCGAATACGAATGGGTATATACAGTGAAGGAAAATGCCGCCAAGGGCGAAGCCAAGGTTTACAGCATTGAAAAGTGGACGCGCTGAACAAGGGAATATTGATACCCCTGCTTTGTCTGCGGTAGCCAGGGCACAGTCCATACATGAACTGCGAAGAAGCCCCCTTGCTGCTGGAAAAGGAGCTCAACCTTATGCCGGACTGGTCCTATCAATCCCTCTTTCGTCCCCTCTTGTTCAAGCTTCCGGCACGCGTCGCGCGTGCCGTCACGCTTCGTGCAATGGGAGGGCTGAGCGCAATACCCGGCGGATCACTTGTTATCCGTACGCTGGGACATATGGAAGTTTCACCGCTTCTCAGGCGGCGGCTGAATGCTATTGATTTTACATATCCCGTTGGGCTCAGCGGGGGAACTGACCCCCATGTAACCGCCCATGGCGCTTTGGCCCAGTTTGGACTGGGCTTCCTTGAGATTGGACCTGTTACTGTACAGCCAATTCTGCATAAGGAAGCGATCAGCAGAGATACCGCACGTGAAGCATTAGTCTATCCCGATAAACTGGAGAATGACGGACTGGAGGCAATAGCCGCCAGAATGAAGCGAAAACAGGGTCATATGCTGCCTGTTTTTTTTCGCATCTGTGCGATGCCTGGCTCCTCAAGAGACCAAGTGCTGACGGAATTCAGGCAGCTCATGGACAGACTGGGGCCTTATGCTGCGGGGTTTTACCTTGATTTCCTTGATGAGGGCCGGCTGCAGCAGGAGAATGGGGAAGCCGGGAGCTGCACGCTTGAGATCATGCGTTCCGCCCGGTCACTTGTGCCGGGCAAGCCTCTATTTATATATATTCCGCTCGCGCTTCCGGATGGGAAGCTGACCGCGCTGGTTCATCTGCTCGGTGAGCATGGGTTGTTGAGCGAGGGTATCGTCCTTGGTGACGGGCTGCGTACAGCCCAAGGCTATGAAATTGGAGCAAGCGCCAAGGCGCCAACCATAGACAAGCTGAATCTGTTGAAGCGTGAGCTCGCAGACAGTCTTACGCTTATAGCTGCCGGTGGCATTCACGAGCCGCAGGATGCGCTTGATTGTGTGGATGCCGGAGCGGATTTGGTGCAGCTTCACAGCGGTCTTGTCTATTCCGGGCCGGGCCTTCCCAAACGTATTAATGAAGCGCTGCTTCACCGCATTGTCACAGCGGAAGAAGCAGAGGCAGCTCCTTCCTTCTGGTCCGGTTGGGGCTGGATGTGTCTGCTCGGTCTGGGAATGATTATCAGCGGAATCATCGCCTGGATCATCGCGGCGACTACCGTTGTTCTTCCTTATGATACGGCTTTTCTATGCATCACTCCGGCGACGATGGAGTCGATAAACAACCGGCTGCTGCCGTTTATGTCGCATGACCGCGTGACCTTGGCCGGGACGATGATATCGATCGGCATCCTTTATGGCCAGCTGGGCTGGCATGGTCTCCGCAGCAGGCTTCACTGGGCGCGGACAGCGCTCCTGACCTCCGGAATTGTCGGCTTCAGCAGCTTCCTGCTGTTCCTGGGCTACGGTTTCTTCGATCCGCTTCACGCCGCTGCGGCTGTACTTCTGCTGCCCATGTTCCTGTTCTCCATGCGCGACCGGATCGAGTGGCCTTCACGCAAACCAACGAATGTCCGCAATGACCGGGTCTGGCGTATGGCCCAGCGGGGACAGCTGATGATGGTAGCGCTCGGGTTTGCACTGGCAATCGGCGGCATTACGATATCCGTAATCGGTGTAACCCATGTATTTGTTCCCGAAGATCTGGAGTTCCTGATGACAAGTTCCGCTTCGCTTAGCAGCGCGAACGGCAATCTGCTTCCCTTGATCGCTCATGACCGCGCCGGATTCGGAGGGGCGCTGCTGTCCGATGCCATCGCGCTGCTGGCTGCGGCATTGTGGGGGATCGGCCAAGGGCAGCGCTGGCTGTGGTGGACATTTCTTGCAGCGGGTCTGCCCGCCTTTATTGCCGGCTTCAGCGTGCATTTGCAAATTGGCTATACAGATCTGCTGCATCTCTCGCCGGCCATTGTGGCACTGCTGCTTTATGTCCTGGGCCTGATCTTGCTTTATCCCTATATGGTGAAATCTGCGTCTCCTTCTGCAGGAAGCCGCCGAATTGCAATTGAAGGAGCCGATTGATACTGGAGATTATCTCGTTGCAATAGCTTATCTATTGAATAAAATTGCATATGATTGTATATTTATTCGAAATACACCTGAATGGGAGGTTCGAATATATGTACAGAAAAATAGAAGAGCTTGCCCTCAACGGCTGGCCGGCGCTGCAGACCTTGGTGATGGACGGTTGGCTCCTGCGCACAGCGGATGGATATACAAAACGCTCCAACTCCGTCAGTCCGATCTATTCCGGTGACGGTGATTCGCTTGCAGCAGCCTGGAAGCGAATCCGGGATGTGGAGCATTTCTATACATCAGCCGGACTGGATGTGATCTTCAAAATCACGCCTTTTGTGCAGCCGGACATTCTTGATTCGCTGTTGGAGCAGGATGGCTATGAGAAGGTGGAACCCTCCAGTGTCAGGCTGCTTGATTTGGAAAAGCTCCCCGAGCCCGGCTCATTACCGGTACTGGCTGATATCCGGATTGAGGAAACAGTGACGGATCGCTGGCTGCAAACGCTGGCGCACGTAAGTTCGCTTTCCGCAGCAGCTGTGCAGACCACCCGAAGTCTGATTGAAAACAGCAAGCTCCAGCAGGGCTTTCTTACTTTGTCCGTTCATGGCCGGCCTGCCGCATGCGGACTCGCCGTTGCAGAGCGGGGATATATGGGGCTGTATGATATCGCGGTGCATCCGGATTACAGAAACAGGGGCTTGGGGATGGAGCTTGTTGCCCGGCTGCTTCAATGGGGCGGAGCACAGGGCGCCGCCGCCTGTTATTTGCAGGTTGTCCAGAGCAATGCGCCGGCGAACCGGTTATACGATAAATTTGGCTTTGAGGACATTTATACGTACTGGTACAGAGTCAAACGAGGAGCACCGGCAGACTCCGGCGGGGATTGATCTAAATATTGCGGAAATCGATATACGCGGGGGATTATTACGATAGATAATTAAGGTTTAAGCGTCCGATAGGAGTCGATTCATACATGAAACCGCTTGTTGCATTAATCACGCTGCTTTATACGATTCTGCTGATTTACTGGATGTTTATCGGTTTTGGCCGTTCCCAGCAGCTGTCGGACGGTTATCATTATAATCTCGTTCCATTGAAAACGATCAAAATGTATATGGAATACGCCGACAATTTTAATGTCCGGAATTGGCTTGTCAACGTGGTTGGCAATGTGGCGGTTTTTGTACCGTTTGGCATTACCCTGCCCTATATATTCCGATGCCGGCTGCTCCCATTGTTAATGGTCACTGTAATGGGACTTGTAATCCTGGAGTCTCTGCAGCTGACTCTGCGCCGCGGAACCTTCGATGTTGACGACGTCCTGCTTAATACGCTGGGCGTCATGGCAGGCTTTTTTATTTACAGAATTGGCGGCTTGAATGGACAGAGGAGGCGCAAAAGAAATGTACAAAGCGATTCTTTTTGATCTGGACAATACATTGCTGGACTATGATTTCAGCGAACGGGATGCGATGCAAAGAGCGGTAGAGCATCATCGTCTGCCGGAGATTGCGAATTTTGAATGGGATAGCTTCCGGAGCATATTTGCCCCCATTAACTGGACCTACTGGATCGAACGGGTGCAGCGCAATTTGACTATTGGGGATGTCCTGTATCATTCGTTCCGCGACACATTGGAGCAATTGGGACATGACTATCGCATATCCTCGACTCTTGCCAAGACGTATTGGGAGTTGTTCTGCGCCTCTTGCCATCCTATGGAGGGTGCGAATGAGCTGCTGGGCAAGCTTCACGGCCGCTACCGGATGGGGATTATCTCCAATGGAATCGGTGAAGCACAGCGGGGACGCTTGAAGACAGGCGCGCTGGATCACTATTTTGACCATCTGTTCATTTCCGATGAAGTCGGCTATTACAAGCCGCAGAGAGAAATTTTTGATACAGCGGTACGGACGCTTGGCGTGGATCACACAGAGGTTCTGTTCGTCGGCGATTCCCTGCAGGATGATTACTACGGCGCTGCCGGCGCGGGGATTGACTTCTGCTATTACAATCCACTGGCGAAGCGGCTCGATGAATCATTCAAGCCGGCTTATATGATTCACAGCTTGTCCGAGCTTACCCAGATGGATGTCCATAATCAATGGATAAAGCGGGTGCCGCTGACATGAGCGCTACGTTGTATGTGTCGGATCTCGACGGAACGCTGCTGAACGAGCATCAGAAAATAAGCGATGAGAGCCGGGATATTCTCAATCAGCTGATCAGTCAAGGGATGTGGATCACCTTTGCCACCGCAAGGTCGCAGGATTCGGCCGCCAGGCTGCTGCAGGGCACTCATTTCAAATTACCGATGATATTCTTCAATGGCGTGTTCATTTACGATCCGGCAGGCGGCAGGCTGATACAATCCAATCTGCTTGGAGCGGAGACTGCTGCGCAGATCATCGCCTCTTGCGAATCCGACGGGCTTCATCCGCTGGTTTATACGATGGACAGCGCGGGCAGCTCGCATGTTTATTACAAGGGTATATTTAATCCGAGCGAGGACCGGTATATTTCCGACCGTCTGAGCGCAGGAGATTCCAGATTCAGGCTTGTGGATCATTACCGGGACGCGCTGAAGGAGTCGATTGTCAATGTCATTGCAGTTGGCACGCTGGAGCAGCTGGACCCGGCCTATATGGCTTTTCATCAACATCCCGAATTAATATGCCATTATGGGCCGGATATCTACGCGCCAGGCTATCATTGGCTGGAAATCGCCAACAGCCGCGCGAACAAGCGTGAAGCCGTAGAATTCGTTAAACGCCGCTTGAAGGCGGAGCGCCTTGTGTGCTTTGGCGATAATTTGAATGATCTTCCCATGTTTGAAGCGGCGGATGAGAAATATGCAGTCGCCAACGCCCATGAGCTGGTTAAAGCGGCGGCAACGGGCATGATTTTATCCAATATGGAGCATGGAGTGGCGGTCTATTTGAATTCTCTCCAGCAAACGATCCGTCCATAGCTTCGATCAGCTTACCGATATCTGCTACAATGGTAGGATAGAATGCCAGAAGGAAGAGGGATTTTTCATGAAATTCAGGCCTTGCATTGATTTGCACAGCGGTAAAGTAAAGCAGATTGTGGGCGAAACTCTGGGAACAGACCAGCAGCAGGTCGTTGAAAATTTCGTCTCGGATCATGACTCGGCTTATTATGCCCAGATGTTCAGACGTGACGGACTTACGGGCGGTCATGTCATTATGCTGGGCGGCGGGAATGAACAAGCCGCGCTTGAAGCGCTTCGTGCTTACCCCGGCGGGCTGCAGATCGGCGGCGGCATTACAACGGATAATGCGCTGCGGTATCTGGAAGCCGGAGCCTCGCAGGTTATCGTCACCTCCTACATATTTCCAGAGGGCAAGCTGGACAAGAACCGTCTGGACAGTCTTGTCGCTGAGGTTGGCAAGGACAGGCTGGTCATCGATCTTAGCTGCAAGCAGCAGGGAGATAAGTGGTTCGTCGTTACCAACCAATGGAGAACGTTCAGTGATTTTGAAGTCAATGAGACCAATCTTAACGAGCTTGCCGGCTGCTGCAGTGAATTTCTCGTTCATGCCGTCGATGTGGAGGGCAAACGAACCGGGATCCTGGAGAGTCTGGTGGAACAGCTGGCGAAATGGGTAACCCTGCCCACAACCTATGCCGGCGGGGCGAGATCGTTCGAGGATCTGGCGCTCTTTCACCGCCTGACGGCGGGGCGTCTGGATATCACTATCGGCAGCGCGCTCGACATTTTTGGCGGCAATCTTCCGTATTCCGAAGTGATCGCCTACTGCGAGCGGCTGGATAGCGGTTCGATTGAAATCAATTAACAGGGGGAAGTCATGACTTATCATATTCGGGTTCGTCCAACTGCCCTTATTATTGAAAATGATGCCATCCTGCTGGTGGAATATGAGGATGAGGACGGCATTCATTATAATTTGCCCGGAGGCGGCGCGGAGCCGGGAGAGACGGTTATCGACGGGGTGCTCCGCGAGCTGATGGAAGAGACGAAGGCGGAAGCGGACGTGGGTCCGCTTGCATTTGTATATGAGTGCGCGCCCCACAAGCAATCCGGCGAATACCCGCCTGATACGCCGCATGCGCTGAATTTAATTTTTGAGTGTACGCTGAAGCCGGGCTCCGTTCCGGGGCTGCCGGAGAATCCGGACCCCGATCAATCCGCAGTGCGCTGGGTTCCTCTCTCGGAGCTGGCTTCCATTATGCTTTTCCCGAATATTAAAGAGCAAATCATTCACTATGCGGCTCAACGGCGATCCATCGAATTGATCGAAGATCATCAGCTTGAATGTTATGAGCATAAAATACAGAAAGCGTAGTGATGTAAAGGCGGGCCCGTCTTTTTCACTATATTTCCAGACCTCCAGAGGAGGATACTAATTTGCCGATCTTGACAAGAGAGCTTGCAGATCAAATCGAAGGCTCTGAAATCCGCTATATGATCGACCGGATGACCGCGATCCGGCAGCGTGATGGCAACCCGGAGGGGATCCGGATCCGCCGGTTTGGCCGGGCAGCCGCATTCTGCAGCCGGACGATGCCATGGCCGGCATTCAACAGCGTCAAAGGATTGGGGGAGGAAGAACTGCCGTTGCTTCCCGAAATCCTGGATTTCTATGAAGAGCAGGGCCGGACGCCGCAGATCGAGATTGTTCCAGCCAAGACCACGACTGCGTTGTTGCGCCGGCTTGGCGAGCTCGGCTTTGCCGCGAGCGGATTTCATGCTTCCTTTTATATGAAGCCGCAGCTCCCGGATTTCACCGAGGACCCAAATATCCGGATAAGAGCCCTAACCAGCGATGAATTTGATATTTATGCCCGCATCCATTGTCTGGGGTTTGGACTCGGGGAGAATGGCATTCCGGCCATCGCGGCAAACAATCTAGTGCTGGATCAGCGGCCAGGCTGGCGTTTCTTTCTTGGATTTGTGGACGAGCAGCCTGCTGCTGCCGGTGTTATGCATATGGAGGATGACGTTGCCTCGTTCACCTTCGCGGCTACCTTGCCTGAATACCGGTCCCGCGGGCTGCAGCTGGCCTTGTTGAAGCAGCGCCTCAGGGAAGCCGCGCGCAGCAGCTGCCGTTTGGCTGTTGGTCAGGCGGCGTATCTTTCTCCCAGCCACCGGAACATGGAGCGCCTGGGCATGAAGCTTGCTTATACAAGGGTCGCTATGACCCGGTTGTAGACGAATGGATGTGGAATAACAGGCAGGTAACAGCTGCAAGAAAGGAGATCGGGATGATGATTCCAATTAAGCTGCCGCGCGAAGAGAAAGAGCAGATCATCGAGCAACTGGTGAATTTCTATGCGGAAGAGAGGTCAGAAGAGCTGGGAAGCATCGGAGCGGAGCAGATTATCGATTTTATGCTGCGCGAGATTGCTCCCTATGTGTATAATCGAGCTATAGAGGATGCACGAAAAGTCGTTATGGAGAAAAGCTCTTCCATTGAAGAGGAATTGTATGCCCTGGAGCGAAGAACCAGGTAACTGAGTGAGAGAGGGTTGATGAGGAATGGACAGTAAAACACGTTTTTCCAATCGGGTGGAAGCTTATGTGAAATATCGGCCTAGTTACCCAAGCGAGGCGCTGGATTTTCTGTATACGAAAGCAGGCATCCCGCAGGATGGGAAAATAGCGGATATTGGTTCAGGAACCGGGATCTTCTCGCGTCTTCTGCTGGAGAGAGGCAGCACGGTTTATGGAATAGAACCAAATGACGAGATGAGACAAGCATCCCTGGAGCTTTTGGCGGACAGTCCGCTTGGTGAACGATTTATTGCCGTCAAAGGCTCGGCGGAGCATACCACCCTGCCGGATCAATCCGTCGAATCCGCTGTGTCCGCCCAAGCCTTCCATTGGTTCGACATCGGTCAGGCAAAGTTGGAATTTGCGCGGATTATGAAGCCCGGCGGGATCGCGGCGCTGATCTGGAACAGGCGCCGGACGGACAGCGATGACTTTGCCGCCGCTTACGATGAGCTGCTGATGCGTTATGCCAGCGATTATGACAAAGTCAAGCATACCCGGTTGGGACCTGAGCAATATGCCTCCTTTTTCCGGGACGGCCAATATAATCTTGAGCTTTTTGCGTATCAACAGCTTTTCAATATGGAAGAACTGGAGGGGCGGACGGCTTCTTCATCATACACGCCTTTGCCGGGTCATCCCGACCATGCATCCTTCAAAGCGCAGCTTCAGCAGCTATTTAATGATTATCAGAAGGATGGCAAGGTTGCTTTTAAATACAAGACAGAGGTTTTTTACGGAGCCGTTTAACACGAAGAGCGATCCGCGCCACAGAAAGAGAGGGTTGCCGGCATGATACTGGAAACAGCCGTTTTGCATGTGAAACCAGAACTGAATAATACTTTCCTCTCAAGCTTCAAGCAGGCTTCGGCGATAATTGCCTCCATGTCCGGCTATATCAACCATGAGCTGCAGCAGTGTGTTGACGGGAACCGGGAGAATCAATATCTGCTGCTGGTTTGGTGGGAAACGCTGGAGGATCATGTGACAGGCTTTCGCACTTCTTCCCAATATCTGGAATGGAAGCAGCTGCTGCATCATTATTATGAGCCGTTTCCAGTGGTCGAGCATTACGAGAAACTTGATCTTCTATAAAGGGGCTGCGGCTTGCTGTGAAATTCCGGACCTGCGAAAACTGGCTGTTTGATCTCGACGGCACCCTAACGGATCCCAAGGAAGGGATTACCAAGTCCGTCCAATATGCATTATCGAGATTCGGTATTCCCGCTGATGATCTAGATGCGCTGATTCCCTTCATCGGTCCGCCGCTTGCGGTAACGTTTCGGGAGGAATACAGGTTTTCTGCGGATGATACGAACCGGGCTATTGCCTATTACCGGGAATATTTTACCCGTCAGGGCATGTTTGAGAATAAGCTGTTCCCTGGCATCCCCGAGCTTTTGTCAACTTTATCCAATCAGGGGAAGAGACTGTTTGTCGCTACCTCGAAACCAATTGTTTTCGCCCGGCAGATTCTGGAGCACTTTGGTCTGCACTTATACTTCGAACAAATCTGCGGCAGTGAGCTGGATGGAACACGCTCTGACAAAACCGAGCTGATCGCTTCTATCATCCAGCAGTATGGCATTGATCCGTCCCGGACGGTCATGATCGGGGACCGCAAGCATGATATGATCGGCGCCGTTAATAACGACGTTGCTGGAATAGGAGTCGGTTACGGGTATGGCACTGAGACGGAGCTGATGAATGCAGGCGCTTCGTATTTTGCACCAACGGTGAATGCGGTAATAGCCTTATGCGATCCGATATCCCTTCTGATTCTCCGGCCCGATGAAATTGAGATGATTCATCAGGTTGACCGTTCTGAATGGATTGAACGGATTTACAGGATGGAACAAGGGGTCTTGATTCATCAGCCAGCCGCTCATGAATGTCCCGGGTGGGATGAGGAGCAGCTGAAGGACTTGCAGAACAGGATGCTGAGCGAAATGCGGCATGGTGGAACGGCATGGGGCGCCTTTGACGGAGAGCAGCTTGTCGGCTTCGCCGTACTCGGGCATAAACGAAGGGGCGAGCGGCGGGATCAACTGCAAGTGGATCTGATGTATGTCAGCCGCAGTCACCGGCGGAGGGGAATCGCCTCACGATTCATGCGGCTGATGGAAGAGAAGGCACGAGCGCAGGGTGCCCGCTATCTGTATATCTCCTCTACCGAGACGGAATCCGCCGTGTCCTTCTACCAAAGTCTCGGAAGCTCGCTCACAGAACATATCGATGACGAATTGTTCATGCTGGAGCCTGAAGATATTCATATGTTGAAAAGTTTGTACGGCGAATAGACGCATATAAACAAACTGAACCTCCGATCCGACAGGGATCAGGAGGTTTTTCTTTCCATAAGTATGGTGGTAAAATAATATATATCCCATTGGAGCATGAACATGTTACACTGAAAAAGATATATTTTCATTGAAGGCGCCTGTCAGCGAGCGTAGTCTCTTCACCAATTTATGCGGGAGGTTATTCGCGATGGATAATTGTACAGTGGTTACAAAACCAGCGTTAAATCTGGTTGGAATCAGTTACTGCGGACCGTATTCGACATTTCCGGATGAAGCCATTCTTTTGCAGAGCGAGTTTCTCTCGAGAAAGCACGAATTAAACGGAGAGGTTAGATCCACCGCGCTGTACAGTCCTTATTTCGGCAACGAAGTGTTCGCCACTTATTGGGCGAGTTTCGAAACCGCGCATATGGAAACGGTCCCGGATGGAATGGTGCAGTTTATTATTCCGGAGCATACGTACGCCATGGTGACATGCACGAACAAGCGCATTGGCGAAGGCTACGAACAGTTATCCGCCTGGATGAATGAGCAGCAGCTGAAGAAGCGGGACAATGCCGTATCCATCGAAATATTTTATATTGATGAGCATCTGGAAGAAGAAGCGGTCGACCTGCTCATTCCCATAGAAGATCAGGGTGGACTGGGAGTTTTTGAATAAACGTGAGAGGTTTCGTATAGCTCAAACTTAAGTGGGTGCTGTGATTTTAGGGAATGAATATGTCCCGGATCGCACTGGCCCATTTTTATTTAGGAGGTACCCATGCCCATTCCCATTCATATTATTGATGCCTTCACCAATATAATGTTTAAAGGCAATCCGGCTGCGGTATGTTTGGTGGAAGCGGAGCTGGAGGAGATGCTGATGCAGCAAATCGCGGCAGAAATGAATCTTGCGGAGACCGCCTTTTTGCATCCTCTAGCAGACGGCAGCTACTCCCTCAGATGGTTTACCCCTCAGGCAGAGGTGGATCTATGCGGTCACGCAACACTGGCAAGCGCCCACCATCTTTGGGAAACCGGTCATTTGGGCGAAGCTGAGCAAGCACGCTTTCATACCCGCAGCGGATTGCTGACTGCAGAGCGCTCCGGGCAAGGGATTATGATGAATTTCCCTGCGGAGCCCGCTGTTCAAGCGGCAGCTCCAGACGAGCTTATACAGGCTTTGGGCCTGATTCCCTGTTATGTGGGCCGCAACCGGATGGATTATTTGGTTGAAGTGGACAGCGAGGAGACCGTCAGGACGCTTCGTCCTGATTTTGCCCTGATCGCCAGAGTGGACGCGCGCGGAGTCATCGTAACAAGCCGCTCATCAGAGGATATGCGTGAGGAATATGATTTTGTATCCCGTGCCTTTTACCCGGCCCAGGGTGTGAATGAGGATCCCGTTACAGGCTCCGCCCACTGTGCGCTTGCTCCTTACTGGCAGCAAAGGCTCCGCAAAACGGAGCTTCGCGGTTATCAGGCATCGGATCGGGGAGGCTATCTGCATCTTCGGAATGCGGAAGACCGCGTGTTTATAACAGGTCAGGCCGTCACTGTGCTGAGAGGAAGCTTGTCTTAGGTAATGAGTGATTATCTTTAAGAGTTGATCCATTTTCCTGAAAGGCGGCAATCCCATCATGAAGCGAAAACTGGTTATTAGCGATATCCACGGCTGCTATGAAGCATGGTTAAGCTTGTTGGAGAAGGTGGATTACGATAAAGAAAGGGATCAATTATTAATTCTCGGCGATTATGTGGATCGTGGACCTAACAGCAGGGAAGTGGTCGAGCATCTCATTTATTTGCACGATGTGCACGGAGCGGTTGTGCTCAAAGGCAATCATGATCAGAGGCTTGTCGATCTGATGAGATTCAAGGATGAGGCTGTAATCAGGAAATTTCTGTCCCATGAGGGCAGGGCAACTGTGAAAAGCTATCTTCAAACAGATCTGAGTGACCAGGAAGTGACGACTCAGACCGTGCACGAAATGATTGCTGCAATAAGCAAGCATTATGAGTATCATATCGCTTTTCTGAACAGTCTCCCCTACTATGCGGAGGACCGCCATCATATTTATGTTCATGCAGGGCTGAACCCGGAGTACCCGGATTGGAAGAAGCAGCCGCAGCGTGAATTTATGTACATCAAGGAACCCTTTCTGAGCAAGCCGACCGTTGTCGGCAAGACGGTTATTTTCGGTCATACCCAAGCGGAAGATATTCATGGAAGCCCGGACGTATGGTTTGGCGAGGGGAAGATCGGCATTGACGGCGGATGTGCTTTTGGGCAGCAGCTTAACGCCCTGGAAATAGACGCAAGTGGACATTACCGGACGTACAAAGTGGGCTTTCACTCTTAGGTGAAGGCTCTCTTTTTGTTAAATATAGAAATTATGCGCCGGAGATCAGTTGTTTCTTCCTGTATATTTCTGTATAATACCTAGTAAATCTATACATAGATTTACTAGGTATGGAAGGAGATAAAATCCATGAAGATCAACAAGGAATTATTAAAGGGAAGCACGGTCATCATGATTCTGACGATGCTGAATCGCAGAGCCATGTATGGCTATGAAATGATTAAGGAAATGGAGCAGCAGTCGGGGGGCATCTTCAGTCTGAAGGAGGGTACGCTTTATCCCATTCTGCATTCACTCGAAGCGGAGAGCTGGGTAGAGGCCTATTGGAGCGAGCATGATGGCCGCAAGAGAAAATATTACCGTATAACCGATAAGGGCGGTAGGCAGCTGCAGGACAAGAAACAGGAATGGGTCGTATTTCGTACCGCTCTGGACCGCATGATTGGGGAGGGGGGAGCATGAGGTCTATTGAATCCTATCCACAGGTGCAGAAATTTCTGCAAGCGGTTTGTCAGCAGGTGAAAGCGGTTGAACTGCATGAGGAGATTAAAGAAGAATTAATCGTACATATCGCTGATCGGGCGGAGGAATTGTTACTTCAAGGACAAGAGGGAGCACAGGCAGTTGAGCAGGCCGTTCAGGCAATGGGCTCTGCGGCGTCAATTGGGGACAAGCTGCACCATATTCACAGACCAAAGCTGGATTGGGGATTGATTTGCCTTCTGGCTCTTATAGCGGGAATGGGCATAATTGCGATCTGCGCGGTTCAAGCTGTAGATAATTCCTATATGAATGAAGGCCGTTATGTTGAGAAGAAGCTGGTATTTACAGGGCTTGGCTCAATTGGACTTGCCGCGTTATGGTTTTTCGATTACCGCAGGCTAAACCGGTTTTCGCTCGTTTTATTTCCGGTGACGCTGACGGTGTTGGCGGCAGGCATTGCTGCAGGCCGACCGATTAACGGTATGCCCTATTTAAACTTTTATGGAAAAAGCATTGATGTGGTGACCATCTGCACCTTTATGCTGGTCATCTCGCTTGCGGGAATGAAACTGCCAAAATATTGGACCGTGCGGGAGACCTTTCTGCGAAGCATCTACCTGCTCGGCATTCCTACCGTGATGTATATGAAAGGAAACAGCTTATCCGCAGGAATCTTGTATCTGGGCGCAGCCTTCGGATTTTTCTGGCTGTATCGCCGTTCGGCATACCAATTTATGTTTATTATCGGAGGGTATGTTATTACTGCTGTATCTATTGGTATGCTGAATCAGATGTATTCCCGTTATTTTCTCGCCAAGTTGACGTCATTCCTGTCCGACGACAAGCTTGGGGCGGGATATATGACCTATCAGTCCCTGCAGGCTATTCACGCCGCTGGCTGGTGGGGGCACGGCTTTGCAGCCCCCAACACGCATCTGCCTTATCAACACAGCAATATGGTGTTCTCGTATTTGATATACAGCTTCGGCTGGGCAGGAGGTCTTATCATTGCAGCGGTTGCCGTGTTATTTATTGTGAAGATAGCGGCGCTTGCTCATTCCATTCGGGATGAATATGGCCAGCGTTTAGTGGGGCTGCTGCTGATCGTCATAGGAATTGAATTTGTGCTGCCCATGCTGATGGCAATGGGACTAGCTCCGAATGTCCAGGTTCTGCTGCCGTTTCTGAGTTACGGCAATACGCTGCTGCTGCTTCATTTTGGCGCTGTCGGTTTGATTCTCACGGTATACAAGCGAAAGAACATGATAAGCAGCCAACAAGTCTGGAACAGGCAGTAGGCAGAAACCAAAAAATGAGACTGCTTGCGGGCGCTTCCGCCGCATGCAGTCTCATTTCCTTGTTCAAGCCCAAATAGACGGCTTGAGATTTATTCACTTTAAAGCGATTGTTTGTTCCACCTTCTGAATGACGGCATCACCTATGATCCCGATCCGCCAGAGGGCAACCCCCTTCAGATCGTAACGTTTGGCCAAACCGATTTTGCCGTTGATGGTGCCGGCATTCTCACTGCCCATGGAGATGCCCAGCAGGATCTTGTCTTTGGGCACCTGATTCAGTGCCAGATGAATTGCTTCATCCACACGCTTCAGCGGCTCAGGTCCTTTCTCATAGGAATAATCGTAAGCCATTATGACGAATTGATCGGCATATGCGGCCAATTTCTTGTAATCATAGCCTTTGTAAGAGCCATTAAGCGGATGCAGGGCAAGTGTGAGCTTCAGATCCCGATTTTGGGCCTGTTCATCCAGGAGACGGACAAATTCGGTGAATGATTGCTGGACCGTACTGGCCTCCCCTGTCAGTCCAAGACCTTCAAAGTCCAATGTAATGCCATCGAACTGCTTGTCGGCAGCCAGCGCAACGATATTATCGATTGCCTTGCTGCGCAGCTGAGGATCTCCAAGAAGTCTGGTCAGCTCTCCCTTGACATCGGTTGCCACCACCATAAGTTCAGGGGAGGTTCCGGCCTGGGATGCTCCCGTAATAATGGATTCCGGCGTCGTGTCGCCTGCAGCCTGGGGCCAGTAATAATCTTTTCCCTGCAGCGTTAATTGGCCTTGTTCATCAATTCGTGCCCAGCCAAACGAGACGGAATCGAATTTACTGATAAATCTCCGCTCATCAAACGAGGAAATAGCATAAAAGCCCATGGTGTACAGGTCTTCCTTGGGGGAAGCAATCGATACGGTCCTGCTCTTGGCATCCCAGCCTACGGAAGCGCCGAACTGGCTGCTGAAGAAGCTGAGCGGAACAAGCACTGATCCATTGTGGACAAGCGGTGCAACCGTCAGAGGAAGCGAGTTCCCATTAACCGTCGCGTTCTTGCTGCTTACGCGGAGAATCACGGTTTTGCTTGCTCCCGCAATGGACTTGGTTGCCTGTATCTGTTGGGTTTTCGCCGTCCATTGAACCGAGATCTGCATGGCCTCGGCAATTGCCCGGAAAGGTACCATCGTTGTGCCTTGGATGACGACAGGATCAGCAGGGAACGGCAGCGGATAGCTGTCCAGCATTATGGAAAGAGGTGCGGGCGCGGCAGAAGCGGCCTGTGCCTTGGGAGCCAATCCGTAGCCGGAGATAAGCATGAAGGAAGAGCAGAATATAAGGGCTATCTTTTTGGATTTTCTCATCTTGAATATTCGTCTCCTGTCCAAATCTATTAATCTATTAAGTATAGCAGGTCGTTTTCACAGAACAAAGAAGATGGCCCAAAACAGCACCTAAAGAATTGTTAAATCCGATCGATCGCGGTACAAGCGCTTCCACAGCAGCCTATGCAGACCGTTGATTAGCGGATCGACGAAACAAACCGAAGCAGAGGCTTCGGTTTGTTTCGAGAGAGTTGAATTGCTGAAGCAGAGATAATTCAAGCGTGGATGTTTTGCTGGGAATCTTCTCCGGCAGAGCGGCTCCGCGAGCGTTTCATCGAGGCATGGAGAGTCACTTTATTCTTGCCGGACGTCTTCGACACGTACATGGCTTCATCTGCCTGCTTCACGACTTCCTCGGCAGAAACGCCGTCGCGGGAGCAACTCACGCCTATGCTGATCGTCACGATGCTTTCTTTCTCAACGCGGCTTCGAATGGTTTCCGCCACTTTCTCAGGCTTGACGCCAGCAGCGGCTACCAGTCCCAGCAGCTCCTCGCCCCCGTATCGCCCGGCCGCTCCGATACCGGCGGTTTCTTCTTTAATAATATCAGCAACCTGTTTGAGTACGCCGTCGGCACGATGATGGCCTTCCGTGTCATTCAGCTTCTTGAAGTTATCTATGTCACAGAAAATAATGGCAATCCGTCTTGCCTCGCGCAGCATCTGCTCTGCTTTCTTATTGAAATGCCTGCGATTATACAAGCTGGTCAGGCCGTCCGTAATGGAGGATTGAAAGGTCATCAGCAGCCTCTCCAGCACCCAGTCAAACAAAAGCAGAAACAACAGGGCATAATAGACAATAGGAAGCAGGTGGGAAAGAATCACAAGCATCGGCTCGCTTCCGTGAAAAACATAGCTGTCTGCGAGATCCGAGAGCTGATAAATGAAATAAACAATCAGACTGGCAGAGTAGCTGAAGCGTTGATCGATGCCGCGCAAATTCAGCAGTATGACAAAGTTGATGACGAGGCCATAGAAATCCAGAGCGAGTGCGGACAAGCCTTCAGCACCTACCGGATGAGTGAGAATATCCGGGTCCAATGCGATCTGAAGCGCCGTAATCCCGATCAGGCCGATAACCATAAGAAGAAACGGCATTCCTTTCAGACGTGTTGAAGGCTGTGTATACAATTTCATGAAAACAAAGTTTATAATAATAAAGGAAAGCAGGCTTGTAACGGAATAGGACAAGTTCAAATAAGGCGACTGGGATAACCCGGGAAAAGCGAGACTGACAAGCGCTGCTTGCTGTAGAATAACAATAGAAAGAACAACTATCAGCAACCGGTGGGTTTTGTTCCGGCGGTAGCTTTTGTACAGGCGAATCGACATAAAGAGCGTCAGGACCAGTATGGTCAAAACACAAGCGGAAGCGAAGGTTTGACCGGTCGGACCGGCAATCCACTGCAAAATCGTCATATGATACCCACCTAGCGAGGTTGAAGTTATACCCGTTTAAACTTCTTATGTATGGTTGAAACTTGCCGGGTGGAATAAACTTTACAGAAACATATGTTCTAGTATATCATGATTTTGTTCAGTCGAAAAGTGTCGAGGACGACCGTATGAAGAAATGTTTTCTTGACGGAAACCATCATTTTTATGCTTGCGATGATATGTTTTCTTAACAGAATACATTTGAGGAGGACAAGAATGAACATATTACAAGCTTTGTTTTTTCCGCCGGATCAGCCCGGTGGTGTGTCCTCAATGGTTCCGTATATCCAAGAGCGGTTCAATAAGATGGGTTGGCAGATGGAGCTGTTCTCTATTCCCAAGAGGGTCAGAAGCAAGGGGCAGGACGCTGTCAGCTTCGATACGTTCGATATACGACAGTACGAAGGCAACCCGATTGTTGATAAATATATTCAGACCTATCGCGACTACTTGTGGTGGACGCGAATGCGGATTAATAAATCATACGACCTGATTCACGCGCATCATCCCATAGCGGGGCTTGCGATGAAGAAGCTGTATCCGGAAATGCCGCTTATGATGACGATTCATTCCAGCTATGAGCGGGAGCTCATATTGAACGGCAGGATCCGGGAGGGCGGACAGGAGCATCAATTCCTGACATCGATCTACGGTGAGCTGGAAGCCAAGGTTGACCGGATTCTGACAGTATCCGAATCCTTCAGAAGCTATATAAGCCCCTATATCAAAAATCCCGATGCGATCAAGGTCATACCGAATGGCTTCGATGAGAAGCGCTTCCGGCCGATCTCCCATGAGAACGAGGTTGTACAGCTGATTACTGTCTGCCGGCTTGTGCCTGCCAAAGGTCTGGATATTCTGCTTCATGCCTGTGCGGGACTAAAGGCAAAGGGGCATACGTTTGTCCTGCATATCATTGGCGATGGCCCTATACGGACGGAGCTGGAGCAGCTTGCCCTGCAGCTGGATTTATATGACGATATTATTTTTTATGGTTATATGCTTCATCCGGAGGAATTCATGCCGTTCTTCGACGTGTTCGTGCTTCCGTCGCGTGCCGAGGCGTTCGGATCAGTGTTCGCGGAAGCCGCGCTCTGCTGGCTGGCTTTGATCGGAACGAATGTAGGCGGCATCGCAGAGCAAATCGATGATGGCGTCAATGGCCTGCTCGTTCCTTCGGAGGACCCGGAGGCCCTCTGCGAGGCGCTTGAGAAAGTCATCAGTGATCCCAGCTTCCGCTACAACCTGGCCCGGGCAGCCTGGAATAAAGCGAAGAAGGTATATTCGCTGCAGCGCGTCATCGCTCAATTGAAGGAAGTTTACCTGGAGATTAATCCGGAACCGGAAGTGAAATCTTAATACCGCAGGAGGAGTTTGCGAATGAGCGTCCCGTTCCGTTTTATTCATGCTGCCGATTTGCATGTGGACAGTCCCTTCCAGGGTCTCCCGGACGCGCCTCATCATGTGCGTGAAACACTTGCGGGCTCAACCTTCAGGGCAGTGGAGAAGCTGGTGGAAACGGCAATAACGGCCGATGTGGATTTTGTGGTGATCGCCGGTGATTTGTTTGACTCGGCAGACCGTTCCTTGCGCGCGCAGCTGGCGCTGCAAAAACAATGGCAGCGGCTGCACACCCATGGTGTGCAGCTGTTTGTCATTCACGGCAATCACGATCATCTGGGCGGCGGCAGAGCTAATTTGCAATGGCCGGAATCCATGACCATTTTCGGTTCGAAGCAAGTGGAACACGCGCCGGCCTACCGAAAGGACGGCGAGCTTGCCGCATATGTGTACGGCATGTCGTATGGAGCGCGCGCCGTGACAGACAACATTGCCCGCGGTTATCGTCCGGATCCGGATGGCCCCTACCATATCGCGCTCCTCCATGGGAATGTGGACGGCAACCCGGCCTATGATCCATATGCGCCCTGTTCGCTCAATGAGCTTGCTTCAGCCGGTTTCGATTACTGGGCTCTCGGACATATACATACCCGTGCCGTTCTGCATACATATCCTCATATAGTCTATCCTGGAAATACACAAGGGCGTCATTCCAGAGAAACAGGCGCCAAAGGATGTTATATCGTCGATGTAAAGCCCTCCAGGGAAGCGGAGCTCACCTTCGCGGCTCTGGATACCGTCCGATGGGAACACATGGAGGCGTCCATCGAGGGGGTTGAACATGAGCAGGCTTTGCTGGATCTGCTGGAGCGGGCGCTTCTCGACGGTCTGACCGGAAGCGGCGGCCGGCCGCTGGTCGCCAGACTGCGACTTACAGGCAGGGGGGCCATGCACAATAAGCTGATGGATCCTGTCTTTGCAGCAGAGCTGCTGGACGGCTTGCGCCAGCGGATGGATAGCGGATCGGCTGGCTGGCAAACAGGCGAGCAGCCGTGGTGTTGGGTCACCGGTTTTGATCTGGCGACAGGGATCGTTCTGGATCTGAAGGCTGCCGCAAGTGAAGACAGCTTTACCGGTGAACTACTGCGCGGCATGTTAGGGATTGAAGCTGACGAAGCGGGGCGCCTGGAGCTGTTGGAGGAAGCGCTTGCGCCGCTGCTTGCCAATGCCCGGATGCGCAAGCTGGTAAGGGAACGCATGGAGCGGCATTCGCTTTCCTGGCTGCAGCAGGCGAAAGAGCTGGCAGCCGGTTTACTGACAGAGGAGCATGAAGCGGTTCCTTCATCCTCTGTGATGGAGACAAGCGAAGGAGGAGCTGTGAAGTGAAATGGATAGGTATGCATGTGGAAGGCTTCGGCAAGCTGAGCGATTTTCGCTGCAGCTTCGATGCGCCGGTAACGGTCATTTACGGGCCGAATGAAGCGGGAAAAAGCACGATGCTGGGTTTTATCCGCTCGATGCTGTACGGGTTTGCGACGAGGGCCAATCCCTCCGAACGGCAGGAGCCATCCGCTGGAGGCCGTCATGGCGGCAGGCTGCTGTTCCGGGATTCGCTCGGGCGAGCGTATGTATTGGAACGGCTTGCCAAGACGGCAGGGGGAAAGCTGTCTGTCCGTCCCTATGAAGGCCAGCTGGCAGAGGGGCAGCAGAATGACACGGACATGCCCGCGGCGCCAGACCTGCCGGAGCTGCTCCTCCAAGGTGCTTGGGAGCAGCTGTTTCTCGGTGGAGTCAATGAGAGAGTATACCGTCAATTATTCGCTATTACACTGACGGAGCTGCAGGCCGTAGGCATGCTGGAAGGCGATGAGCTGGGCAAGCAGCTGTATCACGCAGGCTGGGGCGGAGGGCATGCGATTGCCAGGACGGAGAAGCAGTTGAACGCACAATTGGATGGACTATTCCGTCCGCGCGGGAGCAATCAGCAGATGAACCGGCTGCTCAAGGAATTGGACGATACGGAAACGCAGCTGCGGCGTCTGGAAGACGAGATCAGCTCCTATAATGATCTGGCGGATGAACTTGTACAGACGCAGCAGCAGCTTCAGGAATTGGAAAGCCGCCTGCCCGCAATGCGGGAGCAGGCGGCGCTGCTGACACGAGCCCATGAAACAAGACCGCTGTGGATCGGGCGCATGGCGCTTGGGCGCGAGCTTGAGGATCTGAATGCGGCCGGAAGGCTGCCTTCGG
This sequence comes from Paenibacillus sp. JT22N12, assembly GCF_056269365.1. Lineage (NCBI taxonomy): Bacteria > Bacillati > Bacillota > Bacilli > Caryophanales > Paenibacillaceae > Paenibacillus > Paenibacillus sp. JT22N12. The sequence continues at coordinate 1,210,063 of NZ_JBWDNU010000001.1, read as the reverse complement.
ATATGAGAAGAAGATGGGAGCTGTGGACGGTTGAACATGACCGCACGGCTGCTGAGCTTCGCGGCATTAAGCTGAAGACCGAGGGACATGAACGGGAATCAAGCTCCCTGATCTATGATGAGAAGCTGATCGAGGCTGTTGATGAGATTGAAGCTCTATTGATGTCAGTGGAACGGATGAATGCGGTTCGTCTCGAACGCAAGGCATTGGAGGCAGAGCTGCGCGAGCATTCCGAAGCGTTGTCCCGATTGTTGTCACGGATTGCTCCGGACTGGACAGAGCATCAGCTGCGCCTTTTCCGTTTCACTGTCGCCGACCGTGAAACGGTGAGGGCGGCAAGAGCCGCGATGACGGACGCGGCGAGAGCCAGCCATCTTGCGGAGGCGGAGCTGCGTTCAACCCGGGAGCAGACGCAGGAGGTGGAGGCGCAGCTGGCCGAGATTGAAGAGACGGCTGGGGGAAGGGAACTGTTCCGGCGGGGCGGGTCTCCAGCCGTAACAGGCAGCCAGCAGCGCGGGCAGCTGCATGGGAGCGACGGAAGCTTGGGCGGCCGTGAAGAGGCAGTGGCTGCTGTCCGCATGGCGGACTTTGGCGGCGCTGAGCTGCTGCCGGCAACGCCGGAGGGGCTGCGCCATGCTGCGCGGACGTTCGAGGACGCGTGGCGGGAGCTTGAGCTTGAGCAGCTGCGCGCTGAGCAAGCGCAGCAGAGGGCTGCCGGCGCCAGCGCCGCCGGGCACCGCGGCGGCACTGCGCTCTGGGCCGCGGCCGGCGCGCTGGCTGCGGCAGCGGCGGCGCTGCTCGCGGTCGGCTGGCCCACGGCCGCGGCAGCCGCCGCCAGCGCCGCGCTGGCTATCGCGGCGCTGGCGCTGCTGCGCCTGCGCGAAGCGCGGCAGGCTGCGCCGCGCGCCGGCGCAGCGCCGGCCCGCGCTCGCCGCGGCGGGCCGCATCGCGCTGCGCTGGCCCCGCTTGCCGCGGCGGACCGCCGCGTTGCGGCCGCGCTGCGCGGGCTCGTCAGCGAGCCGGAGGCCCTGCTCGCCGCGCTGCTGGCAGACCGTGAAGCTGCCCCTGGGCGAAGCTTCGCTCCGGGCAGCGAAGCATACAGCCCCGCCGCTGCGGCTCCCACAGGCGCTGACAAGCAGCACGCCGCATCGCGGGCTTACATCCAGGAAGCCGCGGCTGCCGGCGCAGCGGTCAGCCGGGCGGCAAGCGGCGGCGGGATGCACCACCGCCAGCTTGTCAGTCCTTCAGCGCTGCTGGAGCAGCTCAGAGCGGCGATAGATGCCCGCCTCGATCAGCTGCGCGCGGGCCAGCACAGCGCCCAGCGCAGAAGAGAGCTGCAGCGCCGCCTCGCTTCGCTTGCCGCGCAGGAAACAGAGCTGCGGCTCCAGCAAGCGCAGGCCGCCGAACAGGAGCAAGCCGCTGCCGCCAATTGGCATAGCTGGCTTGCCGCGCAGGCGCTGCCGCTTACATTATCCCCGGAGGCGGCGATAGAAACCGCCGATCTGGCTGAGCAGGCGGCGCTTCGGCTTCAGGCACGCGACCGCCTGAAAGCGAAAGCTGCCGATATGGATACGCAGCTTGCGGACTTCGATGCGGCGGTCAGGACGCTTGGCTCAAAATTTCCGGATGTCAGAGGGACCGCGTCTGCGGAACCTGGACTTGCCTTGAAGCTGATGCACAGCGAAGCGGGGAAGCAAACGGCAGCACGTGCGCGACTGAACGAATTAACAACGGAAATTGCGAGGCTTCGCACCGCAGAGACCTCGCTTGTGGAAGCACTTAACAAGCTGGATGATGAGCGGGAGACGTGGTTTGCGGCAGTTTCCGCGGACAATGAACGCGGTTTTCTGGAAGCGGTCAAGAAATCCGAGCGGATGCAGGAAATTGAGCCGGAGCTGTACAAGCTTGCGGCAGAGCTGGATGCGGGAGTCACCTCTGCCCAGAGAGAGCGTCTGGAGCAGTGGTTTCAATTTGTCGATGCCGCCCGGCTGGAGGCGATGAAACTGGAAGCGGAATCGGCCTTGACAAATGGAGAACGGCTGAGAAGTGAGCTGCTGGAAACAAGCGGACGCCAGCGCCAGACGATGGAGCAGTTGATGCAAGCCGGCAGCCGTACACGTCTTCTGGCGCAGCGGGAAGTGACTTCAGCGGCGCTGAAGCAGTTGATGGACAGGTATGCGGTAGCGGCATTGAGCATGACCATGATACGAAGAACAAAACGGCTGATGGAGGAGCAGCGGCAGCCCGCCGTTCTGAAGGAAGCCTCTCGCTATATGGCAAAGATGTCGAAGGGGAAATACACCCGGATTTCCGTGCCGGAGGGGGAACAGACGATTCGGCTTGAGACGCCGGACGGTCAGTTCGTCGACAGCATCTTTCTCAGCCGGGGGACGGCTGAGCAGTTATATCTGTCCATGCGGTTTGCTCTTGCGGATGAAGCGGCGATGACGACGGAATTGCCGATGATCCTGGATGATTTATTCGTCAATTTTGACGGCTCCCGGCTGGAGGCTGCCATAGATATCATTGGAGAGCTGTCCAGCCGCAGACAGCTTGTGTTGCTTACCTGTCATGATCACATTCGGGACAAGCTGATGGAGCGGCTTTCCAGTGCCAGGCTTGTCCACTTATCCTAAACGATAAACAGGGTCTATTTGCCCAGGGGAGCAGACTGCTTGATCAGAAGTGCGAGCCACCCGAGACTGACAAGGCCGAATATCGGATAAAGCGTGGACAGCAGCGGTCCGAACCCGATTTGACTGGCAGCATAACAGATAACGAGTACGATTAAGGTGATCGAGGTATGCGACATCTTCATCCGTTCTTTAAGCTGGAGCGTCAGTCCATAGATATCTGCGACCAATGTGGTGAAGATCTCGGCAAAAATCAGGCCGATATAGATCCACTGCATGCCATGTCCAAGCTCGCGGGCGATCCCGCCCATCGGAATGGCATACTGCTGAATACCAGGCATATAGAGGGATAAAGCCATATGTCCGGCAATCAGCATGAAGCCAATCCCGATTCCGCCTATCCATGCACCGGCGATGATGGTCTTGCGGTCCCTCACCTGCGCTCCGAGAGGAACAAGCACAGCCTGCGACATGGACAAATTGAATGCGGCGTACAGCAGGGGCGATGCCCACACGGCAAAGGGAGAATAATCGCTGGTCAGCAGCATCCAGCGGCTTGAGCCAGGCGTATTCAGCGTGTCTACAACGATAATCAGCGTAAAAACAAGCATCAGCGGTACAACAATCGAATTGATTGTCAGTATGGCGCTCATTCCTTTGCGGACAAGAAAAAAACAGCCGATCAGCGTCACAAGCAGTCCGGTCTGATAGGAAACATTCCAGTTTTCTGTGAAGATTGTCCCCGCGCCGGCTAGCATAACAGCATTGACTCCAAGAAGTACAATGAGCATAAAATGGCTGACCCAACGCCCGAAACGCGGGCCAAACAGCTTTTTGTTGACATCCTCGTATGACTTGGCGGATATGTCGCTTGCAATCAGCATCATTTTAGCTCCAAGCCAGATGAACATGGCGGTTGCCAGGAGAATAGTGGCTGCGCCCCAGTAGCCGAAACGTGTGAAGAACTGCAATATTTCCTGTCCGGTCGCGAAGCCGGCACCAACTATGGTGCCCATATACGTGAACGCAATCTGCAAGACTTTTCCAAATTGTTTCATGACGGTTCCGACCTGCCTCTCGTTCGCACTTATCTACAAGATATGTGAGAAGAAGGACAGGCATGACAAGTCCCGGCATGAAAATCGTCTTGTTCGGGTTTTATTCGGAATCGGCAAATAGCTTAATGGAAATGATTTGGTTGTTTTCGGGGTCCAGATCAAGCTTCAAGAGGGCGCCAGATGCTTTGTAGGCGATAACGCTTGAGGTGTGTGTTTCCGGCTTGCCAAGCAGCGTCAGGGCTGTTTTCTCACTGTCTCCGACGCGCAGTCCGTTGAGATCGGTGACGGCATCGCTTTCGAACACTTCGATGAATTTTACTTTTTTGCTTGCGTCGAAGCCGATGGAGTAGCCTTTATATTCGTGGACCGTCAGTTCATCGCCGCCATCATCCAGGCTGTAGCTCTCGGAAGGCTGGCCGAGCAATTTGTCCAGGGAAGCCTGGGAATCGGCGATGGAGATCTGGCGCAGCTTGGGTGCCTTTGGATCCCATTTCAACTCGGCCTTTCCTTCTTTGGCCGTATTCTTTAAAGCGGTTGATTCGGTTGTGGCATCCGCTTCGGATTTCGCGTCATCACCGGAAGCAGGAACAACAGGGCTATCTCCGTTGTTCTTGTCCTGATTGAAGGTTTGCTGCGGACCGTTCGTGCGTTCTGAAGAGTTTCCGTCAGCTTGTCCCTGAGGCTGGGCGGCGCTGTCGCCGGTGGAGGACGGATTGCCTGACTGCATCTGGCATCCGGCAATGACAATGGAGAGCAAAGCGACAGCCGCCCCGCGCGCAGCCTTGCGGGATCTCGGGTTATTCAATTGTACGTACACCTCCTGCATTTTGATGCTCTAGTGGCCCTAAAGCATCCGACAACTATTAGACGTAAAAACCTGGCAAAAAGTTGCATTAAAGCTTGTGGAATTTGAATCCTTCCTGCTTGTCCAGCTTGCGGAGTTGGCCTTGCATATGGTACTTTAGACGTAAAAAGGTGTTTGGTGGAGGGAAAGCGATGGAACTGTTAAAAGAACGGATTTTACGCGAGGCTTCCGTCATCAACAATGATGTGTTAAAGCTCGATGCACTGCTGAATCATCAGGTTGACCCTCAGCTGACGATGGCGATGGGCAATGAATTTGCCAGACGTTATGCGGAGCATTCGATTACAAAAGTGATTACGGTTGAATCTTCCGGCATACCGGTTGGATTTACAACCGCCCTGGCATTGGGTGTTCCACTGCTTTTTGCAAGGCGGAAGAAGACGCTGATCGCCGATCCGGATGCGCTGACGGAGCGGGTGCCCTCATTTACGAAAGGAATTGTAACGGATATTATGGTATCCCGCCAATTTCTGACCGGGAGCGATACGGTCCTGTTCATAGACGATATCATAGCCAATGGCGATGCAGCCCGCGGACTCATAAAAATAATTGAACGTTCCGGCGCGAAGCTGGCTGGTCTTGGAATCGTAGTTGAGAAATCCTTTCAGGCCGGGGCGCGAACCATACGGGAGCAAGGGATTCGTGTGGAATCGCTTGTTCAGATTGCCTCCTTGGAAGGCGGGCATATTCAGTTCCTGTAGCTTCATGAACGAAATATTCCGCAATCAGTACCTTTTCGATTCAGCCGTTTTGCCTTATAATGTTCTTATTGACCGAGGGGAGGCACAAGAGCATGGGGAATCTTTCTGCAGATTTTTTAGAAACCAAGTTGTCCGACGCCAAGAATCACTTTGAGCGTGCACTCGATTGCAAGCATACGGAATTCGATGACTTGTATCCTTATATGATCGAGCATCCACAATTTTTTTGGTACAAACGCTATGTTGCCTGGTCCGAGTTATTAACCATTGTCAAATTGTCCGAAGAGCTTGAGATGGATTGGAAAACACAATTCACAGCCAAGCAGGCTGATTATATTTCAAGTCGTGTCATGTCGTCGCGCGTACTTGATGAATGGTATGAAACTATTGATTCGAACGAAACGGTGAGCTGACAACAGCATAGATTGGGTAAGAGACCTCAATGAGCAAACTTGGGCATTGGGGTCTTTTACATATAGGGATACATGATGAGAGCGTTAGGGGGCAAACGAAAACCGTGATATCAGAGGAACAACTGGATGCATATCGGGTGGAAGGCACACGGATTCGTGTGGTCCGTGACGGCATAGAAGACAATGACGTGATCGGAATTGTAGTGGCCTGGGATGATGAAGTTGTAGCAATCCGCCGGCCGAACAGACGGATCGTGAAGGTGAAGCGGAATTATATCATCGAGCCGGCATCTGAGCCCCGGAGCAGCAATTGGGAAGTCTAAAGCCAAAATGGTATCCGGCAGGATTGCAGTTTTTCCGTGGCAGTAAGCATCATTGAGCACAATCAGGAGGAAGTTCAGACTTTGAAACGGAAGAGCAGCATATTCGCCCTATTATTAGCAGTTATCGTCCTATTTATTATTCCCCGTCTGGATTTTCTGAAGGAACAGACGGAAGCGCCGGTATACGGAGAAGCGGATTATTCCATTCATTTTCCTACCGACCGTTTTCCGAAGACAGCCAAGCATATCAAAGAGGCTATTGAAGCGGGGAAGTCGCGGGTCTGCACCATTGACAGGGATGGAGCGGATGAGAATAGAAAAGCCTCTCTGAAGGGCATAGAGACGAAAAAAGGTTTTGACCGCGACGAGTGGCCGATGGCCATGTGTGCGGAAGGCGGCGAGAATGCCGATATTGCCTACATAACCCCATCGGATAACCGGGGAGCGGGCGCTTGGGTCAGCAATCAGCTGGAGGACTATCCGGACGGGGCAACGGTGATGTTCATTATGGAATAGAACGCTCGCTGGATTCATCTTCTTTATGCTGCGCAGGACAAAACATGAAACCTCAGCCCCATTCAAACGTAGAAAAGACCGAGCAACGACATGAATCGAATGGAGGATATTCATAATGAAATGTCCCGTATGTGATGATGCGCGTATGCGTGAGGTGGAGAAGAACGGCGTGGTCATCGATGTCTGTCCCGAATGCAAAGGCGTTTGGCTTGACCGCGGTGAACTGGACAAGCTGACGAATGGAATTCGCGAGGTCCGCAGCGAATATGACCGTTTGGAGCGTCAGGTCTCCTATGATAATCAAGACAGCCGCGGCTACAGGCAGGATGATCACTCGAACGATGCTTACGGTTCAAGAGGCTACGACAAGAACGGCAAACCTTATAAAAAGAAGAAAAACATGATGGACGTGTTCGGCGACTTGTTTGAATGAGTCAAATGACAGGAATTCAATAGCAGGCTTCCCGGCTTTGCGGGGGCCTGCTTTTTTAAAAGCCTGGAAATGAACCCGCTGCATGATCCTTTGTGAATCATAACTATATATACTGTTTAAGTAACATGACGATAATAAGACTCCGGCAAGTTGGCTGGAGTTTTTTGCTTTTTAGAGGGGAGGAATTAACAGCGTAAAAGCTATTAATTATTGAGTATTTCGAATTGTGGAACTTTATCCCGGATGATTGACTTCGGATTGTACGGATGATAAGATAAGTCTCGTGGTTAAGAGATATGCCACAAGAAATACCAACTTATGCGGTCGTGGCGGAATTGGCAGACGCGCTGGATTCAGGTTCCAGTGGTAGCAATGCCGTGGAGGTTCGAGTCCTCTCGACCGCACCAAACCCTCAAGCCAAACTCTTCTTGATGAAGAGTTTTTTTATATGTAATAGAAACCGAAGAACCATTGAAGAAGTATTCCCTGACAGCGGAGCGGGGAATACTTCTTTTTTCGATTCGATCGTGTCGCATTTTTACAATGAGCCTTCGGGCAAGGATGTTAAGATAACAGCAGAACTCAAGAATAAAGGAGCTGCATCACAAATGTCCAATCTTGAAGAGCTTCCTGTTGGAGAAGATTTTCCGTTCGAATCCCGTTATCTTGATGTGAATGGTCATCAGCTGCATTATATCGATCAGGGGGCCGGGATACCTGTTGTTTTTCTCCACGGGAATCCCACCTGGGGTTACACGTTCCGGAATGTGATCCCTTATATGCAGCAATCCGCCAGATGCATTGCGGTTGATCTGATCGGAATGGGCCGATCCGACAAGCCGGATATCGGCTACACCTTTCTGGAGCATGTCGATTATATAAGCCGCTTCATCGAAAAGCTCGGATTGGAGGATATCGTCCTGGTGGGTCATGATTGGGGAATGGCAATTGGTTTGCAGGTGGCGGCCAACCATCCGGATAATGTGAAAGCCGTAGCGATGATCGAGCCGCAAGCCTTGTATCCGAATGCGTCCTGGTCGGATTTCTCCCCGCCGGAATCCAGAGAGCTGTTTCAGAAGCTGCGCGATCCTGAGGAGGGGTGGGCGTTCATGCGGGATAACAGTGTATTTATCGAAGGCATGCCTTATATTATCATCAACCGGACGCTAACGCCGGAAGAACATGAGCAGTATCGGGAACCGTTCCGAAATCCGGATGAGCGGAAGCCGATGTGGGTGTTCCCGAATCAAATTCCCGTTGAAGGCGAGCCAAGCGATGTTGTACAAGCCGTGGAGGAGCGCAACGTGTGGTTTACAGGCAGTGACATTCCGAAAATTTTGTTCTATGCAACGCCCGGCTGCACCGTACGCGAGCCTCAAGTGAATTGGTGCCTCTCTAATCTGCGGAACTTGTCGCTGTTCCATATCGGCACGGGCTTCCATCATCTGCTGGAGGAGAACCCGCATGCGATCGGACAAGAGCTTCTCAGATGGTTTCGTCAGATGAGCGAGGTTTCCCATCGGGTGCTGTAATGGGATTTAAATAAAATCAGAATAAGTTTTGGTATAAGGATTGCGGCGGATCATCTGAATGAGATTTGATGCGGCAGCGGATAAGGGTTCGTTTTTGCGGGTACAGATGGCAATGCTGTTAACTAGGTGGATTCCTTCTACATACACGCGGCATAACTCCCCGCGCGCCACATGATCGCGGACGACCAATGAAGAAACGAAGTTAGCGCCGTATCCGGCAATAACCGCTGTGATTGACTCATGCAATCCATTGAACTGCAATGCTATCCGCGGAGCCGATGAGATGTATGTCCGGCATAAGGCAAATAATCTCTCGCGTGTGGAGCTTCCCTCCTCGCGCATAACAAACGGCTCCTTCATCATCTCCAGTAAAGAAATATACTGATTCGCAAAACGGTGATTCGGCGCCACGACGAACCATAATTCGTCCTGAAACAATTCCTCGGTCTGAACCGTATCCGGATATTCTTCCGGCAAACCTCCATAAATCGCCAAATCCGCCTCCACATTCAAAAGCTGCTTCAGGGCATCGCTGGAGTTGGTTGTCGTAATCGTCATTTCCACTTCTTCATACTGCTGTTTGAAATTGGCAATCCAGGCCGGGATCAAAAAATGGGCAGGCAAATACGTCGCAGCCAACCGGATGTGACCTTTGGCGCCTGTACGGTAATCCTGGGAGAACTGTTCGATCTGCTGTTCAACCGCAAAAAGTCTCTTGGCGAGAAGAGCAAGCTTTTCTCCCGCATCGGTTAAAGCAATTCCCCGGCCATGCGGTTTAAGCAGGGTGAGATTCAATTCTTTTTCGAATTTTTTAACCTGGGCGGTAATGGCCGGCTGGCTTATGTTCAGTAATTCCGAGGCACGAGTCACACTTCCGGTCGCAGCTATCAGATGAAATAAACGTAGGGCGTGAAGATTCATAGCGGCACTCCTTCTCTCAATTCATATATTTAAATTATAAAATGTCTAAAAAGATATATTATATCTATGATTATACTTCAATTACAATGGAGTTGAAAAATAAAAAGGAGTGATAAAGATGAATCAAATGAACACGTGGACCCAAGTAGACCGGTATATTACAGAGCGTCTTATTCCGCATGATCCCGTTCTGGAAAAGGTGTTGGCCGCCAATCATGAGGCTGGGCTGCCGGCGATTGACGTAACGCCAAATCAGGGAAAGTTATTGAACATTTGGGCTCAAATGCAAGGCGCAAAACGGATTCTGGAAATCGGCACATTGGGCGGCTACAGTACAATCTGGCTGGCAAGAGCGCTGCCGGTCGGCGGACATTTGGTCACGATAGAATTAGATCCCCATCACGCCGAAACAGCTCGTATCAACATCTCGCTTGCCGGGCTGGATGACAGGGTAGAGCTTCGGGCAGGGGACGCGCTGGAGCAATTGGCCCTGTTGGAGAAAGAGCAGGCAGCGCCATTCGACCTAATATTTATCGATGCTGATAAGCCAAGCAACCCCGCCTATCTGAAGTGGGCGCTTCATTTTTCACGGAAGGGAACGGTCATTATTGGTGATAACGTCGTCCGTGATGGAGAAATCATAAATGAAAATAGCAGCGATCCGCGCGTCATAGGAGTAAGGGAATTCTATGATTTGCTGGCTGAAGAACCGGGAATTACGGCTACTGCCATTCAGACAGTGGGAAGTAAAGGCTATGACGGGTTCGCAATAGGGATTGTGAATCGCAATGCGGAAGAAACCGCGGGTTAAATTATATGCTACTATTGCTATAGAGAATCTCATTCGCATAGAATGTACAGCTGCGGCTCGACCATTTAACGGGGGGAAGAAATGGAGACAACCAACAAGAACCAATCGGGAACCAACGGGAAGAAGGCAATGGCATTGTCTGGCCATCAGCAGGTTAATGAATATATGAACAATCTCGAGCATCCCCTGAAGAAGGAAATCGAGGCAGTACGAACAATCATATTAGGTGTGGATAAGCAAATCAGCGAACAGATAAAGTGGAATGCGCCGAGCTTCTGTTATGAGGATGAGGATAGAATGACGTTTAATCTTCACGGAAAGGGATTTTTCCGGCTTGTTTTTCATTGCGGGGCCAAGGTAAAAGATGACACTGCGCAGAAGTCTTTGTTTGAGGATGCCACAGGATTATTGGACTGGGCTGCCAGTGACAGGGCGCTCGTGAGGTTTACTGATATGAATGATGTGGAAGCCAAGAAAGAAAAGCTGGTGGAGCTTGTAATGAAATGGCTGGAAGTGACGAGCCCGCGGAAATGATAATGGGACGATGGTTTAGGGCAGGGGGTGTAGCATGCGCTCATATTGGGTTTGGTTTTCGTTTCTGGCGATTGTCTGGATTTGCAATTTTGCTTCTTTTTCAATGAGCCCCGCGGAAATGCCTTGGCGTATCCTTATGAGCGCACTGTTCTTCGCCTTGTATTTCATAACTCCTCTCTTCCGGGAGAAGCCAATTGCACTGACGGTAATTTTAAGCGCTGCCGCCATAATGGCTGTCATTGCGCTTTGGCCGGAAGGCGGAGGATCCCCCAATCCATATCCGCTGCTTGTTTTCTCACTGATCGCAGGGGAGGCGGTTTACAGGCTTCCTGGCCCTCACGCATCGGTAATTAGTGTTATTCTGTTGATTGGGGCGATTTCACCGGGTTACTGGGGCTATTCAACCTTTTCACCGCTGTTTATTGGCTTGTATGGCTTATTGCACGGTGCAGCCTTTATGGTCTTTCGCGGAATCTGGAAGAATGAAGAGGAAATGACTGCCCGGAATGAAGCGCTGCTGAGCGAATATCGTAAAATGAAGCGGCGTATCGTCTCAGACGAGCAAGCGGCGCGTCAGGAGGAGCGGGTACAGGTCGGACGGGATATTCACGATTCTGTCGGGCATAAATTGACGGCGCTGTTAATGCAGCTGGAGGTATTCCGCATGGAGGCAGATCCTGCAGCAGCGGGCCGCATGCAGGCGCTGAAGGTTCTGGCCAAGGAAAGTCTCGAGGAGACGCGCAATGCGGTCAAAGCCTTGAAGCAGCATGAGGCAGGCGGGTTGGCCGCCATTCTGAGCTTGATCCGCAAGCTGGAAGCGGAGAGCTTCATCCGGGTTAATTTTTCTGTGAAGCATGGCGCTCTTTCGGCGCCTTTGAGCAATACGCAGTCCATTGCCGTCTACCGCGCTGTGCAGGAGGCTCTGACGAACATGATGAGGCACAGCAATGCCCGCGATGCCGATATATTGTTTGAAGCGCCCGGCGGAGGCGTATTCAGATTTGAAATTATCAATACACGCAAAGAAAATAAGCCTTTCCGGGAAGGCTTCGGACTCCGCTCCATGCGGGAGAGAATCGAGTCTGCCGGAGGGCAGCTGGATATCCTTGCCTATGAAGAGCAGTTTATCGTGCGGGGGACATTATCGATGGTTAAAAAGGGTGAGGTGGAGGCATGATCAGAATTCTGCTCGCCGAGGATCAGGCAATGGTACGGCAAGGACTCAAAATGATGATCGAAACCGACAGCGAAATGCGGGTCACCGGTGAGGCCGGCAGCGGGAAGGATGCTGTGAAGCTGTGCGAGTCCCGGGCCTTCGACATTATCGTGCTGGATATCCGCATGCCGGAAATGAACGGTCTGGAGGCGGCGCGAATAATCCGGACACGCTGGCCTCAGTGCAAGGTGCTCATGCTTACCACGTTCAACGATGAACAGTACGCGCTGGAGGCGCTGAAGCTTGGGGCAAACGGATATATGCTCAAGGATGCCGAGCCGGAAGCGCTCATCCGCTCCATCAGAAGCTGTCTGGCCGGCGGGCTTGCCCTGCAGGACGACGTGGCGGCCAAGATCATTCCGCAGCTGCTCAGGGGAACCGGAGAAAAGCAGCAGATCGATGCATCCATAACACCCCGTGAGCTGGCGATCATCCGCCAGGTCGGGGTCGGACGGAGCAATCAGGAAATCGCAAGCGACCTGGGGCTATCCGTCGGTACGGTCAAGAATCACCTCAGTCAGGTCATGGATAAGCTGGACCTGCGCGATCGGACGCAGCTGGCCATCTATGCGATCCGGCACGGTATCGTTTGAATAAAAGTGACGCAAGTCATGGTTTGCCAAACTTGAAATGACCGAAGGCAGTGGGAGCACTGTCTTTTTGTATATAAACTTTAAGTATGCCATCGGGATAATAATGAGTGCTTTAACGGATGAAGGATCGCCATAACTCGAAAGGGGGCAAGCAACATGCTGGAAACGGTGGAGCTGCGCAAGGTTTTCAAGGGGAAAACCGCTGTCGACGAAGTCAGCTTGTATCTGGATCAAGGCGAATCGGTCGGTCTGCTCGGACCAAACGGAGCGGGGAAATCGACGACTATTTCAATGATTTCATCACTTCTGAGACCAACGGGCGGAGACGTGAGGCTGAACGGGAAAAGTGTCGTGAAGCATCCGCAGGATATCCGCAGGGTGCTGGGAGTGGTGCCGCAGGAAATCGCCTTGTACGAAGAGCTGTCGGCCTATGAGAATCTGAAATTTTTCGGCCGCATTTATAAGCTGAGAGGCAGCGGGCTGGAACTGAAAATTCAAGAAGTGCTGGAGATGGTCGGTCTTCGTGAGCGGCAGAAGGAATTGATCAGAACGTTCTCGGGCGGTATGAAACGTCGTATCAATATTGCCGCTGCCCTGCTGCATGATCCGCAGATTGTGATCATGGATGAGCCGACTGTCGGAATTGATCCGCAGTCCCGCAATCACATTCTGGACACCGTCCGGCTGCTGAACAGGGAGAAGGGCACGACCGTTCTGTATACGAGCCATTACATGGAAGAGGTCGAACAATTATGCAGCCGCGTATACATCATGGATCATGGCCGGATTATTGCTTCGGGCACCCAGGAGGAATTGCGGCGCATTTTATCCGGGGAAGATACTCTGCTTATCGAGCTTAACGAGCCGAGCCCGGAGCTTGCCCGGGAGCTTCAGGCATTGAAGCCGGTCAGGATGGCCGAAGAAACGGAAAAAGGGCTGAAGCTGATTGTCATGAAACAGAGCGGCATTCTCTCCGAGGTGGTCAAAGAGGCTGAGCGGCAGCATGTGCAGATTGTAAACATCCACGTACACACACCAAGTCTGGAAGATGTATTCCTGCATCTGACCGGCCGCAAATTAAGGGATTAGCTTCTCATAAGAATAAACGTGCGAAGGAAAGTTTGCTGCTGCAAAACGTGAGGGAGGGGACCTGGTTGGGACCATTTATTAGAAAGGATTTCCTGGTTTTGTGGAGAGACCGCATGGAAATGATCATCTCAATCCTGACATCTCTCGTCATTATTGTCATTCTGGGATTCACTACGTCATCCTGGGTGGAAAAATCGGATGCTCCGCTGCAAATGACCGTGGCCATCGTCAATGAAGACAACGAAGCGGCTGCTCTGGCACAATTCCGGAGTTCATCCGCATCACTATCTTTGCCTGGGAAATTCGTATCGTCGCTTGAGAATCAGCCTGAACAAATACTGCCGGCCTCACTGCTGATGCAAAGGATGGAGGAACAATCCTTCATCACAACCCATGTGATGGATAGCGAGACCGCCCGTAACCGGCTGCAGCATAAAGATATAGAAGCGATAATTACCATTCCCGAAGGCTTCACTCTGGCGGCACTGAACAAGATGCTGCTGAATGAAGGGGGCGGCGCCGCTATCACGCTAACGGCGGATCACCGTTCATCGATGCGGATTGACGTGCTGCAGGATCTGATCAACGAATTTATGCAATCATTGAATCTGCAATCTGCGATCGATCATACGCTGGATACGCGTACAGCAGCGCCAGACCTGACTGAAGCGGTATCTCCGGCTGGCGGACTGGAGACGATAGCCGGTGTAAAGCCGCTCACTTCATTTCAATATTATGCCATCGCAATCAGTATCGTGTTTGCCCTGTTTATCTCCATCACAACCGCTGTGAAAGCAATAACCGAGAAGAGGGAGCATGTGTTTCAGCGAATCCTGCTGGCAGGCAGTCACCCGTTCCAATATCTGGCCGGGAAAGTTGGATCGACCTTCTGTATGTCACTGCTGCAATTATCGATCCTTATTCTTCTGTCCCACTTTATTTTCAATTTGTTCCCGGGACGCTCGCTTCAATTTTGGTCGGGTATGGCATTGATTACGATAGCGACCTCCCTGAGCGTGGCAGCTTTCTCCGCATTGTTCACCTCTATGACCTTTCGGATGAAAGACTCGGCGGCAAGCGGATTGTTTTCCCTTATCATCGGAATACTGGGGACGATCGGAGGGAGCTTTATTCCCAAATACATTCTGCCCGATTGGCTTAAACAGGCCGGAGAATGGACGCCTAACGGCGTTTCCTTATCCGTCTTCATCCAGTGGATCGGGCAGGATTCGTTTACTGTTCTGACGATGCCATTTCTGAAGTTGGCGGTTTTCTCGATCATGTTGATTGTACTGGGATGCTTGCTGTTTCCGAGAAGGGGGCGGATCTGATGTTTCCGGTATTTTTGGCGCAATGGATCAAAGACAGGCGGTCCCCGGTTCTGGTTCTCGTTTTTCTTGCGATCAGCATTGGGGCTACTCTTCTATCCAGCAGCTTGATGGGCTCCAATAAAATGAAGATCGATGTCTTCGGCGATCAAGGGCTCACTAAAGCGGAAGCCGAGTCATGGATAGACCGGTTAAATCAAAGTGAGGCTTATCAGTTCAAGCTCCGGGACGAAAAACAGGCCCGGCTGGACGTCCGCGAAGGAAGGGCGGATGTCGCGGTCAAGCTCATGGCGGAGGATTACCGGATGATTGCAGCGGTTGACGGTCCTAATGTTGAAATCGTGGAAAGACAAGTACACGCGGTCTTCGAGAAGGAGCTGAAGCTGCGCGCTGCAGCAGGACTGGCAGAGGACGCAAGCGGATTCCGGCAGGCAGCGGATCGTGATCTCCAGCAGCCGGCTCTTACGCTGCGGACACAGTCATTGAACGGGCAAGCTATCGCCAAGTATGATATGAGCGTACATTATTTATTCGGCTTCACCTTGTTCCTGGTCATTTTTACCATCGGATTCAAGGTCAGTTCCCTGACATCTGAAAAAGCCTCCGGCATATGGAACCGGGTCATTCTGTCGCCTGTACGCAAAACGGAAATGTACCTGGGACATCTGCTATACAGCTCTCTGGTCGGATTCGCGCAAATTGCAATTGTTTTTCTCGTCTTCCGTTATGGATTCGGCTATCAGCTGGGCGAGCAATTCGGCATGCTGCTTATTCTCGGGGCCTTGTATACCTTTGCAATGGTGGCGTTTGCCATGCTGCTTGCAGGGATACTGAGAACACCGGAGCAATTCAACTCGGTGCTGCCGGCCATCGTCCCGATTATGCCCATGCTTGGCGGAGTGTATGTCCCGCCCGGCACACTCACGAATCCAATCATTCTTGGCTTGGCGCAGATTTTCCCGCTGACCCATGCACTGCAGGCATTAACGGGAGTGGCAATTTATGAGGATGGATGGTCCGATGTGCTGATGCCTGCCGCCAAGCTGTTGTTGATAGGCGTGGTATGCCTTGGAGTGGGAATTAATTTAATGGAACGCCAAAGGGCATAATCGTTGTGATGACCGTGTGAGCCATAATAACTGCACGATGCAAAAAAAGATCCTCAAAACCGATGCGGTTGAGGATCTTTTGGCAATATGGAATGAGCTATTCGAATAAATCCGTGACCGCGCCTTTGGATGCCGACGATACCAGCCGCGCGTATTTGGCAAGCACGCCTGTCGTAAATTTCAGCGGCAGCGGAGTCCATTCGCGGGTCCGTTTCTCCAGCTCCTCCGGGGTAACCTGGAATGAAATGTCCTGTGTTTCACTGTCGATAGTCACGGTATCCCCCTCCTGCAGCAGGGCAATGGGGCCGCCTGTCTGCGCTTCCGGCGCAACATGCCCCACGACGAAGCCGTGCGATCCGCCTGAAAATCTTCCGTCGGTGATCAGGGCAACCTCACCGCCAAGACCTTTTCCGACAATCAGAGCCGTGACGGACAGCATCTCGGGCATGCCCGGTCCGCCCTTGGGACCGCAGTACCGGATGACCAGCACATCCCCTTTCTGGATTTCATTGTTCAAAATCGCGGCTGTTGCCGCGTCCTCGCTGTCGTATACCCGGGCAGGGCCGGTAAAACGCAGCTTTTTCATCCCGGACATCTTGGCAATGGCTCCCTCAGGCGCCAAATTTCCACGCAGCACGACCAAGGGGCCGCTTGGCTTCAGAGGGTTATCGAACGGACGGATAATATCCTGATTCTCCTGCAAAGGCGCAGCCTCCGCCAGGTTCTCAGCCAATGTCCTGCCTGTAACGGTCATGCAGTCCCCGTGAAGAAAGCCCTGGTCGAGAAGAAGCTTCATCACACCGGGAACACCGCCGATATCATTAAGGTCCTGCATGACATATTTGCCGCTCGGCTTCAAATCCGCAAGATGAGGAACCTTGATTCGTATGCGCTCGAAATCGTCATAGGTCAAATCAACCTGCACCGAATGGGCAATGGCGATCAGATGGAGGAACGCGTTGGTTGAACCGCCTAGAGCCATGACAACGGTGATCGCATTCTCGAATGCCTTCTTGGTCATGATATCACGAGGATAAATTCCCTTCTCCAGGAGCTCGAGCACGCTTCGTCCCGCTTCCTCGCATTCCACCGCTTTATTGGCGGAGACAGCCGGGGTGGAAGAAGAGCCGGGCAGACTCATTCCCATTGCTTCGGCGGCTGAGGCCATGGTGTTGGCCGTATACATGCCGCCGCAGGCACCGGCTCCGGGACAGGCATTGCACTCGACCTTATGCAGTTCTTCATCGGTCATTCTGCCGTCATGATATTGGCCGACTGCTTCGAAGGCGCTGACAATATCGATATCTTTGCCATCCAGCTTCCCAGGCTGGATCGTTCCTCCATACACATAGACAGCCGGCAAATTCATGCGCCCGATGGCCATGAGGCAAGCAGGGGTGTTTTTATCGCACCCGCCAACGGCAACCAGGCCGTCAAACCGTTCCGCGTTCGTTACGATTTCAATGGAGTCCGCTATCGCTTCACGGCTGGGCAGCGAATACAGCATGCCTTCATGTCCCATTGAAATCCCGTCCGAAACGGTAATGGTATTGAATATCAGCGGGGCGCCGCCATGATCCTGAATTCCCTTTTTCGCCTGGACGGCCAAGTCATTAATATGGATATTGCACGGAGTGACCTCGCTCCAGGTGCTTGCCACGCCGATCATGGGCTTCTTGAAATCCGCATCCTGAAATCCGACTGCCCGGAGCATGGCGCGGTTAGGGACGCGGTTCACGCCCTCGCTGATGACTTTGCTGCGAATTCTCAAATCTTTTTTGTCTGCCATTCTTGTTCATTCCTCTCGTCGTCAGATTAACGCATACAGCTCATGCATCGGTCTGATCAGGTTTTGTTTCATCATTGCGGAAGCCTTGTCCGGATCCTGCTTCTCCAAGGCTGCAATGATGGAGGCATGCTCTTCCACCGAGGTTAAGGTCGCGGCGACCGGCTGCTTCAAAAAGACATATTTGAACCTTCTGATGTGAATTTGGAGCGATGCGCTGAAGGAAGCGATGTAGGCGTTGTCCGAAGCCTCAACGATCAGATTATGGAATTGTTCGTCAAGCTCCATCGCCTGGTATGGCTGGCCGATCCCGATGGCATGAGCGAACTGTCCGTTAAGCTCCTTTAGCAGCTCAATCTGCTGCGGCAATAGGAGTCTTGACGAATATTCGGCAGCGAGCGCATGCAGCGCGGCAAGAGTCGGATACATTTTGAGAATATCGTCCTTCTCGATACGGGTAACCCTGGTTTCTTTGCCGGGATGCATGGAAACCAGTCCCTGGACTTCCAGCAGCTGAAAAGCTTCCCTGATCGGCGTTCTGCTGACAGCCAGAGATTCTGCCAGCTCGGCGTCGATTAATTTCTCGCCCGGTCCAAGGGTCCCGTCAATGATCCATCGCTGGATTTGCGAGAAGGCTCTTTCTTTGGCGGACATTCGAATGGGAGAGGAGAAATTCTCAGGTATGGGCATTTGCATCATCCTTATTCATAATGTTATATGCAATATATCGCATACATATATCGATTGCAAGTGAAATCGGGATGGAGCCGAATATTGTCCATCATAAACCGTCAATGGTCAATTGTTCTCTCCCTTGCTCCCTTGTAAAGTTAAAGCATATCAGGAAAGGGGCGCGAGGCAATGGACAAGAAGATTCCACAGGCAACAGTCCGTGAGGAAATAGTCGAAATCCCCACTTACGGGGTCGGCAAGCCGGATAAAAACCCGATGTTTCTGGAGAAACGGGTTTATCAGGGCAGTTCGGGGAAGGTCTATCCCCATCCGGTAATTGATAAAATAAACGATGACAAGGAACTGCGGGCTTACCGGATGATTATTCTGGAGAATGAGTTTCTGCGGATTGAAATCATGCCGGAAATCGGCGGACGAATCTACCGTGCAGTAGATAAGACGAATAACTATGATTTTGTTTATTATAACCGGGTCATCAAGCCTGCCTTGGTCGGCCTGGCGGGGCCGTGGATTTCAGGCGGGATTGAATTTAACTGGCCGCAGCATCACAGGCCCAATACGTACGGAGCGGTGGAATGTACGTTTGGCGAAAATGAGGACGGCAGCGCAACGGTATGGGTCAGCGAGATTGACCGGATGTACGGCACCAAGATGACTGCCGGATTCACGCTCCATGCGGGAGCGGCCTATCTGGAGATCAATGCGCAGCTGTACAATCGCACACCGGAGCCGCAAACATTCCTGTGGTGGGCCAATCCGGCGGTAGCGGTCAATGACCACACCCAATCGGTATTCCCACCGGACGTCCATGCCGTATTCGATCATGGCAAGCGCGATGTATCCCGTTTTCCTATAGCGACTGGAACCTATTACAAAATGGATTATTCCGCCGGGGTCGATATTTCCCGGTATGCCAACATTCCGGTTCCCACCTCGTACATGGCATATCATTCCGACTATAATTTTGTCGGGGGTTACGATCACGCGGTTCAGGCGGGTCTGCTGCATGTCGCCAACCATCATATTTCGCCGGGCAAAAAACAGTGGACATGGGGCAATGGGGAATTCGGCCAGGCGTGGGACCGCAATCTGACAGACGAGGATGGTCCTTACATTGAGCTTATGACGGGAGTCTACACCGATAACCAGCCCGACTTCACCTGGCTTCAGCCTTATGAGGAGAAATCCTTCACCCAATATTTCATGCCTTACAAGCAGATTGGCGTCGTGAAAAATGCTTCCAGGGATGCCGCAGTCAACCTGGAGGTGGATTCCGCGGACCGCAGCATCCGGATACAGGTCTATGCGACGTCCCGGTTCGAAAATGCCACGGTAGAACTGTCCAGCGCCCGCAGCCGTTATTTGCTGCTGAGCGTGAGCCTGTCGCCGCTTGAATCGTTCACGCAGACGATGCAGCTTCATGAAGACGATCAGGCCCACGACCTCATGCTTACTGTACGCGATGCGGCAGGACGTACGCTGGTCGGCTATCAGCCCAAAAAACCGGCAATCGAGAAAATGCCTGAGGCCGCACAGCCGATGCCTGCACCGCAGGAGCTGCTGACGGTGGAAGAGCTGCTGCTGGCCGGTCTTCATCTGGAGCAGTACCGCCATGCGACATTCGAGCCGGAGGAGTATTATCTGGAAGGATTGAAGCGCAGTGCCGGCGATATCCGCATCAATGTTGCCTATGGCACGCTTCTGCTGCGCAGAGGCCTGTTCACAGAGGCGGAGACGCATTTCCGGCGCGCAATCAAGACCTTGACGGCGCGCAATACCAATCCGTACGACAGCGAGGCCTATTACCAGCTGGGCGTTTCGCTCAAGCTGCAGGAACGTCACGAAGAAGCCTTCGAAGCGCTGTACAAATCGGTATGGTCCGCCGCGTGGCAGGACAGTGGATATTTTACGCTCGCTCAAATCGCCGGCGCCAGAAAGTCCTATGAGGAAGCGCTGGAGCTGACAGAGCGCTCGCTTATCCGCAATACGCGGAATTATAAGGCGCGCCATCTGAAAACAGCGCTGCTGCGGAAGCTTGGCAGGTATGAAGCGGCTGTAAGCGCGGCAGTGGAAACATTGAACCTTGATGTTGCAGACTTCGGCGCAAATTATGAAAAATATTTAAACCTCGATGCAAGGGGCCTGCATGAAGAAGCGGCTGCCTCCCTGGACAATTTCAGGTATTTGCTGCGCGGCGATGCGCATAATTATTTGCAGCTGGCCGCTGACTATGTGGGCTGCGGGCTGTACGAGGAAGCAGCTGACGTATTGCATGGAGCCCTGCCGGATCAAGCCGGGGATGTATATCCAATGCTGCATTACACATTGGGATATTTATATGGGAAGCTTGGAAGACAGGATGATTCCGCGAAACAGTTACGGGCGGGGCAGGCAGCCTCTTCAGCATACTGTTTCCCTAACAGCCTGCTCGACATGCAGGTGCTGGAATATGCTTTGGGGCAAAACCCTGGCGATGCACGGGCTCATTATTATCTGGGCAACTTGTTATATGATAAGAAAAGGCATCAGGAGGCCATCCGGCATTGGGAAGCCTCAACAGAGCTGGATTCTTCGTTTCCAACGTCCCACCGCAATCTGGCGCTGGCCTATTTCAATAAACAGAACGATCCCGGGAAAGCCCGGACCTATCTGGAGCTTGCTTATGCCGCAGACCAGAGCGACGCGCGGGTGCTGTACGAGCTCGACCAGCTGTACAAAAAGCTCGGCATCAGCGCGCAGGAGCGTCTTGATCATTTGAGCAGCCATCCGGATCAGGTGAGAATGCGCGATGATTTATTTGTAGAGTATGTCACTCTGCATAACACGGTACGCAGGCATGAGGAAGCGATCGGCCTGTTGAATTCCCGCAAATTCCATCCATGGGAAGGTGGGGAAGGCAAGGTTACCGGTCAGTATGTGCTGGCGCATGTGGAGCTGGGCAAGAAGCTTCTTGCTGAACAGGCATATCAGGAAGCGGAGAAAGTGCTGCTGCGCGCGCTCGTGTATCCGGATAATCTGGGCGAGGGGAAGCTGGCCGGCGCACAGGAGAACAATATTTACTATTACCTGGGATGTGCGCTGGAAGCGGATGGACGCAATGAAGAAGCAAAGAAGGCATTCCGCCTTGCTTCGCAGGGTATTGATGAGCCTGCGGGAGCGATGTTCTATAATGATCAGCCGCCGGATACGATTTTCTACCAGGGGCTTGCCTGGTCCAGGCTGCAAGGGGATAAGGAAGCGGCTTCCCGCTTCAATAAACTGATTGATTATGGGGAAACCCATCTGTTTGACAAGGTTAAGCTCGATTATTTTGCTGTTTCGCTTCCCGATTTTCTGGTGTTCGATGACGATCTGAACAGACGCAATGAAATCCACTGCCGCTATATGATCGGCCTCGGCCATCTGGGGCTTGGCCGCTTGGCTGAATCGCAGGCTCAATTGGAGGAAGTGCTCCGCCTTGAACCCAATCATCAAGGGGCAATCATTCATTTGCAAACCGCGGAGTAAACGAGAATAATGGCAGGGGAGAAAGGCAAGAAAGTGATATCTTCACCTTAAGATTCAAAGTGGGCTGGAGAGTAACATAAAAAGCGGTTGAGCAGAAAATAATCTGTTCAGCCGCTTTTTCATTGGAGATTCACTAAATATGGCCACCTCCGGCTGAATTTGCGAAGGTCTGGAAATGATTGGATATCGCCTCGGCCAATCGTTCCTTTTGCACCGGTTTGACGACAAAATCGCATGCGCCGCTTCGAATGGCCTCAAGGACCATTTCCCGCTGTCCCATCGCGGAGCACATAATAATTTTAGCTGCCGGATCGACCTGCTTGATATTTTTGAGGGCGCTGACTCCGTCCATTTCGGGCATCGTAATATCCATGGTCACAAGCTGGGGTCTTACTCTTTTATAGAGATTAACAGCTTCAATGCCGTTGCCGGCTTCCGCTACAACCTCAAGACCCAGACTCTCCAGAAGGCCGCGCATCATCATGCGCATAAATGCGGTATCGTCGACTACCATTACTTTGATTCCATTCATGGTCATCGCCTCCTTGTCTTAAGCCGATCATATCAGGGCAGTCTGAACAAAAACTGAACGGACCGCTGGCTAAAAAGCGTGAACAGCGCAAGCTCCTGTGTCAGGATTGCATTTAAGCGGGGGGATGATTATAATTTCAGATAGGTTATCATGATCGATAAGGAGAATGATATGAATTATATTATCGCTTTTGTGTTTGCTATTGCTATTGTTATCGCACTTATACCGCCGCTTCGCAAGCTGGCACTCAGGATCGGATTTGTGGACAAGCCCCAAACCAACAACGAACGCAAAATTCACCGGGAACCGATTCCGCTGACCGCAGGCATTGCGATTTATGCTGCCTTTGTCATTTTATATCTGATATTTGTTCACGATAATTGGATCAAGACCGGGGCTATTCTCGGAGGCGGCCTGATCATTCTGATCATCGGCCTTGTTGACGACTGGTACAAGACGCATGGCAAGGAATTTGCCTCGCTGCCAAAATTTGTGGTTCAGATGGGTGCTGCCATTCTGGTCTACAGCTCGGGGATTGTATTCAGCGGCTTTGAGAATCCCTTCACAGGAAGCTATTACGTACTTCCCGAGTTGTTCCAGTTCCTCTTCACCGTCTTATGGATTTTTGGCGTAACAACGGTAATTAACTTTACAGACGGGATTGACGGCTTGGCCAGCGGATTATCCGCTATATCGGGAACAACGCTTCTGGTGGTCGCGCTTGTAATGGGACAAGGCGAGTCGGCGATGATGGCTACGATTCTTGTAGGCGCATCCCTGGGTTATCTGAGATACAACCGGCCGCCGGCAAAAGTGTTCATGGGCGATGCAGGAGCTACTTTTCTTGGCTTCATCCTTGCCGTTATTGCGCTTGACGGAGCCTTCAAGCAGGCGACAGTCCTGTCCTTGTTCATTCCGATTCTTGCGCTCAGCGTTCCGATCCTGGACAATGTCCGTGTTGTGATCTGGAGGATGATGAAGGGCGTTCCCTTCTACAAGGCAGACGCTTCCCAGGCGCATTATGTATTGTTAAAAACAGGCATGAAACCGGTTCAGGTGGTATCCTTCCTGTATTTAATCAATATTTGCACCGGTTTATTCTCCATCATATTGTTGCTGATTCAATAATTAAGGAAAATAATGTTGACATTCTCATAGATAAACGGTATAGTATTGAATATTGAGCGAAAATGATTTTCTCGCTAATATGCGGTCGTGGCGGAATTGGCAGACGCGCTGGATTCAGGTTCCAGTGGTAGCAATGCCGTGGAGGTTCGAGTCCTCTCGACCGCACCATACCTTTAAACTAAACTAACTCTTCTCAAAGGAAGGGTTTTTTTGTTTGTTCAGCACCGGCTTCGTCCGGTTACTGCTCTTGGCGTTTTGCTCCACTTCATGAAAGGCATACATTTGGAGACTATCTCATATTTTAATTCAGTATTGCATTCATCAAGCTTTCGTTCTATAATGTGCCTACACCAGTTGCAATTAAATCTGAGGATTGCTGAAGGCTGGCAAGGAGAGATGAATATTGATGTATTATGCTTTATGATTACAGCCATGGTCATGCACATTGTGTTAAAAAAAGAGCATACGGGGAGAGATGGATGTGGACGTTTTAGCCATGATTATTGAAATCCTATTAGGTCTAGTGTTTCTGATGGCGGGTTCAATGAAGGTTTTTGGCACCAAAATGCAGGTGGATAGTTTTGCCCATTTGAAGCTGCCGCAATGGTTTCGGGTCTTTACCGGTCTGACCCAGTATATAGCGGTGATCGCGCTGGTCATCGGCTTCTGGGAGCCAAGCTGGTCGGCGTGGGCTGGCATCTGGCTTGGATTTATCATGCTGGGCGCTGCCGCCGCTCATATCCGGGTCAAGGATCCGGTAACCGCGTTATTGCCCGTAATCGTGCTGCTGATTCTATCCGTTGCGGTTACTCTGCTGCAAAGCTCGGAGCTTGCGAATTTCCCGGGTTAATGACGGTTGTTCGGGCATCCAAATTATCAATCGTCAGCTTCAACAGGCAGATGTGTACAGGCGATACTATAGAAGTCAAATCAAAGAGAGCCAATCACGACTGGCTCTCTTTTTCTAATAGATGCACCAAAGGCAACAGGTTGAATAGAATTTGCCACAGACGGGTAAAAAACATATAATGTGCCTATATTACACACATATTGAAATTCTGACATGCTGTAATGAAGAAGGGAGTGAGCGGTAATGAGCACAGCGAATAAACGAATCGATTTCGGGCCGCCGCATTTCAAAATCGCCATTCATGCCGTTGTCTGGCTAGCCCAAAGCAGGGGCATTTTATCAAGTGCCATGATTGCCAGCCAGGTGGATTCCCATGCCACTTTCCTGCGAAGAGTTCTTCAAGCCTTGGCCAGCGCCGGAATCGTGGAATCCAAGGGTGGTCGTGAGGGAGGATATATTCTCAAAAAAGATACTGCCGCGCTTACGCTCGGAGATATATATGATGCAGTCAACACGGGAGGAAAAGAGCCCGCTCAAGAAGCGGATTGCGGGGAGGCCGGGGAGTTTCTGGATCTGGAGCTGGAAAAAATTCTCCACAATGCGGAACAGAACACTATTCAGTATCTTCATCAATTCACCATTGATCATGTCATGTCCAGGGTCGACTTCTTCAACGTTTAGGGTATATCACACCAAATAATAAGTCCGGCACGATCAACAAGAAGCACGTTTGGGGCTACTCATGCACGAGGACCCAATTTTTTTTGGGAAGGGGGCCCCGTCTTAATTTACACCTGCCAAAACCATGTGCTACTATGATGGTAAACGTTTTCAGAAAGGGGATGCATTAATGAACCGGATACAACGATTGACTCCGATCCTTAAGAGCTTTGTGGAAAAAGGACCGGCCGGCTGCGCCTTAACCGTTGTCCGCCGCGGGGAAGTATTATACCAGGACAGCTTCGGTTATGCGGATCTGGAGAAGAAGAAGGAAATCAGCACGGATACCATTTACCGAATTTATTCGATGACCAAAGTGATTACCTGCACCGCGGCGCTCATGCTTTACGAGAGAGGACACTATCTGTTGAACGATCCGCTTGAGGAGTATCTGCCCGAGTTCAAAAATCCGATGGTGTACCGCTACAACGAATTTGGCGATATGACGGTATCTCCCGCGGCCAACCCGATTCGCGTCAAGGATCTGTTCACCATGTCGTCCGGTCTTACATATGGCGGGATTGGGACGGAAACCGAACGGCAGACCCGCGTTATGATGGAGAACGCCGCCGCCACGATGAATATGCGGGAGCTGTCCAAGCAGCTTGCGGCCATCCCTCTTGCTTTTGATCCCGGCACGCATTGGAAATACGGCACAAGCCATGACGTCCTGGCCGCTTTGATCGAGGTGCTGTCCGGCCAAACCTTTGAAGAGTTTCTGAAGCAGGAAATTTTCGGACCGCTCGGGATGAACGATACCTCGTTCAGAATCTCAGATGACAAGCGGGACAGGTTATGCGTGATGTATGACAGTGCAGAAGACGGCAAGCTGACCGTCAACGACAGGATGGATACCCCTTTTCAGCCAGGATGCAGATACGAAAGCGGCGGGGGCGGCCTTCTGTCGACAACCGGCGACTACAGCCGGTTTGCGCAGGCTCTGGCGAGGGGCGGCGAATTGGATGGCGTGCGGCTTCTCAGTCCGAAGACGATTCAGCTGATGCGGACCAACCATTTGAGTCAGCAGCAGCTCAAGGATTTCAGCTGGGCGCATATGAACGGATACGGTTACGGCCTTGGAGTCCGCGTGTTGATGGATCCGGCGGCGGGCGGAAACAACGGCACGATCGGTGAGTTCGGCTGGGCAGGTCTGGCTGGCTCATGGACGCTGATTGATCCGCACGAGGAATTGTCCGTCGTTTATATGCAGCAAATGCTGCCAAGCCGCGAGCCTTATTTTCATCCAAGGCTGCGGGCCGTTATATACGGAGCGCTGTAGCAGGAAATATAGCCGACAGTGCGGCACTTTGACAAGTGCTGTTTCAATGTGACTTCAACACTCCACGCAATAGATACTATATGGTAATAGAACAGCAAAATCCAAAAACCAGTCTATCACGTTCAATCCGTGATAGGACTGGTTTTTTATTTTTTCCGGGCGGTTCAGAGCGTTCTATACGGTTCCGGGGGAGCTGGTGCGCATGTCAGGCTGACCGCTTTTTTTCCAGATCAAGAAGTATGTTTGCTTATACGATTTTAAATGGATACAAGTCGATACACTTTGTTTACAATTTTCAGAAGATTTGTCTATATCCATCTTTTATAACTAAGAGAGCAGGTGATAGCGAAGAGACAAGGAACAAGGAGAGGAAGACAGCATGATAAAAACCGGATTATTTCTGACAGGATTCATGATAGTGTCCGACCCCGGCGTGGCAGCAATAGCAAATCTGATCCATCATAGAGCTTCGCTCTATTTGCATGAATGAGGTGGCTGACATGCAAAAACCGATGAGGCCGGCTCGCACAGGACGCAGAATCGTTACTATCTTCATATTATTCCTGCTGTTCTGCACATTTGCAATCTATGAAATCAATCATAATTCATCCAAGGTCGTAGGGATGCTCGCAGGTCCCGAATCACCGTCCGCCACATCTTCAGTTGTTGACAAGCAAACGGGGAAGTATAAAATTGTCATTGATCCAGGCCATGGCGGGCATGATCCTGGAGCTCCCACAATCAGCGGATTAGAGGAGAAAGCCTATACGCTTGCCCTTGCGCAGGAGGTATATGATCAGCTGAAGCAGGACCCGATGTTTGATCCTTATCTGACCCGCAGCGACGATACATTCGTCTCATTGGATGACAGGGCGAAATTTTCGAATGACTTGGAGGCGGATGCCTTCATATCGATTCATGGGAACACCTATGATGACCCGGAAGTCAGCGGAACGGAAACCTATTATTATTCCGATAGCAGCATACAGCTTGCGGATGTCATCCAGGAGCATATTCTCGCGGCCAACGGCTTTAAGGACCGGGGCGTGCGCTATAATGATCTGAAGGTTCTTCGGCTTAACGAGGTTCCGGCCATCCTGACTGAAGTCGGCTACTTGTCCAACGCAAGCAATGAAGCTCTGCTGCTGGATCATGACGGACAAGCCCATATCGCCCAAGGGATTATAGACGGACTCAAGGATTATTTTGGCGGACAGGCTCCCTGATGAAGTCGACCTTCCCGACCTTCCGGCTTATGGCAGCCGGGGGTCTTTTTCTTATAAGTTTCAGTATGTACAGGTTTCACTTGGCTTTGCCGCGGGAGAGCGGAGATAACTCATTCTTCTTGTAAGTGCTGCATTGCTGCCTTATAATAGTTAACATATCAACTAATGGGCTTCTTGATGGGCAGGAGGTGATCAGCTAATATGGTTCTGCCTGATAATGTTGTGAAATTGATTCATGATGTCAATTTGGAAATTGCCTTTCGTATCAAGAAAGATCTGGCTCCTTACGGGATTACGCCCGAGCAGGCGTTGATCCTGATCCTTCTGAAGGAAAGGGACAAGCTTTCCCAGAATGAGATTGCCGGCAGGTTAAACAAGGATAAATCAAGTATAACGAGAATGATCATAAGTCTGGAACAAAAGCGGATTATCCGCAGGAGGGTCCGGGAGAATGACCGCCGGTATTTTATCGTCTCTTTAACGGAGACAGGGTTGCGGCTTGCTGGGGACATATTCCCTATTGTGGACCATATTCCGCGTCTTGCAGTCGAAGGAATAGCAGATCATGAGATGCAGGAGCTGCGCAGACTGCTTGCCAAGATTCGGGAGAATGTGCACTAATCCAGGTTATGGACAAGCGGCTGGTGAATCAACTATTTTAACTGCGGAGGTGTATGCACAGTATGAAGAGCAAGCTGGAGCAGCCCAAAATCCCGTCAGACCTGCCAGATATCTCCGACCGGATGCATGCGCTGATGACCAAAGATGAATTCAGTCACGGATGCATTGAAGATATCACCATACATAGCCAGGAAGCGGCCCGGGTTTCATTTGAAAAAATAGTGTTCAGGAATGTGACCATTGCAGAGTCGTCATTGCCTAATGCTGAATTGACGGACGTTATTTTTGAGAAATGCGATCTGTCGAATGTCGATTTCGCCGGGACTTTCCTGCACAGGACAGAGTTCAGAAACTGCAAATTGATGGGTACGGATTTTACAAAGAGCAGGCTGCAGCATGTTTCTTTTCTCAGCTGCCTGAGTGATTACGCCTTGTTCCGGTTCGCGAATTTCAAGCAGGTTGAGTTTGAGGAATGCTCTTTGGTCAGCGCCGACTATTATCAGTCTTCTTTGAACAAAACCGGCTTCATCCGCTGCAAAATCGATCAGGCAATCCTGTCGGGGGTCAAGCTCAAGGGGATCGATCTGAGCGACTGCGATTTCGATGAATTGATGGTGGAAATCGATGACTTGAGGGGCTGCATCATTTCGGCGGGGCAGGCTTCGACATTTGCGGGCCTTCTGGGCCTGATCATTAAATAGCCAATGATGATGGGGGCAGAAAATGTATCAATATACGGATCAACACTACGAAGCAGTGGATTTCAGCGATCGCGATCTGCGGGACGGCGAGCTGCTGCGCTGCACATTTGAACGCTGCATATTCACGAATGCTTCCATGGAGGAAATGACGAACACCGGCTGCCGGTTTATTGAATGCAATTTTCACGGTGCGATGCTGAATGCTTCGATCCATACGGAATCGGCCTTTTTGAATTGCAATTTTGTCGATGCCAATTTGTTTGTTTCCAAATTCAACAATTGCAAAATGACGGGCTCGGACTTTTCAAAGGCTCAAATGGATGGCATTACGCTGCTCCGGGGCGATTGGTCTTATACGAATCTGAGGTATACGAAGCTGAATAAACAGGATCTGCGGGAAATCCGCTTTCTTGAGGCTGATCTCTTCGGCGCCAATCTGGAGAAGGCGGATTTGCGGAACAGCGACCTGACCCGGGCGAATTTGGCGCAAACGAAGCTGAACGGGACCGATTTGCGCGGCGCCATCATGGATGGGGTCAACTGGAAGTCGCTGGATGTGAAAGGGGCCAGGATGGACACCGCGCAGGCCGTTGGTTTCTTGCGCTCGTTTGGCGCCAAGGTTGATTGAGGCTTGTCAGATAGCATTGCGTAATATGCATGCGGATTAAAAAAGCAGCGGGCTCCTCCAATCGGAGCCCGCTGCTTTTTTGAACTAGAATTCCCAACGCACTCTGCGAGGGAAGAAACATACTCTGCCGCCAAGGGAGGCAAAGTGAGCTTCTTCCTATTTGGCGGCGTAAAACTTTTCGTTATCTCCAGCTTATTTGCTTTCCTGACCTGGAGCCGTCTTGTCCCCGCTATCGCTGACAGCAGGCAGGGAAGAGACGAACTCATCGGACATGCTGATGAGCCTGTGGGCCTTGTCGTATTCGCTCTTGGCATCCAGCGGCTTGGTGACCTTACCGCCTTCCAGCGGGTAAGTGATGCCGTCCGCGTAACCGGAGCCCGGGACAAATGCGCCTTTGGCCGTAATGAAGGAGCCTGAGGGTAGGTAATAACGCTCCGGCAGCACATTGGCGGTCTGGTTCAGTATATCCCGGCCAAAAATCACCTGATCCTTAAGCGGGACGCCGATCAGATTCGCCACTGTAGGATAGATATCCGACTGTCCTCCGACCTGCTGGAAGACCTGAGGCTGTTCATTGGGCACGGAGATGACGAGCGGAATGTTCATCATATCCGGAAGACTGTAGTCGCGGCTGTAGATTTCCTTCATCAGCTTTTTTTCCTTATTGTTGAGGGAATAGATCGGCAGCCCCTGGTGGTCGCCGTACAGCACGATAACGCTGTTGTCCCAGACGCCGTTCTTCTTCAGCTCG
This sequence comes from Paenibacillus sp. JT22N12, assembly GCF_056269365.1. Classification (NCBI taxonomy): domain Bacteria; kingdom Bacillati; phylum Bacillota; class Bacilli; order Caryophanales; family Paenibacillaceae; genus Paenibacillus; species Paenibacillus sp. JT22N12. The sequence goes on along the minus strand of NZ_JBWDNU010000001.1, from coordinate 1,179,566 downwards.
TCAATGAATTGACCGAGTGCGTAGTCTGCATAATTTTGCGACTGAATATAATCGCCGACGAGAGTTCCCTTGTAGCGCTTCGGCAGCTCCATCTTGAATTTGGCGGCCGGGATGCGGAACGGATGGTGACCGGACATCGAGATGATTTGGGCGTAAAAGGGCTTGCCGCTCTCCTGGAAGCGAGCCAGCTCTTCGGCAGTTTTGGCATAAAGCACTTCGTCGGAGGCACCGAACGAGACCAGATCGCTTTTGCCGAAAAACTTGTCGTCATAATACTTGCCCCAGCCAAGCGCCTTGTACAGCTGATCCCGGTTCCAGAATATGACGCTGTTTGTATGGAACGTAGCCGTTTGATAGCCGTTTGCTCCAAGCAGCTTGGGCATGCTTGGCAGCGCCCGGTCCGCATAGATCTCAGAGGCCGCGCCGTTCGGCGGAACATAGAGAGAGGTGTTGACCACAAATTCGGCATCGGCCGTATTGCCCTGACCGACCTGCTGGAAAAAATGCGGGAAATAAAAATGGTCGTGGACGAGAGCGTTCATGTTGGGCGTAATTTCCTTCCCGTCTATCTTCAGATCGACCAGAAAGTTCTGGAAAGCCTCCAGCTGAACGATAATCACGTTTTTCCCTTTGGCGGCACTCCAGAATGCCGGCTGTTCCGGCTCCGCGGCGCCCTTCACCTGCGCAACCATAGCGGGGGTCACCGACTGTGGTTCGATCTTCAGGTCCTTGGAGGGGGCAAAGGCCGCATAGGCTTCATAGTTGATGATCCCCATGCTTTGGGCCTGCTGGAACTCATTCATGCCGCCATGGTAAGGAAGGACGGACAATACGCATGCGGCAAGCGCGAGCACCTGTCCGGCTGCAAACCAGCTGCGGCTCTCCCGTACGGACAATCCCCGTCCCCAGGCGCGAAAACGCCGGTTGGTCAGCATCAGAATGAACAGGACTATAATATCCGTGAAGATAAACAGATAATAAGGGTCCATCAGGGAAATGACGCTGCTGTTGACCTCCGATACCTGATTTACCTGGCGAAGCTCGTGGTAGGTGACAATGACGCCAAAATACTTGTAATACATGATCACCGCAAAATAAACGATGGTCAGGACGAGATCGACAGCCAAATAGGTACCCAGCTTCTTCCGGTAGGCGAAGCTCTCGATCAGGCAAAATATAAACCAGATCGACGGAATGCCGGTCAGCAGCGTCATGCCGAAGCTGCCGCCGGTTTCTTTGAATACAACGCTCCAGACGAGCAGCATTTTCAAAATCATCAGGATGGAAAAGAAAATAAAGGGCTTTTGCAGAAGGACGCCCCATCGAAAACGATTAACCAAAACCAATCCTCTCCTCTTTGGCAAAGCTTATTATAGGCGTTAAAAAGTACGATAAACATAAGGATCGGATGGCGCCGCTATATCGTTCCAGGACAAGGTCCTGAGCACCGGAACGGTCTGCTTGAAAGGCTGGTACAGCTCCGATGTCAGCGTGCCGGACACATGAACCCATTCATCGTCCTTCAAAACGGTTCCCTTCGGAAACTCGACAAGCATGCCGAAGACGCCGGAGTCCGCAACACAATGGATGAAGCCGAAGCGAAACACGAAATAATGGTTGTCGTCCACCTGCTCGCCTTTATACACGAACCCGTCAAAACCGATCGATTTTCCCGAAAAGCTTATCGGATAATTATAGATTGCCTCCAAACCGGTCAAATAATTTTGGTCGGACAGGATAATTTTACGTTGATTGGCGAAATTGGACAACTCCGCCTGCGAAACCTTCTTGTAGCCCGCTTTACCATAGAACACACTCGTATCCGGCTTTAGAAACTGATGATAACCCGGATTTTCTGCCGAAACATTGAGACTCGGGAATGAGAAGCCTTTGGCCTTGACGAAGCTTGAATCAAGAGTCTGAACCGGAAGCAAAAGACCGGTCAAAATCGGGAAGATCAGCACGATATAGCCGAGCGTACGCTTCAGCCTGGAGGATTCGCCGTGAGAGTGGCCATGATCGTCATGATGCGAATGGGAATGCCCTTCATGGCGGGTATGGCTGTTCTCATGAGCTTTCGCCCGCTTTTCCGCCCGCTCCTGCCGGTTTAACCGCAAGAACTCGAAGATAAACAAGACCGCGAGCAGAACGATCGCGCTGACCGACAGGTAGGCATATTTCATATTGATATATTTGTTGAGGTTCCCATTCAGGTGAAGCTGCAGAAACATCAGGGCGAAGCCTGCCAAAACATACAGGCTCGTCATCCGAACAACCTCCCGACCAAGAGGGAGGTCAGCAGCGTGCTGACCGTCACAAGACCGATCAGCGCTGCGACGAATCTCCCATTAAATACGCCCAGCAGCATCATCGTATTTTTAATATCGATCATAGGTCCGAAGACGAGGAACGCCGAAATTGATCCGATCGAGAATGTACTGCGGAACGAGGATGCGATGAAGGCATCCGCCTCGGAGCACAGCGACATAACGAACGCGAGCACAATCATGACAAGAATCGATGTAACCGGATTGCTGCCAAGATGAATAAGAGACGAGGTCGGAATAAAAGTCTGCATGGAGGCCGCGATAAAAGCGCCCAGCACGAGGAACTTGCCGACCGAGAAAAATTCCTCGACCGCATGCTGCATCACGTCGAGCAGCTTCAGATGCAGCGGCGGCCAAGCGGGGGCTGCAGCAGGCTGCTCGATCGCGGCAGCCACGAGTGAGCTTGCCGGAACGCCGCCGCGGAACGGCAGCTCGCGAAACAGGAACGAAATGGCGATTGAAACCGTGAAAGCGACAACAATCGCTGCACCTGCGCGAATCGCGGCCATCCGCCAGTCGTTGCCGAATGCGATATAGGTAGCGAACAGCACAATGGGGTTAATAATCGGCCCGGTCAGCATAAAAGCGATGCCGGCATTAAGCGGCACGCCCTTGCCCAGGAGGCGCCTTGTAATCGGCACGATTCCACATTCGCAGGCCGGGAAAAAAATCCCGATGCCGCAGCCAAGCAGCGTGGAGAAGAAACGGTTCCGCGGCATGATGCGGGCGATCCATTTTTCCGTCAGAAAGCTCTGAATAAGTCCGGAGACGATGACCCCCACCAGCACGAACGGTATGGCTTCCATAATCATGCTGAGGAATATGGTGTTCAGCTGCAGAAATGTTTTCACAAGTACCTCCCGCCAGGCTTCGTTTCTTACAATATTTGTTGAGTCTGCAAAAGCTCGTCTCTTTATCTCAATATAATAGTAAAAATAACTGTTAGTAATTTAAACATAGGGATAAAAGAATTGCAAGAAATGAGAGTAAAAGCAGGCAAAGCGTCAGCTAAAGCAAAAAAAGGCCATCTGGAAATTATTTTTTTAATTCCCGGTTGACTTTATTGGGCTTCGGATTTAATATTACTTAAGTTATCTAAAGTTTTCATTGTTTAAATATTACATGACCTAAGTAAATTGACGGGGGGTTCAAAACTTATAGAAACCAATATGAATGCGCACGCTGAGCGTTTCAGGGGTGTGCTTCAAACACTCAGAAGGAAAATGGCTCATGAATTTGCAAACAACTACAAATCGGAAATGACCATACCCCAGTCTATTATTTTATTTATAATCCGGGATAACGGACCGCTTAAAGTAACCGCATTGGCTGAACAGATGGGCGTCAAGCCGAGCGCGATCTCCGTGATGATCGACAGATTGGTGCTTCTGGATTTTGTCGTTCGTCTTCCTGACCATAACGACCGCCGCGTTGTTTTGCTGCAGATCACAGATGCCGGCCGGGCTGCGAGCAAGCGGCTTGAAGAGCAGAATAATGAACTGATCGGGCAATATTTCAGCAAGCTGAGTGTGGATGAGATAGAGAATATGCTTGTTACGCTTGAGAAGATCATCAAGGACTAGTTTGACAAGGTTAAAAGGAGGAGCAAGAATGGAAACAACTGGCGCTGTAAAGAGCGAAACTCCCACGGACACAGTCCGAAAGGGAAAAGGATTATTAATTCTCGGTTTGATGATTGCCATGCTGTTTGCGGCATTGGATCAGACCATTGTCGGTACAGCGATGCCAAGGATTGTTGGGGATCTTGGAGGACTTGGTCTCATGGCATGGCTGACGACAGCGTATATGCTGACCTCAACCGTTGTCGTACCGATAGCAGGCAAACTGGCGGATTTGATCGGAAGACGGGTCGTCTATGTAACTGGCCTTATCGTTTTTATCGGGGCATCTGCTTTGTGCGGAACCGCGCAGGATATGACCTGGCTCATTATTTTCCGTGCGATGCAGGGTATCGGCGGCGGTATTATTATGCCGATGGCCATGATCATTATCGGGGACATCTTCACCGGCAAGGAACGCGCCAAGTGGATGGGGGCTTTTGGTGCCGTATTCGGATTATCGTCCGTCATTGGCCCTCAGGTCGGGGGCTGGATCGTAGATTCGCTAAACTGGCGCTGGGTGTTCTATATCAATCTTCCCGTAGGTCTTCTTGCCGTCGTTCTGATCGCTCTGGCACTTCCGAAGCACAAAACTGAAGGCAAGGTTGTTTTTGATATACCGGGCATGCTTACCATGATTGTCGGTGTTGTCAGCCTGCTGCTGGCCTTGACATTCGGCGGCGTGGATTACGCTTGGGCTTCGTGGCAAATCATTGGATTGTTCGCACTGGCTGCTGTGGCTATCGCCGCCTTCCTTATGATTGAAGCAAAAGCCCAGGAACCGATTCTTCCGCTCAAGCTGTTCAAAAACCGGGTATTCAGCACAATCAACGCGATCGGTTTCCTGATGTCCGTCGGCATGTTCGGCGCGATCATGTTCGTTCCATTGTTTATGCAGGGTATTGTCGGAATCAGCGCTTCCGCATCCGGCACGGTCATGACGCCGCTCATGATTACCATGATTATTACCAGCATTATCGCAGGGCAAATTGTATACAAGATCGGGATCAAAATACAGATGATCCTTGGTATGATTATTATGGCGGTAGGATTCATGCTGCTTACGACCATGGATATTGATACAACCAAGCTCAGCGCATCGGGCATTATGATGGTGATGGGCTTCGGCATGGGATTCGTAATGCCGCTTCTGACGCTGGCTTTGCAGGAAAGCTTCCCTAAATCGGAGCTGGGCGTCGTAACCTCCTCCAGCCAATTTTTCCGCTCCATCGGGGGGACCTTTGGTATGACGGTGCTTGGCGCCGTGATGAACAGCCAATCAGGCAAGCTTCTGACGAAGGATCTGCAGCCGGTGCTCACCGGCATGGATGACCAGACGGGTACTGCGGCCAAGATGATTGACGGCATTCACAGCGATCCGCAAAGCGTCTATTCCATGCTGCTGAGTCCGGATATTCTCAAAGCGCTGCCGGCGTCTTTTGTCGAGAAGGTATCGCCTATATTGAAGCACACGCTGATCAGTTCGCTGCAGCATGTGTTTTGGGTCGGTCTTGCTTTTATCATATTAGGCGTTGTGATGAGTCTGATGATCGGCAAAATCAAGCTGTCGCAGCCGGATAAGAAATCCCGCAAAGAAAGAAAAGAAGCGGCACCCATGATGCACTAAAGGAAATGTCCGGAAAAAAAACCTTTCCCAGTTATGGGAAGGGTTTTTTTTGTGTTTACGTCCGTCATCCGCACATATTTTGCCCTTCGCACACAAACAATGAGTGTAACTCGAAGGGAAAGCAGGCGGTTCTATAATGATGAACAACCGGATAAAACGGATGTCGCTGATCCTGTTGCTGCTGATCAGCGTACAGATGAGTTACCATACGGCTGCCGATGGGCTTGAAGGGGCAAAAATCCAAGACGCTGGAAGCCCTGAGGACAGACAGGTTGCCATCGTCATTGACGACTTTGGCAATGGATCGGATGGAACGAAGGAAATGCTGAATTTGCCTGTTCATTTCACCGTCGCTGTCATGCCTTTCATGCACATGACCAGGCATGACGCGGAAATGGCGCATAAACGCGGCCATGATGTGCTGGTGCATATGCCGATGGAACCGAACAGCGGCAAACGGGAATGGCTTGGTCCCGGAGCCATTACCTCGGCCTTAAGCGACAAGGAGGTGCGCCATCGGACGGAAGCGGCCATCAAGGATGTTCCGTATGCCATCGGCATGAACAATCATATGGGATCGAAGGTAACGGCGGACGAGCATATCATGCGCATCGTCCTGACAGTAGTGAAGGAACACGGGATGTTCTTCCTGGACAGCCGCACCACCTACAAGACCGTAATTCCCAAGATCGCTGCGGAGCTAGGTGTGCCGCTGCTCTCGAATGATGTTTTTCTCGATGATGTATATACGGAAAGTCATATCGCCAAGCAGCTGGGCATCCTGCACAAGCATATGGATTCTCACGCGACGGGCGTTGCTATCGGGCATGTCGGTGTTCCGGGCAAGAAAACAGCCGCAGTACTCAAGATTACCATCCCGAGGCTGCAGCAAAGCATGAACTTCGTCCGGCTTTCCGAGATGCTCACCCCCTCATCGGAGAAGGACATAATTCCGCACCCCTGATGCGATCGCGTCGGCAATTTCCTGCTGCCGGCGGGGATCTGTCAGCATCCGGCGGTCTCCGGCGTGGCTGATGAAGCCCATTTCGACAATGACGGCCGGTTGTTTGACAACATTGAGCAGATAGAAGGGTTTGCCGATCTCGGGCAATCTGTTGGTATTCTGCTGGCGGTTCAGGGCATCTTGGATGCAGAAGGCCAGCAGTGCGCTTTCCCCTTGGTCCTGATGGAGCACGAGAGGACCATAGCGTTTTGGATTCCTGGTCCAGTTGACATGCAGGCTCACCATAAGCCGGCTGTGAATCTCGCCGGACAATTGGCTGCGCTGGGACAAATCGCGCTTATGCCGGGAGCGGCTCGAATGCCAGCGGTTGTCATCGCTTAAGGCGTAATCGCCATCCCGGTTAAGGACGGTACGGATGCCATAGCCCCGCAGCAGCGAATAAAGCTTCTTCGCTACAGCAAGGTTGATATCCTTCTCGAGCAAATCTTCATAATGGGCGCCGCCGTCTATGCCTCCATGGCCTACATCAATAATGACGTCAGTAGTCGGCAGTGCTCTGTGGTATTCCGGAACAGCGGCGGTCTTTTGCCCTTCAGGTAATGGCTCAGCACCCGCGGAAACTTCTTGTTGAAAACCGAGGCAGCAGAAGCTGGCCAGGCAGATCGCAGTTGCCCGGAACAGCCATTTTTTGAAATAATTCTTTGTCAGATAACGCGGTCGTTGGAGCATCTTAGTCATTCCTCCACTATCAGGTTCACTCTCCTTAGACTGGCACAGATGAAGGAAACTCATTCATGTTTGGGCGAAACAATTGAAGGGGAGACTAAAGGTAATGAATGAACATGCGGTGAAGGCGTAAACGCAGGAATGAATATAAACGAAGGAGGCGAAGAAGATGGCAGATAGCGATGAGTGGGTCAAATATGTGACCGAGCAGTTTGTTCAATACGTGGAAACATCCAAGGATGAACGCAAACAATCACGCCAAACAGCCAAAGCATCACGCGAGCCTTGGCTGACAAAATGGTTTGGAATCGCGCCTCTCGGCGTCGCGCTCTGGTGGCGCAGCCGAAGCGGAAGATAAAAATCAAGCTTCAATCCGCCATTATTGATAGAAAAGGCCATTGCCAACCAGCATTTCCATCGGGACATAACGCGTGCCCTGCTGATCGAAAGCCACGTAAACGTTTTGGTCATTCCATGTGTGGTACCCGACGGCAGGCCAGACATGGAGAACAGTCTGATCGAACAGCTCGGCTGTGTATCGTAATTTCGCCTGATCATCCAGAAGCTTAAGCAATGAGCCTGGCTGTTCAATCATGAGCGGAGATTTTGTCAGCCACGGCATGGTTTCATAGGGATCGAATGCGCTGTTTAAACGGGACCCGGACAGGCTTGTAAGTGTGCTTGCCTCCTCGTCCGCAGCAAGGTCCAGCGGCTTGACTGACAATTGCTTCTGCCACATGGCATCATTGACCGGAAGTGCCCCGCCGGTCCAGGCATCCAGATAATAGGCTTGTCCATCAGGGGCATCCCATTTCCAAACAGCCAGCAATGGATGGACGTATATACGTTCCAGCCGGAGCGGCTTTTTTGTTGCTTCGGCATAAGATTCAATAAGTCCTTGCCGTACCAATGAAAGGTACAGCGTATTGGGATCAAAAATTGGGTGGCGCCCGACACCGTATTCACCGAGGGCATACCCGCCCTGCTCAGTGGCATTGACGATCATGTAGCCGATGGGCTGGCGGTCCAGGATGACCGTGACAAGATAGCCATGTGTGCCCGGACCAAGCGGAACAATGGCGGATTCAGCGTTTTTCCAGGTATGAAATTGCTGCTGCTCAGACAAAATATCCATCCATGCTCGTACCTGCGTCTGCAGCTGTGATGGATTCTCAAGAGATAAAGAAGCATTCGCTTCCGCTGCGGCCGCTGCCGAAACATGGCTGCTGACCATGAGCAAAATAATGGCGGCGAATAACGGAGTTCGTTTGTGCATGAGCTATCACCTGCTTCTTTCATGGGTTTGGGTCATAACGTCATTGTAATCAAGCCTGTCTGAAAAGGGTGTTGGAACCTGTCGCGCCGAAGCGGACAAGCTCCGTTCTTTTTTTGCCGTATTGCTGCGAAGAAACCAAGGATCCTCCGGTTTCCTGTCGTTTCCGGTGTCAGCCGATTCCTTCCAGATAGAAGATTCCGCAGTTTATGGCGGATACACTCACCCGCGGCTCGTACTGCCAGCGGATTTCATCCTGCCTCCGCTGAAACTGCTCGGTAATGAGCGTACGCTGCTCCTCGTCAATGGAAGCAAGCAGAGGCTCATAATAGTGATGGAGAGTGACAAGCTCTTCATCGAGCCTTGCCGCGGCTGCAGCCGCCCAGGCGTAATCGTAGGTCTTCAGCTTCCGCTCCAGCGTTTGTTCCGCGATGGTCGCCGCTTTGTTAAGCGTTAATGCGTTTTTGGCGGTGTGTATATTGGGCGGCAGCTTGGGTGTCATCCGATGCTGCGTAATCCGGTCGTAAAAGCGTTCCACGCATTGTCCGGTTGCCAGTGAAACGCCAAAGGAGTGAATTTCCTCCCGTTTCATATCGCAGGCGAATTCCACTTTCAAATTCACTCCAAGCCACGCGGTATAAGCCGTGGATTGGAGAGGGTGGGCGCTGCGCTTCTCGGGCTCCTGGAACAGACAGACGTAGCTGCCGTTATGCCGGGCGGAATCGAACAGCTGCTTCAGCTTGTGAGAGCCGTAATGCAAATCCTCGCGCGGCACTCTCGCCGCCGTATTCAAGGTGCCGTGAAGGAAGCCGCGCGTGCGGCTGAGCGCAGCTTCCGCCGCCTGATCCGCTTCGGATGGAGCGGCAGTTTTCTCGGTGCGGATTTTCTCCTGCGCGGCAGCCTCGTCATATTTCTGCTTGTCGGTAACAAGCAGCAGCGACATTGTTTCGGGCTCAGCGCCGGTTCGGTCGATGAACCCCCAATAATAGGTCCGGTTCATGAGCTCCCGGTCCGCTTTGGGCGAAAGCTTGACCAGGTAATGAGCAGGCGATTTCTCCATTACATGACAATTTGTTGCCTCCAGATAACGCTGGACAAATTTATGGACCTGACGCTCGTTCAAGGTCTCACCTCCTGGCCTACTGCATCCAGCATGGCATCAATGGCTTCAAGCCCTTGGGACGATTCGGATTCTACTTCGCTGCGGATCCGGTTCAGGGAGTTGCCCAGATCGTCGATCTGTTTGCGCAGCTCCGCGGAGTTCCCGGACTCCAGCATGACGCGCGCCAGCTTCTGTTCGAGCGTTTCTTTCTTGTCGAAACGTTCCAGAATATGATCCAGCTCGCCGATTACCAGCTCGAAGAGATTGATTTTCTCATGCAGCAGGGACACAATATGCTCCTCGATCGTTCCCAGCGTACACAAGTTGAAAATGTTCACGTCGCTGGTTTGACCCAGCCTGTGGACCCGGCCGATCCGCTGCTCAACCCGCATCGGATTCCAGGGCAGATCAAAGTTGATCATGTTGTGGCAGAATTGGAGATTTATCCCTTCGCCCCCGGCCTCGGTTGCAATCAGCACCTGGGCGCGGCCGCGGAATAAATCCATCATCCAATCTTTCTTACCCCGATTCATGCCTCCGCGATACGGTACGGCGGTAATATTTTGCGAACGGAAATACTGCAGCAGGTATTCCTGCGTTGCGCGGTACTCCGTGAAGACAATGACCTTGTCATCCATGGCGCGTACAAGCTCCAACGTTTTCTCCGCCTTGGTGTTGGCCTGAATGCCGCGGATGACTTCGACCAGCTCCCAGATCTTGGCGCGTTTAGGCGAATCCTCCGGCGTCTTCTTGAACATATTCACCAAGGTGAGGAAGACGGCGTCGCGGCTGCTGCACACCTCGCGCTGGAGCGTGACCAGCGAAAGCATGCTGCTCAGATCGCCATCGCTTTCCTCATAGCGCTCTTTTACGAATCTCGTCACGGCATCATAAAGCGCCTGCTCTTCATTAGAGAGCGAAAGCGGGATATTTTTGACGATCCGTCTCGTAAAGCTAATTCCGCCGTCGCCGCGGCGATTGCGGATCATAACTGTAGACAGCGTTTCTTGCAATTGGCCCTCATTCTTGGGAATACGCTTGTCCACGACAAAATTGCTGGCGAATTCGCTTTGACCGCCAAGCTGTCCGGGCTTGAGCAGCGTAATCAGGTTATACAGCTCGTCCAGGTTGTTTTGTACGGGCGTTGCGGTCAGAAGCAGGCAATACTTTTTGCGGAGCAGATTGACGAACTGGTAGTTGGTTGTTTTTTTGTTCTTGAGCTTATGGGCTTCGTCTATAATGAGCAGATCGTAATCCTGGCTCAGCAGCATATCCCGGTGCGGATCTCTTTTCGCCGTATCGATGGAGGCCACGACAATGTCATGCTGCCAGGTATGCTCTTTCTTCTGGGCGATTGCGGCGATACCGAATTTCTGATTCAGCTCGCGTACCCACTGGAGAACGAGTGAAGCGGGTACCAGAATAAGCGCGCGGCGGACGAGCCCCCGAACAAGATACTCCTTGAGGATCAGACCGGCTTCGATCGTCTTGCCAAGCCCCACCTCATCAGCGAGAATGGCACGGCCGCTCATCTCGTGCAGCACCTTGCGGGCGGTGCTGATCTGATGCGGCATCGGCTCAAGCGCGGGCAGGCTGCGTATGCACTGGAGATCGTCGAAGCTGCTGATCAGCTTGGTCTGCTCGGCTTCGACAGCCAGCTGATACATGGTCCAGTCGTCCCATGGACCGTTGCGGTCGACTTTGTCCTGAAGCTGATCGAACCAGCTGCGGTCAAAATAAAGCGGAGCATTCGGATGCAGTTTGCGGCCTGCAGGACCAGGACCGGAAGTGGACTCCGACTGCTGCGGATGGTTTGTAGAGTGGGCCATGAAGGACTCCTTTCCGAGGAAGGAATTGGATTGATTGTCCTTAGTATGACCTTCAAGCCGGCAATTCATAAGAGGGTCGGAGAAATAATGGCAGAAGGTGCGTCCGGCGCAAGGGCCGCACCGTCAATCCTATGGACGGCGGAGCCGGATGATGTCTCGTAAGTCAGCTTAATCAGCAGACGTTATTACTCTTGCAAACCGACTCTGAACGAACTATGATTTAGATGATATTGAGCGAGAGGAAGGAGAATAACCATGAAGAAGCTTCATTACAAGCAGCCGGCTCATTCCTGGGTGGAGGCGCTTCCAATAGGAAATGGCCGGCTCGGGGGTATGATCTTCAGCGGGGTGGAACAAGAACGGATTCAGCTGAATGAGGATACGTTATGGTCCGGAAGCCCGAGAGAATTCAATAATCCTCATTCGCTGGAAGTGCTGCCGGAGGTCAGACGTTTGCTCGCCGAAGAGAAATTCACGGACGCTTACAAACTGTCCAGAGAAATGCTGGGCCCGTATACGCAATCATACCTTCCGCTTGGCGATTTGCATCTTCAATTCTATCATGGCGATATTGCAGGTTCATATGAACGCATCCTCGATATAGAGAGAGCGCTTTCTTGTTTGACCTATCAGATTGGAGAGGTGACCTATACCAGGGAGACCTTCGCCTCCTACCCGGATCAGGCGATCATTATGCGTTTGCAGGCCGACCGTCCCGGTATGATCAGCTTCAGCGCCAGTCTGACAAGCCAGCTGCGCTCCCGTACGAGTCAGGAGGATCAGCAGCATGTTCTGCACGGGACAGCTCCCGAGAATGTGGATCCCAGCTATTATCCAACCGACCGGCCAATCGTGTATGGGGATGGCGCGTCGAACAGAGCGATGAGCTTCACAGGACGTCTGGGCGCAGTAAATACAGGGGGCACACTCCATACCGATGCCGACGGGCTGCATGTGTCGGATGCGGACTCCGTTACGCTATTCTTTGGCGCCGCAACAAGCTTTCAGGGCTTTGACAGGATCCCTTCGGTCGAGGGGAGAAATCCGGCAGTAATCACGAAAGAGCAATTAAGCGCTGCCATGATCAAATCATATGAAGAGCTTCTTAAGTCCCATGTTGATGATTACCGCAGACTTTTTGATCGTGTAGACATTCATTTGGGGAATTCATCAGCTGCCGCAAGTGTGCCGACCGACCGGCGAATTGAAGAATTCGGAGCCGCTGATCCGGCGCTGGTTGAACTGTTGTTTCATTACGGGCGTTATTTGATGATTGCCAGCTCCCGTCAGGACAGCCAGCCTGCCAACCTGCAGGGGATATGGAATCAGGAGGTGAGGCCGCCCTGGAGCAGCAATTATACGATCAACATCAATACGCAAATGAATTATTGGCCGGCGGAGAGCTGCAATTTGTCGGAATGCCATGAACCATTAATGCAGATCATTGAGAATTTATCGGTCAATGGTGCCTCAACCGCCAAGGTCAATTATGGGGCCAGGGGATGGACGGCTCATCATAATACGGATATTTGGTGCCTGACATCGCCGGCTGGGGATTACGGCCATGGCGATCCATTGTGGGCGTTGTGGCCGATGGGCGCCGCGTGGCTGTGCCAGCATCTATGGGAGCATTACAGCTTTACGCAGGACGATTCTTTCTTGCGCGACCGCGCGTTTCCGGTGCTGAAAGAGGCAGCCCATTTTTACCTGGATTGGTTGATTGAAGATGAACAGGGCAATCTTGTTACAGCCCCGTCAACCTCGCCTGAGCATAAGTTTGTAGCGCCTGACGGTTCGCTTGCTGGGGTCAGCCGGGCGTCGACCATGGATATGGCGCTCATTTGGGAGCTGTTCACCAATTGTATCGAGGCTTCTCTGAGGCTGGATGCCGATGAAACCTTCCGCGAGGAATTGACCAAAGCGCGCGAGCGGCTGCTGCCTCTGCAGATCGGACAATACGGCCAGCTTCAGGAGTGGAGTCTGGACTTTGAGGATGAAGACGTGAATCATCGCCATGTGTCCCATCTTTACGGTGTTTTTCCTGGCCGTCAGCTCACTGGAGAAGATACGCCGGAGTGGTTCGCCGCAGCGGAGCGTTCGCTTGAGCGGCGGGGGGATGATGGAACCGGCTGGAGTCTGGCGTGGAAGGTGAATTTGTGGGCGAGGTTCATGGACGGCAATCGGGCGTTTGCCCTGATTTCTAATTTGCTTCGTCTGGTCGAAGATAAAAAGAATACGAATTATCACCATGGCGGAGTGTATGCGAATTTGTTCGACGCCCATCCGCCATTTCAGATCGATGGCAATTTCGGCGTTACCGCCGGCATTGCGGAGCTGCTGCTGCAATCCCAGAAGGGATTTATTCACCTGCTGCCGGCGCTGCCGGATGTATGGGAAAGCGGCTGGGTAAGAGGGCTCAAGGCAAGGGGAGACTTCGAAGTGGATCTTACTTGGAATAGCGGCCGCTTGAAGGAGGCTGCCATAACTTCCGGACAGGGAGGGCGTTGTCTGGTGCATGCAGACTCGTCCGTTATTGTGTCGGAGAATGGCAGAGAAATCGCTGCGGAGCTTATGCCGGGCAGCTTGATTTCATTTGATACCGAACCAGGTAAAACGTACACGCTTACGGCCGTCGAAAGCTCTGTTGTTTCCTGATGGTTGCGTAGCGGCTGGGATGAAAGCAGGCCTTCTCTCAAAAGGGAAGGCCTGCTTTACGTAAACCGGGCTGTAATGGAATCCTTCCATGGAGGACGAAATCTGTATTCAAAGGACAAATTTTAAAAATGAACTTAATAAAGGTTTTTTTTACAATTAAAACCTTTATAATGGATATTAATCCAAGAGGAACCAGCTATCGACGCCCTTTGACGGCAAAGCGCGTTATTCCGACAAAAAACTTATAGAAATTTATAGCGCTGAACATATAAAAATTCTATACGTTTATAACTCAACTTTCGCAGCCGTGAAAATTGAGTTTATCAATACACGATTCAGGGGAGGTGTTTCATTATGACTTATTCATTTTTGATGATGCCGCCAACCGTTCGATGGATAATCGTTATACTGGGTGTGCTGCTTTTTTCGCTTCTGTTTTATATGGATCATAAGGAAAAGAAGAGGAGGAAGATGAAGGAAGTAACTGGAAAATCAAATAAGGATGTGGATTGATAAAGCCGAATGCTCTGTTAAATGTAATGCAATGCGATGCAATGAACCACTCTCCTTGTAAGGAAGGTGGTTCAGATGCAGGGCGGCAGCATATTGCCGCATGAAGCAATAACGAGCGTAGCCCGATTTGGTCTGGAGAGAGGTACCCTTGCCATCAAGCCGCCCCGTCCTACAGAATACGGGCCAGATTCCGGTAAGCCTTCGGGGGTATTCCTTCGCTGCTGCGGAATAAGCGGCTGAAATAATGAATATCCGGATAGCCAACCTGCGCTCCAATCTCTCCTACCGACAAATTCGTCTCCCGCAGCAGCCTTCTTGCCTCCCTGTGCCTGAGCATCTGCACATATTCCCCCGGCGGCATGCCTGCGACCTTCTTGAAGACCTTGATCATATGATCCTGATTCATAGCAAGCTGCTCGGCCAGAACCGGATTGGACCATGAAGCAGCCGGGTCGGCCTCCATGGCCGTCATCATTTCCAGAATCCGGTCGCCCTGAAGCGGCAGGTTGACGGGATTGTAAGTTCTCTGCGAGCGCAGGAGCAGCCCCAATACCTGCAGCATCAGCGCTTTGCAGAGCAAGTGATAAGCTGGCGGGCGCATCGTAAATTCATGCACGATCTGCTCCATCAGCTGGACGCATAATGGGGTAGGCGTGTAGACGAGCTTCTCCGAAAGCGGCTCGAAGCCCTCGGCCAGCGCTTCCACTCCGAACTTGATCTCCTGGACGGCCGCTTCGTTCACGACCATATCCACCTCGCTCACAATATCCAGCTCATCCTGAAAATCAAAATGAATGCCCATAAACTGCGCATAGGAAGAAAGCACCTCGTTGCGGTGGTAAACACCCGCCGGGATAAAGATTAATTGTCCGGGCGCAATATCGTGGCGCTCGCCGCCGATCCAGGTGGCAGCTTGTCCCTGGCGGACATAAAGCAGCTCAAAGTCATAGATCCGCCTGCCATCGAGCGGACCCTCCGGCATTTTTTGAAATTTGGCATAATGCACGCTGGGTGACCAGTCGCGAAAGGGAACCTGCTTGCGAAGAGGATATAGGAAACCGGAATTGTCCAAAAATTGATCTCCTTTCGCTAAATATTTCAGACTGTTCTATTGTTAAAATAGCTTTAGCTATTACTTATTTAACATAAATGACGTTTCGTTGGCAAACGGTATTGTCCAAATACAGGTTATGGGAGGTTTTAATGATGAAAAAAGGAATTAATATTTGGTCGTTTCCGGACGGCATGCCCATTGCAGAATGCATCCGGATCGCCAAGGATGCCGGGTTTGACGGCATTGAACTGGCTTTGACCGAGGGCGGCGAGCTGGGTCTTGACATTACGGACGCCAAAATCAGCGAAATCCGCCAATTGGCTGCGGATGCCGGTATTGAAATCAGCGGGCTCGCGACAGGCTTGTATTGGGATTATGCCATGACAAGCGACGACGGGGCGATTCGTGACAAAGCGATCTCCATTTGCAAAAAACAGCTGGAGCTTGCGGCAGCTTTTGGCGTTGACGCTATTCTCGTTATTCCGGGCGGCGTTGGCGTTGATTTTATCCCCGGTTACCCGGTTGTACCTTATGATATCGCTTATGACCGCGCACTGGCGGCGATTAAGCTGCTGGCCGCGGATGCCGAAGCCGCAGGCGTTCACATCGGTATCGAGAATGTCTGGAACAAGTTTTTGCTGTCGCCGCTGGAAATGAGGGGCTTTATTGATGCCGTGGGTTCGGACTTTGTCGGCTCCTACTTTGATGTAGGAAATGTGGTTTATTCCGGTTATCCCGAGCATTGGGTGCGGATTTTGGGCAGCCGGATCAAGAAGGTGCATTTTAAGGATTACCGCAGAGAGGCTGGAGGCCTGGTCGGTTTTGTGGATTTGCTGGCTGGCGACGTCAACTACCCGGCTGTGGTCGAGGCCCTTCGGGAAATCGGCTATACGAACTATGTGACGGCGGAAATGATTCCTTCGTATACTCATCATTCCACACAGATTATCTATAATACGTCCCGTTCCATAGATGCGATTTTGAACGATTCGGCAAGAGCTTAAGGGAGGATGAAGAGACGATGCTAAAGGTTGGACTGATCGGCTTCGGATTTATGGGCCACATGCATATGGAGAACTATGTAAGGCTTCAGGCAGAGGGAGTGGAGGTGGAGCTTGTCGCCATTTGCGATCTTCTGATCGAGGAACTGAAACATCAGAAGGTGGAGGGCAATATCGCGACGGATTCCCAAATCACCGATTTGTCGAAATACCGTCTGTATGCGGACATTGAAGAGATGCTCAGCAGCGAGCAGCTGGATATGGTCAGTATCACGCTTCCTACTTATTTGCACGCCGACTTGACCTGCGATCTGCTGGGCCGCGGTTATCATGTGCTCTGCGAGAAACCGATGGCGCTGAATTCCGCGGATGGCAGGCGGATGATTGCAGCAGCGGAGCAAAGCGGCAAGAAATTGATGATTGGTCAATGCCTGCGCTTCTGGCCGGCTTATGAATATTTGAAGGAAACGGTGGATTCCGGACGTTTCGGCGCAGCTACAGGGGGGTATTTCTTCCGCGGCGGCGCGACGCCGGATGGCTGGTTCCGGATTGGGGAGAAAAGCGGCGGCGCGATGCTGGACATGCATATCCATGACACGGATGCCATTCACTGGATTTTCGGCAAGCCTGAGAAGGTATTGTCCATGAGCCGTAATGTTGTGCCGGGCAGCGGCTATGATATCGTATCGACCAACTACAGCTATGCGGACGGTAAAGTTATCAATGCCCAGTGCGATTGGACCTTGCAGGGGGATTACGGTTTCTCGATGGTGTACAGGGTTAATTTTGAAAAGGGCAATATCGTATTCGAGAACAATCAGGTGAAAGTAAATCCCAATGACGCTCCCGGCTTCATCGCCGAGCTGTCTCCGGATATGGGCTACTACCGGGAAATTCGTTATTATGTGGAATCGGTCATGAACGATACTCCGATCACGACTGCGGAGCCCGCGAGCACGCTTGGTTCGCTTGAAATCATTGAAGCCGAGATCCTCTCTGCCGACCGCAGGGGAGAGGCGGTAACGCTGAGGAGCAAGAACGAACCGTCACCGCAGGTTTAATAGTAAGAAGAACCGGCTGCTGCCGTCCATCGGCGGCAGCCGGTTTCTTCGGTTTTAGTACCACAAGGAGTGCAAAGATGTAAATTCATACGTTATTGGTGTTCCAAAAAGGCGTTGAACTTCCAACGCCTTTTTTGCTATTTTCCGCGCTTAACATCCTCTCAATTGAAAGCTATACCAGTCGGTTTTTCAGCCATAGACGATATATGAGGTAGACCAGCAGCAGGAAAGCGCTGTATATGCCAATGACCAGGAATGCGTTTGAGAGATCGGAGAATATATTTTTTCCAAGGTATGAGAATACCAGCATTGCCGGTATTTTGCCTAAAGAGGAAGCGGCCGTGTAGGTGAGGAGATTAATGGACAGAAAAGCAGGATAGATATTGACGATGCCTTGCGGAAATACAGGAATTATTCTGGCCAGGAAGATGACCAGAAACGGATTCTTTTCCATCAGAACCGTCCATTTCTCAAGCCTTTTATATTTAGCCAGGTAGGCTCTGCCCTTCTTCTGAAAATATATGCGCACAACCAGATAAACAATGACTGATGCGGTGGAAGCCGCAGCCCAACTGATCGCAGCGCCAATAAGCGGTCCGTAGATAAAGCCGAGCATGCCGATAATAATCTTGAAGGGCAGCACGGGGAACAGCAGAAAGCACAGGCTGAGCAAAAACATAGTCAGATAAGATGGACGGCTGTACATCATCCAATCGGTTATTTCCTGCCTGTAGATCAGCAGGCATATAATTGCGGCCGCATAGATCAGTAAGGTCTGCCATAATTTCATTGCAATCTCCTTATGGGTTGAAGCATTGAGTTTATCTTATCTTTGTACAACTCAATATCTGTGGAGCTTATTAAATCGGCTTTTTCCTAAGCTTCCATCAACGCCAGCTTATTCGCCAGCATTCGTGAGATATGCGTTTGAACTTGTTCCAATTCGTTTTGTTTTCTTTCAATCTCCTGCATTTTTTGACGGAGAATCTCAACCTTCCTTGATAGGGATAGCTCATTTGCCTCATAGGCTTGAATCACTTCTTTTATCTCCGTTATCGTAAATCCTGCATTCTGAACCTTTTTGATCAACTGAAGATGCTCAACTGCCTCCTGGCAGAATTCACGATAGTTATTTTCTCCTCGCTGTACATGGCTTGCATCCAGAAGGCCTTCCTTTTCATAAAATCGGATGGCGGGAGCCGCTAAGCCTGTTTTTTGTGCCAACGTATTAATTCTCATGAGAATCACCCCAAAAAAGGATTGACCTTCAACTATACTTTATAGTTTATACTCTACTCGTCCAGCAGCACCATGTCAAAATGCAAGAAGAAGAGAAGGAGATGCATAATGAGTACTATTCGAGCCATTGTTGTTTGTCCTGCAATCGAAGGACGTCTCAAGATTGACAATGTGGAGTCGCCCCGCCCTGCTTCATCTGAAGCACTTGTTCGTGTCTCTGCCGTCTCACTCAATCTTGGCGAGGTCCGCACCTCAACGAGAGCGGCTGCGGGATGGCGGCCAGGGTGGGATCTGTCAGGAGTAATCGAACAACCGGCAGCAGATGGATCTGGACCGCCAATCGGAACAAGAGTCTTTGGAATGGTCCCTTCCGGATCATGGGCAGAATTTGTGGCTGTTCCAACGGCCTTTTTAGAGAAGATTCCCGAAAATGTCACTTTTGCTCAAGCTGCTGCGCTGCCCGTCGCTGGCCTCACAGCTTTATATGCTCTGGAGAGAGGCGGGTTTCTACTTAATCGCAATGTCCTGGTCACCGGAGCATCGGGCGGTGTAGGCCATTTTGCCTGCCAACTGGCTCATCAAGCAGGCGCTGCAGTTACTGCGCTTGTACGGCGCGAAGAACGCGCCGCGAGTCTCCGAAAGACAGGAAGACACAATATAGTCGTTGGAGAAGACGCTGCTGCAGCTCATTCATCAGGACCTTACGATTTCATCGTGGATACGTTGGGTGGAAAATCGTTAAGCATTGTTTCGTCTTTTCTTGAATCCGGCGGCCGCTGTGTTAACGTTGGAGCTGCAACAGAGCCTGAGATGACATTAGAAGCCCGGCTAAAGTCCGTACCCGATGGTGTACTTGTCCTTGATGGGATTGGAGACCGGCAGGGTGTATCGAAGGATCTCGGCCGATTAGCTCAGATGGTTGCTGAGGGACGATTGCATCCGCAAGTGGCCCGGGAGTCATCCTGGACTGAAATTGCTGAGGTTGCCCAAAGTCTCTTAAACCGTCGTATCGCTGGCAAGGCGGTGCTTACTGTTTCTTAATATGACATTTTACAATCACTGGAATGGAAGAAATGATCATTGGTACCGGGAGTGGCTGCATGGTTTATTCCGGATTTGGATTTAGGGTAGAGTGGAGCAGCTGTGCAGACAGCTGCTCCTTTCTTATTATAGACCCGGCACTTGAGTCACTCCAGGGCCGAAGGGAGCAGGCGATACTTTCCCTTAACCAAGGAAAGGCATCCACCACGAGCGGGAAATTTCGAATAACCGGGATTTTGTGTGTGTTTACTATTGACACATTAAACTGTAGAGAATATTATTTGATTAATCGATCAAAAAATTATATGTATAATCAAATTTCGTGATGAAGGAGGGATCCACTCCGATGAAAAAGCAAATAGAGGGGTTAAAGAAACGGCGGATAGCAGCTTTGCGTACAGATATGCCGCTGGTGCTGCTTATGGTGTTGGCTGCAATCGCGATTCCCTGCGTGGTCATTGAAGACTTGCAGCTGCTTTCGCTGGAGTCGCCTCTATATAAGGCGCTTTCTGCGGGTCCGTTTGTGATCTATCTTGGTATTGCCTTGTTACGGAAGAACAAAAGGCCGTTTTATGACTTTATCGTTCTAGGTACGCTGCTGGGCCTTTTTGTTGCGGTAACTCATCAGATCACCATGGACAATAATTTGCCTGAGCTCAAGGGAAATTTGAAAGATTTCTTCAGCCCGGCAGGGGAAGAGATAGTTATTCGCTTCGTGATCTTTATCAGAATACTTGCTGTCCGCTTCATGGCAGGGGTATGTCTTGGCTTGATCGCAAACGTTGCATGCAGGATTCGGGAGAGAGGAACGAAGAATCCATCCGGCAATTCAATCCTGTCTTCAGTACGGCTCCGCCGCCTTGCTCCAGCGCTGGGCCTGCTCCTTCTTGCACCATGGGTGGGTGAATTTTTACTGGGAGTCAGTCCGCTCCGGAACCTTCCCGGATTTCCGCTTATTGTGCCACTGTACGGCGGAGGTGCCCTGCTCATTCGAGAGCTGGTCCGTCGTACCGGCCGCGGTTGGCCGTCCCTCTTCCTCTTGGCTGCGGCATATGGCGTTATTGAGGCGGGTCTGGTGGATCAATCGCTCTTTAACCAGGCCTTCTTAGACCTTGAATCCCAGAAAGTCACACCTATTCCCGTGCTGGGGATCAGCGCCTACAACACCCTGGCTTTTGTGATGGGGCATGTCATATGGAGTATCGCCGTTCCTGTTGCACTTGTAGAGATGATGACGCCTGCCAGAATGACGGTACCCTGGTTAGGAAAGGCGGGTCTGATCATAACCGGCGGTTTGTATCTTATGGGTTGTGCCATTGTTTTCAGCTTTATATACGCCGATGAAAAATTCCTGGCTTCGCCAATACAGTTGATGTGTGCAGCCTCTGCGGCGCTCGCGCTGATTGCTGTCGCCTTTGTTATTAAAAAGAAAAGGAGTCCTGATGTTCCTTCGGCCCGCCCGGTGCCAAAGCCATGGCCTCTTGGTGTGGGTGCATTTGCAGCGGCCAGCCTGTTTTTTATGAAGCCCGAAAGCTGGGCTGGCCTGACGATGGGCATCTTCATATTATGCCTCGTGTCGCCGCTCGTTGCCTATTGGTCACGGCAGGAGGAGTGGCGCTTGCGGCATCAATTCGCCTTGGTTGCCGGAGCTTTGCTGACATATGCATGGGGGGGCTTTGCTTTGACAACATTGTTGTGGCCGGATGACTCTTTGGCTTGGATCGGAAATGTACTTTTTGCGTTAATCGCCGTAATGCTGCTGTTTGTGACCGCAAAACGAATACGCCAAACCCCTTAGGCAACGTACTTTATTCAATTGGCAGCGAAAATACGAGGCTTCGTGCTGCCAGGCACTATGAGCTTGATACGAAACATAAAAGGCAGCCGAAATGAAACGGCTGCCTTGTCCACAATTGATCCTGTTCCGAAACTTTTAAAATTCATTTCGAAGGACGATTCTGCCTATTATTTCTTTTGCATCCATCCTTCGATGCGCCTCAGACGCATTTTGAAGCGGAAGAAGGGTCACCGGAAAATCTATCTTTCCTTCCTCAAGTAATTGGAGAACAGCCTTCGCGGCCGGACGGCCGGCAGATGGGTTTCCACTCAAATAACCACCAACATTAAATCCCTGAACCCCTATATTTTTTAACCACAATGTATTGCTCGAAATTTCCACTGCATGCTCGCTTGCATTGCCTACAAGCAGAGCACGGCCGAGTGGAGCCATTAAGTCTAAGCTTGAAGCAAGCATATCTCCGCCTACCGGATCGACTACGATATTAAACTGTTCATCTGCTATTGCTGATGGAAAATCTTCGGCCAGTACAACATCGTCATAGTCTAATTCACGTGCAGCTTCCAGTTTGGAGGCAGTTCGAACCGTTCCGACGATGCGGGATGCTCCAAGTGAACGCGCAACTGCAGGGTACGCAGATGCCAGTCCTCCAATAGCGCCATGGATTAATACATTCTCACCTTTTTGAATGTGGGCCACCTTTGTCAGGGACAAATACGCAGTCACAGCGTTCGGGAGCGCCGACACGGCAAGCGCCGGGTCAATCTTGAATCCATCGAGAGATATGGTAAGAGCGGAATCGGCAACTGTAACAGTCGCGTACCCACCCAAACTCATCAAAGAAAGTGTAACGACAGGCTCGCCGATTCGAAAGTCGGTGACACCTTCTCCCAATTCACGGATAGTACCCGCTACCTCCAACCCAGGCACGTAGGGCGGCGAAAAAATTGGAATCGT
This sequence comes from Paenibacillus sp. JT22N12, assembly GCF_056269365.1. Classification (NCBI taxonomy): domain Bacteria; kingdom Bacillati; phylum Bacillota; class Bacilli; order Caryophanales; family Paenibacillaceae; genus Paenibacillus; species Paenibacillus sp. JT22N12. Next base: position 1,156,780 of record NZ_JBWDNU010000001.1, on the reverse strand, counting down.
ACCGCGGCGAAGGAAAGAATCAATCAATCCGACAGCAGAGTGGGTTACATCAATGCTGACCTGTCCCGGTCCTGGATGAAGGTCTGGCGTTTCGGATTCCGAGAAGACGTCAGGACCTCCGTATTGTGTGACAACCATAGCTTTCATGTTGATTTCCTCCTTAAGACTGGGAATGGGCTTGCTTTTTAGTTTGTCAGCTCACTGACCTCTTTATTTTCAATGATTTTCAGATGCAATAATAGTCCGATTGTGCTTAAATATTGCCTAAGACTGCGAAAAAGGGACATAATACAATCAGAGAACGCAAACTATCAATCCCAATAAATCAAAACACCGGTGTATTTATTTTGTGCAAATTACTGATAGGGAAGGAAGATGAAATGATAGAGAGCATCTCTGCTGATACTAAACGTTGTCTGAGTAGAATTTTGACTCTGACTTCACAATTTTCTTTTTACGATGGAGTTTATCATACGAATATTCCATTTCTCTCCATACTTAAGGAAAACAAATCTACGCCCGTCTCGCAAGGGGTTCTTGCTCCTTCTGTTTGTGTAGTCATACAAGGAAATAAAGTACTTCATGCCGGGCGGGAAACAATTGAATACGGAGCGGGGAATTATCTTGCTTCAAGTATCAACATGCCAATCAAGGGGCAGGTTCTGAAAGCCACAAAAGAAACACCATATGTTGCGCTGCAAATTAATTTTACCTCTGAAGAGGTATCATCGGTTGCTTTGGAGGCAAATGTTAACATCAATTCGTATAAAAGCTTAAGCACCGGTGCATTTATTGGGAAATCGAATATTGAAGCGCTTGGGGTATGTGAAAGGCTTCTTCGGCTTTCCGTTGACGCCCAAGCGGTCGCTTTTCTTGCTCCCGCCGCGAAGCGCGAGCTTATTTATCGCCTTTTAACCGGCGAGGAGGGTGATGTTTTTTATAGTAAAATGCTTTTGCATCAAGAGGCTGCCGGGATAAACCATGTAATTAATTGGATCACAGCTCATTTCGACAGTCCGTTTACGATCAGTCAATTAGCTGATTTGGGAAACATGAGCGTTTCCAACCTGCATCACAAATTTAAAGCCGTAACGACTATGACGCCGCTTCAATATCAAAAGCGGATTAGACTTCAAGAGGCACGAAGACTGCTTATGGGAGGTACGATTGATGTAACCAGAACGGCATCGCAGGTTGGTTATGAAAGCTCGACACAGTTTATACGGGAGTACAAACGTCTATTCGGGCTTTCGCCCTTAAGGGATGTTCGAGCCATACGGGCAGTTGGGGGCACAGAAAAGTAAGGAAATAGTCCGCTTAGATATTGGAACTGGTTTCTACGATATACGGGAATAGAAAACGCAAACTTCTGGGATCACGCAGGGAATTTAATAGAATTGTATCGCAAAGTTTCAATGGAAGAAGGGTGTGCTGATGACAGTGAAAGTATCAAATTACGGAGAATTTGTACAATTGGTAGAGAAATATAAGATTTTGCCCTTTTCGGACTTTGTTCCTGAATATCCATCGTTGACGGTTGCAACTGCAAATAATCAATGGCATACAGGAAATGATACGGATCCATGGTTATGGCGAATTCGTATTGTCCAGGACGCTCATGCTGCATATGGGAAGTTTTTTGGTACAAAAGCCTCTTTTATTCATACGCATTTATTTCCCGCAGTCAGGACCATCCTAACCTCCGGCAAAACGGTAGATGAAAGATACAATGACGGTAGTATTTCAAGACAAGCTTATCAAATCTATAAAGTCTTGAGTGAGCATGAGAATATTGATTCACGGAATTTACGGAAAGAGGCAGGATTGAATACAAGAGAGGACAAAAAAGAGTATGAAAAATCACTTGTTGAACTTCAGAATTACGGCGATGTAGTCATCACTGGAGCAGCAAAACAGAGTGATAATGATTCAGGCTGGAACAGTATGTGTTACCAGCCTTCGGAAATATGGTTGAGCTCGATTCAAGGAAGCAAAGACTATGTGTCTGTTGAGGCTGCAAAGAATCTGCTGATAGCGGAATTAAAAAGAACATGTTCCCCTAAATCCTTTACTTTTTTCTTGAAAAAATTAAAACTCGAAATGGGCAGATAGCTCAGAATGAACCCATCAGTTATCTCATACTTCTATGGTGCTGAGGATACCGAGCCAAGCCAATAAAGGAATTGAATATGCCCATCACGAACAGTTTACTATTCCAGATATAGAGAGTGCCCAACAGAACGAAAATGAAATAGAAGGGCGGGTGCAGCCTCATCCCGGCGGTCCATGGTGGCAGGTGCGGGCCGTCAGAGTCACTCATAACGAACAGACGGGAGCGTGTATAGGATGAAAGTGTTATTTATTGGCGGAACCGGCCTGATTAGCTCGGCGGCTTCCAAACTGGCGATCGAGAAGGGCTTTGATCTTTATTTGTTAACCCGGGGAACCCGTGATCAGTTGGCGCCTGAAGGTACAACAGTACTTCATGGAGATATCAACAACCGTGCGGAAATGGAAGCACTTTTGAACAATCAGCATTTTGATGTCGTGGTTAATTGGATCATTTTTGAGCCGGATGGCATTGAGCGAGATATTCAGCTGTTCGCGGGAAAAACCAATCAGTATATTTTCATCAGTACGGCCGCTACTTATCAGAGGCCCCCCGGCTACTACATCCTGGATGAATCCACACCTCAGCACAACCCCGGATGGCCTTACGCCGTCAATAAAATTGCCTGTGAGGAAAGGCTTGTCAAGGAATATCGGGAACAGGGTTTTCCCATCACGATCGTAAGGCCTTCCCACACTTACGGCCCGACCAGCATTCCATTTGCGATCTCAAGCGGGGCTCATCCCTGGACGCTTGTGGACCGCATCCTTAAGGGAAACAAGATTATAGTTCCGGGCGACGGCACTTCGCTCTGGACAATAACCCACAATACCGATTTTGCAAAAGGTCTGGTAGGGCTGTTAGGAAATACGCAGGCCATCGGCCAATCTTTTCACATTACCTCCGATGAAGTCAAAACATGGGATCAGTATTTGACTATCATCGGCCAAGCGGTCGGTGCGGAACCAAACATCATTCACATCACCTCGGAATGCATCTCGCTTGCCATGCCGGAATTCAAAAGCCAATTATTCGGCGATACGTGCAACAGCTACGTTCTGGACAACAGCAAAATCAAAGCTTTCGTTCCCGGCTACATGGCGACAACCAGGTTCGAGCACGGGATTCGTCAATCCATTGCCTATTTCAGCGAGCATCCGGAACGGCAAACCGTGGATGTAGCGCTGAACGCAAAAATGGATCATTTAATCGCGGCTTACGAGGCGTTTTTGTCGAAGCTATAAAGACAAGCCGCCGGAGCTTTGTCCAGACGAGTAAAATATTATTCCGGACGGGCGAATATTGCAAAGCTAAAAGACCTGTTCGCGGGAATCGATCATGTGACGGAAAATTGAACTTTTCTTCAATTAACCATAATTTAGAAATATTTGCGAACCGTTTTTTGACTCTCCCTTCCTTCTTGGACTACCATTAGGTGGAAGGGAGTGATGGATCATGGGAAATGTTTTATTCATTGGTTTTCCCGGAGAAGGACATGTCAACCCGACGGTAGGATTGGTTAAGGAGCTTATAAGCAAAGGAGAGAAGGTAACGTATTATTGCACGGAAAAATTCAGGGAGCGAATGGAAGGAGCCGGAGCTGAAGTCCGAATATACGAGGATTTCGTTGAAGAGCTGCTGAGCAAGGCCGGCCAAACGGGCAGGGACCCGTTCATGTTCATGGAGTTTTTGCTGCGAAACTCGGAGAGGCTGTACGAGTCGATTCTGCCGCAGGTGCAGCGCGAAAACTACGATTATGTCATTTACGATCACATTTTTCTGGCCGGCTGGATGCTTGCCGAGACAATGCAGGTGCCAAAAATCGCCTCGTGCACGACGTTCGCCTTTCATCCCGAATGGGAAAATCCGATGAAGGATTTGATTCCGCCGGCCAAGCTTGCGGAATTTAGAGGCAAAATCGATGACTGGTCGAAGCAGATGCAGACCCAGTATCAATTGGACCTCAGCTTCCTTAAGCAGCAGATGGGAATCATGTGCCACCCGGTCGACATGACGATCGTGTATACTTCGACGTATTTTCAACCGAAAGCGGATCGGTTCGACGGTTCGTTTCATTTCGTCGGGCCGTCCATCGCCGACCGCGCGGATGCGCCGGATTTTCCGCTGCATGAGCTGAAAGGGCGCAAGGTCGTCTTTATTTCCATGGGCACCGTATTTAACCAGCAAAAGGCCTATTACGAGATGTGTTTCGAGGCGTTCAAGGATCTGGATGCGGTCGTCGTGATGTCCGTCGGCAAAAAGACGGATTTGAGCGACCTCCCGTCGATTCCGGATCACTTTATCGTCCGGAATTATGTGCCGCAGCTCGAAGTGCTGCAGTACTCCGACGTATTCTTTACCCATGGCGGGATGAATAGTTCGAGCGAGGGCCTGTTCTTTGATACGCCGCTTGCCGTCGTGCCGGTCTCGGCGGATCAGCCGATCGTGGCCGGGCGGGTTGCCGAACTGGGAGCGGGAATCGCGCTCAAGCTGAGCGAGATCTCTCCCGCGCAGCTGCGCGAAACGGCCGAGAAGCTGCTGAGCGATCCATCGTATAAGCAGCAGGCAGCCAAAATCGGGGCATCCTTCCGCGAAGCGGGAGGGGCGCGGAAAGCGGCGGAGCTCATTATGCAGTGGCGGCACCTTACGGCCTTATAAAGCGGCCGGTCTAGCATCCCGGGTTCGAAGGAGATTGATCAAGTTCCAAAGTTTCTTGAGCAAGCAATACTGATGATGCAAAAAAGCCGCGCAAGCGGTTTTTTTGCATCTGGACACAAGCGCAAAAGATGAGACAAAAAATAACAGTTTCAAGCACGGAAATGACTAAGGAAAAAAAAGTATCATCCAGATTCTGGTTGACGCTATTCGTAAGCCCATGATATAGTTTCCTTATTCAAGTTCCAATTAATGATCTAATAAAGGAGGTCACCAAGATGGCAAGTCCAATTATCCCAATCCAATTCAACTTCATAGGCTTGTATCCATCGGCTGGCCCTGCCGTGCGTCTGCATTAATTCCCCCATGTACCTCGCTCCAGGCGGTTTCGCCTGGAGTTTTTATATTTCATCTCCAGGTTCCCGTCTGCACGGTCACGGTCACGCCGCGATTGCTTTAAGTCAGAAAGGGGCTCTCCGCCACCATGCCGCAAACACGCAAACCAAAACAATCCATGTCCTGGCTCCTCCAATACCTGCGTCCCGTCAAATGGCGGATGCTCGCGCTGATGCTCTTGCTGTTATTGACGACGGCGCTCCAGCTTCTGAACCCGCAGATCGTCCAACGGTTCATCGACCAAGCGAACGGCTCGGGAAGCGTCTCCAGCCTGCTGTCGTTGGCAGGGCTGTATCTTGTCGTTGCCGTGCTCAATCAATTGTTCACGGTATCGGTCGACTACCTGGGGAATGACGTCTCCTGGCGTGCGACGAACCAGATTCGGGCCAACCTGCTCAAGCACACTTTACGGCTTGATATGCGGTTCCACAACGTAAAGACGCCTGGCGAGATGATTGAACGAATCGACGGAGACGTGACCCACATGTCGAACTTCTTCGCGATGTTCATCGCCAAGATCGTGGGCAGCTTCGTCCTGCTCGCGGGTATTCTCGGATATATGTTCGTCTATAACTGGCCGATCGCCGCGACGATGACGGCTTTCACCTGCCTATCCATCGGCGTCATGATCGCAATCCGTGACATGGGCGTGAAAGCCTCCCAATCGGAACGCCAAGCGAATGCCGCCCTCTTCGGCCTTATCGAGGAGCGGATCGCAGGCATTGAAGACGTACAAGCGAACGGTGGAGTACCGCATCTCATGAATCGCTATCACCGGGCAATGCGGTCGGTCTTCCTCTCCGGCCGCAGGGCTTGGATGCTCCGAATCATGCCTTGGAACGTCACGGTTGTGATGTTCACGGTCACCGTCACCATCGTGCTAATGATTAGCGTCCGCTTGTTCCTGCAGGGGCAGATCACGCTCGGCATGCTATTCCTCTTTTTTCAATACACCCAAATGCTGAACGACCCGATCGAACAGCTCGGCGATCAGCTGCAGGAGTTCCAGAAAGCGAAGTCCGGCATGCGCCGCGCCCAGGAGCTGCTCTCGTTGCGAAACGAGATCGTGGATGGCGATGACGACGAGCTGCCGCAAGGCCCGCTCTCCGTGTCGTTCGAGCAGGTGAACTTCAGCTACAACGAGGATCAGCGTATCCTGCACGACATCAGCTTCAAGCTGAAGCCGGGGGAGCGGCTGGGCCTCATCGGACGGACCGGCAGCGGCAAGTCAAGCATCAGCCGGCTGCTGCTCCGTCTGTATAATTTGGACAGCGGCGTCATTCGGATAGGCGGGGTGGATATCCGTTCCCTGCGCCTGGAGTCGCTGTACCGCAGGGTCGGCATGGTCACCCAGGATGTGCAGCTGTTTGACGGCACCCTCCGCGACAACCTGACGCTGTTCAATCCGCACCTCTCGGACGAAGAGATCCTCAAGACGACCGAACGGATCGGGTTGCAGCCCTGGATTGAGGCGATGCCCCAAGGGCTGGATTCACGCCTCTCCGCCGGAGGAGCATCGCTCTCAGCGGGGGAAGCGCAGCTGTTCGCGCTGACGCGGGTGTTCCTGACCCAACCGAGTCTGGTCATTCTCGACGAACCGTCCTCGCGGCTTGACGCCGCGACGGAGGCGATCCTGCAGACGGCTGTGGATCAACTGCTGGAGCGGTGCACGGGGATCGTGATCGCCCATCGGCTGGCCACGCTGGACCAAGTCGACAAGATCATGGTGCTGCGCCAAGGCCGCATCATCGAGTTCGGCGCGAGAGCTGCCTTGGCGCAAGATCCGTCATCGGAATATGCCCAGCTGCTGCGAGCCAACCGACAGGAGGAATTGGCATGACCGTCACGCAATTCATGGGGAGATTGTTTCGTTACAACCCCGTTCTATATCTTGTAAATGGCCTGCTATGGGGGCTCTTCCACGCGATGCCCGTCGGCATCGGGCTTGGGATGAAATGGTACTTCGACCGAGCGACGACCCAGTCCCACGATTACCTATGGCTCGCGCTTCCGCTGATCGTCGTCGCGCTGATCCGATTCTCCAGAGTCGGCATGTTTTTTATCGCCTTTTTCAAATGGGTGACGTACATCTATCACCTCCAAGCCGTTCTGCGCCGCAATATGCTGGCCGGGATCATGCGCTGGCCCGGACGCAATCTGCCGGCCTCTCCCGGGGAAGCGATGACCCGCTTCCGGGAAGACGTGGACGAAGTCGTTGAATACGTGGAGTCCTGGGTCGACTTTTGGGGGCGCGTGATCTACGCAGTCACCTGCATCGTGATCATGGCCCGCATCAATTGGCAGATTACGATGGTGGCCATCCTCCCGCTCGTCATCGTCACGTTGTTCAACAACTTGTCTGGCAACCGGGCGAGACGGTATTCCCAGCTGAACCGGGAAGCGACCGGCCGGATCACCGGCTTCATCGCGGAGACGTTCGGCGCAGTGCAGGCTGTGAAGCTCGGACGGGCAGAGGATCACGTGCTGAACCGGTTCCTCCAGCTGAACGAGAGCCGGCGGAAGGCGGCCTTGCGGGACAATCTGTTCAAGCAGTGGATGATATCGCTGAACCAGCATGTGCTCAGCATCTGCACTGGCGTCATCCTTCTGATGTGCGCCGCGGAGATGAAGGAGGGCCGCTTCACCGTAGGTGATATCGCTCTCTTCACCTCCTATCTGAGCACGTTCGCGTTCAGCGTTTCACTATTCGGCTACATGGTCTTCCAACACAAGCGCCTGCGCGTTGCGCTCGACCGGATGCGGATTCTGTTCCGTCCGGGAGAGGAGGACCGCATCGCGGATCATAGCGAGATCCATCTGTATGGCGATCCCCCGGAGATCGAAGCCACGGTCGCGAGCGAGGACGATCGATTGCAAAGCCTGGAGGTTCGGGGCCTGTCCTATACGTATCCGAACTCGAAGAACGGAATCCGGGACGTCGGCTTCCGCCTGGAGCGCGGCAAGTTCCTGGTCGTCACCGGCCGGATCGGCTCGGGCAAATCAACGCTCGTCCGCACGCTCCTCGGCCTCCTGCCGAAGTCAGACGGCACCATCCTATGGAATGGGCGGTTGATAGAAGACCCGGCTGCCTACTTGAAGCCGCCGAGGACGTCCTATACGCCTCAAGTGCCGCGGCTGTTCAGCGACACTCTGGTCGAGAACATCACGCAAGGCAGTCCCGTCCCGCCGGACGCGCTGGACCGCGTCATCCGTATGGCCGTAATGGAGCAGGACCTTCGAACGTTGGAGAACGGGCTCGAGACGTTCGTCGGCCCCCGCGGTGTCATGCTCTCCGGCGGACAGATTCAGCGTGCCGCCACGGCTCGGATGCTCATGACGCAGTCGGACGTATTCCTCTTTGACGATCTGTCTAGCGCGCTAGACGTCGAGACGGAGAAGGTTCTGTGGGAGCGGCTGTTCCAGGAACGGGATGTGACCTGTATCGCGGTGTCTCATCGCAGAGCAGCGCTGGCGCGTGCCGACCATATCCTCGTGATGAAGGACGGACGGATCGAAGCCGAGGGCTCGCTGTCCGAACTGTTGGCGACCAGCGCGGAGATGCAGCTGCTGTGGCAGGGCGAGGAGTCGAGAGCGGATGCCGAGGAAGAAGAAGCCGAACAGCCGGCGTGAGGTGCGAATGGCTGGATGCCTACAAGCGCTTAAGCCCAGGCGTATCTTACGGGACATAATAGCTCATTATATGAGGCAGCCGGTCAGATGGATCGGCTGCCTTTCTTCAACGAACAAAGTAAAAAGAGAAAGAGGGGAATCGGGAATCGGGCCAAATTCTTGTGTTCGCAATTGTTGCCGCAGGCAGCCGAATTAAAATCCGTGTGCCGCCAGGTACGCAATACAGACGAATGTGATAGATATTCCCTGTTACAATAAAGTCATCATTTTCGCAAATATTTAATAGATATTTTTTAACAGGGAGTGATATCGAAATGACTGAAATATTACCGGAAGCTGTTAATCGATCAATGCGGAAGTTATGCGAATCGCTGGAAACCCGGATACCGGATACTGTAGAGTCCGTTTATGTATATGGCTCGACCGCTCTCAATGCTTTTATTGAAGGCTCAAGCGATATAGACTTTCTCGTATTTGTTAACCGACCGTTAACGCCGTCTGACATCCGATTGATTATGGAAGCGCACGAGGATGTTGAACCAGCGCTCTCTGGAATGGATATTATGGGCGCTTATATCCAGCGGGAGGATGCGGGTAAGTCCGTCGGAGCGATCTCTCCCGTCCCCACATATTTCGATAAAAAAATGCAATCTGACGGGGACGGGGATTTAAATCCGGTCACATGGTGGATTCTTCAAAGACATGGCATCTGTGTGTATGGCCAGCCTATGTCCTTCAATTATGAGCTGTCATCTGATGAGCTCACCCAATACGTTATTGAAAATATGAATTCATATTGGGCCGGATGGATTGACCAATTGGAGAAAAAACTTAATTCGCCGGGTATGACTGAGCAGGCAGTCTCAATGGAACGGAATGACTTTGCAGTTGAATGGTGCACCCTCGGCATGCTGCGGCAATTTTATACGATTCGAGAGCATGACGTGACCAGTAAAATTGGTGCCGGCGAGTATGGCCTTACACGATTACCCGAACGTTGGCATGGACTTATCCGCGAGGCCATCGCGATCAAGCGTGGAGAGCATTCAAGAGAATATGTTTCGCAATTGAAACGGATGCATGACCTAGTCGAACTGCTTCGCCTGATTCACACGGAGAGTAACAATGTCTACAAAACGAAGATTTCTTGAATCGTTCTTTAATACCGCCGAACAACTCAATTAAAATTCATTGATTTTTACAGTCATTATGTATAAAATGAAATGACGAAAAATTTCCGGAAGGAGTGGGGATATGAGAGTAAAACAGAAGCCAATCCATTTTACATTTTCATATTCTCATTTCATTAGATCACTAAAGCGTTCATCGCTTTAGTGTTTTTTATTTTTATGGAGGTGTAATGATGACGAAATACAAAAGAGTGCTTATTAAATTAAGTGGCGGAGCAGTCGCAGGAAATACTGAATTCGGTTTTGCGCCGGAAAGATTGGATTACATCGCTAATGAAATTATGTCAGTTGTGAACCTGGGTGTAGAGGTATCCTTGGTTATAGGCGGCGGAAATATATTTCGGGGAAATATGGCGGAAAGTTGGGGAATCGAAAGAGCAGAAGCTGACAACATCGGTACCCTTGCAACTGTTGTCAATAGTTTAATGCTCCGTGGAGTACTGAAGGCCAAAACAAATAAAGAAGTTCGAGTAATGACAGCAATACCGATTACATCAGTTGCCGAGCCGTATATCAGACTAAGGGCCGTTCACCATCTGGAAAAGGGGTACATTGTCATTTTTGCGGGAGGAAACGGCCAGCCTTACGTAACAACTGACTATCCTTCGGTACAAAGAGCGATTGAAGTTAATTGTGAAGCGCTTTTAGTTGCAAAACAAGGCGTAGACGGCGTTCTCAATGCAGACCCAAAGTACGATAAAAATGCCAGAAAGTTCAAATCCCTTCATTACAACGATGTTTTACAACATAACTTGAAGGTGATGGATCAGTCGGCATTCATATTGGCAAGAGACTATAATCTGCCAATGTATGTGTTCAACTTTGACAAGCCTGGCTCAATGAAAGAAATTTGTGAAGGGGAAAACATCGGAACGATCATTAGCGGTGAATCAGTTCTGGAATTGGAATGAATAGAATATTGTTGCCACGGGTTTCTTCTCAAGTACGACGAAGACGCCCGTTTATGTTTTTGGACAAGGAATGGAAAGTACTTGAACAACTCTATGAAAAGTATAATATGGATAGTAAGCTGTATTTCATAGACATAGAAAAAGAGGGAGTGTTCATGAGGGTGAGTCAATATGATGCTGCTGAATATCATGGGGTGGTGGAAGTTAGATGAAGAATGGCGATCAGAAGTATTTTACGAGCGAGGCCTCTCTGATTTTGAAAGCGGTTGCCGACCGGATGATTCCGGAAGATGCATGGCCATCGGCGACCGGCGGTGGAGTCCTGACATACCTGAAACGTAGTGCCGCACAGGATGCTGCTGCCTGGACGGATGTGATAGAACCCGGACTTCGCGCACTGGATGCAGAAGCATCAGCTCTCCATAACCAACCATTTTCGGAACTGCCGTCTCATGAGAAAGATAGATTGCTCCACGACGCCGAGCATGATTCCTTCCGGGACTGGCCTGTTTCGTCTAAACGCTTCTTTGACACTTTATTGTGTCTGGTCATTGAAGGCTATTATGGCAGTCCTGAGGCGGGCGGGAATAATGAAGGGAAGTCTTGGGACATGATCGGATTTCGCCCAGGCCCCATATCCGAAAGCCATGTGCCGGCCACGGAAACCGATCTGCCGCAAAAAAACCTCGATCAACTTCTTGACCGGTATGATGTTATCATTGTCGGAGCTGGGGCCGGCGGATCGGTAGCGGCGGCTGTATTGGCTGAATCCGGACTTCACGTTCTTGTCGTTGAGCGCGGAAGCTGGCTTAAATACAGTCAGGTAGGCAGCGATCACTTGCGTAACCATCGTTTCAGCAAGTATGGCCATAACACGGGGCCAGGATTGGAAGGCAACCCCCGCACAATTCTATTGGCGGGCGGAGACGAGCGGATCACGGCGCCCTTTGAAGGCGATTATCACAATAACGCAATGACGCTGGGTGGAGGAACACGGATCTACGGGGCGCAGGCATGGCGATTTCATCCGGATGACTTCCGTATGGCAAGTCGCTATGGGATACCAGACGGGAGTTCGCTAAGCGATTGGCCGATTCGCTATGAGGAGCTCGAACCTTATTACATGCGTGCCGAGTGGGAAGTCGGCGTCTCCGGTGATGGGAATGCCCACCCTGGACGCGGGATGCGGCAACGCTCTTATCCAATGCCGGCGCTGCCGCGTACGCTGGAAGCAGAACGCCTGGCCCGGGCGGCAGAAAAGCTGGGATGGGAAGCGGGGCCGGTGCCTCTCCTCATCAACTCCATCGACCGGGACGGTCGGCCGGCTTGCGGCCGGTGCGGCCAGTGTGTCGGATTTGCCTGCCCGACCAACAGTAAGAATGGCGGTCACAATACGATGTTGGTAAGGGCTGTTGCTACCGGCAACTGCGATCTGATCTGCGATACCACAGTAGAGCGCATCGATACCGAGGGAGGAAGACATGCCACCGGGGTTCATCTTGTGCAGCAATTGGACGGCGCTATCCAGCGGCGGCAAGTGCGGGCCGGGCATGTTGTGGTTGCTGCCGGAGCCATCGAAAGCGCACGCCTTCTTCTCAACTCGGCAAGCGTTTCGGAACCGCATGGAATCGGCAATCGGAACGGACAAGTAGGAAGAAACCTTCAAGGCCATGTCTATTCCGGCGCTTACGGCCTCTTTGATGAACCGGTTCAAGATGGTCTTGGTCCGGGGGTGAGTATTGCCACCTTCCGTTTTGACCATCGCAACGAAGGCGGTATTATCGGGGGCGGATTGCTTGCTAACGAGTTTACTCGGCTGCCGCTTATTCACTGGTATCGGGCGCTTGCGCCGGATGCTGCACGATGGGGGAGCGCAGGCAAGGACACGATGCGCGAGAGTTACCTGCGCACCAGCCAAATTCAGGGACCCATTCAAGAGATCCCGAGCGCCGAGTCCAGAGTGCGGCTATCGAAGACGGTCAAGGACCGCTTTGGCATACCTGCAGCCCAACTCTCCGGAAGTGTCCATCCCGAGTCTCTTCGAGCTTCAGCCATGCTGGCTGAGCAAGCGGAGAAGTGGCTCTGGGCCGCCGGCGCAAGCGAGGTATGGCGAACTCGGCCAGGTGGTGGGCTTAGTGCCGGTCAGCATCAGGCGGGTACACTGCGCATGGGAAATGACCCTTCGACATCCGTCACTGATCCCATTGGCCGCATACATGGATACGACAATCTCTGGGTGAGCGACGGCTCTGTGCACGTGACCAATGGCGGCGTTAACCCGGTGTTGACGATTCTTGCCTTGGCTTTCCGAACGGCAGAAAATCTGGTGAAACAAGGGTAGCGAGATGATGGGATATGCGTGACCAAGGCACTTTACCTAATAAGGCAGAGACAGTTTGCTGTGTCCTCGTTCGTGTACTCCGTTTTGAACCAAATCATCATCGCTGCTTTTGTATGAATACTAACAGACAAGGAATTGTCTTGCTTTGGTATTCCTACGAAATAACCCTTAAGGAGAATGTTCAATGAAGCCTGTACTCAGTTATACAATCTGGTTTTCACAGCGGACCGGAAGTACCTTGCTGTATAAAGCACTCGAATCGACCGGGGTAGCAGGAATTCCAGGGGAGTGGCTGACGAAACCAGATCCCGCTACATTCGGCTACCAGGACATACGGCAAATGTGGCAGAATGGTATGACTCCAAATGGCGTATTCGGGCTCAAGATCTCGTCAGTCAAGTTGGATGAATGGTTGCGTACATTCCAAAAAGAGTTACTTCTGCCTGATGGGCTGTCCGGGCCAAAGATTTGGGAAGAAGCTTTCCCGGCTTGTAAACACATCTTCATGACCCGTCGTAATAAAGTGAGGCTCGCGGTGTCGTGGTGGAGAGCGATCGTAACCGGTGAATGGCATCGGGTACATGGCTTTCAGCCGCATCAAGAGGAAATAGTGGATAAGTACTCTTTTGATGCAATCAATCATTTGCTTGTGGAGTGCACGTTGCGTGAAGCTGCCATGGAAGCTTTTTTCGCAGAAGAGCATATTGTACCCATGACGATTGTATACGAAGACTTTATCCGGAACTACAATGATACGGTTATGAAAGTTTTGAGCTTCCTGAACATATCGACGGATTCTGTTCAGGTCGCTTCTCCCTTCTACGACCCAATCGCCGATGATATCGCTGAAATCTGGGTACAACGTTTTCGCAAGGAGCGGCAAGTGGGCTGGGACAACATAGCCTGGTGATTTCATTGAGCAAGCAACTTTTAAAGAACTTTTTCTTCAATTTGAAGAACTCGGCTACAATAGAGTCTTTGTTGAGGTATTAGAAGATAATAAAACCCGTTATTTCTACGAATATTATGGTGCCAATTTATTTAAATCAGAGATGATAACAATTGCCGGTAATGAATTGAATCTCCTTATATATGAGTGGAGTAATATTGGCGAGGTATTATCTAAATTAACAAGGTGAGGAAGGTTTGTTGCAATCAAAAATGGCAAAACATTAATTTGTCGTGATTGAGCTGACTGGGCACGTTAGTGAGGAGCTTGCCGTACGGCAGCTCCTTTTCGTTTTCCTTTTCGTTTGTTGAAGTAACAGGCGGGATAGCGCAGGATGGAGAAACCTAAAAGCTGTAAAAGTAAAAAGGGAGGAATGGATTTGAGGACGGATATAAGTAATTGGATGCCAATAACTGTGACGGAAATAAATAAAATATTTTCTGACATGCCTCTTTATTGGTGTATCGCTGGAGGTTGGGCTTTAGATTTGCATCTATGCAAGCAAACAAGGGAACATAGCGATATTGATGTTATTATCATTCGAGATGAGCAATTAACCGCCTATCAGTATTTAAAACGTGATTGGAAGTTATACAAGGCGGAGGATGGTAAGCTTGATCTTTGGGAAGATGGAGAATATTTGAACTCGACAAATGACATATGGATTAGTAAGAGCAGCGAGACGCCTTGGGCTTTTCAAATAATGATAATTGATGCCGAAGAAAATTCTTGGATTTATAAGAGGGATAAATCAGTTAGAAGACCACTTGATGAAATTTTTTTGAGAACTGTTGAAGGCATACCTTATTTGAGACCTGAAATCCAGCTTCTCCATAAAGCGGGTGGTTCGCAAGTACGCGAAAAGGATTATAATGATTTCCAAACCATGCTTCCGTCACTTCTACCACAAGAAAAAGCATGGCTGAAATCTTCTTTAAACCGGCAATTTCCAGAAGGTCATGCCTGGGTCAAATTTCTATAAATTGTATAACCTAACTGCTTGTTGCTGCTATTATCAAACGGGTACGATAGTGTGAAGCAGCTGCTCCATTTTTTAGAATTAATAGGTCAAACGTCAAATCACGACATTCGAGCGGAAGGATAGATATCCCTATGAAATCATCCATGACAGAGCTTTATGTGTCTCACGAAACTCGACTTGTCCGTTATGCCGATGTGTCCACTGCCTTATCGTTGCTCAGCGATGAACGGCTTCGAGAGCGAGTGGAAGATGCTGCGGTTCTTAGTACAGGCATCGGTGGCACAACGGCGTTGTTGCAACTTGAAAACATGTCCATCTTCGTGAAAATAGTACCGCTTACGGAATTAGAAAGACGCACCCGGAATGTCATGTCTACTGGAAACGCGTTTGAACTCCCTCCGTTTTGCCACTATGGCTTAGGTTCACCAGGTGGTGGAGTTTGGCGAGAGGTCGCCGCCCACACCATGACCACCAACTGGGTGCTGGCGAAACAGTGTGAGAGCTTTCCGTTAATGTATCACTGGCGGGTGTTGCACAATCCGAAACGACGTATGCCACTCCCGGAGGAACTGAGAGATGTTTCCCGTATGGTTGAGTTTTGGGGTTCCCAGGCAGTGCGGGATCGTATCGAGGCAATTGAGCAATCCGTGGACAGTGTTGTACTGTTCTGCGAGTACATCCCCCATAACCTGCACGACTGGCTTACAGAACAAGTCGCTATTGGTGAGGATGCAGCCACCTCAGCATTTAGATTGGTGGATTCCAACCTGCGGTCTGCTGTCTCGTTCATGAATGTGAATGGGTTACTACATTTCGATGTTCACTTTAGAAACGTTTTAACCGACGGACACCGTGTTTATATTTCGGACTTCGGTCTTGCAACTTCTTCTTTGTTTGAGTTGTCCGATTGCGAATTGGAGTTTCTCGAATTGAATAAGGCTCATGATGGATGTTATGTGGTAACAGAGCTTGTGAACTGGCTTGTAACGGCCTTAGGCGGTACTGTGAATCAAATAGAACGTATAAACTTCATACGCCAATTTGTTGAGGGTAACGAGTCGCCAGCGGTGATGGATTCAGCAGCCGGGATTATCAAGCGGTATGCTCCAATAGCCTTAGTGATGAATGATTTCTACACGAAGCTCGTTTCGGTGAGCAGAACTACGCCATTTCCAGTCAAGGAGATTCAACGTATCTGTGCAACAATCGGGTTCGAGCCGGGATTGAGCTAACCGGGCATGATAATTTAATAAAAAGGTCTGCCGCGTGCAGACCTTTTGCTTAGCAACCAGGCAGACTGTGGCAGCTTTAATGACCGCAGAACATTCATAATAACCCCAGAAAGGCCGCGAAATCCGCGGCTTTTTTTTGTTCTGATGCGGCTATTCTCTTTCTCATGATTGACGATGCGCTTCAAGTGATTAGTATGCGGTACATATTTAAGGTTTATGTAAGGTTCGGATTAAAATCCTGTAAGGTGGGGCTGTTACGATGAGTTTAGCGACATAATTCATTTCTTTAAGGAGATAGTCAAATGAAAACCATTCTGAAGGCTGTTGATTTGCAAAAGACGTTCGGAACCAAAGAAAATGAATATCCGGCCTTGCAGGGCATCGACCTCGATATAAAGGAAGGGGAATTCGTCGGGGTGATGGGCCCTTCCGGGTCGGGGAAATCGACCTTGCTGAACATTCTCTCGACCATCGATACGCCGACCTCCGGCAAAATCACGATCGACGGCCAAAATATCGTGTCCATGAGCGAGGCGGAGCTGTCCGATTTCAGGAGGAATAAGCTGGGCTTTATCTTCCAGGATTATAATTTGCTTGATACATTGACGGTACAGGAAAATATATTGCTTCCGCTCGCCTTGTCCAAAGTCCCGCCGGCGGAGATCAAGGCGCGGGTGGGCAAAATCGCGGATACGTTCGGTATCGTTCATATTCTCGGCCAGTATCCGTATCAGATTTCGGGAGGGCAGAAGCAGCGGGCGGCGGCGGCGAGGGCAATGGTTGCGCAGCCTCGCCTCATTTTGGCGGACGAGCCTACCGGCGCACTCGATTCGAAATCGGCGACCGGCCTGCTGGAAAGTTTGCAGGAGCTCAATCTGTCCGAGCATTCAACCATTATGATGGTGACTCATGACGCCTACGCCGCCAGCTATTGCCAGCGGGTCCTCTTTATAAACGATGGCCGGCTCGTTAGGGAGCTTCATAAGGGTCAGGGGACGCGCAAAGATTTTTTCCAGCACATACTGGAAGTGCTGGCGTCGCTCGGAGGTGGGTATCATGACGTTGTTTAAAATCGCCGGAAAAAATATCCGGAAAAATTTCGCCCATTATTTTCTCTATTTTGCTTCCATGATTTTCAGCATTGTCATTTACTTTACCTTTGTGTCCTTAAAATACGACAGCACGATTCAGTCGGTATCGGACGGACCGATCCAGATCAGGTCCGCTTTCAGCGGCGCGGCAGTCGTGCTGGTCGTATTCGTCGCCATATTTATCTGGTATTCGAATTCGTATTTCACGCGGAAGCGCAAAAGGGAGGCTGGGCTGTACGCCCTGCTCGGCATGCGCAAAAAGCAAATCGGGCTCATGCTGTTTTACGAAAATATTGTGATGAGCCTATTCGCGCTTGCAGCGGGGATTGTACTCGGCTCCGCGCTCAGCCGGTTTTTCGTCATGATTCTGATGAAAGCGATGGGCTATGACGCCGCAGCCGGCTTTTCCATTTCTTCCGACGCCGTCATCAACACGTTCATCGTGTTTATGATCATTATACTGTTTACTTCAATTCAAGGTTATCGGCTGATTTACCGGTTCAAGTTAGTGGAATTGTTTTATGCGGACCGGCAGCGCGAGGATGAACCAAAGGCTTCTGTGGCGATCGCAGTGCTTTCTCTCATCCTGATCGGAGGCGGCTATTGGCTGGCTTTGCAAAATCCGCTTCAATCGGATGCGTGGATGGCGCTGGGATTCATGATCACCCTGCTCTCGATATTGGTAGCGGTGATTATCGGAACGTATCTGCTGTTCAATACGGTGACTGTTACCTGGCTGAAGCTGTCCAGACGCAACAAGCGGCATTATTGGAAGGGCGTCAACCTGATCGGGACGTCCCAGCTGCTGTACCGGATGAAGGGCAACGCCCGGATGCTGACCGTCATTGCGGTACTGAGCGCAACCACGCTCACGGCAGTCGGCACTGCGTACAGCTTGTATTACAACAACCGGAGCTCTGTCTCACAGGCCAACCCAAACAGCATCATGTTTGTGGATACGGACATCGGCGTCACCGGTCAGGCGGATAACGCGATCCGGCATTCTCCGGATCATCACGTACGCTACCATGAGTCCATTCCGCTGCTTCAGGAGGATGCCGATACTTCGGAACTGTACAAGACCGGCGGTTCTGACGAGCAAACCTTCACCGTGCTGTCCAATCGGGAGTTCAACCGGCTCGCCAAGCTCCAGGGGCGGAACGATTCGTTAAGCCTGCAGGCGGACGAAGCCGCCGCGCTGGACCCGGTGTATATCGACGGCATCTCACCGGCATACACAGGTTCAGCCATTACACTGAATGAAAGCGGGGGGAGCGATAAGCTGACCTTCAAGGAACTGAAGAAATACAATGTTCTGAACCAGCGAACGGTGTACTTCACTATCGTCGTCAGCGATGAAATGTATGCGAAGCTGAAGACCAAGTCCCCGGCAACGACCGTCGAGGCTTACGGCATCACCCGCCAGGACAATGCCAAGCCGCTGACGCAGGAGCTGGAGGGCATTCTGACGGAGAAAGCCAATTTCACAAGCTTTTACAGCGATTACTCCCTGGGAATGCAATCGACCGGCCTGATCATGTTTATGGGCGGATTCCTGGGCCTTGTCTTCTTGGCGGCGACAGGCAGCATCATTTACTTCAAGCAATTGACCGAAGCGAATTCGGATAAAGCGCGGTACCGGATTTTATATCAGATCGGCTTCAATAAAAAAGAGATCCGCCGCGCGGTCGCCAAACAGGTCAGGTTTATTTTTGCCCTGCCGCTGGTTGCCGGAATTACTCACTGTGCGGCGGCCTTATCTGCAGTGTCCCATCTGATGCAGTCGGGCTTGGTCATCCCGGTTGCCATCTGCATGGGGGTCTATACGTGTATTTATCTCATCTACTATTTGTTTACGGTGAAAGCCTACTGCAGAATCGTAATGAACTTCAACTAAAGGAGCGATTGGTGATGAAAGCTTTCCTAATCACGATTATAGCCGTACTTGTCCTGCTGTTCGGATCCGTCCTGCTGCTTCAAAACGTGAATCTGAACAGGCTGGGCACCGACCAATATTACGTCCAAGTCGGCAAAGGCATGAAAATGGAAGATAAAGCGGACGACGGCATGACCTATGTGTATTACCAATATACGGTGGACGGCTTCGACAAGGACGGCAAAGAGAAGAACGTTATATTTACCGCAAACAAAGAATTGCGCAAGGATGCTTACTTGCGCGTATATCTGAAAGGCGGCAAGGCGAGCTCCTATCAGGAGGTTCAGGCGCAAGAGCTGCCGGAGCCGGCCAAGCGGGAGCTGGAAGGACATTAATACGGAATTTTGATCATAAGGAGAGCTGAAAATGAAAAAAACAGTTTTTGCGTCCGCAACCCGAAAAGCCGTGACTTATTCCATTGTATTCACACTTGCGGCTTTCCCCGCCGCCGCTGCAGGGACCGCTTCGGCTGAGCCGGCAGCGGCTGCCCGGCAAGCCGTTAATATCGCCGAGGTGCCCGCGCCTGTTCAATACCGGATCGATGCCCGGCTGGATGAGAAGAATATGCATATCCTGGGAAGTGAAACAGTCACGTACCGGAATACGTCGAAGGATACATTGCGGGAATTGGCCTTTCACACGTATGCCGACGCCAATCGCTCGGCATCCACCCAGTCGGCGACTTTTGCAAACAGCAACGAAGAGATTCTGAAGAATAATCCGGCATTGAAGCCCGACGACTTTCTCGGCGGCATCGACATAAAGGAGGTGGCTGCCGATGGTCAGCCTTTGACATACAAAAATGCCAATCAGGCGTTCACTGTTCAGTTGGAGCAGGAGCTTAAGCCGGGCGAGGCGGCGAGCGTGCAGGTCAGCTTCGATGTCACAATTCCGTATGGCCAGGAGCGCTTGTCGCATTATAAGGACATCATCAATGGAGCGCACTGGTTTCCCGTTATGTCCATCTATAATGATGGCACGCATCAATGGGATCGGGCGCCATACAGCACAACATTCGAATCCGACTATTACATTTCCTCCGACTTCCAGGTACATCTCAATGTGCCGGAATCGTATCAAGTATTGATGCCGGGAACGATTAACACCGAGGAGGACCGGGAAGAAGCAGGGCGAAAAACCGTAACCGCCGCTGCTGCAAACACCCGGGAGTTCGTCTTTTTTGCAAGTCCTGACTATAAGGTGGAGAGCGTGACGAGGGACGGGTTGAACATCGAATATTATTATTTCGACAATCAGCCGGATAAGAAAAAGCTTGTAGACCGGTATATCGATCAAGTCTTTCAAGCAATCGGGTTTTTTAACGAAAAGTACGGCAAATACCCGTATCCCGAATTCCGGATCGCCGAGTCGTACGTTGAAGGAGCCGCGGTCGAATTTTCCCGGATTATTCAGATGGGCATGCTGCAGAGCAATGCTGAGCCGGCGAAAGATACGGTATTCGTCCATGAAATCGCGCATCAGTGGTTCCACTCACTAATCGGCAACAACTCGGAGAAGGAATCGTTTCTGGATGAAGGCTTTGCCGATTTTTCCAGCGCTTATTTTTTTGAGAAACAGGGAGATGCCTTAAGCGGCTTTCAAGCTGTCCGATTCGATGAATCGTCCTTCGATGCGCCCATCACCTCATCCAATAGCGAAGTTGGCGATTTGGCGAATCCGGTCTTTTATGTGAAAGGCCGGCAGGCGATTTACCAGCTGTACCGCATGGTGGGCGAAGAGAAGTTCGATGCGTTCATGAAGGAATATTTCAATAGGTACGAATATAAAAACGCATCGATTGACGGGCTTTTGCAGACGGTTAAGGATACATTGGGGAGCGCGGCGGCCGATGAGATGGACAAGTCTGTGCATGAACCGAACTTTGTTCTGAAGCAGGAATACCGGCTCTCGGACGCAGAGAAAGCCGCATACACCCATAATGTTTTCCAGCAGGCATACGAATCTTCCCTGGAAGTGCCGGATCTTCCCTTTGAAACAATGAGCCGGATCATAAGCAAGGCGCTGCAGGGGGAACCGCTGGCCATCGTCTTAAGCGACGATGCGGGCGATAATAACGGGCAGGAAAAGTTCGTCACCGATCTGAAAAGCATGCTGGCCATCTTCGGAATTCAGCCCGAGGTCATCACGGGCCGCCGGCAGTTGAAAAGCGAAATGGGAAAAGAACTGGCGGCCAGCAATATTATCGCCATCGGCAATGCCGAGTCGAACGGGCTTATTCAAGCGCTTAAGCCAGGAATCATCCAAAATTCCGGGGACATCGGGTATGCCTGGAAAGACAGGATGAGCAAGCCGGAAACGGCGGGGGCCTATATTATCAAGCACCCCTATAATCATGATCGCCTGCTGCTCCATTTTTATTGGAACCAGGATAAATTAAGCGGGGAAGCCGCGGGGCCGATTGCGGCGCAGATGTCGAAGGTCTTCAACTTTACGTCCGATTTTTATCAATATTATGAAATGGGAAAGACGGGAAAAATCATCTCGGAAAAGAAGCTTGTCAACCCCATTTCGAAATTTTTCGCAGAGTAGCAAAGGCATACCACTTGCGGCCGGACATTTGTATAGTAACCTGTTGGGAGGGTAATATGAGGGTATGTGTCGGGTTTGTCTGCCGCGGCAGCGAATCCGACCCCAGGCAAGGAGGCTGTGAACGGTTTGACGCTCAATCATAAGGTGCTCATTGTGGACGACGAGGCGGACATTGTAAGGTTGCTGCAAACGGTACTGATCAAGGAACGGATCGGACACGTATACACGGCGGCTACGGCGGAAGAGGCTTGGCTGGAATTTCAGAGAAGGCAGCCGGATATTGTCGTTCTGGACATCATGCTTCCGGACGGAGAAGGGTACGACGTATGCAAAAAAATTCGCAGCGTCTCCAATGTACCCATTTTCTTCTTATCGGCAAAAACCGAAGAGATCGATAAAATTCTGGGCTTCGCGATCGGCGGCGATGACTATATTACCAAGCCGTTCAGTCCGAAAGAAGTAGCCTACCGGATCAAGGCCCGCTTCAGGAGAGAGGATTTCTCTTTGGAAGGGGAGAATACGGGGCATTTGATCAAGGCAGGACCGTTTGAATGGGATGAGCAAAAAGTCGAATTAAAAAAGAACGGAATGCTCCTTGAATTGAAGCCGAAGGAGCTTGGCCTCTTTACCTATCTGCTCAAGCATCCAAACCGGATTATAAGCAAGGAAAGCCTGTATGACCATGTGTGGGGCGAGGAGTTATTCGGATTCGACAATACGGTGATGGTTCACGTCCGAAGGCTTCGGGAAAAAATCGAAGACGATCCCTCCAATCCGCGGTATCTGGTTACGGTTAAGGGATTGGGATATAAACTGGCCGTAGAGGGTGATTAACCGATGAAATGGCAGTTGACCGGCAGATACCTCGTATCCATCGTACTCATTGTCGTCATTGTGATCGTCATGAACATCACGGCGGTTATCACGCTGCTGGTGATGAACAGCGGCTTTCTGGCTCAGACAGAAGGGAACTCCGCCGAATCGATGACCCGTTCCTTCGGGCAATATATTGCGGTTTCGCCGTCCGGAATCTCGGTCTCGGACGGGGGAAAGGAGCTTCTCGTCCGCCATCAGGCATGGATTCAGGTTTTGGATGAAGACGGCAGGCAGCTGTACAGCTACCGCGCTCCGGAGGGGGCAAAGACCAAATATACGCCGCTGGATATTATAGATATTTACAAATACTTGGAAGTTAACTACCTTTCAACGGTTTTTGTGGGGGAAAAAAAGGTTCAGAATCTTCGCTACAGCTACTTGATCGGGTTTAAAGATCCAAATCTGCGGCGGGTGGTAGTAGCGCTCGATATCCGCAACAGCGGTCAAATTTTGAAAAACGGCAGCCTCGTTCTGATTATCCTCGATGGGTTGATTGCGCTGTTCATCGGCTATCTGTTCAGCAAACGTCTGACGCAGCCGCTGTATGTGCTGATCGAGGCCATCAAGCGTATGGCGAATAAAAATTATAAGGTCCAGTATAGGCCCGAGGGTGTATACAAGGACGTTTTTCTGAACGTCAATTTGCTTTCCAGTGAGCTTCAGGCCAACGAAATCGAAAGAAAAAAGCTGGATCGGATGAAGGAAGAATGGATCGGCAATATTTCGCATGACATCAAAACGCCCTTGGCTTCCATTCAAGGATACGCGGAGATGATCAAGGACAGGGACTATCAATTCTCCATCGAGGAAATAAGGGAATATGCAGAAATCATTGAACGGAAATCGCTGTATTTGAAGGAGGTCATCGAGGACCTGAACCTGTCCACCCGTTTGAAGAATAAAGAGCTTGCGGTCAAACTGAAAAATGTAAATATCGTCAGTCTTGTCCGGAATATCGTCATTGACATCCTGAACGATGCCATGTACGCGAGCCGCAATATCGATTTTCACTGCAGCGACGATGTTATCGTCGCGGAAGTGGACGGTATACTGATCCGGAGGGCGGTCGCCAATATGATCTATAATTCGATCGTCCATAACGACGAAGCCGTGCACATTCAAGTAAGCGTGGAGACAAGCGGGAGCGATGCCGTCATCCGTGTCGAGGACAACGGAAAAGGAATCAAGGAGGAAGAAATTGAACGCATCTTTGACAGATATTACCGTGGCACCAGCACAGGCGAGCTTCATAAAGGCTCCGGTCTGGGCATGGCCATTACGAATGACATCGTTGTGGCGCATAAAGGAGAAATTCAGGTCAGCAGCGCATCTCACCTGGGAACCCGCATTGAAATCCGGTTGAACTTGCCGTAGCGAAACAGGATTTTACAATACCTCATGTCGAAGAAGAGAAGAAGCAGACAACTCTCTGAAAGGAGACATTGGGCATGATTGTGATCCCTGATAATTTTATTGAAAGAATGCACGAACTCCACGGTGAGCAAGGCGTAACATGGTCGGAGGCGCTGCCCGGGTTGATTGCCGACTGTGAAAGCCGTTTCAACTTTATCGCAGAAGCTCCATTTGCCAATTTATCCTATAATTTCGTGCTTAGAGTAAAGCGCAGCAACGGGAAGCCAGCCGTTCTTAAATCATCCTTTATGAAAGATGAGCTTTCTAGGGAAGTCAGTGTGCTTCGAGCCTATGAGGGCCGGGGTGCGATTCATGTCCTGGATGCAGACGAGGAGTGGGGCGTGGCCCTGCTGGAAGGTGCCGACCCTGGCACACCGTTGTCATCAATTCAGGATGATGCGCAGGCGACGGATCTCTTTTGCGAAGTATTTCGCCGTCTTCACCTTCCTGCACCAACCGGGAGTGTGTACCCGTCTATGAGGCAGCATTTCGCGGCAATCGAGCGATATAGAGAGCGATTCGATGATGTGAACATTGCCGCGCCACTGCCTGCGAGCTGGGTGGAAAATGCCGAAGAATGTCTGGCGTATCTCATAACGACCACGAGTGAGAATCTTCTGCTGCATGGCGATCTGCATCATGAAAACATCCTTCGCCAAGGCGAAGAGCAATGGGTTGTCATTGATCCCAAGGGCATCATGGGTGACATCCATTTTGATACTATCCAGTATCTGCTTAATTATGAGGATCGGGGCGGCAACTGCGAGCAGCTTCTGCGGGGCCGGATTGCGATAATGGCCGATCGACTCGGCCTGGACCCTCGCCGAATTGCGATGTGGGGTGTGGCGCGAGGTGTGCTTGAGGCATGCTGGACGATTGAAGACGGAGGAACGGACTGGCACAAAGGCATCCAAATTACAGAGCGCTTTGCCAAATGCCTG
Source organism: Paenibacillus sp. JT22N12 (assembly GCF_056269365.1). Lineage (NCBI taxonomy): Bacteria > Bacillati > Bacillota > Bacilli > Caryophanales > Paenibacillaceae > Paenibacillus > Paenibacillus sp. JT22N12. The sequence continues at coordinate 1,131,577 of NZ_JBWDNU010000001.1, read as the reverse complement.
GATTGAGATCTATCCGAAAAGAATGGAGTCGTGATCAAAAGCTTTGGCATTATCGCGCCAAGGCTTTTTAACATGCAGTCAAACAACCAAATGGCATAAAATGTTGTCGCACATTGCTTACAGACGTTTTCAGCGGAACTTAAAAATGTGTTGACATGACACTTAATGGTGTCCTATAATCAAATCGTCACCATATGGTGTCCAATTAAAAGCTGGTCATTTGAAAAGTTTGGAGCAGGAAAATAATTCGCTTGAATCAACCATTATGAGGAGGAACCAAAATGAGTACGATCATTGTTAAGGAAACAACCGCGATACTACAAATCCAGCCCCGAGGAAAAATGCTTGCTTATTGGTCAGTCACAATACTGCTCGCAGCAGCTCTTATGTTAAGCGGTATCGGGCAACTGATGCGATATGGGGGAAACGTCGAGTTAGTGACGAATATTGGTTACCCATTATACATCTTGACCATTCTCGGGATTTGGAAAGTGCTTGGAGTCATCGCTCTCGTCGTGCCGGGTGTTCCTCAGCTTAAAGAATGGGCTCACGCTGGTATCTTCTTTTTAATGACTGGTGCGGCTTTATCTCATGTGTTTGCTGATGATTATGGTGATTACGGGTTTAACATTTTTCTTCCGCTTTCATACGCTGCACTAAATATCGCCTCGTGGGCGCTGCGTCCGAAGAGCCGCAAACTTTAGGGAGGCGGTGAAATTAACGGCTGTCCATTGGTACCACCAATAGATTTCTACAACAGAATGGAGAGGGTGTTGTGAGCGAGAACAACCAGCTGCAACAAGCAAGCTTGCCAAGTGGGTGGTCAACATCCATAATGGTCAGGTAATGGAATGAGAAAATGATTTTGAGCCCGTCGTCGGACACTGGAGTAAATGGTGCGGCAAGCTTGAAAAGGTATTGGCGACAAGGGGCGTGTGAAGCCCTTGAGAACCACGGCTTTTGATTTATCGGACAGCAATCAAGCAAGTTAAAACAAAAAACTGAAGGGGGTATCATTATGATAAAAGGTGAAAGGAATCCTAAGATTGATCCTTATTTTAACAAGCTTAAGAAGTGGAAGGAAGAATTCGAGCTATTGAGAGAAATCGTTCTTGACTGCGGGCTGACCGAGGATTTTAAGTGGATGCATCCTTGTTACACGGTTGACAATAAAAACATCGTTTTGATCCATGGTTTTAAGGATTACTGCGCGCTTCTGTTTCACAAAGGCGCGTTGTTAAAAGATCCCCATGGGATCCTAATCCAACAAACGGAGAATGTTCAGGCAGCGCGCCAGATTCGGTTCACCAAGGTTCAAGATATCGAAGAAATGCAGCTTATGTTGAAAGCATATATTGATGAAGCCATTGAAGTTGAGAAGGCCGGCTTGCAAGTGAACTATAAAAAGAATACGGAATATATCATACCTGAAGAATTAGATAATAAATTCGTTGAAATCCCCGACTTAAAAACGGCTTTTGAAGCACTGACGCCGGGACGGCAAAGAGCATATATTTTGCATTTTTCTACACCCAAGCAATCCAAAACTCGAGAATCAAGGGTTGAAAAATATATTGTGAATATCCTCGATGGAAAGGGATTAGATGATTAGTATACCTTTGTTGCAAAAGCACGGTGCATGAGATCCCTCATTCTGCCCGACCCAATTCAAGGATTTCCTTAGGCTGCGGTGACGGAGTTCGGCTCGAACCATGGTTTTTGATGTGACTTATGATAGCGGAAAAACAAAAAAGAACCTGAGTGTTTTATCAGGTTCTTTTATATTGCATATAAACAGACACGATGATATAATCAGATCACGACTCCGTAAATTCATATGGACATAATTGTTTTACCTTACACTCTTAGTGTACCATGCTGGTAAACTCTTGTCAAATGTTTTTTCTCAATTTAACGGTTAGGAGAGATGTTGAATGAGTTCTTTGGTTCTCGATTTTCAGGAAATGGGAAAAACGCAGCTTTGGCTCGTTGGCGGAAAAGGGTTGAATTTAGGGGAATTATCAAAAATTGAAGGATTGCAAGTACCGGAAGGATTTTGTGTTACAACAGTGGGATATCAAAAAGCCATCGAACAAAACGAAACGTATCATGCTTTGTTGGATCGACTAACCATGCTAAAAGTAGAGGATCGAGATCAAATTGGTGAAATCAGCAGGAAGCTGCGACACATCATTATGGAAGTAGAAATTCCTTCCGATGTTGTGAATGCAGTTGCTCACTATCTCTCCCGGTTTGGTGATGAACATGCTTATGCCGTACGTTCTAGCGCGACTGCTGAAGATTTGCCGCATGCTTCTTTTGCCGGTCAACAAGACACCTATTTAAATATCATCGGCAAAGATGCGGTCTTGCAGCATATCAGCAAATGCTGGGCTTCCCTGTTCACGGAGCGCGCGGTAATCTACCGTATGCAGAATGGATTCGATCACAGGCAAGTTTATTTATCCGTTATCGTTCAAAGGATGGTTTTCCCGCAGGCTTCAGGGATTTTATTTACCGCTGATCCGATTACTGGAAGCCGAAAGCTGCTATCCATCGATGCCAGTTTTGGACTTGGAGAAGCGCTGGTCTCCGGCTTGGTATCTGCCGATTGTTATAAAGTACAGGAAGAGGAAATCGTTGAGAAGAGGATCGCAACCAAAAAAATAGCTATCTATGGACGAAAAGAAGGCGGAACAGAGACAAAGCAGATCGATCCTGATCAGCAGATGTCTCAAACACTCACTGAGCAACAAATTTTACAGCTGGCACGCATCGGAAGACAGATCGAAGCTTATTTTGGCTGCCCGCAAGATATCGAATGGTGTTTGGCAGATGATACATTTTATATGGTCCAGAGTCGGCCGATCACGACTTTATACCCGATCCCTGAAGCGAAGACCCAAGAAAATCACGTCTATCTATCGGTTGGTCATCAACAAATGATGACAGATCCCATAAAGCCATTGGGATTGTCTTTTTACCTGTTAATTACGCCTGCACCTATGCGTAAAGCCGGCGGGAGGTTGTTTGTTGATGTTGCACCCAGGCTGGCTACACCTGCCGGCCGGGAAGCTTTATTAAATACCCTGGGATCCGATCCGCTCATAATAGGCGCACTCATGACCATAATAGAGCGAGATTTTATAAAATTGTTACCAAATGATCTAACAGCTCCGATTCTGGGTAGAAGTAATACAGATATGCTGCCACAATTCGAGAACGATCCGACAATCGTTTCTGATTTGATTAAGCGCAGTCAAACATCGATAGAAGAGTTAAAACAAAACATTCAAGCGAAATCGGGATCGGAATTGTTTGATTTTATTCTGGAAGATATCCAGCAATTAAAGAAGATCTTATTTGACCCGCAAAGTTCGGCTGTGTTTATGGCTGCTATAAATGCTACATCATGGATCAATGAAAACATGAACGAGTGGTTAGGCGAAAAAAACGCAGCAGATACTCTTTCTCAATCTGTACCCAATAATATTACTTCGGAAATGGGTCTGGCGCTATTGGATGTCGCGGATGTGATTCGCCCTTATCCAGAAGTGATTGATTATTTGCAGCATGCAAAAGAAGATAACTTTCTGGATGAACTGGTTAAGTTTGATGGAGGAAGGGAAACCCAAGACGCTATCTATGATTATCTCAGCAAATACGGAATGCGATGTGCCGGAGAAATCGATATTACGAGAACTCGTTGGAGTGAGAAACCAATTACACTTGTCCCTATGATTCTTGGTAACATCAAGAACTTTGAGCCTAATGCCGGCAATCGAAAATTTGAGCAAGGGCGCCAGGAAGCTATGGAAAAAGAACAAGAGTTAATAGACCGATTGAAGCAATTACCGGATGGTGAACAAAAAGCCAAAGAAACAAAACGAATGATCGACCTCATCCGGAATTTCATCGGCTACCGGGAATATCCAAAATACGGCATAGTAAGCCGCTACTTCGTTTATAAGCAGGCTTTGCTGAAAGAAGCCGAACAACTCGTTCAAGCTGGCGTTATCCATGACAAAGAAGATATATACGATCTCACTTTTGAAGAACTTCACGAAGTCGTACGCACAAACAAACTTGATGATCAGATCATCAACAAACGAAAAGAGGATTACAAATTTTTTAAAAAGCTAACTCCCCCGCGTGTCATGACGTCTGATGGTGAAATCATAGCAGGTGAGTACAAACGAGAAAATTTGCCGGCCAATGCGATTATAGGTCTGCCTGTTTCTTCCGGTGTGATAGAAGGAAGAGCGCGTGTCATTTTAGACATGGAAAATGCCGATCTGGAAGATGGAGATATATTAGTCACCTCCTTTACTGATCCTGGCTGGACACCGTTATTTGTATCCATAAAAGGCCTGGTCACCGAAGTTGGCGGACTGATGACCCATGGAGCAGTTATCGCGCGTGAATATGGCTTGCCGGCCGTTGTCGGAGTGGATAATGCTACCAGACTGATAAAGGATGGGCAACGAATTCGCGTGCATGGAACAGAAGGGTATATCGAAATATTGTAATGGCTGAATACGTCAAGTAAGAGCCTCTATCATAATGGACGGCATTAAATGCATCCTGTCATGGATAAAAGGGCGGTTAGCCTGTTCGTCCTTTTATCTACCCATCCTAGTTAGGCGAGTGGCAGCATAATAAACATCTTCCTCCATGAGAAGCGAAAGCTGTCCAGAAAATCTGAACAGCTTTCATAATGGGATTTGAGATGATAAGAGCATATTCATATGGCTGCGGCTATTCTTTAATATTACCGGCTAATTTAAGTCGTTTGGCTATGGCTTTAAAATCATCTTCGGAGATTCCGGGTGCAAATTCCTCTTCGGCGGAAGGGGCTTCTGGAATGGGTACCCCTTTTGGTACGCCTTGGATAACCTCAAGCGGGAGCCCATCTTCGGGGTGCGTTCCTTTCCAGATCTGATCAATCGCATTAAAATCATTATCGCTCCACGTGTACAGTTTCGTGTGAACACCCTTTTCCTCGTACTTTCTGGCTTCATTAAACGATTTATTGCTCAATGACGGTATCGGCACCAATTTCGTTACATTGACCCCTGTTGCGATTTCCAGTGCTTTGGCATATGCCACAACATGAACGCCCCCTCTTACAAGGAGAAATCCAACGACTGCACGGGCAGCAGGATGATCCGTCATTTCATATACCTTCATCTTATGTGTTCTGGCGCCACACTCAAGGAAAAAGTTATGAAGCAGGTCTTCCACTAAATTTCCGCTGTTAAAGACATGGGCGCCCGTCCAGGGATTCCCCATGGAGTCAAATGGCATCGCACCTTGCGCTCCGGCTAAAAAGTGGTAAGACAAGCGCGAGTCTTTGACCTGACCGAGAGGAGTCTTGTCCGGCTCTTTATAATCGGTTGAGCCTCTCAGACAGTTATTAATAGCATGAGAAACCAGCTCGACGTGGCCAAGCTCTTCCGCCGTGATGCTCATAACTAAATCATAGAAAGGTTTTAGTTTTTCTTTTGAACGAAAATTAAAAGATTGGTAAAGGTAATTGTTTAACGTCGACATTTCGCCGAACTTCCCGCCTAACAATTCTTGAATGGCTGCAGCAGCATTGGGATCGGGTTTCTCGACAGAAGGTATCTCAATCATTATTTCATCCATACGCTTGAACATAAATTTTTCTACCTCCCAAAATGGTTGTGAGATGCTAAGGGCTATTAACCTGGAATCATTAGTAATAAGCATTTATTATGCTTATCGAGAATTGGACATCCTGAAAATTAGGATTCATGAGGCTAAACCAGTCCCCTGAGGGGGACTGGTTTTTTCGCTAAATCAGATAAGTTAGCGTATTGGTTGTTGCCACTATAGCGATCATGTAGCTTGTATTTACTCAACTCTCGCAGAGCAAGAATCAGCTCACCATGAGGTGGGCTTTTCTTGTTTCCTGAATCAATTTTTGCTCTAAACCTTTAGTTTTAACAGCCCGGATGAAAAAAAGCATGTTCAAAATTATAAAAATAGAGGTCGACATTAAATATCGTTTATAGCCTAATTCAAGCGTTGCGATTACGCTTATGTGACACCAGGTATCTATTCCTTGCAGCTTTGATAAGTGTTTGATTCCGGGTGATAAGAAAAAGGAGGTAATAGATTCATGACGAAAAAGAAACAGGTTTCGAGTTTTCTATTCATTACATGCTTGGGAGCAGCCATTTTGGCTGGATGTAACTCATCCAGTCCTGCACAAGAAGCAACTACCGATCCGGCAGAGGTTCCAAAGCTGACCAGTCTGACGTATTGGACTGGCATGGCCGGTCAAGCGTCCGCAACTATGAAAAGTTATAACGAAATCGAACTATATAAAGGACTGGAACAAAGGACCGGAGTCAAAGTCGACTTCCAGCATCCGCCTCAAGGACAGGATGCAGAGCAGTTTAACTTAATGATTACATCGGGCAAGCTTCCTGATGTCATTGAATATCATTGGACGACCAGCTTCCCCGGCGGTCCGGAGAAGGCTGTCAAAGACGGCACCATTATTAAATTGAATGATTATATCGATAAATACGCTCCTAACCTTAAACAACTGCTCGACTCGCATCCGGATTGGCGTAAGCAAATTACTACAGACGACGGCAGCATCATATCATTCCCGTTTATCCGGGATGGCAGAGAGCTGCAGGTGTTCCAGGGACCTGCAGTCCGGCAGGATTGGATGGATAAGCTCGGGCTGAAAACGCCAACGACGATCGACGAATGGTACAACGTTTTGAAAGCGTTTAAAGTAAAGGATCCGAACGGCAATGGCAAGCCGGATGAAATCCCTCTGCTGCTTAGGGTTGCAGAACTCGGAACACATGCGTTCATTGGCGCATACGGCATTACCAACGGCTTCTACCAGGACCAGGGAACCGTCAAGTTCGGTCCGGTTCAGCCCGAATTCAAGGAATTCCTGATGACGATGAACAAATGGTATAAAGAAGGCCTGCTGGACCGTGATTATGCAGCGACGGATGATAAGCTGTACGATGCCAAAATCACGGGCAACCAAGTCGGATCCGCTGTGCTCCTTGTTGGTGGCGGAATCGGAAAATATTCCAACCTGATGAAGGATAAAGATCCGAACTTCAAGCTGGCGGCCGTGCCGTATCCCGTGCTGAATCCGGGCGATAAGCCGGAGCTCGGGCAGCTCGATTTTGCGTTTAACGGAAGAGGAGCGGCGATTACAACAAGCAACAAGAACCCCATCGAAACGGTCAAATGGCTCGATTATGGTTATTCCGAAGAAGGACATATGCTGTTTAACTTTGGAACGGAAGGCATAAGCTACAATCTGGTTGACGGCTATCCCAAATGGACGGATGACATCTCGAAAAACGCTGACGGGCTGCCGGTACAGCAAGCTATGGCCCGCCATAACAGGGCGTCCTGGGATGGTCCGTTCATTCAGGACAAGCGTTATTTGGAACAATATTTAGCGCTGCCAGAGCAGAAAGATGCGGTTACGGTATGGTCCGGGCCGAGCAACGAGAAGAAGATGCCGCTCGTAACCCCGACCAAGGATGAAAGCAGCCGGTTCGCGTCAATTATGGCGGACATTAATACCTACAAGGACGAAATGTTCAACAAGTTCGTCATGGGAGCCGAACCGATCGAAAGCTTCGATAATTATGTCCAAACCATACAGAGCATGGGCCTCGATGAGGCTCTGAAAATCCAACAGGCCGCCCTGGAAAGGTACAACAACCGTAAATAACCGGCATTTCGATTCTCCGGAGGATGGGCCATACGTTTTAGCTCCCGGCAGTTTTAGGGAATCATCGGAAGCGATCGAGAGGAAGTGAATATTCATGTCCGTCATGCAAACGGAGCCTGCGGTACACAAAACCACAGTATTGAAAAAGGACAGTGCCTGGCGCACCATACGAAAGGATCTAAAGGTTAATAAACTGATCTATCTGATGGTGCTGCCCGTTGTCGCTTATTACGTCATCTTTCATTACGGACCCATGTACGGCTTGCAAATCGCCTTCAAGGATTTCAGTCCTGGACAAGGGATTGCCGGCAGTCCCTGGATCGGATTCAATCACTTCCAAGAGTTTTTCAGCAGTTATTATTTCGGGCGTCTTGTCCGTAATACGATCCTGATTAACATTTATGAGCTGTTGTTCGGTTTTCCGGCCGCTATCCTGATGGCCCTTCTGCTCAATGAAATTCGCAGCACCTTATTCAAGCGTTCCGTACAAACGATTTCGTACTTGCCTCATTTCATATCGATCGTTGTCGTGGTCGGGATGATGGTTGATTTTTTGGCCCGTGACGGACTTATCAACCAGATAATGGGGTTTCTCGGACTAGATTCAATCGCTTTTTTCCGGGAGCCCGGATGGTTTCGTTTCTTATATGTTTCATCCGGCGTCTGGCAAGGTGTAGGCTGGGGATCCATCATTTATTTGGCCGCCATTGCCAATATTGACCCAACGCTTTATGAAGCCGCCAAAATCGATGGGGCAGGCCGCTTGAAGCAGGGTCTGCATATTACCATCCCCGGCATTATGCCGACCATCGTGATTTTACTGATCTTGAATGTGGGATCCATGATGAGCGTCGGCAGCGAGAAGGTCCTGCTTATGTACAACCCCCAGACCTACGAAACCGGGGACGTCATCTCGACATTTGTCTACCGCAAAGGGATTCTGGAGGCCAACTACGGGTATACCGCTGCTGTAGGTCTCTTTAACTCAATCATAAGCTTTGCACTGATTGTCATCTCGAATACCGTCAGTAAACGAGTGAGCGAAAATAAGCTCTGGTAAAGGAGGGAACTCATGATTAAGAGGAGTTTAGGGGAGAAGAGCTTTGACGTGTTCAACGTCATTCTCATGCTGCTGTTTTGCTTTATAACGCTTTATCCGTTTCTTTATGTCCTCTTTGCCTCCTTCAGCGATCCTTCGGAGGTCGCTCAGCACCGTGGACTCTTGTTCGCACCGCGCGGATTTAATTTGTCGGCATACAAAGCGGTATTCGATAATCCCATGATTGCCAAAGGTTATCAAAACACGCTATTTTACGTGCTGGCAGGTACCGCGATCAACTTGTTCATGACCTCGCTGGGGGCGTATGCGCTCTCTCGCCGCAATTTGTATTTTAAAAATCACATCATGTTCATGATTGTCATTACGATGGTATTCAGCGGAGGCCTAATTCCCTCTTACCTGCTGATCGGCAATCTCGGTATGTTGAATACGCCTTGGGCGCTGCTCATTCCAGGGGCGATCAGCACTTTTAATCTGATCATCATGCGGACGGCTTTTCAAGCAATACCCGTCAGTCTGGAGGAATCCGCCAAAATCGACGGAGCGAACGACTTGACCATATTGTTCCGGGTCGTTATCCCGCTGTCCATGCCTGTCATTGCCGTGATGATATTATGGTACGCGGTCGGACACTGGAATTCATACTTCTCCGCATTGATCTACTTGCGTGACCGCGAGTTATATCCGCTGCAGCTTATTTTGCGGGAAATATTAATTACAAACAGCACTGACGCGATGATGACGGGCGCCTCCGTCGGGGACAAAATGCCGATTGGGGAAACGATCAAATATGCAACCATCATTGTATCGACCCTGCCGATTTTGTGTCTCTATCCGTTCTTGCAAAAATATTTTGTCAAAGGCGTCATGATTGGAGCGATTAAGGAGTGAAAACATGGATGAACAGAAGGAAATCGGACGGTTTTCCACGAATTAGTGAGGAAAGGCATACTAAGTGAAGAAAGGGACCCCTATGATTCCTTTTGTCATTCAATTTCTCCGGTTAAAGAGGCGCAGCCGGAGAAGCGTGTTCATGACTTTGCTGATTTCTTACATTTGCTTTCTTTTGTTTCCCGTTGTAATCGGAGGCGTCTTGTATTCACGGGTGGAAAAGGCGATGGTCGATCAGGCCAACCGTTCCAACCTTGCCATGCTTGAGCAGCTCAGGCTGTCCATGGACAGCAGCGTTAAAGAAGTCGATCAATTGTCGCAGCAAATCGCATTGAATCCCAAAATGGATCTGCTGCTGAACAACGACCTGGCGGACGAATCATCGTACAAGTACATTGAATTTATTTCGGATTATTTAAACCGCTATAGAAGCTTCAGCGGGCAGTTTATCGAGGATTACTACGTTTATTTCAAAGGAAGCGATACCATTCTTAAACCGGGAGTCCGCACGGATTCCCGAACGTTCTACAATAGTTACTACAGCTATAAGGACATGAATTATGAGTCCTGGCGCAAGGAGGTACTGGAGAGCAGTCACAATAGGGATTACTTGCCTTCCCAAACACTTATCCAGGATGGAGGTCTTCCTCTTACGGCAAGCCTGGAACGACAACCCATTCAAGTGATCACGTATGTTCAGTCTCTCATTCCCATACAAGGCACGTCAGACGTCAAGGGAAGTCTTGTCGTGCTGATTAATGAAAAGCAGGTCAAAGAAATGATACGGCAAATCGAGTCAGCCAACCGAAGCAACATCTACATTATCGACGCCAATCAAAAGGTGCTGACCGGGACAACAGATCAGGTTCCACTCAGCAAGCAGGTTTTTGGGCAAATGCAGGAGAAACCCGGGTTTTTCCCCTATAAAAAAAATGGACTGGATCTGATGGTTTCCTACACATCCTCCAAACAAATCGGTTGGAAATACATTTCCGTCATGCCGCGGGACCTGTACATGCAGAAGGTCAATTCGGTCAAGGTAACCGCTATTTGGCTGTTCGCGGTTTATTTGGCAGGGGGGCTGGTGGCCTCGTATTTGATGGCTTACCACAACTACAGACCGGTAAAGCAAATGCTCAAGGCTTTCGTAAAAGGCCGCACTGCAGCACAATCGCATATATCCAATGAATACGAATACATCCAGGAATCTTTTGAAAGCGTACTCATTGAACAAAAAAATTTGCAAGGGATGCTGAAACAGCAGACGCCCGTCATGCGGGCAAACTTTTTGTCCCGGCTCATAAGGGGGCTTGTGGATCACACGGAAGATTTTAGCCATTCGCTCGACTTTATGAACATCCAGTTTGTGTCCGGGTCATTTGCAGTTATTCTGATCCAGGTCGATCAGGCCGGGAAATTTTCCAAAGAGCATTCCGAGCGGCAGTGGGCGTTGACCCGTTTTGTCATTTCAAACATTTGTACCGATCTGATTCACGAGCATCATGCCGGATATTGTATTGAACTCGACCGCGATCGTCTCGTCATTCTGCTTAATTTCAAGGAAAATCGCCTGAACGAAGCTATGCAGGATACGGAGAAGCTCGTCAGTACACTCAAGGAGGTGGTGGAGCACCAATTCAAAATCGCCATTACCCTGGCCGTCAGCAACATTCACGAAGGATGGCAGCGGATCGGGAGCGCTTATGTTGAGGCGCTCGCGGCTATGGAGTATAAGATGATCAAAGGGAGCGCGATTATATATTTTCACGAAATAAACTGCAAAGATCAGAACTACTATTATCCCATGGAGACAGAAATACAATTGATGAATTATGTCCGCAGCGGTGATGCAGAAAGCGTCGGCAAGCTGTTGAATAATTTGTACGCGGTCAATTTCACTTCTAATCCGATTACACCCGGACTCGCCCGTTGCCTGTTTTTTGATTTGGCAAGCACGCATTTGAAGCTCATTAACGTAACAAGGGCACGGCTCAGAGAGCAGGTTGACGGTCAATTCGAAGCCATCACAACCATTTTGGCCTGTGCAACGGCCGAAGAGATGCATGTACAGATGAAGCAAATGTTTCTGTCGCTGACCCTTTCTCTCAAAGCCGACCGGGGCTGCCATAGCGATCAGCTGCTGCAGGAAATGACTGCTTTTATCGATAATCATTACTCCGATCCGTATATGGGACTTAATATGATTGCAGAAAAATTCAGCCGGACACCACAGTATGTCTCGACTTTTTTCAAGAAAACGAGCGGCCGGAACATCACCGATTACATTGCACAATGTCGTATCCATCAAGCGAAAAGACTAATTTCCACAAAAGACTTAACGATTGCCCAAATTGCCCAAAAGGTTGGCTATGCGAACGATCTCGTCCTGATCCGCGTATTCAAGAAGGTAGAGGGCATTACGCCGGGCAAGTACCGCGACAGCTGCTGATTATTCATCATAATTATTGCGGTGCGACAAGGGGATGCTCGATACTTTAATAGTGGGGGGGCTTGCTACGCGGCAGCTCCTCTTATCCATTAAAGTAACGAATAAATATAGGTGTCATTCGACTACCTTTCCACACTAACGGGCGGAAAGTAGAAACCTATGTTAATATGGGTTTTGAGCATATTGGGGAAATTATGCAGTACGGTATCTTCCAGCACAAAAGGTATGATCTACGGAGGTGCAATATGTCAGTCGTTTTCCTGTCTATTGATCTGCAGAACGACTTCGCCACTGCAGGTGGCGCCCATTACAGCCGGCGCCCGTGCGTGCAATTCATCAGGGACACAGTATTCCCGTTTGTCCGCGAGCGAGGTTGCACGATTGTTGAGATTATCTCGGATTATCGTGCTAGCGAGCCTGGAAAGGATACTTCTGTATGTGTCCCGGGTATGTGGGGGTATGAATCTCTCATCCCCGACGACATCAAACACCCTTCTACATGGGTGAAGTCCGAACCGTCGCCGACGTGGATTCGTGAAGGTGCCGGTAAAGCGAATGATCTTCCGGGTGTCCCGTATCCCTCGCCGAATGGTTTCAGCAAATGGTTGTCCGAAACAATCGGACCACCGGGCTCCGGGCAAGACATTGTCTTGATCGGACTGGTGCTCGAAATCTGCGTTCTGAGCACTCTCCAGGAACTGCATCATCGCGGCTATCGTGCCAAGGTCCTGTTTGAAGGCGTGGACACTTATTCGGGTAATTTGGAACAGAAGAAGGTGCTTTTCGAGACGCTCTTTCCTTTCTGGGGTACGCCTATTTATTGGGACGAGCTGGAGATAGTCAGAGATATACATCATAACGAAGAATTTTGAACCGTATTTAACGGATAAAGGGCTGCCTCTTGGGCAGCCCTTCGTCAAGCTGAACGGGTAGGATCGTGCAATAGTATGTAATAGCTGATAACAGCTTTTCCTTATTTCGATTGCAGGAATTCGAACACGGCGCTGAGGAATTCGGCTTGATACTCCACATTCGACAGGTGAACTGCGGGCAGCATGACGAGTTTTGCATTTGGCATCGTCTGAGCGATCAATTCGCTGTGGCTGGGAAGCGTCACTGTATCATACTGGCCAGCAATGACAAGTGTCGGGCTGCTGATAAGGGCGACCGTCCGGCGCATATCCATGTCACGGATCGCAGCCCAGCTTCCTGCAATTCCCTGCGCACGAGTAGCGATCACCATCTTGCGAAACGACGTGACGAGCGGGTTCTGCGGCTCCAGCATATGCGAAGGGAACCAGTTCTTCATGAACATATCGGCGAATTCGGTCCGTTTCTCTGGTTGCTGCACAGAGGCGATCAGGTTCTCCCATTGCCCGGCCGGTCCCAGGTAGGAGGAGGTATTGCTCAGAATCAGCCGGTCGACCCGCTCGGGAGCATAGATGCCGAGCCATTGTCCGATGACACCGCCCAGCGACAGCCCGAGGAAATGCACACGGTCGATGTGAAGTGCGTCGAGCAGTTCGATTACATCCCGTCCCAGTCTGTCGAATGAATACGGACCGGCGGGCGTATCCGATTCGCCATGCCCCCGATAGTCGTAGCGAAGTACGCGGAAATGCCGAGAAAAATCAGCTATCTGGCCATCCCACATGCTCATCGAGGTGGCGATGGAGTTTGCAAGCATCAATACCGGTTTACCGGCTGATCCGTTGATTTGATAAGAAATCCGAACTCCGTCACCGGTTGTGAAAAAGTTTAACCCTTCAGCCGCTCTGGTTTCGTTTGATGTCATTGTCATCGTTTTCATTCTCCCTCACTGGTTGTTAGTGACATTTTATTGGAATTGCCCTACAATTTAAATGAGATTATTAAGGAGTTTATGGCCTGAAAACTTAATTCTATCGTTGTTTTCCGATCCTGACTTATAAAAATGAGGTGTTCTGATCATGGATCACATTGATTATAAAATATTGTCAACACTTCATGATAATGCCAGAATCACGATTTCCGAGATGAGTCGAATAATCGCCATGTCGCAGCCTGCTGTAACGGAACGGCTTCGGAAGCTGGAGGATCAGGGCATCATCACGGGCTATCGGGCAGAGCTTTCCCCGTCTAAGCTTGGCAAGTATACAACCGCGTTTGTACTGTTTAAATCGAATAAATGCAAGGAGTTTGAAGCTTTCGGCGAAACTGCTCCCGAGATAGTCGATTTCTACAGAACCAGCGGAGAGTATAATTATTTATTAAAGGTTGTAACCGAAACAAGCGAAACCTTGGAAACCTTCCTTGAAACGTGCAACACATTTGGATTTTCGTCGACCCTCGTCGTTCTCTCCACGCGATTCGAGGATAAGAGCATTGTCGCAAGCCATGATGGACTTAATTAAAGCAAACTGGGCAAGGACGTCAGACAGTCGTAATCTTAAAGATTAAAGAAAGCGGCGAACTATTATTCTAACAAACAGAGGGGCTGCCGTATGGCAGCCCTTTGAGACGTTAATCGGCAGTTGTGGGAGGGGGTTTGCAGTCTGAAGAATATAGCAAATACAAGGAGGAAAATAAAATTGAAAAATCGGCAATCAAAGTATAATCTCGTTTCCTTCTTTTTAAGTTTATTTTGTTCCCTGACAACAGCATATTCTGTATATTCAAATGTTCACGACATTTGGTTAATTGCCCCGCCTAATTATATGATTTTATTACTGTCCATTCTCGCTTTGATCTTAGCTATTATAGGTTTTAAAGATAAATCCAGTTGGTTTGCAAGAATGAGAAGTTGGTTAACTGTGCTTCTTTCAGTAGCATTATCCTTCGTTCTATTAATTGCCCTATCATTCACAACCATGTTTTCAGGAGCAAAAGTATTTTTGAAGACGGCACACTCCCCAGACAACCACTATACGATCGATTTTTACTATACCGATGCAGGGGCCATGGGGACGTTCGGAATAATGGGTGAATTAAATGGACCTCTCTGGTTTAAGAAAAAGATTTATATTGAACGAAGAGTGGATCAAGCTGATATTGAATGGGCAAATAACCATATCATTTTGATTAACAATCATGAATTGGATTTAAAGGAAGGCGGAACTTTATTTATATTTGACAGATTGTAATAATAAGTGCGACAGCTAGAAAAACAAAGAGGCCCATATATGGATTCGTGTAAAGTGAAAGTCACCACAACACCCCCGTCTTTTCACCGGTTTCAGGAGGAGCAAATGGAAAATAGCATAGCAAACGATTATTGAGAATTGTGCTGTTCCGGGGAAAAGGGTATACGTTGGTTGTGAACATCAGCGTAGTGGGAAGGGAATGAATGCGATGAGCGAATCGAAGGACACACTGCCGGATCAGGAAGAACAGGTGGTTGAATCCGGCGTGCACAATTTCAGCAAAGAGGAAGAATGGGTCAAGCCGGAGGATCCGCTGCTGAATGAACGCCTGGAATGGTTCAAGGATCAGAAGCTCGGCCTCATGATGCATTGGGGGCCGTATTCGCAGCTTGGACTGGTAGAATCCTGGGCGTTAAGTGATGATGACGGGGATTGGTCCCGCAATGACATCGACTGGATCGACGACATGGAGCAGTTCAAGCGCCAATACTTCGATCTGAACAAAACCTTCAACCCGATTCGGTTTGAACCGAAGAAATGGGCAGAGCTTGCCGCCGACAATGGCTTCAAATATTTTCTGTTTACCACCAAGCACCATGACGGGTTCTGCATGTGGGATACGCATACGACCGATTATCGCATTACGGGACCGGACACACCGTTTCATACCCATCAATATGCGGATATTTGCCGGGAGCTATTTGACGCTTTCCGCGCCAAAGGATTGGGGATCTCGGCTTATTTCTCGAAGGCGGACTGGCATACGCCCTATTACTGGGCGCCCGGTAAGGAGCGCGGGCGGCATATGTGGCGCGGCCCTTCCTATGATCCGGAACAATATCCCTGGATGTGGGAGAAGTTCGTGGAATTCACGCATGAACAGATTATGGAGCTGTTGACCAAATACGGCCGGATAGAATGCTTGTGGCTGGATGCGGGCTGGGTGCGGGCGGGCCGAAGAGGCCAGGATATCCGGCTGGGTGAGGTCGTTGAGAAGGCCCGGAAGACACAGCCCTGGCTCTTGGCCGCGGACCGTACGGTCGGAGGTCCCTACGAGAATATTGTAACCCCGGAGCAGACGATCCCAGATCGGCCGATGAATATCCCGTGGGAGAGCTGTATTACGGTCGGGAATTCCTTTGCCTTCGGATTCGATGACCGTTATAAGACGGCAAGACAACTGGCTCACATCCTCCTGGAGGTGGTAGCCAAGGGCGGGAACCTGGCGCTGAACGTCGGGCCGCAGCCGGACGGTCGCCTTCCGGGAGGCGCGGTTCGGAGCATCAAGGATCTTGGCGCATGGCTCAACGTGTATGGTGAAGGAATCTACGGAACAAGAATTTGCGGCCCTTATTTCACGGGAGCATGGGCATTCACCTGCAAGGCAGACACAACCTACGCTTTCCGCCTGTACAAGAATGAGAATGAGCCTGTGCGTCAGCAGACGGTCATTCCTTACACAGGAAGTGTAGAACGGATTGAGTTCGTCGGAACGGGCGGGCGTCTGGAGTTCAATCGCACGGACGAAGGGCTGGTGGTTGAACTTCCGCAAGCGGCCGTCACGGAGCAAGCGCCGATTACCCATGTATTTCGATTGATTGCAACCGAATAAGCAGGTTCAGGAATTCCGGGGGAGCAGTGCCCCCGGTTTTTTTATTGTGCAAGGGGTTGCGGGCGGAACGCAAGCGATTCAGGCAGGCTATCAGGCTCAAAACAACGGATTTTCCTTGTCGGACAAGGGTTTATGGAATATGGAGAGGTATGAGAAAATTGCAAATTGCTTAAAGAACGCCTCTCAAGGTACTATCAATTCATACCACTTAAGAAAGCGTTTCCTGACATGTATCTTTACATAATAAATCTTTACAAGGAAATTTCGGAAACTATAAGAGATAAATAATGAAGGTTTATGTAAAGTATTATGACACAATACGCATAAGGGGTGACATGAATGAGTCAAGTTACAGAAAGCATACCCGCACAGATGAAGCTCCAGAAAGGAATCAATCCGCCCAAACGCAAAAAAAGGCATCCTTTCATTAAAAGCATCAAAAAACATTGGGAGCTCTATTTATTGGTGCTGCCTCCGGTAGTGTATCTATTAATCTTTAAGTACATTCCGATGGTCGGCGTGCAAATCGCCTTCAAAGACTTTAGTGTGGTTAAAGGCATTTGGGGGAGCCCGTGGGTCGGCTTCAAGCACTTTGAAGCCTTCTTCAACTCTCCTAACTTCTGGCTGCTTATCAAAAACACAATTGGAATCAGCTTCTATTCCTTGCTGGCTGGTTTTCCGGTTCCGATCCTGCTCGCTCTAGCTTTGAACGAAATTCGCACGGGTTATTTCAAAAAGACGGTGCAGATGGTAACGTACGCCCCGCATTTTATCTCAACGGTCGTTATGGTATCCATTATTATTCTGATGCTGTCTCCTCATGTAGGGATAGTAGACAGGCTGTTCTCCTTTTTTGGATTCTCGATGACCAACTTTATGGGCATTCCGGAATATTTCAAATCCATCTATGTATGGTCGGGTGTGTGGCAGGGGATGGGCTATTCTTCCATTATTTATATCGCGGCACTGGCCGGGGTGGACCCTGCCCTATATGAAGCCGCCCGGATGGACGGGGCTTCCCGGCTCAAGAAGATCTGGCATATCGATATTCCGAGCCTCATCCCGGTGACCGTCATTATGCTTATTTTGAGCCTTGGCAGCATTATGGGAGTCGGCTTCGAGAAAATTTATTTGATGCAAAATCCGTTGAATACGAGTGCTTCTGAGGTTATTTCGACTTATGTGTACAAAGTGGGTCTGATCGGGGCGAACTTCAGCTTTTCCTCGGCTGTAGGGTTGTTTAACTCCATCATTAACCTGATTCTGCTTATCCTTGTCAATGCCATTTCCAGAAGAGTCTCTAAGAACAGCCTGTGGTAAAGGAGGGGATATTTATGTTTAAACGAAATCAGATCAAGGATCCGCTTGGCGACCGCATCTTCATGGGTTTCAACTATGTATTTCTGATTATTGTGCTGTTGGTCGTCTTTTACCCGCTGCTCTATATTGTCAGCTCTTCCTTCAGTTCCTCCCGGGCGGTCACATCGGGGCAGGTCTGGCTGTTTCCGGTCGATTTAAACTTCAAGGCGTATGTTTCTATTTTTAAAAGCTCGCAGCTGATGTTGGGTTTCTATAATACAATCATCTACACCGTCGTAGGGACTTTGATTAATGTGGTGCTGACCGTTATGCTGGCGTATCCCTTGGCCCGCAAGACGTTTTATGGCCGGAGCGCTATTATGATCCTTATGATGATCACGATGTTCTTCGACGGAGGTCTCATTCCGACCTACCTGCTCATGAAGGATATTCATCTGCTGGATACGCGATGGGCGATGTGGCTGCCTGGAGCACTGGCTGTATTCCAGGTCATCGTGGCCAGAACGTTCTTCCAGTCTTCGATTCCGGAGGAGCTGGGGGAGGCGGCGGAAGTGGATGGCTGCCGGGATACCCGGTTTTTGGTCAGCGTCGTTCTTCCGTTATCGAAGCCGATCCTGGCCGTCATGACCCTGATGTATGCGGTCGGCCACTGGAATGCTTACTTCGATGCGCTGATTTATCTGCGGTCCGAGAACTTGTTCCCGCTGCAATATGTGCTGCGCAATCTGCTGATCCTGAACGCCGCCGATCCGGCGATGTTGGCCAATACGAGCCAGCAAATCCGCGATCAGGGGTTCGAGCAGGTGCTCAAATATGCATTGATCGTTGTAGCCAGTATCCCTGTTCTCATCATGTACCCGTTCGTTCAAAGACATTTTGTCAAAGGGGTTATGGTGGGCTCCTTGAAAGGATAGAACATCCGTGGTATCCACCACGATCCACAAAAGCGGCTTGAGAGGAGGTGCGGGGAGCGCCGTGGATTTCGGGTTAGGGATTAATAGCGTACATTAACATGAGTGTATGCCGCGTTACAAGGTGAAACGGCTTCAGCCGTCCTTTGGCGGAGAAGCGCGTTTCATTTCGGCAAAGTATGGCGGAAATTTATACTTTCTTCTATTTTACAAAAGGAGGAGTCAGGTTTGAGAAAATCTTGGATTTCGATGCTGCTGGTAATCATGGCTGCGGTTTCGGTGCTCTCTGCTTGCAGTACATCAGAGGAGAAAAATACAGAAAGCAGCAGCGGAAGCGGAAGCGGGGAAAGCGCCGGCCCCGTAACGATGACCTTCTTTGCTCCGCAGGGCAAGGCCCCTATGGAAGACAACGACTTCACGAAATTTATCGAAGAGAAGTTTGACGTTAAGCTGAAATGGGATCTGGCTCCAACAGACGCTCTGCAGGATCGCAGGCAATTGCTGCTCGCGAGCGGTGACTATCCCGAAGTGTTCCTTCACGGCAAGTTCACAACCTCGGATCTCCAGACTTACGGGAAACAGGGAGTATTCCTCCCGCTGAACGATTTGATTGCCAAGTATGGACCGAACCTTACGAAGATAATGGAAGAGAAGCCGTATTTCAAAGAGGCAATCACCGCACCGGACGGCAACATCTATGCGCTGCCTATATTCAATGAATGCTACCACTGTACGTATGCGCAGAAATACTGGATCAACACAGAGTGGCTCGACAAGGTGGGCCTTGCAATGCCGACGACGACGGATGAGCTGTACACGGTGCTTAAGGCGTTCAAGGAAAAGGATCCGAACGGCAACGGCAAGGCGGATGAAATCCCGCTCACCGGCGCACCGAACAAATATGTATGGAACGGGAGTATCGATGCTTATTTGATGAATAGCTTCATCTATAATGACAACGATAAGTATTTGATCGTCAAGGACGGGAAAGTGGAGTTTGCTGCCAACCAGGAGGGTTGGAAGAAGGGTCTGGAATACATGAACAAGCTTTATGCGGCAGGTCTGGTCGATCCAGCTTCGTTCACGCAGAACGATCAGGCGGTCTCGCAGCTGGGCAGGAAGGAAGGCGATGAAATCGTCGGTTCCATTACAACGGCGCTCGTCAGCTATTTGGTCGATACGTATGACAAGAAGCTTACCCGCCATCAGCACTGGGACATTGTGCCTCCGCTGAAAGGGCCGGACGGCGTACAAACGACCGGCGTCACGCAAAGCGTAGGGGAATTCGAATTCGCGATCACCAACAAAGCTTCGGAAGAACAGCAGATAGCCGCAATTAAAATTGTCGATTACATGTTCAGCGAAGAAGGCGCCCTGTATGCGGAATATGGGCCAACGGAAGGGAAAGGCTGGAAATTAGCCAGTGCGGATGAGAAGAACATCAACGGCGAACCAGCCAAATACACGTACTATAATCTTCCGGAACGCGATCCGAACGTCATAGTCAACGAGAGCTGGTCGCAAATCGGAGCGCATGACTTGTCCAATACGTTCCGCAACTTGTTTGCAGAAGGACAGGATCCTTTATCGGCGGAAGGCTACGGCACGCGTCTGGCGCAAGCAACCAATGTCTACAAGCCGTTTGCTCCGCAAGAGACGTACCCTTCGAATGTATTTATTCGCCCGGAGGATACCGAATCGGCAGCGCAGCTGACCACGGCAGTGAAGGATTACGTGCAAACCAACATGGCTCAGTTCATTATCGGCAGCAAGAGCATCGAGAAGGATTGGGATGCGTATGTAAAAGGCTTCGACGGCTTGGGCCTTGGCAATTATCTTGATATCTATCAGCGTGCGATAGAGAAAACCCAGTAGTAACACAACGTTTGTTCACAAGGGCTGCTCTGCCTGTCAGACATGACGCGGAGCAGTCTTCTCCTTTGACAACCCCACTTCATCCTATATAATAAAATGGATCAAAATTAGCGGCCTGGTCAGAGGGTTGTCGTCTTACGAACAAACAGTGGTGGGGGGGCACTTCGGAGATGAACAACAATTGGTTTAGACGTTTGCTGCTATCTTATCTGCCTGTCTTTTTTATTGTGACAACGATTTTGTTTATTATCTTTTTCCAGGTATTCAATGAGCAGAACCGGAAAGAAGCGCTGAAGGCGAATGAGTTCCTGGCATCGCAGGTCATGCAATATTTGGATAATTCATTGCGCTCCATTGATTTTAAAGTGCTGCGCGAAATCTTGACGAATCCCAGCCTGAAGAACTATTTTGCGGTATCCGGCAGCCATGACGTTTACGCCGGCATTCAGGCTGTTCAGGTGATTGATGATTTAAAAATAGATTTTCCATTAATTGATTCGATTTATTTGGTGCGCTATAAGGACGACACGGTATTCAGCAACGGCAAGGGGGTCCCGATCGGGGAGTTTCCGGATGCGGCGTTCATCGGGGAGAGCCGTGCCGCGAACAGCCAGAAGTGGGCGGGGTCCAGAGAGTTCAAAGCCTTCGATGAGGCAGCGCAGCCGGCCAAGCATGTCATTACGCTGGTCCGCAGTGTGGGGAGCGGACAGGGTCTTATGGTGGTTAATGTCGACTTGCAGACGCTGCGCAAATCCATTATGCAGATGTACGATCCGGAATTTACATTCGTCAATGTATTCAACCGGTCCGGCGATAGTTTATGGGAGATTAATAGGACGGGCCGTGATAACGCAAGCCTTGCTTCAGGCGAAGTGTTCTCCGAATTCACATCAGGCTACAGCGGCTGGAAAGTAGAAACGGGTCTTAATAATGGCAAGATCATTAAATTTGCGCTGAGGTTTTATGATATTTGGTTTGCTTTTGCGGTGGCAGTCGTGTTCATCGGAGTGATATGGGTAATCTATGTGACCCGCAGAAACTACAAGCCGATAGAGCAGATTGTGACGCTGATCCAGACCGTCTCCTCCCAGACACAGCTGGGTCCTGTGAAGGAAAATGAGTTTCGTTTTATCCAAAACACGCTGGAGCGTATGATTGATCAAACGAGGCAATATCAGGAGGAATATGAAGAGAATCTGCTTTTGCAAAAAAAATATTTCTTCCAGGAGCTGCTGGAAGGCGCGCGGGAATTCGCCGACAGCGATTTGCAGTCGGAAATGAGGAAGTTCAACCTCCCGGAGCTTGCGGACAGGTGGACGGTGGCGGTGGTGGAGATTGACCGCTACCCGCAATTTGCAGCAGAGTACCATGAGCAGGACCAATCTCTGCTCAAGTTCGTACTGATCAGCATTCTGCAGGAAAACACGCGGCAGGAGGGGAATGAGGTATGGGCGGAATGGATTTCAGACCGCCGGCTGTATGCGATCCTGTGGCTTCCTGAAACGATGCAGCCGGAAGAGGTTGAACATAAGGTGCTTTCCGGGTATCTTGATAAGGTAGAGCAGTATCTCAATTTTACCGTCACGATCGGAATGGGTCAGGCTGCGACCGACCTGCGCGGTCTCAGGTCCTCCTTGAAGGGAGCGGTTCGCGCCCTTGATTATAAAGCGGTTCTGGGGGTGGGCCAAATCATCCGGTTCGCGGATGTGCCGGATTCCAAAAATGATGTCTACGAGCTCTTGAAGACGATCTCTCTCCTGGTACAGGCTATGCGGGTATCCGACGAAATCTGGGAGAAGCATTTTGACCGGTTGTTTGAACAAATCACGGCATCCGTGTTGTCCCGTCAGGAAATGATCAATACGGTTCAATTGTTGTTCCAGCAATATAAACGCGAGTTCGCGGAGCTGCCCCGCGAATATCTGGAGTTATGGACCGCGCTGCTCGGCCGCCTGCTTAACCAGCTGGACGATTGGGAAACCGCGGATGACCTCCGGCTGCTTTGCTGGGAAACGTTCCGGGAGCTGGCCCAGCAGATGCAGACGCTGCGCTATGCCAAGAAACATCGGACGCATATTTTGCGAATCCGCAAGTATGTCGAGGAAAACTATCATAATCCCGAGCTTTCACTGAACTACTTGAGCAATCTGTTTGATATCAATCCGAAATATTTGAGCAAGCTGTTCAAGGACGAGATCGGAGAGAAGTTCGTGGACCTGCTGATCACCCACCGCATCGAGAAGGCCAAGCAGTTGATGATGGAGACGGATAAGCCGATTCAGGAGATCAGCGAGGAAGTAGGCTACACGAATTACAACTCCTTCAATCGGGCGTTTAAGAATGTGGTCGGCATCGCTCCGAGCGATTACAGAAAGGCCATATAAAAGTCAAACCCATGGGGAGAGTCTGCAAGAGGATTACAAAAACGCTTCGATTCCCGCTCAGGCAAGGGATTAGTAGGAAAGCGGCGTCATAGGGAACCATTTGAGAAAGGGAGGAACGGATGATGAGTCAGAAGTTTATTGTGGGATATGCGGGCGACCGGGCGCTTCCTGACATCACGGCAGATGCAGCCGGGAAGCTGACCCATCTGAATGTCGCGTTCGGGCATGTGGAGCAGGATGAAATTCGCATTGGCCATCTGAAGCAACTTGACAGTCTGGACCGGTTGAAGGGCGATCATCCAAAGCTGCAGATTCTATTATCTGTCGGAGGCTGGAGCGCAGGCGGCTTCTCCGAAGCGGCCTCCACGCAGGAAGGCAGGGAGCGGATGGCCCGGTCGGCAATTGAGGTGCTGGAGCGAGGTTCTTTTGACGGAATCGACCTCGACTGGGAGTATCCGTGTTATGCCGTGGCCGGGATCGCGGCGTCCCCGAATGACAAAGTAAACTTTACGCTGCTATTGAAGGAAATCAGAGCGGCGCTCGACCGCAAAGCGGCTGAGGATGGCCGGCATTACTTGCTGACGATTGCTGCGGGGGCGGATCAGTATTACCTCGACGGCACGCAGATGGATCAAGTCCAGCAATATCTGGATTACGTGCAGCTCATGACCTATGATATGCGCGGCGGTTTCCAGACCTTGACGGGTCATCATACGAATCTGTATGCATCGACAGGGGATTTATTCCGGATCAGCGCGGATGCCTCCGTCCGCATGTTCGGGAAGGCGGGCGTCCCCCGTGGGAAATTGGTGATTGGAGCCGCGTTCTATTCCCGGATGTGGAAGGACGTTCCGAACCATAACTGCGGTCTGCATCAGATGACTGGCGGGCCGGGAGGATATGGTCCCGATTATACGAATCTGGCAGCGGACTATAGGAATAAGAACGGGTACACGCGCTATTGGGATGATGAGGCGAAAGCGCCGTACCTGTTTGACGGGAGTTCGTTTATCACGTATGAGGATGAGGAATCCATTCATCACAAATGCAGCTATGTCAACAATGAGGGGCTAGCCGGCATCATGTTCTGGGAATACGGATGCGACACGACGTTGACACTCCTGAACGCTATAAGCAAGGAATTCACGCGTGGCAACGAATCATGATCAACCCGCGCCGTTGCCGCCTGGCCGTGAGTAGTTCATACGAAAATATAATCTGGGAGCTGAGAAAATGAAAGTAGGCCTTAGCACGTATAGTTTGTTAAATGATTTGAAATCCGGCGAAATGACCGTTCTGGACGTCATCGACTGGATTGCCGGGAATGGCGGCGAGCATATGGAAATGGTTCCCTACGGGTACACGGTGGAGGATAATCCTGAACTGGCTGACGCCATTCGCGAGCGGGCAAAGTCTGCAGGCATTGAACTGTCCAACTACTCTCTGCCCGCGAATTTTGTTCAAGAGACAGAGGACGCTTTCGAAGCGGAAATGGCCCGGGTCAAACGGCATGTAGATGTGGTGCACCGGATGGGCATGACCCATATGCGCCATGACGTAACGGCATTTACGCTGCCGCAGGAGAAAATGACGATAGCCTGGTTCGAGGACAGCCTGCCCCTGATCGTCAAGGGGAGCCGGATCATTGCCGATTATGCCGCACAGTTCGGCATTACGACCACGATCGAAAATCACGGCTTCAGTGTACAGGCGAGCGACCGTGTCCAACGGGTTCTGCATGCGGTGGATCGCCCCAACTTCAAGACGACGCTCGATATCGGCAATTTCATGTGCGTGGATGAGAACCCGGTTATCGGAGTGATGAAGAATCTGCCGTATGCGTCTCTGGTTCATTTCAAAGATTTCTATTTCCGCCCCTACGACGAGCATCCGGGCGACGGGGAATGGTTCAGAACGGCCCATGGCAATTTCCTGCGCGGAGCAATCGTCGGGCACGGCGACATCCCGATCCGGAAAATTGTCAAGCTCGTCAAGGATTCCGGATATGACGGCAGCATTACAATAGAGTTCGAAGGCATGGAGGAATGCAAGGCAGCGTCCAAGATCGCCATGGACAACCTGCGGCGTTTTTGGGAGGAGGCATAGGGGAGTTTGAAAAGAAATTCCCCATGCTCAGGCAGCCAGCAAGCCCGGAATCTGAATCGGTTCCGGGCTTGCTGCCCCAAAGACAGCCGCTTTTATCGCCAATCTCCTCGCCCTTTACTTATTTAAAATAGAAATTTCTCCAAGCAGTTTCTTCAGGTTAATTGAATCCCACGGCATATGCTCCGTTATACCTAATCCAACTACATCTGTTTCTTCAGACCGTTCTTTAATCAGATTCATTAGTTGAGGCATTTGCATTGTTCCCGGAGGAGAAAGATCGTAAGGCGTTTCAGGGTAGTACGCACTTTATTGACAGGTATGAAAGGGGATTTGCAATTCCTTCTTAAACAGGTGACACTACGATAACAATTGATTGGTATTATACGTCCGGGAAGCGTCAAGCTCGTCCGTTTATTTAGCCTGCCTTGAATTGCGGTCAGACCGACAGCAAATTATGACTAAGCACTGAGGCGCCAATTATCGTTAAAGGAGGAGGGCGCTATCAACTCTTGGTTTTTGAGTCGAATTATCCGGGCAGGGGGGAAGCGGACAGAACGCGGACGGCTTTTTCGCAAAAATCTTGCGATCGTCCTGTTCATCTCCAGCCTGCCGATGGCGTTGATTGCCGTCAGCACGTACCTGATCAGCGCGAGACAAATCGAGCGGGAAGTCGATTATACGCACCAGCTGAGGCTGATCCAGACGGCGGAGCAGCTCAATGAGCAATTCTCTCAAGTGGAAATCATTGCGAACCAGTATGCGCAGCAGGATTTGTTTCAGAATCAGCTGAACGAGGATTCGTATAACGATAATTTTCGTCTGGCGCAAAATATGTTCGAGCTGCTTACGCGCCTCAACTCCGCCGACCGGATGATCAAGCGGGTTCAGCTGTACGTCAAACGGAACAACGCGCTGATCTCGCCCTATCAAGGCGCGATGGCCATTACGGATCGGCAGGAGCAGGAGAAGTATGCCGCGCTGCTGCGGTCCGGCGACGGGTTCTTCTGGAAATTCGGCGTTACTTCGGACCGCGGGGCTCCGCTGTCTTCGATGACGCTCATTCACAAGCTGCCGGTGATCAGCGCGAATCCGTACGGCGCGTTCATTATCGACCTTGACCCCGAGGAAATGAACAGCCTTCTGCGCGTATTAAATCCCGAGAATTCGGGAGCGGCATTTATCTTGAACGACAGCATGAATTGGGTCGCAAACGGCGCGTCGAAGGAGACGGAGATCAGTCCCCTTGCCGCCGCATTGCGGGAGGAGATTGCGAAGGGGAAAATAGGCGAAGCGTTCAAGTTCGACTGGGACGGTCAAAAATATGCAGTAGGGCAGTATGAGATGTCCAAGGTCGGCTTGACATTCGTGACGGCGACGCCGCTTAGTCTGCTGAGCCGGCCAATCATCATTACGTCCCGGCTGATGCTTGCTGCCAGCTTCTTCGGACTGGTCATCGCATTCCTGTTATCCTGGGTCGCGACGAATCAGCTGTACCGGCCGATCAGCAGGATCGTCGGACTGTTTCGCGGCAGGCGGATCGGAGCGGGACCGCACGACAGCCGGGACGAGCTTGCATTTATCGAGAAGCAGTGGCGGCATCTGACGTACGAGAGCCGGGAGTTCCAGACGCGGTTCGAGAACAGCCTGCCGGCGCTCCGCAATGCATTCTTGATTCAGTTCGTGGATGGGCATTATTATTCCATGTCCGAGCAGGAAATCCGGGAGCGGATGGAATCGTACGGTTGGGATGTCGATGGCAGGAGCTTTTCGTTCTCCACCATCGAGCTGTTCGACCTGGCCGGCCGGGAGAGCGGATTTTCCGAGGGGGACAAGCAGTCGGTGGCCTTCGCCGCGGCCAACATTGTGGAGGAGCTGGTGCGCAGCCGGGACGTGGAGGTGAGTGTCGTCAGCTTCCAGGGCATGCTGCTGGGCGTGTTTTTATCCTTCGCGTGCGACGGGGACAAGGAACGGACGAAGACGAAGCTTATGCAGCTTTCCGAAGACATCATCCACTATCTGCACACGATGCTGAAGGTGAATGTGACGATTGGCGCGGGGAAGCTGACCGACCAGCTGAAGTCGATTCCGGATTTGTACGCGCAGGCGAGGAAGGCGCACAGATACCGCGACCTGGAGGCGGTCAATCAGATTCTCGATTTGGATGGCTGGTCGGATATCGATTATGACGGTTTTACTTATCCGGTCACGGCCGAGAAGGAGATTTTGCAGGCCTTGCGGATGGGCGGAATTGAGGAAACGATGCGCCTGATCGAAGCGTTCATTGCGGAGCTTCATCATAATTCCACCAAGGAATTCTACGTACTGCAGGGGATGCATCAACTGCTGGGCAGCATTCACCATACGCTGATCCAATCCGGCTGCAATCTTCACGAGATTTACGGCGGCGTCAATCTGTACGAGGAGCTCGCCGGGCTGCGCAATTTGGGGGAGGTTCTGACATGGTGCCGCTCCAGGCTGATCGAGCCGTATATGCAGTGGGTCGAGGAGACGCAGGGCATCAAGCTGAAGCAGCTGGTGGAGAAGGTGGTCACGGTCATTCACCGCGATTATATGACGGACATTACGCTTGAGTCATGCGCCGATTTGCAGGGCACCTATATGAAAAAGCTGAGCCTCGGCTTCAAGCAGATTACGGGCATGAATTTTATCGATTATTTGACCAAGGTTCGCCTGGACAAGGCGAAGGAGCTGCTGCGGGAGACCGACAGCAAGATCCACGACATCGCCGAGCAGGTAGGCTACCAGCCGTCATATTTTACGCGCATCTTCAAAAAGTACGAAGGAAAGACGCCTGGCCAGTACCGCGGCGCGTTGGGACAATAAACGGATCACAACTAAAAACTGCGGGCTGGCTTGTGGGCAGCCTGCGGTTTTTTGTTTTATTGACCGTTCTCCCGCCGCGCCGGGAGCTGTCGGAAGCGGCTTGCCGCTCCATACCTGTTTTTCCGGCAATGGGACAAATATTCTGTTGGAATTGTAAAGGCGAAGAGGGGGTCAAAACCCGCATAACAGAGGGCTTCCCGGGCGTGAACGGCGGGGAAAATATGTCTCATTGCCGGAAACAGCGCCTCTGCTTACAATAAACCCGATGAAAGGAGGAGAGGTGCGATCAACGATTCAAATTCAATATCTAACGCAGCCGGGCAGGCTCAGCAAAGTCGGACGAGCCGGAAAATTGTCCTCAGCCGGATCGTTCGCGAACGGCAGCTGATTGTACTCGCTCTTCCGGGGCTGGCATTTATGATTCTGTTTAAATACGTGCCGCTGTGGGGCTTGATTATCGCCTTTATGGATTACTCGCCTTATTTGGGAATTCTGCACAGCGAGTGGGTGGGACTGGAGCATTTCCGGCGGTTTTTCGCGGACTCGGATTTTATCGTTCTGTTTCGGAACACGATGGGAATCAACCTGCTCAGTCTGATCTTCTTCTTCCCGCTGCCAATCGTCCTGTCGCTGCTGTTGAATGAAGTGCGGAACAACGTGTTCAAACGTATCGTGCAGTCAATTGTGTACCTTCCGCATTTTCTGTCATGGGTGATTATTGCCGGGCTGTGCTTCCTGCTGCTCGGTTCGGAGGGCGTGATCAACAGGCTGATCATGGCTTCAGGCATGCAGCCGGTCGACTTTCTGACCAATCCCAAGCTGTTCTGGGTCGTGCTTACGGCGCAATCGATATGGAAGGAAGCGGGATGGGGCACGATTATCTTCCTTGCGGCGATCGCGGGGATCGATCCGGGACTGTACGAGGCGGCGAAGATCGACGGCGCAGGCCGGCTGCGGCAGGCGTGGCATATTACGCTGCCGGCTATCCGCAATGTCATCGTCATCCTGTTCATCCTGCGGATAGGCCATATCATGGACGTCGGCTTCGAGCAGGTGTACCTGATGGCGAACGGAGCCGTCGCCGACGTGGCGGATGTATTCGATACGTATGTATACCGGCTGGGCATCCAGCAGAGCCAGTTCAGCTTCACATCGGCCGTCGGCATGTTCAAATCCGTGATCGGATTCATCTTGGTGATCGTCGCCAACAGCTTGTCCAAGCGTTTCGGGGAAGAGGGGGTGTACTAAGATGAGAGAGTTATGGGGAAGCAGGGCGTTCAACGCGGGCAATCTGATCGTGCTTGCCGTCCTTGCGGCGGTTACGATATTCCCGATCTATTACGTGTTCGTCATTTCCTTCGTCACTCCGGAGCAATATTACCGCGGCGGCCTTATCCTGTTTCCGGAGAGGTGGACGCTCGATTCCTACCGGTATCTGCTTTCGACCGGCGCTTTTGTCAGAGCGGCTGGAGTCAGCGCGTTTCTCGCGACTGCGGGGACGGCGTGCAGCCTGGTGGTGACCTCATCGTTTGCCTATGCGCTGTCCCGCAAGCGGATGCCGGGCAGAAAGGCGCTGCTGCTGCTCGTACTGCTGACCACGCTGCTCAATCCGGGCATCATTCCGCAATATTTGCTGGTCCGCGATCTTGGATTGGTGAACAGCCTGTGGTCGCTCATCATTCCTTCGCTCACCAGCGGTTGGTATATTTTCCTGATGAAAGGGTTCTTCGACAGCGTGCCGGCCAGTCTCGAAGAGGCGGCGAAAATCGACGGCAGCTCGGACATCGGCGTATGGGCGAGAATTATACTGCCGCTCTCGCTTCCGTCGATCGCCGCAGTCGGCCTGTTTTATGCGGTGGGCTACTGGAACACGTTTTTTAACGCGGTGCTGTATATCAACGACGCCGGCAAATACCCGCTGCAGGTGCTCCTCCAGAACATGCTGATCGACTCGTCTACGGCCATGGGAGGCGACGCGTCCGAGATGAGCCTGCAGAAGCGGATGCCCCCAGAAATGCTGAAGATGGCTGCCGTTATTGTGGCGACCGTGCCGATCCTGTTCGTCTATCCGTTCCTGCAGAAGCATTTTACCAAAGGCGTCATGCTGGGCTCGGTAAAGGAATAGCCCGCAAGCCTTTTATTATAAATGAGATTCAATACTAAGGAGGATATTCATGAAATTGATGGGAAAGAAATGGCTGCTTCCGCTTCTGGCGCTTGTGCTTGCGGCGGCGGGCTGCGGCAAGGAAGCTGCGAATGATGCAGCTTCCAGCACCACCGCTTCAGGTGCTGCTGCTTCGGATGCTCCGCAAGAGATCACCGAAATATCTGTCATGTCGCCGTACTATCAGCCTGAGCCGTTTACCGACGATAACGTGATCAAGAAGGAATACGAGAAGCGTACGAACATGAAGATGGACGTAACCCTCATTTCCAGCAACAATTACGAGGAGAAGGCCAACGTCACGCTGGCATCCGGAGACATTCCGGATCTGATGGTGCTGACGGACCCCTTCACCCCGAACGTGCTTACCATGATGGAGCAGGGCGCCTTCTGGGATCTTACGCCTTACATCAAGGACTACCCGAATCTGGCGGCTTACCCGCCCGACGTATGGAACAATACGAAGGTCAAGGGCAAGAACTACATGATCCCGCGGGTGCGCGCGCTGGACGGCGACAGCTTCCCGATCATCCGTCAGGATTGGCTGGACAAGCTCGGGCTGCCGGTGCCGCAGACGCTGGACGATTTTTATAACGTGATGAAGGCTTTCACGGAGAAGGACCCGGACGGCGACGGACAGAAGGATACGTACGGGTTTACGGGAAGCGTGGACTCGGATTCAATGGGCAACTTTGTCATCTTCCAGAACCTGTTCAACAACGCCAACGGCAAATGGAAGCTGGACGGCGACAAGCTCGTCGATACCGATCTGCTGCCGGGCACCCGCGATATGCTGGTGTACCTGAACAAGGCGTTCGCCGAGGGATTGATTCCGAAGGATTTTGCCATTATGAAGACGTCGCAGCACGAGGATCAATTGAAATCCAACAAGGCGGGCAGCTTCAACAACACGCTCAACAATATCAACAACATCGGGGTCGATCTGGTCAAGATAGCGCCTGATGCGCAATTGATGTCGCCGCTGTATATGATCAGCCCGAACGAAGCGAAAATGTCGATTCGGGGCACGGGGATGACCGGCGGACTGGTTATTCCGAAGAAGACCGTTTCCGAGGAGAAGCTGAAGAAGATACTGGCCATGCTGGACTACGGCTCTTCACCGGACGGGCTGATGCTGAAGAAGGGGCTGCTTGGCGTTCACATCAAGGAAGCCGAATGCGGATACGAGGATTTGCCGCAGAAGAAGACCGACAACTTTGGCGACATCGGACAAATTTTCAACGGATACGACAAGTACGGCCGTGTGCCTGCGGCGGGATCGTTCGTCACCTGCAAGCAGTATGCGGATATGCAGAAACTGATCGATGACCGCGAGCAGTACAGCATTGGCAGCCCTGCCGTCGGCTTGCAGAGCGAAACGTTTAATCAAGTGGGACCGGAGTTTATGAAGAAGATTCAGGACTTGAAAATCCAGGTCATCATGGGCAAGCAGCCGATCGAGGCATGGGACAAGCATGTGAATGAATTGAAGGCGGATGCCAGGTACCAGCAGATTATTACGGAAATGAATGCGGCTTATAACGAACGCTTCGCCAAATAAAGGCGCCTGCCGCGCTGCCTGCCGCTTGATGGTGCAGGCGGCTTGCGGCGGACGCCGCTTCATGGGGGACCAAGCGAATGAACATGACATTTCTGGGGACGGGCGCGGCCGAAGGCGCGCCGTCATACTTCTGCCGCTGCCAGTTGTGCAGCAGAATCAGGGAGGTGGGCGGCCCCAATATCCGCAGCCGTTCCTCGTTTCGCATCGATGCGCAGCATCAGATCGATTTTAGCCCGGATATTTTCTATCAGATGACCAAGCTCGGACTTGATGTGTTCGATTTGGAGCATCTGCTCGTCACGCATACCCATAAGGATCATTTTGACGTTGGGGAGATCATGTCCAAGCTGAACCGGATCGAGCATAACCATAAGCCGCTGCATATCTACTTGAGCGAGCCCGCGGCCGAGTGGAGCCGGAAATTGCTCGACGTGTACGGTCTGGACGCGGCTCCCGGCAGGTCGGACTGGGGCGGCCGCTTTATCGTTCACCCGCTTCGTTATTTCGAAAGCTATGAGGCCGGCAGGCTGAGGGTAACGACCGTGCCCGGCAATCATTACGCCATGGGCCGGAACGAAATGGCCATCAATTATCTCATTGCTCTGCCGGACGGCAGGAAGCTGCTGTATGCATCGGATACCGGCTGGTACACCGAGGAGACGTGGCGATTTCTTGAGGGAAAGTCGGTGGATTTGCTCATTATGGAGTGCACGTTCGGCAATCGCGAAGGATATCCGAAATATGCGGGCTCCCATCTGGACATTCCCAATTATGTGCTGATGCTTGAGCGCATGAAGGAGATCGGACTAGTGAACGAGCGGACGCCTGTATGGGCGACGCATATTAATACGGCCCATCAATTGCTGCACGACGAGATGCAGGAGGAATTCGACCGCACCGGTCACCGTGTCGTCGTTGCGTATGACGGGCTGTCCATCGACGAAGAGGGCGCTTGATGTGCAATATGAATCTCAATAAAGGCGGTTATCATTCATGGATATGCAATTGGCAGGTCAACAGCGCATTCTTCAATTAGAAGGCGCCTATAATGTGAGGGATCTCGGCGGATACAAGACGAAGGAAGGCAGGATGACCCGCTGGGGCTTGCTGTACAGAGCGGACGGCCTGCACGGGCTTAGCGAGAAAAGCCGGGAAAACCTCGTGAACAGAGGAGTCTCTACGGTCATTGACCTGAGGTATAGCAGCGAGCTGGCCGAGCAGCGGGACGTATTCGCTGATTCGGGAGATGCGGCCTATCATAATATCAGTCTGATTCATGCCGATCAGGGCGACTATCTGCGCGGCCTGGGAGAGCTCTATATCGATATTATTGAAGGCTCCGGGGAACCGATGCTTCGCGTATTCTCGCTCCTGGCCAGCTCCACCGGGAGCGGGGCGACTTTGTTTCACTGCAAGGCGGGCAAGGACCGCACCGGCATAGTCGCGGCTCTGCTGCTTGATCTGGCAGGCGTGCCGCACGAGATCATTGCGGAGGACTATGCCCTCACGGCTGTATGTCTCGCTCCCTTGATGGAGGAACTGCGCAAAGGCCGTCCAATGACAGTGAGCCCGGAACAGTACGAAATTCATCTCGGTTCTCCGCCAGACAATATGATCGTGCTGCTGAACCATATAAAGTCGGCCTACGGGGATGCCGAGGGCTACTTGCTGTCGATCGGTCTTAAGCCCGAACAGATTCAGGCGCTGAAGCAGCGGCTGGTTGAAGGCTGAAGACTTGCAGAAGGCCGGTGAAGAAGTTGCGGAAAAGTCGGCAGGGGAGTTGGAACATCGAGTGGAAGCCCCTGTCGACCGCATGTAATTGATCTTTCGCAGGGCTTATATAAAAAAGGAGAAGTGATATCAGATGGAAATGACAGTGATGACATTCAACCTGCGGACGAGTACGGCGAGCGACGGCGACCATGCCTGGGTCTACCGCTGTGACAAGGCAGCCCGAATGATTCGAGATCACGCTCCGGCCATCCTCGGGACGCAGGAAGCCCGCGCTCATATGCTCGAGGAGCTGCGGCTTGATGAATACGGCTGGGTCGGAACGGGACGCCGCGGGGGCAATGAGGACGAGCATTGCGCGATCTTCTATAAGAAGGACGAGCTCGAGCTCATCGAGCACCATACCTTCTGGCTGTCGGAGAATCCGGAAGTGGAATCCAGCAAAGGCTGGGACAGCTCACTGCCTCGCATCTGTACCTGGGCACATGTCCGTCATAAAGCGGATGGCACCGAATTCCTCGTGTTCAATACGCACCTGGATCACAAAGGCCGGACGGCAAGAGTGAAAGGGATCGAGCTGATCTGGAGCCGAATTCGCGAAATCCGCGCCAGGAAGCAGCTTCCAGCGATGCTGATGGGCGATTTCAATTCTACGCCGGATGAGCTCGTCGTGCAGATCATGCGCGGAGAAGTCCCTGCGGCGGACGGCATGGTAGAGATGAAGGACGTATATGCGGCCATAGACGGCCCGATCGGCACTTCGGCCAACCATCAATTCTCCGGTAATCTGGAGGGAGGCGTGATCGATTATATTTTCGTTACTCCCGAGGTGAAGGTGCTCTCCGCCGTGATTGACCGCCGCCGGATCGACGGCATGTTTCCTTCGGATCATTATCCGGTAACGGCGCGTCTGCAGATTACATGAATGGTATTTATTGTTAATTAATTTTTTTAAGCAGAATGCATCTTGCAGTCTCCTTGGTTTGTTTTTGGACCGGCAGCTAGTCAGCGCCTGGGACCATAAATCATACCAAGGGGCTTTTTTTTTCTCAAATCTTGTAGTCGTGCATAATAGAATGCTGCCTGCTCAGTAAATGGCGATCATGGTCAAATGCGGGGGAGCTGAGCTTTTCCAGGGTATGGCCCCCGTAGTCAGCTTGAGTTAGCCGCCGCATCCCCCGGTACGATTAATAAGGGAAACGAACGTTTTTAGGCCGCCGCTGAACTTTATTTTCGGCGGTAAAATGAACTTGACGGTAGGCAGGCTGAAGAATACCATGAGAGTGGGACATATTGGAAACCGTAGTTGCAGTGATAAATTTAGTTATGGGGAGGAGATGAACATGAAAAAGACCAGATCTTGGTTTTACAAAATGCTATTTTCGTACCTTCCTGCGTTTTTCTTGCTGTCTTGCGTATTGTTCTTGATCAGCTTTCTGGCAATTAGTGAAAATATTAAAAAAACGACAGTTAAATCCACTTATGTATTCAGCGAACAGGTTAGCCAGGTTTTGGAGAATTTTTTGCAGCCGATTGAAAGAATGGTGACTAAAGAAATATTGGTTGACACGACCTTCATCCAATATTTCAAAGATCACAAATATGGAACATATGAAAATTATGAAATTGTTCAAAAATTAAGAAGTCTTTCATTGGATTTTCCGGATATTGACTCCGTTTATGTTTTTCGTCAAGCCGACCATATGGTATTGAGTGAAAATATGTATTCGGATTTAAATCAGTTCGCTGACAAGGATTTCATCTTATTGCAGTTAAATCAGAATCTGACCGCTTCCTGGTCGGAGAAACGAATGTACTACGACCAGAAAGCAAGAAAATCCAGCGATGTCGTGTCACTGGTAAGAAAAGTTCCCTTTCTGACCGGAGATCAGGGGATCGTTGTCGTGAATATAAGCGTGAGTACGATTCGAAGCCTGGTTATGAATATGTCCAGCCACAATATCAATTTTGTCAATCTGTACGATAGAGCAGGAAATCTGATTTTCAGCACGGCGGTTGAACAAGGCAAGGAAGATACCGCCAAAGGCAAAGAAATCGTAAAAGTAAAATCCGATTTTACCAATTGGATAATAAGCAGTGGAATTAAAAACGCGGAAAGCTTTAGTTTCTTTTCGGGCTTTGCTTATTTTTGGGTCGCTACCTGCTTTTTAACGCTGCTGGTCGGCGTACTCTGGATTGTTTATGTGACCCGAAAAAACTACAAGCCTATCGAATCGATTATGAATCGGATCAATGAGTTCTTCCTCAATAAAAACTATGATATTTTTGGAAAAGGCAAACCGGACGAGATGAGATTTATCTCTATGGCCATCGATAATCTTCTGGAACAATCCAATATTTTTCAAAACCAATACGCCGAAGATCTTATTCACATACGCCGGCATCTCTTTATGGAGCTGATGAGCGGGCATCGCGCTTTTACACTTGAAGAATGGAAAACGAACATGAGACGGCTTGGGCAGGAGGAAAACTTTGATGAGGTATCCTTCGGCATATTAGAGATTGATAAATATCCAGAATTTTCAGTCCAGTATTCGGATCGGGACCAATATTTGCTTAAATTTGTCATTCAGAGCATGGTTAATGAAATGGCTCAGAATCATTTCATCTCTATATGGTGCGAGTGGATTACCCTTTCAAGGTTGGGCATTTTATATTTCTTGAACAATAAGCATGAACAATTTGAAGAGCAATTGAGCAGCTCCATCCCGCAAATGTGCGGCACAGCGATTGCCTGGGTCAATGATAATTTGGATTTTACGGTTACGATTGGCATGTCAGGCTACACTAACAATCTTGCTGATTTGCCCGGGCTGCTTGAAAAGGCATCGGATAATCTCAATTACAAAGCGATATTGGGGAATCAACGGGTTATTAACAGTTCGGATATTATTCTCAAACCCAAACAGGACATATTCACTCATTTACAGCTTGTCCATCAGATCGTCAAGGCTTATCGTATGGGTGAGGAATGGGACGCTTTATTCTTGCGTTTTTTTGAAGAAATGAAGATGGCCTTACTTTCGAATAAGGATATAACAAGCTTAATGAATTACTTCATCTTTTATTTGGACAAAGAAATGAATGCGGTTTCATTGGAGGTTCAGAGCATTTGGACAAAAACCGCGTTGTCTGATTTGACCTTAATGCTGCAGAAAGTTGAGATGCTCGATGAGCTTCAAACCCGTACCCATCAAATCATGAAAGCGTTCGAGATGGAGCTGCGTTCTCTGAGGGAAAGCAGGGCCAACTACCAACTGATTCACGAAGTTAAAAAATATATTGAAGAGTGTTATGCGAATCCCGATCTTTCCCTTGCGTACTTGAGCGATGAATTTAATATCAATGCCCGCGCTTTAAGCGAATTGTTTAAGAAAGAGTATGGGGAAAAATTCGTTGACTACCTGGTTCGAATTCGTTTGACTCGGGCTAAGGAGCTTCTGCAAAGTACGATGGAGCCCGTCCAGGATATCGCTGTAAAGGTTGGTTATGTGCATCCGTTTTCCTTTATTCGGGTATTTAAGAAAGTGGTTGGAGTGACTCCTGGTGATTTCCGCAAATAAGGCGAGCCGTATCCTTTGTCTATTGACATACGATGATGGACGCTGCCTTCACATTATACCGGTCAAAGCTCAATTTCGTCTGGAAATTAAGGACGTATTGGGCTTTTTTTCGTTGACGAGCGGTTTGCCTCCGGAGGATTCGCTGCTGCAGCTTATCATGCACCAACGGCATATGGACTGCTGTAATGGTGTATTACACATGAATTGTGTATCGTGTGGCTGGACACTTTTGAGGATTATTCATGAGGAACGATGCTGCCGGCGGGGCAAGCAGTGAGCGTCGTTATAAAATACTGTGCATTCAGCATAAATGTGGATCAGCACATGGTGCTGCCGGGCTGCATAAGGGTGCATGGCCGGAAACATGTTTATTGCATTTGAATGTTCGTATGTTTACATTGTAGATGCGTTCACACAAAATTCACAAATACAGAAAGGGACACTGAGCTCAGAGACGTTAACGATGTAGCAGATGAAGTCATTTAAGGAGGAAATTCAAGTGACAAAAGAGACTGCAGTGAAGAAAGGTATTATTGACTGTGATGTACATGTGTATCCCAAATCAAGAGAGGAATTGAATAAGTATTTGCCGCAGCCATGGCAGGACTGGTATCGTCCTCTGAGTCGCGCGTACGGCAACATTCAGGGAAACCGGAAGGATGCGGCGCCGCCTGGAGGCGGAGGAGCGGGCTCCGACCCCGATTTTTTGCGGGAGCAGCTTATAGACGAATACGATGTCGATTTTGCTATTTTGCTGCCCCGCGCTATGCTGAACAACCTCCCGGATCCCGACATGGCTTCGGCGGTAGCAGCAGCCTACAACGATTGGCTTGCCGACACGTGGCTGGACAAATACAATCATGACGGCAAATTTAAAGGCTCCTTATATATTGCCACTCAGGACCCCATCGGAGCTGCCAAAGAGATTGAGCGTTGGGCGGGACATCCGCATTTCGTGCAGGTCATGACTGATTCCGGCGCCCGCGCTCCGTTCGGTCAACGACAATATTATCCGATTTACGAAGCATGCGAGAAATACGGGTTCCCGCTGGCTATCCATCCCGGTACCGACGGAATGGGCATCAATCATCAGCCGACTCCGGGTCATCCCAGCCGGTATATTGAATTCCATACCTGTTTGTCTCTTGCGTTCCAGGCGCATTTGGTCAGCTTCTTGACCGAGGGAGTGTTTGTTAAATTTCCCAACTTCAAGATTGTACTCGTGGAAGGCGGAGTTTCCTGGCTGCCTCCATTGATGTGGAGACTGGATGCGGAATATAAAGGACTGCGTTACGAGGTGCCATGGCTCGAAAAACGTCCAAGCGAATTTTTACGGGATCATGTCCGATTGACAAGCCAACCGCTCGAACGTCCTGATAATGATAAGTATTTGCTGACGATGCTCGAAGCTATGGATGCCGAGCATATCCTGATGTTTGCCAGTGACTATCCTCACTGGGACTTTGATTCGCCCAGACGTGCTTTTCCGAAGCTGCCGGATGAACTGCAGCGGCGTATCTTCTTCGAGAACGCGAAGGCATTCTATAACTTATGAGTAAAGGAGCACTTGTTTATGGAACGTTTGGTGGTATGTAAAACAACTGAAATGGAGCCCGGTCAGCGGAAGATCGTCCAGGTTGGGGGGAGGTCTGTTGGCGTGTTCAACGCAAACGGCAGCTATTATGCCCTGCGCAACAGCTGCCCCCATCAAGGAGCGCCTTTATGCAAGGGCAGACTTACCGGGACGACTTTGCCATCTTTACCTGGCACCTACCGTTATGGGCGGGAGGGAGAAATACTCGCTTGCCCCTGGCATGGATGGGAATTTGATGTAACAACGGGCAAATCGCTCTTCAACCCCCACAAGTGTCTGGTAAAGAGTTATGATGTGGCGGTCGAGCCATTAGAGGAGAGTCTCGAAACCTACCCGGTAGCCATAGAAGAAGGTTTGGTCGTTCTATATGCGTAGCCGTCAAGCTTAAGGAGGAATTCAGGTGTCAAAACCTTGGGCGATCACTCGCGAAAACGGGAAATTAAGACATAAGAATGCCGCAAATTCAAGGCTTGCTGTATTCATTAAAGAATGCCGGAAATCGAAGCTTCTGCTCTTGTTTTTATTGCCGGCGTTTGTCTGGTATTTCATTTTTTACTACATTCCTATGTATGGCCTGACGATCGCATTCAAGGACTTTCAAATTATGGATGGTATATTGGGAAGCCCATGGATCGGTTTTGAGAATTTCAATCAGATGTTCCACACTTACGAATTTATAAGAGTATTGAGAAATACGCTGATTATCAGCGGTTTGAAGCTCCTATTCGTTTACACGTCCGGCATCATTCTGGCTCTTGTATTAAATGAGATATTTCATGACAAGTTTAAGAGAATCGTCCAAACGATCAGTTATCTGCCTCACTTTCTATCATGGGTGATTATCGGAAGCATCATGATTGAGCTGTTATCTCCCGTCAGCGGACTTGTGAACAATATCATTAAGGCGCTGGGCGGCAAGGCGATCTACTTTTTGGCCGATCCTAATTGGTTCATACCCGTACTGATCGTCTCGGATATTTGGCAAAGCGTCGGATGGGGCTCCATTATTTATCTGGCAGCTATTACTGGCGTGGATCCGCAAATTTATGAATCGGCAACCATAGACGGAGCGGGCAGGTTCACGAAAATCTGGCGTATTACGCTGCCTTCGATTACGAATGTCATTATTATTATGATGATATTCAATATTGGCAACCTGATGAATGCCGGCTTTGACCAGATTTTCAATCTGTATAATCCGAGAGTATATGAGGTCGGCGACATTATTGACACTTACGTATACCGCGTGGGCCTTACACAAATGAATTACAGCTTTTCCACGGCTGTGGGTTTATTCAAGAATGCGATCGGCTTAGCGCTGGTTCTCCTGGTGAATCGGGTCGCGAACAGATTCGGCCAAACCGGATTATGGTAGGAGGTGACGGAAATGCCCGTCGAAAGAAGAAAGCGCTTCACCGTGTTTGATTATTTCAACTACACAGCGCTTATCTTATTATGCGTTTCAATCATTTATCCGGTCGTTTACTTGATTTGCTTGTCGTTAAGTACCCGAGAAGGGTTGGCCGCAGGCGGGACCAGCGCCACTGTATTATTGTGGCCGCAGGGATTTACTCCGGAGGCGTACACGGCCTTTTTCAAGACAACCTTTATTTATACCGGTTATTTCTATACGATTTGCCGAACCGTAATCGGCACGGTTGCAGGCGTATTTTTAATGGCGTTGACAGCATATGCGCTTTCAAAAAAAATACCATTAAAAAAAACGTTCACCTTTTATTTCATTTTTACGATGTTTTTTACAGGCGGCTTGATCCCTACCTTTATCTTGATTAAAAGTTTGGGGTTATTGGATAACCCGCTGGTTTATATTCTGGCTCCTCCATTTTTATTCAACTCCTTCTTCATTCTGATTCTGCGGAACTTTTTTATGACGATTCCCGAGAGTCTGGATGAATCGGCCAAGATGGACGGGGCAAGTGATTGGAAAACCTTCTTTTATATTATTGTCCCCCTGTCGGGGCCGGCGATCGCGACAATCAGCCTATGGGTGGCCGTTGCGCATTGGAATTCATGGTTTGATTCATTGATCTATGTTCAGTCACTGGATAAACAAGTGATTCAGGTTCTGATTAGAAAGCTCGTTATTGAACAAAGCCAGATGCTGATGGCCAGCACAATCGGATTCGCCAATATGGATAGTGTTCCCACCGCAGAGAGCATCAAGGCGGCAGGGATCCTGATCACGATGATTCCCATAGTGTGTGTCTATCCGTTTATCCAAAAATACTTTGTCAAAGGAGTGGTTATGGGAGCGGTTAAGGGCTGACTCACACGACGATTTATAGGAGCAATTTGAATCGTAAAGAATATTGGGAGGTTAAAGGATGACATGGAAAAAGAGACCAATGACGGCAGCCTTGATTGTGTGCCTGCTTGCCGCAATGCTTGCGGGCTGTACGGGCAATCAGCAAAATCAGGAGGAGAACAACACCCCAAAAGCAGATACAGCCACGGATAGCACGGACCCCTTTTCCTTATCGGCCGACAATAAAATGATCGCAGATGCGCTTGCCAAGGTGGAGACGCCTGAATACTTTAAGAACACGCCTACGTACGAGTATACCGTTCAATTTCCGACATCTCCGGAGAAGGAGGGATCGTTTGGCCAGCAATATTTTGAAAAGAAGTTTAACGTCAAGCTCAAATTTGTCCCGCTTGACAGTACGAATCGGAATGAGCAGTTAAATACGATGTTTGCCACCGGCACGATTCCCGACTTCTTATCCTATATCCCATTGTTGAATGTAAGCGAGTACGCCAACCAAGGTCTCCTGGCGGAAGTTCCCATGGATATGATTGAGAAAAATATGCCGAACTATTATCCTCAAATCGAGAAGGCTGATTTATTTCAAAGCGTCCAGATCGATGGTAAAAACATGGCCCTGCCCTTCTACGCAGCCAAAGGCGGAGTACCGCTCACTGCAAACATTCGGGCAGACTGGTTAACGAACGTAGGAATCAATAAGGTCCCGCAAACGTTGGATGAGCTTGAAGAAGCCTTCAAACGATTCAGAAACGATGATCCCGATAAGAACGGCAAGAAGGACACCTATGCGCTGTCGAATGCAAGCACTGAAGACGGCGAAATCTGGTTTCAATCCATCTTCGGCGCCTACGGAACCAATCCGTTCCTCTGGGTTGAGCGTGACGGCAAGCTGCAGTTTGGTTTCACAACTAATGAAACCAAAGAAGCCTTGAAGAAGCTTCATAGCTGGTATGAGATGGAACTGATTTCGCCGGAATTTATTACCGATAACGCAAGAAGCACAGAAGTTGAAGACCTGGCGACCAAGTTCTCTGAAGGCAAGATCGGATATATGGATAACCTTGGCTTTGAGGACAGCCAATGGGATAATGACGGCCATATTAACTACAGATGGGTCAAAAATAGTCCGGAGTGGCAAAAGTTCTTTGAGGATAATAAGAACAATCCGGACACTATGTATGCGACTAAGCTGTTCACCGACTTTAATGATCAAGTGCCCCAGCCGATTTATATTAACTTGCCGTCATTAACAGGGCCAAACGGAGCCAAAGGTTTTTATCGTTCCGGTTTTCAGGGCAGTCCAATGGTGTTTGGAAAACAAATGGAGAAGGATCCTGAGAAGCTGGCCAAATTGCTAAGAATCGTCGATTATATTACAAGCGATGAAGAAGCCTATCTATACCTTAGTTACGGGATTGACGGATTGGAGTGGAAAAGCGACGAGAAGGGACGAAGGCTGCTGAATCCGGATTGGGTCAAGCATGCTTTGTATGATCCCGGTTACAAGAAATTAGGAGATTGGATCTTGAATCCTGTACAGAATACGAATCCGGAATTTTTCAGCGTTATTGGCGGACCGCGCGCAGACCAGCGCTATAAGCTAACCATGGATGTTATCAATACTTTTCCTTCCTATGAAAATAAGTTAGGAATTGTGCTGCCATCTGCGGCCAAATATTCAGAGATTACCGATACCCGGATTAAGGAATATGTGGTGAAGGCTATAGCCGGCGATATCGATATTGACGGCACATTCAACGATGCCGTGAATCGTTGGTATAAGGATGGAGGAGATCAACTAACCAAAGAAGCAAACGATTGGTTACAGAGCGTCAAATAATTTGTCACGAAAGAGAGTGAATGAGCGCATAAAGGGCAAGCAAACAACAATTGAGCAGCCAAACTTGGCGGATAGGGAATTGGAAAGGATAGGAGATC
Source organism: Paenibacillus sp. JT22N12 (assembly GCF_056269365.1). Lineage (NCBI taxonomy): Bacteria > Bacillati > Bacillota > Bacilli > Caryophanales > Paenibacillaceae > Paenibacillus > Paenibacillus sp. JT22N12. The sequence goes on along the minus strand of NZ_JBWDNU010000001.1, from coordinate 1,088,397 downwards.
GTGGTTTGGATCATACATTATAGATAGTCAGGCAGCCTGATCCATATTGGATCAGGCTGCCTATTTGGGTCGGATACAATTCATTTTCTCTTCGAGAAATGCATCCCCGTAAGACCAAATTATCTTGATAATCATATATTATATTGGGTATTTCCCGTATAATAATATATGATTATTGTTGAAAAATCTTTTTTCATACTTTAGTTTTGCATAAAATTACTGCATATGAGTATACTTAAATCCCCTATTTTATGAACGCATAATTGATTGGATAAAATGAAGAGAACGTCTTGTATTTATGAAAAATCAATAGGATTTCACATATGTTATTATGGATTAAGGGAGACGTGCGGAGTCCCTCAAATACCTGATTTAACAAGAAATTTTCAGGAAAATGATCATGTGTGCTTCATCATGCACAGGATAAGACCATTATTCGAATATCCGTAAGCTTCTGAAGATGCCTGCCTGTTTTCTGCAGCTGAGCTCTACTGGGCAACATGGGTTTTACCAGTCTTTTTATAAAGAAAATCCTTTCTATTTAATAGCATTAATCAAAATTTTTATTGACAGATAATATATGATTGATTATCTTTAATATATTATCACGCTGATTAGTGCGCATGATTTTTTTTCTTAGTCAAGGAAAGGTGGAAGTGAATGGATATGGAAAAAGGGGTTACAACCGAGTATATTTACAACTTGTTAAAAGAGCAGATTTTTGAGTGGAAATTATCTCCTGGACAAAAGATTAATATTGATCATTTATCGAAGGAGTTAAATATTAGCCCCATCCCGCTAAGAGAAGTACTCTCCCGCTTTCATTCCGAGAAGTTAGTTATACTTGAACCCTATAAGGGATACAGAGTCAGCGGTATTTTGGATGATCAAAGCATGACCGATATGTTGGAGGCTCGAATTTTAATCGAGACGCACGCAGTCCGAAATATAATCCGCTATAACCGTTTACATATTTTAGATGGAATGACCAGATTAATCGAACAAATCTCTGCCATTAAGATGGGGTCATCTTACAGGGAGGTGCTTGAATTTAATCAATTAGATCATCTGTTTCACTTGACCATGGTACAGGCGACAGAAAATTCATTTCTAACCGATGCGTACAAAGGCATGCATTGTCATCTGCATATCGCTCGTTTTTATCATGTAAGAGGTGAAGTGGACCAGCGTGAAGCTGCAGCTGAGCACGTCAAAATTGTGGAGGCGATTCGATTCCGTGATATCTATCGTGCCGAGGAAGCCGTTACTAAGCACATTTGGGATGCGAAAAATCGTTTATTGCAAAGAAAGGAATAGCATATTTGTAAATTACCGTGTTATAGAGTTGCATAGAGCCGATCGATAGACTCGTTTCTGCAATGCTCAGACAGCAGCACAAGCCCGCTACACTTGCATTCGATTATATTGAATGGGTTCTTTCTTTGAATGGTGGAACCAAGTTGCAAGATGCGGGCTTGAGCACGGGGGAGGCGTGCCGTTTTGTAAGCGCTGTCTTGAAGACGGTACATTATAATTGGAGGTGATCCGCGAATTTAGATGAATTCCGAGCAAGCTTTAAGCATGGCTGGTATGAACTACAATTCGGGAGGGTGATAAGAAATGAAGATATTCAAAGTTATAGCTCTGATTGCAATGTCAATTGTTGTGTTAAGCGCTTGCAGTTCAGGCAGTCCGGCATCCGACGGTTCCTCAGCTTCTAACACGCCGGCCTCAGACAACGAATCGGCGCCAAAAAATGATCCGGATAAAAAAGTGACGATCAAATATTCCTTCTGGGGCGATACGGATACAAAAGCTTTGCACATTGCCGTAATTGAAGCCTTTATGAAAGAGCATCCTAATATTACGGTTGAACCTGTTTATATTCCAGCCGAGTATTTAACCAAAATTCAGACTACATTCACGGGCGGCACCCAGCCGGATCTTATCAATTTCACAGCCAACGATCTGATTTCTTTTGCTGCAGCCGGAGTATTGGAGCCGCAAACCAAATGGATTAAAGACGAGTGGGATATAGAAAATTTCGGCGACAACTTTGAACGATTGATGAAAGCGATGGAATATAACGGCGAGATTTGGGCTTTACCTAGAAATTCGGCGGGCAGAACAATCTTCTACAACAAGAGGATTTTTGACGAGGCCGGGGTTAAATATCCGGATGATACCTGGACATGGGACACATTGATCGAGCAGGGAAAGAAGCTGACCAACAACAGCTCCGATCCGAATAAGAAAGTGTACGCGATTGGCTTTCAAGGGGAAATATCGGACATAGGGGCCAGCTATATCTGGCAAGCGGGCGGCGATTATTTCAGTCCGGACGGGAAAAAATTTATTCTTAACTCACCCGAAAGCAGAAAGGCTTTCCAGTATTTACATGACCTCATCTATGTGCATCAAATTGCACCCAACCCCAGCGTTTATACCAATGACACTCCTCAATCGCTATTCATGAATGAAAAAATAGCTATGCACTTTGATGCGGGTTCGTTTATTGCAACTATGCAAAAGGCTAATTTCGAATGGGATATCGCTTTATTCCCTATGGGCCCCCAGAACCGTATCGGCGCCTTATCTCCTACAAGTTTAGCAATACCGAAGGCCAGCAAGAACAAAGAAGCGGCTTGGGAATTGGCCAAGTTTATTAACGGTCCGAAGGGTCAGGAAATCCTGATCAGCACCGGTTTTTCCGCTCCTGTCAGAGAGTCCATTCTGAATGACGAGTCCAAGTATTTGCCGGGCGACAAATTTAAAGTTGATCGCAATGTCGCATTGGAAAGTTACACGGAGCATTCCGCTGTAAAGCCTACGAATCCTGTTTGGACACAAACCGATACCATTATTAAAAAGTATTTGAGTCTTTATTTCCTGGATAAGAACGGAAATATCGATGAATCGCTGAAGCTCATAGAGAACGAAGTGAACGCAATCATGCCTAAGTAAGGAAACACGTAATGGTGACCGGAAAAGGATTCTGGCCCCTCTTGTCCGGTTCATTCATTTATATTGGGGGGAGTGCAGCATGCCAAGAAAGTTTTTATTAAACGAGACAATGGTAGCCTATTACTTTTTGCTGCCGGCCATAATCGGATTTGCGATTTTTACCGTAGTGCCTCTGGTATCTTCGCTTGTTATTTCCTTTTATGAATGGAATACATTATCCAGTCCCAAATTCGTTGGCTTTGATAACTTCATCAACATATTCACCCAAGACAAAATATTTTGGATAGCGCTGAAAAATACTTTCTGGTATGCGGTAGGTGTTGTTCCTTTAAGTATCGCTTTGGGGTTGGCTGCTGCCTTGTTATTAAATCAAAAAATAATCGGTATTGCCCTGTGGCGAACGGTTTATTTTCTCCCTGTCATGACTTCAACGGTCGCGATCTCGCTGGTCTGGAAGTGGTTATACAACCCTGATGTCGGCTTGATCAATGTATTATTGAGGGAATTCGGAATTCAGAATCCCCCTACATGGCTAACCAGTACCACTTGGGCATTACCCTCTATCATCATTGTTACGATCTGGAAAACCATCGGCTATAATATGGTTATTTTTTTGGCCGGCTTGCAAAACGTACCCAAAGAATTATATGAAGCTGCTGAAATTGACGGTTCAAGCAGGTGGAACATATTTTGGAAAATCACGCTTCCCTTGCTGCGGCCTACTACCTTTTTTATAACCGTGATTTCGATTATCCATTCTTTCCAAGTGTTTGGGTATGCATTGATTATGACGGAAGGTGGTCCCGGCGCTTCGACAAACACGCTGGTTTTATACATCTACCAGCAAGGATTCAAGTATTTCAATATGGGCTATGCTTCAGCAATTGCATGGGTATTATTCATTATTCTATTGATTGTTACTATGACTCAGTCCTATGTCAATCATCGAAGGGAGGCCACCTAATCCTTGGAAACTGTCCAAACTACGGCAAAAGCGTCGTCCATCGCCATGAAGCGGTCGACCCTGAAGCGGATTACAAATTTAATTACGTATATCATATTAATTGCTTTTTCCGGAATTATGGTACTCCCTTTTATTTGGATGGTATCATCATCGTTGAAAAATTTGGAGGAAGTAAGCGAAATCCCTATTCGGTGGATCCCCGAGACATTTCGATTTAGCAACTATGTGGAGGTTTTTCAAAGCATCCCGATGGGACGGTTTATTTTAAACTCATTCTTTATTGCTGTTTCGGTCACGATTTTAGCCATGCTCGTTTCGTCATTGGCAGCTTATGCATTTGCACGATTGAATTTTAAAGGGAAAAGCATTCTCTTTCTATGCTTTTTGACAACCATGATGATCCCGCAGCAGGTCACGATGATTCCCAATTTTTTGATTATGAAAGAATTCGGTTGGCTCAATACGTATAACGCATTGATTTTCCCCCAATTATTTACGGCTTTCGGGGTGTTTATGCTGAGACAATTTTTTCTGACCATACCTGTCGAGCTAGAGGAAGCGGCGAGAATAGACGGGTGCAGCCGTTTTAGAATTTACTGGAATATTATCATTCCCCTGGCAAAATCTGCATTTGTGACATTGGGCATATTTATTTTCCTGGGCGAATGGAACTCCTTTCTATGGCCGCTTATTGTCATTGACTCGGTAGCCCTGCAGCCGATTCAAGTCGGATTGCGTACTTTCCAGGGAGAGTTTGTAACTCAATGGCATCTTATGATGGCAGGAGCATTTATAGCTGAATTGCCGGTTTTATTATTGTATGCCTTTTGTCAACGCCACATTATTGAAGGAATTGCTACTTCAGGTATCAAGGGTTAATAGAAAATATTCCATGGAGGTTTAATATGAAAATCACAAAGCTGGAAGCTGTCATTATTGTAACGGAAGTTAAAAATCCAATGAAGGATGCGCTGCACACGTATGATGCAGGTACTCAGGTCATAACCAAGATTTATACGGATGAAGGTATTACAGGTTATGCTACGAGCTTTTTCGGTAGAGGAAAAGCAAGCGGAGCGATATTGAAGCTCATGCTGGAATCGGAATTGGGCCCTCATCTCATTGGCGAGGATCCGCACTTTACCCGTAAAATCCGCAAAAAATTGTGGAGCATTGCCGACTATCACGGTGCTGAGGGCTTCTCGCATTTTGCTATCTCTGCCATTGATATCGCGCTCTGGGACATTATTGGAAAGAAAGCGAATCTTCCGACGGCAAAGGTTTTAGGCGCCGTTCGTGATCGTATCCCTGCTTACTGCATGGCCGGATGGTATGTGGATACCGAAAAGGAATATGTCGCAAAATGCATCGAAACGGTAGAAGAGGGGTTCAAGGCAATCAAACTAAAAGTAGGCAAATATTCGTTGGAGAATGATATTGAACGGATTAAAATTGCGCAAAGAGAAGTAGGGCCGGATATTCAAATTATGGTCGACGCCAACCAGGGATTTGATGAAAAAGAAGCGCTTCGCCGGGGACGGGCTTACGAGCAGCTGGGCATCAGATGGTTTGAAGAGCCGTTGATTCCGCAGCATAAAGAGAGTTCAGCGCGATTGGCCCAAGCATTGGATATCCCGATTGCAATCGGTGAAAACTTTTACTCTAAATTCCAATTTTATGATGCCGTTCAAGCCGGAGCCGCATCGATTTATCAACCGGATAACCGAAGAGCCGGAGGACCAACGGAATGGTTGGAAATCGGAGCCATCACGGATGCGGCTGGACATCATATCGCAAGTCATGGGGGCGGTCCTGCAAATGTGAATGTGCTGTGCGTCCTGCCTAATGCGATCTTCCTGGAAAGCGGAAGCTTGAAAAAAGAAAATGGACTGCTGAAAACCCGACTGACCATGGTAGACGGGGAAGTACTGCTTCCGGATGTACCGGGAATGGGAACCGAAGTCGATGAAGAATATATTCAGAAATACCGCATAGACTAGGGGATTTGATAGGGGACCCGGCAATGACCGGGTTCTCCTGTCATCATTTCGAGAGGAGCTGGAGAATGTCAAAGCATACCGTTGAAGCGTTAGGGAATTTGGTGGACGGACAATGGATCGTGGGCTCAGAAACATTTGATGTTTTCAATAAGTATACCGGTGATGTGATTGTTAAGGTGACAAAATCATCCCTGGAGGAAGTGAGTCATGCCATTGGCAACGCATTGGACACATTCCAAACAACCAGGCTGACTCCTTATCAAAGGTACGAAATTTTGATGAAAGCAGCCGAACTGTTTAAGCAGCGTAAAAATGAGCTTGCTCTGACGATTGTTCGGGAAGGCGGCAAGGTACTGAAAGACGCCGGTGCGGAGGTTGAACGGGGGATCCAGACGTTCATCGCGTCTGCTGAAGAAGCAAAGAGGCTGCAAGGACATGAAGTACCAGTTCAGGCACAGCCGGGCAATGACAATAAAATCGCCTTTACGCTGCGGGTTCCTGTAGGCGTGCTCTGCGCGATAACACCTTTCAATTATCCTTTCAACTTAGTAGCGCATAAAATTGCGCCTGCCCTTGCCGCAGGCAATACGGTTATTTTAAAGCCGGCAGGCGTAACACCGCAAATTGCTGCCAAAATGGCGGGAATTCTGTTGGAGGCTGGCCTTCCGCCAGGGTTTTTAAATATCGTCAACGGCCCTGGAAAAGAAATCGGGCAGTATTTATTAGAGGATAGCCGCATAGCGATGTATACCTTTACAGGGAGTACGGAGGTTGGTAAGCAGATTAAAGCAGCCTCCGGTATCCGCAGGGTGACCTTGGAGCTTGGAGGCAACTCGCCCAATATTGTTCATAAAGACGCACCGGATATAGGAAAAGCCGCTCAATTATGCGTAAGCAGAGGCTTTGGTAACGCGGGGCAGGCATGTATATCCGTACAAAGGATTTATGTGCATCGAGATGTATACGATGTTTTTGTTGAAAAGTCGATTGAAGCGGCATCGAAGCTCAAGGTAGGCGACCCTGAGCTGGAGGAAACCGATATCGGGCCGATGATATCGGATAAAGAAGCGGTTCGGGCAGAGCAGTGGATACAGGAAGCCGCTCTTCAGGGGGCGACGATCGCTTATGGAGGTCATCGGCAGGGTGCGATTTTATACCCGACTATTATGACCAATACCTTATCCTCGATGAAGATAATGTGCCAGGAAGTGTTTGCCCCGATCATCTGCATTACTGCCTATAGCGACATTGATGAAGCGTTGGCAGCCGCAAATGATTCCGATTACGGGCTGCAGGCAGGGATCTTCACTTCTGATCTTCAACTGGCGTTCAAGGCTGCCAAGGAGCTGCAATTTGGCGGTGTTATGATCAACGATGTATCCACGTTTCGAGCCGATATTATGCCTTATGGCGGCGTGAAAGACAGCGGTTATGGTAAAGAAGGTCCGAGGTATGCCATTCAAGAAATGACGAACGAAAAATTAGTTGTTTTTGATATTTAGTTGAAAAGAGATGATCAGCATATGAGGAATACATGGTCTTATTTTCCTTCGGGTAAAATTATATTCGGCAATGGCGCCATTCATAAATTAAACGAGCTATTAAAAAACATGAATGCCCGTAATGTATTTCTCATTACCGATAAGGGGATCGTTCAATCCGGCTTACTTCATACGGTTATGACTATATTGGAGAAAGATAACTTCCAGGTGAAAGTGTTTGACGGCACAACTTCTGAACCTCCGGTTTCGGTCGTACTGGAGTGCTATGAATATGCCCAAAAGGAGATTAATGCGGATGTTATTATCGGTCTGGGTGGAGGCAGCAGCATCGATTTGGCCAAAGTAGTCGCCTTGCTGGTAGCACATGGGGGACGGCCGCAGGATTATTTTGGCGAGAACGCGATTCCATCGCCGATTGCTCCCTTGATCGCCATTCCCACTACGGCAGGCACAGGCTCTGAAGTAACATCGGTAGCTGTCGTAACCGATACGGATCATAATATCAAAGTCGGCATTTCCAACAATTACTTGAGACCTGCTGCAGCCTTGCTGGACCCGGAGTTGACGCTGCAGCTGCCACCCTATATAACGGCTTGCTCAGGCATAGATGCCTTATGTCATGCAGTTGAAGCCTTTCTTGCCAAGGATTCCAAATATATTCAAGCGGAAGGCGACATTTTATTTCAAGGCTCAGCTCCGATAAGCGATACATTGGCTTTACAAGCGATTGAACTCATTTCCAATAATCTTGTAATGGCTGTCCAGCAAGGGACGAATCTGGAAGCCCGCTCCAACATGCTTCTGGGCAGTTTATTAGCCGGATTGGCATTTTCCAATGCCGGTACGGCTGCGGCTCATGCGTTAGCCTACCCGATCGGAGGCCTGACCAAATCCCCTCACGGAGAAGTAACGGGACTTCTGCTGCCCTATGTAATTAATTTCAACGCCCATACTGCAGGCGGGAAAATCGATAAATTAGTACAAGCATTGCATATTCCTGCTCCACCTCTCCAATCAGCATCGGACAAGATTCAGGCTGTCGTCTCCTATATCACAGATATCTTGCAGCAAATCGGATTGCCGACACGGCTTAACTCTATCGGGATTAAGAAGGAACAATTGACCGGGATTGCGGAGAAGGCGGTGCAAATCGATCGGCTGATTCGTAACAATCCACGTGCGGTAACGGTGGAAGGTTTCATCGCGCTGCTTGAAGAGGCCTATTAATTTCGGGAGTGGATTTCATGAAGATTGTTATTACCAGATGTATTCCGGATAGTGTCAAACAAATGTTGGAAGTGAAATACACCACCTACATGTGGCAGGAGGAAAATGTGCCGATTCCGGGTGAGCTGCTGCTGGAACAAGTCAGGGATGCCGATGCTCTGTTTACAAATGTATCGGATCGGATCGATAAATATGTATTCCAAGCGGCTCCCAAACTGAAGGTGGTCAGTACGATGGCAGTCGGTTATGACAATATCGATATCGCGGAGGCAACCGCAAGAGGCATACTTGTCGGGCATACGCCAGATGTTCTATCTGAAGCGGTGGCGGATTTGACATTTGCCTTGCTGCTTGCGACTGCGCGAAAAGTAGTGGAAGCTGCCAATTATATTAAGGAAGGCAGCTGGAGAGGCTGGGGGCCAATGCTGCTAACCGGACAAAATGTTTACAATGCCACAATCGGCATAATCGGCATGGGTGGAATTGGTATGGGGGTAGCCAGAAGAGCTTCCGGCTTCGGTATGAGGATCTTGTATCATAACAGGAGACGAAGAGAAGACATGGAGCACAAGCTGGGTGTAAAATATAGCTCGCTTGATAACCTGCTTCAAGCTTCCGATTTTGTAGTGATGCTGGCCCCGGCCACTTTGGAAACACGTAAAATGATTGGGGAAAGAGAGCTTTCATTGATGAAACCGACTGGTATTCTGATTAATACTTCCAGAGGAAGCAATATTGATGAACAAGCGCTTATTACTGCATTACAAGAACGCCGGATCTGGGGTGCCGGCCTTGATGTGTTTGAAGTCGAGCCGATTCATGCTGACCATCCTCTGGTCTCTCTTGATAATGTAGTAGTATTGCCGCATATCGGAAGCGCAACTGCAGCTACCAGGATGGAAATGGCTAAAATGACGGCCCACAATATACTGATGGGATTGAGTGGCGAAAAAATAAAAAATATTGTAAATCCTGACGTTTACAATACAAGGGTTTCAAATAAGCATGCAGATTTATTATGAAATGGGGCGCGCATACCTTTCCATTGGCAGGTAAAAAGTTCTTGGTTTGAAAACACACAAAAAAATGGGCTGTCCCCCGGTCTTTTCAGACCTTTTTGGGAGGGCCCTATTTGAATTAGAAATGGTACTATTATTCAATCCAACCAGCTTCCTAGAACGGATCAGTTGCTCCGCAGTCTGAACTTTGAAACATCGCATGGTTTCTTGCTTTTACATACACAGCAGTTTCTTTTCTTCCAGATTGAATTCTGCTTGATCAACGAGCCCGTCTACCGAATGCAGGACTCATTTGTGTTGCGGACATTTTTGAGCGAAATGGTCAAGACGCCCGCGTCGTCTTCGTCCGTATTCGTAATCGTGAGCGTAGCTCCGGAGGTTTGACCGACGCCTATCTGGAATGTGAGACCGCCCTGGCCATCGAGGTCGTCGTTGTCCTCGCTCGTTCCCTCGTAATCGCGGCCCCAGTAGTTGATAAAGATTTGGGCGAGCCGGTAACGATCCGAAGGAGGCTGCAGATGGATGTCCGCCACGAGGTCGGCGACGTTCAAATTGATGTTGATCTGGGCCGAGTATAAGACGCCGTCTATCACCTTCGAGCTTTTGAGCAAGTAGCCTCCAAGCGGTACGTCGTGAAGCGAATAACTTCCGTCGGTGCCCGTGAACGTCGTCTTGCCGTCATAGGCCTGAACTATGGCGCCGGCGACCGCACCGGCTTCGCCGTATACTTTTCCGCGAACGGTTCCGCGGCTCAGAACCTTCTTCCACCTGCTGACCGTGTAGCTCTCCATGCGCGGTTCGCGGTAGATCGCCGGCTCCGCGAAGCCGTAGAGCCCGCCGAGCGAGGGACCGTCCCACCACAGCATGTTATCCGGCGACACGGCGTCCGCATCCGTCGTATTTCTCCACTCGTCGCTGTCTTTCCCGTCCGCATCGTCATTGGCGAATGCATTGAGGAACTGATTGGCGATGTCATCCGCGCTATCGGTAAGAACCGATGGTCGGGTCGGTGTAGCAGTACCATCGATAGTGATACTTCGGCTTGACGCCTGGCCGCCCTGCATTATTGCGCGCATCTGTTGCGATAGCGTGCAGCGCTGTGCGAACCGCTGGCGTTTCCTGCATCGGATCCCGCTTTACCACCAGCGGTGGAATCATCGTGAACTGGTCGTTGTGGGTAACGCCAACGGCATGCGGTCCGAAAGCGGAAACGGAATAATTCTTGTCGTACTCCGGATCGGGAAAGTCTTCCCCTTCAATTGAGTGCTGAACGGTCTGCGTGATCGCACCCGACCAAATGTATTTCAGAACGTTCGGCTCGAAGCCATCGGAGCCGTCGGCGAGCACCCCGATTAGATGGTCCATCAGACGCTTCTGACTGCCGATGCTATGGGTGATTTCATCGTAATTACGCGTCATGATCCCGGAATGGCTGTACCACTGCGCCGGTTTCACGTTCAACATCAGACCGCCGATGATTCCGTCGCCGCTGGGAGAAACTTTACGTGCGTTCATCCACCGCGCCGGCATGAGGACATCCTTGACTTCTTCGGTGAGCTGACAGTCCGGCAGCGGCAAGATCCTCTTCGGACAGGTTATCAGGATCGCACACTTGCCCTTCGGCGATGAAGCCGAGCAGCGGCGGGCCATTGAGAGTGTGTATGCTGCCTCCGAGGTCAAGCGTCGGCAGCTTCGGGGTAAACTTGGGAAGATTAACTTTCAACGATTCGCGCTTGATCTCGTGCGACAGGAACCGCGCGGCAGGTGCGGCCATGCGGCGCATCTCCATCATCTTGTCGACCGGCGCGTATACCGCGGATAATGTTCGCGTGCCTTGGTCTCGCGCGAGAGCTTTCGTCTTCGCAGCGTTTTGCAAGGCTCCCAAGGAGACGGCTAAGATGCCCGTCTTCGTGTCAAGCACGGCATTGCCGGGACTAACCGGATTGACCACGGGGTTGACGACTTCCGCGATCATATTCTCAACCAGTTCCCAGGGCCACGGTTTGCGCTGTTCGGGCGGAACTTCGGGCAGGAGGAAAGGCTTCGGTTTCATGCCCTATTCCGATACCGGAACGTCGAAGACGGCGCTGCACCGTACTGGCAATGTCCCTACCGTTCCAGCGTACAGAACCGTGAAGCTCTTGACGTCGAAACGCAGCTGTCCGGCCTCCGGGGTGCCAGTCACGAACGGGACGTTGTCGCCGACCATGGATGCCGAGCGCGATCGCGATCGGCTGCTTGAGATTGACGTACGGCCGCGGCAGCGTAACGGCGTCACCATCATCAACCAACGTCGTGATCGACATGCGATCAAGGACGATCGGCGTGTCCTCCACGTTGTGGACCGTGAACATACCGGTCAGCATATTATAACGCTTGTGAGCGAACAGGTCGGCCGTCACATGAGGCACGACCGTGCCGGCAGCCTTGCAAATCGCATAAGCCGAGTGAATGGTAAGCGTCCGTTTGACGGAGATGCCCGCGTGTTTGACGTGACAAGAAACGACGAACTGGCCGACGCCCACCGAGTGGTCGATTGCCGGGAAGTAGTCATGGCTGACTACAGGCGTGCGGGTCGTGGCGGTGCTGCCATCGCCGAACTCCCACACGAATTCCATGCGGGGCGCTGTGGCGGCTTCACCGAAGATTTCGTTTAATTGGATGCTCGTTAAATCGTAGACCGCGCCCACGGTGAGCCGCTTGGCAGCCTTGGGCGCGAGTCGGATGCCCTTGTCCGTCTGCACGCTCGCATTCGCGCGCGTGTTCGTCATTCGCCGGGTCTCGATCCGGGTTAGCGCTTGCAGGTTTTCCGACATGATGCGGCCCAGTGAGCCTTGAGTCGCCAGACGCGCAGCCAGCGAATCTTGCGCGAAGACCTTGCCCGTCTGCTCCCGAATTTCTGCATCCGTGAGTAGATTGGATAAGTAAGGAAAGTCGATCCAATAGTTAGTATAGAAGCGTGGTGACAGAATAGTCTGTCGTTTAATGTAGACCGCGTAAAATTTTTTTCGCCTGTATCATTGCGAGGCGTATTATGGCCATTTCGCAAATGTCCGGCATGAAGAGAGGTAAGCGGGAGCTCCCGCATCTGCACGTGGGCACATATCCGTCATAAAGCGGATGGCATCGAAATCTCGTGTTCATTACGCACCTGGTTCACAAAGGCCGGACGGCGAGAGTGAAAGGGATCGAGCTGATCTGGAGCCGAGTTCGCGAAGTCCGCGCCCGGAAGCAGCTCCCGGCAATGCTGATGGGCGATTTCAATTCGACGCCGGATGAGCTCGCCGTGCAGATCATGCGCGAAGAAGTACCTGCGGCCGACGGCTTGGTAGCGATGAAGGACGTATATGAGGCCATAGACGGCCCGATCGGCACTTCGGTCAACCCCCAATTCTCCGGTAATCTGAAGGGAGGCGTGATCGATTAAATCCAAAATAAGGTTGTTCAATAAAAAACGTACAGCTGCCGGTCTACCTTGGCAGCTGTACGTTTTTTTTCAAGCGGGCGTATCTCGGGACACCGCGTAACCAGAGAAAGTGAATCTTCATATTGAATAGCCCTTTTGTTTTTGTCAGTTCAGGGCGTAACGTTCGGTGATTTTATCCTTCCAGTACCACTCGAGCAGGTCGCCTTCGGCCTCCCACATCTCCTCGAACATCCTGCGGATATTATCCAGGGACAGAATGGAAGCGGCATTGGGATCCAAAGCGACCGCATAGAAGGCCTTCTCCTTATCTTTCTCGAGAATGGATTCAACGGTCAACTGCACGCAAGTACCGTTAGCATGATTGAAACCAGCCAGATGGGTGGGCAGGTCGCCAACAACGGACGCGTTGATACCATGTCTGTCTGCAAAGCATGGAACCTCAACACACAGCTTGCCGGGCAGGTTGGTAATCAGGCCCTTGTTCATCACGTTGCCAATGAAGCGGAAAGGGCGATCGGTTACGATACCCTCCATAATGCCCGAGGTGTACTCATTGGACATACGCAAATCACCGGACAGCTGGTGCTCGCTATCCATGCTATCCTTGAGCCACTCGCGGGCTTTCTCGCCAAGTGAATCCCGGACAGGATCTCTGGGCTTGAGGAAGTACTGCTTCATCAGATCCGCATTGCGGCGGAAATATGGCAAATACTCGGAATCATGATGGTTGCTCTCTGTCGGGAAGTAACCGAACTTGCGCATGATTTCGACACGTACGGCTTCCTTCTTCAGGAAATCCCTCTGCTCATCCGTTTGAGGATTATCCAGCATGTCGCGCAGCATAGGATACAGATCCTCACCGGTGTCAGTTCGCTGATACTCCAGGAACCAGGCAAGATGGTTAATTCCGGCGACCTTGTAAGTGACATCCTCATCCTTCAAACCGATGAATTTGGTGATTACGCTGCTCGTATGCTGCACGCCGTGGCAGATACCCACATTCTTAATGCTGCTGGCCGTGGAATGCAGCATCGTAAGCCCTGCCATCGGGTTGGTATGGTTAAGCAGGTAGGCGTCAGGGCAGTACTGCTCCATCTCGCGGCAAATTTGCAGCTGAACAGGGGCGGTACGCATCAGACGGAACGCTGCACCTACAGAATAGGTATCGGCAACCGTTTGTTCAATGCCATATTTGCGGGGTATCTCTACCTCTATGTTATAGGGGAAGCCGTAATAAGCTCCGCCGCCAACTGAAACAGAGGTGATGACAAAATCAGCGCCGGGCAGCAGCTTGGTACGATCTGTGCTGCTCTCAAGCTTAGTGGGCAAGTTATACTTATCAATCGTGTTCTGAATATAAGCCGTAACTTTCTTCAGGCGCTCCTCGTGCAGGTCACACAAACAAATAGTAGCCTCCCTTAGAGACTCTCTGGACATGATGTCAATGCTCAGTCTGCTGCCGAAGCCGCTGCCGGCTCCGATAATAACGATTTTCATACTAACCCTTCCTTTCGCTTGCGAATGTAAGCAGGTCTTTTATATCTCTATACAAGCTATGATTCATATCAATCGCTTATCCCTTGATTCCCGTAGTCGACACGCCCTGGATGAAGGTCTTCTGTGCAAAGAAGAACAGAATGATGATAGGAAGGGCAGCAACCGTGGAAGCAGCCATAAGCATGCCCCACCGCGTTCCATATTGACCAATGAACTGCTGCAGACCAAGCGAGACGGTGTACATGGAATCGTCATTCAAATAAATGAGCGGACCGAGAAAATCATTCCAGGTGTTCATGAATGTGAATAATGCAACCGTGGCAAGGGCAGGTCTTGCGAGCGGGAGTATCACCTGCCAGAAGATGCGGAACTCGGAGCAGCCGTCGATCTTCGCCGCTTCCGTCAGCTCATGCGGTATGGTGAGGAAGAACTGGCGAAGCAGGAAGATAAAGAACGCTCCCCCGAAGAAAGAGGGGATAATCAGCGGGTTGAAGGTTCCTACCCATCCGATCTGCTTGAACAGAACGAATAAAGGAATCATGGTGACCTGGTAAGGAAGCATCATTGTGCTCAGCATGATGATGAACAGAAGATTCCGTCCCGGCCATTGTATTCTGGAGAAGCCATATGCCACCAGAGCGGAGGACAGGCACGTACCCACCACACACCAGAAGCATATGATCAGCGTGTTCTTGACATAAGAGCCGAATGGAACAAAGGTCAGCGCTTCCGGGAAGTTCGACCATATGAACGGTTCGGGAATCCACTCGGGGGGCCATTTGAATATCTGTGCTTCAGGTTTAAGGGCTGTTGAGAGCATCCATATGAAAGGAAACAGAAAGGATAAGCCAAGCAGTATGAGAATGATGTGACTCATTCCTTGTCTGAGCATTTCCTGTTTTTTTCGGGTTGACGTCCGATTACCGATCGCAGCCATCCGGTTCTCCCCTTTCCGGGTGAAGGGAAGGAAGAGATATGTGCCCTTCCTTCCACCCGTTATCAGTTATTTTTTATTTTTGGAGATTTCGTTTTCAATTTCCTTTTGCAGATCTTCAAGCGCCTTCTTGGGGTCCTTCTTCCCGGTCATGACATCCTCTTCAGCTTTGACCGCGCGGTCCCAATAGTACTGCTGGTCCGGAATTAACGGCGTAATGACCGCATTCTCACTGCTGAGCAGATCGACAAACGACCGTCTTGCCGGAATTTCATTCAGATAATCCTGATACGGCTGCTGCTCGGTAATCTTCGGCGACGCGGGAATCCATCCGCCCTTGCTCAGCATGGATGCTGCCCATTCTTCGTTATGATAACCAGTCAGCCACAGGATGAATTCCCACGCTTCCTTGGGATGTTTGGCTTTTGCAGGAATGATATTGTAGTTGCCGTTGACCCAGGTTGCGTTTGGCTTCCCGTTCTCGACTGGATAAGGGAGCGGTGTGACCCCATATTTCAGGTCAGGCGCATATTTCTGAAGATCGACCAGCCTCCACATTCCGTCGACGGCGAATACCTGCTTGCCGCTGAGGAATGGCCATGCAGCATTCACGTTGGAGGTGTTGCTTTTATTGAAAGCGGCCACCTTGGTGGGATCGAATTTCTTCGCATAGGATTGAAACCACTCCAGCGTAGCCAGGTTGTTCGGATCGGTCGCAGTTGGATTTCCTTCGGCATCCGCCCAGCTTCCGCCGAATGGCGCGGTCCACTGCGTCAGCCAGCTCGGCATGAATCCGACCCGTTGAATGAAGCCGCGATCATCCGTCTTCCACAGCTTATCCTGCATCGCATCCAGCTCCTGGATAGTTAACGGCGGCTTCTCCGGATCGAAGCCTTCTGCTTCCAGCACATCCTTGTTATACAACATGGCAAATGTGTTCATGGAGAAAGGAACGGCATACATTTCGCCATTATAGGTACCGATTTCCCGGACGATGGGATACATCCAATCCCCCAGATCGGGAGCCGAGCCGTCGATGTAATCCTTGAGGGACAGGATCGCGCCCTTCTCCGCCCAGGAAGGGATAATTTGATTCCATTGCGTCATGACATCCGGCGGATCCCCGCCCGCTTGCGCGGTCAGGAATTTGGCATTCGCATCGCCGGTAATCGACAAAGCATTGACTTTGATGTTGGGGTGGGTTTCGTTAAACTCCGCCACGAGGCTGTCGATCAGCTTTTTCCAGTCACTTGTCCACATATGCCAATACGTCACTTCTACGACTTTACCGTCCTCCGAAGAATTAGCAGGCTCCTCATTGGCTGACGTATTGCCGGCTTCACCTGTGTTGGCGGGAGTAGAAGAAGAGGAGCATGCGACAACACTGATTGCAAGCAAGACGGCAAACAGCGGCAATACCCAGGATCTGATTCGGACTTTCATATACACACCTCCAAATTTATTTGTCGCCGCCATAGAACACCCAGCGGGCTGAACTTTTGAAGACGATCAATGTTGCAGCCATGATCAGCAGAAACAGAATCCATGCCATGGCCGATGCATATCCCATATGAAAGTAGGAGAATGCATTATTGTAGAGGTATAGAGAATAGAACAGGGTTGAATCGTTGGGGCCGCCCGACGTCACAATATAGGCCTGCGTAAAATATTGAAAAGATCCGATCAGGCCCATGATGAGATTGAAGAAAATGACGGGAGTCAGCATCGGCAAGGTGATATACACAATTTTGTGCCACCATACGGCTCCGTCCAGCTCCGCCGATTCATACATTTCCTGCGGTATATCCTGAAGACCGGCCAGATAAATGATCATGGCACCGCCGATTCCCCACAGGCCCATCACGATAAGCGCGGGCTTGGACCAAGCCGGATCGACAAGCCACCCCGGCCCTCGAATGCCTACGGCTTCAAGCATGCTGTTGATCAATCCGAACTGGGGATCGAACAGCCACAGCCATAGAATCGAGGAAGCTACCAGCGGAACGATGCTCGGAAGATAGAAGATGGTACGATAGAATGCCATCCCCCTGATCTTCAAGTTGAGCAGGAGCGCGAGTGCAACCCCGATCACAATGCTCAGCGGGACCGAAAATACCGTATAAAACAAGGTGTTGTAGATCGATGTCCAGAATATCGGATCCTTCATCAGCTGAATGTAATTCTGGAGTCCGGTCCAGTCGGGCGCCGCGACCACGTCATAGGTGGTGAAGCTGTAGTACAGTGACAAGACAAAGGGAACCATCGTAAGTGCAATGAATCCAATGACCCAGGGCGAGACGAACAGCATTCCGTTTACGACATTCCGCTTGGTTACTTTAGTCATTTTTTTCCTTGACGATTCACTTGGAACGGGCTGACCAATCTGTGCAGGTGAAGTCGACAAATAAACACCCCCCATGCTTGATAAGAACATATGGTGAAACGGGTCAAAACGTGGTGAACATTCTCAGCTTTTCCGCGGATGCGTTGAGTTTTAAGCGCTTACAGGCCTCACGAATGATTATATATATATCGCCAATTGAAGTATTTACAAAAAAAAATAAACCTTTTATAAAAAACACAACATTCCAAAATTCCCTTATTTTTCTTTACGATAAGTGGAAGGAGACCTGCCTTCAATATTCTGAAACCATGCAGAGAAGGCGTGGATGCTGGGGAATCCAACCTGCTGGCCTATTTGTTGAATCGATTTGGAGGAGGACTCCAGCAGGAGCTTGGCTTGGGACATGCGGTATGCTTGGAGATATTGTTTCGGGGACTGGCCAAACTTCTTTTTAAACCCGGATCGAAAACCATTCTCGGACATATTCGCCATCTTCGCAAGCTCCGAAATACGGATGTCCTTATCATAATTATTGTGGATATAATCCGCGGCGCTTTGCAAAGATCCCTTGTCTTGAACGTTCTCGATGGAATCGTTAATAAACAGCAGCAATAATTCGATCCATAGCTTGATCACCCGCTCGCTGCAGTTCAAGGATTGCACGACCACGACCGAATTGATCCAGTTGTTGAATAACGCTTCATAACGTTCCAGCTTGATATAGCTCAGGGAATACAAAAAAGAGTTTCGAGTCATGCGAAAAAAGATGGCTTGCAGTTCAGCGGGCAAATTCTGAATCTGCAGCACGGCGAAACGGATGGAAGTGGAGGAAGTAAAGTTGTGTGGGACGTTTGGCGGAATAAGAATGATATCGCCTTCATGAATCGGATATGCCTGGTCATCATCGTGTATGAAGAAGGTACCGGAGCCAAATACAACGACAGATATTTCAAAATGCGGATGTTCATGAAATCCCATCACCCATCCGGAGATATGAGTCTTGAGTGCAGAGTATAGACATGATTTATCCATAAAAATACCTCCTCTTCTTATAGATTTCCTGGAATCCTGGGCAGCGGACCCTTTAGTCAGGCGGCGGATATTGCAAGACGTAGCCCCCCCTCTCTTATCAAAATAGCCATTTGACCAATTGGCTTACCTACTTTTTTATACCTTTATTGAATTTTTGTCTATGCGAGCAGCGGCTCTCTGAATGGGTTGCTGAGCTTGGACAGTAGGGAGCAAAAAATGTCGGACTGTGACCGCTTCCGTTCATCCCTCCATATACTTTTTAATGCAAAAAATCCCCGCCCAAGGATGAAGGGTGGGGATTTCTAAAGTTAACAATGAAACCAGGCGCGAATATAAGGCTCTGAGAACTATACAAATAGTGATACGAATGCTCCTGGAGACAGGAGCGGTATGTTTAGGTCAAAAGGTGCAGCGAGGACAGGGCAGCTATCAGCCGTTATAACCAAAACGTGCGGAAATTTCCGCGGAAATCTCTCTTATCATGTCTCCGATCTCGTCAACGCGTTCATCGAGAAGGCGCCATTTCGGACAGGCGACGCTGAAGGAAGCGATCGGTTCCTTCAGGTGGTTTAAGATCGGAGCCGCAACACAGCGGACCTCGCTTTCGTGCTCGCAATTATCGATCGAATAACCGCGTGCCCGGATTTGTTCCAAGTCCTCAAGGAGAGCTCCCCGGGAGGTGATTGTCTGGGGGGTAAACGGAATGAGGCCTTCCGTCACGACGGCATCGACGAGCGAAATGGGCGAATAAGCGAGAATCGCTTTGCCAACGCCCGTGCAATAGAGCGGGTTGCGCAGCCCGATTTCAGAGTGCATGCGAATCGTTTTGGACGATTCGACTTTATCGATGTACACCACCCGGAGTCCCTCGCGAACGACTAGGTGGATCGTTTCGCCAACCCGGTCGGCGATTTTACGAAGATAAGGGGAGATGATGTCGCGAATGGACATCGATTTCAGAGCCGAGGTGGACAGACGAAGCGCATAGATCCCGATCCGATAAAGCTCCGAGTACGGATCCTGCTCGACAAGCCCGTACTGTTGAAAGGCGGCCAAATGCTTGCAAACGCTGCTTGGGCTTTCCCCGGATTTCTGCGAAATTTTGCTGACGGAAGCGCCTTGGGGATTATTATCGCATAAATCAGCTAACGCCTGCAGCACGTGGAGCGCTTTGAGCACTGTAGAGGAAGCGACTTTGTCTTTTGAAGGTTTTGTCTGAATTCGGCGTGTCATGATGTTTCCCCTTCCTGATTCGAAATTTTATTTCCGGTTTGGTTGTCGTTTTATCAAGAACACAGCACGGAGTGTCAACGTGAGAAGGGAGATGCTGCGGCAGCTTCGAAAACAATAGAGTATATAGTTATTTTATAGCTCAGCACGAGATTCAGTCAATCTGCACAAAAACAATTGACAGACTATTCACTCTTCACATACACTATAGCCATAAAATTAGAAACATTGTTTCTAATATAGAAATGAAATGAGGTGACCATGAGTGATTATTTCCGATGTGGAAACGTTTATCGTGGGCAATCCCTGGAAGAACTGGCTTTTCGTCAAGCTGCATACGAAAGAGGGCGTGTACGGCATCGGCGAAGGAACGCTGAATGGCTTTGCGAAGACGGTCGAGGCGGCCATCCATGAACTGAAGCATCTGTTCATCGGCAGAAGTGCCTTCGATGTGGAGACAATCTCCTTGAAAATGCTGCGGGATGTTTATTCGAACGGAGGACAAATTCAAGGATCGGCTCTGGCAGCGGTTGAAACCGCTTGCTGGGATATCATCGGCAAGGCTTCCGGCCAGCCCCTCTACAAGCTGCTTGGCGGTCAATGCCACGATAAGCTGCGCTGTTATGCGAACGGTTGGTACCGCGGTCCGAGAACCCCGGACAACTTTTACGAAAAAGCCAAGGTCGTTATTGAAAGGGGTTACACGGCGCTGAAATTCGATCCGTTCGGAAGTGCCTGGAGAACCGTAGAGAAAAAGGATTTCAATCTCGCTCTTGACATCATCGAAGCTGTCCGCGACGCAGTCGGCCCGGATACGGATATCCTGATCGAAGGCCATAACCGCTTCAGCGTCCATACAGCACTGCAGTTCGCCGAAGCCATGCGCTCTTTCAACCCGACCTGGTTCGAAGCACCCGTGCCTCCGCAGAACATCTCCTCCATGGTGGAAGTGGCAAGGAGAAGCCCGGTGCCGATCGCCTGCGGAGAGGATTACTACTGCAGAGAGCAGTTCGCAGAACTGCTCAAGCACGACGCCGTCCATATCATTCAGCTTGAACCGCAGTTTCTCGGAATCTCGGCATCCAAGCAAATATGCGGTATGGTTCACGCCCATAACGGCGTCATTGCGCCGCACAGCGCGCAAGGTCCGCTCTGCTCCGTCGTATGCGCACATTTGAATATGGCGACGCCGAACTTCTATCTTCATGAAATTTTTGACGAGTTTAACGAGCCCTGGGAGGAATTCGTCCTTGAGCCGGCTTGCAAGGTTGAACGAGGTTATATCAAACCTCCGGAGCTGCCCGGTCTCGGCGTTGATTTAAACCTGGAAGAGATCGCGAAGCATCCGTATCATCCCGGTCATTATCTTCCGCTATTCAAGCAGGGCTGGGAGAAGAGAGCGCTGGTGGATGAAAGAAGCCAATGAAGATAATAAGCAATGCTTACGAAGCAGCGTTTTCTTTGAAAACGCTTTAGGAGGTACGGCATGAAAGCACTGATATATGAGGGACCGAAGCAGATGACTGTCCGCGAAGCGGCGGTTCCCGAACCGCGTGAAGACGAGGTGCTTATACGGGTCGTGCGCGCAGGTATCTGCGGATCCGAATTGAGCGGCTATTTGGGACATAATTCCTTGCGCAAGCCCCCTCTTATTATGGGTCATGAATTCTCCGGGACAGTTGAGCGAATTGGCAGCGGCGTAAGTCTTGTCGATGTGGGCGACCGGATTACAGCCAATCCGCTTGTCACATGCGGCAGATGCTTCGCATGCACGGCAGGCGCGGCGCAGTTATGCACGGAGCGGAAGCTGCTCGGGGCTCACCTTCCGGGCGCGTTTGCCGAGTTCGTCGTCGTGCCGGAGCGAAATGTCCATTTGCTGGAGCCTCATGTATCGTTTGATGAAGGCGCCTACACCGAGCCCTTTGCGTGCGCGGTTCATATTTGCAATCTGATTAAGCTGTATCCCAGCGACAGGCTGCTGATCATGGGCGCAGGTCCGATCGGGCTTCTTGCGCTGCAAGCCGCCCGAATCTTCGGTTTGCAGGATATTACGGTCATTGACCTCAATGAAGAGCGCCTGGAGATCGCGAGGGAGCTTGGCGCCTTAACGGCGACCCGAATAGATGCCAGAAGGGGGATCAACGACTTTGATGCTGCGGTAGATGCGGTCGGTCTGCAGATTACCCGGAACGGATGCATAAGCGCGGTTAAACCCGGCGGCAGTGTAGTCTTTACAGGCTTGCACGAGGACAAAAGCCAGCTGCCGGTCAATGAGATGATCCGTGACGAAATCAGGACTTACGGCGCTTTCGCCTATAACCAGGCCGATTTTAAAGATGCGCTGCAGTGGATCGCCCAGGGAAAAGTACGGCTGAGCCCGTGGACCAGCCTGGCGCCGCTTGAGGAGGGAGGCGTTTGCTTCGACAAGCTGATTTACGGCCCGGGCAAAACGGCAAAAATTTTGCTGGCGCCCGGCTGATGTTAACAGGTGGATAAGGGAAGGACGAAGCGAGGTCCATAATGACTGTACACGCCTGCATAAACCGGGAATCTGCTATGAATGGAGGAATATAAATTGGGTTATTCGGAGCTATTCAATTTGGACCGCAGGGTTGCGCTGATCACCGGAGGAACAGGCGGATTGGGCCTGGTGATGGCGCAGGCGCTCTCTGAAGCAGGAGCGGCCGTCGTCATAACGAGCCGCACGGAGGAGAAAGCGGTAGAAGCGGCGGCGAATCTGGCACAGGCAACAGGCAAAGAGACACTCGGACTTGCGGCCGATGTAACGAATGCAGAAGATGTCGAAGCGATGGTGCGATCTGCAACCGATGCTTTCGGGCGGATCGACATTCTGATTAACAATGCGGGAATTAATATTCGAAAGCCGATCGAGGAGTATGACGAGGCAAGCTGGGATTTGGTGCAAAGCACGAATCTGAAGGCGCCGTTCTTGTGCTCCCGGGCGGTGGCCAGACAAATGAAAGAACAGAAATACGGCAGAATCATCAATATTGCATCCATGCTGGGCGTCGTAGGACTGGCGGAACGAAGCGCTTATTGTTCAAGCAAAGGCGGCGTTATTCAGTTGACCAAGGTACTGGCGCTCGAACTCGCCGCCCATAACGTGACGGTTAACGCGTTATGCCCGGGTCCGATTGCGACGGAGCTCAATACAGCAGTCATAAACAATCCGGAAGCGAACCGCATGTTTTTGGACAATATTGCGATGGGACGATGGGGCAAGCCTTCGGAAATCGCGGGCCCGACCCTTTTTCTGGCCTCCGAAGCCTCAAGCTTTATGACCGGATCGGCGCTTACTGTGGACGGAGGCTGGACGGCAAAATAGTTCTTCAATAAAGAAGAAGAGGTGAACAGCATGCGAGTTGGTTTGTCTATGTTCGGCACCACTTATGCGATGGGGCTGCACCCCCGTTCCGGAAGATCGCCCCTTACGCCGGGCCAATTATTGGATCAGGCGGAGAACTGCGGATTGCGGGGCGTGGAGCTGCCGCCGTACCTTCTGGAAGGAGCCGATCTATCCGCGATTGCAAAGAGGGCGCGCAGGAGTGATATGTATATCACGATCGCATCCGGCGGGTATGATCCGAGCAAGCTTTCGGGAATATTCGATTTATCGGTTAAGCTTGGTGCGGCAACGGTTAGAACCGTAGTCGGAGGAGCAAAAATTGGCGGCGACAGAAGGGAAATGGCGGGCAAATGGAAGCCGTTTCTCCAGAACGTATTGAGTGGGCTTGAAGCGGCAACGCGAATGGCCGAGGAGAAAGGGGTCGTGCTTGCTGTCGAGAACCATCAAGACCTTGCCTCCGAAGAATTGATCTGGCTGTGCGAAAGAATCGCTTCACCTCATTTCGGTATTACGCTCGACACCGGCAATCCGCTGGCTACGGCAGAAGAGCCGGTTGATTTTGCCGAGAAAATCCTGCCTTATATCAAGCATGTGCACTTGAAGGACTATAGGTGCTTCCTCAGCAGCGAAGGATACAGGCTCGTTCGGTGCCCGATCGGGCAGGGCGTGTTGGATTTCCCGGCGCTCCTGAATGTGTTCCGGAAATCATCGATGACCGATCTTACCATGTCTATCGAGATCGGCGCTCTTGAAGCGCGGCATATACGCGTGCTCGCCGACGACTATTGGCCGGAATATCCACCCCGCTTGGCACATCAGCTGGCCAAGACGATCCGGTATGTTCAAACAAATGCGGAGACGTCACCTGACGAATGGCGGACACCATACGAGTTAGGCGAGCCGGCGGAAGCGATTGTCGCGTACGAGAATGCGGAGCTGCAGGCAAGTCTGGATTATGTGCATCAGCTTATCCGGGACCAGAACATTTCGAAGAAGGGGGCTTCTTAGTGAATATCAATTTGAGCGGCCAAGTGGCCGTCATAACCGGTGCGGGAAGAGGGATCGGGAAGGAAATAGCATGTACACTCGCCAATGAGGGCGTCATCACCATTTTACTGGATATGAACAGGTCCCTGGTGGAGGACGCTGCAAAGGAGCTCGCCGATCAAGGATTACAGGCCTATCCGTACGAGTGCGATGTGCGGGATTATGCCCGCATCGAAGAAGTGATCGAGGATGTGATAAAGCAGCGTGGGCGTATCGACATTCTCGTCAACAATGCGGGAGTTGCAAGCGGGGGACCCATAGATGCACTGAAAATCGAAACCTGGGATCTCAATATGGATATCAACTTGAAAGGCACCTTCCTGATGTGCAAAGCAGTCGCTCCGGTCATGAAGCGGCAGCGATCGGGGAGGATCATCAACGCGGCATCCTTCGCGGCCATCATCCCGTCTTATGGAAGCGCTGCCTACGCCGCTTCCAAATCGGCCGTTCATCAATTCACGCGCGTGCTGGCAGGTGAGTTGGGTCCCTGGAACATCACGGCGAACTGTTACTCTCCGGGGATGATTCCGACCGATATGAACCATTTTGCCGATTTGCCGCAGGACCGCAAGGAACGTCTTCTGGATACATTAACTCTGCGGTACTGGGGGAAAAAGGAGGATGTCGCTTATTTGATTTGCTTCCTCGCATCCGACTATGCAGGTTACATTACCGGAACGATGATCGATATCAGCGGAGGCAAGCTTGCGACCCAAATCCCGAGAGCGGCCTATGAGTTCGCCGCCAAGGATGGCAGCTACGAGTTTTGAGGAGGGCCGGTACATGTTGCAGGAATAGGGCACTTCATTACCTGGAGGAGGTTTTATGAAGATGATCGGACTATACGTACAGCGCGCATTGACGATTTCGCTCATGTTCAGTCTGGTTTTCCTGGCGGCGTGCGGCGGAGGAAATACCAGCTCCGGCACGGAAGAGAATGGCAGCGGGAAGGCGAATGAAGAGGGGAGTGGCGAACAATCGGAAGCAAAGCCCGTCACACTGCGGATCATGTGGGGCGGGTCGCAGGAGCGGCATGACAATACGTTAAAGGTGCTTGAGCTCTATTCGCAGAAATTTCCGAATGTGAAGTTTCAACCGGAATATGCTGCCGTCCAAGGCTATTTCGATAAATTGGTAACGCTTTCAGCTGCCAAGAATCTGCCTGACATCGTCCATATGGACATGGCGATCATGGAGCAATACGTCAAACGCGGGCAGTTGATGGATGTCTCGAGTATCGACCTGTCCGGCCTCGTGGACAGCAAGCTGCTGGATGCGATTAAATTCAACGGAAAGCTGTACGGCATTCCGACCAGCTTGAATGGCGGCGGATACATTTATAATAAAGCCGATGTCGAGAAGTTCGGCCTGACGCCGCCGCATAAGAATTGGACTTGGGATGAATATTTCGAGTTTGCGGAGGAGGCGCGGCAGAAGCTTCCGAAAGACCGGTACGGTATTCAGGATCTCTCCCGGCTATGGTTCCCCTTCCAGACCTACCAGATGGCAAATGGTAAAGGCCCCGTCTTCCCGGGAGACGGCACGGTGCACATTGATAAAGACCTGTGGATGAGCCTGCAGCAGCTGTACGCGAAATACCGCGAAGAAGGAGTCGTTCCGCCGCCCGACAAGACGATCAGCTTTAAAGAAGGCGACCCGCAGCTGGATCCGGTCGCTTCCGGAGCCGTGCTTGTAACAGGAGCCACCGTTGCCTCGGCTGGCGTCGTGGAGAATTTGATGCCCGGGAAGATTGCTGTCGTAAATGATCCCACAGCGGCGCAGGGCGGCGGTTGGTCGCAGCCGACGCTGTTCTGGAGCGTAGCGGAGAATTCCAAAAACAAAGACGAGGCCCTCAAGTTCGCCAAGTGGTTCCTGGAGGATCCGGAGGCGGGCAAAATCATGGAGACGGCACGGGGCATTCCCTTGAACGAGGAAGTTTGGAAAGCGATCGAGCCCGGTCTCGAGCCGGGACAGAAGCTTGGCAAAGAGATGCTGGACGTAGGGCGTGAGATGGGCCAGAAGTTTTATCCGCTCCCGGCCGGCGCGCAGGACTTTGAGAAAGTATATCTATCGGAAATGGAAGCCGTCATGTTCAATAAGCAGACGATTGAGAAGGCTTTCGATAGAATCATGGCCGCCGCGAAGGATGCCGAGGGTAAGATGGCCGAAGTGAATTAAGCAGACACAAGCCTACAGAAGGAACAAATCGGGCCGGACCGGGAGTTTGCAAGTCTTGGTCCCATCCCGAATCTTATCGAGAGCAGGTGATACGCAAATTGAACTCGACAAGGACAAAAAAGTTGGCTTCAGGTCGCTGGTATGCTTTTTTCAAACGGAAGCGGATATCGGACGAAAACAATTTGGCCGGCTTCCTGTACATCTCGCCTTGGCTTGTCGGCTTTCTGCTTCTGACTTTATGGCCGATTGTGCAATCCTTCTATCTTTCCTTCACGGACTATCCGCTGCTTCGCGACCCGGAGTGGGTCGGTACGAAAAATTACGGCCGTATATTTGGCGAGGATCCGATCTTTATGAAGTCGCTGGGCGTCACATTTGCATACGTTCTGTTCTCCGTTCCACTGAAATTGTTCTTCTCTCTCATGGTGGCGATTTTGCTTAACCGGGAAATTCGAGGCATCTCGTTCTATCGGACCATGGTATACATCCCCTCGTTAATCGGCGGGAGTGTCGCGGTGGCGGTGCTGTGGAAGAACATGTTCGGCATGGACGGTTACGTCAATCATATGCTGGGATGGTTCGGGATCACAGGAATCGGCTGGGTCTCCAATCCGAATACCGCGCTGGGCACGCTTATTCTGCTCGCGACTTGGCAGTTTGGCTCCACCATGATCATTTTCCTGGCCGGCCTAAAACAAATACCGCGGGATTTATATGAATCCTCGGGCGTGGACGGCGCATCGAAGATTCGCCAGTTTTTCCATATTACACTGCCAATGCTATCGCCGGTTATGTTCTTCAATCTCGTGCTCGGCATAATCGGCTCGTTCCAAATGTTCAACTCGGCGTTCATCATTACGGGCGGCGGACCGGCAAACTCGACCTATACGTATGCGCTCATGCTCTACGACAAAGCATTCAAAAACTTTGAAATGGGTTACGCATCGGCATTGGCCTGGCTCTTGCTGTTTCTGATCGCTCTCTTGACAGCCGTCAATTTCTACGCCTCGAAATACTGGGTATTCTATGAATCGGAAGGAGGCAGGAAGTAAAAATGACCTTCGCTATCCGACGCGGCTCGCTACGGTACCATATCATACTGCTCGTGTTTTCCTTCCTGATGATGTATCCGGTATTCTGGTGGGTTGGCGCGTCGCTAAAAAGCAATGCCGAGATGCCGCTTCCCGCCATCTGGCCTTCCAGGCCGATGTGGGAGAATTTCTATAACGGCTGGACATCATTCCCGTCCTTCACATTTACGAGATTCTTTGGCAATACGCTTTGGCTTGAATTCTGGTGCGTGCTAGGAGCCGCGATCACAACGCCGCTTGTAGCCTACGGGTTCGCGCGGATCAATTTCAAGCTCAAGGGCTTGATGTTCGGCCTGCTGATGATGACCCTCATGCTGCCCGGACAAGTGACCATCGTACCGCAGTATATTATGTACAACAAATTGGAAATGGTAGACTCATTCCTTCCGCTCATTTTGCCCCACTTTTTCGGCGGAGGCGCGTTTTTCGTTTTTTTGATGGTGCAGTTTATCCGCGGAATACCGCGCGAGCTGGATGAATCCGCAAAAATCGACGGCTGCTCGTCCTTGGGCATTTTTCTGAGAATCATACTGCCGCTGGTCAAACCGGCGCTGGTGACCGTTATCGTGTATACGTTTTTGTGGAGCTGGGATGATTTCTTCGGGCAGCTGCTGTATTTGAGCTCAGCGGAGCATTATACGGTCAGCGTGGCGCTGCGGGTTTTTATCGATTCCGAGTATAAAGTTGAGTGGGGTCAGCTGCTTGCCGTCTCGCTCGTATCTGTCATCCCGTCCATTCTCGTGTTTTTCGTCGCTCAGAAACATTTTGTGGAGGGTATTTCGACAACTGGCATAAAAGGTTAATGGTGAGACATAGGTATTGGTTGGACTGACAAGCGGGATCGAAAAAGGGGGAATGCGCTATTCGCCAAATGGATTGGAATTTTGAGGGGAAAACGGTAGTCGTAACAGGCGGCTCGAAGGGAATCGGACGCGCAATCGTGAAACAGTTCGTCCGGTACGGTGCACGAATAGTAATCGCCGACGTCGCTGAAAACGGAGAAGAGGATGCTGCTCAGTGGGCGCAGGCAGGCTGCGCAGTCCGGTTTATTCAATGCGACGTATCCGTTCCGGAGCAGGCGGAGAGCGTTATCCGCAAAGCTGATCTGGAATTCGGCGGCGTGGACGTACTGGTAAACAATGCGGGAATCTTCCCAAGGGCAGACCTGCTTGGCACCGATGAGGCATTCTGGGATAAGGTGCTCGGCATCAACCTGAAGGGGGCATACCTGATGAGTCAAGCAGCAGTGCCCGGAATGATACAGCGCGGCGGCGGCTGCATGGTCAATATCGGGTCCCTCCACGCCAGGATGGGCGAAGAATCGACGATGGCTTATGCCGTCTCCAAAGGCGGCATCATCACCCTGACACGCAATTTGGCCCGGGCACTGGCCAAACATCGTATCCGCGTCAATTGCGTCAACCCCGGCTGGGTAATGTCCGATGGGGAACTTGAGCGCTTGACAGCCTTGGGCATGGATCAAGAAGAGATCGACAAGCGTGGTGACCGTATGCCGCTTGGAAGGATGCAGACTGGAGAGGATATTGCCGGCGCGGTCGTGTTCATGGCCGGGGATTTGGCAGGTCAGATAACAGGCCAAATCCTGACCGTGGACGGGGGAGCCAGCCTTCGGTGAGAAGCGTAAGCATGTGATTTGCACATCCATGTTAATTTAGCTGGCGGACACGATATTGGAGGAGCTTGCCCGGGGCAGCTCCTCTTTTCAGTCTATTGGATGTAACTGGCAGCATGGCTGAGTAAAATAAATCTCTGCCTAAGATATTAGTTTGATGATAAAATCCATTTTAGGAGGTGTCGTATTGAAGGATGATGTCTATTTATATAATCACGCCCGCTGGGAAGCTTTGGCTGAAGCCAATGCCTTATTCACGCGACCAAAGCTAGATCTTGATAAAAAGACAGCCCGTGATTATTTGGGATTGGATAGGCTGGGAGTTAATGGGGATTTATCCGGAAAGACGGTTCTTTGTCTGGCAAGTGGTGGAGGGCAACAGTCAGTTGCATTTGCTTTGCTCGGCGCTTTGGTCTCGGTCCTAGACATTTCCCCGTCCCAATTGGAACGTGATAAAGCTGCAGCTGAACATTATGGGATCAGAATTAATTTATATCAGGGTGACATGCGGGATTTATCCTGCTTCGACGCTGCTTCATTTGATATAGTCTGGCATCCGTATTCCCTTACGTTTGTTCCGGATTCACGGGTTGTATTTCATGAAGTATCCCGTGTTCTCAAAGCGGGCGGACTCTATCATCTGATGTGCGCTAATCCTTTCTTCTCAGGAGTAACCCACAAGGATTGGAATGGGGATGGTTACACATTAAAACATCCATATGAAGATGAAACAGTGACTTCTTATCCGGATCAAGAGTGGGTGTATGATCAATCCAAGTCTCCTGTTAAAATCCAAGAACCGAGAGAATACAGGCAAACATTAAGCAGAATGATGAATGGATTAATTAAAGAAGGGTTTCTTCTTGCTTACTTCTCCGAGATTAAAAGCAACGATACTGAGTCATTGCCTGGCAGTTGGGGACATTTTGCAAATGTAGCACCGCCCTGGATTGAGTTTATCTGGTATAATTATCCAAATGTTTTAAAGAAGATATAAAAATTTACACAGAGTGTAAATCCCGACGATCAGATGCTGAGCCGTAATTTTTTTAATTGATTTTGTTTGTCTGCAATTTAAACTTCATGGGAGGAATGGATATGAGGACGGATATAAGTAATTGGATGCAAGTTGAAAATATCAGCTAGTTATTTCAACTTATGATACAATATTTGCATGAACATGCGTCGAAGCGAAGTTTCGATTTCGACTTTTTGCAATCGGTTTCAACTCTTCCCGCTGGTGACCAGCGAGCTAACGGATTTATATTTAATTCAAGCGAAAACTTAAATAAGGAGTTAGAAATCTATGAACGCATCTTTTAACTTTGACGAAGTGGGTAGACTTCCCTTACTAGGAGATAATGTCGCAGTAGCGACCCGACAACTGGACGCCGGCTCCATCATTCATTATCAAGGCCAAATCCTGACCTTGGATTATACGGTCATGGAAGGCCATCGCTTTGCGGTGAAGGCGATAGCTCCTGGTGAAGCCTTATTCTCGTGGGAATTACCATTTGGTGTGGCTCTGCAATCCATACAGCCCGGCAATTATGTGATCAACAAAAGTGTGTTGGAGGCGCTTAGTGTGCGTTCGTTGAAATTTGCGCTGCCGGCGGCGCCCAATTTTTCTGATCAAGTTCCTCCATATGTTCTCGACGAGATGAATTTTCAACCGGCTCCAGCATTGCCCCCTTACCCGGAAACGCGCACCTTCCTGGGTTACCGGCGCAGCCAAGCCCGCGGTGTCGGTACCCGCAACACAATTGTCTTATTGGGCACAACCTCACGCACGGGCAGCTATGTCAAGCAGCTTGCCGCTCGTCTGCAAGGGCAACTGAAGAACTTTCCCCAAGTAGATGGGATTGTCCCTGCAGCGCATACTGAGGGGGGCACTGAACAACCTAATAACCTGGCGCTATTGCTGCGCACGTTGGCCGGATTTATCGTCAATCCCAACGTAGGCGCGGTCTTGATAGTAGATTATGGCATTGAATCCGTGACCAACCAGATGGTAGAAACGTATTTACGCGAACACAATTATCCATTGGATGAAGTTCTGCATCGGTTTCTGTCAATCAAAGGCGGCTTTCAGGATAATCTGAACATAGGGGAAGCTATTGTGCAAGATTGGCTGCCAACGGTCAATGACATGGAGCGGACTCCTGAATCCATTAGCAATCTAAAAATCGGATTACAATGCGGAGGCTCAGACGCTTTTTCCGGCATTTCTGCTAATCCGCTGCTGGGCTGGATTGCACAGGAATTGATAAATTACGGCGGCAGTGCCAGTCTGGCTGAAACCGATGAATTAATTGGCGCAGAGCCCTATGTCTTGAAGAAGGTACGCGACGTGGAAACCGCCCGTAAATTCTTAACGTTCTTAGAAGAATTCAAGGAGCGCACGTCTTGGCATGGCGCTAACGCTGAAGGAAACCCATCCGGTGGTAATAAATATCGCGGCCTTTATAATATCTACCTCAAGTCCATTGGTGCTGCCCTCAAGAAAGACCCGTCCACCCGCCTTGACTATGCGATAGACTATGGTGCGCCCATGAAAGAATCCGGATATTATTTTATGGATAGCCCGGGTAATGACCTCGAGAGCATTGCCGGTCAGGTGGCTTCAGGCTGCAACCTGATTTTCTTTACGACAGGCAATGGCTCGATCACCAACTTTCCTTTTGTACCGACAGTCAAGGTGGTAACAACAACGCGTCGTTTCGAATTATTAGCCAATGATATGGATGTCAACGCCGGTCAGTACCTAGAAGGTGTATCCATGGATGAGTTGGGCAAGCAAGCCTTTGAACTTTCGTTACAAATAGCCTCCGGTCAGCGCAGTGTTGGCGAGAAGGCTGGCCACTCACAGGTGCAGATCTGGCGCAACTGGCGGCAAACCGATTCCAGCCAACTTGATATATTGCTCCATGCACCTCTGCCGACAGGGGAACCTATTGCGATTCAAACAGATGCAGCCGCGGATCCAAATCCCTTCCGATTCACATTAACACGTCACAACGGCCATCGAGCCAGTGACCACATTGGCTTAATCCTGCCCACGAGTCTTTGTGCCGGGCAGGTAGCGAATATGATTGCTCTGAAGCTGAACAAACAGGGGCTTGGGCAACCTGAGCACATCTCACGCTTTGTGGCCTTGGCTCATACGGAAGGATGCGGTAATTCGGCTGGTCAACCCGAACAGTTGTATGCCCGCACTATGATCGGCTATATTGCCCATCCGCTAGTTCAGCATTGTCTGTTACTGGAGCATGGCTGTGAGAAAACCCACAATGACTATATGCGTCACGAGATGGAGGAGAGGGGGGTTGATCCCAGCCGTCTTGGCTTTGCTAGTATTCAACTTGACGGCGGGATTGATAAGGTAACCCGGAAGGTGGAAGCGTGGTTTGTTGATCAATTGTCCGCGACTGGGCCAACCACGAAGGAGACTGTTGGTCTGGAAGCATTACGCATTGGCATCATAAGTGATGGTTCCGTTACAGACGCAGATAGTGAACAACTGGCCAAGTTGACAAGGATGATTGTTGGCGAAGGCGGTATGGTGGTTATCCCCGAGAACAGCGGGTTGCTTTCAAAGCCAGCTTTCCGTGATAATTTATTTAATGCCTCCAATGTCCCGCCGTCATTAGCGTATGGCGAACATGCCCGCCTCACAGGTTTCCACATCATGGAAACCCCAACCGAGCATTGGGTGGAGACCGTAACGGGCTTAGCAGCCACGGGTGTAGAGTTAATTATTGCGCTCGTCCACCGTCGCCCAATGCAGACACATCCGTTCGTGCCGATGCTGCAAGTGGCATCGGAGCCGACTATGCAGCAAACCTATCCCAATGATTTGGATCTGTTGCTTACCGGGAATCCGGCCGCTTGGACCAATCAGATTCTGGAAGCATCTAAGCAAATCATTGAGCATAGCTATACTCCGCGTCTCTATCAACAGGGTAATATTGATTTTCAATTAACACGCGGATTTTTGGGTGTTTCGTTGTGAATGGGACCTCAGGTGAGGTTTCAATGCTGGATAAAATGATATTGGCAAATAGATTGATGGGACTAGATCCGGGGGAGTGTTTTCAGCAACCTTTTTCCTCTGATTATCCCTGGTAGTTTGATTCTAAATAAAGTTGTTGGGGATTAAGTATGCCAAAGCTAACGTTATAAATGGATAAAAGAGTCGAGTATTGGAGTACTCGACTCTTTTTGTTTTATTGATCTACCTATTGATATAAATTTGAATCCGTTTTATATTGGGTTTAAAGCAACAAGAGTAAAAGTTAAACGTGCTTCTGCTCTTTCATCCAACTTCGATAGAGGACATACAGATTAACGGTAAAATCAATCTTTACTAATCGTCGCCCAACTTATTTTGCTCGAAGCTTCGTCAAGCAATGATTATTGAAACAATTGAAAATCATTGAATTCAAATAATTCAAGGGGGATGTTTAAATTTGGAGAATACAAGACAGTATTATATAGACCGCATCATTCACTGTGCAGCGAATAATAACCTGTATGACTATACCGTCATTCGTCTTCATGAGTTGGATACTAACGAACTTATTGCCACGTGGGACGGTCTCAGATTGGCTTATGGGGACATAAAGAGTATTAAGCAATAGGATTATCATATCATGAGCGGAACTTTAGATCATCGGGCAGCGGTTTCGCTCCCATATTAAATATTAGGAGACGCCATACAAGCGCAGCGTCAAGGCATGGCAGGCCGCCTGGACCTGAAGGGGGATTGCAGTAAGATGATGTCCCCTTAGATCAGCTAAATCTCCCACTAACAAAACGAGCCTAATCTTCAGTTCAAAACTGAAGATTAGGCTTTTCTGTTCTTGGCGCACATTGACTAAGGAATCATTGTGGTGGCTGAAGCTAGCGCCTATTAATGTCTGATTCCGGTATTCCGGTAGGATATTGGCCGACTTGCCGGTTAATTATAATCTTGACGGGTTCGGAAAGGGAGTACTAGAATTACAATGAACTAAATTGTAATCGTTTACAAAACACGATTGAGCTGAAGGGAGAGGATTAAAATTACTTTTTTGGACGATATAGGAAAATTATGATATCACTTGGGAGACGAATAAAAATACGTTCGCTGAAATCGAAGATTATTATTTTCTTCATTATTTTTGCAAGCATGATTTTTGTACTTCAGATCGGAGTTTTCCAGCAATGGATCCGCTCGATCATTCTGGATAAATCGGAAACATACTTCCAGGGAACCGTTTATCAGATCGGACAACGGGTGGATATGCAATTTCAACAGTTCCAGACGATGGCGATCGGGATCGGGAAAGATCAGGTCGTCAAAAATTATTTGGCGGATCTGAAGGGACGATCCATCAACTATACGATTGCGAAGTATAAAATCAGCTACGTAATTTTACGAACGGCGAATTTAAGCTGGATTGACAATATGTGCATTTATCCGGTCGACGGTCAGCCTCCGATTAATCTGTACTATTCAAACCCGGTATTCACTGCAGACGCCGACATCCAAAGAATGATGACGGACACTTCCGGCTTGCAGCCAGAAAAGATTCTATGGAAGGAATCCCGGGCGGAACCCGGTCAGATATCGGCATTCTTACCCATTCAGGAAACCGAAAGGTACGGCATTCTGCAAATCAGCTTGAGCGATTCATTCTTCAGCTTCCTTGACGATGTCCAGCTTGGCAAGCAGGGCAAAATTTATTTGGTGAAAGACGATACCATCTTGTATGCCAAAGACCGGTCGCAGATTGGGAACTCCCTGAATGAGCGGGAGAAAGCCGGCAGAAGCAGCACAAGAGGGCAATATGCCATGAGCGAAACCGGCTGGACCTTGGTAGGAATCGTTCCACAGGCTGAGATTTTACAACTGATCCACGAGTTCAACCGGATTTTCATTTTGATGGTCATTGCCATATTGGCGGCGATCCTGTCATTCGCAATGATGTCGGCAAGAGCTATTCTACGGCCTCTGAAGAAGATCATTAAAGGCATGGAAAGCATTCAGCAGGGAAACTTGAACGTAAAGCTGGAGCATAAAGGCAATGACGAATTCAGCGCGATCATGTTCCAATTCAATTACATGGTGGATCGGGTTCAAGGCTTGATCGAAACGGTATTTCAGCAGCAAAGGCGTCATCGGGAAGCGGAGATCGTAAGCCTGCTGTCCAAGCTTAATCCTCATTTTCTTTATAATTCCCTTGATATGATTTACTGGAAAACGATTATGAAAGGAGAGGAGGAGATTGGGGGCTCGATCGTTGCCTTATCCAATATTCTTCGCTACTCCATCTCTCACAGCAATGATTTTGTCACCGTACGGGAGGATATAAACCAGTTGGAAAGCTACTTAACGATTCAGTACATGCGGTTTCAAGATAAATTGAATTACAGCTTCGACATCCATCCCGAAATATGGGAAGACAAAATACCTAAGCTGGTCATTCAGCCGTTGGTTGAGAATACGTTCAAATATGCGTTTCAGGATATGAAGCATGGCGGACACATTTCCGTTCGCGGTTATCGGATCAGCAGGGATGATTTGGTGTTTGAAGTGGAGGATAACGGGATTGGAATACCCGAGGCGAGGGTGCGGCAGCTGCTTGCGGCCTGCGAGCAGGAGGACCCAGAGGAAGGTTTGGGCCTTGGCATACAGCTCGTGCATCAACGGGCGAAATATTTATATGGAGAGGGCTATGGAGTCTCGATTCAAAGCACCGTGGGAAAGGGAACGATCATTACAGTAAAGCTTAGCAATCGAATAAACATCAGACCGCTTTCAGTTAGCGAAGACAATGCCTGAAGAGAGGGATCAATCGATATGCTGAAATTGTTGCTGGTTGATGATGAGAATACCGTCCTGCAAGGTCTGGCGCATATTTTGTCTCAATACTGCCCGAATTACGATATCGTAGGTGCGGCACAGAATGCCGCCGACGCCATGCGACTGCTCACCGGCGAGCATGTCGATTGTGTCATTACGGACGTTAAAATGCCAGATATGAACGGGGTCGAGCTGACCAAGTTTATCCGATCGCAATACCCGGATACTTCTGTCATCGTCCACAGCGGATATGCGGATTTTGAATTTGTCCGGGAAACCATGAAGCACGGCGCATGCGATTATTTGCTCAAGCCTTGCCATTACCAGAATATTATCGACACCTTGCACAAAATAGAAGAGAGAAGGTCAAAAGAAAGCAAGCAGGATGAGGAACGGGCGAATGAAGAGCTGCTGAAGGAGGCACTGTCGGGGAAGCGGGTATTGACGGCAAACTGGACTGAACCGCATCCAAGGCTCATGGTGACGCTTGCGTCACATATTAGCGCCATTGAACGGGTCGCTCTGCTGCTCAAGGAGCGGTGGAAGTCGGGCGTCATGCTGCAGGGGATGGATGATCTGGTGTGCGGCGACGGGCATGTTGTCATGATCTTTCGCGCTCCGGTAAACGACGACAAGTTCGTGAGCAGCCTTTGCGGCGTTCAGCAGTTTTTGCTGGACCAAGGCTACAGGACGTATATTGGCATTGGCGATCGGTTCGACGATCCGGGCAAGCTGAGACAAATCTATGAGGATTGTCTCAGGCGGATGGATTTTGCCTCATTTAACGAGATTCCGACCCTTTTAAATGCCATATCGTATTGTGAAAATATGAAGAAGCAGAAACCCTATTCGTTCAGCTATTATTTCTCCATCCGGGTGATGGGAACGTGCATCCTGAAGGGAGATAAAACCAAGCTGAAGCAGGTCCTCGGGGAAGCCGTCGAGGCGCTTGAGAGACTTCATCTTTATTGGGATCCGAAGCGGCTTAAGAACGAAGTACTTAAAGAGGTGCTGTTTCTTAAGGAGTATTTGGAGGAACACGGCGTCACGTCGATACGGCATGAATGGATCGATTACGTGGATGAAGTGAAACGCCAGGCCACCTTCCATGGGCTGATGCTATGGATCAGGCGGGTCACAACTTCGTTTCTCAGCCAGTCGGAGGGGGATGAAGCGATGCCGGGCTACATTCAAAAAGCCATCCGGTATATGGAGGAGCATTACATGGAGGAGCTTACACTCAAGAACGTGTCGGACACGGTTTTTTTGAATTCCTGGTACTTCAGCACACAATTTAAGAAGTGGATGAACGTTTCCTTCAGCGAATACGTCAACCAGCTCCGCGTACGAATGGCCAAACAATTTCTGAAACAGAAGGATCTGAAAGTATATGAGGTGGCCGAAATGGTCGGCTTTCAAGACCCCGCGTACTTTAGCACCGTTTTTAAAAGCATTGAGCGGATGAGCCCGAAGGATTTTCAGAAAACGGTTACATGAAAATCCCAATACGATTACAAGAAATCAAAGGATATTCAATTTTTTCAATAAGGGGCGGTGATACACTTTTGATATCCTAATCAAGGAGGAATCATAGTGATGAAAAATCAATGGTTGGTCAGTTATCTGATGGCTCTTATTATTCTTCTGACGGCGTGTACGGATTCCGCCACGACGACCCAACCGAAGTCTGCCGGCGATACCCCGTCCGCGAGCAGCGGAGGGAAAATGACAGACGTCGGCACACCGCGAAACCAGACGCTCATCGTGGATATTCTTAGCGGAAGAAGCCCGGACCCCGACCGCATGAATCCGTATATGCCGGGAGCGGTCGCGATGGACAGCGGCCTGCATCAGCTGATTTACTCGAATCTATGGGAAATTAATACGGTAAAAGGCGAGCAAATCCCTGATTTGGCGGCAACGATGCCGGAGCCCCTTGACAAGACGAATACAAAATTCAAATTCAAGATTCAGGAAGGCCTCACTTGGTCCGACGGTGTCGAATTTACGGCTGATGACGTGCAGTACACGGCGGATATGCTGCTGAAAACCAAGGAGATCGGATATAGCGGCTATTTTTCCAGCCTGGTGAAGAGCATGAAGGCTGTCGATAAATCGACGATCGAAGTGGAAACCGTGCAGCCGGAAACGCGCCTCGCGCAGAAGCTGGGCGTCGTGATCTGGGGGACTTCGTTCCGGGTCATGCCGAGGCATATCTGGGAGAAGGAAGATCCGACGAAGTTCAAATTTACCGATCCGATCGGCGTCGGCCCTTACAAGCTGAGCAAGCGGGACCCGCAGGGCAACTGGTTTCTGTACGAGAAGCGACAGGACTGGCAGAAGAGCGACGTTGGCAAGCTTGTAGGAGAGCCTGGACCCCCATATATTCTATTCAAATACTTCGGTCCTGAGGAGAAGCGTATCGTAGCCGCTATCCAGCATGATATGGACATTCTTCAGGATATTACGCCAGAGAGCTGGGAGGTATTAAGACAGAAGAACACGTTTGCCCAGGCGTGGTACGATAATTTCCCGTACGCCGATATGAACGACCCTTGCGAGAGGGGCATGTCCTTCAACGCTTCTAAAGCTCCCTACGATAACGAAGATGTACGATGGGCATTGGCGCTCATGACCGATATCAAGAACGTTTCCATGGCAACATTTGGCGGCATGCTTCGCGTATCGCCAATTATTCTCCCGCCAATCTCCGTGCTGCAGGATAATTACCATAAGCCGATGACGGCGTGGTTGAAGGATTTTCAGCTCAGTGACGGCTATAAGCCGTTCGAGGAGAGCTATGCAAAGGATATGGTCGACATGCTGAAGCAGCAGGGCATTAAAGGACTGCCGACCGACCCAAAAGAAATGGTCAACACCTTTGGCGTAGGCTGGTTCAAATATGATCCCGATGAGGCCGCCAAGCTTCTGCAGAAGGCCGGTTTCAAGAAGAAAGGCGATAAATGGCTGAAGCCGGACGGTACGCCCTGGAAGCTGACGATCAACGCCCCTGCCAATTTCGAGGTGCAATCGATGCGCCTGGCGTTCGCGGTTGCGGACAGCTGGAGAAAGAACGGCATTGATGTGAACGTACAGCAGATGGATGCCGCCACGTTCTGGGACAGCGAATCGACCGGCAGCTTCGAAGTCGGTTCATACTGGCCTGCTTGCGGCCTGCTGCCGGACAGCACGGCCAACCTGCAGGGCTGGAATAAGGAATATATCGTTCCCAACGGACAGCAGGCGCCGGGCAACCGGAACCGCTGGTCGAACGACCGCGTCAGCCAGTTGGTCGAGGAGCTGAACGGGCTGGAAAGCAGCGATCCGAAGGTCATTCCGAACATCACAGAAATCAGCAAGGAAATGGTAAAAGGAATGCCGTTTATCCCCATGTTCGGCACATCCAAGTTCGTCCCTGTCGACACGTATTATTGGAAGGGATTCCAAACAGCCGAGAATGAATTCGAAGGACCGTGGTGGTGGTGGTCCCAGTTCAAGTTCTATACGCCAAATTATAAACCGACCGGCAAGTAGGACAGAAGAAATCGAAGCCTTTCATACCGGTCCGGGTGTAACGTATCCGGCCCGGAATGCGCTTCAAAAAAGGGAGTGTGAGTCCCCATGGATTTCTATAAATTTTTATTTTCCCGGATTTTAACCTTTATCCTGGTTGTGTTCATCGGCATTACGGCGGTGTTCTTCGTACCGCGATTCCTGCCTTCGGACCCGGTGGAAGCGATGATCGGACAAATGACGTCCAAATCCGCATTTCTCGATCCGAAAGCCGTTGAGACGCTGCGGGAAACGCTGAACGATTCCTTCGGACTGCAAGGCTCGGTTGTGTCGCAATACTTCGGTTTTTTCAAGCGGGTGCTGCTGACTCAGGATTTCGGGCCTTCACTGGCCAACTATCCGGCTCCTGTCAACGAGCTGATCGGACGCGCGCTGCCCTGGACAATGGGCCTTTTGCTGACTTCCACTTTCATCTCCTGGCTGATTGGCAATACCGTCGGACTGCTGGCCGGATTCCGGAAGGAGAAGCCGTATTCCAAATTCTTTGAAGCCCTGTCTATCGCACTCTATCCGATTCCCTATTATATCTTCGCGCTTGTGCTGATTATGCTGTTCTCCTATATCATTCCGATCTTCCCGCTCACGGCGACGTTTCAGGGGGCCGGCTTTACATGGGAACATATCAGGAGCCTGCTGGTGAACTCGACGCTCCCCGCATTGTCGATGATTCTAGTCGGCACCGGCTGGTGGGTGATCAGCATGAAGACGATTTCGTCCGGGATCGCAGAGGAGGATTATGTGCATTTTGCCCGGTTGAAAGGCTTGAAGGAGCGTAAAATTATGACCCGCTATGTCCTGCCGAATGCGGCGCTTCCTCAGGTGACCATGCTGGCGCTGCAGCTCGGAACTATTTTTAACGGAGCGCTTGTCACGGAAATCCTCTTCGGCTATCCGGGAGTCGGAACGCTTATTTATAACAGCATTTTGCAGGCCGACTACAACCTGATTATGGGTACGATCACGCTGTCCATCATTGCCGTTGCTGGAGCGACGTTTATCGTGGATTTCCTGTATCCGTTCCTGGATCCCCGTGTACGCTACAAGTGACCAGAGGAAAAAGGAGGAGAAATCATGAAGAATTGGAACTTTCGATTAAAAACGGGAGCTGCCATCCTTGCCGTTTTCCTTATCCTTGGACTAGTATTTCCTTGGTTTTACGCGGGAAACCCGATCGAGTGGGGAACGTATCCCAAAAATTTGAAGCCAAGCCCGGCGCACTGGTTTGGCACGACGAACCTGGGCCAGGATACGTTCTGGCTGCTTACGAAATCGCTGCAAAACTCGTTCATCATCGGCATTACCGTCGCATTCTTCGCCACCGTAATCGGAGCGCTGCTCGGACTGATCGCCGGTTTTAAAGGGGGCTTCCTTGACCGGCTCATCACGCTGATGACCGATTCGTTCATTGTCATTCCGTCGCTGCCGATCCTGATCCTTCTCGGCACACTGCTCAAGGGCAGGGCGTCTCTGCTTTATATTGCGCTTATCCTGATTATTTTCAACTGGCCGTGGCCCGCGCGCCAGCTGCGTGCGATGGCGCTGTCGCTGAGGGAGCGCGACTTTATCAATACCGCTGTATTCTCCGGCAGCAGCACGTTGAAAATTATCGTCAAAGAGATCTTTCCGTTCGTAGCGGGATGGTCGCTTGCGAACTTCGTCAATACCATCCTGGTCGCGATCGGCTCGGAATCCGGGCTTGCGGTCATCGGGATGTCGAGCAACGAGAAAGCGACGCTCGGCACGATGATTTACTGGGCGAATCAGCATCAGGCGATGCTGGCGGGCCGCTGGTGGTGGATCGGGTCTCCGGTTGTCTCGATTGCCCTTATCTTCATTGCCCTGTTCCTGACCATGACAGGATATCAACAATATTCTGCGCTAAGGAGAGGGAAATAGTATGCTGAGATTGAACAACGTAAGCGCTCAATACAATATGCTAGGCAGCTACGTTAAGGCGGTAGACCGCGTCAATTTCGAGGTGCGAAAGAATGAGATCTTCGGGATTGCCGGAGAATCGGGCTGCGGCAAATCGACCCTGCTGAAGGTCATGTATGACCTGATCGCGTATCCGCTGGAAATATCAACGGGCTCCGTAGAAATTCACTCCACGCAAAAGGACGGCAGGCCGATTGTCTATACGAACGGAGACATTCATAAGAGCTGGTGGAAAGTCATCTCGTATGTCCCTCAGGGAGCTATGCATGTCTTGAATCCTGTGGCGCGGGTGAAGGGGCAGTTCTTCGATGCAATCGGCAAGTATCATGGCAAGAAAAACAAGCGGCTGCTGCAGGAGGAGATCGTACAGTATTTAAGAGAGCTTGAGCTCCCTCCAGAAGTGCTGAATGCTTATCCGCATCAGCTGAGCGGCGGCATGAAGCAGCGCGTCCTGATTGCGCTGGCGACGTTCCTCCATCCCGAGATCATACTTGCCGACGAGCCGACGACCGCCTTGGATGTCATTGTGCAGCGGGGGATATTGACGATGCTCTCCCGCGTCCAGAGAAAGATGAAGAACTCCATGGTAATCGTCTCCCATGACATGGGCGTTCACTACCAGATTACAAACCGGATGGGCATTATGTATGCCGGGCAGATGATTGAAGTTGGACCGACGGAGCAAATCTTCAACAGCCCGCAGCATCCTTACACGAAAATGTTGATTAACGCGCTCCCGAGAATCGGAGATAACAGCCAAAAGGAGGGAATTCCCGGTACGCCGCCGAGCTTGAAAAACCCTCCCGCCGGCTGCCGGTTCGCTGCGAGATGTCCACTGGCGATGGACCTTTGCCGGATGAAGGATCCTGCGGAGTCGGTCGTCGGCGAGGATCACTTCGCGAGCTGCCACCTGCTGAACGATTCCCATTCGCTGCAAAGGGGTGAAATCATTGTCCGTTAATATATTGGAAATTAATCAGCTAAGCCGCAGCTTTAAAATCGGAGGCATGGTGCTCGGCAAGAAGATCATTGCTGTCGACAAGGTTGATCTGAAGCTGCCTGGCGACAAACCGCAAATTTTGAGCATCGTCGGTGAATCCGGCAGCGGCAAGACGACGCTGGCGCAAATGATTTTGCGGTTGCTGGCCCCTTCCTCGGGTGATATCCGTCTTGGCGGCGTCCCACTCTCAGCCTATGGGAAGGGAAAGAACAGGAAGGCATTTTTCAAGAAGGTACAGCCGATCTTCCAGAATCCGTTCACGTCGTTCAGCTCGCAGAAGACGGTCGACTCCTATTTGTACGAAACCGCGATCAATCTTGAAATTGCCGCAAACAAGAAGGAAGCGCAAGCGGCCGTAGCTGAGGTGCTTCATTCGGTTGGTCTTGATCCGGACCATATTAAAGGGAAGTATCCGAACCAGTTTTCCGGCGGGGAGCTGCAGCGTATATCGATAGCGCGGGCGCTTATCCCGAAACCGAGTCTGATCGTAGCCGACGAGCCTGTCGCGATGATCGACGCTTCGCTGCGGATGAACATCGTCAACCTGTTTCTCAAGCTGAAGGACCAATATAAGGTCAGTTTCATTTACATTACGCATGATCTCTCGACGGCTTACTATATCAGCGATTATATTGCAACCATGTATCGCGGCCAGCTCATCGAGTTCGGGGATGCGAGAAGCATTCTGAACATGCCTTCCCATCCGTATACCGAGCTGCTGCTCGACTCCATTCCGAGAGTAGGCAGGAAATGGGATGAAGATCTCACGCTCCCCGATTGGGATGGTGTCCAATCAGACGGTTCCGGTTGTAAATTTGCCGGAAGATGCAAATACGCGAGGGACGCCTGCCGAGCCGCTCCGCCTTACATGGTTGACATTGAACCGGAACATGAGGTGTTATGCATTAAACACAACGAATACCAAACCACACGATAACAGGAGGTAATGAACATGCTGCAAAATCACGGTTTAGGCTTCGGTTTATCCACCGCCCCATTAATGACCAACGGCAAATCCCGCTCCATCTCGGCCGAGAATCCGAAGGGCGAAGCAGGCGCAGGCGGAAAAGAAGCAAGCCATCTCGGTGTAGCGCGCAAAGGCCGCCCTTGTATCACGCTTGCCCAGGGAGACACGGTAACTCTCGCAGAAATTACAGGGCCGGGCGTTCTCCAGCATTTCTGGATTACCGTTACCGATCGAACGGATCAGGGGTATTTCGTCCTGCGGGATTTAGTACTGCGGATGTACTGGGATGACGAAGCGGAGCCTTCGGTAGAGGCGCCGCTCGGCGACTTCTTCTGCAACGGCTTCGGAGCCCGCAGCAATGTGAACTCCCTGCCGGTCGTGGTCAACCCGACAGGAGGCATGAACTGCTATTTCCCGATGCCATTCCGCAAATCGGCGAAGATCACGGTGGAGAATCAGCACGCTGCCGATATTCAAGGCTTCTTCTATCAATTCAATTACACGCTCGTTGATGCGCTCCCGGAGGAAGCAGGCTATTTTCATGCCCAATGGCGAAGAGAGAACATTACGACAGAAGCGCAGGATTACACAATTGTGGACGGCATTAAGGGAAAAGGCCATTACGTGGG
Organism: Paenibacillus sp. JT22N12; assembly: GCF_056269365.1. NCBI lineage: Bacteria > Bacillati > Bacillota > Bacilli > Caryophanales > Paenibacillaceae > Paenibacillus > Paenibacillus sp. JT22N12. The sequence continues at coordinate 1,043,990 of NZ_JBWDNU010000001.1, read as the reverse complement.
TACCTACCTGGCATGGGCCGCGCTTGAGCGGTATTGGTGGGGCGAAGGCGAGATCAAGTTCTTTATGGACGGCGACGTGGAATGGCCGACGATCTGCGGCACCGGTACGGAGGATTATTTCGGCGGAGCCTGGTGTTTCTATGAGAAGCGCGACGGCAAAATTGTAGAAACCCCCTATAACACGCCTTACATGGGCTATCCGTTCTACTCAAAGGAGGACAACACCCGCAGCGACATCTTCGGCGAAGACAGCGTTCCGATGCACGGTCTGTATCGCTGGCATCTGATGGACCCGATCCGCTTCGACAGCGAGCTGCGGGTTACGATTCAGCAGATGGGCCATAACAGCCGCGCCCTGTACGAACGAACGGATGATGTGTCTTCCGTCGCGTACTGGTACCAGGCCGAGCCGCATGCTTCATTCCCGCAGCTGCTGCCTGTGAACAAGCGATGGCCGAGGTAAAGCCAGCTCATCCTAAATATAATTAATTCAAATAAAAATTTATTGGGCAGAGGTAAGAATAAATATTATGGTTTGGTGTCGCGCAACTGTGCGACTTTTTTTATCGGTACAGGTTCTTGTCAGTTCCTGATAAGAACCTGTATGGATTGTCGCAGACTCAGGTCATTTTTTGTAAAATAGCCGGAAACACATGCCGCTCACTTCTGCTGGTCCCGATATCGACGAGCAGCGGATTCAGCGCTATGTAACCAAAGCTGCAGAGGCATTCGAAATAAAACCGTATGAAATTAAATCCTTTCTGATCTATTTGAGAAATAACGGCATTAAGTCATCACTACACGAGTGCCGAGAGGCTGCTTACTGAAGGAGGAACGCGATACAAAGCTATGTAGTTTTGGAGATCCGGCAGCTAACAAAAGGAATTGAGCTGTGTGCAATCTGATGTTCGGCGTTCCCGCTGCTTATGACAGTTCTCAAAGGTATACTTTAGTCCTCATTCTTGAGGGCTTTATTTATAGGAAAACCTTTAAACCAAATGTTGGGAATGATAAAATGGTGGGGGAAGGGTTCGGGAAGAAGACGGAGAAATGCAGGTGCACATTTAGTCCTTACATACTTGAAGAAAGTCGCGAGCTCTAACCAGTTATTGCGCCATGAGTAGATAATGGGCTATTTGCTACTCAGTTTTCTTCTACGATCGAGTTTAGAAGCACCATTACCCTCATCATGGCAAGCTTTATACCTATATGAAAAAACTGGAGAGGGATTCAATATCACTGAGCATTCAGCATTTGGAGCTGTCTTTGAATTATTGTGGCGTGTTGCCACACATAGAGATACGAATAAAACAAATTAACCGCAAGTCGCCAAAAGTACCAGTAAACGCCTTAATGCCATCGGTTCACGAACAAACGTAAGTGATTTTAAATAATCGCTTGAACTGATGTTAGAGCACAAAAAACAGTAATGACCCTATAAAAATCAGAATTGTTTGACAATAAGGGAGGCTGTTCTAATGGCGAAGCGGTACTTTTTTAACGACGAGATTGCTAGTGAACAATCTGCATGCTATACCAAAGCGTTGGGTGAGGAATTTGTGCCAAGCCCGGTAGATAGCGAGGATCTGATACGCTCACGCACGCAAGTGGCTATCGTCGGAGCGGGGCCAGCCGGTCTCGTCCTGGCCCTCCTGCTGCAGCAGGAGGGCATTGATTGCGTCGTCGTCGAGCGTCAGACCCAGGCATACGTGGAGACCCGTGCACGAGCCGGATTTATCGAGCACCGCGTAGTGGAATTCCTGCGCCAACATGGCCTCTCGGAGGGACTGGACCTTCGAGGCGTACCCCACACGGCATGCGAGTTCCGTCACGGAGGGAGCCAGTACATAGTTCCATACGGTGATCTCGCCGGCGGTGCCCACGTCGTCTACCCGCAGCAGTTCTTGGTGAGGGACCTGCTCGAGCTGTTTACGTCCCGAGGCGGGAAAGTGCTGTTCTCACACCCGGCTGTCAAAATGGAAGGCCTGGAGGACAATCGAGCAGTGGTCACCTGTGTCGTGCAGGACTCTTCTGACAGTCCGCTCCAATTGGAACTGGAATGTGACTTCGTCGCGGGGTGCGACGGGTTCCACGGCGTGTCCCGCACATCGATCCCCTCGACCCATGTTACGACATTCACTAAGCAGTACGGTATCGGATGGCTGGCTCTCCTCGCTGAGGTACCATCATCGATGAAAAGGATAGTATATGCACTGCACGATTCCGGCTTTGCCGGGCAGATGCCTCGAACCCCACAGGTCACAAGATTTTACCTGGAGTGTCCGCCCGGGGACATGGAATCAGAGTGGCCAGATGTTCGCGTCTGGAGAGAGCTGCGCAAGCGTATGGCTATCGACGGTGAAAACGACTTGATCACCGGCCCGATCATCGAGCGCAGGGTACTCGACATGCGTAGCGTAGTAACTGAGCCGATGCAGTATGGAAACCTCTTCCTCGCAGGCGACGCTGCCCACATCATCACTCCCGTCGGAGCGAAGGGCATGAATCTCGCCATTGCCGACGCCGAAGTCCTCGCACGCGCGCTTATCGCTCACTACCGAAAGAGGGATGGAACGCTGCTAAGGGAGTACTCCGAGACACGCCTCCCGCATGTGTGGCAGGTACAAGAGTTCTCCGACTGGATGTTGCGGTTGATCCACAGCACCGATGGAAGCAACGAACAGGCGTTCTCCGAGCGCCTGCGACGGGCAAGACTTGAAAGGTTGTGCGGATCCAACGCCTATGCGAATCTGTTCGCGGAAAGCTATGTCGGTCGATAGCGATCCTGCTAATCGGGTAGATCATCGTCTCAGGGGCAACGAATCTGAAGATGTTTTATTAAAACCGGACCAATGTCTGCCATCGATCGTACTGCAGTGAATATGAGAAAGTATTCTGCCCCTGTGGACTAAGCACAGGGGTCTCGTTATGTGAACCGTGTCGTGAATAATGTAAACCCGGTGAAATACATGGAAATGGAATAACTTGGAAGGATTTTCAAAGAAGCGCATTAGAACTGGCACGAAGAGTGCAGATAATGCTCAACATTCTGCGTTTCATTGTTCACAATTGACATTGTATGGCTATTCTGACAAAGGTGAATCCTTTCACACTTGGGTCAATAGGTTAACCTGGCAGGGTGCAACTTATAAGCGTATGAATACGTCTCTTATAGTAGTAATATTATACTAATAATGGAAGAGGGCACGAATGTGAACCGAAAAAAGCGGCCTATTCTTCTGTTAATTTCAGCATTTTCTTTTATAATATTAGTTATTTTAGGTTTCAATTGGCTTCAGGACAATATACTTTACCAATTTCAGAGCTTTTCCGTAACCATACATAATAAATCAGACTATGAGATTGTTTCAGTGGAGACTGGAATAATAAAAGGGACCTCGAAAGATATTCGTACAAAGAAAATCAAGAGCGGGGAAACCATGAAAATAAAGCCTAAACTTACCTTAAGTGGTGAAGGGGCAATATATATAACATATATCGACTCAAGAGGAGTTACCGGTAAGGAAACGGTTTGTGGCTATACGGAATATCTGGCGGGAAATTCGAAAGTGACAATTAGTAATGATAAGGTAAATATTATAGGAAAGTGCGCATAACCATTTTCATATACAGAATATTAACATTTTTTGGTTCTAAATGACCATTCTAAGATTAATCCTAATACTGGATAATCTAGTTGTATTTATAAACCAGTTATAGATTCAGTTTTCCAGAGCCGTACAACGATTTTAGTCCAAAACAATGGAGGTATCATTATGTTTCAAGTTCAAGCGCTCAGTCTTATCAAAAGCCAACTAAGAATACTCACATCTGTTTTTCTCGCCATTCTCATTTTTGGAATGTCTGTTTTGCCCGTATTTGCGGCATCTCCTGAGAGAACAGTAAACGCTTCGGCAAAACTCGCATACAATCTCAAGGGACTTAATCACAACCTGGCCGTTCAGAAAGCTTATATCGCTTCAACATATCTCTACGTTACCCAGCGGTCTGGGGGGACAGTCTATCTATCAAGATTGCTCATGAACGGAAGTGACGCTACTTACGTGGATGAAATGACCATTACCAATTCCGGTCATGGCCAAACGCTTGATATGTACACATACAATGGTATAAATTACTTTTATTTCAGCTCAAAAGCGGATCCCTCAACAACGTATAACTGGTCGCTTCAGGTAGCAAGACTTCAATACTCGGCTGGCGCGACTTATGATTATACGGATCTTCATCGGTTAACCTATATGAATTACGCCGATAAGACCGGCTCAAGATTAGGTGAGACATACCGTGTTGATGGCGGCGGCAACAGCACCCATACGATTTTACGCATACAAACTGCAGAAGGAACTGTTACCTGGTCCATTTATGACACGGCAGCATTGAACCGGCTTCTTGACAGCAATGAGCAGGTGCGGATGGACAGTGCTGCGGCCGTCAGCGCCTGCGTTACAAGCTTTACCCAGTCAGGCAGTGCAATAGTCAGACCGAACGGATCTTTCCAGGGTTTTGATATGCTCGTTAATACGGAAATCTATACATCAGGCGGAGCGGAAGGCGATACTCCCCAGATTGCAATGATGTCAAACACAGGAGCGTACAAAACCCTTGTGAATATCACAAATGTGGGAACCCATGAAATCGAGGGAGTACAGACAAAAGACGGTAACGTTTATTTTAATATCGTTACAGACCCCGTAAATAAAAAAAATACGCAGAAAATTTATTACGTTCCTGACAGCACTTTTTAAAATAGCGCCAATAAACATTCTACTCATTAAGGAAGAGCGTAACTTTGTTCTGAATCAGCTTGGCAACATCCTGCGCCGTTTTTTGGCCGGTGAAGAACGCTTCGGATTCCTGAATAATCGTATCTTCAATTTGTGAGGATTTGGGCGCCGCGGAATGAAACTCTCCGTTCAAGATGGCGTCCAATTGATCAAGCGCAGCGGCATCAACCGCAAACGGCTTTCCTTGAAGAGGTCCTTCCTTATCGGGCTGCACCGTCCCTGCGTCCTTCAGCTGCTGGATTTGTTTTTTGAAGACGTTTTTGTTGAAGGAGAATCCAGCTGATTGCAGATTGGTACTGGTCTGTCCTTCTTCCGAGATCAGGAATTTGATGAATTCCCAGGCTTCCGGCTTCACTGAAGAACTGGCGTTCATTCCTATACTTCTGTAGGGAGTGAAATAACCTCCATTTCCTGCGTCTTGCGTATGTGGTGTGACGTACAGCCTGGCGCCCTCTCCGAATTCCTTCAGGGAAACGAGGTAGTCGCTGGGAGAATTGAATTGGGACTGGTTAAAATAAGAGAAAGACCCATTCGCTCCTAAAACTCCAGGGCCTATGACTCCGTCGTCGAAGAGTGTTTTGACCTGCTGCATCAGGCCGGTAAAGGACTCCGAGTCGAAATTCGCTTGCCGCCTTGTCCGGTCCACAAACCGGGAATAATTATCGTTCACCATCTGAAGCAGCATATAATTCGGAGTGCCGCCAAACCCGATCTTGTTCTTGTCACTGCCTTTTTCCTTGATTTGCTTCGCGGACTCGGCAAATTGGCTCCATGTCCAGTTCTTATCGTCCACCTTAATTCCGCTTTGGCTGATTGTGTCTGAATCGCCGACCAGCGCATGCAGCTGGAAAGAAAGCGGCATTCCGTACAGACCTCCATCCAGCTTCAGCTTATCGAGAATATTGGTGAAATAGTCTTCCTCCGGAAAGCTCGAATCCTGCTGCATCATAAGGTTCAGATCGGCAAGCAGCTTATGATCCACATACTTATCAATCGGCAAATCATCCATCATGATCAGATCGGGACCTTTGCCTGCCAGCATAGACGTGTTCGAGGTCTCCACGAATTTTTCAAGATCGGCTGTAAAATGCTCATTATCCGTCTTCACATACTTCAGATCGATATCAACATTGGGATGCAGCGCCTCATATTTCTTTACGGCTCCCTGAAGATTGGCGTCCTCCCAGAACGTCGAGAACACGATTGTGGCTTTCCCCTCTGCCGGAGGATACTGCGGATCTGTTCCATTTCCCGTCTGGTTCGGCGGGGTGGACGGATCTTCCAAGCTTCCCGTCTCCTGCTTGGAGGGGGATGCTGCGCTGCCTGAACTGTTATTGCTGCAGGCGGCTAGAAATACAAAAAGGATACTTAGAAATAATGCAAGGGCTGTTTTTTTCATCGTGAACACACCTGTCTTCCTGCGGATTCAGAGTTCTGCCTCATTTAATGTAAAGGATGCTTGTGACCAAAACGTAATGAAGTTGTAAACAAAATATAAACGTTTGTATCTGCTCGAATTAACCTGCATCAGAATGAGAGCGAGCGATACTAGTTTAACGAAAGTCATTTGACGAAGGGGCTGCTGCGGCAGCTCCTTTTGTTTTTTATGCCCATTGGCATTTACAACGAAGGATATATTTGTTATTATATATGTAATAACGTAATTACGTAATAACGTTATTAACGAATGAATATCTTAAGTGACCGCAGCATTATTAAATAAAAGGAGTGAGGTACAATGGATCGGGATTACGGAGTTGAACTGGATGCCTTGAAAACGCAGTTGTCAGAGCTCGAGCGGCTTGTTCGGCAAATGGGAGGAACCGAGCGGAAACCGGCGGCTGAAGGAGGGAACGAACCCCTCTCAACGGAAGCGTTTCTGCAGGATGGTAACACGGAACATGGCGCGATTTACTTCTCGGGTTATTATCGAAGCGGGCAGCAAACGGTAAGATGTGGGCCGCAGGAACGAAAATCTGACGATTTGCTCGGACTTGACAGAGGCAAGGCGGCGAAAGTAATTTCCGCACTCGGACATAAACAGCGTCTGGATTTGCTTCTTGAGGTTTGGGATGAGCCACGTACTGGAACGGAGCTTGTGGAGCGGCTGAATATGGGGACAACCGGACAGCTGTATCACCATTTGAAGGCTTTGTCTGGCGCGGATTTATTGACTCAGGAAGAACGCGGAGGACGCTATACCATTCCGGCTCACCGCCGTTTTCCGATTCTTCTTCTGCTGTCAGCGGTTTCGGATTTGATCGATACCAGCGATTTTATCGATATGACTGAAGCCCGTAATGAAGCGCATGCCTATTTGGGCGCTCCAACGCAGTCAGGATATGATATACATCATCTGCTTTGGCCTGTTCTCGACAATTCGATCGATGAGCATCGGGCCGGATATTGCAGCGAACTGGGTATCTATCTGCATGACGACGGAAGCATAACGGTAACGGATAACGGACGGGGGATTCCGATTCGATTGCTGCCGCAAACCGGCAAGCCTGTGGTGCAGACTGTCTTGACCGAAATCGAACAGATCAACGCCTTCAAAGAAGGCACATCGTTTTTCGCTCCAGGTGCGGAGAAAGAAATCGGGATGGCGTTCATTAATGCGCTATCTCGCGTATTGAACGTGGAAATTCGCAGAGATGGCGGAATTTATCGGCAAGAGTATCGGCACGGGATACCGCAAACCGGATTAATGAAGGTCGGTGAGACGAATGAAACGGGCACGAGCATTACCTTTAATCCCGAACGGGACCTGTTTGCGGGCAGTTTTGACAAAGCAGTTATAGAAGCGCGAATCAATGAGCTGAGAAAAGACAATCCAGAGCTGCGATTCAGCATTCAATAGACGATCCAGGGGTCAACCGTTTCGATGGTTGGCTTTTTGGCGTGCTTTTCAAATATGCCATTACCCCTATACAATCTACTGGATACTGTTGCTCCCTGCCAGACTCAAATTTCAAGGATTGTGCTTCCGGAAAAAAAAGTTCGCGCATTGCCCAACACTTTCCCCCGCCCGAACGTTATACATGCGAAGGACGGATGGAGCTGAAATGGACGGATATTGAAAGGGGGCTGCCGCGATCATCGAACAACTGTATACCGTGCATTATGCCGAATTGAACCGCTTTGCCAGATCCATCGCCGGCAACGACAAGGAAGCGGAGGATCTGCTGCAGGAGACGTTCGTCCGGGCGCTGGCCCATTCCGTAACCCTCGAACGGCTGGCGGCGTACGAGCGCAGGGCCTGGCTCTATAAGGTGATGAGAAACCTGCTTTACGACCGGCGCCGGAGAACGAAATTCGAGACCGCGCTGCCCGAAGGGTACGACCCCTGGACCGACTTCGATTTCCTGGCTGGTCTGGAAACGGAAGAGCTGCTGCAGTGCCTTCCTTCCCAGCTTCGCGAAATCATCCGACAGCGTTACATTCTGGGCATGACCGGCAAGCAGATCGCCGATCGGTCCGGCGTCCCCCACGCCACCGTCCGCTATCGTATTCATACCGCCTTACGCTTATTGCGAAATAAGCTGAACCAAGAACAGGAGGATTCCCGCCATGAATAAAGTAATCCAAAATGTTAATGTGCTGGACATCACGACGGCAGCCGAACAAACGATGGACGACGTAAGCATGATCAGGAACGTGAATTTACTGCTGTACAGCACAGCGACCGTCGGCTTGCTGGCTAACGTCGCTCAGAATAACATCAACGTACGGGTCGAGATACCGGAAGGCGTCAAGCTGCATATGGTGAACGACCGGTACGAGGTCGGAGCCGCCGCGGAGGGAGACAGCCCGCAATATCTTCTGGTCAACGGGACGATCGTTATCCGGCCGGATGCCGATGCCGAATCGTTGGAGCGCGGCATTGCCGGAATCATCGTGAATGGCACGATTTTTTGCCCCGAGGGCGTGCTCAGCGTCGTTCAACGGAAGATCATACAGCACAACGGCCGTCTCGCTTCATACATGGATAACGCGCTTCTAATTAACGATCCGGTCCATATCGACGACCTGTTCCTGCGCAAGCTGCCTTCCGGCTCCAGGGTCTCCTTCAGCGGAAAAGCTGTTCTGCTGGATGCTGTCGACACTGCCCTGCTGGATGAAAAGCTGCACAATGCGGAGTTCACGGGCGAGCTTGTTATCCGCGAGGAGCTGCTGGCCGCGCTGTCCGGCAGGCTGGTCAATCCGCATAAGGCGAAGATCATCACTATTCCTGCAGATACGTACTATATCGACCGCGACCTGACGCTGGATGCGGGCGTGCTGCAGAGACTGCCGCATAGAAGCATCCATGCGACCAGTATGCTCCGGTTCGAGCGCGACGTAACGCCGGAGCGGCTTGCCGCGTCAGTCGACCGTCTGCACACTGACAGAACGATCCTGTGCCCCTTGGAACTGAAAGACGGCGTGCTGGCCGTAACGACCGATCCCGCCGTGGAGGTGCTGAGCTACGCTGGCAAGCTGCGCGTCGTTGAAGGCGAATACCGCTTAACACCGAGCGAGCTGAAATATACGCCGGAACCACTCTCTTTCATCGTACACGGGGTGCTTGATGTTGCGCCAGAGATCGATCCGCAACTGCTGTTCGATTCGCTCGGATCTATCGTAAATTATGGCGTCATCAGCGTCGAGGGCGAACAGTATGGCATAGTCCAAACGAAGCTGATCAAGAATGAAGGCGTAATCGATGTTCGGCGAGCCGAAAAGGATCATGACGAACCAGCCGAGGCTGCAGCTGCGGATGCGGATGATACGGTTTATATCAGCAACGTTAATTATCTGAAGCTGTAACAGGCATATTCTGACGATACCGCTCCAATTCAGACCGTTCGGTGAAGTTTGCAAGCCTGGCGGCTTATATCTTGAATTCAAACAGGCGTGGATGGGAAATTCCCGTTCCCGGTTAAATGGCTCCATATAACGGCGGTAGTCCAGGACATTCTTTCGTCCAGGGCTGCCGTTTTTGTCATTCTAATAACCGCGCGGAATCAACATCCCCATTCAACAATTTGTATGTTCAACGAACAGTTTCACGGCCGGACAGTCATTATGCAAGAAAAGTCAACTGGTGGAAATCCATGGATAAGCCTCCCGGGCAGAGGGAGCGGTCAGGTTGGAAACCCCGCAGCAGAGGGCAATCAGGCACCTGCAGGCCCGCTTTGCAAAAAGTTGCGATTGCCGGAAATGACCGCATATCGTAAAGTGGCCTTACCCGAACCCTGGGTGGCGGCTTGGGTTCATACAGTCAAAGGAGGTGGCAGGAAGGATGTCTTCGTATTTTAAGGCGAACCGGAAGCAAAGTGATGAAACCGCATACATCTCTGCCGTGCAGCAAATGCGCAAGCAGAGCATATGGAACGGAATCAAGCGGGACAAGTTTCTTTACCTGCTGGCGCTGCCGGGAATTGTCTTCTTTATTTTGTTCAAATATGTGCCCATGTGGGGAATCATCATTTCATTTCAGAATTACTCGCCGTATCAGGGGATGTGGCGCAGCCCGTGGGTGGGCTTCGATCATTATGTACGGTTCTTCTCCAATCCCGATTTCATGATGCTGTTCCGCAATACGATGGCGATTAACCTGTTGTCGCTGCTGCTGTTTTTTCCACTTCCCATACTCATTTCGGTCATGCTTGCCGAGGTTCGCAGCATCGCCTACAAACGGGTCATTCAAACCATCGTCTATTTGCCGCATTTTTTATCCTGGGTCATTATTGTCGGCATCACGTTCCTGCTGCTTTCCACAGGTGAAGGCATTGTGAATCAGCTGCTTGTGGCGGCGGGTCTGAACAAAATAGATTTCCTTACGACCCCGAACTACTTCTGGGGGCTGCTGACGGCGCAATCCATATGGAAAGACGCAGGTTGGGGGACGATTATTTTCCTTGCCGCTATGGCGGGGATTGACCCGCAGCTATACGAGGCGGCGAAGATTGACGGAGCGGGGAGGCTTCGGCAAATATGGCATGTCACGCTGCCCGGCATACGGCCGGTTATCATCATATTGCTGATTCTCCGCATCGGCCATATGATGGATGTCGGCTTCGAGCAGGTATTTCTGATGATGAACGGAGCGGTGTCCGAGGTTGCGGACGTGTTCGACACCTACGTTTACCGCCTTGGGGTCAAGCAGGGACAATTCAGCTTCAGTACGGCAGTGGGTGTATTCAAATCGGTCATCGGCCTGCTGCTGGTCATTGGCGCCAATCGCCTGGCCAAAAAATTCGGCGAGGAAGGCGTTTATTGAATAGGCATTCGAAGGATTATCCGCGTAGATGCCTGGGCTTGTAATTACGCAAGAATGAAAGGAGGAGTCGATTATGAAAAGAGACTACGGTGACCGTATGTTCACCTTTGCCAATGCGGCTCTGCTTGCCGTTGTCGGCCTGGTCACCTTGTTTCCGCTTTATTATGTATTCGTGGTATCTTTCACCGACCCGTCGGAATTCATCAAGAACCGGGCAACGCTGTGGCCGGCGCACTGGAGCCTGGTGTCCTATCAATATTTGATGTCCACGGACGCGTTCCTGCGGGCCATGGGCAACAGCGGATTTCTCGCTGTTGTCGGCACAGCCTTAAGTCTGCTCGTGACATCGGGGCTTTCCTATTCCCTCTCCCGCCGAAGGCTGCAGGGCAGACGCATCATGATGCTGCTGATCCTGCTTACCACCCTGTTCAATCCTGGAATTATCCCGCCGTACCTGCTTGTCCGCGATCTGCATCTGATCAACAGCACCTGGTCGCTCATCCTGCCTGTGCTGACAAGCGGCTGGTATGTCCTCTTGATGAAGGGCTTCTTCGACAGCATCCCGCCGAGTCTCGAGGAAGCTGCAAGGATTGACGGATGCAACGATGTCAGCGTCTGGTGGCGGATCATTTTGCCTTTATCCCTGCCGTCTATGGCTGCCTTCGGCCTATTCTATGCCGTAGCCTATTGGAACACCTTCTTCAGCGCGCTGCTGTACATTAATGATTTTGACAAGCAGCCCATGCAGGTGCTCCTGCAGAACATGCTCATTGACTCTTCCACGGCTGCGGGGGGCGCTGCGGCGGCGGAGATGGTCTCGGAGCAGCAGATTCCGCCGGAGACGCTGAAGATGGCGGCGGTCGTCATTGCGACGATTCCCATTCTGCTGGTCTATCCTTTCCTGCAGAAGCATTTTGCGAAGGGCTCGATGATCGGGGCCGTTAAAGAGTAAGCAACTGGACCATATAAACTATTGGGAGGCTATGAAACTATGAAACGTTTATCAAAAAAACGGTTGACCCTTGCCGTCGTTCTGGTAATGACCATGATTATCTCCGCCTGCAGCGCGGGGAATTCGAACGATGAAGGAACAGGCAGCGAAGCTCCATTGAAGGTCAATATTATGACCATGTATTACACAGCGGAGCCGCCTGGACCGGACAATGTCGTTGTGCAGGAGTTCGCCAGGAAGACCAATACGGAGCTTAATATTACCTGGGTCTCTCCCAACAGCTATGGGGACAAGGTTAATGTCACGCTCGCTTCGGGCGATATCCCCGATCTGATGCTGCTGGATGACCCGTTCACGGCACAGGTGAGAACCATGGTCCAGCAGGGCGCATTCTGGGATTTGACTCCTTTCCTGAAGGATTATCCCAATCTGATGAAATTCCCTGAGGATTCCTGGACCAATACGAAGCAGGCGGATGGCAACAATTACGGCATTCCAAGGGTCCGTCCTGTGGAAGGCGGAGGCTTCCCCTATATCCGCAAGGACTGGCTGGACAAGCTGGGCCTGGCGGCTCCGACTACAACAGATGAGCTGTACACCGTGCTGAAGGCTTTTGTGGAGCAGGATCCCGACGGGAACGGCAAGAAGGATACAATAGGCTACGCAGGCTTTGTGGATCAGAACGGGATGGCTTACTTCAGCACCCTTGTGAATGCTTTCACCCATACCACCGGCGATTGGAAGGAAGTGGACGGCAAGCTGGTCAATGTGAATCTGCTGCCGGAGATGAAGGAAGCGCTCCAGTGGCTGAACAGGGCGTATAATGAGAAGCTCATCCCCGAGGATCTGGCGGTGCTGAAGAACAGTCAGGCCAAGGACATGCTGAAGGCCGGCCGTGCAGGCGGATTCCAGGATACGGTAGAGGCGGCTTGGGAGCCGACAGAGGAGCTTCGCAAAAGCGACCCGAATGCGGATTTCCTTCCCTTGGTATCGCTTAACGGTTATGTGAACAAGGACAGTGGGTTTTTCGGCATGTTTGCCATCCCCAAGACGGTGCCCGAAGAGAAAATGAAGAGGCTGCTGGAGCTGATGGACTACGGAGCTTCCGATGAGGGCAGCGATTTGGCGAGCTTCGGCATCAAAGGAACCCATTATACGGAAGAAAACGGCGTCAAGACGGTGACGGAGCAGGCGAAGAAGGACATCGTCGCCCAGCAGGCGCTCGGACAGGTTTTCATCAAATATGATAAATATCTGAGAGCTTACCGCAGCGGCATGCCAAACGATATGCTGGAACGCAACAAGAAAATCATCGACGAGCGCGAGAAGGTCAGCGTTCCCGATCCGTCCACCGGCCTGTATTCCGAAACGAATGTGACGGCAGGCACGGAGCTTCGCAAGAAAATTCAGGATATGAAGACCAAAGTGATTCTCGGCAAGGTGCCGATGAGCGACTGGGACGACTATGTGAACAAACTGAAGTCCGATCCCGACATGCTGAAGATTACCGAAGAGATTAATGTCTCTTATGCGAAGCGCCAAGAGGGGTAAGCGTAACCGTCGGTTTCACAATTGAACATGTTAAACTGGTAGTCAAGCCAGAAGGCAAGCATCAAAAAAACTGGCTAATCATGCAGGTTCAAAAAGTTCCCCGTGATCCTATTTGGACTTCTTGATCCCTCTAAAGGAGCGCATGTTCAGATGATCAAACGTGGCTGGAATATGGGAAACCGGTGGTGGAAACAGCGGACAAGCCGCGGACGTTTCTATCAGAAAAGCCTGATACTCGTCTTATGCATCACGAGTTTGCCGACTGCTGTGATCGGAATAGCCTCCTATGTGCTTGGTGTAACAAATATCGAACGGGAGGTGGCAAGCGCCCATCAGGCGCTGCTCGGCCGTACAACGGCGAGGATGGACGAGACCCTCTCGCAGCTGGAGCTGGCTGCTTCCCAATGGGCATTGGATCCCAGAATGGATGTCAGCCTTAAGGAAACGGATCTGAAGCGGGAGTACAATACGTCCTATGCGTTATTCAGCTTCCTCGGTCTGATTAAAGCAACCTATCCGTTTATCGGTGAAGTGCAGCTGTATCTCAAGCAGGATCTGCCCGTTGTCCTCTCCGATAGCGGCGGAATCAGGCAGGTTACCGGCAAGGAAGAACAGGATCAGCTGAATCGGCTGCTGGACAATACGAGAGGCATTTATTGGCTTACTCACTTTAGGCAGACAGCAGCTGATCCGCAGGAGCAGGTGGTGCTGGTTAACAGGCTTCCGGTGTACGGCAAGTCATATGGGGCATTATTATTTATCATGGATCGCTCCAAGCTGACGGCGATGGTGCAGGAGACGGCGCTTGAGAAGGAAGGAACCTCGCTCCTGATTGACGATGCCGGGGAATTGATCGTTCAGGAAACAAGTGCTGCCGAGGGCTCGGAACCGTTCAGGGCCGCATTAATAACAGATGTCAGAAAACGGCAGGGGGAAAATAAGGAGAAGGGCGCGAGCAGCAAAGCAGCGAAGAGCGGCTCCTATCTGTTCAAGTGGGATCATGAAAGCTATTCCGTTTCTTACAGCAAACTCGCCAGATCCGGAACCTCGTGGACCTATGTAACCGCTTCGCCGCTATCGGCGATGACAGGCCCGATAATTTTATTATCCCGGTCGCTGTTTGCGGTCAGTCTGACGGGCTTGCTGCTCGCTGTACTGCTGTCATGGCTGGGATCCCGCCGCTTGTACCGGCCTATCCACCGGTTGGTGGCGCTGGTGAGAGAACCTCGGCGGGATGCCGCTTCCATGGAGCAGGGCATCGGGTATGGCGATTCTGCGAATCAACCGGGTTCCAGGAAACAGGACAGGAGTACAGGCTACGACGGGGATGAGATGGGCTATATCGAGAGCCGGTGGCGGGATATGTCCGATGAGAAGCAGGCTATTCAGGCAGAGCTCAAGCGTGCTTATCCGTCGCTGCGGGCGGGCTTTCTGATGCAGCTTGTGAATGGCCATTACCATACGCTGAGCGAGGAGGAGCTGATGGAGAGAATGGCAGGCTTCGGTTGGCCGTTAAACGCAGGGGACCGGATTGCCGTATTGCTGCTCCAGATCGGGCGCTTGTCTTCACCAGAGCGGAGGTTCCGCGAGAACGAAGAGCAATTGATGACGTTTGCCGCGGCCAATGTCGCCCAGGAATTTGTGCAGGGAAAAATTCAGCAGGCGGAAGTGATTAATTTTCAAGACACGACAGTGGCGATTCTGATCCCGTGCCCGGCCTGGGAAACGCCGCAGCAGACGAAGGAGCAGCTGCTCACTTTGGCAAGGGAGCTGGCTCAGATGCTCCGCGCGCTGCTCAAGCTGCAGGCGGTGATCTGCTATGGCGGTCCCGACAGGGTGCAGGAGGTCCCGGTGCTGCTGTCCTATCTGCGCGGAGCAGTCCGTCACCGCGATCTCAAGGAGGATTGGCAGGTGATGGAGCTTGCAGATATGCTTCCTGCGGGCGGTGAAGCCGGAAGCTATCCGTTCTCGCTGGAGAAGGAACTGATCCAGTCTGTACGGTTGGGGCATGCAGAGGAGTCTGCAGGCAGGATGGAAGCCTTCTTCCGGGAGCTGACCCACAGATGCGTCACGGAGATGGCGGTGCAGGAGGGCGCGCTGCAGCTGCTTGGCAGCCTGCTGCACACGATGATGGAGGCGGGCTTCCAGCCTCCAGGCCAGCAGGAAGGAGGCAGCCTCTACGAGCAGCTGCTGGCGATCCGTGAGCCGGAAGCGATGCTCCAGCTGCTGCAGAATAAAGTATTGGGCGCTTATATGAAATGGATCTTCCTGCAGCAGGACAGGGAATTGAAGCAGATCGTCGACAGAGTCAAGGAGGAGCTGGAGAGAAGCTTCGCAGGAGACATTTCCCTGGAAAGCTGCGCGGAATCCTGCGGGCTTAGCACCTTCTCCCTGAGCCGGGCGTTCAAGCAAATCCATGGAATCAATTTTATTGAATATCTCGCGGCCGTTCGTATTGCCAAGGGCAAGGAGCTTCTGCGCACAACGGATTTGCGGGTGAACGAGATTGCGGAGGCTGTCGGTTATCAGCCTTCGTATTTCATCCGCGTCTTTCGCAAGGCGGAGGGGCTGACACCCGGTCAATACCGCGATCAAAGAAGCGGATGAAGACCTTGATAACTGCAAGCGATTTCTATCACAATTTCAGAATTGCCCGGGATCCTTGGATTCCGGGTTTTTCCCTGTGTCTCTCTGAAATCGCTTGCATCAGTCAAAAAAATTACAAAAGAGTCATAATCCTGCCTTATGTGCGCATTCTGATGAATCCTATAATAAGATATGAGTTCGAATAGGGTTGGAGGGCGATAAAATGGGGCTACAGGAAAAGAGCGCGGCAGTCCCCGGCGTCAGGATAAGGTCAAGCAGCGCCAGGAGAAGGCGCGAGACGCTTGCCGGTTATTTATTCACAGGTCCCATGCTTCTGGGCGTCATTGTATTCACATTAATTCCGGTTATTATGCTGTTTACGTTAAGTCTCACGGATTGGTCATTCGTAACCGGTTACAGTAAAATCCGCTTCATCGGAATGGATAATTTCATCAAGCTGTTTCAGGATGAGGCGTTCATCCAAACGCTGCTGCATAATCTGTTTCTGATCCTGGCGGTCCCGATCGGAATGGCCATAGCGCTGCTGTTTGCCGTTATTTTGACGAAGCATGTATACGCGCAGAGCTTCTTCAAAATCATTTTTTTTATGCCGCAAATCTCCAGTGTCGTTGCGGTGGCAGTCGTATGGCAGGTGCTGTTTCACCCGTCCTACGGGCCAGTGAATGGGCTGTTGATGTCGCTCGGTATGGACAACCCGCCCAAATGGCTGGCAGACACTCATTATGCGCTGCCTTCGGTGATGATGCTGATGATCTGGATTGATATGGGCGTATCGCTGATTATTTATATCGCCGGAATCAATAATATTCCGCATGATTTGTACGAAGCGGCGGATATTGACGGGGCAAGGGCCTGGAACAAGTTTAAAAGCATTACGTTCCCGCTGCTTACGCCAACCAGCTTTTTTCTTCTGATTACGGGAATCATCGGCAGCTTTAAAGTATTTGCGCTCATTAAGGTACTGACCGACGGAGGACCGGCAGATTCCACCTCTGTTATTGTCACCCGGATGTTTCAGGAGGGCTTCGTTAATTTGAAGACCGGCTATTCCTCCTCCATGGCCGTCGTGCTCTTCTTCGTCGTATTGCTGATTACGTTTTTGCAATGGATTGCGCAGCGGAAGTGGGTGCATGATTAATGGAAAGAATCGCGGGTTCACGCAGAGGAAATACCGGGAAAATCATTATGACGGTCATGATGTCCATCATTGGACTCCTGTTTCTGCTGCCGTTCTTCTGGATGCTGTCCTCATCCTTCAAGCCGGAGACGGATATCTTCAACTATCCCGTGGAATGGATTCCGAAGCATTGGCAGATCATTGATAATTACCGCGCCGTCTGGGCGGGCAAAGCGAACTTCGCCTTGTTTTACTGGAACTCTATAAAAGTAACGCTGCTTACCACCTTGCTGTCCGTTATTGTTTCCAGTCTGGCCGCCTACGGGTTTACAAAAATTCATTTTCGCGGGCGGAATATTCTGTTTTTCTTCATCCTGGCTACCTATATGGTTCCTGCCGAAGCCACGCTGGTTCCTTTGTTCGTCATGTTCCGCTCTGTGGGTCTTTACAATACGCATACCGGACTTATTCTGCTGGGCGGCTTCAGCGTCCTTGGAACTTTCCTGCTGCGCCAGTTCTTCCAGGGGATTTCCAATGAATTTATCGAATCGGCGCAAATGGACGGCGCAGGCCATTTTACAATCTTCACGCGTATTATGCTGCCGCTTGTAAGACCGGCCCTGGCAACTTACGGCATCCTCCGCTTTATCTGGACGTGGAATGATTTTCAAACGCCTTTTATTTTCCTGAGCGACAAGCAGCTCTTCACGATTCAGCTGGGGATGAGCGCCTTTGCCGACCGCAACGGACAGTTCTATTCCTTGATTATGGCAGCTTCGGTATCTGCGATAATTCCGCTGTTGATCGTCTTCATTATCGGCCAGAAGCATGTAATCGAAGGAATCAGTTTTGGCGGCGTGAAAGGATAGGAGTGGGAAAATAATGAAAACTGCCGAAAAATGTAAAAATAATTTTAAACCAGTCAATTTTTTTCGCTTCTTAATAAAAAGCTGAATGGTAGGATTAGCTAAAGCGATAAATCCAGCTGCTAAAGTAAAAGCGCTGCGCAAAAGACCTGAGGAGGAATCATATGTTTAAGAAAACATGGGGTATGTCGGTTACAATTGCGCTTGCTGTCGGATTGTTGGCGGGATGCGGCGGTAATTCCGGCAATAATGCGAATTCAACATCTGCCGAAACGAACAAGCCCGCGAACTCCACGAATGCGAATACAGGGGGCAATGCTTCGTCTGAACCGGTTACGATTAAAATGGCTGCGTGGTTTCCGGAGGAGCAGATGGCGCCGGCCATCGAAGCGTATAAAAAGGAGAAACCGGATGTGACAGTGGAATATGTTCCGCTTGTTGATAATAACGATTCCGTGGCGGGCATGCAGAAGCTCGATTTGCTGGTGGCTTCCGGGGAAGATATCGATATCGCCCTGTTCCCCAATTCAAGCGAATATTCGAAACGCGCGAGTCTTGAATTGCTGGCCCCGCTCAATGATATGCTTACTGCCGAAGGAATCAGCGTAACTGACGAATATATCGTTGATCCTTCCATCAACGGCAAAGTGTATGCCCTTCCAGACACGTACGAGAATTATTTTGTACTGCTGAACAAGGATATGCTGGACAAAGCCGGTCTGCCTATCCCGACCAAATGGACGTGGGACGACTATCTCGATTATTCCAAAAAGCTTTCCAGCGGAGAAGGCGCCAATAAAATATTCGGTACGTACTTTCACTCCTGGCCGTTGTACTTTGAGCTCGGCTTGATCAACCAGCCGAAGGATAACAACCTGATCAATAACGGCGTGCTCAAAATTGACAGCCCGGAAATCCGCAAATCGCTGGAAATCCGCGATCAGGCGGAGAATGTGGATAAGAGCGCAATTCCGTATACCGACACGATTTCTCAAAAGCTGGCTTACCGCTCCGTTTATTTCGCCCAGAAAGCAGCCATGATTGTTACCGGCAACTGGATGATAACCGAAGCAGGAGGCTCGGATGAGTTCCCTGCAACCTTCGTCTCGGCGTTTGCGCCAATGCCATCCAGCTCGGCGGACGGGCAGACAGGTCTGAGCCCCGCGAACGGCAACTTCATGGCGGTGTTGAACAAATCGGAGCAGAAGCAGGCCGCTTATGATTTCATCCGCTGGTACACGACCAAAGGCGAGCAGCTGAACAATGTTTATTCGGCATGGAAGAACCAGGATGTTGATCAATTTATTGCGGGCGTCAAGGGAAAAGTCCAAAGCCCCGATAAAATCGACGCTGATTCCTTGTCGTATGTCATCAAGAACAGCCCGACTTCACCGCTTAATATCCCGCCGGCGTATCAAACCGAACTGGATGATGCGTTTGTGAAGGAAGCGGAGAAATTCATACTGAAACAGCAGGATCTCGAAACCACGGTCAAGAGCGCCAATGCGGCTTTGCAAAAAGTAGTCGACGCTAACAAATGATCGCTCAAAATATGTTAAAATAGAATAAGCACGACATCCTTTCCCGAACTTTATTTTATCCGCAGCTTTTCGGGAAAGGGTGTTTTTTCTAATTATTTGATATCCTATGAAATCACTCCATTTAGTTGTTCTCCATGCTCGCACAGTTTCCTTACATTTGAGAGCGCTCAGGGGGGTAATCATGGCCGGATTTTTTCAAAATAAAAGCTGGAGAAGAAGTCTGCGCTACAAGCTCGTCGTTACTTCTGTGCTTTGTTTGCTTTTGCCTTCCCTGCTCACCTTGTGGGCCAGCGATTATTTGACCAAAAATATTGTCCGGGCCCAGGTTGTTGACAATGAGAGAAAATCGCTTGAGCTTGCGGATGTGTATATATCGGGCTTGTTCGACAGCATGATCCGGATCTCCAATTCGATCTTGTTTGAGAATGATATCAACGTATCCCTGAAAGAAATTTGGCAGCGCAGCCGTTCCAAACAGCAGGACTATGCGAAGGATACGCTGGCGGCCAAATATTTTATCGATGACAAGCTCGAAAATATTGCTTACGCTATGGATAATGTATATATCACGCTGATGACGACAGAAGGACAATACTTTACCAGCACGCTTAAGCTGGATGACGCATTCAAGCCATCCGACATCGAGAATGAACCATGGATGGAACGGCTGAGGGATCTGCCGGCATTCGAGGTGGACTGGGTGGGTCTGATCAAAAGAACCCCCGATTCCAGCCGTTCCGGCATTCCCTTCTCAATCGCCGTCGCGCGTAATTTGCGTATGTCCTCCAATGAGACTTACGCTTATCTTATCGTCAGTATCGGGGAAGATCAGCTGAGTCAGATTTTCCGCCACGATGTAGGACGCCAGGAAACCGTTCTGCTTGATAAACAGGGGATGATTATCGCCAGCAAGGACAGCAGTAAAGTCGGCAAGCCGTTTCAATTCAGCAGCAAAGTTCAGAATCCCGATTCCCGCCTGGTTGAATATGAGAATGAATCCTTTCTTCTCAGCAGACATAGCCTGTCTTACGGCGGGTACGAGCTGGCAAGTCTCAAGCCCTACAAGGAAGCGGTCAGCCAGATTCATACCGTATACAGACTAAGCTTTGCCATTCAAATCGCGGCGGTGCTGCTGTTCCTCGTTCTGTTTATTTATATGGTGAGACAGTTCACCAAGCCTGTGATCAAGCTTGGGCAGGTTGCGGCGCGGGTAGAAGCCGGCGATCTGACCATCCGCTCCAACATCCGGGGCCGTGATGAAATCGGCCATCTGGGCAAAATGTTCGACCAGATGCTCGAAAGCATTGAATGGATGATGGCGGAGGTCACGATGGAACAGACGCAAAAGCGCAAAGCGGAGCTCGCCATGCTTCAGGCCCAGATCAACCCTCATTTTCTGTTTAACATCCTGAATTCGATCCGGCTCCGTATTCTCATGAAAGGCGACAAGGAGAATGCCGAGCTCCTGTCCTCATTATCCGGTCTCCTGCGGATGACGATTCAGCGGGACAATGAATTTACGCCGCTTCATGAGGAACTGCATATTGTAAAGAAGTATGTGGAACTGCTGAATTTCAGACAGTCCGAGAAGGCCGATTTGGAGATTAATGCGGCATCCGATTGTCTGGCTGTCCCGATTCCGCGATTCCTGCTCCAGCCTATAATCGAGAATGCATATATTCACGGGCTGAATCAGAATGCGGGACTGATCCGCATCAGCGCCCACAAGGCGGACAAGCTGCTTACCATTATAATTGAGGATGACGGGGAAGGAATCGCCTATGAGAAGCTGAAGCTGCTGCGGCATGAAATGAGCCGTATCCGGGATATTAATCCGGCTGCGCCGTCAGTGAAGCTGTCGAGTATTGGCATATCCAATGTATATGAGCGTTTGTATCTGATTTACGGCAATCAATTCAGGCTGACGATTGACTCCAAGCCTGGCATAGGGACTGTATTGCAAGTGATGATTCCGATTCTGACGACGGAATAAACAACCTTGAGAGGTGATCCGCTGATGTACTCCGTTATGTTGGTTGACGATGACTTCCCGGTATTGGAGTTTCTTTCCGCCATGATTCCATGGCAGGAGCTTGAGCTCAAGCTCCACTCCGCCTGCAAGAACGGCGCCGCCGCGCTTGAGAAAGCCAGGGCTCAGCCGCCGGATATTGTGGTGACCGATATTGGCATGCCGCAGATGGATGGCATTCAGTTGATAGCCGAGCTCAAGCAGCTTAAACCGGATATCCGGATTGTCATTCTATCGTGCATGGATGATTTCAGCTATGCGCAGAAGGCGGTTCGCCTGCAGGTTGACGATTACGTGCTGAAGGAAACGATGAATCAGCAGCAAATGATTGAGCTGTTGACGAGGATACGCAGCGAGCTTGCCGACAGGAGCCGGATTTCCGCCCAAATCGACAGCTTCAAGAGCATTGCCGAAGAGAATGAGATGGCCCAGAAACAAACGCTGCTGCACAAGATGCTTCATGGGACCGAAACAGCAGTCCCGGCCTGGATCAGGGAAGCGGAGCTGCTTGGGATCGCGCTTGAAGGGAAGAGCTACTTGCCGATTATGTGCTATCTGAATCCGGATGCCCAGGTCCGTGAACGTCTGATTCAGGATTCTCCGATGATGCTGGCGTTGATGACGGCTGTGACGGAAGTCATGCAGGCCCAGCCTGGCGTCCTGCTCCTTCCGAATAATGTGAGGGAATATATTATTCTGATTCCCTATCGCCGGACGCTAAAGGAAAATGCCTACGAGGCGTTCAGACCGTTGATCCAGGAGCTGCATTCGCAGTTGAAAAGACAGTTCGGAATGGTGGCGACCTTTATCTATGGGAATGCGGCAGGTGATCTTCTTGAGCTGAGCGCGGAAATTTCCTGGCTGCTCGGCGGGTCGGCCTATCGTTTTTATCTGGCAGAGGGCGGCATATACCCGAGATCGGCGTTTACTGAATTTGCAGGCGGAGATTTGTACGAGCATTACTCCGATGCGCTCGGGGAAATCCGGGATGCGTTTCTGGAGGAAGAGGAAGACAGGCTCGGCGGCATCATTACCCGGTGGATGGCGCTGATCCGCAGCAGACGTTATCCCCCTGAAATCGTGAAGGAATGGACGCTTAAGATACTCTACGATATTCAATCCAGGCTTCTGGCCCTGCAGCATTACCAGACGACCTTCTCCCTGGAAGTGCTGCACCAGACCATTGCGGATATCAGTACGCTGGATGAGCTCGCCGCCTGGGTGCAGAAGTTCTTCCGCGAGCGGATACCGCTGGTCCAGCTGATTTACAGCCAGTCCAGACGCTCGGAGATTCTTGAGGCGCAGCAGTATGTGACCAAGCATATCAACAAGAAAATCACGCTTGAGGAAGTCGCGGATATTCTTCATATCAATTCCAGCTATTTCAGCAGGCTGTTCAAAAAAGAAACCGGCCACAATTTCATTAATTATGTCACCTTCGCCAAGATGGAGCGGGCCAAGGAGCTGCTGGATAAAACCGGCATCAGCGTAGAGAAGATTGCAGAGAAGCTGGGCTACGATAATAAGAGCTATTTCACCAAGCTGTTCAAGAAGCATACCGGCTCGACGCCAGGCGAATACAGGGGAGCTTGACCTTCAGGAGGGAAATGGATTAATATGGTTCGATTTATACCTTTGGCAGAATTGAAGCTTGAGGCTGCGGCTGACTTGTGGAACGAAGAGCTCGGCAGCGACTTTCCGATGCGTCTGCGGCTGCTCCGGCAATGCTGGCAGGAGGATGGCAATATGCTCGCTGCCGGTTCCTGGGCGGCGATCGATGAATCCACGAACCGACTTGCCGGATTTGCAGCCGCGAAGAAATGGATGGATCCCACGGAGGGTATCTCGTTCCCGGCTGATGAGGGGTGGGTCAGCGCGCTGCTGGTTCATACGGACTACCGGGGGCAGGGGATCGGCAGCCAGCTGCTGCAGAGAGCGGAGCGGGCGCTGCGTGAAGCGGGCGTGGCCAAAGCCGATCTCGGGAATGATCTTCACAGACGCATATTCCCCGGCCTTCCGGATCAGGGAGACGCTGCGGCGGAATGGTTCGAGAGCAAAGGCTACCGCTCTACAGGCAGCCTGCAGGATTTGCTGCGCCAATATCGCCCGGATGAACCCATTCATATGCCTGTTCTCAAGGACGCTGCAATCCGCGTTCTCCGTGAAGACGAGAGGGGCCGCTTGGAGAGCTTCATGAGAGAGCATTTTCCGGGCAGATGGGAGTATTCCACCCGCCAGTATTGGGAGGAAGGCGGCAGCGGACGGGAATTTGTCATTATGGAGCGCGGGGACCGTCTAATCGGTTTTTGCCGCATCAATGACGCGGCTTCGCCTCTTTTGACACAAAATATATACTGGTCGCCCTTGTTTAAAGAGGAGTTGGGAGGCGTGGGACCCTTGGGCATTGACAACGCTTACCGCGGCCTCGGCTATGGGGCGGCGATCGTACAAGCGGGCATCGCCATGCTTCGCAGCCGCGGAATTGACAACATTGTCATTGACGCGACGCCGATTGCCGCCTTCTATGAGAATATGGGCTACCGGCTGTGGCGTACGTATGCGATGTACAGCAAGCTTCTTTAGACCAGTATAGGGCACAGGAAGAAACGACTTCGCCGTCCATTGAGGGCAAAGAAGAATCGTCTATTGCGTCCTTTGGCAGCTCATCAAGTATTTTCAGCGGCATGCAATCCAGTTTCATGTTCTATAAATTTGCGCATAAACAACGCCTGGCCGGCATTCTGCGTTCTGAAGCGGCCAGGCCTGTCCTAATACTTTAGGGCTGTGGTGCGGCAACGCGGCAATCAATAATTTCCGGCGAAGGGACTTTGCGGCTTGTCTTCCCTGTCGGACACCTGCTCCATAAAGCGGTTCCTTTTCTCCCATGTCAGATCGGCGTCCCTGCGGGCTGCTTCCATATTGCCGTCATAGACGGTATCGATCACCCATTTCTTGCCAAAGCCTGCATGGACGACTTCATCGGCCCAGTCGAAATCCTGAAAGGTGGTCATAAGCGGGTCCTTGGCTGTATCCCGGGCAAATTCCCATTCCTCGCGCTTGCCGGGCGGGTATTTCATGGCTGCCTGTTCAATGGCTACCGTTAGATGCACATAAGCTTCCTCTGCGCCGAACAGATTTTTGGATACCTCATAGAACCCGGTCCAGTTAGGAGCTTCGTATACGTCATATCCAAGCTTCCGCAGCGCGGCCTCGCCGAACCAGGAGTGGCGCACCTCATCCCAGAGATGACGCGCCGTATCCAGGTAGAAGGCCCATGGCCTGCCGGTTGTCTCGAAGAGAACAAAGGCTACGCCTTCCGCAGGCGACATTTCAAAGTAACGGGAATACATCATCATCTTGAAACGTCCTTCATCGCTGTCTTCAAAATGAATGTCTCTGAATTTGGTTACCGAGGATGTGTAGCGGCTGTCGCGCGGGCTATGGTCTGGCAGTGCAAAAGGTTCGTTCTGAAATTCTCCTGCTTCGGGCAGTGCTGACTGCGGACCGGTTCCGTCGGCTCCGCCTGCTGCGCCTAGCAGCTGCTCCAGATAAGCGTTCCATCGCTGCACCTTGTCGAGCTCCTCCCGGCCGGCAGTAGAAGAGAGATAAGCGATTGCTTCCTGCCCCCAGGCGATTTCATCCTCGCGATCGATCAGCTGGTGGCGCAGGATGTGAAGGGTCGGCTGATCGACGATAGGCTGGGCAAGCTCCATATAGTCGCGGATCGCTCGTATCTGCGCCGGCTTGATCACGGTGAACAGGGCGCTGAGCAGCTCAAGCGTGGTGCCGGAATCAAGCACGGCATCCATCAGCTTATCCAGCGATGGTCCGGGGCTTTTGTCGAAGGCGGACGTACTCATGCGGAGCTGCTTGCAGCGGCTGCGCAGCTGATCATGATGCGTGGCGTCAAGCCATGCTATACGGGCTAGAAGCCCCTTGATTTCGTATTCCGGACAAGCGATCATCCGTCCAGCGGCTATCCGCGTAATTTTCCTGTCGAAGCAGGCGATGCGGCGCAGCCGTTCGGCCGAGTCGGCGACAGACAGCCCAATTTTATCCCAATCCTTGATACCCATAAATGGATGCAGCATGATATCGATTCCTCCTGTTTTTTTTCATATAGTGATTCTTAATTTTCAGATTATCGAATCCGGGTGTGGAAATACATTCACGTAAAGACAAACTTTTTATACGATTTGGTCTATCTGGGAAGGAAGGTGCTTCAGCAATGTCTTTTACAGTTGAGGATTTGAGGCTTACACCATCATTCGGCAAAGTATTCTGCGAACCGAGCTGGAGGTGGAATACGGTTGGCCGTCCATTTGACGATTTTGATCTGTGGTATGTTTGGAGCGGTGAAGGCGAAGTGATCTTGAATGGGGTGCATCGTCCCGTTTCTGCGGGCAGCTGCTTTTTGTTTCGGCCGGGTGACGAGACGGTCGGCCGCCATGATGAGCGATCTCCGCTCACGATATCCTATATTCATTTTCAAATGCCATTGGAAGCTTCATGCCATTATCCTTTCTACCATCAGATTAAGGATCGTCTTACCTTTGAAACGTATATGACCCGCTACGTCCGCACGCTGGTGGAGAACCAGGCGCGAAGTGAGACAGAGGCTGCACATCTGCTCTATCTGCTGCTGCTGCAATACGCTGGCGAGGAGACATGCGAGGAGGAAGCCGGGCTGAGTGAGAATCAGGAGCTGCTGTCGATCATTCATGAGGTTGCCAGCCACATCCGTCAATTTCCCGGGATGAAGCATACGGTATCCTCTCTGGCGGAGCGGGCGCGGTTGTCCGAGCGGTATTTCTCCCGCAAGTTCCGCGCGATTATGGGCCGAACACTGGAGGCTTATGTGATCGATATGAAGATTGAGCGCGCCGAGCATCTGCTTCGCTACTATGGCATGAATGTCAGCGAGGTTGCCGATGCCCTGGATTATGGCAGCGTCTATTATTTCAGCCGGCAATTCAAGCAGTACAGAGGCGTAGCACCGTCCGAGCTGCGCAAGCGCTAATAGTCTTAAAAAGAGAGCGGCTGCTTATAATTCGGCTTATACGGCGCTTGTATTTACAAGGTGGAGAGAAGTCGGCTGAGCCGCCAAAGAACGGCGCAGCCGGTTCTGCCTGACCTATGGCATGTATAAAACCGTTTCTGCTTAAATGAAGGAACCAACGTTAAATTGTCAAATAAGTTAATAAATCAGTCAATTATTTTTCAGTCTGGGTTGATATAGTTCTAGGTACAGTTCTTGTAATGGGCGGCAAAGGAGGCGTTAGAAAATGCTAAATAATCGACTGGGTGTTCTGACCGATGAGGTCTCGACGGATTTGACGGAGGCGCTGAATTGGATTGCCGAGCAGGGGCTGGCGCATGTCGAGCTGCGAGTGATTAATGGACGGAATATTGCGGATCTGGAAGATCACGAGGTGCATGATATACGCGAAATGGTAGAATCGCGCGGGCTGTATGTGTCCGCGCTGGCATCGCCTCTGTTCAAATGCAAGCTGGACCCCAGCCGTGCGGCTGCTACGGGGGATACCTTCGGACAGCAGGAGGAAAGCGTAGACGCGCATTTCCGCAAGCTCGACCGGATGATTGAAATCGCTCTCTTGCTGGGCACCAGGCGGATCCGCGTTTTCTCGTTCTGGCGTGAAGCGCAGCCTGAGCTGTATCTGGACGAAATCGCAGCGCATCTGGGGAGAGCTGCCGGAATTGCCAGGCAGGCCGGTGTGGTCCTGCTGCTGGAGAACGAGCCGTCCTGCAATGCCGGCTTCGCTGGCGAGGTAGCCGAAATTGTCGGCAGGATCGGCTCTCCCGCCCTGCGCGGTTTGTGGGATCCCGGCAATGAGGCTTACGGCGGCAGGGAAGCCTACCCGCTTGGATACGAGCGGATCAGGAATGCCGTAGGCCATGTTCATTTGAAGGATGCCTATATAGGCAGCAATGGAGTCCCGAGATGCGTGCCGCTCGGCTCCGGCGATGTGCCCGTTATCGCGCAGTTGAAGGCTCTTGCCGAGGATGGTTACGAGGGGCTTTTTACGATCGAGACGCATTTCATTCCGGCAGGAGGTTCACAAATGACCGGCACGCGCATGACCCTGGATGCGCTGCGGGCGCTGCTTCGCGAGGTGAGCGATTGATGAAGCGGTGGCGGTTCGGCATTATCGGCTGCGGGGGGATAGCGGATTTTCATATCAAGGCCATCCACGAAATTGAACATGCGAAGCTCATCGCGGTATCCAGCCGCAGCAGCGGCAGGGCAGCAGCGGTCGGTGAGCGTGAAGGCTGCGCCTGGACGGAGGATTACAAGGAACTGCTCGCAAGAGAAGATATCGATATTGTGTCGGTGACGACATCCAGCGGGAGCCATTATGCTGTTGGCAGGGATGTGCTGCTGGCGGGCAAACATCTGGTAATCGAGAAGCCGATGGCGATGAATGATACCGAAGCCGCAGAACTGACGGCAATCGCCGAAGAAGGGGGATTGCTATTATCGGTCATCTCGCAGCGCCGGTTCGAGCCGCAGCATCAGCTGCTCAAGCAGCTGGTGGAGCAGGATGCCTTGGGGTCGCTGCTGTTCGCCGAGGTTTCGGTTCCCTATTACCGCACCCAGGACTATTATGACAGCGCCGCCTGGCGCGGAACCATCCGTGAAGACGGCGGTTCACTCATGAACCAAGGTATCCACTCCATCGATCTTCTCTTGTGGCTGATTGGCAGGCCGGTTTCCGTATATGGAAAAATCGCCACACAAACCCATCAGATGGAAGCGGAAGATCTGGGAGTGGCTATCGTCAATTTCGATAATGGAGCTTTCGGGACGATTATGGCGTCAACCAGTATCAAGCCGGGCTTTCCGGCAGGACTCAATCTGTACGGCGATAAAGGAACCATTAAAATCCTCGGCACCGAAATTACATACTGGTCGGTGGAAGGGCTGGAGGAGCCGCCACTCCAGCAGACAGGTACAAGCGGGGGCGTATCCGATCCGTTAAGTATTCAGCATACCTGCCACCGGCTGCAGATTGAGGATATTCTGGATGCGCTGGAGAAGAACCGGGAGCCTCTGGTCACGGGAAAAGATGGCTATACCAGCGTGCTGCTGGTGCGGAAAATTTATGAGAGCTCGAAGCTTGGAATGGAACTATGGCTGGATTGACCGCTTTCATCGGATGGAGGGATTAGTTATGAAAATTGCTATATTCAGCGGCGCTTTAATCGACTACAGCATTCATGAGGCACTGCAAATCGCGCACCGGATTGGCGTGGATGGCGTGGAAATTGCCGGCCGCGAGCCGCATTTGTCGCCAATTACCAGTGATCTTCGGGTCAAGGAAATCAAGAGGCTTGCCGGAGAGCTGGGGCTGGAAATTCCCGCGATCGGGGGATATATGGGGCGGTTTTCCGAGCTTGGAGACAAGGAAAGCACCGGGGAATTCGAGAATTTCAAGCGTATGCTGCCAATGGCGGCCGAGCTTGGAGCTTCACTCTTCCGCGTTCAGCAGGGAGGGCCCAACGGGTTCCTGGCTCAGGAGTACCATTACCGGAAGGCCGCTTATTTTATTGACCGGTGCGCCGAAGAAGCCGAAGCCTATGGAATCCGCGTCGCCCTTGAAATTCATAATCAGTCGATTCTGGAGACGACGGATGATTGCAAGCGATTGCTGCAGTATATCCGGCAGGACAATGTCGGATTTATTCATGATGCCGGGAACATGTACATCACGGACACCGATTATGGTCGTGAATCCGTTCTTCAGCTGGGCAGACGACTGCTTCATGTGCATGTGAAGGATGAGCTTCGGATCGCAGAAGCCGGAGCGGCAGGCAGCTTCAATAATTTGACCCGTCACGGGGAAGAAGCGTTTATCCAATGCAGGCTTGGCGACGGGGCCGTCGATCACAAGCCTTTGTTCGCGGCTCTCGCCGAAACCGGTTACGAGGGCTGGGCAACGCTGGAATGCTTCGCTCCGCTGCCGGTTGTGGAGCGTTTCGAGCATGATTATAAGGAAGTCAAAAACTGGCTGGCTCAGCCTGGCGGCCTGGCATAACATCCTACCACTGAAAAGGGGAAAGCCATTATGAATCGGGGACCATTAAAGGTTGGTATTATCGGGCAGGGCCGGAGCGGCCGGGACATACACGGGAATTTGCTGCAGCAGATTCCGGATTTCTATCGGATCGCTGCCGTTGCGGATGCGCTCCCGGATCGCCGGCAGCTGGCCGAGAAGGAATATAGCTGCCGCGCATACGGGAGCTGGGAAGAGATGGTCGAGAATGAGGAGCTTGATCTTGTTGTCAATGCCTCGCCTAGCGATCAGCATTACAGCATTTCGCTGGATCTGCTGAACCGCGGCGTGCACGTTTTGTGTGAAAAGCCTTTGGCGAAAACGCCGGAGGAGGTAGACCGCCTGATTGCCGCTTCGCAAAGCTCCGGCAAGGTGCTGGCTGTCTTCCAGAACTCGCGTTATCAGCCGGCCTTCGTACAGATCCGCAGGATCATCGCTTCCGGCGTGCTGGGCAGAATCGTACAGATTGATTTGACGAGCAGCGGCTTTGCCCGCAGATGGGATTGGCAGACTCTGCAGAGCAATAACGGCGGGAATTTGATGAATACGGGTCCCCATCCGCTCGATCAGGCTCTTCAGCTGTTCGGCAGCGGCACGATGCCGAATGTCACCTGCATCATGGATCGCGCCAATACCTTCGGAGATGCCGAGGATTATGTCAAGCTGCTGCTGCATGGTGCCGGGCATCCCTCTATAGATATCGAGATTTCCTCCTGCAGCGCATTTCCCGGCGAACCCTTCGTCATACAGGGAACGCATGGCGGCCTTCATGGCAATAACCATCGCCTGGAATGGAAATATTACAAAACCGCGGAGGCGCCGCCCCAGCAGTTGATCAGAGGACCGCTGCTTGACGCGAACGGCAAGCCTGCATACTGCAGTGAGCAGTTGATTTGGCATCATAATTCATGGGACCTGAAAATTGAGGACGGCAAGTCAGCCTTCGATCATATGACGGAGCAGGTATACCTGATGCTGTTCAGGACGCTGACGGAAGGGGCGGAGCTTGAGATAACGCCGCTTCAGGTGAGGGCGCAGATGGAAGTCATGGAGCAGTGCCGCCGTCAGAATGCGCATATCTATTCCATTGAATAGAGATGAGGGCTTTATCACTGCGGGCCGATGAGGCAAAGACAGGGGAGGAGGACTTGAAATTGACAGAATGGAATATGCCGCGTAGCGAAGACAGTCGGACTGATCTGGAGCAAGCTCCGAGGCTCGATATCCAGCAGTCCTGGTGGGCCATGAACGGCTATGGGGAAGGCGGTAAGGAATGGAGCGCCGAGCAGAAGTTCGAGCATATCGCGAAGGCCGGATTTACCGGCATCCTCGGACGTCTTCCGGAGCCCTCGGAAGCCCGGCGCTGGCGCAGCTTGCTGGATCAGTACCAGTTCAGCTTTGGCGTACAATCTTTTCCGGGCAGCCGGAGGAGCTTTGTCTTTCAAGGAAATTGCTGTACAGCTGTGGAATGAAGCTTAGCTTGCTTAAAACGAGGAGCCTTTGCATCAGCCGGGTAAACCGGTTGTTGGCAAAGGTTTTTTTCTTGAACGTTAAGAAAGGTTTAATTCCTCCATACTTTGCCGTACCGCCAGAGGGATGCGGCAGCCGCTTCTTGCTGTTGAAAAATGTTATGATCAATGAGGAATGAATTCTGCAGGCACGAAAGGGAGAATGGCGGTGAAAGCAACCTCGGTCGGTATTCTAATAACGGATGGACATTCATTTCTGGCATGCCATTCAACAGGCAATTCCTTCTACGATCTGCCCAAAGGGCTGCAGGAAGCAGATGAGCAGCCGATTGACGTATGCTGCAGGGAAACGCTGGAGGAAACCGGAATAATCCTCGAACCTGGCAAACTGAGGGACCTGGGCGTTTATGAATATTTGAGAAACAAGAATCTGCACCTGTATATGTGGATAACGGACGACCTGCCTGATGTTAAGGATATGGTGTGCACATCATATTTTGAACACTATAAAAGCCGAAAACTGCTCCCCGAGGTTGATGGTTACCGTTATATGCCTTTCCATGAAACGGATGAATGGATGACTGCGAGCATGACCCGGATTATCGGTCAGATTGCGGGGGAATATGGCTTTTTTCGGTAAGGCAAATTAAAATGAACAGGCAGGGGTGAAGACAACATCAATTTATGAACGAAGAGCCGATCGGCTTGCTTCAATCGAGCGTAGGGGAATATATTAAGTTGTGACATAATTCGTCACGGAAAGAGGAAATTTATCTTCTTTTGTTGAACATTGTATGTAAAGGGGGACATGATATGAGTTTTGTTTCAATTGTTGCGACTACTGGCTTTGTTACCGTAATGAGTGATGGAAGAGTAAAGGACATCGTGTCAGGAGAAATCATTCAGGAAGATTTCCAAAAGTTCATAAAAGCCAACGATTCGAAGGCTTTTATTGCTTATGCGGGCAATAGAGAATCGTGTGAACCAATCGCGTTAAATCTTAAAAACGCCATTGAAGAAGGAATAAGCTTTGACATTGTTCAGACCATCTTAATATCCGCAGTAAAGAAGCTCATTCCTGAGCACCTGACGGTTATGTTTGCGCTTGGCGGTCTGAACAGTGACAATGAGATTGAATTTTATAGCTTCAATTCCAGGGAAAATACGAATTCGCATTTTAAGCCCGCTAACGATGTCATCTCTTATACCTTTCTCAATAACACAGGCATTGCCCGGAAAGATTTTGAAGGTGAATTTGTGAAAAATCTGCGAGAGACCGGATTTCAGTCACCTACGTCCACGATTCAGGCCCAGAAGCTTCTCAACAGGTATATCGCAAGCCGAGACGAAACCGTTAATAATACAACCTTTCGTCTCAGCATAAAAAAATAAAAAAAATTGCCAAGAAGTACTCTGAAGCACCCTTGCCGGTGCTTTTTTTTTGCGAACAAACGAAGGGGCGCCATGAGCTCTCACATAACAATAGGAATCAATGGGAAGAATATGCATTATTAATATTGTCATGATAAAAAAACGGAGTGTGTTGATATGATTATGACCTCAATACCAAGTTTGATATTATGTTCGGCAATGGTGTAGAAAGTGTCGGCGCAGCTTATTAAAAGAACCTGCAGCTCAATTCTGCTTGCATGCATCTTCTGCCCGTTGCTGACAGGTTGCTGGGACCGCCTGGAAATCGAAGAAAGGGCTGTTGTTCTGGCTATTGCTGTTGATGTTGCAATCCCAAACAGGGGGGGAGAGCAAATGGAGGTCACGCATGTGGAGAAATCCTTTCCGGAACCGCAGGGGCCAGACTTTCAGATTACCGCGCAAATTGCCGTGCCGGGGCGTATTCCTCTGGGTCCCGCCAATGAGGGAGGGGGAGGCGGTACATCGCCGGTCTGGGTTGTATCGGCAAGCGGACATACCTTGGATGACGCCATGAGCGTGCTGCAGCAGCAGCTGGCGGATAAGCTGTTTCTTGGGCATCTTCGTGTCATCATGGTCTCCGAGAAGGTCGCCCGTACAGGACTTTCGAATTTGAACGATTATTTAAGACGGAACCCGGAGGTGCGAAGGCTCGCATGGCTTGGCGTGGCCAAAGGCAGGGCGGAGAAGGTGCTTCGAGCGGCTCCACAGCTGGAAAGGGTTCCTGCGCTTTATTTGCTGGGCATGTTTGAACAAGCTGTCGAGAGAGGGGAATATCCGAATGAATTTATCGGAGTTTTCTGGAGCAAGAGAACGAGCAAAGGGATAGACCCGATTCTGCCGCTGTTCAAACTGAATAAAGAAGAAGGAAGCATTGAAGTAACGGGACTTGCCTATTTTAGCGGTGATAAAATGGTTGGAAACACCAATTCACTCGAAATCGGGTTTTATATGGCTTTAACCGGCAGGCAGCGGGGAGGATATACAGCCTTTATTCCAAGATACCCGGGGAGCCGGGAGATGGTGATGATCAGCGCCACCCATCGAAAAACAACAACAAAAATCTCATTGAAAAATGGGAAGCCGCAGGTGCATGTGCAGGTGCTGCTGGAGGAAAACATCGATGAGAATCCAAACGAGAACTCCAAAATCAGAAAACAGAAGGATCTGAAGGAGCTGTCCCAAATATCTGCCTCCATGACAGATGAAGGGACCACGAGATTAATCAAAAAATTGCAGCTCGCAGGATCGGATATACTCGGATTTGGCGAACAGTTTCGGGCGAAAATGCCGGATTACTGGAACCGCAGCATTCAAACGGATGAGAAATGGATTGAGGTCTTCAAGACCTTGACCGTTGATGTGGACTGCAAGGTGAGCATTCGGCGGGTTGGAATGAAGGCAAGCTAGAAATCCCGATTGTTTGCTACTTCCTGACTCTCTACACGCAAGGGGGGCCAGCATTATATTCTGGACCGCATTAGCGGGCCGATGCGTTAAAATTTCTATTTCTCCATTTGTGCCAGTATGTTAATGTTTATTTAATCCATATGAAAGCTCAAAAACAGCCGGGGACCGGAAATCTGTTTATGAAGCTGTCTGGGTTAAGTAACAGCTGTGCAACCAAGATTAAGGCGCCCTTTTCTGTTTAACGGTTAAGGGCTTCTTTGTCAAATGGAGGGAGTTGCGTCGTATGGGACCATCGAAACAGCCTGACCTCACGAGGATTTTACGCAAGCTGGGTACGCAGAATATCGTAGAATTACTGTCCGGGCGCTTGTCGGGAAGCGAGTTGAACACGCTTCTTCTTAAAGTGTTCCAGGAAAAAGCGGAAACGTCCTCTGCAGGCGACCTGCTCAAAAGATACGGCGAGAACCGTTTTGTCCAACCGGCAAATGCCGATGCGATTTTGTTGAAGCAGCTTGAACTGGATGTATTGAAAATGGCGGCAAGGCATACCGTCTCAGCGGTTCAATTATCGCCCGTAGCGCCGCTTGGGAGCTCTTCGGTGGTCGCGACCGTCGACCAGAATAAAATCATTTCCGCTCTAAGAGGAACGGAAGTGGTATCGGATGCGACCAATCTTCTGGCACTCTATATTAGTGACATGATCAAAACACAATCCGTGAATAACCGAGATGATTATATCCGGTTATGTACGACGCACAGGCATGTGAGAGCGCAATATTTTGGAAATATCCCCGGGATGCTGCCGCATTTCCATCTGTTTTGTATGGTCACAGCAGGCGAGGATAAAGGCTCCTATGGTTTTGAGAAGCAGTCATTTTGGGAGCACATCATGGTTTACAGAGACCTGTTTCAATCCTTGTTTGGTTCGCAAATCGAGATCATTCTCAGCGGTCGTGCCGGCTACCCGGACACGGAGGGACTATTGACAAGAGTTGTGCAGTTCGCCCAGGAGCAATACGTTAAATTAAATATAACCGTATCGGAACCAAAGATGGATAATCAGTATTACAAAGGTTTGCAGTTTACAATCAAGACTACGATTCAGGGGAAAGAGCTCAATATCGGTGACGGCGGTTTTGTGGACTGGACACAACAGTTATTGGGCGCGAAGAAGGAGCGTCTTTTGATTAGTGCGATAGGTTTGGACAGACTCCTTGTGTAGAAGATTGGATTAAAATTCAGCAGATCCTGATTATTGATAAGTTATTATATTGTGGAAAATATTACTTTTATTAAGAGAATAAATGTTTAATACCGGCAATGACAATGTTACTTTTCTGTAACTCTTTAAGAATCAAACTCCATTATGATTGCAGTAGAAAAACAAATTCTACTCATCGAGGTGTTCATCATGTACAACATAAAAAAAACAACGCTGCAAAAATGGACCAAGCTGAGCTTGGCTGCGATCATCTCCGTAAGCTCGATTACGGCTGCAGCACAAATTGCAAATGCGAAGGCTGCCAGCACGCAATCGATTTCTTCATCAACAGTCAAAAATAGCTCCAGCGCCTATGTGAAAAGCCTGTATGCTCTTGCCAAGCAGGGCAAAATACCAGGCTCCGATTTTGTATCCGGAAAAACATTAATCAAGGATGTTCATAAAAAATGGGGAGATCCCACTTCAGGGCCTTCCAACAAATATGAGTTTTACAATTTTGGAATGGGCACAGGCTCGTTTGCGGTCGGGGTGGGAAAAGGCGGAGTCGTGTTTGATCTCCGCACGTTCGGACAAAATATTGACCCGACTACCGGGATCAAATCATTGACCTTTACCTCCATCATTTCTGCGCTGGGCATGCCCAAAGAGGTGCGGTTCAGCGGCGAAGACAAAATTTATATGTATAATGCCGGCAGCTTCCAGTTGAAATTCGTTGGCCCCAAAAGTGTCGCAAAAGGGAGCATAGCCCATATAGATCATATGAATGTCTACTCTCCTAAAGCGGATAAATAGACGAATGAATCCTAAAAGAGGCCGACAGGCCTCTTTTTTTATACAACTCTGAGCCGCCCCGGTGAATGATCTGCAAAATAAACAGGCCAACCCGGAAATCGGCGGTTGGCCTGTTTAAGCATGTATATTAAGCGCGGAAGTTCGCGGGCCTCTCCGGACTGGCTTCTTCCAGCTTGCGGCGAAGATCGTCACGACCGGCATCCGCGCCGTAGGAAGGAGTCCCGGGCTGCTGCCGCCAGGACTCGTCGAGACCGCCCGCATCGACCGCATCAAATCCAAGCTCATCGACAAGCTGCATCACGACGGCTTTTGCGGCTTGATCATCGCCTGCAACCGGCAGGGCGATGCGTCCCGGCGATCCTGCCGGCAGACCGCGGTCCAGAATGTGCTGGGAATAAATGCCGTTGAATACCTTGATGACTGGCCGTCCCAGATGCTGTTCCACCCAGCGGCTTTCGGGCAAGCCGGCCTCAATGGGCGCAATCAGACCATCGCGCTGCTGCGGGTAATAGTTTCCGGTATCAATGACGGCTGCATGACTGCTTGCACCGTCAAGGACACCGGCAGGCAGCAAGGGGATATTCTTTTGGGGTATGGTCACGATCACAACGTCTGCTCCTTGTGCGACATCTGCCGCATATCCGGGCTTGGCTCCGGTTTCAGCAGCCAGGTCGGACAGCGTCTCAGGACCGCGGGAATTCGCGATGTGCACATCATGTCCCAGCTTCGTGAGGCGGCGGGTAAGGTTTCCTCCGATATTGCCTGTACCAATAATTCCGATTCTCATTAGTATCCCTTCTTTCGTCGTAATGGGCTACTTGCAACTTAACTGTAACCAATTTAATTACATATGTCAATGAGGTTTATTCTCAGTATCTGGAAGTATCGGGATAAGAGTTTAAGGAAAATTTGGAATTTGATAGGCGATAATATGTTACAATAATAGGAATTTGGAAGATTTAATAAGAAGATGGAAAAGGAGAGGATGAATTGAAAGGGTTAAAGCGTATAGGTGTGGTTGGTGCCTTAGGTATATCGATCATACTGTCAGGCTGCAGCATGTTTGATGGGGGTTCGAAGCCAAGCAATGAAAAGTCGACGCTGAAAATTATGTATTATGATGAAAGATCTTTTTACAGCCAGTTGGGGATGGTTTATTCAGCTCTTCATCCGGATGTGGACATCACGGTCGTTACCAATCAGCAAACAGGTCCCTATGATCCTGAGATGGATATGGAAGCCCGATTCGATACCTTTATTAAAGAAGAGCAGCCGGATATCATCATGCTGTCAGCGGATCAGCTGACCCGTTACGCGGAGGACGGCAGCCTGCTGGAGCTGGATACGATGACGGAAGAAAAGGATTACGACAAAGAGACGCTGATCCCCGGCCTGCTCGATTATATGAGAGAGCTTGGCGGAGGAAAAATATATGGCCTCTCCCCGAACTTCTACAGCCAGGCTATTTTCTACAACAAGGATTTATTCACCAAATACGGTATACCGCTGCCTGAAGACAAGATGAGCTGGGATCAGCTGTTTGAGCTGGCGCAGCGGTTTCCGACAGATGGCGCGAAGGACAAACGGGTCTATGGATTAAGTCTGGGCTACAATAGCGAGCTTTATCAGTTAGGCAGTCTGATTGGCAGCTCACAGAATCTGAGCATGTTCAACGCGACGAGCAAACAGGTTACCATTGATACACCGGCCTGGAAGAATGTATTTGAAGTCGCGATGAAGGGGCTGAAGTCCGGCGCATTATACACCGAAGATCCAAACGGGATGTCGTCGGGCTCAACTCAAACTTCCTATGAGGATTATCTTCTGCGCGATCCGTTCATCTCCGGGAAGCTGGCGATGAAGTTCGAAAGTGCCTATATCATGACCCAGATCAAGGAAGCGCAGAAGAATGCGAAGGACAAGGCTATCCAGAATTGGGATATTGTCACGGCTCCTGTCGATCCGCAAAGTCCGGACACCAGTTCAAATATGTCGCTTGGCCAAATTTTTGCAATCAATGCCAAGTCTGTGAACCAGGAAGCGGCCAAAGAATTCATTCGCTATATTACAAGCGATGATTATGCGAGAGTCACATCGAAGCTTCAAGACGGCACCTTCTCCGTCCGCACCAATTACTTGAAAGATGAAGAAAACCATAATTTTAAAGCCTTCTACAGCCTGAAGCCGGTAAAATCATCCATCTATAAAGACTTCGACAAACTGCCGCAAAACTTCTTCGCGAAGTTTACCGGCATTGCCCAGGAAGAGCTCAAGGCTGCGTTCGACGGCAAGAAACCACTTGCTGAAGCGCTTGCATCGGCTCAGGTCAAAGGTCAGCAGGCGATGGCCGAGGAGCAGGCCAAGGTGAAGGAGCAGCCAGAACAAGGAACCGGCACCGCGGCGGTGGAGGCCGAAACACCGGCGACGTGATATCCATACCAAGCTGTAAGGATATTGGCAGCGGCTCTATCGACAACGGTTTCTTTTGCTATAATCAACTTAAAAGTCCGATGACAAACCGCTTTTGCATGCGCAGCCGGAATTTTTTTATGGGATTTTTATGAAACTGTCAGAAATCCTGTTCCTTGCAAGTCAATAAAGGGAGTCAACAATCATCACTGCGAGGGGATATGCCCTTGGATAACTGGAGCGGAGAGATCATAAACTGGGAACTGCTGGAGGATGCGGAACTGGTGCGGCACGCCCAAGCGGGCGAGCGGGAAGCCTTCGGAGAGCTGGTCAAGCGGCACCGGTCCAAGATGTATGGCTACGCCAGAGCCATTACGCAAGAATCCTTTCTGGCGGAGGATATTGTGCAGGACGCTCTTGTAAGAGCGTTTATGCATCTTGGGAAGCTGGTTGATATGGAACGCTTCCTGCCGTGGGTGCACCGGATCGTTCGGAACCAGGCCTTTACCCGGATGAAAAGCAGTCCAGCTGCCAGAGAGAGAACGTTCTCTGCGCTGCAGCCCGCTGGGGCGGAGAAGGCCGTACACGGTGAATGGAACAATCTGGATGCGATTCTTCATCGCCTGAGCCGATCGGCAGAAGAGCGTTCTGCCCGTGAAGATGTCCCGGAAGAACAACTGCTGCGGCAGGAAACGCTTCATGTGCTGACAGGGATCATCGAATGCCTGAAGCCGCAGGAAAGGCTCGTTTTCGAGTCCCATTTTTTCGATCAGCTGTCTCCCCGGGAGATTGCGAAATTATTTGAGCTTTCCACGGCCAATGTCTACCAGATTATTTCGCGCTCCCGCAAGAAGGTTATCCAGGAGAAAATCCGCGTGACCGTTGACTCCTATATCAAGACGAGGAAGGATATGGGAAGCATGAAGAAAGTCATTTTACCGGATTCGGAGACGATCTCCGAGGTTAGAAGCTGGAATACGGCAGTAGATGCCCTTTACACGATGCTGAAATATACGGATAAACGTTTATCCTACCCGATGGTCGCAGGGCTGACTGGCCAGGCTTTTCGCATCAACATTATACCGAAGACCGTTCATATTGCCGGCCCGACGGCGTACAACTTTGGCGACAGCATGACAAAAGGGCTGCGAAATGCGGGATTTCACGCCAGGTTTGTCGATGGTTTGTCAGCTTCAATCGGCCTCAACACCAATTTGATCGATCCTTCTCTGCTTGCGAAAGAAGCGATGGACAAAAGAGAGATTCATCATGCGCTGCCGGATGCGCTCGATTTGATTCATCATTCGCTGGACCGGGGTTACCCCGTCCTGGCCTGGGATATTTTCTTCCCCGAGTTCGGGATTCTCTACGGCTATGATGATGAACAGCGGCTGCTGCTGGCGGAAGAATGCGGCAGACGGGATACGCTCGCTTACGAGAATCTGGGCCGGAGCGTGCTCGAAGAAATATTCGTATTGGCGCTTGATACGCCAATTGAAACGAGCTGGCGCGACCAGGTCGGGAACGCCCTGCGCATGATTGTGGACCATTATGAGGGAAGAGAAACGAATACGCCTTCTGATTCCGTCAAAGGATTGAAGGCTTACGATGTATGGTGCGAAGCATTCCGGGAAGGTAATGTGGAACCGAACGGGAATGCCTATAACATCGCTGTTATCAATGACGGCCGCAGAAATGCGCTGGAATTTGTGAAGGAAGTCTTGTCGGGATGGCCTCAGCAGGATGAAGCGGATCAGCAGATACGGGGACTGCTTGGGGAAACGGCAGAATTGTATGAAGTGATTTCCGGTCATTACGGGGCACTGCATCAAATGTTCCCGTTCCCGGAAGGCGGAGATCCGAATAGTCCTGAGAATGCCCGGCAATCCATCGAACTGCTGCAAACCATTAAGATGTATGAGCAGGCAGGAGTATCGAAGCTGCTGAATATTCTGGACAAGTTGGGATAAGCAATAATTGCAATCGAGCATCGATCAAAATGGCAGCAGGCTTGGAGTTGGAGCGGCTGCCATTTTTCCACTTATAGCAAGTATAAATTTCACATTTATCGATTTCTATAAGGTCTGAGGGAAGAAACTTGCTGCGCCGCCAAAGAACGGCGACAGCCGTTTCTTCTTGTTTATGCAGATGGCGATGGACGGCCTAATAATTGCGGAAAGGGGAATGATGGAATATATACGCAGGGTGGCACTTTACCGGCCTCGGAATATCCCTTACAATTTAGAATAAATTCGAT
The DNA here is from genome assembly GCF_056269365.1 of Paenibacillus sp. JT22N12. Classification (NCBI taxonomy): domain Bacteria; kingdom Bacillati; phylum Bacillota; class Bacilli; order Caryophanales; family Paenibacillaceae; genus Paenibacillus; species Paenibacillus sp. JT22N12. The sequence goes on along the minus strand of NZ_JBWDNU010000001.1, from coordinate 1,003,195 downwards.
CAGCTATCAGCCATTATACGGACAAGAGGTGAGATTAAGCTTGAGTCATTCACAAGAACATATCCAGATTATAGAATATACCCCGCAATATGCGAAGGCTGTTGCCGACATGTGGAACCGCAGCCAGGAGAGCTGGGGAGGGGGCAGCCGTATCCGCAGCGCGGACGGAGTCAAGCGGGAGCTTCAGAATGCCGGCAACCTGAAGGTGTTTCTGGCTGTAGACGGAGAAGAAGTGGTGGGCTACTGCAGCTTTTCCCAGTACCAGCATGACGAAGGCGCTCTGTATGTGCCGCTCCTGAATGTAAGGCCGGATTATCACGGAAGAAAGGTTGGCAGGGATCTCATTCTCAAAGCCGTTGAAACCACCGTGGAGATGGGCTGGCCCAGGCTGGATTTGTTTACTTGGGCAGGAAACACGAAAGCGGTTCCCATGTACAAGAAGACCGGCTTCTTCTGGGAGAAGAAGGAAGATTCGGTCCATCTGATGAATTTTATTCCGACTGTCCTGATGACGGATGCTCTCCGGCCCTCTCTGGAGCGGCTCGACTGGTATGCCGACAGCAAACGCAAGCTGGAGATTCGCCCTGACGGGCATTCGGAGAACGGCTTTGATTACTTTGAATACGCCTGGGAGAAGGACGGGACATCACTGCGTGTGGAGTTCGAGAAAACAGGCAGAGGAATAAGCCTGATTGAAACCGGCGAATATGCGATACATACGGAAATTGACGATCACGATCTGGTGTTTGGCAGCCGCTATCCCGTTCGTTACCGGATTCGGAACAAGACGGGTGAGCCTCTGGAGTGTACGATTCGCGGACGCAATGACAAGACGGTTCAATTCGCGTTGGAGCAAACCGTCAGGGTTGCGGATACTGTTGTCGTAGAGGGCGAGTTCGAACTCCTTCCGATCCAGGAAGACCAAAGCGACTGGCGAACGCATCCTGCGGTTGTATCGGATTGGACGATTAATGGGAGGCATGCGGAGCTTCGGACGGGGATCGCACCCAAGTTTCCGGCAAGAGTGAAGCTGGACGTGAAAAACCAGGAGCAGTACATTGGTGCCGGGGAGGAAGCCTTCCTTACCTTTGAGAACAATTTCAAGGAACCGGCGGTTTTTGAGCTTGAATTCCCGCCATCCGAATTTATACAGTTTGAGAATCCCCGTATCTCGATCCGTATTCCGGCCAAAGGCAAGGCCGCTGTAACGGTTCCTTACCTGTTAAAGGATTTCGGTATTTTCTCCGAGAATGTGGTGATTAAAGCGATCGCCGAAGGCTCGGAGCCCGTTTCATTCACCGCCCGTATCTGGGGTATTTTCAAAGGAAACACCGGCCGTTACGGGGGAGATATCGTGGACCATTGGGTCGCCGTGAACGGACCGTATTCAATGGGACTGAACAAGAACAACAATGAACTTTGGACCTCCCATTTTCAGAGAAGCCATCATACCAACTGGACCTTTCCCAGAATCGGGAAGCCCTACTCCCCGGAATTCAGCAAGAAAAAAGCGGAAGAGGTCAGGATTTATCCGCAGGGAGATGCGATGGTGCTGGAAGCGGATTACCGGTCGGAGGATTTTCCGGGCATGGCTTTTACAGCCTTCAACCGTCTGAATGCCAGCGGAATTGTGGAACGTTATTTTGAAGTGCACAATGCTTCGGTTTCCGTGGATTCAAGCGGAGAGGATCAATACCTGATCGACGGGTTCTATCATCATTCGGAAGGCCTGGTGCTTCCCTATGACGGACGTTATTACGATCTGAAGGACCGCTTTGCCGCGCAGTACGACGACTGGGATATTAACCGGATAAGCGAAAACTGGCTGTTCAGCCGGAGTGAGAAATTATCCCATGGATTCTGCTGGGAGCCCTCGGCAAGACTGGTAAAAATGGAATGGCATTTTGGCGTCGAATATGAACTCGGCGGGCTGGCAGCAGGTGAAACCGTCCGCACTGCATCGACTTTTCTGGCGATAGGCACATTCCCGGATTGGTGGGATTTCCGTTCCTTCGCTCGCAAAAGGAGAGATCCGGTTCAGCCTCTGCTGCAGGATCATTTGGAATTGAGCGTAAATGGGGGAAATCCATTCGTCGCGCAGGATGCGGATGTGAGTATCAAGCAGCACCGGAATCAGCCGCTTGCCGGCGATATGACGTTGTCCTTGCCTGAGACCGCGCCGGAGGTTTTCCATAAAACGTTCCGCCGTGATGACGCTCTTCATTCGGCAGTATTCGCGCTCAAGTCTTTCGTCCCTGGCTCAATCGAGCCGGTCCGGATGCGCTTCGAGACCGAGGAGCTGAGCATTGAACGCGGAACCGTACTGATCCCTGTGGGCCTTGCGCCTGTTCAACAGGAAATTCGCCAAAGCGAAGACGGCCAGACTTACCGCTGTTCGAACGGCACATTGACCATCGAAGCATCTCCGGCATTTGGCGCAGGACTTCACTCGCTCAGGCATAACGGAGAAGAATGGCTGGATAGTTCATATCCCGAAGCAGGACCGCGTTCCTGGTGGAATCCATGGCATGGCGGAATCTCCGCTTCCGTTCAGGGTATATCACCGCTAAGCCAGCAGGATGAGCGGCGAAGCGCCGCGTTTGCTTCATTGACCGACAACCGGGGGAATGAGTGGAGCGGAATAGCGCTTCACACACATATTGAGAAGCATGAGCGGTACGGCGGTATGGAGCTGACATTATTTGCGCTGCTGCTGCCGGGAGCTCCCGTGCTCTGCTGCGTTACCCGATTGGCCAATGGAACGGAAATGGCCTACAATAGCTTCCACAGCACGATCAACAGCTTTCTCCTCCCCGGCGAATCATTGGAGCAGGGATGGATGGAGAAGGACAACGGGACCCGTTACAGATGCGGCAAAGCAGGAGTGGAAATCGAATCGGAAGGCGTAATCCGTCTTGGCAGCGATAACCGCTCCGCCGCTTTGCATACGCTGAACCGCTATCCGGGATCAAGAGCATGGATGTATACCAATAATCTCGTTATCCATCACGGAGTTTCTCAGAGCAGTCTGATGCCGTCCGGGAGCACGGTATGGGCGGCTCCCGTATTTTACACGTTCGCCGGCACCCCGTTATCGTACACGGATATGCGGGCATTAGCCGAAATCAGCTTTGGCGGGTAATGAACTGGCGGAGCATGCTCCGCCTGGTTTTCACCGGCAATTAAATATAATGGAGGGTAGCTATGCCAATCATCGATATTCATATTCATTTGTCGGATATCGACAGCTTTCACCGTACGGCGCGCGAGCTGTCGGGTGTCGATTATTCCGCTGCCGGTCTTAAAGCGGAGTTTGACCGCAGCGATGTTATCCTGGGCATCGGGATGGGCGTGCAGGAAAAAACAGCCGGGGCTTTCCCGGATTCTCTTGCCTCCAATCCCATGGGGCTGGATCTGGCCGAATCCGTCCCTCCTTTCCTGATGGAATGCGTCGGGATCAATCCGGTCAGGCTTGATTCTCCGGAGAAGAAGAGGGAGCTCGACAGGATCGAGAAGCGGCTTGCATCCTCCGATGTGGCGGGAATCAAGCTTTACGCCGGTTACTATCATTATTATGTAACGGACAAAACCTATGGTCCGATCTATGAGCTGGCCAAGCACTACGATGTTCCCGTGGTGATTCATACCGGCGATACGTATTCCATGAACGGCCTTCTGAAATATTCCCACCCGCTCACCGTCGACGAGCTGGCTTATCAGCAAAGGGGGGTGCGTTTCATGATCTGCCATCTGGGCGATCCCTGGGTTATGGATGCTGCGGAGGTCGTTTCCAAAAATCCGAATGTTTACGCCGATTTGTCCGGGCTGGTTGTAGGAGACCAGCTCAAGTTCGACCGGTTCGAGAATGAGCCGCTGTTCATGGATCACTTCAGAAGAGCGCTCGTCTATGCGGACAATTATGAGAAGATGCTGTTTGGAACCGACTGGCCGCTCGCTCCCATCGGGGTGTATATCAATTTCGTCAGACAGCTGATTCCCGAGAAGTTTCATGAAGAAGTGTTCTATCATAACGCCTTTCGGGTTTTTCCACGTATCGGACAAAGGCTGGAGCAGCTGACGAATTAAAGGAGATATCATGACCATTTCGTTAGCTTCACCACCCCGCCCGGCTAAGCCTTATGAAAGCATGGGGAAAGAAGTTTGTAAGGGCGGCGATTGTTTAGCATATCCGGTGCGGGTATAATGAATTAGTTCCAGATTATTGTGCAGGAGGTAGATGTCCTTGAAAAATTTCGAACAGCTGTTGGAAATTTATGCAGAGCTGATTGTGAAGGTAGGCGTCAACGTCCAACCGGGGCAAGAGGTGTTTATTAATGGAGCGACAATCGAAATCGCCTCATTTATCCGCCTTGTGGCAGGCAAGGCCTATGAGGTTGGAGCAAGCAATGTCCATGTGGATTGGACGGACGAGGCATTAGCCCGCTTGAAATATGAGAAGGCGGCTGATGGGGTGTTCACACGGTTTCCGGAATGGGAAACGGCCAAACGGCAAGCTTTTGTGGATAACGGCGCAGCCTTTATTTCCATTGTCTCTCCCAACCCGGATCTGCTGAAAGGAATCGATCCACAGCGGATCGGCAATTTCCAGAAGGCCTCCGGCCAGGGGTTGAAGGAATTCCGCAGAGCGATCCAATCCAATAAGGTCAGCTGGACCGTTGCTGCGGCTTCCACCAGGGATTGGGCGCAGAAGGTATTCCCGGCATTATCCGGGCAGGAAGCGATCGATAAGCTGTGGGCGGCTATTTTCGATTCGGTTCGTCTTCATGCGGAAGATCCTGTCAGAGCCTGGGAGGAGCATAATGCAGCCTTACATAAGAAAGTGTCGCTGCTTAACGACAAGAAGATATATAAGCTTCACTACAAAGCGCCTGGAACGGATTTGACTATCGAGCTCAACGAGAAACATACTTGGGTGGGCGCAGGCAGTACGAGCCAGAATGGTGTCCTGTTCATGGCCAATATGCCGACGGAGGAAGTATTCACCGTACCGCAGAGGAACGGTGTGAACGGCATTGTATCAAGCACCAAGCCGCTCAGCTACGGCGGCAATATCATCGACAAGTTCAAGCTGACCTTCGAGAGCGGCCGGATTGTCAAGGTGGAGGCAGAGGAAGGACAGGATATTCTGCAGCAGCTGGTGGATACGGATGAGGGCTCCCACTATTTGGGGGAAGTGGCTTTGGTGCCGCATGAATCGCCAATCTCCCTGTCCGGCGTGCTGTTCCTGAATACCTTGTTCGACGAGAATGCTTCCAATCATCTGGCTATCGGCAGCGGGTATGCGTTCAATATCGAAGGGGGCGCATCAATGCCGCCTGAGGAGCTGGAGAAGCATGGCGTCAATCAAAGTATAGCGCATGTTGACTTTATGATTGGCTCGGATCAGATGGATATCGACGGCATTCTGCATGATGGTTCCACTGTACCCATATTCCGCAAAGGCGGCTGGGCAATATAAGGAAAGAAGCTGTTCACTGGACATTGGGGGTCAGTCCCATAATCCGGTGAACAGCTTTTTTTTCGTTTCGGGATGCATAGAAGCCGATCTGTCATCTGCCGCGCAGTCTGTGACTGCCCCATACCAGGCATGCAGCGGCAATCAGGCTGCCTCCTGCCCAGCTGACCCCAGTCCATCCCCAATTATGCCAGGCGTAACTTCCAAGGGTTGATCCGATGGCGCCGCCAATAAATGTGCTGACCATCAATACGGTGTTCAACCGGCTGCGGGCGGCGGGATCAAGGGCATACACGCGGGCCTGATTGGAAATCTGGGTTCCCTGCACGCCAAGATCGAGCAGAATGATCCCGACAATCAGCCCCCATAACGAAGTGCCGGCAAAGCCGAAGAAAAGGTACGAAACGAACGTAACCGCAATCAGCAGACCTGCCAGAATCTTCGGCTGAAATCGGTCCGACAATCTTCCGACGACCGGAGCCCCGGAGGCCCCGACGACCCCGACAAGGCCGAATAATCCGGCAACCTGGCTGCTGTAGCCATAAGTGCCGCCCTCCAGGAAGAAAGCCAGCGATGTCCAGAACACGCTGAAGCCCCCGAACATTGCAGCTCCAATCAGAGCGGCTTCCCGCAGCGTGGAGAATTGGCGGATCAAACCGCCGATCGATTTGATCAATTCCGTATAGGAGGCCGACATACCCGGCTGGCTTCGCGGAAGCTTCGCACGAAGAACAATCAGCAGCCCAAGCATGAGCGCGGCGGCGATTGCATACATGGTCCGCCAGCCCCACGCTCCGCCGATCAGACCGGCAACGGTTCTGGCAAGCAGGATGCCGAGCAGCAGTCCGCTCATTACCGTCCCGATTACTTTGCCGCGTTCCTGTGGTGAAGCCATTTGAGCGGACAGGGGGATCAGAATTTGCGGCACTACGGTCGTAATGCCCACTGCCAGACTGGCGATGTAGATCCAGGTTAAGCTCTGGGCAGTGCAGACGCCAAGCAGCGATACGGTGACGGCAGCCAATAAGGCGGTGATCAAACCGCGGCGCTCTTTGATGTCGCCGAGAGGGACGAACAGAAACAAGCCGAGAGCGTATCCGATTTGCGTAAACATCGAAATAAGCCCGGCAGCGTCGGATGAAACGTGAAAAGTGCGCCCGATATCCGCAAGCAGCGGCTGGTTGTAGTATAAGTTCGCCACAGCCATGCCGGAGGCCGCGCTCATGAGCAAAATTAATCCTTTGGTCAGGGACTGGCCGCCTGCAGCGATATCGGGGGTAGTGGATGTCATTGCCATAATGTGTTATTCCGCTCCTTTGCTATTTCAATATAGCAGATAATCAGGCAGGCTTAAATACAAGCTTGCGCCGGGCGGCTTCGGCTTGGCCCGGATGTTTCTTTCCTGAGTGCAATTGGGATGACATTTTATGTCGCACCAGCTGTTTTATAATGAGTGCAAGTGCAGTGAAAGGCGTGATTCATCCAGTCAAGCCAGCCGGGCTGCCGGATGCCTGCCGGACACAGACCACTTGTGATAGTTGAAAAAAAGAGCTGAGGCATGAAATGGGGTTTAAATGTGGCAAAAACAAAAAGAGGCCGTGTGCTGTGGAGTCTGCCCTCGCGCGGCCGGGGAACTTGCCCGGTCTGCAGCCGAACCAGAATAAAACTGCTTTATCCACGGACAAAGTCCGATGGAACGCCGGTCAAGGTTTGCAAAAGATGCATCAACGCACCGCAGGAGAAAGTGGAAGCCATCAGCTAGGCTATCCGGAAGGACGGCCCGTTCCCTTGATGGGGCGGGCCTTTTTCCATAAATTCCGCTTGCAAGCAAAGACTGTTCAGTGCTGTAATGGAAGGAAACGGGCATCTGCCGTTAAGGAGGGCTGCTGAAAGTGAGCAATATGCATCGGATTCAATGGTTTGACCAGCAGATTATTCAGGGCAGTTACCCTAACAGCACGAAGCTTGCGCAGCAGTTCGAAATTTCCAAACGGCAGGCGCAGCGCGATATTGAATATCTGGAAATGTCACTGCGGGCGCCTTTATTATATGTTGCCAGGCATCGGGGCTATTGTTATGAAGACAAAGCCTACGTCCTGCCTCATCTCTATATGACGGAGGACGAGAAGAAGGTGCTGAAATACCTGGCCCACCGGTACCGGAACTACAATTACGATAATGCGGACGCCATCCGCCGGGTGGCGCAGCTGCTTGAGCGTTTTACGGGTGAACAGGGGAGCGGCAGCAGCTTTCGCTTGCCCGTTTTTGAAGCTAATCCGCGCATGATGCATAATCTGGAGCTGCTCAGCCATGCCGTCCGGCAGCAGCTTGTCGTTCAGATGACTTATACCGATCAGGGAGCCGCCCGGCAAGCTCAGCTCTATCCGTTAAAGCTGATTTCCCAAGTGAACGCTGATTATATTGCCGCTTATTGTGCCCGGCAGCGGTTGAAAATAACAGTGCGTCTGGATCAGATTCAGCAGCTCATATTGACGGAGTCGCATTACGAGTATTCCGAGGATATGGAGACGGATGGCCTGGGCAATCCGCCCCCTGTATTTAAACCTTATACAGCGCGGATACAGATGCTTCGTCCAGTCCATGGCGATACATGGAAGGGTTACCCGATCCTGTCCCGGGATGGACTCCTTTACCGGATATCCTTCTATGATGCGGATGCCTTCCTGCAGCATTTGCTTGTAGCAGAATGGAAGGAGCTTGAGTCTCCGCAATGGCTGAAGAAGAAATTGGCTCATTTGTGTCAACAAACGCTTCAGCGGCTGGGAGTTGTGGAGCGTGAGTGAAGGCGGCCGGTGACAATCCAGCCAGAGATACGATCAAGCGGACTGTTGGACCGCCGCGATACGGAGAGCCAGAGACCATTGCCTGGTAACTATGAGCGGTGCGCGGTGCGAAAAGAGGGGGCGCGGAATATTGTCCGGTGTTTATTTGGACCATCTCATCATGAAGCGGGAATCGAAATCGTTCACAGACAGCCTCTATGCGGTATTGACCGCGGCCAACCTGTTTGCCGGCCCCAAATATATGCTCTCCGGCTATACCGGAATGGCGTTCAAATTCTCTGTTCACGAGCAGCTCCTGCCGATGTCCGTATCCGCTTACGGGCAGTGGGTGACGGAGCATAAGCCTGCCATCGATAATCTGGGCATATGGACAGCGATTGATGGAGGAAGAACGAGGCATGCTACCTTTTCCCATTACCGGCAGGAGGCCGTGAAATGGGTAAGAGAGAGCCTGAACAACGGCATAGGCGTTATCTATTGGATTCCTGAATTTGGTGTCATTCACGGGTATGACGATGAGGACGGGATCTTTTATGTACAGGATGGGAGGACGGATGAGGGCCGGATTGTGTTGTATGATAATTTCGGCCTTAATTTCACGCACTTCTGGTACTGCCAGAGCTTCGGAGAGAAAGTGGAGATTCCGCAGGAGGAAATGATTCTGGAATCCTTCCGGCTGGCAGTCTATGACTGGGAAACGCCTTATAAAACGCTGCCTGGACGGGAAATTGCTTCCGGGAAGCTGGCTTATACCTTTCTTGCGGAGGCACTTGAGGCAGGCGGATATGATGCGCGGGGAGCTGTCTATATTCTGGATTCCTTCCTTTATTCCAGGAAGGAAATTCGAGATTATTTGCATGATATTCTGGGGATTTGGCATGAAGCAGACGTGGCCTTCAGTCTCTATGATCGTCTTGTGGGTGAGACGACCGCTATAGAGAGCTGCATCGTGGAGACAGGGGGATCCAGGCATGTTGAACAGGAGAGAAGCGTGGAGCTGATTGCAGCGCTAAAGACTGCCGAAATGCTGGAGCAGCAGGCAATGGAGCTATTCCAGACATTATCCGCCCGATATCCGGATCCGAAACGAACTACGATTCCCAGGTGGGGAGCGCATTCCCCGCGATAATGCAATTTGGATAAGAAGCCCGGAGATAACCGGCGGAGCAGGCGGATATAGTCTTGGGAAGCGTAAGCTGAAAGCTTTTAAGGAAGGAGTGATTCAAGTGGGAGCCGTCTTATTAACCGGTCAGAGGATGACCGCAGAATCCGAATCCTATATCGATGCCATGCACGGGATTTTGTTCCCGATGGGATGGATTGCCTGTTCCAAACCCATGCTTGCGGGGATGACCGCGGCGGCCTTCCGTTTCACGGTCAACCGGAGGCTGACCCCGGAATCCGTGACGGCATACAACTGGATGGCGGAACATTTTCTGGCTGCGGATTTTCTGGGCGTGACCGCTTCGCAGAATGCCGGATTTCATTTTCAGCCCACGTTCCCGCTCTATCAGAGGCAGGCGGTGGCCGCTGTCAAAGACTCCCTTGACCGCGGGACAGGCGCTGTTATCTGGAAAGATAAATTTGCGATAGCCGCGGGCTATGATGATGAGCGGGAAGTGCTCTATATCTCCGATGGCACCGCAGAAGATTATGATGCGCTGCCGTATGGCGATTTTGGCTGTAACCGATCGCCTTATTGGTATGTTCAGACCTTTGAAACCCGGATCGAATCGGACGAGATGGAGATTTACAAGGAGTCTCTCCTGCAGGCTATCTATAAATGGGAATCCCATGACTTGATGCTGCCTGAGAAGGAGTATGCCTGCGGCCGTTCGGCTTATGGGGCGATCATATATGCTCTTCGCGGCTGTCATTACGATCCAGCCGGACTGAAGGAGATTATCCGCTGTTACGGAGCTGCCAAAAGAGACAGCCATGCTTACATCGCCGCTTTGGTGCGCTGGATGCCGCAGATCTGTGAAGCTGCGGATGCCTATGCGAGGCTGGATTCAATATTCCAACAGCTGGCGATGATGATTGTCGACATGATGCCGGTCCGGAGATTGAATGCGAGCGAAGCCAAGGATATGATTGATTTGTTCGACGATGCCTTGATGGTGGAAGAGACGGCAATCCGGTCGCTGAAGGGGCTGATGCGTGAAACGGTGGATAACCGGTTCAATGATATCGCCTTGAGGTAATGACGGATAAAGGGATTCCGAATGCCGCCGGCGGAGGTTGAGATGGATTGTCTTGTTATCAGTTTAGTTGTATACTGACAACAAGTTTAGAAATTATTTTTGTCGGTAATGCTGCAGGAAAGAGGTGAAGCGGGTGCGTGAGGATGCGGACATGAGTGCATTAACCAGGAAGGAAGAGCGATTGGGCATCCTGCTGTGGTTTCGGCTGTCCCGTTTTTACAACCGGAGCATCCGCGAAACCAATCACCACTTGAAGAAGTGGAAGCTGACTGCCGCACAGTTCGATGTCCTGGCTCAGGTAGGCGCAGCTGGCAGAATCAGTCAGCAGGAGCTGGCAGAGAAACTGGTCGTCACCAAAGGAAATATCACCCAGCTCATTCACAAGGTGGAGGAGCTTGGACTGATCGGACGTGAGCAGGAATGGAAGACCAAATATATTTCGCTTACGGAAGCCGGGCGGCTTCTTTTCAATGAAATTGTTCCGCTCCAGGAGCAGTTTCAGGCATCCCAATTTCAATCATTGGACCAAGGCGAGCAGAAGCTGCTGCTTGAGCTGTTAAGAAAACTAAGAGCGTGAAAGGCGGGGCAATCTCATGAATGTAAAAGGAATTCATCATCTGTCAGCTATGACAGGAAGCGTAGCAGGCAACTATCAATTTTATACGGATGTCCTCGGCATGCGCCTGATTAAGAAAACAGTCAATCAGGACGATACCTCGGCTTATCATTTGTTCTATGGGGATGAACGGGGCAAGCCGGGCACGGAGCTTACCTTCTTTGATTTTCCCGGAATCGGGCCGAACAAAGAAGGGGTGAGCAGTATCTCGGGAACCTCACTGCGGGTGAAGAATGACGACGCGCTGCGGTACTGGACCGAACGCTTCACTGAGAAAGGCGTCAGGCATTCACCGATTACCGGACATGCGGGCAGGAACGTGATTTTCTTCGAGGATCCGGAAAGCCAGAAGCTGGCGCTGATTTCGGATGAGCATAATGTTGGCGTGGAAGGCGGGATACCCTGGGACAAGAGCCCTGTTCCCATTGCCTACGGCATTACGGGACTTGGTCCCGTGAAGCTGACGGTCCGTAAGCCGGATGCTACGTTAGGGGCGCTTCGGCTTCTTGGCTTCACGGAGAAGAGCCGGGTGCCGGCGCTGGTTGAAGGGCAGGAGGATATTATCATTATGCAGGTAGGGGACGGCGGCTCCGGCGCCGAGGTGCAGGTCGAGCCGCGCAGCGATTTGTCTGCAGCCAGTCTGGGCAGAGGCGGCGTTCACCACGTTGCATTCCGGATTGAAGACAAGGAAGAGCTCATGGAATGGATCGGCATCCTGAATCAGGCGGGTCTGCATAACTCCGGTTTCGTGGAGAGATATTATTTCCGCTCCCTGTATTTCCGCGAACCGAACGGCATCCTGTTCGAGCTGGCTACCGATGGTCCCGGCTTCGCGACGGATGAACAGTTCGAGACCCTGGGCGAATCGCTGGCGCTGCCGCCATTTCTGGAGAATCAACGCCAATCCATAGAGGCCAAACTGAAGCCGCTGAACACGAAACGTTAATGTCCAGACCTTCGCGCCATGAACCGCTTGCTGCGAGCGTTAAGGCTAGAACTCTTTTGTCCAGTCAGGGACTGTCCCAATAGACATTTTTGCTTTTTATGAATACCGGCTCTGATATTCCAAATAGACGCTTCCACTGCCACTCTATCGTGGCTTTGGAGGCGTCTTTGCGTTGTTGTACGGGGCTTGAATTGCTTGCTGTTGTTTGGGGAGTCTTTTTGAGAGTTCCCCTTTGATGCGTGGAAGCGCCGGCGATAGCGCCGACCTTACTTCAGCACCGATTCGGCGCTCTCCCGGTCCAACCGGCAGCTCAAGGAAGGAAAAACCGGCTTACACGCTAATTAGCCCCAGCATCGGCCATGTAAGCCGGAAAAAACCTCGCTGCAGCTCTTCCGATCGTCCCGGTGCGTCTCCATACTTGTCAACCAAAGTTGTGGAAGAAGCTCATGTGACGGCAAAAAATTCTACTCTTCATATCAGAGAAGGTTGATTTCACATGTAAGTCTTTCACTATTTTATTATTTTCAAAGGGGGGGACTATTCCGCTTCTGAGGGCGACAGGGCCATTTCTTCCCGAAGTATGGGAAAAAGCGGTTGACTTCGGTTATAATCGTGCTAACTGGTAAACGTGAGGAGGAAATCCTGTGAAAAAACGTGTGGTAGTGATAGACGACAAGCCGCTCATTCGGCAGGCAATCGTGCAGACGATCGATTGGAACAAGCTGAACTGCGCGGTTGTCGGGCAGGCGGAGGACGGGATCGAGGGAAAGCTGGTCATTCTGGACAACAAGCCGGATATATTGATCACGGATATCAAGATGCCCGGACTCAGCGGACTGGACCTCGCCGAGCTGATGCAATCGACCTTCCCGCTGTCCAAAACGATTTTGATAACCGGCTACCAGGATTTCGACTATGCACAGCGGGCTGTCCGGCTTGGCGCCTATGATTTTATCGTCAAGCCTGTGCGTAATGACGAACTGGAGCGGGTAATCGCGCTCGCCGTGATGGAGCTGGAGAACCGGCATCTGGAATTGAGCCTGAATGAGAATATGACCGAAGCGATCAACAGACTGGAAGAGCGTCATCAAAGCTCGCTGCCCTTCCTGCGGAGCAAATTTATTTCCGAGCAGATCGGCGGCGCACGGGCATCGGAGACGGAAGCGTATATCATCTGCGAGCAGTTGGGCATCTCATGCAGCCGCATCGCTGTTCTGATTGTGCGCTCCAAGCAGACATTCGCAACGCTGCAGGGTGCGGACAGTGCCAGAATCAGGCTGGGCATGCAGGCCAAGCTCACAGATATGGCAAGGCATTCGGCAGCCAAACGGGACTTTGAGATCATCGAGTCGCTCCATCAGGACGACCTTGTATTAGCTGGTCTATTCCCCCGAGCACTGCCTCCGCGAGAGATCAAAATGAAGCTTCAGGCCGTATGCCAGGAGCTGATCGAGCAGGCCAGAGAACAGTACGGACTGCTGTGCTGTATTGCGGTCAGCTCGCAGTATAAGCAGCTGAGGGAGCTGCCCGAAGCATTTGCCGAAGCCTCGACGCTGATGGACAGCAGCTTCTTTCGGGCGGAGGAGCCTGTTCTGTTCCCGGAAAACGGTCATGCGGCCGGGGAAATGGGCAAGCAATCCATTATCCGTGATTTGGAGCAGTTCAACCAGATGCTTGAGCATGCGACCAGCGGGGAAATGATCAAGCATCTGGAGAAGGTGCTTGAACAAATCAGGGGCTACAGCGAGGGCAATATCCTGGTTGCCAAGGGACTGCTGTCCGATGTCTGCCTCGTAGCGGCCCGTTATTACTTCCGTCTGACCGGGGATGAATTCGGGATGAACAAACGGATTGATGAAATCTTGGATGATGTTTACCGTCTGCCGAATATGCAGGCAGCTTCCGATTATTTGGCCTTATTCGTTAAGGGGATCAAGACCAAGCTGGAGAATGGCGACAAGGAATACAGTCTGGTCGTCAAGAAGTCCGTTGATTATATTAACAACCATTTCGCAGAGAACCTGAGTCTGACACTCGTAGCCGACCATCTCGGCATCAGCTCCAGCTATTTGAGCCGCCTGCTGCGCATGGAAACGGGCATTAATTTTGTCGATCTGGTCTATAAAGCGAGAATTGAAGCGGCCAAACGGCTGCTCAAGGATCCGAAGAACAAAGTCAACGAGGTCGGTGAAATGGTCGGCTACAAGGAATACGCCTATTTCTATCAGGTATTCAAAAAAATCGAGGGCATCTCTCCCAAGGAATACAAGAACAGGGGAAGCGAGATGTAGATGGGCGGCTGCTTGCAGTACAGGAGCAGTGAGATGTATGTAGACCAGCGGCTGCTTTGCCGCATGAGGTTGAAAGCCAATATGCTCCGTCAAACCTCGGGCAGAGTACCGAAAGTACCTCGTCAATGTATCATTATGAATATTTGATCTATTAGTCGCACCTAGTGCGAGGCACCGGAAATACCTCTCAGGACTGCACTGTTCCGTCCATACCCGCCACAGGTTTATAACTATCGAATCTCAATGACAAATAATCGAGATAAATGATAACGTTTACATGAAATGCGTGGTAATTGTTCGTACCAAGCCAGCCGAACAATTTCGTACAGGAAAGCGGCGGCAGCCGCTGCCTGGATTCATATTCTTCAGCCGGGGGTGGCGCTGTTGCGCACCATCATCAATTATTTTATCAATGCCAAGCTGAGAACCAAATTTCTGATCTCGTTCACGGCGATCATCCTGGTTACGGTGCTCATGATCAGCGGGATCAACTATTTTGTCTCCGTCGGGGCAATCAAGCGGAATTCGGGAGAATTCTCGGAGTATCTGATCGGGCAGATCGGCATCAATCTGGAGAAGCGCACGACGGATATTGAAGAAGTCGCGTTTCAGCAGTTCCGTAATTCCAGTCTGAATGAAAAGCTGGGCCAGAAGGCGGTCACGGCAGAGGAAATCTATGTGAGAGACAAATATGTAACGGATTTTCTCAGCGAGCTGCTGTTTACCAAGGATACATTCTTATCCGTACTGATCCTCGATGTGAACGACAAACAGTATTCGATTGAACGCAATATGTTCCAGAACTACAACGAGAAGCTCATGGAGCGGCTTGATATGGACAGCATCCGCGATAAACGGGGGAAAGCGGCTTGGTTTCAAGGCGATAACGGCACCATATTCATGGCCAGGGCGCTTTATGATATCAGCACCTACAAATATATCGGACTGATCGCGATCGGCCTTGAGAGCAGCTATGTCAACAGCATCATCACCAATGTCCATACGCTGATGGACGGCGATATTCTGATTTTGAATGAAAATAATGAGCTGTTTGTACCGGGGGAGAAGGACACTACGGAGCTCGCCCGATATTATCTGGAGAACAAGCTGTACCTGTTTGATTCAGCCAAAAATGGATTTACGTTCGGCGGCCGGCATTATATTTCCACGCTGATCTCAACCGTATACGACAAATGGAAAATCGTTCAGATCATCGATGTCGGCCAGCTGACCCGGGGTACGGACAGCATCAAATATTGGACCATCAGCACCATTCTGGTGTCGCTGTTTATCGCTTTTCTGATGGCGGCGTTCATCTCCAAGAACATTACGGCGAATATCAGGCTGCTGCTGCAGAGCATGTCCAGCTTCTCGCTGGATTTCAATCATCATGTCATTGTGCCCAAAAGCCGTGACGAGGTGGGGCTGCTTGCCGCCAAATTCAACTCCATGGCCGAGAAGATCAACGACCTGTTCAATTCGGTCTACCGGGAGAAGCTGCTGAAGCAGAAGGCGGAGTACCGGACGCTGCAGTTTGAGTACAAGGCGCTGCAGGCGCAGATGAACCCCCATTTTCTCTACAACACGCTGGAATCGATATACAGCATGGCCAAAATCAAAGGCGAGGACGAGATCGGCGAGATGGTTTATCTGCTGGGCAAGCTGCTGCGCGAAAGCATCGGCAAGAAGGGGGATGTGCTGGCGCTGCAGGAGGAGATTGCTTTTATCCAGAGCTATCTGTCCATCCACAAAATTATCTACGGGGACAAAATCGAGGTGATTTACCGGTTTGACGAGAGGCTGATGGATTCCCGCGTGCCCAAATTCATCTTGCAGCCGCTAATCGAGAATTCTATTATTCACGGTATCGAGGAGAAGCCGGGCAAAGGCATCATCGAGATAGACTGCTGGTCCGAGCAGGGCGATCTGCTGATCGAGGTGAGTGACAACGGCGTCGGGATGGAATCCGAAATGGTCGAGCGGCTGCTGGCCCCCGAGCTGTACGGTCACTATCTGGAGAAAAACAGGCATACCAATGTGGGCATCATCAGCGTCCATAAACGGATCCGGATTTTGTACGGCGATCAATATGGCCTGACTATAAACAGCGCCATCGGTGAGGGAACGAAGATCCGGATAAGGCTGCCTGTACTGCACGAAAGTGAGGAGAAATCCTCTTGACCCGTGTCAAAATAGCTAATATAAACGCAAGAATCTCCAATAGTAAACGCTTGCATTTCTTGTAAAATGGGAGTAGATCAAGCGTTGAAGGGAGTGGGATGAATGATCGGGGCTTTAACAAGGGCTGAAATTGAGGGCACGATCGATCACGTACTGCATGGCATGAGGAACCTGAAGCCGACCATCAAGGAGAACGTCAAGGACAGCATCATCTCGATGGATGTGTGGGACTGGTCTCAGGGCGTCGGCCTGTTCGCTCTTTATCTGTATTACAAGGAAACCGGCAGGAAAGAAATCCTCGACGAACTGACAGCGTGGTTTGACCGCCATATTGCGAAGGGTCTGCCGCGCAAAAATGTCAATACGATGTGCCCGCTGCTGACGATGAGTTATCTCTATGAAGAGCTCAGGCGGCCGGATTATCTGGAAATATGCCGGGAATGGGCCGAATATGTCCAGGAGGACATGCCGCGCACGCCGGAGGACGGAATCTCCCATCTGACTGTAACGAGCGCGAATGAAGGCCAGTTATGGGACGATACGCTGTATATGACCGTGCTGTTTCTGGGGCGGATGGGCGTGCTGCTGGGCCGGGACGATTATGTGCAGGAGAGCATGCACCAGTTTCTCGTCCACCTAAAATATTTGACCGATGTCCGCAGCGGCCTGTTCTATCATGGCTGGACTTTTATGGAGAACAATCATTTTGCCGGAGCTCTCTGGGGACGCGGGAATGCCTGGTATACCGCTGGCCTGGTGGATTATCTGGATATCGTGCCGGTACCGGGAGGGGTGAGAAAGTTCCTGGTTACTTCGCTTGAGCGGCAGGTCGGGACGCTCGCCAGCCTGCAGACGGAAGAGGGCATGTGGCATACGCTGCTTGACGATTCAAGCTCCTATGTAGAGAGCTCGGCAACGGCGGGTTTCGCTTACGGGATTCTGAAAGCGGTGCGCAAGGGCTATCTGCCGGCCAAATACCGCGAGGTCGGGCTGAAGGCGATGCAGGCTGTAATGAGCCGCATCGACAGTGAGGGCATGGTGCAGGAGGTTTCCTACGGCACCTGTGTCGGGGATACAATGCAGGATTACAAGGATATTTCGGTCTGCCCGATGCCTTATGGACAGGCAATGACGTTATTGATGCTGGTGGAGAGCCTGAAGCACCGGGAACGGCAGCTTGAGCCCGAGAGGAGAACAGCCGAATGAAGGATACGATGAATCTGGTAGAGGATTGGCAGGTCGTGCGGGATAAAATCAAAACGCATTCATGGGCCCGCCAGATCGTAGACAGGATAAAGCCGGTCACCGACAAATGGGTCGACCACTACGAGGACGATGCCTCCCGGGTTGCCGGCTGGGGCCATCATTATTTCTGCGACCAATGCTTTGCTGCGCTTATCTTTGATCCGGAGAAGCCGCATGAGCATAAATGCAGCGGCTGCGGCCGCCTGCGCGCAGCCCAGGAGGTGGATGATGCCTGGTGCTATATGTACCGCGCAAATGTATGCTCGCAGGTGTTTTCGGCAGCCGTGCTGCACAACCTGTACGGCGGTTCTGCCTACATGGCGTTTATCCGCAAGGTGCTCAGCTTCCTCAGTGACAATTATGGCAGCTTCAGCGTCCGGACACCGCCAAGACAGGAAGGGCGTTTCTCCGGTACGGATCTGACGGACGGAGTATGCGTGATATGGCTGCTCAACGGCATGGAGCTGGTGCGGGATGAATTTACGATGGATGAGCTGGAGACGTACAAGCGCCGCTTCTTCCTTCCCGAGGCCGAGTTTCTGATCGAGAAGGTCGGCGTCACACCGAATATTATTTGCTGGATGAAAGCGGCGGCGGGTATGATCGGTCTGTTCTTCAATGAGCGAAAATGGTGCGAGCTGGCTGCGGAGGGCGAATACGGGATCAAGAAAAAGCTGTCCGACGGCCTGCTTCCCCAGGGCTTCTGGTATGAAGCCTCCTTCCATTATCATTTCTACTGCGCGGAAGGGATGACCTACTATCTGGCTTTCTGCAAACTTTATGGCTATGAATTTCCCGAGATGGAAGACGCCCTGCTGAGAATGTACCGGTATCCGGTCATGTATGCCTTCCCGAACGGCGAATTTCCGAATCCGAATGATGGCTGGCCGCTGCTGAAGTTCGGCAACTACGCCCATCAGTATGAATGGATTCGCAATATTCATGATGAAGCCGCCTATCGTTATGCCCTTGCCCAATGCTACGACAAGGAGGATACCGGCAGGGCGGACGCCAATATCGGTGGCGTATCCAGACTGCTGTTCGGCAGGAATTGGGAGGAGGAGCAGTTCGACGGGGAGCTTCGCGGAAAAGGACTGCCGGACGCAGAGTCTCGGGTGGATCCGAATAT
Organism: Paenibacillus sp. JT22N12; assembly: GCF_056269365.1. Lineage (NCBI taxonomy): Bacteria > Bacillati > Bacillota > Bacilli > Caryophanales > Paenibacillaceae > Paenibacillus > Paenibacillus sp. JT22N12. Next base: position 984,303 of record NZ_JBWDNU010000001.1, on the reverse strand, counting down.
ACATTTTGCCCTGCTGCAAAATGGAGATGCCTCCGTCTTCCTCAAATATGGATTTGTTCTGCGGGGCCATTCCCATGCCGACATGATGAACTTTGAGCTGTTCTATAAGGACGAAGTCATCTCCCGGGATATTTCCAACAGCGGTTACGGCTCAGACTTGTTCCGTGAATGGCAGCGCAAAACAATCGCCCATAATTCCGTCATGGTCGACAAGCTGAATCAGCCGAACCGGCCGGTGGGCCGAATCGAGGAATTCGACAGGGAGAACAGCAGCTGCAGGGTGGCGGCCGATGATGTCTATGATGGCATCCATTACGCCCGCCATCTCCAGCTTCATGAAGACCGGCTGGAGGACGAGTTTCAGGTGATCCCTGCGCCGGGACATGAAGAGGAGCATGTCTTCGACTGGCTGTTCCACTGCTCCGGCGAGCCGCAATCGGACCTGAACTTTAGCGAAACCGACCCGCCAGGCGATGCGGATGGCTATCAGCTCATGCTGGAAACCATGGTCTGCGATACGGACAACGACTGGGAAGTAAGCTGGACGATGGCAGATAAACAGCTGACCCTGAAGATGGAAGGCAGTCCGGGAACAACCGTATATCTGTTCAGGGGATATGAGCACCGGCTTGATGTGATGCGCTGGGGCGTCATGGTCAGACGGCGCGGCACCGCTGCGGCTTATAAAGCGGAATACAGCTTTTCGAGCAGGATCAACGATTCCTTACAATTGCATATGAAATGACAGGAAGAAGGCGTCCCGGATCAACTCGGGCGCCTTTCTCGCGGAGGGAAGTGGAACAATGGACGATAACAGATCTGCTTACACCAAGGAAGAGATATGCACGCATTATGGCGATGATTACGACAGGTATCTGGGAGCCATTGTGCCGCCTATTTTCCAAAACTCGCTGTTCACGCGCAAAACGATCAACCATGGTTATACTTACACCCGCGTGTCCAACCCGACAACCGAGATCGCGGAGAAGAAGATCGCTGCCCTGGAGGAAGGGGAGGATGCGAGATGCTTCTCGTCCGGTATGGCTGCCATTACGGCAGCGCTGATGAGCGTATTGGAGAAAGACAGCCATATCATCTGTCCACGGAATGTCTATCCGCCGACGAAGGGGTTCCTGGAATCCTATATGACGAAGTTCGGCATCGAAACAACCTTCGTATCCGGCGAGAGCACGGATGAGATTGAAGCGGCGCTTCGTCCCCACACCAAAGCGATCTATCTGGAAACGCCTTTATCGAATGTGTTTACGCTGCAGGATCTGAAGGCCATTGCGGCCATTGCCAAAGCCAGAGGGATTGTGACTATCGTCGACAATACATGGGCAACTCCGCTCTATCAGAATCCGATTGCCTGCGGGATTGACATTGTTGTACACTCCGCCACCAAATATATGGGTGGGCACAGCGATATTCTTGCGGGCGTGATGATCGGCCGCAAAACGCTTATGGAAGAAATCACCCACCGGGAGCGGGGGATGTTCGGCGCTGTGATGGATCCCCATCAGGCCTGGCTGCTGATCCGTGGTCTTCGGACCCTGCCTGTCCGGATGCGCCAGCATCAGGAGAATGCCGGGAAGGTGTCCGCATTTCTGGAGGGACATCCCATGGTGGAGCGCGTGCTTTATCCGGGACTTGCGAGCCATCCGCAGTATGAGCTGGCGAAGAGTCAGATGTCCGGAACCTCGGGGCTGTTCAGCTTCGTGCCAAGGGGAGATCGGGAGCAGATTACGGGCTTCATGAAGCGGCTGCGGCTGTTCGAGGAGGGACCAAGCTGGGGCGGATTCGAAAGTCTGATTAACTCGCCAGGCCTGTGGCTGAGCGAAGCAGCATCCATGGAGAGCGGCATCCCTCAGGGCCTGGTGCGAATCTCGATCGGGCTGGAAAATGCGGACTCGCTGATGGAGGACTTGGATGCCTCATTAAACAAAATCACCGGCATGTAGAGAAGGCCGGCGATATTTATCTTTGGATGGTTGAGAACCAGGGTGACAATGCTGCCCACAATCCAAAAATTCAAGGTACGACAAGTTGTAAAACCGCTTTTAAACTTGCGCATATCGAAAGACATTTTCCGCATGCGCAGCTCACAGCAAGAAAACTAATAAAATGTAAAGATAGACTCATTTAAAACGCTTACGGCAGGCTTTACAATAAGACTATCCTATCAGGAAGGCAGGAATTCTATGGAAGCGCAAACAAAAGCAAATACTGAGCTGCCACTGGGCATAGCTGCGAGTAAACAGAGTTCTCTGTGGAAAAGAATCCGGAAAAATCTCGACCTCTATATCTGCTTGAGCCCCGGTTTAATCTTCTTCTTTATATTTGCCTATATACCGATGTTCGGTCTTCTGATTGCCTTCAAGGACTATAACATGTTCAAGGGCGTACTGGAAAGTCCGTGGAACCATTTGCAATCGTTCAGGGATATGGTCAATCTGCCGGATTTCTATAAAATCGTACGGAACACACTGATGCTCAATGTGCTGGGGCTGGTGTTCGGATTCCCGGCTCCGATTATTTTGGCCATCATGCTCAACGAAGTCCGGAACAAATACTTCAAGCGGATTTCGCAATCGCTGCTATACCTGCCGCATTTTATGTCCTGGGTGCTGATGGGCGGGATGATCTATGCGCTGCTTTCGCCCAAGTACGGCATTGTTAACCAGGTTCTGCAGTGGATGGGCATGGAGCCGATTTATTTTATGGCCAGCAACAACTGGTGGGTCAGCGTCTTTGTCGGTTCCGGCATCTGGAGCGGAGTTGGCTGGGGAACGATTATTTATCTGGCAGCCATGACCACGCTTGATCCTCACTTGTACGAAGCGGCCTCGATTGACGGAGCAGGCAGATGGAAGAAAATGATCAATATCACCATTCCCGGCATCATGCCAACCGTCATTATTCTGCTCATTCTGAATGTCGGCCACATGGTTTCCATCGGCTTCGAGCAGCCTTATGCCTTGATGAACCCGCTGGTTATGGATGTTGCGGACGTTCTCAGCACCTATATATACGACCTTGGAATCCGGCAGGGCGGATTCGGTCTGACGACGGCAATCGGGATGGTGCAATCGGTCGTTAACCTGATGCTGATCATTGCTGCAAACTATGCCGCCAATAAGATGGGCCGCGAAGGAATCTGGTAACGGAGCGGGCGGCAGCTGGAACATTTATGGAACTGGAATCAAGTCGTATAAAGGAGTGAGCCTATGGCAGAGCAAGCGGAGTCTACAGGTAAAAACAAATATCGCCGGACGCGAAAATACTCGTTCTGGGACGTTTCGTTCCATGTCATCAACTATTCTTTGATTACGATCATCGCTTTTGTCTGTATCTTTCCTTTCATCAATACCTTTGCCAATGCCTTCAGCAGCAGCCATGCCATTCAGTCAGGCAAGGTTATCCTGTGGCCGGTTGATTTTCAGCTGGATGCCATGAAATCGGTGTTCTGGGACAATAACGTCATCCGTTCGCTGCTGGTCACCATTTACGTTACGGCGGTCGGGACAACGATCAATATGGTGTTCACGATTCTTACGGCGTATCCGCTTTCCCGCAAGGATCTGGTTGGGCGCAAATATTTCATGAACTATATGATATTCACGATGATGTTCAGCGGGGGGCTTATTCCCGGCTACCTGCTCATCAAATATTTGGGCATGCTCAATACCCTCTGGGCCCTTATGATTCCCGGCGCAATCAGCGCGTTTAATGTCATCATAATGAAATCCTTCTTTCAAAATATGCCGGAGGAGCTGCGCGAGGCCGCCGTTATGGACGGCTGCGGAAATATCCGCTACATGCTGCGCATCGTGCTGCCGCTCTCCGGGGCCGTAATGGCGACAATCGGCCTGTTCTATGCGGTTGGACACTGGAACAGCTACATGAACGCGATTATTCTGATCGACAACTCCGATCTGTTTACGCTGCAGGTACGATTGCGCAACATTTTGCTCCTCTCGCAAATGGATACCTCGCTTGAAGTCATGCAGCAGCAGGGCAAGCTTCAGGTCATTGAGGAATCCTTAAAAGCCGCCACAGCCATCTTCGCGACGGTGCCGATTCTGATCGTATATCCGTTCCTGCAAAAATATTTTGTCAAAGGCTCCTTTCTTGGCTCTGTAAAAGGGTAACCTCCTGATACGCCCGGCAGGACCGGACAGCTCCCCCAAGAGCCATCCGTCTCATACAAGAAGAAACGGCTCTCGCCGTCCTTGGAGGCAGAGTCAGGATTCTTCCTCAGAAATATAAGCAAAGTATGATGGAGTCTAATACTTTCTTATATTTGATTACTCCTGTGGCAGTAGGCAGATGAAATGATGTTTTTACCAAATTCATGAGGAGGAAAGACAATGGTCAATGTACGTAAAGGGGTCAGGATCAGCCTGACATGCTTCCTGGTGTTCACGCTTCTGCTGCTGGCCGCATGCTCGAATTCAGGCAAGAACGAAGGGAATACCAGCTCCGGAGCTGCCAACACGCCGGAGCAGACCAACACAAACACAGGGGGCGCGGATGCGCCGGAGCCTTCGGATGAGCCCGTCAAGCAGGTCAAGCTGCGCGTTATGATTTATGATCGCGGGAACGCACCGGAGGGCATGAAGCTGACAGATGCTCCGCTTGTCAAATGGGCCCAGGAGCAGGTGAAGCCGCTTGGCATCGACTTGGAGATGGTGCCTGTTGCACGGGCGGAAGCCGAGAATAAACTGAATGTCTGGCTTGCCTCCGGTGAGGCGCCGGATATTATATTCACCTATGACACCAACACGCTCTTCAAGTATGCCCAGCAGGGCGGGATCTGGGAGCTGGACGATCTGCTGAAGGAGTACGGTCCGCAGATTACCGCGAATAATCAAAAAGCGCTGGATCAAGCCGGCACCTACGAAGGTAAACGCTTTGCCATTACGGCGCTCAGAGCGAACCCGAATGTCGGAGCGGTTTTCAAAATCCGCCAGGACTGGCTGGATAAACTGAATATGAAGGCGCCGACGACTGTCGATGAGCTCTATCAGGTGCTCAAAGCGTTCAAGGAAAAGGATCCCGGCAACGTAGGCAAGGACAAAGTCGTGCCTTACGCCTTTCCAGCTATCGGCAAAGCGTTCATGTATGCGCTGTCCTCGGCATTCGGGATTAATCCGAAGCTGATGAGCAACGGTACGGACCTGGCCGGAGGGGTATGGGAGAATGACAAGTTCATCTCCAATATTGCTGCGCCGGGCGCCCGGGATATGTTCAAATTCCTGAACAAGCTTTACGTGGAAGGTTTGATCCCCAAAGAGTTCGGTACGGATGTGAACAATCAGCAGCTTAATCAATATATTGCTCAAGGCGTGGCCGGCTTCATGGAGAACAATGACTCCGGCTGGGCATTGACTGACTCTACAATGAAAGCGGTGCCGGACGCCAGATGGATGCCGATCGACCCGCTCATCAGCTCGGATGGCAAACAGTATGCCGGTGGTGCTGCGGACTACGGGATGTTCATAATGGTGCCCAAAGCCAGCAAAGAGGAACAGGCGATTGCCGCGATGAAATATTTGAACTGGATGGCGGATCCCGAAGTCATCAAGACCCTGCAATCCGGCATTGAAGGAACGCACTACACCCTTGATTCGGATGGCATTCAAATACCGATCGATCCCGAGAAAAACGCAAGGGAAGTGACATGGTATGCCGGAAGCGGGGATCTCGCGATTATCCAGCAGGGACAGCCGTTAAGCTCATATGACACTTTGAAAATACTGGGCGAGAAAGGCAAGCTGTTCGATCCTGAATATTATGCGGCCGTGAACACCAAATATAATGATATTTTTGCCAAATACACGCCGAAGACGGTTGAGATTACGGATCCAAGGCCGTTTGCGCAGAAAAATCAGGAAACAATCAAGAAATTCATCAATGAATCGATAACCAAGATCATCGTTTCCTCCGATCCGGACAAAGAATACGATGCCATGATCGAAGGCTGGAAAAAGCTTGGCGGTGAAGAATACGACAACGAATTAACGGAAGCCTACAAAAAAGTCAACTACCAGCCGTAATCGCCGTCATGCAGGAAAGTGCCGTGAGACCGCTGACTTCTTAAGCGGTCTCTTCGCATCGAAGCACGGTGAAGAGGAGAATCAGGCTGAAGGAGGAGAAGCGAATGGTTTTGCAAGCATATAATCTCCGCGCCGAATACCTGCTGAATCCGGCCGGAATCGATGTCCCGGAGCCGAGGCTCGGCTGGATGCTGGATTCAGCCGGACGCGGCTCGGGCCAAACCGCTTACCGCATTCTGGCGGCTTCAAGCCGGCAGCAGCTGGAACAGGATATCGGAGATATGTGGGACAGCGGCAGGGTCCAGTCGGATCTGTCGAATCCCATTCCATATGAAGGCCGGGAGCTGGCTTCCGGCTGCGAATATGTATGGAAGGTGAAGGTCTGGGATCAGGCAGGGCAGGAATCGCCATGGAGCAGGACGGCACATTGGTCGATGGGACTGCTCTCCCGCAAGGAATGGCAGGGCAAATGGATCGGTCTGAAATCCGGCCATCAGCCGACTCATGAACGGCCCAAGCCGGCCGTTTATTTGCGCGGAACCTTCAAGGCCCGCCGGCAGATCCGGAAAGCCATGCTGTATGCGGCGGCTCTTGGCGCTTACGAGCTCTATGTCAATGGAAGCCGCATCGGGGAAGACATCCTCGCGCCGGAATGGACGGATTACAATATCCGCCTCCAGTACCAGGCTTACGATGTGACTGCAGCGCTTGCCGGGGGCGAGAATGCGCTTGGTGTTCTGCTCGGACATGGCTGGTATTCCGGCTATGTCGGCATGTATGGCTACCAGCGCTACGGCAAGGATCCGCGCATTCAGCTGCAGTTGAATGTGGACTATGAAGACGGATCTTCGCAATCGGTCGTTTCCGGGCCTTCTTGGAAGGCTTCGTTCGGTCCGCTGCTGGCAACCGATTTTCATATGGGGGAGACTTATGACGCCCGGCTTGAAATGCCAGGATGGGAGGACCGGGGTTATGATGATTCGGCCTGGAGCAAAGCGGATATTTTCTACGATTATAAAGGCCGGATCGTATCGGGTCTGTGTCCGCCAATCCGCAGTGTGAAGAAGCTTGCGCCTGTGTCGATGACGGTGATGGAAAGCGGCAGCCGGATCGTGGATATGGGACAGAACATGGTAGGTTATTTGCGGATTCTAATGCGCGGGAAAACCGGAACCACCATTATACTGCGTCATGGGGAAGCTCTGGATGCGCAAGGCAGACTCTATACGGAGAATCTGCGTTTATCCAGGCAGATTGATACTTATGTGCTGAAGGGCAGTCCGGAGGGGGAGATTTATGAGCCTCATTTTACGCTGCATGGATTTCGTTATGCGGAAATAAGCAGCGATGATGACGGGGATCTTGAGCTTACGGATATAACCGGTATTGTGGTCCATTCCGACCTTGCTCAAACCGGGTTCATGGATACGTCCAATCCGCTGCTCAACCAGCTGCTGCAAAATATTGAATGGACACAGCGGGGCAACTTCGTCAGTGTGCCGACCGACTGCCCGCAGCGGGATGAACGACTCGGCTGGAGCGGGGATGCCCAGGTATTCTTCCGGACGGCAAGTTATCTGATGGACACCGCCCCTTTCTTCAGCAAATGGCTGACAGACTTGACGGATGCGCAGCGGCCGACGGGAGCTTTTACGGATTTTGCCCCGTTTATCGCGGGCGGCAAAACGGAGCATGGCGGGGATATGACCTATGATCACACAGCTTCTGCCGGATGGGGAGACGCAGGCATTCTCGTTCCCTGGATGATGTATCAGGTTTATGGAGATGCAGCCATCATCAAGCGGCACTATGATGCCATGACCCGCTGGATCGGGTTCCTGAGCGACCTGCATCCCGGTCATCTGCGCGAGGATCTGCCGCAGTTCGGCGATTGGCTCTCCATGGCGGAAGCGAGGGGAGCGGATGATTATCCCAATACCTCCATCCATTCCACGACCCCTTATGACGTCTTCGCGACGGCCTATTATGCCTACTCCGTGCAGCTGATGGCGCGAATGGCCGCCCTGATTGGAAAAGCCGAAGACGCCTTGCGGTTTGAAAAGCTGCATACCGAAGTAAGAGCGGCTTTTAATGACGCTTATGTGAATGGAGAAGGGAAGATCAAAGGAGATACGCAGTCGGTTTACGCGCTGGCTTTATCCATGAATCTGCTGCCTGAGGAGAAAAGGGCGTACGCGGTCAACCGCATTCTGTACCTGCTGGAAGAGAGCGATTGGCATATGTCGACAGGCATTCATGGCACCAAATATCTGCTGACGGTGCTGGTGGAGGCCGGTCACGAGGAGATTGCTTACCGGCTGCTGAACCAGCAAAGCTATCCGTCCTGGTATTATTCCATTTTGCAGGGTGCGACGACGATCTGGGAACGCTGGGATGGCTGGACGGAAGCGAAGGGTTTTCAAAGGCCGGGAATGAATTCCTTCAACCATTATGCACTGGGTTCTGTAGGCGAATGGATCTACCGGTTCGTCGGCGGGATTGATCTGGATGAGGAGCAGCCGGGCTACAAGCATATCCTCATTCATCCCCGAATTGGAGGCGGGCTTGATTATGTGAACTGCCTCTACGAATCCGTCCGGGGACCGATTGTCTGCAATTGGCGGGTCAACGGACCGGAGCTGCATATGCATGTCCGCATTCCTGCCAACACGACCGCGACCATACGGATTCCGCGGCTTCCGGGGCAGCAGGTGCTTGAGAATGGAGCGGAACTGGAGCAGGCCGAGGGCATTGCCGTTGCCGGAGAACAGCCGGATCATCTTCTTCTGCATACGGGATCGGGACAATATCAGTTTGTTGTTTCTTAACTTGAAGAGAGGAGCCTGGTATGAACAAGCAAACGTATCTGGACTACATCAAGAAGGCGGTTCTGGAGGGGAGGAAGCAGTACGAGGCCGCTATTTCGCATTGGCGGGAATCGTATCGTCCCGACCAGTTTCTCGGCATGTACATCCCTCCGGGAAACCTGGCTATCCAGGCGCAGACCGAAGGTTTTCTGTATCATATTACCGGCGAGAAAGAGTACGGGGTGCAGGCAAGACAAATGCTGCTCTCCATCGAGTCGTTCAAGGAGATTGTGCCGGACTCTCTCCGGGACCGACATCCGGAATATGAGAAGGGCATCACATCGTTTGATCCAATGTTCCAGGGGACCCATTACATCCAGGGGTATTTGTTTATGAAGGATTCGGCGCTGCTCTCCCGGGAGGACAAGCGCCAGATAGAGGATTCCATCCGCAGCTCCGTGCAAGCCGTCATGCATTATCCGGAGTGGGGGGCGCATAACCGCTCCATGCTACGGGCCTTCACGGTTTCTCTGGCGGTTGCGGCGCTGGGCGATACGGAAGAAACGCGGGAATGGGCGAAGCTTCGCGATTACCTGGCCCAGGAATCCATGGGCGGCTGGTCCATCGAGGATGCCGAGCTGTATTTGCCTCTGTGGCTTGGATCCTGCATCATGGTTGCGCAGCATACAGACAAGGAAGCGGACTATTATGCGAAGCCGCAGACAAGGTATTATTTTGATTACATTACGCATATCTTGACGCCCTATGGTCAGCTGCCGGATTTCGGAGACGCCCATTACAATTCGTTCTGGTATTTGTGGCTGGCCTGTCTGGAGAAAGGGGCTGCTGTATACAGATGCGGTCATATGAAATATGCCGCCCGCAAAATCTGGGACTATGCGCTGTCCCATCAGGAGGGGCCGCCCTCGGTCTATCTTGCCGCTTATTTCTCAAACGCCTGTCTCTGGGCGGATGATGGGCTTGAGCCGGTCAAGCCTGATTGGCAGAGCGAGCTGGTGCTGGAGGATGTGATCGGGAAGAAAATCGCCTTCCGCGACGGCTGGGAGGAGGATTCCACGTATCTCCTGCTTAATTATCGCGATGAAGGCGATTATGCCTATGTCGCCAGGGAATATTTACGGCGGACGATTCAGGCGCCGGCGGAAAAGGCTCACCATGGACATGCGGATGAGAATTCCATCGTGTTTTTTGCCCGCGGGCCGCATATTTTATTACATGACGGAGGTTACCGCGATTCCGCTCCCAATGGCAAATACCGCGCCGATCTTTATCATAACCGGCTAGTGTTCCGGGAAGGCGAGCGGGATGCGGACGGCTCCCTCTATGATTTTATCCACGATGACGGTACGTACAGGCGTGTGGCAGCGGAGAAGCTGCATTTTCAGACCTTCGAGGAGCTGGTTTACAGCCGGACCCGGGTGACGGATCCCTATCACGGTGTGATATGGGACCGGGCGATGACTTATTTGAAGGAGGAAGGCGTATTTATTGTGGTGGATTGGACGAAGTCGCTGGGCAGCCGGCAGCTCAGTACGGCCAATCTGTGGCATCCGGGCGTGGTGCTGGAGGCCGGCGATGGCTGGTATACCGGTCAGGTGCAGCATATCCGCCAGCATCCTGGCGACACAAATCCCATCATCAACCGGAAGGAGCTGGCACTGCTGATCGAGTTCCCGGGAAGCGGCAGGCAGACGGGGCACGAAACGATCCGCAGATGTTATGCGGACAGTGAGATGGTCTACGAACTGGACAGCAGCCAGGTCCGGGCCGGAACGATGAACTGCTTTGTCACGGTGCTTACCCCCTTCGCACTGGATGAGCAATCGGCCCGGCTGAAGCGCAGGGTGAAGATCATCCGGCTCACGCAGGAGAAGGATTGCTTATCGCTTCAGTATGAGGCGGATGGCAGGACTTGTCATCTGGCATACAAGCTGGATCTGGATAAGGGGCTGGTCAGCGGCAGCAGGGATTTTCCAAAATACGAATGGGACCGGAGCAGGCTGGATTACGGTCCGATCCATACCGATGCCGATTTTTCCTTTGTCCGCCAGGGGCCGTCAGGACCGGGCCGGTATGGCTTCGTCAACGGCTGCGGCATTGTTTATGATGGAGCTTCCTTGTTCAGAACGCCGCAGATGTCTTCCTATCAGTTCCACAGCTCATCCTTTCGCACGGCCGACCATAAATGGAGAGCCTGGGACGGGAGCTTCAGCTGACACAGTAAGGGGCATCAGGCAAAAGGGTGAATGGAGGGTGATTGAATGTCAGCGGGAAACGGCAGGCATCGCTTGAGCGAAGCGGAGAAAAAACAGTTTCATGAAGAAGGTTATCTGATCGCCAAAGGTTTGTTTCAGCCAGAAGAGGTTGCCGAAATTAAAGAGACGTTCATGCGCATACAGGCAGAAGGCATGCTTCCCGGATATTTCGAGCCCGCTTCGCCGGAGGAGGCGAAGGGCGATCCGCTGAAGCTGTTTCCGCGGATTTTGTATCCGCACAGGGTAATCGGCAGAGCCAAGAGCTATATGCTGCATCCTCCGGTCATGGCTTTGCTGAAGGAGCTGTTCCAGGAAGAGGCGTTGGCGGCGCAGAGCATGTTCTACTTCAAACCGCCCGGCGGCAGAGGGCAGGCGCTGCACCAGGACAATTACTATTTGCGCGTGGAGCCGGGGACGTGCATTGCAGCCTGGACCGCGATTGATCCGGCTGATCAGGAGAACGGCGGCCTGGTTATCGTACCCCGGACGCAGAATCTGGATATCGAATGTCCGCATGAGGCGGATCCGGCGCTTTCCTATTTTCGCGATGAGGTCAATCTGCCGGAGGGCGGCAGGATTGTGCCTGTAGACATGGATGCGGGCGATGTGCTGTTTTTCAATGGCAGCACCATTCACGGATCGTATCCCAACCGGTCTCTTGACCGTTTCCGGCGTTCTTTTATTTGTCATTATGTCGGGGCGTCCACGCTTCGCATCGGCCATCATATCCATGATGATTTATATAATGGGCAGGGTGAGGTCGTTAACAGGGCGAGAACAGAAAGTCCGGGAGCTTGCGGGAATGAATTTGAAGGAGCTCCGCACTGAAATACCGTTGAGAAGTCTTCGAAAAGGCCTCACCTGCTGCGGCTCCCAGATAAATTCCATGTGATAGGTTAACCTCTCTTCTGTTATAATGGTTAACATATGAATAATCATGGGCAGGGGAGTTGGGGACGATGGCGATCCGATTGCGCGGACATCACTTGCTATGTCTTCTCGGGTATCGGGGCATGGGCTATTCTGCGGATTTCTGCGCGAATATGACAGCTATATATGAGACTTTGCGGACCGAGCCGGAATCAGTGGTGGAGCTTGTAACCGGTCCGGACGACATCTGCCGGGCGTATCCGCCGGACGAATTGAATCATTGCAGGGGAACCGTTCATCAGCTGGATGATGCCGTTCTGGCCAAGCTTGGGTTTAAGCCGGGAGAGAGCCTCAGCTGGCGGAAAGTATGCGACCGGATATCGCAAAAGGTGGTGCCGGCGGATATCGGCCATTTGTGCGCGAGCTGTCCTTGGCAATCCTATGGCGTCTGTCAGGAAGGCGTACAATATATAGCGGAAGGCATGCCTCTGCCCGCCGCTATCAATCCGCAATGACCCTAAATATAAAAACGGCTGATTAATCGCGCAATACAAAGCTGCACAGACGCGCACACTTAATTTGCATAAACACGCAGTGATGAACCGAAGCCGATTGGGGCTTCGGTTTTTTTATTGCGTCCGGAAAGTCAGGCGTGCTGCACGCTGAAGACCATGAGGGATGGAGGCCGGAACAAATTTACATATTCTAAACATGCTGATGACATTCGCATAACAGTATAACTTTATAGTGAACCTGAGCAAAAGAGTGCATAATTAAGCAAAAAATACGCTTGAATCTGCGCAAATGGAAGAATTATGCAGATGGCAAGCCATGCTCGTGAAAGGCTGGATACGGATGATGAAAACAAGCATAGAGGGATTTGTTATTGATTTGGACGGGACGGTTTATAAGGGCTCGAATTTGATCGATGGAGCAGCAGAAGCTGTCGCCATGCTGAAACAACTCGGCAAACGCATCGTCTTTCTGAGCAATCGCGGGAATATCTCCCGGAAAATGTGCCATGACAAACTTGGCAGGCTTGGTCTTGATATCGGCGAGGAGGAAATCCTTCTGACCTCGACGGTAACAGCCCGGTTTCTCAAGGACTATTACGAAAGCTCCCCCGTGTGGGTATTGGGCGATCAAGGTTTGAAGGATGAATTGGAGGCTGGGGATATTCTGATGGCGGAAAAGCCGGAGCTTGCGGAGTGGCTGGTTATTACCCTCCACGAGACATTAACCTATGAGGAGTTGAATGATGCTTTTCGCGCTGTGAGACATGGCGCCAGAATTATCGCGACAAACGCAGACAAGACGTTTCCGCGGGATGACGGCGACTCCATCGATGTGGCGGGGATGATCGGGGCGATTGTATCGGCAACAGGAAGAGAGGTCGATATCGTGATCGGCAAACCCTCGCAGCTGATGGCCGAAGCCGCATTGAACGTTCTGCAGCTTCCGCCCGAGCGTTGTCTCGTAATCGGAGACAGTCTGGAGTCGGATATCCGGCTGGGCAAGAAAGCAGGCATGCAAACCGCGCTGGTTCTAACAGGCTCGGTGAGCATGGAGGAAGCGGAGGCGAGCCATATTCAGCCGGACTGGATCTGGCCCTCGCTGGCCGATGTGACATCCATTCTGGCCCCGACGGAGAAGGGATTACAACGATGACTGAACTGGATCTCATTCGAATTCATCCCGGCGCTGCCGGGGAGGTAGCTGCCTATCTGGAACAGAAATCGCACCATCAGGTGGTTCTCGCTGCCGACTTGGCAACTTATAAGGCGGCGGGCGAGGCATTGGCTTCATCGCTCACACGGTCAGGCATTAAGGTCCACATTACCTTCATCAAGCCGGATGCCCAGGATGATGTGATCGCCGATGAAGCGTCGCTCATTCAGCTGATTCTGGATATTCAACGCCATCATGCACAGGCAGTCATAGCGGTAGGCGGTGGGACCCTGCATGATATTGTCCGTTATTCCGCTTATACGACAGGGATTCCTTTTATCTCCGTGCCGACGGCTCCGTCCGTCGACGGGTTCAATTCCAAGGGCGCCCCGATTATCATCAGGGGCGAGAAAAAAACAATTCCGGCCATTGGCCCGGATGCAATCTTTGCCGATCTCGACATCCTGGTCGAGGCGCCGCCTGCCATGGTGGCTGCAGGCTTCGGCGATATGCTGGGCAAATACACTTCATTGTTCGATTGGCGGTTCGGAACGATCACCGCCGACGAGCCCTATCTGCAAGCCGCTGCGGATATGACGCGATCCGCCCTTATGGAATGCGTCAATCATGCACAGCTTATTGCAGACAGGCAGCAGGAAGGCATTCAGATTCTGATCCGCTCCCTGATCGATTCCGGGCTTGCCATGCTGCAGTTCGGTCAATCCCACCCGGCTTCAGGGGCGGAGCATCATCTCTCGCATTATTGGGAGATGGAATATATCCGCCTTGGCCGCAGGCAGCTGCTGCACGGCGCCAAAGTAGGCGTCGCCTGTATGGAGATCAGCCAGCTGTACCACAAGCTTGCGGAAGAGGGACCGGAGCAGTGGCACGGGAATAATGCGGGGGAGCATGCGAACCAAAGCAGGCGAATTATAGCCGGATGGAGCGAAATTACGCAGGAGATCGCACAGATCCCGCCTGCGGGGGCGCTCAAAGAGTTATTGCGGCAGGTTGGCGGTCCGCTGTCCGTGGAGGATCTCTCCGTAAGCAGGGAACTGCTTGAACGCAGCCTGCGCGAAGCCCATCATGTCAGGCCTGAACGCCGTACGTTGCTTAAGGCCTACAATGAACTGGAAAACCGTTGACTAACCGGTTGAGCAGGCGGAATTGCTTCTGCATGCGCAGTTAGGCCTTCTATCGGATTTCCAGGATTTGCTCCCTTATCCTTACATGATCTTCATATGGATTTAACCTTCGTTTGATAGTCCATCCCTATAATCAAAATGAACGAATTTACGCAACGATGGATATAAACAAACATTATAGTGAATGAACTTGCATGGGGAGGGACTTCGTTTGTTGGCAGCAGAGAGAAAAATGAGAATTGTGGAATATGTCCGGCTTCATAACAGCTCAACGATCAGTACGCTAGCCGGAGAATTTGGTGTCCACGAAGCGACAATAAGACGCGATCTGGCCGAGATTGAACAGGAGGGCAAGCTCAAGAGAACCCATGGCGGGGTTATCGTGGAGCAGTGGACGCATGACGAGCCTTCCTTCAACGAACGGTCAACCCAGAATCTGGAGCAGAAAATGAGAATCGGCAAAATGGCAGCAAGTCTCGTGGAGGACGGGGATCACATTATTATCGATTCCGGAACCACGACGCAGTATATTGCCAGAAATCTGGTGCACCGCTCGGATATTACGGTGGTGACCAACGATATGAATGTGGCCGCAGAGCTGCGGGATGCGCCCCGGATCAAAGTGATTCTGACAGGCGGAGAGCTGTATCCCTCCAGCTATATGCTGAACGGCATGTTCACGGAGCATGTGCTGCGTTCGCTGCATGCCCTCAAAGCATTTATCGGTACGCCGGCTCTGCATCCGCAGCACGGTCTGATGCATCCGGAGGCGCAGCTGGTTCCCGCCAAGCAGGCGATGATCCGGGCAGCGCGGGAAATCTTCGTCGTTACGGACGACAGCAAAATAGGCAAGCCCGCGCTTCATACCGTAGCGCCCAACAGCGCCATTCATACGCTGATTACCGGTAAGGAAGCTCTGGAACAGGATCTTAAGCTCTTCCGCGATGCGGGCATAACCGTGTATACCGTCTGATCCGGTCGAGCCATTACCTGAAATATATTTTGCAAGGAGGCATCAGCCCTTGGCGTCCATAGAATTTGTCCGCGTGACCAAGCAGTTCGAGAAGAATGTCGTCATTAAAGATCTGGACTTGAAAATAGAGGATGGCAAATTCACCGTGCTGGTCGGTCCTTCCGGCTGCGGGAAGACAACCCTGCTGCGCATGATTGCGGGCATTGATCCGCAGTCCTCCGGCTCGGTGCTGATTAACGGCAAGGATGTAACGCGAATTGCCCCCGGCCAGCGGGGAGTGGCGATGGTTTTCCAGAATTATGCCATTTATCCCACCATGTCGGTGAGAGAGAATATCGAGTTTGGGCTGAAGAACAACAAGGTGCCCAAAGCGGAAAGAACGGAGCTGGTGGAGACCATCAGCGCAACGGTAGGCCTTGCCGAATATCTGGACCGCAAGCCGTCCACTTTGTCAGGCGGGCAGCGCCAGCGGGTTGCCCTGGCCCGGGCGATGGTGAAGAAGCCGTCGGTTTTCCTGATGGACGAGCCCCTTTCCAACCTGGATGCGAAGCTCAGGGTGCAGATGCGCATTGAGCTGATCGAGCTGCACAAGAAGCTCGGCACCACCTTTGTTTATGTGACGCATGACCAGGTCGAGGCGATGTCGATGGCCGATACGATTGTGCTCATGAACAAAGGGACCATTCAGCAGGAGGCTCCGCCGGATGTGATGTACCGCCAGCCGAACAATCTGTTTACCGCTCAATTTATCGGCGTTCCGCCGATGAATGTGGGAGAGCTTGGCAGAGGCGGAGTGAAATTCGGCTTCCGTCCGGAGAGCGCGGAGTTGACCCATGAGCACTCCGGGCTTCATTACGCCGCAAGAGGCAGAATCATCACCAGAGAGATGCTGGGCTCGGAGACGATTTATCAGGTGAGATGCGGCCAGCATGCTTTTATGATCAAATGCGTGGAAGACCGCTTCACGGTTGATCAAGACGTGCATCTGGGCGTAGCAGCAGATAAATTGGTATTCTTCGAATCGGACGGAAGCCGCATCAGCACGGAGCACGCCTTGTTCA
The DNA here is from genome assembly GCF_056269365.1 of Paenibacillus sp. JT22N12. Classification (NCBI taxonomy): domain Bacteria; kingdom Bacillati; phylum Bacillota; class Bacilli; order Caryophanales; family Paenibacillaceae; genus Paenibacillus; species Paenibacillus sp. JT22N12. The sequence continues at coordinate 967,444 of NZ_JBWDNU010000001.1, read as the reverse complement.
AGGATCATCTGGAGGCGCTGCGAGGTATTCCGCATGGAGCATAAAACGATAGGGCAGCGGCTGCGTCCCTATGCCATGATTGCGCCTGCGATGCTCGGTATTGCCTTGTTCGTTATTTATCCGATGCTCTATCTGATTTATCTGAGCTTCTTCAAATACAATCTGATGAACAAGGCCAAGAGCAAATTTATCGGTCTTGACAATTACAGCGAGATTTTCAGCCGGGGGGACTTCTACAAAGCCTTGGGCAATACCGCTCTATATACCCTTGGCGTTGTAGTGCTGACATTGCTCATTGCCCTGCTCATCGCCGTGTGGCTGAGCAAGAAAAGCAAGTTTAACGCAATTGTCCAGGCCGGCATCTTCACCCCGCATATCGTCTCTATCGTGTCGGTATCGCTGATCTGGCTGTGGATTATGGAGCCTAACCTGGGCATGCTCAATTATTTGCTGAAGGCGGTCGGACTGCCGACGTCGCAGTGGCTGCAAAGCTCGAAGACGGCGCTCATCTCGGTCATTATCGTATCGGTGTGGCAGGGAATCGGTTATTACACCTTGATTATCGTAGCTGCCCTGCAAAGCATCACGCCCAGCATCTATGAGGCGGCAGCGCTCGATAATGCCAGCAAATTCAAGGTGTTCTACAAAATCACCCTGCCGCTTATTTCACCGCAGCTGTTTTTTATTCTGGTAATCATGACAATTGGCTCCTTTAAAGTATTTGATACGGTGCAGGTGATGACCGGAGGCGGTCCCAACGACGCAACCAATACGATCGTCTATTATATTTACAGCTTCCGGACCACGAATATCGGTTATTCCTCGGCAACCGGCGTGGTTCTGATGGCGATTATTGCCCTGCTCACCTTCATTTACTTCCGTTTATTGTCCAAAAGGGTTCATTTTCAATAAACCGGCGGCTCATAAACCTGAAACGCAAAGGGGATTCCCACTTGAAGACATTTGATTTCAAAGCCGTGAGATACTCACTGGGATTTATCTTGAAAGCCGTTCTTCTGATGATATTTGTTTTTCCGTTCCTGTGGATGGTTTCCACCTCTCTGCAGACGTACAAAGAGACGCTGACCTTTCCGCCCACATTGATTCCGGCCTGGCCGCAGTGGGTGAATTTCGCCGAAGCGATGCAGGCGGGCCCGTTTCTGATGTACGCCAGAAACTCTGTCATTATCACGGTCTCGATCATCCTGCTCCAGTTGATTATTATGGTACCGGCAGCTTACGCCTTTGCCAAATATAAATTTGCCGGAAACAAGCTGTTCTTCGGTATGGTTCTGCTGGCCTTTATGATTCCCGGTCAGGTCACCTTCATTCCGGTTTATATGATGATGGGCGACTGGGGGCTGATCAAGACGCTGCTGCCGCAAATCATTCCGTTCATGTCCAATGCCTTCGGCATCTTCCTGCTGCGCCAGTATTTCATGCAGGTTCCGGAGGAAATTATCGAAGCGGCCAGGCTGGATAATGCCAGCGAATTCAAATTGATCTGGAAGATCATGATTCCGATGTCCAAATCAGCGTTGGCGACAATAGCGCTGTTCAGCTTTGTCAGTCATTGGAACGAATATTTCTGGCCCTTGATCATGACGGATACGACGGCAATACGGCCGCTGACGATCGGTATTGCGATGCTGCGGGAAACCGAAGGGATCAGCCACTGGCATATTATTATGGCGGGCAATGTGGTATTGGTTGTACCGATTCTGATTATGTATATCATTTGTTCCAGACAGATTGTGAGAGCTTTCGTTTATTCAGGGATTAAATAGCGCATTTGATCCCTTTTAAATAAAAAAGATAAAAACAAATAATGGAGGGAAAACCAGCATGAAGAACAAATTTATTCTTATTTTGATGGTAACGATGCTTATCAGCATTCTGGCAGGCTGTGGGAGCACAGCGAACAACACAAATAACGGTGCAGCCGCCAATACGACAAATGATTCATCCACAACCAACGCAGCAGATCCGGCACCGGCAACGGACACGGCATCGGGCGAGAAAACAACTGTTCAATTCTGGCACTCCCTGACCGGCAAAAATGCCGAATATATGGATGCGCTCATCAAACGTTTTAATGATTCCCATGAAGACATTGAAGTTGTCGGAACATTCCAGGGCAGCTATGATGATGAAGTGACCAAGCTTCAGCAGGCGATTGCGTCAGGTACCGCGCCGGATGTGAGCATGCTTGAGCGCGCTTATGTTCAAATGTTCGCGGATTCGGATGTTCTGGAAGACCTGAACCCTTACATGGAAACCTCGGGTGTGAGCAAGGATGACTTTACGGAAGGTCTCATGGGCCATTCCATCTTCAACGACAAGCTGGTTTCCCTGCCGCTTAACCGTTCCACGCCAATCCTGCATGTGAATAAAACACTGCTGGACGAGAAGGGCCTTGCCGTACCAACGACCTGGGATGAGATGAAGAAGGTTGCCAATGCACTGGTTGTCAAAGATAAAGATCAGGTAACACGTTATGGCTTTACGATGCCTTATGATACCTGGTATCCGATTGCGATGATTTCACAAGCCGAAGGAACCTTCTTCAATGCCGACAATACCTCGATCGGGTTTGGCGATAATGGAGTAGGCGTCAAAGTATTCAGTTACCTGAAGGATCTTCAAAGCTCTGGCGCCCTGTATTATCCGCCGGCGCAGGATTCAGGCAATATCGTGACGCAAATGTTTGTTGACGGCAAGGTCGCGATGATGTTCGGATCGACCGGAAGCATCGGCTCGCTCGCGGATGCGGTGGACTTTGATTATGTGACGGCCTTCCTGCCGCAGGATAAAGTATTCGCCAACCCTACCGGAGGCGCCAATGTCGCCATGCTGTCGGGTTCAAAAAACAAGGAAGCGGCATGGGAGTTCATCAATTGGATGGAGACGGATCCGCAAGGCGCCCTGCCATTCATTATGTCATCCGGTTATCTGCCTTTCACCAAGAAAATGGTTGAATCGAAGGAAATCCAGGATCTGTGGGCAAAGGAGCCGAACCGCAAAGTGGCTTACGATCAGCTGCAATATGCGACAGATACGAATAAGGATGTAGCTTGGCCGGAGGTTATGCATGAATTCTTCTCCGCGATCGAGGCGATTATGTATGACAGCAAGGATATTCCGTCTACGCTTGATACATTCAAGAAAGAAGCAGAGCGTATTCTCGCTGAGTAGGAGGGAATGAACCGTATGATCGAACGTATTGCGAATCAACCCGGCATTATTGTAGCGGCCCATAGAGGCTATAAATCGGATTATCCCGAAAATACGCTGCTCGCATTCCGCAAGTCACTGGAGCTGGGCGTGGATATGCTGGAGTTTGATCTGCGGCTGTCCAGCGACAAGGCAGTCATGGTGCTGCATGATGCGACCGTAGACCGCACGACGAATGGTTCGGGAAAAGTCGGCGGGTTCAGTCTTGCCGAGCTCAAGCAGCTGGATGCGGGCAGCTGGTTCGATCCCGAATTTGCCGGGCTTGACATCCCGACTCTCGCAGAGCTGTGCGAGCTGCTGCGTTCTTATCCGGATGTGCTGCTGAATGTGGAGATCAAATCCAACCATGATGCGATGGAAGCCGTTGATCTGACCGTTGCCATTCTGAAGGAGTACGGTTATCTGGAGCGCTGCGTGTTTGCGTGTTTTGATGCTGCGGTTATCGCGTACCTGCACGATGTTTACAAGCTGAGGACGCAGGGCTTCCCGGGGACGAAAATGTCCAATTTTGTCCCGGGCGATGAGGGAACTTATTCGAAGCTGTGGGCCATCGGCATTGAAATGGGACAGCTCACGCCGGAAATCGTGGAAGAATACAAGCATAAGGGGCTGCTGGTCTGGTGTTACTGCCCGGACAATGAAGCCCAGGTCCGCCATGGACTGGCATGCGGCGCCACTTTAATGACCTGCAACGATCCGGTGCCTGCCATGGAGATATTAAAGCAGCAAGCTTGAGCAAGCTGCCAGGATTACAAGGAAGCCTCCGCCCGATAAGGGAACGGAGGCTATTTTTTTTATAGCAGCAAGAAAGAAAAGCAGCGGGCCGACCAGGACAGCTATTAGTCCGCTGCAGCGAGGAAAAACCTTATTACACGTGCGGTAACTGTGGATCACGGTGCTATAAGCAGAAAAAACCTTGCTGGAGTATGGATCCGGAGCTCATCAGTAACAGGAAACGACTCCAGCGAGGAAAATGGCCGGGGTGGGGGATTATGAGCGGATCTGGCAAGGACGAAGGCGGTCCGGTTCCTGATCTTATTACGCCTCCGGGTTACCTTGCTTCTGAATACGACAGAAGCCATACTGAACCGTGACTTCGCCCGCTTGCTTTTTCAATGCCGTACTAGAAAATCAATTGATATCAATCCGGGATTTCTTTATAATAGCTACATTAACAAGCCATATATTATCCAATGTAAGCGTTTTAATTTCGAGAACTGAGAACCTGGATAGCTGGGAGAGGACCGATTAATGAATATTTTTCATTTGTATAAGTCCAAGAAATATCTTGGGCGGATCATTGTGAGCTTCTCCATTCTGGTTCTGCTGCTGCTTGCCCTGTTCTCAAGCGCGCTGTATTACAACTCCGAGAAGATCGTGCTGGACATGCAGCGGGAAGCCAACAAGAAGGTGCTCTCCCAGATCAAATTCAATGTCACATATTTGAATGACGTGATCCAGAAGCTGGTGACCTCGCTTTATTACGATAATGATGTGATTCCGCTGATGACCGCAACGGATAACTCCGATGTCTTCGAGATGCTCCGAAAACGGTTGAGAATTGATAAATTTGCCGACTACACGCCTTTTATTCACTCCATTATTATTTACAACGTCAATACGGACCAGTTCGTATGGGGCGGCGACCCTGTGCTGCAGGACCGCGATGCGCCGATTTATGCAGCGTTAAGGAAGATGTTAAAAGCCGGCAAGCCCATCCCCAAGCTGAAAATGCTCCCCATGAGTCTTGACGGCCAAGAGGGGGGAAAGGCCGATTTCTTCTCTATCTTCAATTATGATTCCATTGTCTATCAGCCGGGTCAAAGCGCTTTTATTCTGAATATCAAGCCGCAGTGGCTGTTCGATAATATCAAACTGATCAACCAGCTTGCCTGGGAGGAAAATGAAAATGTATTTATTATGAGCGATGATGGCAGCGTCATAACGCCCGACACCGACACGCCCGAATTAACCGGTGATTTCAGGCAAGCGATTATGGACCGGATTGATGCAGCGACAAGGGCAGACGATGGCAGCGGAGCCTTCAATTATTCGATTTCGGATAAGAAGAAAATCGTCAACTACTTGAATACCGGCATCAACGGCTGGACTCTCGTCAGCATCCAGCCCTATGAGAGTTTGGTAAAGAAAGCGGAATCGCTTAAAAATACATCCATTGTCCTGACCTTGATTTTCGTCCTGCTGTCGCTGTTGACCATTCTTGGCGTATCCCATCGGCTGTACCGGCCGCTCGGCAAGCTGGTCAGCTTTATCCGGGGAGACGCAGGGGGAGAAGCCGAGACGGAACCGCCCGGCGGAGACGAGCTGACTTATATGTCCAGTGTGTACGAACAAACGATCCAGCGTCTGAAGGCCGCCCGCAGTGAGCAGCATACCACGCGCAGCATTGTGCGCTCCTATTATATCCGGAAGATTGTGACCGACAGCCAGGCTTTATCGAGGGAGCAGCTTCTGGGATGGATTCAACAGCATAAGCTTGCGATGAACCCTGCGGGTCCCTGCATGCTAAGCGTCATGAAATTGGATGGATCGACTGATTCGGCCAACTCCGGGGATGAGAAGGAACGGAGCCTGCTGCATTTTGCCATTGCGAATATTGCTCAGGAGATGTTGTCCCGGACCTATCTTTGCGAGGCTATCGAGATGAAAAGCGAGCATCTTGTCGCGGTTATCAGCACAAGAGACGAAGCGGAGCTGACTGAGACGGGGGTGCGCGGGGTGATGAGTCAAATCCAGGACGCAATCGCCCGGATGTACCGGGTGAAATTCTCTGCAGCTCTCGGGGAAGTGATTGCCGACTATGCTCCCTTGCATGATCAATATCTCGGCTGCCTGCAGCTGCTCCGCTACAAGCTGGTTTATGGAGGCCAGTCCATCCTTGTTCCTTCCATGATCAAGGAGAATGCGGCGCAGACGGAGGCGAGCCTTCCCCCGGAGCTTGAGAAGAAGCTGATGGAGAGCATGAAGTCGCTGCAGCCGGAAGCGTTCCGAAAGACGCTGGACAGGATTTTCGAATATATCTCCACATTGAACTATGATTATATGGTTTATATGGCCCTGCATGTCTTCATTCTGATGAAGAATGGGATCAAGGAGATGAATGATAACCGGATTGTCCCTGTGACTATCCAGATGTCCGATATTGACCGCAAAATCATGGACAGTGATTCGCTTGAGAGCATGAAAAATATTCTTCTGGATGTTTACCGGGAAATCAATGAGAACAAGAAGAATCCGGAGCAGGAGCGGAATGAGATATTGGTAGAAACGGTGAAGGATATCATTGAGCAAAATTATTCCGATATCAGTCTCAGCCTGCAGAAAATCGGGGACGTGATGAAGCTCTCGCCCGACTATATCGGCAAGCTGTTCAAGAAGCTGCTCGGTATCGCGGTCTCCGAGTATATCAATGAGCTCAGGCTCCGGCAGGCCGTCATCTATCTGGAAGAGGACAACTACACCATCAACGAGCTGATCGATAAGATCGGCTTCGGCACGCGCAGCAATTTCTTTCGTCTGTTCAAGAACAAGTACGGCACCACGCCGAAGGATTACCGGATCAAGAACAGCCTTAGCGTGGACAAGTAACGAACCGCCAGGTGCAGCATTTTAGCTGAAGACAGCTCCTCGCAAGTCGGAGAAGCTGTCTTCTTTTTGTCTAAAGGGGCTGATCAGGGCCGTTTTGGACTTTTTGCGGCATTTTGGATTGGAATTTGGGAATAATATCGGGATTTTGGACTTCTTATGACGACCGCAATCAGCGAAGATACAGGTAGAGCAAAGCGCAGCACAAGTTAAAGAGGAGTGAGCAAAAGAATGGCGGACAAAGAAACAGCTTTGGTTCAGACAGCTGCGGCGGGAAAGCTTGCCAAGAGAGAGAAGAAGGGATCAGGGTTCAAACAGAACATAGAATTGTTCGGTTTGTCGCTGCCGGGCATCGTCTATTTATTCATCTTTTCTTACCTGCCGATGTTCGGCGTCATCGTCGCGTTTAAAAATTACCGGTATGACAAGGGGATTTTGGGGAGCGAGTGGGTAGGGCTCAAAAATTTTGAATTTCTGTTCGCTTCGGAGAACGCATGGAGAATCACGAGAAACACGGTGTTGTACTCCTTATCTTATATTATTATCGGGACGATAGCCGCATTGATCCTGGCCATTCTGCTCAGCCAGGTAAACAAACGGTGGGTTAAGGTCCATCAGACGGTATTGTTCCTCCCTTATTTTGTATCCTGGGTTGTCGTCGGCTACATTACGCTGGCTTTTCTGGACCATGCATCGGGATTCCTCAATCAAACCCTGTTATCCCTGGGGATGACGGCGCACAAATGGTACTTCGAATCCGGCCCCTGGTCGTATATTCTCATTCTGGTGCATGAGTGGAAGGCTATCGGCTTTGGAACCCTCATTTATTTTGCCGGGATAATGGGGATCAGCGGGGAGTATTATGAAGCGGCCCGGATAGATGGCGCCACTAGGCTGCAGATGGCCATGAAAATCACCCTGCCGCTGCTGACTCCGCTTATATCCATCATGCTGATCCTGTCCATTGGCGGCATATTCCGGGGCGACTTTGGCCTGCATTATTTTGTGCCGAACAATTCGCCGTTTACGTTCGCTTCGACGGATATTATCGACACCTATGTGTTCCGCGCCTTGAGGGAGCTGGGGGATATCGGAATGTCATCGGCTACCGGGCTTTACCAATCGGTCGTAGGATTCTTCCTGGTGATTACAGCCAACTATATCGTGAAAAAAATAAATGACGACAACGCGTTGTTTTAGGAAGGGGAAGAGACATGCAGCAGGCCAATAAATCCGCACCCTTCATCAATCTGTTTTTTATCATTTTAAGCCTATTGATGATTATCCCGTTCATTCTGGTTATCTCAGTCTCCTTGTCGAGCGAAGCATTTCTGACCAAATCCGGTTACCACTTCATTCCGGATTCCTTCACCTTATCGGCTTACCGGTATATTTTCAAAGTGCCGGATATCATCATCAGAGCCTACGGCATTACGGCGCTGGTCACCTTGATTGGCACGGCTGCGGGGCTGCTGATCACATCGATGATTGCTTATTCGATCTCCCGGCCGGATTACAAATACAAGAACGCCACGAGCTTTTATGTGTTTTTTACGATGCTTTTCAGCGGGGGGCTCGTACCCTTCTATATTCTGATGACGCAGTATCTGCATACGAAGGATACGCTGTGGGCGCTGGTGCTGCCGGGGCTGCTGAATGCCTGGAATGTAATGGTGCTGAAAGGGTTCCTGTCCAAAATCCCGATGGAAATCATTGAGTCGGCGAAGATGGACGGGGCGCGGGAATGGCGTATTTTCTTCACCATCATCATGCCGCTGTCCACTCCGGCGCTTGCGACCATGGGCCTCCTGATTGCGTTCAACTACTGGAATGAATGGTTTCAGGCGCTGTTGTTCATTGATAATCCCGATCTGGTTCCTCTGCAGCTGATGCTGGTGCGGATGCTCAACAGTATGGAGGTCATTACGCAAAATCTGGACAAATTCGGCATCGGCCTGGATATGAACCAGTTTCCTACAATGTCGGCGCGGATGGCAATGGTGGTAATAGCTGCCGGTCCGATGATGCTGGTCTTTCCGTTCTTTCAGCGTTATTTTGTCCAGGGGCTTACGGTAGGCTCACTGAAAGGCTAGCTGCCTGCCTTACTGAATACGCCGTTTCAGGATAATACATGAAGAGATCGCGCCAGAGGGAGGGAGAATAAGGAAGACAGGGCATGATCTCCATATTATTATATTTATAGATGATGAGCATTAATGGGAGGTTTACACATGAAACAGAACAACACGTATAAGCTTGGGCTGCTGGTATTGGCTTTGATGATGATCCTGGCAGGCTGCAGCAGCACGAAGAACGGCAATAACCGGAATGAACCCGTTGCCGCAAATAATCCAGCCAATGGACAAGACGCCGCTGCACCTGCCGGGAGCGACGCACCCGACGCACCCGAGGAGCTTCCTCAAGTAGAGCTTAGCTGGTATTACGGAACAAGCCAGCAGCAGCCGGATCAGCAGGCAGTCGAGGACGCGGTTAACCAGTATTTGAAGGATAATACGGATTTGAATGCAACCGTGAAGCTGAAGCCGGTTGACTTCGGCAGCTATGACCAGAAGCTTAATGTTTCGATTTCATCCGGCGAGCCGATCGATATCGTCTGGACAACAGCCTCCTGGCTGCTGAAGTACAACGAGAATGTCAAGAAAGGCGCTTTTCTGGCCCTTGACGACCTGCTCCCCAAATACGCGCCAAAAACATTCAACGATATGATGCCTGCCCGGTTCTGGGAAGATGTGAAAGCGGATACGGACGGCAAAATTTATGCAGTTCCGAGCTATCAGGTCGCAGCTACGGCGTTCGGCTTCGTCTTCCAGAAGCGGTTTACAGACAAATACAATTTTGATACAACGCAGGTGAAGTCGCTGGAGGATCTGGAGCCTTTCCTCGAGACGCTGAAGAAAAATGAGCCGGATGTCATCCCGTTTGCGTTCCAGGCCGGGAATAACGGTCCGCAGGATCCCGTTCTGAAGGATTACAGCGGAGGCATCACCTACAATCCCGATGATCCGTACAAAAATATCGACAAGTTGGCCACGCCGCAGTACAAATCCTATTTGGAACTGATGCACAGCTGGTATGAGAAAGGGTATATCTATCAGGATCTGGCTACGGTGAAGGACTGGAACCAGCTGCTCGCCAAGGGCAATGTGGCCGTCATTACAGATGTTACCTTCAAGCCGGGCGGAGATGTGTCCTATCCGTCCAAGAACGGCGGCAATGAAGTGGTGATGCAGCGCATTACCGAGCCGCAGTTCACAGGGGTAACGGCCACGATGAACGCAATCAGCAATACATCGAAAAATCCGGAAAGAGCCTTGATGCTTCTGGAGCTGGTCAACAACGACAAGGAATTGTATAAGCTGCTCTCCTACGGCATTAAAGGCAAGCATTACGAAGAGGTCGACGGTGTATACAAACCGCTTGAAAACTCGGGTTATGCTCCCAATATCGACTGGGTATTCGGCAATCAATTTAACGGTCTGGTGCGCGAGAATCAGCCGGCCGATGTGTTCGAGCAGACGAAGAAGCTGAATGAGGAAGCCGCGGTTCCACCGCTCAGTGGATTTCATTTTAACGATTCCGACCTGAAAACAGAATCAGCAGCCGTAAGCGCGGTCAATGCGGAGTATAAGGTTCCGCTTGAGACGGGAACGGTCGATCCGGCAGAAATGCTGCCCAAGTATCTCGAAGCGTTGAAGAAAGCCGGCTACGACAAAATCCAGGCTGCCATTAATCAGCAGCTGGCTGATTGGGTTGCCAAGAACGGCAAATAATAATATCCTCCGGGTTCATTGGACGAACATTCGCCAAGCTGCAACGGGAGAATGTTCGTCCCCAACAACGAAATCCGGTCGAACTGACCTTGAATGTGGACAGAACCGAAGTGTTCAGTCTGACGGATTCCAGCAATCCGACTCTGGATGAAGGCTACTTCCAGCTTTATGCGTCTAGCCCGAGCTCACCGCTCACGCTGGGTGCGGTTACACCTTAAATAATTTGCAATGGGACAGCATATATATGGATGAGTGAATTCATCTGGTTCAGCTATTGGGTCCGGGAGCTGCCCCTTGCTTTGATTCGGGGGCGGCTTCCGGATAATTTGGAGTCATAGGGAGAGGTAAACAACATGGATAATCAAATCAAAGCAGCCATTATCGGAGCGGGAGGCATCGCGACTGTCGCGCATGCGCCGGCATGGACGGCGAACCGGGAAGCGGTCATAACGGCCGTATGCGATATCAACCGCGAGAAGGCGGAGCGGTTCGCGGAGAAATACGGGATAGCGGAGGTTTATACCGATTACCGGGAGCTGCTGGAGAAGGCGGACATTGACGTCGTTGATATTTGCACGCCCAATCTATATCATTCCGAGATTGCGGTTGCAGCGCTTAATGCCGGAAAGCATGTCTTCTGCGAGAAGCCGGATGCGATCAGCCCGCAAGAAGCTCAGAAAATGGCGGATGCGGCAGCGCGAAGCGGGCGCACACTGATGACCATGCGCAACAACCGTTTCAGCGCAGCGACCCAATTTATGAAGAAGTACATAGAAGAAGGGAATATGGGCGAAATCTATACAGGCCGCTGCGGCTGGCTGCGCCGGCGCGGTATTCCCGGCAAAGGCGGATGGTTCACAACCAAGGAGCTGTCGGGCGGCGGATCGCTGATCGATCTTGGCGTGCATTTTATCGATGTCGCAGTCTGGCTGATGGGCAATCCCAAGCCGACCGCGGTATCGGGAGCCGTCTATACGAAATTTGCCGACAATACCCTCAGCGACTCGGTTCACAGCCAATTCGGCGAGAAGCGGGATGATGGGACCTTCGATGTGGAGGATTTGGCAACCGGATTTATCCGCTTCGATAACGGGGCCACCCTGCAGATCGAGTTCAGCTGGGCCTCCAATGTGGAGGAGGAATGCAATTTCTATGAGCTGAGGGGAACGAAATCAGGGGCTGCCTTCAAGAACGGCAAGCTGAAGCTGTTTACGGAAATTGCAGGTACCGTATCCGACGTAAGCCCCAGTCTGCCCGGCAAAGGGATGAATGATCATGACAGCCATCTGTTCCACTTTGTCGATGTGCTGAAAGGCCGCGCGGAGCCTATTATTCTGCCGGAGCATGGCGTGGACATGATCAAGATTCTGTCGGCAATCTATGAGTCGGCGAAGCAGAACAAAGAAATTCAATTATAGAAATTGGTTTAATAATCCGGTGATCATGCCGGCAGCGCATGCGAAAAACGTCTTTTCGAAACTCGCAATTGTTATAAGCAAGATATCCGCCTGTCACTTGTGTGGAATAGCTGTTGTACCCTTAGCTACTCCACACATCAGAATTTGATATAAGTAGTCCACAATAAAGCTGGCCAAACCGGATCGTTGTACCGGGGGCCGGCTTTTTTTGCCGTCTGAAGATACTAATAATTATTTTATTTTCTCCGCTGATATCATGAAACATTATGTATCATTTTTGCGTAAAAAGGATGATCGAAATTTCACTGCATGCTTCGGGGTGGAAGCGTATAATATTTTATTCTTTGGGAGGGTTTGAAAGTGAGAAGATTACGAATGATTGTCCTGGCAGCACTGATTCTTCTGGCATGCCTGCCTCCATTGCAAGCGGGAGCGGCAGAGCTCAATACAGAGCAGAAATTCCAGTTTCTGCGCGATAAGGGGATTTTCACAGGCTTTGCCGACGGAACATCCCGTCTGGGCGACCCGATGTCCCGCGAACAGTTCGCTGCGGTTTTATTCCGTTTATGGGAGCTCAGAGAGGAACCGGCATCACCGGTTTACAGCGATGTGCTGAAAACCAGATGGTCCTTTGGCGAAATTCAAGCCGTCACCAAATCCGGCTTGATGAAAGGGATGGGAAACGGTAAATTCGCGCCCTTGACCAATGTGACTGTGGAGCAGCTGGCTGCTGTGCTTGTGCGGGCTTATGGGAATTCCAGCGCAGGCTCCACCGCCGTTTACGGTAAGGTATCTGCCTGGGCAAAGGCTGATGTCGGCAATGCTTTGTACAAAAACTGGATTCCCGAGCAATCGGATTATACAGTGGTAGCGCGGCGCTCAATGCTCGTTAACGCGTCTTATGCGGTTTATCTGGAGATGAATCCGGGTCAAAATCCGGAGCGCGAGGTACTTCAGGTGGAATCGGTGGTTCCGGCGTCCAGCACCACGGTTCAGATCAAGCTGAAGGTTCCGGTCAGCAGCGTGACGAAAGGGCAGTTCAGCATCGTGAACGCCAGTGGAAATACATTGATGATTCAAAGCGCCGCATTGAACAGCACCGGCAATGTCATCACGCTTACAACGAATAAACATATCGCGGGCACCGTGTACCGGCTGTCGGTTGAAGGAAGGACATGGTCGTTCACAGCACTGAGCGGCGATCTCACCAAACCGAAGATAACTTCATCCAAAATCAATGCCGATGCCTCGATCGACGTGGTTTTCAGCGAGCCGGTTGATGCCGTTTCAGCTACGAACACCGCGAATTACCAATTCAACAATGGCTTGGTCATCCGAAGCATCAGCCTTTCTTCCGACAAGAAGAAGGTAACAATTCTGACCGTGAAGCAGGCATCGGGAACGCTTTACACGCTTTCGGTCAACAATGTCAAAGATCTGGCAGGCAACGTGATGGACGCTGCCAGCGGGCTGCATTTTGGCGCTGTGGTGGACAATTCACCGCCGGTCATCACGAAAATTGCCGCAGGCACGAATAAGGTCGTGCTGACATTTAACGAGAAGCTGGATCCTTTATATGCCGGCAATCCCGTCTTTTTTAACTTTGACGGCGGCCTTGGCCTGCCGATACAGGCTGTATACAAGGCAGCGGATTTGACGGTAACCCTGACCACAGGCGGCCAGATTTCGGGCCAGAGCTATAAACTGACCGTGAACGCGATCAGGGATTTATCCGGCAATGTCATTGCCGAGAATACCCAGCGTTCCTTCTACGGCAACGGCCGCAACCCGGCAGCGACGCTGCTCGTGAATAATATTCTGCCAGTCAACGAAAATACGGTCGATGTCTATTTCAGTCAGCCCCTGGCAGGCGTTAACCTGTCCGGACTCAAGCTGACTGTACTGACCCGGGATGGAGCGAACATCTCCACTTCCGGCTGGAGATATTATCTGCAGCGCAAACCGGGAGCCGATCATGTCATTACGTTCCAGATTCGCACTTCGGATGACGGCAATCCTTCATTGTTCCGGCCCGGTCATGTCTATACAGCAGCTGTCAGCGGCATTACGGGGCTGAATACATCCAATAACGCCAACAAGAAATTATTTGCCGGGACCGAAGTGCTCAATCCCCAGCCGTACGCGGCAACCGCGGTCGCAATCAACAACAGGACGGTAACGGTATATTTCAGCGAGCCAGTGAAAAATGTAAGTGCATCCTTTATCCGCATCAGCGACTCTGACGGAAACCCGATTGCGATTGCCTCCGATCAATTGCAGGATAAGTCGAAGGTCGTGACGCAGGTAACCTTGAATCTGGGCAGGGCCCTTGAGGGCAGTAAAACGTACCGGATGGGCTTTGTCAGCGGCATCACGGATGCGGCAGGTTGGAACGGCCTCAAGACGAAAGAAGGAACCGGGACCTATCACGTCATATTTGGCGGCACGGATACAGCAGGATAAGAGCTGAACTTCTTCCTTCACTTTATTTGGCGGATCCTGCATGTTTCCCGACTGATCCAATGCCAAGGTTGACCGCTGTTGTCGTTTTGCCCACGCCTCCTTTCTGATTTACGAGGGCGATCATCTTAGATATGTTTTAAACCTTTAATGCAAAAAAGCCGGTTACGCTGAATATCAGGCAACCGGCTTTCTTGAAGGAATAGCTATATATAAAAGCTTGGCACGGGCATTACAATCGTGAATTTATTGAATGCTCTTAAGGCTCCAGGCGGTCTTTCTTTTGATGTTCAATCATCCAGCCTGGATATTCCGGCGGCAGTGCGCTCACTTCGTCAAGACAATGAATTTCTTCATCCGTCAACTCCAATTTTGCTGCTGCCAGATTTTCTTCCAACTGATCAAGTCGCTTCGCTCCAATAAGAACAGAGGTTACGACTGGTCTAGTTAGCAACCAAGCGAGGGCGACACTGGCAATACTTGTTCCATGCGCTTTCGCAATCGGCTTTAACGTATCAATGATATTCCAGGCACGTTCCTTGTCCACAATCGGGAAATCAGCTACCGAGCGGCGCGAATCCTCTGCGATCTGATTGTGCCGATCATATCTTCCTGACAGCAGGCCACCGGCAAGTGGACCCCACACCAAGAGTCCCATCTTCTTCGCTTTCATCATAGGTTCCAATTCCCGCTCCAAGTCTCGGCTGGCAAGCGAATAATATCCCTGCATCGTTTCAAAGCGGGCTAGATTTTTACGCTCCGAAATGCCAAGCGCATCGGCAATCTTCCAAGCTTGCCAGTTTGATACTCCAATATATCGCACTTTTCCTTGTGATACCAGATCATCTAGAGCACCTAAGGTTTCTTCAATCGGTGTCAAGAAATCATCGGAATGGATCTGATACAAATCGATGTAATCGGTTTGTAGCCTCTTCAGACTCGCTTCAACTGCATTCGTAATGTGTCCTCTTGAAGCTCCAATATCGTTACGTCCCAAGCCAACTCGTCCAGCTACTTTAGTAGCGATCACAACATTTTTTCGCGCAATACCAAGATTGCGGATAGATTGCCCAAGCGTAATTTCACTCTCACCATCAGCATAAATATCAGCCGTATCAAAGAAATTGATTCCAATATCCACACTTTTCTGAATCATCTTGTCAGCTTCTTCTTGACTTATAGAACCGAGAACCTTAAAGTTATCCTTTCCGCCGGTGAACGTCATTGTCCCTAACGCAAGCTGCGAAACCAAAAGCCCTGTATTCCCAAGTTGTTTATACTTCATTAGGTATAACCTCCTTAGATATTTAACATTCTATACCTTGACGATAATGATCACTTAGTAAAAGCCGTACATGCGTTTTGTACCGGTACATTCGCAATTATGTTCTTTTTTCTCTTTGCTTGATAGTTAAATCATACAGAATGTATGCCTAATCATCCAAAGCAAATTGTTTTTTCAGCTGTAAAGTGTTCTGATATTAGCTAAGAATACATTCTCAAGACAAAGGAATAAGTGCATGGACATGAATCAGGCGAACATCCAGGTCATGGAACGGCTTTTGAACCTGAGTTTACAAATACGTACAAATAAGCTTCAGACTGCCATCCCTTTTCTCCGTTTATTGAAGAACAACAGTGCAACGGTCCTGGCAAAGGGCCCGCTGAAGCCTTCTCTATGCATTATTTTGCAGGGGAAGACGCACTTACAGTTTGGAGAAGACATAATTGAATACAAGCCAGGGAATTATCTCGCCACAAGCGTTAGTATGCCGGTTATGGGGCAGGTACTGGAGGCTACCGCAGATGCGCCATTTTTAGCACTGCAGATTGAATTACAATCAGGTGAGGTGGCCGCTGTCGCAACCGAGGCCGCCCTGAAACTCAAGCCGAAGGATGAACATTACCCGGGCATTTTTGTTGGAAGACCAAGACATGAGGTATTGGAGGGCTTCGAGAAACTGCTCCGGCTCGCGCAAAACCCCACGGCCGCCAGATACCTCGCTCCAACTGTAAAACGGGAAATCATCTACTGGCTGCTGGATCACGAAGATGGCACACGCTTTTACCACAACATGTTATGGCATCAAGAGGCTTCTGGTATCAGCAGAGTGATTGACTGGATAACCCGTAATTTTGATCACGGCTTTAACATTGAAAAACTGGCTGAACTGGGGAATATGAGTGTGTCCAGCCTACATTACAAATTCAAAGAAGTGACGGGTATGACTCCTTTGCAATACCAGAAACAACTTCGTCTACAGGAGGCTCGCAGGCTTTTGCTTGGCGGCGCAAATGTAACAGAAACGGCGCTTAGCACGGGCTACCATAGCTCGACTCAGTTTAGCCGTGAGTACAAGAGGTTGTTTGGACTCTCGCCCGTGCAGTATATCCGTTCCCGCAGTGAGGGCGAGCAATTGGCAGAACAGTGAGAGAAACAGCTTGGAGTACAGCTTACCAAACTCGCATCCATACAGCTTTGCAGAAGCTGAGTGCCGCAGCTCCAACTGCGGTATCTGATGCAATTTTGAAGAGGCCACTGCTCATTGTCTTTAATCGGTGTCCAAATGGCTGGGGCGAGGATTGACCGTTTCCATGACAGTCAGGGAGGAACCGCTTTTATTTTTATAAAAAGCATTGACATCTCATCGACTAGCTATTATTATCAACTTATAAATTTTCTTTCATTGTAATTTGGGAACGTTCCCAAAAAGAAAGCCGCAGCATTCATTTCACAGACCGGGCGTTTGATGAAGCTGGGACTTTTTATTTCACCGAATTTGGGAACGTTCCCAAAACCTCGAAAATAGAAGTAAATTTTCATCTCTTGCTAGTATATTTTCGAGAGCAGGAAGGTTGCCGGCAGCGCAAAAGTATAATACCGCGCCTTTAGATTTCAATCGTTTTTTAAAGAAAGGAACGAACCTGGCCGCCATAGGCTGCGCGTCCGCATTTATCCATAAAAGAGGGATTAATGCGTGGCATTGGACTATATTCATGATAAAATGGGAACGTTCCCAAAAAAGCGCATTCAATTTGGGAAACATCTCGCCGGAAAGCAGGTAAGACCAATGGGATCTACAATTCATGATGTCGCCAGGCTGGCCAATACTTCGAAAAGCACCGTATCCCGCTATCTTAATGGGCAAAAGGTAAAAAAAGCGACACAGGACGCATTGGAGAAAGCGATAGAGGAGCTGAACTTCCACCGCAATGCCAATGCCCGCAAATTAGTAATGAACAAGACTAATACGATCGGTGTCGTTGTGGACAATATCTCGAATATTTTCTACTCCGGAATCATTAGCGGCATTGAGCGGGTCGCCAAGAAAAAAGGCTACAACTGTATATTTTACAGCTGGACGTCAAATTATGAGAATGAGATATCTTTCCTTAATTTGCTGTACGAAGGTCAGGTGGACGGCATTATACTGGTCAGCTTTCTGAAACGGGAAGCCAAGGACTTGATCAAGATCAGGGATACGGAATACCCCATTGCTCTGATCGGCGATCATGGCGAGCTGGACGGACTGTTCTCGGTGGATGTGGATAATGCGGCCGGCACCTCGGATATTGTGGCTTATCTGCATCAGAAGGGGCATAGAAGCATCGCCTACATTGCCGGTCCGGAGAACGCCGGCGCCAACAAATACCGGTTGAAGGGCTATAAGCAGGCAATGGAAGCCTTGAAGCTGGACTATCATCCGGAATGGGTGGTGGAGTCGAACTGGAGCAATCAGGGCGGATACCAGGCTATGAAAAAGCTGCTTCAGCAGCAGGGCTTCACCGCTGTTATTGCCTCCAATGACGAAACTGCAATCGGAGCGCTCCGGGCCATCCAGGAGCACGGCTTGAACGTACCGGGCCAGATGTCGATTGTCGGCTTCGACGATATTACGATATCAGAATGGGTATACCCGTCCCTGACAACGGTGCGCCAGCCCTTCGAAGCCATCGGCATTCATGCGGCTGAAGGATTATTCGGCAAAATCGATGGGTATGAAGAGATGCACCAGAGCAGTCATTTATTAAAGCCGCAGCTGGTCATCCGTGATTCCTGCGACAACTTGAACCATCATTCACAGTAGGGGGTGGAGGCCTATGAACAATAAAATCAATAAATCCATGTACGGCTACCTGTTTATTTCGCCATTCTTTATCGGTTTTGCGCTTATCGGTCTCGTGCCGATTCTGTACACCTTGTACCTGAGCTTTACCAAATGGGACGGATTCTCCGATCCCATTTATGTCGGGGTGGCGAATTACACGAGGCTGCTGCATGACAGCTTTTTCTACCAGACGATAGGCAACACGCTGATTATATGGATATTATCCATTGTTCCGCAGCTGGTTCTGGCCTTGATTCTGGCCCTGGTTCTGAATGAGAAATTCATCAGAGGGAAGCATTTCTTCCGGGCCGTGTATTATTTTCCGCATATTGTGACACCGGTTACATTGGGTGTCATGTTCAGCCTGATGTTCGACTGGCAGACCGGGAGTATCAATAAGCTGCTGCTCCAGATAGGATTGATCGACGATCCCGTCAACTGGTTCAACAACCCCTGGTGGTCGCGGATTATCGTGGCGGGCGTCATTTGCTGGCAGTATTTTGGTTTTAATATGATCGTCTTCATCGCCGGACTGCAGGCTATCCCCGATGAAGTGTACGAGGCGGCTGCCATGGACGGCGCGACCAAACGCCAGACTGCGATGAAAATAACGCTGCCGATGCTGCGGCCCGTGTTTCTCTTCACGATGATTACCTCGGTCATCGGCGGACTGCAGCTGTTCGATGCGCCGTTGATGCTGGGAGACGGTCCCGGCAATGCGACGAGAACGATGATTATGTATTTGTATGAAACGGCTTTCAAAACCTTCGATTACAGCTATGGTTCGGCTATTGCCTTCGGGATCTTTGCCGTCGTCATGTTCTTTACCGCAATCACTACA
This sequence comes from Paenibacillus sp. JT22N12, assembly GCF_056269365.1. NCBI lineage: Bacteria > Bacillati > Bacillota > Bacilli > Caryophanales > Paenibacillaceae > Paenibacillus > Paenibacillus sp. JT22N12. The sequence continues at coordinate 947,985 of NZ_JBWDNU010000001.1, read as the reverse complement.
TTCGCTGCAAGGCTAAGGGAATAAGGAGGAATCAACATGGTTGCAAAAACAAAAATTTCCAGCTGGTTTCTCTACATTCTGCTGGTCGTTGTGGCGCTGGTCTGCCTGGTCCCGTTCTACAGCATGATCATTACGTCCACGCATTCCAATTCGGAAATAGCAAGGGAGCTGCTGCTTCTGCCGGGCGATCAGCTTGCGGATAACTACAACCGGCTCGTAGCTTCCGTCAATATTTGGCGGGGATTCGCCAATACTGTATTTATTACCGTCACTTCAACAATTATTAATGTGTATTTCGCGGCACTGGCCGGCTACGGCTTCTCCAAATATAATTTCCGCTTCAAAAATGCGCTGTTTCTGTTCGTTCTGGGCACGATGATGATACCGGGCCAGCTTGGCATTATCGGCTTCTACAAACTGATGGATACGCTTCATATGCTCAATACGTACTGGCCGCTGCTGCTGCAGTCCCTCTACAATGCCTTCGGAATCTTCCTGATGCGCCAATTTGCGGACAATTCGGTGCCGACTGAAATTATTGAATCCGCCAGGGTGGACGGATACGGAGAACTGCAGATTTTTCACCGGATTATTCTGAGTTTGATGGGTCCGGCGCTGGCGACGCTGGCGATATTCTCTTTTATCGGTAAATGGAATGATTTTCTCACGCCGATGATTGTTCTCTTTGATGGTGATCTTCAGACGCTTCCGGTCATGATTGCCAGTGTGAAATCGCAGTTTTCATCCGATTTCGGCGCCCAATATGTCGGTATTGTCATTTCTGTCGTACCGCTGCTGATATTCTTCTCCATCATGTCCAAGAAGATTATAAGCGGCGTCGCAGCAGGAGCGGTTAAGGGCTGACCGTAAGCGGGCAGCCGATTCCATTGAAAGAGGTGGTGCCAAGGATTGGCAAGAGCTCGGATTGGCAAGAGTGTAAGCGCTTCGTACATGTACATGGGTCTGGACAGCAAGTTCAATAACTCTTAAAGGGGAGATCGTTTTGAACACGAAAAAATGGTTGTCATTGCTGTTTGCAGTTGTATTGGTGACGGGATTGCTGGCGGGCTGCGGCAAGAGCAATAATGCGAACAACGGGAACGCGCCCGCGGCCAATGATCCCGGCGCAGCAGCCGGTGAAGGAACGAACGCGGGGACGACGGGCGATAACGGGAACGCGCCGGCCAAGCTTGAAGGCAAGCTGGTCATATGGACGTTCTTCGATCAGGTAAAGGATATGGCGGCCAAGTTTGAGGAGAAGAATCCGGGCGTCACGATAGACGTTCAATTATTCCCCGGCGACCAGTATCAGACCAAGCTGCTCTCTGTTCTTCAGTCCGGCAAGGGCGTTCCGGATATCTTCGATCTGGAACGGGGCTATATCGGCAAGTTTATTGATTCCAAATTTCTGACCGACCTCTCTGCAATGGGTGCGGAGGATCTGCTCAAGGACTACATTCCTTATGTTCAGGCTCTGGGACGCTCCGCTGACGGCAAGGTGCGTGCGATTTCCGATCATTCCTCGCCGGGCGGCTTCTGGTATCTCCGCGACAATGCCAAGAAATATCTTGGAACGGATGATCCCGATAAAATCAGCGAAATGGTCAGCAGCTGGGACAAGATCATTGAGCTGGGCAAGAAGGTTGCCCAGGACAGCGGAGGCAAAGTCCATCTGATCGAGAGCTCCGGCGACCTGTTCGACCTTGCGGCTTACAACACGGAGCCTTGGGTCAAGGACGGCAAGCTCAATATCGACACCCGGTGGAAAGACACCTATGAAATACAAAAGCAGGTCGATGCGGGCAATGTGGATGCGAAGCTTCCGTTCATGTCGGCCGGCTGGGGCAATGCCTTGAATGACGGCAGCGTCATTCTGACTTCCATGCCTGCATGGGCCAGTTTCATGATCGATAACAAAGATGACAAGGCAGTTGGCAAATTCGGCGTTGCCAAAACGCCGGAAGGCTTCTATATGGGCGGTACGTACCGCGGTATCTATGAGAAATCAGAGAATAAAGATCTTGCTTACGAATTCATCAAATATATCGCAAGTCCGGAATGGCAGGAGTACAATCTCGGTAAAACCGGGAACATGCCGGGGAACGCAACCGTTTATGAGAAAAATCTGGATTCCTTCAAATCGAGCTTTTTCGGTGATCAAAACATTCTGAAGCCTTATTATGAAACAATCAAGCAGATGCCTGCCGTGAAGGCGGACAAATACGGCGAGGATATTTTGAGCAAATGGAGAAAGGTCGCAGGCGAAGGGGTCACGAATAAATCCAGCTATGACGATGTTGTCGCGGCATTCAAGAAAGAAGTCAAAAATACGTTCCCTGAGCTTAGCGTCGACTAACATGCCTCGCGCACTCAAATAATCCGTTTTACAAGGCCGGTGGTTAAGCGGACTGCGCATGCGGAAATTGTCCCTAATGCTTCTCCGGACAGTTTCCTCATGCTCCGCCGGTTAACCACAGGTCTAAAGGCTTGGAAGGAGAGACAACCATGAGCAGCATTCATGAATATATACAACAAATCCGTATGATAGACGGTCATGAGCATCTGGCAACACCCCAAATCAGAAAAAAAGAAAACCATGATTTTTTCTCATTGATGCATTATCTGGACTCCGATTTGGTCACGGCCGGCATGGAGCGCGGCATCCTGAGCAGGCGGAGCCAGCTCGGCGATGAAGAGAAAGCGGGTATTTTCTTATCATACTGGCAGCAAACAAGCAACACGACCTATGCGCGCATGTTCCGCACGGCAATGGAGGATTTGTATGACCTGCGTGACTGGTCCGTGGACGGGATTATGCAGGCCAATGACAAGGTGAAGCAGGCAACCCACGATCCCGATTGGTATCATAAAGTTATGGTGGAACGCTCGGGAATCGATCTGGCCTTCACGCTGATCCAGACGACAGAGCTGGATTACGATCGCTTCCGCCCCATCATGTTTATGGATTTCACCTTCAAGCTGCGATCGCTGCAGGACCTTCACGATGTGGAGAAGAACGCCGGAATAAATGCGCATGATTTGCGGCAGTACCTGGAGGCCGTGGATGCCTTGCTGCATAGATATGTGCAGGAGGGAATGGTGGCAACCAAGCTGGGTCATGCGTATTGGCGGACATTGGCAAGCTCGAAGCCGACGATGTTCGAGGCGGAGCAGGTCTTCAACCGGCTGCGTGCCTCTTCGCTTGCGCAAAGCTTGTCCCAGGAGGAAACACAGCCGCTTCAGGATTATTTGATTCATTTTATTATCCAGCGTTCCATCGCTTACGGATTGCCCATTCAAATCCATACCGGGCATCATGAAACCAGTGTTTCGGGCAATGGCAATCTTATTTCGAATTCCAATGTGGAGGGATTGATCCCCCTGCTGCTTGAATACAGCGAAGCCAAATTTGTGCTGCTCCACTGCGGCTATCCGTATGCTACGAGCTATTTGAGCATTGCCAAAAATTTCCCCAATGTTTATGCTGATTTTACCTGGATGTATATCATTTCACCGACGGCGGCCAAACAAATCATGCATCAGATGATTGAAATGGTGCCGCAAAACAAAATTCAGGGCTTTGGCGGCGATTATAATTATATCGAGGGTACCTATGCGCATCAGAAGCTGGCCAGAAATCTTGTTGCGGAGGTGCTGACGGAGAAAATGGAGGAAGGCGCAATGGGAGAAAAACAGGCCATGGCCTTCGCCGACCGGATATTCCGCAATAACCTGATCGATCTGTACAAGCTGGGTGATATGAAAGCTTAAACAAGGGGGATCCGTTATGTATACGGCAGGCATTGATGTGGGTACAACATCCATATGTATCCTGATCCGGGAAAAAATCAGCGGTGATGCGGTCAAGATGGTCTCCTGCCCGAATGATGCCGCCATACAGGCAGCGCACAGCTGGGAGCAGCTGCAGGACCCGGAGCGTATTATCGCGTCCGTGGAGGAATTGATTGCGGCCTGCGCAGCCTATTGGCCGCAGGTGGAGGGTATCGGCATCTCCTGTCAGATGCATGGGATTCTGTATGTGGATGAGAGGGGGAAGCATGCAAGCCCCTTATATACATGGCAGGATAGCCGGGGGGACCAGCAGCTTGAGACCGGCCTTTCTTATGCGGGCAGGCTGAGGGAACGAACAGGCTATCCGGTCTCTACCGGTTATGGATTGGTGACGCATTTCTACAATGTACGCAGCAAAATGGTTCCCGCGCAGGCCAGGCGCCTGTGCACCATCGGAGATTATCTGGCGATGCGGCTGTGCGGCAGCTCTGCCCCGGTTATGGATGCGTCGAATGCCGCATCTCTGGGTCTCTTTGACCTCAGGAACAGGGAATTTGACAGGGATGCGTTCAACAAGGCCGGCATTGATCCATCCATATTGCCGATGCTTGCGGGCAACGATAATCCCCTTGTTGGGCGAACGGGGGACGGCAAGCCGGTATTTTGCGCTATTGGAGACAATCAGGCCAGCTTTATCGGAGCTGTTGCCAAGGCAGAGGATTCCCTGTTGGTTAATGTCGGTACGGGCTCGCAGATTTCGGTGTACAGCAATACTTATGAGAATATAGCAGGCTTGGACACACGCCCTTTCCCGGGCGGGGGTTATCTGCTCGTGGGAGCGTCGCTAAGCGGCGGCAAATCCTATGAGCTGCTGGAGCGCTTCTTCAGGGAGATCTGCCAAACCTTCACGGGACAGGAGATGAGTGAGTCCGCAATGTTCGACACCATGAACCGGCTTGCGGTCGCTTCATTGGAGGCAGATGAGGCTTTGCCTCTGGTTGGAACGCAATTTTATGGAACAAGGGATAAGCCGGATGCGGCGGGAACAATTACAGGCCTGAATGCCCTGAATATGCGGCCGGGAGCGATTATTGCCGGGTTTCTGCAGGGCATGACGGAGGAACTGCTTGCTTTTGTACGGCTGCTGCCTGCTTCCCGCCTGGAAGCTGTAAGCTGCCTGGTTGGCTCAGGCAACGGCATCCGCAGGAATCCGGCTCTGCAGCGGCTGCTTCAGGTGAAGCTGGGCCGTCCTCTGCTGTTGTCCGTGGTGGAGGAGGAAGCCGCCTGCGGAGCCGCTGTTCATGCGGCTAATGGATTGATGAGATTGAAAGCAGACGCGGCGGATTCATAATGATTGGGAGCTGATGAGAGAATGAAAGACAAGAAACTGTATATGATCGGCAATGCGCACCTGGATCCCGTATGGCTGTGGCAGTGGCAGGAAGGGTTTCAGGAAGCCAAGGCGACCTTCCGTTCCGCGCTCGACCGGATGAAGGAATCAGAGGATTTCATCTTCACCTCAAGTTCTGCGGCCATGTATGAATGGGTCGAAAATAACGATCCAGCGATGTTTCAGGAAATTAAAGAGCGTGTGCAGGAGAAGCGCTGGAATATCGTTGGCGGGTGGTGGATTCAGCCTGACTGCAATATTCCAGGCGGCGAGTCCTTTGTCCGCCAAGGGCTGTATGGACAGCGGTATTTTCACGAGAAGTTCAGCGTAACCGCCAAGGTAGGCTACAATGTGGACAGCTTCGGCCATAACGCCATGCTGCCGCAGATTTTGAAGAAGAGCGGCATGGACTATTATGTGATGATGCGTCCCATGCCCAATGAGAAGGGGCTTCCCGGCCGTTTATTCTGGTGGCAGTCCGACGACGGCTCCAAGGTGCTGACCTTCCGCATCATGTTTGAATACTTGTCCTGGGGCAAGGAGCTGGACAATCACGTCCGCCGTACATTGGCAGAATTCAAGGAGCCCGTTAGCGACCTGATGCTGTTCTACGGTGTCGGCAATCATGGCGGCGGTCCAACGAAGGAAAACATCGCCAGCATCCGCAAGCTGAACGGGGAAGCGGACCTGCCGAAGCTGGAATTCTCCACGCCGGACCGTTATTTCCGTGACATGGAGGAGAAGGGACTGGAATTTCCTGTTGTCCATGATGATCTCCAGCATCATGCCAGCGGCTGTTATGCGGCCCATTCAGGCATCAAGCAGTGGAACCGGCAGGCCGAGAACCGGTTGATTGCCGCCGAGAAATATTCCGCTCTTGCCTCATGGATTACCGGCCAGCCGTACCCCAAGGAGTTCGACCGTGCCTGGAAAAACGTCTTGTTCAACCAGTTCCATGATATTATGGCGGGAACCAGTCTGGAGCCTGCCTACCAGGATGCCATGTATTTGTATGGGGAAGCCATGGCGATAGCCGACCGTTCGCTCAATTATGCCGTACAGTCCTTATCCTGGAACATCGGCATTGAACAGGATGAAAGCATGAAGCCGATTGTTGTGTTTAATCCGCATGCATGGTCAAGCCTCGTGAATGTTGAGTTGGAAACAGGCGGGGTTACAGACAAGACAGTGCTGCTGGATGACAGCGGTCAGGTTATCCCCTTCCAGACCGTGCAGTCACAGGCATCCGCGAGGGGGCGTTACCGGCTCAGCTTCCTGGCCGATCTGCCTTCGCTCGGCTACAGGACGTACCGGCTGGTTCTGCAATCCGAGTCGCTTAAGCCTGTGGGAGTACCCATTCAAGCAAGCGACCTGGTGCTGGAAAATGACCGGTACCGGCTTGAATTCGACCGGGATACCGGATATATCGCCAGCCTGAGGGACAAGAAGGCAGGTCATGAGGTATTTGGGGGCGAGGCGGCCAAACCCGTAGTTATTGAGGATAAGTCGGACACATGGAGCCATGATGTCCTGCATTTCAATCAGGTCATCGGCGCCTTCAAGGCGACGAGAGTGTTCCGGGTAGAGCATGGACCGGTCAAGTCGGTCATCCGGGTTGTCAGTGAATACGGCAGCTCCAGGCTGATTCAGGATTTCTCCATGTATGCGGGACGTGACGGGATCGATGTCCATATTACCGTTGATTGGCGTGAGCAGTTCAAGATGCTGAAGCTGGTATTCCCGATGAATGTCGTGTTCAGCAAGCATACGTATGAGATTCCTTACGGTACGATCGAGCGCGAGCATAACGGGGAAGAAGAGCCGGGGCAGAGCTGGGTGGATTATACCGGACTTGTTCAGGGCACCAACCAGGTTTATGGCGTGAGCCTCATCAATGATGCCAAGTACAGCTACAGCATTCATAACAAGGAGCTGGCTTTAACCGTACTGCGCAGTCCCATCTATGCGCATCATGTTCCCTTTGTTCCCGATCCGGACGGCGAATATACGTTCATCGACCAGGGCGTTCAACGGTTCTCGTATTCGCTGCTGCCGCATGAAGGGTCCTGGGAGCAATCGGGTGTCGTCCAACGCGCAGCCGAGCTTAACTGCAAGCCGGTTGCGGTGATTGAAACCTATCATGAGGGCAAGCTGCCGCAAACGGATTCTTTTGTCACGGTCGACAGCAGCAATATTATCGTCAGCGCCATCAAGAAAGCGGAGGATAACGACGATCTCATCGTCCGCTGCTATGAGACGGATAAACGGGCCGTAACGGCCGAGGTCAGCCTTCCCAAGTGGGGAAGAACCATCCGCGCGTCGTTCCGTCCATCCGAGATCAAGACTTTCCGCATTCCCCTTGATCCGGAAGCGGTGATTGTCGAGACAGATTTGCTCGAATGGTAGAAGGGGGGCCGATTGAAGGAAATGCGGCGGGACAATTTGGGCTTGCGACCGCTGTTCCAGCCGGATTGTCGCTTTCCGGGCTGTGTCAGCTTGTTTGCCCGCCCAGAATTGTTAATCTTCTCTAATCTTGGTTAACCTATTACTGCCTTGCGAGATCAAGGCAAGCCGCAGTATCGGGAGGTAAGCAGCATGGCTCGTAAAAAGCAGTCTATTGATGCCAAAAACCTGGCCCTGGAGACCAGATCCAAGCAAGCGGAAGATCATCTGGCTGCCTCCACCTCGGAGAATCGCAACCAGAAGGGCCATGTGCCAAACAGTCCGTCAACGGGCTGACAAGGTCAGAAACCAAAGAAGAAGCGGCTGTATCCGTTCATTGACGGTGCAGCCGTTTTTTTCTTGACCTCATAGCAGGTTCAAGCTTCACGCCTGTTAATGTCTGTAAGGTTTTCTTATTCTCGTATGAATATCGGGAGATGTTTTCGCTTTGCGCAGCAGCTTTATTCGTCGGTTTCCGGGGCAGGACCTGATAATCATCTATCGCATAATAAACGGATGTACAATAACAATCGTCATTGTTAGACGAAAAACGACAAAAAACACCAAAAAACAACTGTTGTTTCCATCAGCAACAACCTCTATAATAAACCTAAGCGAAAGATTATCGATAATCGATAATCTTGAGAGGAGCAGTGAAAGCCATACGGGGCAGTCAGGTAGATTATCCAATCAACTCGATTAGTGAACATGTTTATGCGGATTTGAAGAGGGAAATTCTCGCAGGCGACCTTCAGCCGGGCACCCGGCTGATCGTTACGGAGATTGCTGGCAAATTCCAGATCAGCCAGGCTCCGGTGCGGGAGGCGCTGGAGAGATTGAAGCAGGAGGGCCTCATTACGGGCATTCCCAACAAGGGCTCGGTCGTATCCACGATAACGCCCAAGGAAATCAAGGATATCTTCGTCCTTCGCGAGATCATCGAGGGCTTCGCGGTCAGACAATCGATGCCGCTCATGACGGAAGAGGATTACAGTCACTTGAATACGATCATCTGCAAGATGGATAAAGCTACCAAACAAAATGAACTGCTGGCCATATTGGAGCTTGACATGGATTTCCACGGATTCTTCTATAAGCGATGCGACAATCACGCGGTTCTGGAGCTGTGGAATAATATGCGCACCAAAGTCATGCGGTTTATGGCGATTTCGAACAGGCATTATACAACCAATGTGCTGGCAGAGTGGCATCAGCTTCTCATGGACGCTCTGAGGTCGGGAGATGCGGATGCGGCGGAGGCCGCTTTTATCGAGCATATGCACGCCTACAAGCTGATTGATCTGGATTAGCTTCATGAGTCTCATGCACTTGCATTACCATCCTTTCATAAAAGGGGAAATGGAGCATGCTAAGCGAAGGGCTGTTGTTCAAGGACGATGTAATCTTGACCTGGATGAGAGACCGTTTTCTTCAGGATCTTGTGCTGGGGCGGAAAAGCGCTGGCGCGAATTTGAAGGAGAGCCTGTCCCGCCTGAATTTGAATCCGTATTATACCTATCCGGCGCTGGCGCTGCTGGAGCCGGTATCTCCGGATGATGACGAGCACGAAATGGTGCTCCTGGTCGAAAGGATGAGGGATTATTTGCAGCAGCAGGTCTCCGGCGGAAGCGTCGTATTTATGGATGAACAAAACCGGATCGGACTGCTGTTCTCCTGGGTATCCAAGGAGTTCCTGGAAGCGATTCAAAATATGCTGAGCCAGCAGTTCAACCTTCCCGTGAATATCGGCGTAGGCAAGCCATGCAGCCATCTTTACGACATCAATCAATCATACAGGCAGGCTTCCCGCGCGCTGAAAAACAAATTCTATCGTGGAACGGGGCAGATTATCTACTTCAGCGAGCTTCGCCGGTATGTGTCCACGAGCGATTATCCGGCTGACAGGGAGAAGGAATTGCTGGATTCCTTGAAAGCGGCTGATTCCACCGCGGAAATCGAAGAGGCCGTCAACGAGTTTTACGACAGGCTGCTTGAGAACGGTCCGATCGATATTAAGAATATGTACGAGCTGACAGTCCGCCTGCTTATTGAAACCGAGAAAAGATTGCTTGCCAATACCAATTATGTTAACGCTTACAACAAGTTTGAAATCATGTCCATCGTGAAGATGCAGACGCTTCAGGAAATTAAGACGTACGTCAGCCATTTCTTCTCGGGCGTCAGAGAAGTGATGTCGCCCGATCAGAAGGAGAGCCACCGCAGCATCATCAAGAAAACGATCCATCACATGGAGCAGGAATGCCAGGCGGTATCCCTGCAGAGCGTGGCACAGAAGGTATATATGACACCGACCTATCTGAGCCTGCTCTTCAAGCTGAACACGGGCAGAACGTTCATCGAGCATCTGACGGACATCCGGATCGGCAAGGCCAAGGAGCTGCTCAAAACCACACATTACAAAAATTACGAGGTGGCGGAGCAGGTGGGATATCAGGATCCCCGTTATTTTAGTCAGATTTTCAAGAAAAAAGTCGGTCTGTCCCCGACGGAATACCGGGAATCGGTCGGCAAATAAAACAAAAAAAGAAGGACTCTGGAAGCGGCTGATCCGCTCTTTCCAGAGTCCTTCTTGCGTGAGGCTTGCTTACCGATTAGAGCCGCACATCATGATTGGAGCCGCTGCTGTCCGATTTCTGCGCTTCCGCAAGCTCCTTCTCCCAGGACAAATGACGATACTCCGCAGCAGTCGGATCGTTTTCGAACCAATTCATGAAGTCCTGCCACATATCCAATGTCCATGCGGTATCGATCTGGGCTGTAGAATAAACGCCACCCTTGAGGCGAATGAAGCCGAAGATGTCGCGCACCTGGGATTTCTCCGCCTGTACGACAGTCAGCTCCGCAAGATGGGGAGGGATAAAGATAACGCCTGAAGGCGTGCCAAGCACAATATCGCCGGGAAGACAGATGGCCTTGCCGATGCGTGTAGGCACGTTCATGCCGACCATCGTCACATCCGTAATCGCAGTAGGATCGCTTCCCCGGTAGTAGATATTGATATCTTCAATTTCAACGACCTGCTGATTGTCGCGAATGCCTCCCCAGACGACCGCTCCTCCGCGTTTGGTGCGGGTGGAAATAGCGGTGGACAGATTGCCTCCTACATAAGTGCCCAGATGGACTTTATCGAACATATCCACGACAACGACATCATCCTCAACCAGCGAATCGATGACCCATTGATTGAAAAAGCCTTTCCGGCCTTCCTGCTCATGCCCGTAATTCAGCAGGGTTTCGTGCAGATCGGGACGCTTGGGTACCATAACGGCGGTAACCGCCCGGCCCACCATAATTTTATCGGGGTGGATGATTTTGAAATCTCCCTCGAACTGAAACGTATAACCTCTGTTCCATAGCGGGCCCCAGGCTTCCTCCAAAGTTATTTTACGCATGCGCTTCAGCACATCCTCGGAAACCTTCGGACGCCCGTTAGAGAATCGTTCTCCTTCCCAAAGCGGTGTAAGCTGGATAATATCTTCCGGATTGTCAAATTTCATGTGGAGCACCTCTTCCAACAAGTATAGTGTGTATGCCGTGCAAAACCTTGAATCTGATGGCTCTAGCATCTATTGTTAGGGACATTCCCGATTTTGTCGATGCGAGTTTTTTAAGGCATTTTCGATAAGTATATAATTTTTCCACCCTTTTCCGGGGACATAAGCAGATGAAAAAGGGATGAAATGAGATCGTGAAATAAATCAAACAAATTCATAATTTCGTCACCTTTCGCAATGAAACCGCTTTCGTATACAGTAAAGAAGTATTATCCGGCACGACAAACAGATTTAGATAAGAGGAGGAGATCCGTGGGTGACTGCTGAACCGTTATCTCAGACACCGTACGAAGAGACGGTAAAAGTTCCCGGAAGAAAGCGCAAAAACAAGGGAGAAACCAATTTAGCCGGTTATATATTCATTTCCCCATGGCTGATCGGATTTTTGCTGCTGACCTTATGGCCAATCGGCCAATCGTTTTATTTATCCTTTACGGAGTATTCGCTGCTTGAAGATCCCGTCTGGATAGGGACGGACAACTACGTCAACATATTCACCGACGACTCGACCTTCACCAAATCTCTCAGCGTGACATTCCTGTTCGTACTGATCTCGGTTCCTCTGAAGCTCTTCTTCTCGCTGATGGTTGCGATGGCGCTGAGCAAAAGCATCCGGGGAATGAATATTTACCGCACGGCGATTTATTTTCCTTCACTGATCGGCGGAAGTATCGCCGTGGCTGCCCTGTGGCGGAATATGTTCGGTCTGGACGGCTATATCAATCAGGTGCTGGCCTGGTTCGGCATTGAAGGCGTTGGCTGGATATCAAATCCCGACACCTCGCTTGGTACGCTGATCCTTCTGAACACCTGGCAGTTCGGCTCAACGATGGTTATTTTTCTGGCAGGCCTCAAGCAGGTTCCTCAAGAGCTGTATGAATCCGCTTCCGTAGATGGCGCCGGACGCTTCCGCAAGTTTATCAGCATTACGCTTCCCATGCTTTCGCCGGTTATGTTCTTCAATCTGGTACTCGGCGTCATCGGTTCCTTCCAGACCTTCACCTCGGCCTTCATCATCACCAAGGGCGGACCGGTCAATTCCACTTATATGTACGCGTTGTTTCTATATGAGAAGGCTTTTAAGCATTATCAGATGGGTTACGCTTCCGCATTGGCCTGGATATTACTTGCGATTGTCGCTGTTCTGACCGTCCTTAATTTCCTGGCGTCGCGTTATTGGGTATTCTACGAGTCGGATGGAGGGAAGGCAAAATGAATACGACCGTTCGGGGGAAGCTCTCCAATCACTTGTTTCTTACGGCCTTCTCTCTCCTGATGCTGTACCCGGTCATTTGGTGGATCGGAGCTTCCCTGAAGAAGACGGCCGAGCTGAGCCTGCCCACGCTGTGGCCGTCAACGCCGATGTGGGAAAATTACAGCAATGGATGGAATTTCTCAAACGACTACACCTTCGCTCATTTCTTCGGCAACACGCTCCTGATGGAGCTTGGCAATGTAACCGGCGGCGTGCTGACTGCTGCCATTGTGGCTTACGGCTTCGGCCGGCTTAATTTCAAGTTTCGCGGCTTCTGGTTCTCGATTCTGCTGCTGACTATGATGCTGCCAGGCCAGGTCACAGTTGTCCCGCAGTATATTCTCTTCAACAAGCTGGGCTGGGTGGATAGCTATGTACCGCTGGTGCTGCCGCATTTCTTCGGCGGCGGGGCGTTCTTTATCTTCCTGCTGGTGCAATTTATCCGCGGTATTCCGCGTGATCTGGACGAAGCGGCCAAGATAGACGGCGCCTCTGTTTACGGTATATTCCTGCGGATTATATTTCCTCTGATCAAGCCGGCGCTTGTTACGGTTGCAATTTTTACCTTTATCTGGAGCTGGGATGATTTCTTCGCACAGGTGCTTTATCTAAGCTCTGTCGAGAAGTTTACTGTCGGTCTCGCGCTGCGCATGTTTATCGATCAATTCGATATTCAATGGGGCCAGCTGCTTGCCATGTCTCTGCTGTCCATTTTGCCTTCCGCGATTATCTTTCTTTTTGCCCAGAAGCATTTCGTGGAGGGCATAGCCACAACCGGGTTGAAGGGATAAGCGCATCATAATAAAAATTGAGAGGGGTTCAAAGGGAATGAGAAGACAAAGATCTGCAGTCCTGGCATTTATAAGTTTGGCGCTGCTGCTGCTGGTAACGGCTTGCAGCGGAGGAAACGGCGGCGGGAATGGCGCAGCCGAGAGCGAAAACGGGAATGCTTCAGGCAACGAAACGGTCAAAGAGACCGGAGGCGCCAAGACGCTGAGCATTATGTGGTGGGGTACCGACGAACGCCACGAAGCGACCCAAAAAGCGCTGGATCTCTATTCCCAGCAGCATGCGGGCGTGACCTTCAAGCCCGAATTCATGGCCTGGGATGCATTCTGGCAGAAGCTGCCGACCCTTGCGGCATCCAAGTCGATTACGGATGTGCTGCAAATGGATGCCGCTTACATTCAGGAATATGTGTCCAGGGGGCAGCTTGAAGACCTGTCGGACATTGATCTGAGCGGGATTGTGGATCCCAATGTCGTGGAGAATCTGAAAATCGACGGCAAACTGTATGGCATTCCGCTCACCCAAAACGCGCAGGGTATGGCGTTCAACAAGACGGAGCTGGAACAGTACGGCATCCCGCTTCCCCAGCAGAACTGGACCTATGACGAATATTTCCAATGGGCGAAGGACGCCCGCGCCAAGCTGCCGGAAGGTAAATATCCGATTGGCGACACGACAGCCTGGGACGGCTTCAACTATTACCAGACCTCCATGGGCAAAGATCCGATCATGTCCGATGGCGGCAAGAAATTTACGCTCGACAAGGATTTATTCATGACCTTCTATCAGACCTATGAGGATTTCCGCAAAAATAAAATCGTACCTCCGGCGGAGAAAGCCGCCTCGTTCCTGGAGAATGACCCGCAAGCCGATCCGATGGCGTCAGGCGTTGTGATGACGCGAGGGGCAACAACAGGCTCGGTCAGCGCATTGGAGCAGCTGATGCCTGGCAAAGTCGGAGTTGTTAATATGCCGACAGGGCCGGCAGGAGGGGGCTGGGCGCAATCGACCATCTTCCTGAGCGTCAGCGCCAACTCCAAGAATAAGGATGAGGCCAAAAATTTCGTCAAGTGGTTCATCACGGATCCTGAAGCCGGAAAAGCGCTGGGATTGACCCGCGGTATTCCGATTAATCCGGAAATCTACAAAACCCTTGAACCGACGCTCGGAGAGAAGGATAAACTGGGCAAAGAAATCTATGATCTTTCGGTCGAAAAGGCGCTGCCGTTCTATTCGCCGGCTGCGGGCTTCTCGGAGTGGGTGGACACCTACAAGAAAGAAATGGATGCTGTAACGTTCGGGCAGCAATCAATCGAGGAAGCTTATAACAAAATCGATAAAATGGGCAAGGAACTGGCCGAAAAAGCAGCGGGGGCTTAATAATCTCTGCCGACTTAATGCAATGCGCAGCGTGTGCGGGAAACTGCCCGCGCTGCGCAGCAATGAACAATTTTGAAATACAGAGAGGAGCTTAAACTATGCAGTTGGCAGAATTTTTCTCTTCCCAGCCTACCCGCTTGTGGCAGCTTGCGAAGCAGATGAATGTGAATTACGCGGTCGGCGGCCTTCCATGGGAGGAGAAGACAGATAAGCCGTGGGATTTGATGCCCCTTATCCGGATGAAGCAGCGTTATGCGGATCATGGCCTTACACTGTCTGTCATTGAATCGATGCCCCCGAGCAACAATATCAAGCTTGGCACACCTGAGCGGGACGCTGAGATCGAAGTCTTCCAGAAGTTCCTGATCAATATGGGTGCGGCCGGAATTCCGGTGCTGTGCTATAATTTCATGGCCCAGTTCAACTGGTTCCGCACTTCCACAACGACCCGTACACGAGGCGGAGCGCTGGTATCCAGCTATGATCACAGCTTGATGCAGGATGCTCCTCTTACAGAGGCGGGGATTGTGACGGAGGAACAGCTGTGGGAGAATCTGCACTATTTCATGGAGCGGATCGTTCCGGTCGCGGAGGAAGCCAAGGTAAAGCTGGCGCTTCATCCGGATGACCCGCCGATCACGCCGATCCGCGGAGTCTCGCGTATTCTGCGCAGCGCATCCGCCCTGCAGCGGGCGATCGATTTGGTGCCGAATCCGTATAACGGCATTACGTTATGTCAGGGAACCTTGGCAACGGCCGGGGACGATATCCCCCAGGTCATTCGCGATTTTGCCGGGCAGGACAAATTATTTTTCGTGCATTTCCGCGATGTGAAGGGAACCCCGGAAAAATTCGAGGAAACCTTTCACGACGATGGCAAAACAGATATGCTGAAAGCGATGCGGACCTATTACGAAGTTGGCTACAGCGGACCGGCAAGACCGGATCATGTGC
Organism: Paenibacillus sp. JT22N12; assembly: GCF_056269365.1. Classification (NCBI taxonomy): domain Bacteria; kingdom Bacillati; phylum Bacillota; class Bacilli; order Caryophanales; family Paenibacillaceae; genus Paenibacillus; species Paenibacillus sp. JT22N12. The sequence goes on along the minus strand of NZ_JBWDNU010000001.1, from coordinate 932,408 downwards.
CGACCATGGAAGGCGAGAATAACGATAATCCCGGCTATGAGCTGCTGGGCAGGCTCTATGGGGTCGGTTATATCAGAGGCTTGATGGAGGCTGCTTCGGCAGGCTGATTTACCGGGACGATGAAAGAGGGGAGGGATGAATATTCCTCCTCTTTTTCCTTTGTTCTTATAGAATTCAGACGGCGAAGCCGTTTCGTCTTGCTGGACTAAATTAGCCGACTTGTCCGGGAATGATCAGCAAAGAACCTGCAGATTCTCTCCAACTGGAGAGGCTGCAGGTTCTTTTTGCCCTTATGGAATTTATAAGGTTCACGCCTGTAAATGACTATACGGTTTGAGGGAAGAAGCCGACTGCGCCGCCAAAATGACAGCATATGATCTCTTCCCGCAATCGTTCATTAGTCAGGAACTGACCGGCCCTTAGCTCCAAAGACGGTCATTGGAATAAAATTTGTTCCAGTTGTCCGTCGGCTCCCATAGGCCTTTGATATCGGGATGGAGATGCTCTGCGAGCACGTCATCATTAAGATCGTCAATACCGAGTCCCGGCGCATCCGTCATCGTGATGAAACCGTTCTGCACCAGCTTCTTCGGCAGCCTGCTGCTGATGATAATATCATCCCACCACTCCACCTCGCAGGAATGATACTCGAGAGCGAGGAAGTTCTCTGTCGCTGCGGCGACGTGAGCAGCCGCCAGGCAAGCAATCGGGCTCTCAGCCATATGAATCGCCATGGCAACGCCATAATCCTGCGCCATATCGCCGATTTTCTTCGTTTCCAGAATACCGCCCGTCGTCAGGACATCGGGGTGGATAACGGACACGCCGCCAGCCTGGAGAAGCGGACGGAAATTTTCCTTCAGATAGATATCCTCCCCGGTACAAATCGGAGTGGTTACCGCACGCGACAATTTTGCATACTGCTCGGTATACTGCCAGGGGATCATATCCTCCATCCAGGCCAGATTGAATTTTTCGACACGGCGGCCCAGCTTGATGCAGTCCTCAAGACCGATATGGCCAAAGTGGTCAACGGCAAGCGGAACCTGATAACCGATAACCGCACGGACGTCGGCAACATACTGCTCCAGCAGGTCGAGGCCTTTCTCGGTTACGTGAATGCCTGTGAAGGGGTGCGGGATGTTGTAAATGTCGTAGTGGCGGTTTGTGATGTCTCGAATCTGCTCATCCGACATTTCGTTAAAGTTTTGATTATAGCGGTTTTTGGACTTTGCTCTCATCTCTTCCAGGAAGCCAAGCGGGGCGCTGAGTGCGCCGGGTTCATTGATGATTTGCCCAATGCCAAGATCCATCTTGAGAAAGGTGAAGCCGGCTTCCATCCGTTTCTTAAGCGCATTTCCCATCGCCGTACCCGTATCCTTGCCTACGATTTCCGTATCGCAGTACATCCGTATGCTGTCGCGGAATTTGCCGCCAAGCATTTGATAGATCGGCACGCCGTAGGCTTTGCCTGCCAGATCCCACAGGGCGATTTCCAGCCCGCTTACGCCGCCGCCTTGGCGGGAATGGCCGCCAAACTGCTTGATCCGGCGGAACAGCTTGTCGATGTTGCAGGGATTTTCGCCCAGGATGCGGCTTTTGAGCATTTGCGCATAGACCTTTTCAGCGCCGTCGCGCACCTCGCCAAATCCGACGAGGCCCTGATTGGTGTAGACTTTGATCAGACTGCTGTGGAAAGGGCCGCCGACAACGTCGGTGAAACGGACATCGGTGATGCGAAGCTCAGATGGGCTTGAGCCCGTCCGTACGTGGGCAAGCGTTTCTTCAAAGGCTTGTTTATTAACCATGTCATTCGCTCCTTGAATAGTGGATTTGGTTTCTCACAACAGCATGCTGGCGCCGTCCAGACGGATGGCCGCACCGGACATGAATTCGCTTTCATCCGAGGCGATAAAGCAGACCAGCTGCGCCACATCGTGAGGTATTCCTACACGGCCCAGCGGAAATCGCCTGCGTATTTCCGGTGCTCTGGAGGTGCTATACTTCCCGACATCGACAGCGCCGGGCTCAATCGTATTTACAGTAATACCATATTTACCCAATTCTATGGCACTTTCCCGCCCAAGCATCCGGATGCCGCCCTTAGTCATGGCATACACGGCATCGAAGTCGGTCGGACGTTTGGCATGCACGGAGGAAATATTGATAATGCGACCTGAGTTTTTGATTTTCATATAGGGCACGACAGCCTGGATGCACTGCCAATATCCTTTGAGATTAATATGCATCATCGTATCGTAGGTCTCTTCCGTATGATCGAAGAACCCGTGATTCAGCTGAAGGGCGGCGTTGTTGACGAGAATATCGATTCCGCCATAGTGGTCAGCGACCTGCTGCACCATAGACTCAATCTCCCGCTTGTGGGCGACATTGCCCTGAACGATGAATGCCTGACCGCCGAATTCTTCGATTTGCTGCCTGGTATGGACGGCTCCGGCGCTGCTTTGATTGTAGTGGACGGCGACTTTGACTCCGCGCCGTGCCAGCTCTATGGCGACGCCTTTGCCAATTCCTGTTCCTGCGCCGGTGACCAGCGCAACTTTATCCGATATGGACATCCTACATCACCCCGCCAGTCGTTGTTTCCTCTATCCGTTTACTCAGCCGCCAATGGACGGTGCCGGCTTTTTCTTGTGATCCATATAATGCAGCAGAAAACCGCCGTCAAGTCGAATATCAGATCCGTTTATATAGCGGGTTTCATCGGAACAGAGGAATAAAACAAGGTGGCCCAGATCCTCATAGCTGCTTGGCAGCTCATTCGGGACTTTGCGCTCATAATCATCATAGAGAGCCGAGAATCCGCTTGAGAACCGTTCATTGTCACCCTTCACAGGACCAAGCTCAATGGTGTTGACCTGAATGCCTTGACGGCCCAGCACCAGCGCAGCTTCCTTGGAGAGCATCTTGACGGCTCCCTTGGAAGCGCTGTAGGCAAAGGAAGAGCCGGTCGGCTTCTCGGCATGAATAGAGGAGACATAAATAATTCTTCCGGATTGCCTGGCGGCCATTTGTTTTCCTACAGCCTGGGAGCAGATGAATGCGGATTTTGCGTTGGTGTCCATGATTTCCAGAAATACGTCTTCTTCGCAAGATTCTGCAAGCGCCGGTATCAGCAGATCGTTATTATGAATAAGAACATCTACCGGCCCGAGTATCTGCTCGGCCTGATTGAGCATGGCAGTCACGTCGGCAGCTCGGCACAGATCGGTATTGGTGACATAGGCTTTGGAGCCGGCTGCTTGTACCTTCGCAAGCTCCGCTTCGATGAGTGCGCCTTCCGACATGCTGTTCAGAATAAAATGAGTGCCTTCCCCTGACAACCGGTTAACAACCGCCTTGCCTGATGGACTGTCCGCATCCGTAATGAAAATTACTTTGTTGTACAGTTTCATAGATCCCCTCCGAACGCCACCCCATGAGATGACAATTAACCTTTGCCATTTAATCTTAGTGAACGGACCAACGGGTGGCGATGCCGTAAAGTTATGATTTTGTTTGTTTTCTTTGAAATCTTGTTCGGCTCGCCGCAATGGCTTGCTCGTGGGGGAAAGTTCAAGGTTTTGACTGTTCCAAAAGCGTTTTGATCCTCGTCCATTCCTGCAGATGCTGCTCGATATGAGTAATAAGCAGGTTCACGTCGCCCAGCAATTTGTCTTGGCCGGCAGCTGCTATTTCTTCAAGGGAGGGCAGAGACTCAACCGCAAGAGTATCCGCAGCGGGTAGCGTGACAAGAAGCTGCTGCAGCCGGACTTCCAATGGTGAGACCGGACTTGCGGCATGAGCTTGCACATCTGGATGGGCTTCCTGCTGCTGCACAGCCTGCTTCTCCGGTTTCACTTTCTTCTCCGCAGCCGGTTTGGGCTCTGCGGGCTTGGTCCGCTCGGCTTTGTTCAGCTCCCGCACCGACCAGGTTTCCAGCAGCTCATGACCGGTTTTATACAGCAGCTTGTCCTTCGTTGGCGCGGAAATATCCTTATCCTTGAATAGGCGGGCGATCTTCTTCACATCGCTGACAGGAAGCTCATCTCTTGCGGCAATTAAGGCGAGCGGATCACGGTGCTCGATTGGCAGGTCTTTGAGCGGAAGGATTTGATCCTCCGTCAGCTTGTCCTTCCGGATCTGGGTACCGCCCACAACCAGTTTCTTGACGGCTTTGCCGAATTTAAGAAGCTCCACTTTATTTTTGATATAGGATTCCGGCTTCCCCAGCTTGCTGGAGAGAAATTTGGCCGAGCTGCTGAACTTGGGATCGTGGAGCAGCTTGTTGAAGGCTTCGGCTTCCTCAATCGGCGAGAAGCCTTCCCTTGTCAAATTTTCCGCAATCTGTTCCAGGTAAATCTCCATCTCGTCCGTAACGGTGGAGACAATACAGGGAATAGCAGCCAGATTCAGCGTCTGGCAGGCCTTGTACCTGCGGTTTCCGTAAATGATTTTATATCGTCCGTCATTCGTTGTTCTGACTTTAATCGGGGAGAGAAGCCCAAGCTCCTCAATGCTCCTCATCAGCTCCTGCAGAGCTTCTTCATCAAACTGGTACCGGGGCTGATCGGTATCTTCGTCTATCAAATGTGTGGGAATTTCGATAATGTCCATGAGAGTTCTCCTATCCTTGAATTCAGCCGCCCGCTGATAAAGCATAAGCAGGGACATAGGTATTATATAACACGCTCCAAGCAATGGGATAGGGCTGCAAGGGCTAGTGCCTGTACCAAAGATCGCTTTGGCTGATTGCCCGGAACAAAAGCAAACCGGCCCGCGAATTTGTGTATAATGAAGAATAGCATCAAGGAGGTTGAATGAAAGTGACGGAAAACATCGATCATCAACATAATAAAATAAGAGAAAAATTATTGAAAAAACTGATATCTGCCGCCTTGAAGGATGGTTTCCAACAATTAAGGATGGATGATATTGCCAAACGGATGGACGTCAGCCGTGCAACGATGTACAAGCACTTTTCATCCAAAGAGGAAGTGCTTGAAGGTGTTGTGGACGTCTATGTGGATTATATAAATTCGCTGGTCATTCAAACAGATGAGGAGGGTACGGAGATTTCATACGGCACACGCTTTCAATTCCTGTTCGAGCAATCCGTTCTGCTCATCAGGCATATCGGGAGTGCATTTCTGAAGGAGCTTCAGGCTATCTATCCGGATTCATACAGCCGTTTGAAAGACGCCATGCAGACGCGTGAGCAGCAGATCGCCGAATTTTATCGGGACGGCATGGCGAGGGGCATCTTTAATCATCTGAATGAGAAGTTCATTACACTGCAGGACGATGTGCTGCTGCGGGAAATCATCCATGTGAAATATTTGATGCTCAATCAGGCATCAATCCAGCAGGTGCTTTATGATTACTACCAGTTTAAGAAGATTCAATTATTCAAAGTGGATAAACTGCCGCTCATTGACGATTCCAGGATCGATCCCATTATCGATCATATCGTTCAAAAGTTTAACCGCGCCCTCTGATTGGCGGGATTCCTCAAGCTGAAATAAATGACTTGCCAAAATCCTCTGCGGGAATCCGGTGGGGATTTTTGCATCTAATTAGCTTCTTCCTCAAAAATATAAGCAATGGATGGTGGAACTTTATACTTTTCTAATAGTTCCAAAGAAAAAAACGCATCATCCCTGTATGGATGATACGGTTTCTGCATGAAGAGATTTTAATTAAAATGCTGCAGCAAGCTCGGCTGCTTTGGCGACGCCTTCCGAAACGATCGTTTCAGCGCGGTCAGGGAATTGATTATGGCCTTCAACCACAACCACTTCAGGATCTGTGATGCCCCAGAAAGACAGCGTGTTTTTCACATAGTTCAAGGACATTTCAAAGCTGGCCATCGGGCTGTCCGTGTAAACGCCGCCGCGAGCTTGAAGCAGCGCGATTTTTTTGCCGCCGAGCAGACCGACAGGTCCTTGTTCGGTATATTTGAACGCTTTGCCGGCTTGATTCAAGTAGAAGAGGTAAGTCAGCAGCTGAGCCGGAATGGTAAAGTTCCAAAGCGGGAATGCAAATACGACTTTGTCCGCGCCAATAAATTGATCCAGATAAGTGTTGGCCAGATCAGCTGCTTTTTGCTCCTCAGGTGTCGTTTCGAAGCCTTTGGAAAGCTTGAAAAGACCGGTAAGCATATCGTTATCGTAGTAAGGCAGATCGGCTTCGAACAGATTCAATTCGGTAACCAGATCGTCCGGATTGTTTTCTTTGTATGTTTTCAGAAAACTCTCATAAAGTTTAACTGAAACGGCTTGATCAGACGGACGGTTGTTAGCTTTAATAAATAATACATGTGACATTTAAACGCCTCCAGTGGTGTAATGTAATCAACTCACATTTATATAGTAACACATAATTTTGCGTTGTCTAGTCTAAAGTTAGGATAAATTATAAGTACAAATTGGATTTTAATATTTTTCATCCTTATAATAGAAATAATAGAATTCAATGCTGGGGGGAAAGCTGATGAAGTCTGTTGCTGTGAAGTGTTTAATAGATTTATTCAAGCTGGAGGTGCTCACTGGGGAGGAGCAGCTGGGGCGGCTCATTACACGCTCAAGAGCGCATCGCCCGGGCCTGGAATTCGTCGGTTATTTTGACTTCTTCCCGATGGAGCATGTTCAGGTGCTGGGCAGGAAGGAAATCAATTATTTACATAAGCTGACAGAAGAGGAACGGAACCTGCATGTCGGCAATATCGTGAAATACCATCCGCCTTGTTTTATTGTGACCTCAGGCCAGGAGGGCCTGAAATATTTGATGAAATACTGCCAGCAGGAAGGCATTCCGCTGCTGCGCACCGCTGAGCCGACGACCGAATTCATTACCAAGCTGGATGCGTATCTGATTCAGTCCCTGGCGCCGGAAATTGCCATTCATGGCGTGTGCGTCAACGTATCGGGGATTGGCATTCTGCTGAGGGGAAAATCGGGCATTGGCAAAAGCGAGACAGCGCATACGCTGATCCACCGCGGCCATCGGCTGGTTGCCGATGATGTAGTCATGCTCAAAAAACTAAGTCCCCATACACTGCTGGGCACCCATAATGAATCCACGAAGGAATTCCTCGCGCTGCGCAGCATCGGCCTGGTTAACGTTGTCCGCCTGTATGGGCGCAAGGCATTCCAGGAACAGTCCCGGATCGTGCTTGATATTGAGCTGACCCAATGGAAGGATCAGGCTCTGAATAATGAGCTCGAGCTTACGCCCAAATTCTCCGAATATCTCGATGTGCGCATTCCATATATTGAAATTCAGCTGCAGCCCGGCCGGGATGTGGCCAGTCTGATTGAGGCGGCGGCCAACAACTGGTACCTGAAGCAGCAGGGCTACAGCGCCGCGGAAGAATTCATGAAGCGGCTGCAGAGCGAATAACAGCGGTAAATTAATAAAAACTTAACATGACGTCTGTCACTCTGCAATTTCGCCTTCACAATGACTTTGCACTATAATAGAAATTGCGAGATTCGATAACTATTGAAATTGGAGGGATAAGAATGGAGACAAGCTCAGGAATTAAACCCTTAAGGCTGGAGCTGAATGCCGGATTCGTTGTTCATGCGGCCCTCTTGCGCGGCGACGAGGAAGCGATCCTTGTGGACACAGGAACACCGGGCAAGCTGGACGTGTTCCGCCGGGCGCTTGAGAGCGAATCCGTGCCGCTCGGGAGATTGACCAAGATCATCATCACGCACCAGGACCTCGACCACATCGGAAGTCTGCGGGAACTGCTGGAGGCCTGCGAGGGCCGGGTGCAGGTATTGGCTCATGAAGCTATTATTCCTTATTTATCAGGAGAAACACCTTTGATTAAAGGCGGAACATTATTCACGCCTACGAAGGTCGACCGCATTCTCCATGATGGAGAAGTACTCCCTTATGCAGGGGGGATCCGGGTTATTTATACCCCCGGTCATTCGCCTGATCATATCAGCTTGTACCATGAACCCAGCAAAACGCTCATCACAGGGGATGCCCTGACCTCGCATGATGGAGTCCTTATGCCGCCGTCACCGACACATACGCCTGAGTGGGATACAGCGATGGAATCGATTTCCAAGTTTCAGGCTCTGGATATCGATACCGTGATTACGTATCACGGCGGGATTGTTATAAACCGTATACAAGAACGGCTGAAAGAAATTGTGAGCGGGCAAGATGCTGCAATTTAATTCATCATTATAGATGGTCAGCCATCATCATCAAGAAGGAATCCGCTGGTTATGGCGGGTTCCTTTTTGCTGTGCCATTCCTTGAATCTTTTTACAGAATTTCTCCGTCATATATAGTAAAAGAAAAGTCAAAAAGGTGAACAGGCCATGTATCGAATTTTTATGGTGGAGGACGACCGCAAAATCGCGAATATTTTGGGTGGTCATCTTGAAAAATACGGTCATCAAGTCGTAAAGGCGGCATCATTTCGCGATGTCAAGAACGAATTTATGACAAGCGGACCGGATCTTGTTCTGCTGGATATCAATTTGCCCTATTACGACGGATATTACTGGTGCCGGCAAATTCGTTCCATCTCCAATGTGCCGATCATATTCATTTCCGCGCGCGTGGGCCAGATGGACCAGGTGATGGCTATTGAGAACGGCGGCGATGATTACATTACCAAGCCGTTCCATCTGGAAGTAGTGCTGGCTAAAGTCAAAGGCGTCCTGCGGAGGACTTATGGCGAATACGCCGCAGAGCCCCAGACGAACAGGGATTTGTTTCATTTCGAGGGGCTTTATCTGGACCGGGGAAAACAGACGGCGGAATGGAAGGACAGCAAGGTGGAATTAAGCCCGATCGAATTCCGTTTGCTGGAATGTCTGGCGCGGCAGGCGGAGAGCATCGTTCCGCGGGAGGAGCTTCTGGAAGCTTTATGGGACAATATTGACTTTGTCGATGACAATACATTGACGGTGAATGTCACGAGAGTGAGGAAGAAGCTGGAGATGCTGGGCATAACCAGGGCGATCGACACGATAAGAGGACAGGGATACCGTCTGCAGAACAGCTGGAGGGATGCGTAAGTGAAGCTGAGCGCCTTTTTGGCGGACCGATGGGGCTATATGTTTTTGTATATATTGAATACCGGTCTGATGGTGCTCATTGTGGACCTGGACTTCCTGGGATTAGGCGTCTCGCTGCGGACGGGCAATATCGTCTACATCTTCGTCCTGTCGTTTGCCCTGCTTGCTCTCTTCCTGGCGATCGATTACCTGCGGCAGCGGCCCTATTACCGCCGGATGCTGGCGATTTCGCAGGAGCATGAATCCATTGAGCAGATTTTGAGTCTTCAGGATGGGGCAACCCGGGAGCAGCGGGCGATGGAGCAGCTGGTTCTGGATAACTATGGGCAGTATGCCAGCCGGCTGGCCGCCTACCGCGAGCAGCAGGAGCAGCATCACCATTTTACGAACCAGTGGGTTCATCAGATGAAAACGCCGGTGTCCGTCATTCATCTGCTCATTCAGCAGGCGGTGGAGATGCAGCGGTTGAATATGCGGCAAAGCTCGGAGCGCGATGAGCGGGGCGGCAAACGGGAACAGGCGGCCACCCTGCATGCGCAGGAAATGAGAGAGCTGCTGGACAGCCTCCATGAAGAAACGCAGCGCATTGAGAATGCATTGGAGATGATGCTTCATACTGCGCGGCTGGAGAAGTTTGAGCTGGATCTTACCAGTCAGAGGGTGGATCTGATGCAGCTGGCGCGTGAAGTTGTCAATGAACACAAGAAAGTATGGATACGCAGCTCCATATTTCCAAAAATTATAACGGACGGTTCGGGCATGGTTGTGAAAACCGACGAAAAGTGGCTCCGTTTTGTGCTCAATCAGCTGCTCTCCAATGCGATTAAATACACAAGGGCGAATCAGGGAAGCGGGGCCCGCAAGCTCTTGATAACCCTTGAGAAGGAAGGTCATGGATGCAGGCTCTGTATCGCGGATGAGGGAATAGGTATTCCGGAGCAGGATTTGCCGCGAGTATTCGATCCGTTCTTCACAGGTGAGAATGGCCGGCTTGTCGCCGAAGCGACAGGCATGGGCCTTTATTTGATTCAGCAGATATGCGCCCGTCTGGGGCACCGAATTTCTGTCGAGTCCCGGCAAGGGGAAGGCACGGCCGTCACCATCCGGTTTGATAACCATCCGCTGATACATGACAGCATGCAACGGGAAATGTGACAGCGTTGTAAGAAATGCCGCGGAAAACTGAAAGGTGAATCGATGGAAGCTTGTATTCCTTTCGCCTTATACTTCAGTCAAGAAGTTTAAAAGTCCGGTAAAAAAAACTTGCTGCGCATGCGGAAACGTCTTCCGATGCTGTTTTCCGCCTGCTTCGCATGTATTCACCGTACTTTTAGGGCTGGGAGGAATTAAGAATGGCTGTGTTAGAAGCGCGTGCATTGACGAAAATATATGGCGCCAGGAATGGGAATGTTACGTACAAGGCATTGGAAAATTTCGATCTTCGCATCGAGGCGGGTGAATTTGTCGGGGTGATGGGACCTTCCGGAAGCGGGAAAACGACACTGCTCAATTTGCTGGCGACCATCGACGCTCCTACCTCTGGCAGCATTGAAATCAACGGAACCGATCCAAGCCGGCTGAAGAACGACAAGCTTGCGCTGTTCCGCCGCCGTCAGCTGGGATTTATATTCCAGGATTTCAATCTGCTTGATACGCTTTCAATCAAAGAGAATATCATTCTTCCGCTCGTTCTGGAGAATAAAAGCAATCCGGAAATCGACAGAAGGGTTAAGGAAATAGCTTCGCTGCTCAATATCAACCACATTCTGGACAAGCGGACATACGAGGTGTCGGGCGGACAGCAGCAGAGGGCCTCAGCGGCACGCGCCATGATTCATAAACCCGCTATTCTGCTGGCAGACGAGCCTACGGGAAATCTGGATTCGAAATCAGCCACAGACTTGATGGAAGCGGTCAAAGATTTGAACGAGCAGCAAAAAGCGACCTTGATGATGGTGACGCATGATCCGTTTGCAGCGAGCTATTGCAGCCGGATCGTATTTATCAAGGACGGCGCATTCTTCTCGGAAATCAGAAGAGGATCGAACCGCCAAGTATTCTTTCAGCAAATACTGGATGCCGTCAGCCTGTTGGGAGGGAATTTTGATGACCTTTCGCCAGCTCGCTCTTAAGAATGTGCAGGGAAATTGGCATCAATATATCGCCTACTTCCTGAGCAGTACGTTTTCCGTCATGATTTTCTTTATATTTGCGGCTTTTATTTATCATCCCGGCGTGGTGAACGGGCATATCGATGCAGCTAGCAAAATCCGCAGCGGATTGGTCGATTGTGAATATCTCATCATTATTTTTTCCTTCTTCTTTGTCCTGTACTCCAATTCGGCTTTCCTGAAGTCGCGCAAGAAGGAGTTTGGCTTGCTGTCCTTATTCGGCATGACGCACAGGCAGATCCGCCGCCTGGTTTTCTATGAGAATACGGTAATCGCGTTGGCTGCAATTATTGCGGGCATCGGATTTGGAACGCTGTTCTCCAAATTATTCTTCATGGCATTGTCGGAGCTGCTGGATGTGACCAATCCGATTCCGTTCGCGATTGTAACGAAAGCGATTATCATTACGGCAGCCGGTTTCTTCGTGCTCTTCCAGGTCATTACGCTTTTCACGTTGTCAAGGGTGGGCAGAAGCCAGATTATCGATCTGCTGAAGGCAGCCAGGAAGCCGAAGAAAGTGCCTGTTTTCTCCCCATGGCTGATCGCGCTATCGATCGTTAGTCTGATTGGCGGTTACGGTTTGGCCCTCATTACAACAAGGCTAACCTTTATTCTACTGACTCTCCCGATTTTATTTCTGGTTGTTGTCGGAACCTATTTCCTGTTTACACAAAGCAGCATAGCGCTTTTTCGCAAGCTTCAAAAGACGCATGCCTTGTATTACAAACGCACGAATATGCTGACGGTGTCCCAGATGGTGTTCAAATTGAAGGACAATGCCAGGGTGCTGTTCATGGTTTCGATACTGAGCGCGGTAATCCTTACGGCATCCGGCACCTTTTACATTTATTATCAGAGCGGGCAGCAGCAATTACTGGGCTATTTCCCCCAAACCTTCTCTATTGAAGAGGCGGGCCTGAACAAGCATGATCTCATCCAGCCTGACAAAGTCAATGAAATCTTGAAGAATGACGGGGTATCGGTAAACTATAAGCTGGAAATGGTGAACGTCCCCATAACGTATCACAACGGGCAGTTGAACGAGGATTCCGAAGCCGTTCTGATAGCTCAGCGCGATTACAACAGCCAGGCTGCAAGGATGAAAGGCATTGAACCGATCAACGTTAACGAAGGTCACGCTATGTATATCTATCCCTTTAGCGGTGACTTCAATGAATCCATCCAGGAAGGCGATGTGATTTCAGCCTCTGCCGGTGATCTGCCGCTTTCCCTGAAGCTGGAAGGACAACGAAACAAAACGATCGTGAATCTGATCGGTATGGAGCTGTTTGTCCTTAGCGATACTCAATTTGATCAGGTTGCCGCCAAGCTGCCGGACCATGACAAGTCCGTGTATTATGGGTATGAATTGAACGATTGGGAATCTCTCAATGCCACAGTGAAAAAAATCCATGACCAAATTCCGCAGGAGCTGCGCGGGGGCTTTCATGAAAGAGTATCGCAGTATCTGGACGGCAAACAGCTGAGCGCTCTGACGCTGTTTATCGGTATTTTTATCAGCTTCCTGTTCTTTATCGCTTCCGGAAGCATGATTTATTTCAAGCTGTTCACGGAGCTGCAGGAGGATCAGGCGCAGTACAAATCGCTAAGGCGGATCGGGATGACCATCAAGGAATTGCGGAAAATTACCTCCTTGCAAATCGGCATCATTTTCTTCGTACCGTTCGCTGTTGGTGTCATTCATGCTTCCTTTGCCTATGTGATATTGGGGAATGTAATGGCAGTCAGCGTCTGGCAGTACGGAATGGTTGTCATCGGGATCGTCTTCCTCATGCAGCTCATTTATTTTCTGCTCACGAGAAGAGCGTATATGAACAAAATTACGAGCATCCAGTAAGCAATCCTGCGAAATGATACGAAAGACCATAAAACGCACAATATGGCATCAACCTGTCAAAAAGCAGGATTCTTAAGGAGTGGAAAATACGTTATACTAGAGTCAATGTAGAGGGAAACGAGGCATTGGCTCAAAATGAATTCAACACATCCACGATCTTCAAGGCAGCGCATCTGGATCGCGGCAGCCGTAATCGGCGGGTTGATCCTAATGTTTGCGGTTATTTTCATGCTGCTCCTGCATCGGCTGCAATCCGACGGTTCACGCTCGACCGTATCCCATCCGGCCGCAAATTATGAGTATATGACAACAAAAGCGTCCAACGGCATCGAGCTTGATATCCTGAAAAGCCGTCCCTCGAACGTAACCCTGGAACGTATAGACCAGAATGTTACCCTGTCCGATTATTATGGCATTAACGGCGGATTTTTCTTCGAAGGCGATTTGCTGAGTATTGCGATGGTCGATGGATTCCCGGTAGCAGGCGCAGAGGAAGAGTATGGATCAGGCTATGAAAATGTCAAATACCCCCGCGGCACGCTTGCCTGGGATGGGGCGAAGGACGAGCTGAGCGTGCAGATCGTGGCCAAAGCGTCGGAGCTGAAGGTAACCGACCCCAACCGCTTCTGGGCGCAAGGCGGGATCAGCATGAGCATTGGTCACGATGACATCTGGCGGCAGCAGGCCGATCAAGAAAATGCGCCCTTCCCCGATGATAAGCGGCTGAGGTCGGCTATGGTGTATGACAGCAAGGGCATGATCTATCTCGTGGTCAGCGGGATGGAAGGAACATTATCGGATTTCCGGGACGCTATTCTGGAAACCGTCGGCGACGGGCAGCTGGTGGACGGCATTTTCGTCGACGGGGATGGATCCTCCCAGCTGCAGGCCGCCGAAGCGGTGCTGCCCGGCGATAACCGGCCGGTGATGCAGATGGTGCGTTTGATTAATTAGAAATTCCCGCCCTGCGTTTACAACAACTCCCTGCTTCTGGAAGGATACTGGCAGAGATACTCGTTGAGCTATGCCGGCATCCATTGTACAATAAGAAGCATAATCATCCTATTCAGGGAGTTGTTGAGATGCCTAGCGAGAACGTCCTTTGGGAAGGGAAGCCATTTAATTTCGGGATTCCGAGCTTTACGAAGTATACGATCACAGACCGCAGAATTATCGTGGAGAGAGGAATGCTCACCAAGAAACGCGAGGAAATTCAGCTGTACCGGATTCGCGATGTTTCCTTGAAGCGGAATTTGTTTGAGCGAATGATGAAATTAGGCGACATTACCATTCTTTCCACGGACACAAGCTCTCCTACGTATACGCTGCGGAATATTAAAGACAGCATCAAGGTGATGGATACGTTGGGCATCGCTGCCGAGAATGCCCGAATCAAGAACCAGACGCATGAGCTTACGGAAATTCAGGTCTGATCCGGTTTTTAGATGTATTATATTGCAGGGAGATGGAGCTGCCGGCTAAAGGTGAGCTTCTTTTTTTGTATGTTATCATGTGTATTATCTATCATAATCATAGAAACAATAATATTGATGAATCATTATCGCTTCCAGTATGCTTTAGAAGCAGCAACATGATAATGAGGGGGACAACTAAATGACGACAAGGATAGCGGATATAATCATTCCCGACAGCAAGCTGGCTTTGGAGGCGGCTGAGCTTCTGAGAGAACATGGTGATTCTCTGCTATGGAATCACTCGCATCGCGTCTATCTGTTCGGTGCTCTCCAGGGCGAGCAAGCGCAATGGAAGTACGATGCCGAACTGCTTTACATCAGCGCGCTGTTTCATGATTTGGGACTTACAAAAACCTACAGCAGCCCGGATAAACGATTTGAAGTGGATGGCGCCAATGCCGCACGCAGCTTTCTGCAGCAGCATGGCGTTCCGGATGAAGCCGTTCGTCTGGTATGGGATGCCATCGCCCTGCACACGACAATCGGGGTTGCCCAGTACAAGGAGCCTGAGGTTGCCCTGATTTATTCCGGTGTAGGCTATGATGTTATGGGAGAAAACTATGAGGGCATCTCTGAAGAGGTGCGTGAGCAGGTGGTATCCGCATTCCCGCGCGGCGATTTCAAGAACAAGATCCTGCATGCATTCCTGGAGGGCTTCAGACATAAGCCGGAAACCACATTCGGCAATATCAAAGCAGATGTATGCGAGCTCCTGCTTCCCGGCTACAAGCGGACAAGCTTCTGCGATTGCGTGCTACATTCGCCCTGGAAGGAATAGCCCCAGAATTGAATCAGCAGGACAAAAATCAGACAATCCCCGGTATCGGGGATTGTTTTCCTGTATAGTGGGGATAGTTATTTTTTTGTACGGTAAACTGGTTGAGGGGGAAGTTATGGAAATCAGACAGCTGGAGTATTTTGCGGCGATATGCCAGGAAAAGCATTTTACGCGGGCCGCGGAGAAATTAAATGTGACCCAGCCTACGCTCA
Source organism: Paenibacillus sp. JT22N12 (assembly GCF_056269365.1). Classification (NCBI taxonomy): domain Bacteria; kingdom Bacillati; phylum Bacillota; class Bacilli; order Caryophanales; family Paenibacillaceae; genus Paenibacillus; species Paenibacillus sp. JT22N12. The sequence continues at coordinate 916,864 of NZ_JBWDNU010000001.1, read as the reverse complement.
GCCATCAAATCAAAGCGCTGGAGGATGAACTGGGAGTTCCTTTGTTCGACCGGATCGGCAAGAAGATTGCTATTACGGAAGCGGGACAACTGCTGCTGAAGCACTGCGGACAAGTCTTCAACAGTCTAAGCAGCGCACGTGAAGAGATCAGCGAGCTGCAAAAGATCAAGCGGGGCAGCCTTGCTGTAGGCGCGCTGCCGGGCGAGCTGAGCCAGCTTGTCTCATCGCTGCTGCTGGATTATCATCGGAGCCATCCCCATATTCTGGTCAAGGTTGTCAGCTCGGATGATGTGGCGGAGCGTATTCTTCGAAGCGAGCTTGATTTGGCGATTACGATCCTTCCTGTCGAAGATGAGCGGATCACCGAGATTCCTTTGTACGACGAAGAGTTATGTCTGGTTGTTTCCAGCGGCCATCCGCTGGCTGAACGGGATGAGGCTGACATGGCCGAAATCAGGGATTTGCCCTTTATCTTGTTTCCGCAAAATTACCGCTGCCGGGAGCAGATGGATCTGGCTTGCCGCGCCGAGGGGATCCATATAACGCCGGTTATCGAGACGGATTCAGCCGTGTCCATTATCAATCTGGTAGAGGAGCAGGCGGGAATCTCGATTCTTTCCAGGACGCTTCTGAATCTGGCCCATAATGATAAAATCCAGATTTTGAAATTGAATGCCCCCGCCTTACACAGAAAAATTGGCGTCATTCATCACCGGGACAGGTATACCGGGTTTGCGGCACGCGAGTTTATAGAGCTTTTGCACCGGGGTGCTGAGGTTTCGGGTCTTCCCGACCGCACCTTACCAACATCAAGAGAGCTATAAAATGCTTTCCGGCGGTTTTACAAATCTGTCTTGTCTATGCCGGGTGCTGTTATTCGTCACTGTGTCGGCGGGATTTCTAAGCCTCGGGAATGACCATGGCCAGGTAGTTGGTGATCAACGCTGCATCTTCGCTCTTGCATCGGTGACGTTTATCTGTACGGTAAAGGTCTGGCGGATGGGGGACAAGAGTTAGGGAAACGGGCGGGTTGCAAGGAAGCATCATTCACCCCTTTGATTGAGCTCAAATTCGAACTTCTTTAGTGTTTGCAGCCCGGCACAGCAGAGATTGAACGGTGAACGGGAAGGGTCACTCCATTGAGAGACCCTTCCCGTCTTGGCGTGCAGATGCACGGATAAACCAGCTTCGACGCAGATTGAGAGCCGCTATATAAATGATAATTACCGCTGCGTGCCGCAGCTCTATTTTGCCATTCTGGTCGTAATGAACATATGAAAACGGTCATAGCCGCGGTCCGTCAATATGAATCTCATAAAAATAAAAAATCTCGCGAAGGAACCTGTCAAATAACGTGTTTTGGGCTTTTTCGCCAGGAGCAGCTTCAGCTCCAGCAAACCGTTGATGCCTGCTGGAAAGCGATAAAATTCTGAAGCTGGACAGCCTTGTCTTCAGCATGTGAGGCAGCTTATTGGCGTTTCCTTCTCCTCTTATCGAAAAATTCAAACAATAGCCATGAAAAGGGCACAGTTTAGCCCTAATTGGCCGCATACACAGGGATGATTCTAAAGTAATGTAGGAGTAGAAGGAAGTATTGGCGCGTAAGCAGCAAAAAATGCTTTAGGAGGTTTTTCGTATGATTATTGAAAATGCGGGCATTAAAGGAATTGTCAATGATCTTGCTTATCTGGACGAAGTAACGACGAAGCTTGGTTTCGTTCGTTGGCAGTGGGAATATACACGGGCTACGTATGATTTGAAAATAGAAGAAAAATCCGATGGCGAGGATTATTTTCTCCGCTTCAATGCCAGAGCCATCGAGGGCAAGCTGGAATCTCCTTATGCGGTGCTGCAGCTGGGAGACGCCTATATCGGCAGAGCCACTTTCCCGCATGGCCTGGATTATGAGTCGCCGATTCCGGAGCCCGTCCTGAGGGTGTCCCGGCGCAAATTGTCGGAGCTGCAAAGTCTGCTTAGCCACTCTGAGGGCGTGAAGGAAATTATGACCAGAGACTGCGTCACGGTGCCGGTCCATGCGAGCCTGCATGATGCCGCCCTGCTGATGAAAGAACGCAATATCGGATTTCTTCCGGTCATTGGCGAGGGCAAGGAACTGGCAGGCGTCATTACGGACCGCGATCTGGTTATCCGCGGCTATGCGGATCATCAGGACGAGTCGGTGACGGTCGGCGAGATCGTCAGCAAGGATATCACAACAATATTGCCAAGCGCGACGATAGAGGAAGCGGCCAGGATTATGGCAAAAGAGCAGGTCCGCCGCCTTCCCGTAGTGGACAATGGACGGCTGCTCGGCATCGTAGCGCTGGGGGATATTGCCTCGCGTAAAATCCTGGCCCACGAGGCTGGAGAAGCACTGGGTCAAATCTCGCTTCCGGAGCAGGCCTGATTCATCATTCATGTAGAAATCGTGAAGCCCTCGGGATCAACTTGATCTCGGGGGCTTTTTATAGGTATGATTACGTTGAACCATAAGTAGGATGGAGGAATATAAAACAATGGAAATTATATTTCATGGACACTCTTGTGTACAGCTTGTAACAGATGGCAAGTCGCTGCTGATTGATCCTTTCCTGAGCGGCAACCCGCTCACAACTATCAAGCCGGAAGAGATCAAGACCGACGCTATTCTGCTCACGCATGCGCATGGCGATCATATTCTGGATGCGGAGCCGATTGCCCGCAATAACGACGCTCCGGTCGTTGCCATTGTAGAGCTTGCGACCTATATGTCCTGGAAAGGCGTCAAAACCGTCGGCATGAACATGGGCGGAACGTTCGATCTTGGCTTCGCGCAGGCCAAAATGATACAGGCCTTCCACAGCTCGGGTATCGTGCTGGAGGACGAGCAGCGGATCATGTACGCAGGGATGCCGGCGGGTTATATCATCCGTGCCGAAGGACTAACGATTCTTCATGCTGGCGATACATCATTATTTGGCGATATGAAGATGCTCGGCGAGCGTTATAAGATCGATGTCGCTTTTGTTCCAATCGGCGGCCATTTCACAATGGACCCGGAAGATGCTTTGCAGGCAGCAAAGTGGTACGGCGCCAAGCTGACCATACCTGTTCATTACGACACTTTCCCGCCTATCCGCCAGGACGGGAGCGCGTTCGTCAAGTCTCTGGAGGAACAAGGCTTGAGAGGCCAGGTGCTGGCACCGGGCGAGCGGATCGAACTCCACGCACAGAATTAAGCGGCCTATCGCGAGGCGCTGCCGGTTCGAAAGAGAGAAAGCCCTCAGGATCTTTGGATCCTGAGGGCTTTCTCCTTCCAGCTTTGAAGAAGCTGTATTTGGAAACCGTAAACGATAAACGAAAGAAAAAGATGTGATTTCTTATTTACAAACCGATGGTCGGTATATATAATAGCAATATAAAATGATTCGATTAAGGATGGTGAATGGAAGCATGGCGCCGCTTATTGGTCTTATGGGTTCTTTTCTTGTTTTTCGGATAATCGGGTGGTTAGGATGGGAATATGTGAATGATTGGGGGATTGCGCTCCGCTTTGGGGTGGCAGTGATGTTTCTGCTGACTGCCTCGGGGCACTGGGGAAAGCTTCGCAGGGAGCTGATTGCGATGGTTCCTCCAAGGCTGCCCCGCCCTGCATTCGTGGTTACGCTGACGGGATGGCTGGAAGTTGCCGGAGCCATAGGGATGGTCATACCCGCGACGGCAGCCATTGCTGCGGCCGCTCTTGCGCTCATGCTGCTGGCTATGTTTCCGGCTAACGTATACGCAGCCAATCACAAGCTCACGCTTGGCGGCAAGCCGGTATTTTCACTGATGCCGCGTACGGTACTGCAAATTATTTTCCTGGCTGCCGTCATACTGGCCGGGTGGCTTCCGCTGCAGGCTGTGACAACCTGACAATAGAAAGGACGGATTCAAGGATGAAACAGGAAGACCGGCGTGAACAGACCAAGCGGCTGCTGCTGGAGACAACGGAGGAGCTGATTCTGGAACAAGGCTGCAGCAAAACGACCTTAAACGATATTATGCAGCGCTCCGGGCTGTCCAAAGGGGCCATATTTCATTATGTATCAGGAAAAGACGAATTGTTTGCCCAAGTACTCGAAGCAAAGCTCGAACAGAAGAATGAGAATTTCATGAAAGCTGCAGGGACGAAGGAATTCGATGGACCGATGAATACCATTTCAAGCGGATTTGCGCAACTAGAGAACCGCAATAACGCGGCCAATCTCATTCTGATGTATTTAATCGGCAAAAGCGACCGGCCGGAGGTTGCTCAAATCGTCGGCAAATTTTATAACCAGGCGGTTGCAACCTCCAAAAGCTGGATAGTAACAGGCCAGAACGCCGGAGTTATTCCTGCTGGCCTTGATCCGGATCAAACGGCCGAGCTGTTTGAGCTGATTACTTTTGGACTGCGGATGCGGAGCTTCTTTGGGGCCGCGGATTCCGCTTTTGGCGCGAAAGAATATGCCTGGTTTATATCCGGGATTCTGCAGCCCGGACGCAAAAAGGAGGACTAACAAGCCATGAAGCTTCTATTATTCATTCATCTTATCGGCTGTGTGCTGTTTCTGGGCAATATTATAACAGCGGCATTTTGGAAGGTCCGGGCCGATGTGAAGGGCGATCCGGCCATGATTCACCAGACGGCGAAGAATGTGATGCTGGCCGATTATGCCTTTACGCTGCCAGGACTTGTGCTGATCGTGGTATCGGGCATCATGATGGCTGTGAAGTCTGGTTACGCAATGTGGGGGATGAGCTGGCTGACAGCCTCGTTGATTTTGTTCGTTATCACGGGCATTCTGTGGGCCGCGGTGCTGATGCCGCTTCAGAGGGGAATGATCAGGCTCAGCGCGGAAGCGGTCAGCGGCGGCGGGGTTTCCCAAGCATACCGGAGAATGTCCGCGTATTGGGCGGTATTTGGCACATTGGCGACGCTTGCGCCCGTTGTGATTTTGTTTTTTATGATCAGCAAGCCTTTTTAAAAGCAGCCGCTTGCCTTTTAGGTATCATTTGATCAGCCGCGTATAATAATAGAGCCGATTGGATTGACGGTTTTCGTTTCTCAAGCAGATGTCTTCACTCGATCTGTCCAAATAGGGTATGATAAAGCTCTGGAGCTTTTTACATATCTGGACAGGAGTGTGGCTGGTATGGAATATCGTTATCTTGGGGCAAGCGGAGTGAAGGTCTCCGTTCTGGGACTGGGCACGAATTCATTTGGTACAAGAGCGGACAGAGAGGCATCCATGGGAATTATTCATCATGCCCTGGAAAATGGAATTAATTTTATCGATACCGCGAATATCTACACCAAATCCGAATCCGAGAAAATAATCGGTGAGGCGCTGGAGGGGCATCGGCATCAGGTCGTACTGGCAACCAAAGCCGGGCTTGTAAAGGGTGACGGCCCCAATGAAAGAGGCTCATCCCGGCATCATTTGATGATGGAGCTGGAAGCAAGCCTGAAGCGGCTGAAGACCGATTATATTGACCTTTACCAAATCCACACATTCGATCCCAATACGCCGCTTGAAGAAACGCTGCGCGCTTTGGACGATATGGTGCGTGCAGGGAAGGTCCGATATATCGGGGCTTCCAATTATGCCGCCTGGGAGCTGATGAAGGCGATTGGCATCTCGGAAAAGTCGGGACTCAACCGTTTTGTATCCAATCAGGTCAGTTATTCCCTGGCGGATCGCATTCCTGAGAATGAGCTTGTCCCGATGTGCCTCGATCAGGGCGTGGGCATCATTCCTTATTTCCCGCTGGCGGGGGGCATTCTGACAGGCAAATATAATTCACCGGAAGCCGCGCCGGTAGGCTCGCGGGCGGATAAGGATCCTAATTTCAAAAGATATCTCGGCGGCGACAAGATCCGTTTGGGGCAGGAGATCGCACGATTGGCGGAGGCCCACGGGTACAGTCCCGGAGTGCTGTCGATCGCCTGGCTGATCCGCAGGCCTGCAGTCTCAACCGTTATTGTCGGGGCCACTAAAGCCGGGCAGGTTACCGAGAATCTGGCAAGTGTTCCGCTTGCCATCGGTGCGGAGCTTGCGGCAGAGCTGGACGAGCTCAGCCGTTCATTCCGTTACGGCGAGCCGTTTGCTCTCTTCCGCCTGCCATCCTAGCGCCCTTACATTATTTTGGCATATGTTCTATAATAATTGATGATGCGACATTGTTCATGCAAGATATTCTTGTGCTTCAATCCGTTGGACAAGCCGTGAGCAGACAAAAATACTGGAGGTTAGGGAAATGAAATTCTTTATTGACAGTGCAAATATCGAGGATATCAAGAAAGCATACAAAATTGGAGTTTTGTCCGGAGTTACGACCAATCCGTCCCTGGTTGCCAAGGAAGGCATCAAATTCGAAGACCGTATTGCTGAAATTTTGCAGCTTGTGCCTGAGGTTGAATCTGTTTCCGCAGAAGTAACGCCAGACGCGATCACTGCTGAAGATATGAAAGCCGAAGCCGATGAGCTGATCAAAATAAATGGCGGCGACAAGAACGTCACCATCAAAGTCCCTATGACCCTCGCAGGCCTGGAAACTTGCCGTTACCTCGCCAAAAAAGGCGTCAAAGTCAATGTAACGCTGATCTTCACCGTGAACCAGGCGCTGCTCGCCGCCCGTGCAGGCGCAGCTTATGTTTCTCCGTTCCTGGGCCGCCTGGACGATATTTCGGAAGACGGCGTCCTGCTGGTCGCGAAAATCGCCGAGCTGTTCCGCGTGCATAATCTGGATGCGCAAATCATCGCCGCTTCCGTCCGCCACCCGGATCACGTTACCCGCGTAGCGATGGCTGGCGCGCATATTGCGACTATCCCATACAGCGTTATCGAGCAGCTGACGAAACATCCTTTGACAGACCAAGGCATCGAGAAATTCGCTGCCGACTGGGTGAAGGCTGTCAAGAACTAGAAGCATCGGTTACAGCTAGGCAATCGTACGGAGCCTGAACCTTCCTGCCAGAAGGTTTGGGCTTTTTTGACCTTTGCCGCTTATGGATATAATGGAAGGAATCGGGCTGTACGGTTCATTTCAGCCGGAAACGGGGATGTATAGTTCAATGATGAAAGGAGGGATTATCCGATGACAGTAAATGAGATGTATCTGGTTACTGCAGCAGAAATGAGGGAAATAGACCGGCATGCCATTGAAGCGACCGGCCTGCCGGCAATGGTCCTGATGGAGAATGCCGGGCGGGCGATTGCGGAGGAAGCGGTGGAATTTGCACGCAAGCAGGGCCAGGAATGCGGACGGAATGGACAAGGCAGCGGGTTCCGCTGGCTGATTCTTGCCGGCAAAGGGAACAACGGCGGGGACGGGCTTGTCTGTGCAAGACATCTGGCTGAGATGGGGTATGAAGTTGGTATTGTTTATGCGGTGCATCCTGATGAGTTGAGGGCTGAAGCGGCGCTGCAGCGCGATATTGTACGGAAGCTCGGCTTGACAGAACTTCCGGAAGCCGTGAAGGAAGACGGTTCCTGGGAAATTTCCTGGCGCAGCTGGGACGGCATTATTGATGCCTTGCTGGGAACAGGGACGACAGGCGATCCCCGCGAACCGTACGCTTCGCTCATTCGGGCGGCAAATTCCAGCGGACTGCCCATTATATCGGCAGATATCCCAAGCGGGCTGGATGCGGATACAGGAGCGGTATCCGATGCTTGCGTGAAGGCGGATCTGACAGTGGCGCTTGCGTATAGCAAGCGCGGTCTGCTGCTGCACCCGGGAGCCGAAGCAGCCGGCAGGGTTGTGGTTCGTTCTATCGGCATTGCGGCGGATCTGGCCAAATTTATTGGCGTAAATACATATGTGCTGGATACCTCCGGGTTGACCCGCAAGTTAAATCTGCAATTTCCCCAAAACAGGCCGCAGGATTCCCATAAAGGCACTTATGGTCATGTGCTGGTTCTGGCTGGCTCCGCTGCAATGAGCGGCGCGGGCGTATTGTGCACGAAAGCCGCATTAAGAGGCGGCAGCGGGCTGGTCAGCTGGGCGCTGCCGGGGCGTCTGGCACCGGCAATGATGGGAGTGCTGCCGGAGGCGATGCTCCTCGGTCTTGACGATGGCGGGAGCGGCCAATGGGGAACAGCGCATATACCGGAACTGCTCGCAGCGGCCAAGGGAAAACAGGCGGTCGTGATCGGGCCGGGTCTCGGCAGATGGGAGGGCGACGCGAAATGGCTTCAGGAGCTGTGGGAAGGTATCGAAGCGCCGATGGTTATCGATGCCGATGCGCTCAATATGTGGGCCGCTTACAGGAAGCTCGCAAACGAAAGGTCACAGGATCTGTCTGTTGAAGCAAATGACAGTGCGCAGGCTCCGGCTGCCTGGCAGCGGCGGGAGGCAGCAACGATTATTACGCCGCATCCCGGCGAAATGGCGCGGTTGTGCGGGTTAAGCACGCCGGAGGTGCAGCGTGACCGGATCGGGATTGCGCGCAGATTTGCCAGGGAGCAGGATGTGATCGTTGTGCTTAAAGGGGCTCGAACGGTGGTAGCGGCTCCTGATGGAGATGTCTTTGTCAATACGACGGGGAATCCGGGGATGTCTACCGGGGGTTCGGGGGATGTGCTTGCAGGTATAATCGGCAGCCTGCTCGCCCAAGGTCTGGATGCGATTCAGGCCGCTGCCCTCGGGGTATTCTGGCACGGTATGGCGGGGGATCGGGCTGCTGCATCCAGATGGTCCAATGCTTCGATCATTGCGGGCGATATTATTGATGCTTTGTAAGCCGGGTTTCCCATGCAGGACATGAAGCTGGGCAGCAGCGATGTTTGCACTCCCCGTCACAGGGTGCTCAATAACGTAAACCCACTGAATATGCCAAATCATGTCGCAAAATAAGCATGGCGGGCTGCCTGCGAGCAGTCCGCCATGCTTATTTGCTATTCTTTTGGAGGTTGATGCGGCAGCTGCAGCCATATAATTGGAGAGTCATACCGCTTACATTTTCCAAATCGGGGGTCCCTTCATCAAGTAGTTGCAGATTGCCTGAGTGATGGCGAGCAATCCGAAATTGATCAGCAGGAAGTACCACTCATCCCACCAGACGAGGCTCCGCTGGATTCCCGCTGCCTTCAGAGCCATTTCCACACCCATGATACACAGCAGGGCGAACAGGTATTTCACCCAAGTATGCCTCCAGTATCGGGTTACAATCATCACCGTGAATAGACTGATACTAATACAGTAGACCGTTCCGAAGGCTGATATATCATGGGACGGATTCTGGAACCAGCCAGGCTCATAAACCCGGTTCGAGAAGGCCATAATGGGAACAATATTCAAAGTATCGGAAATCGCTAACGCAATCAGGAAAAGCAAAAGTCCGAGAACAAATCCGCTCAGAGGGCGGAACATGCTGTGATACAACCATTTGGCAAAGGGGAAATAAAGCAGAAGACCAATAGCCGTATAGCCCAGCCGCCACCAGTTATCGGCGTAGATATGAAGCTCCCGGAACAACCACTCGATTCCGACAAACATCCCGGTAAACACCAGTATCCAGATCCAGCCCAGTTGAAAAGACGACAGGAATACGGCAATGATCGGCAGGGATAGGGCGTTCGAGGCTTTAGCGCCTAAATTGCTGTCGAAATAAGCATTATCTTTTATGAATTTCGGATAATACTGATAGCTTCCCAGAAATGTATAGATAATGGTCTCAATCATATATCCAAAGCCGATCATGGCTATGAACAGCAGCACGCCGCGCACTTCTCTTTTTTTGATAAAGATATAGAGGAGAAGAGCCGCGCTTAGAATCGCCAAACCCAGGTACCAATAAGAATTTGCGCTCATAAACATATCTCCATAATCTTGTTTTACTTACCAGTATCGTACTTCTTCCTGTTTTTATACCTTTATCCATACCTTGAGCAAGCCGTCCTGCCTGTGATGACTGTCATATATGCGGGAAAAATGAATAGGAATAGATAGAGTTAGCGGCATGTCCAGCCTCTCTTAAAGCACGGGGAAGGCATGCAAACAAGCAGGAGGGACTGATGCTGGTGATGGAGCAGGCAACTCCGGTTATTGCGATATTGGGGATCGGTACGGCCGTCCCGGACTATAAAATGGATCAAAATGACGTTTCGCAGCGGCTGTCCGATGCGCTCCGGGATCATTCCGATTCCAGACGCTGGGCCAAACGGATTTTTAAGCAGTGCGCTGTGGAAACACGCTACACCTGCGAGCCGAATTTGCTGCAGGATGCAGATAGCTGCCGTTATTTTCCGCATAATTCCACTGTTGAAGCGCCATCTACCGCCCAGCGGATGCAAATATACAAGCGGGAGTCGGTTCCTCTTGGTATGAAAGCCGCAAGGGCTGCCCTTCAGGATAGTGGTATAGCGCCGTCTGAGGTGACCCACCTGATTACAGTCAGCTGCACGGGACAGTTTCTTCCGGGTATGGATGCGGCGATAACCAAGCAGCTGGGACTCAGCTCTACTGTTAACCGGATTCCGCTCAATTTTCTGGGCTGCGCAGCCGGATTGAAAGCTATTTGCCTCGCGAGGCAGCTTGCTGCTGGAGATCCAGCGGCACATATATTAATCGTCAGTGTCGAGCTGTGTACGCTGCATATCCAGCCCTCCAGCAAGAGGGAAGCACTTTACGCGGCTTCATTCTTCGGAGATGGAGCGTCCGCATGTATTGTCGGTCCGGCTCGCACCGCCCACAAGGGGTTGTTCCAGCTGGGAGAAGAGCTTTCCGCCTTGCTGCCGGACTCGTCCGAAGAAATGGTCTGGGAGGTTGGCGTTCACGGCTTCGATCTGTATTTGTCCACGGTGATCCCCAGACTGATCGGACAAGTCATTCCAGCGGAAGTGAAACGCCTGCTGCCGGATGACGTTATGCCTGAATTATGGGCGATCCATCCCGGAGGCCGGGGAATTGTCGATGCCCTGCAGGAGGCGTTCGAGCTTACAGATGAGCAGACAGCACCGAGCCGGACCGTGCTTCGCGATTACGGGAACGTATCCTCAGCCACCCTATTGTTCGTGCTGGACGAGATGAGGCGGACGCTGGAAGCAGCCGGTTCAAGCCGGGTAAGCGGGCTTGCGCTGGCATTCGGACCAGGGCTTACGGTGGAAATAATCAAATTCACCTACCTGCCGGCCACCATTATTAAAAAGCAGCCTGTTGTGAGTTCAAGTGTTTAAAGGGTTGAGGCAGCGCGCCGTCGAGCCGGAACTGATGGATGACTTCGCAAGAGGCGGCCCGGAGCTGCGCGAGGCGCTGCGGCATTTGCGCCGCTTGAACCGGATCTTCGCGGCTGCGGCGCCTACACTCCTCGGAGTCAGACGATTATGGGTGGATGCAGGAAGGCCTGCCTCCTTGTCCATTCTGGATGCGGGCTCCGGCTCGGGAGATGTGAACGCACATCTTCTGAATTGGGCGGACAGGAACAAGATTGCCATGACCATCACTTTGGTTGATCTTACGGAGGAAGCCTGTGTGGAAGCCAGGATACTCTTCCGGAACGAACCGCGGGTCAAGGTGATCCGGAAGGATTTGTTTGCCCTGCAGGAAGGCATTGCGGACGTGGTAACGGGAACGCAGTTTGTTCACCATTTTCCGGAGGACGAGCTCCCCGGGGTGGTCGAAAGGCTGCTTGACGTGTCGCGTCTCGGAGTTGTGATCAATGACATTCACCGCCACTTTATACCTTGGTCGGCGGTATGGCTTACGGCGCGGCTGATTTCCAAAAACCCGTATATCAGGCATGATGGACCATTATCGGTGGCAAAAGGCTTTCGATCATCTGATTGGAGGAAGCTTCAACTGGCTCTTGAAAATCCCCATATGACCTATTCCTGGCGGCCTTTGTTCCGATATGCTGTTGTCATTCAAAAGACAAGCCCTAAACGATCCTTCCATAGGAGTTGGAATGTATGATGTATGACGCCATTGTGCTGGGTGCGGGAATTGCCGGAAGCAGCATGGCCCTGTCGCTGGCCGGGCAGGGCTGGAACACGCTGCTGGTTGACCGGCATTCGTTTCCCCGCCATAAAGTGTGCGGCGAATTTCTCTCTCCGGAATCCCAGAGCATGCTGAAGGCGCTGGGCTTGCAGGAAGCGCTGGATCAGATCGGTCCTTGCTTGATCACCCGGACGCGTCTGATCTTCAATCGCGGGAAGCCGCTGGAAATCCCGCTGCCCGGGACGGCGCTTGGAATAAGCCGCTATCGGCTGGACTCCGAGCTTCACCGCGAGGCGCTGCGGGCCGGTGTCCAGGTGCAGACGGACACAACCGTGACCTCCGTCTATACAAGCGGATCGGGATACCTCGTTGAGGCCATGCAGAGCAAGCGAAGGGTCTCCTATCAGGCACGGATTGTCATTGCCGCATGGGGCGCTAATCCGCGCGCGGGTCTTCCCGGCAGCAATCAGCCCGAGCGTTCCTTAAAGGACAGGTATATGGGGGTGAAGTCCCATTTTTCGGTAATCGGTAAGGAGCCGGTTGTCGAGCTGTATTTTTTCCCTGGCGGGTATCTGGGAATTTCGCCGGTCGAGGACGGCTATGTCAATGCAGCCGCTCTTCTGCGGCAGGGGACATTCGGGCATACAGAAGACAAATCCGTTCTTGGAATGATCCATGCCGCAGCTGGCAGAAATTCACGGCTGTCCGGGCGTCTGGCCGATGCTGTTCCGGCTGCGGGCACGCAAGCGGCTGTCGCGCCGGTCAATCTGAAGCGGGAGCTGCTGGCCTGGAATGCTGTTCCCCAGGTGGGCGACGCAACGGTCTTGATTCCGCCATTATGCGGGGACGGCATGTCAATGGCTTTGCGGTCGGCAGAGCTGTGCGCTCCTCTTGCTGGCGGCTATCTGCGCGGGAAAATTTCTCTCCAGGAATGGGAGCATCTCTACACACAATCGGTTCTTCGCGAGTTCCGGCGTCCTCTGCGATGGGGAAGACGGCTTCAATGGATGTTCGGCGTCCCTGTGCTGCCCCGGTTGGTATTGGGCGCAGCGCAATTTACGCCCCGGCTGGCATTCGGCATGGTTCAGGCAACAAGATTGAGCGATTATTCGTAGAAATACATCCGTTAGGAGCATGGTTATGGGCTTCCATCTGCTTGCGGTGATGTCGCTTCGCCATCCGAAAATAATCCTTCTCCTCTGGGCGGTCTTCCTGGCCTTTTTTGGGTTCTTTGCTTCCCGGCTGCCTGGTGTTCTGCAGGATCACGGCCTTTCTCCTTCAGGAGCCAGTGAACAGGTCAAGCGGATTCTCGCAGCTGACTTTCATATCCCCGAGGAGCCTGTTATTCTCGTATTCGAGAAGAGAGCATCGGTATCTCCGGTAGTATTCAGACGGTTCATTGAGCAGACGATGCGGCAGCTTCAAGCTGCAGAAGGAGTGAATCAAGCATGGTCCCCAATTGACGGGGCCGGAAGAATGAGGGGGAATTATGCCTACGCGCTGCTATCTTCCGATATTGGGATCAGCGATCGGGCCTCAGTTCTGGAGGATTTGCGCAGCAGGCTGCCGGTTGACCGGGATATGGCGGTTGGCATAACCGGGAAAGCGCCGGTGCAGGCTGATGTCAACCAGGCAAGCGAGCATGATATGAGACAGGCGGAGACAATCGGAATCCCTGCCGCCTTTATCATTTTATTGCTCGCTTTCGGTGGCATCGCAGCGGCCGTCATCCCTGTGATGGTTGGATTAACAGTGGTTGCAGGCTCTATGGGGATCATGTACATGGCCGGAACCCAGATCGGACTGTCGAACTTTGTCCTGAACGTAATCCCGATGGTGGGACTTGCCCTCAGTATCGATTTTGCCTTGATGCTGGTCAGCCGTTTCCGGGAAGAGCTGACGAGCGGCGAGGTACTGGAACAAGCGATGATCACAACGATGAAAAGCGCAGGGAGAGCAATCTTGTATTCCGCTCTAAGCGTGTTTTTTGGACTGCTCGGGATTTTGTTTATCCCGCTGCCTATTTTTACGACTGTCGCTATCGGGGCCATGACGGTGCTTGTTGTGTCGGCGCTGGCCGCACTAACGCTGGTTCCGGCACTGCTGGCCATGCTGTGGCCTGCGATTCAGGTGAAGCGGAGCTCTGCACGGACGATCCGTAGGACCCCTGTCTGGCATGCATGGTCATCCTTTATCATGAACAGACCACGCCGGTCTGCTGTGCTGGCGTTCTTCCTTCTGGGCATCTGTATTCTGCCTGCTGCAGGTATGAAGCTGGTGGTCCCGGATGCCGGTTCCCTGCCGCCAGACTATAAGTCCCGCCTGGCCTTCGATGTTTATCAAGCCGAGTTTGTTTCCCCTTCCGTTTCAACTGTCTATATCGTGGACGGGGAGGAGCGGCAGGAGCAGGACAATCGGAATCCGATCGATCCCGGCCCGCTCACCCTCGCACTGAAAACCGATCCCCGTGTGCTTCGGGTGGATGAGCTCAGGGGTGAATATCCGTCGCTTCAAGTGATGCTCGCCGGAGAGCCTTCTTCACGTGAAGTGATGTCCTGGCTCAGGGAATGGGAGTGGCGGGGGGCTGCATCAGCAAGCCCGTTCCTGTTGGGAGGAGAAGCCAAGTATCAGCAGGAGGTATACGATGCAGTCTTTGACCATATCCATCAGGTTCTGGCATTTATCTTTGTTTCCAATTTTGCCGTGCTGTTCTTCGCATTCCGCTCCGTTCTGATTCCCCTCAAGACGATTCTGATGAATTTTATGAGCATTGGCGCTTCATTCGGCATTCTCGTCTGGGTCTTCCAGGGAGGATTCTTCGGCATGGGGCCGGGCAGCATTGCAATCATGATTCCTGTTTTTATATTCGGACTGGCTTTTGGCATCAGCATGGATTATGGCGTATTTCTGGTATCGCGGATTTATGAGATCCATCGGCAAACAGGCGATAATGAGTACTCGGTAAGATGGGGACTTGTCACAACAGGCAGAATTATTACTTCGGCTGCCGCAATCATGGTTGCAGTCACTGCTCCATTTGCTTTCGGAGAGGTTGCCGGTGTGCGGCAGCTGGGTGTTGGCATTGCAGCGGCTGTTTTTGTCGACGCGACGGTAATTCGCCTGATACTGGTGCCCTCCCTTATGAATTGGCTTGGCAAATGGAACTGGTGGGCGCCCCGTTGGCTGAAATAAAGGCATTGCCGTGCCCTTATTCAGAGGCGCTGTTTTGATTGATTTAGCCAGAAGATGTATAATAAAGACAATCAAGAGGAACATGGATAACGCACAAGCAGCGGGTGGTATGACCGTTATGCCGTGTGCTTTTTATTAAAGCTGGTTTGACCTTATCTGACCAAGTGTAGGGGGTGGAGCCGATGGCACAGGCAAAGGATTATTATGCTATTCTTGGCGTTGACCGCAAGGCAAGCAAGGAAGATATCAAAAAAGCCTATAAAAAAATGGCTAAAGCCAATCACCCGGACGTGAACAAAAAGCCTGAAGCGGAGCAGCGCTTCAAAGAAGGACAGGAAGCTTATGAAGTGCTATCCGACGATGAATCAAGGGAAAGCTACGACCGCTATGGGCAGCATTGGCGCGAACGGACTCATGCCGGACAGTCGGCAAACGGAGGTTATGGGCAAAGCGGCGGCTTCAACGGGCAGGGGGCGGGAGGAAGCTTCCGCACGGCCAATTCCCAGGCGGGACAAGCGGACTTTGATGATCTGTACCGGCAGTTTTTTGGAGGATCGCAGGCCGGGCGCGGTTTTTTCAATGAAAACGGCTGGGATACCCGCGATGATCCGGCGGACCAGGATGCCGCTTTATCCGTAACGCTCGATGAAATCGTCCGGGGAGGCAAGGTCCGCGTTCAAGTGGGGGAGAAGGAATTGAACATCACGCTCCCGGAATCTGTAGCCAGCGGCCAGCGTATCCGCTTGAAGGGAATGGGCGGCGTCACCGCAAAAGGCATCAAAGGAGACTTGTATGTAACCTTGCAGATCAAACCGGATCCGCAGTATGCGGTCGATGGTTACGATCTTGCCGCGAAGCTGCTGGTAGCTCCCTGGCACGCGGCGCTTGGCGCGGAGGCGAAGATTCGCCTGCCCGGCGGGAGCATGCTGAGTGTGAAGGTGCCGCCAGGTATCGGCGCAGGGCAGAAGCTGCGGCTATCGGGCAAAGGGATGCGCAAGCCTGATGGAACTGCCGGGGACCTCTACATTACGGTGGAGGTAACCGTGCCCAGCGCAGGCTCGGAGAAGGTGAAGGAGCTGTACAGCGAGCTGGCCAAGGAGCAAAGCTTTGATCCGCGGCTTGCTTGATTGAGTGAGGCGTTTGCCCCTTGTGATGGAGCGCATGATGCGGAGAATGGTTTGCAGCTTCATTTCGCGGCGGTCTCATTCGCGCTTACAACACCAGCTCATATTGACAGATCCAGTTATTGGAGAAAGGACGGGGAAGCCCGCAGATGTCCGTTCAGGGACTCGACAGGGGCCGAATAAGCCATGATACAAGAGGATGTTAAACGCTGTCCCATCTGCGGCGGGGACAACAAATGCGGAAATCCGGCGGGTGATCCGCAGGGCTCGTGCTGGTGCTACGGGGCAGTATTTCCCGAAGAATTATTGGAACGCTTACCGGCAAGCCAGGTGAGAAAATCCTGTATTTGCAGCACTTGTCTCGATAAACATCTGAAAGAAGCAGAGCAGGCGTGACACAACATAAGGGATAAGGTGCTGACATCTACGGATGACGAGAACCTTATCCCTTTTCTGTGATTGAGCGCTTAGGCCAGAGCTGATTTTTATTTCCGGCGCGCATCTTTAAGAGCGGCAGAATGGCGGCCGGTTCAAATCTGACCCAGCGGCGATCGGGGAAGCAGCTGCGGTACGGGGCAGACAGTTTTAGAAAACGAGAATTCTCGCGCCAAACTCCAGATGCTCGATCATTTTAGCCCGTGCTTCTTCCGGCTTATTCGCCAATATGAACTCGAAGATGTCGCAGTGGTCTTCATAGGAGCGTTGAATCCTGGCGTTATCCTTCTTCAGCACGCCCAAAGCGACGAGGAAGAGCTTGTCCTGGAGCTGCTCCATCGTCTGGACAATTTCCTGATTGTCGTAAAGAATCGCGAGCTGGCTGTGGAACAGCGTGTCCGCCTTGGTGAAGGCAGCGTAATCGAGATTCTGCTTATGCTCGTTTTGCTCCGCCAGATTGTTCCTGAACCAGGCGATCTCCGATTCCTCCCAGATGCGCGAAGCCAATTTATAAACAATATGACCTTCAATGGCGATCCGGAAATCAAAAAAATCAACGACTCTCCGGAAGGAATGCTCAGGCAGGCTGAGTCCCTTGTTCGGCGAGTAGAGCACAACGCCTTCGGCAGCCAGACGTTCCAGCGCCGCCCTGATCGGGGTGCGGCTCATCTGGAGCAGCTCGACCAGATACTTCTCCGTCAGATGTCCGCTCGTGTGAATATCTCCGCTCATGATCAGCTCACGAAGCTGGGCATAAGCTTTTTCCTTCAGTGTAACGGCCATGTCAGTCCTTCCTTCCTTCCAGTTCCAGTGAATTCAAATATGCGATGCTTTCGGCCAGCCAGCGGTTCTCCAGGGCAATTGTATCCTCAACGGAACCTTGATAAGGCGTCCAAAGCTCCAATATGGCCGTCGGATTCCTGTCGCGGCGCATGATTTCCTTCCACAGTCCGGGAATATCCAGGCGACCTGCCCCTGCCGGCGTACCGAGGATGACGAAGCCCATTTGGTGATCGACGCGTGTGATTTCGAAGTCCTTGATATGCAGGTTCACGATGAAGGGGGCCAGCCCTTGAATAACCATTTCCGGGCCTTCTAGCGCGCCGAAGGAATTGACGGTATCGAGACAGCAGCCGGCATAGGCGCTGCCGAGTCCCTGCAGCAGACCGGCAAGCTGTGCTGTTGTATGAAGCCCGTGATTCTCGATTGCAAGAGTCACCCCGGCCGCTTCGAAAGCAGGAAGAATGCTTTGAATTTCCTGACCGGCCTCGTCGATGCCCGGTCTTGTAATCAGCGTGCGCACAAGGACAGCATCCAGCTGCTGCGCTATGGACAAGTACCGGAGAAGATGGGCAGGCTCCGTGCCGCGCGTTCCAATTTCAATCTGCACGCCGCAGCTTTCAGCCGCTTTCCGGATCTTTGCAAGCTCCGCGGTGCCGCAATGTTGAAGCGGCAGATTATCCGCAATCTGCACCAGCTCCAGACCGTGCGAGGCGGCAAGCTCGATCAGGCCAATTGCGCCAAGAGGACGGACCGGTGCGGAATATCCGGGTACGCCGATGGACCAAGTAAGCGTATAAGTACTGAGACCAAATTTCATAAATGGCTCCTCCATTATTGAATACAATTCTAGATTAACAGCTGGAAAGAGCGCATGTCAATAAAATAAATATTTATTGTATACAATTTGAATACAATGTTGTATTGTGTATTCGTAAACGATTTTTGGTTGAGGCATATCAATGGGGCGAGTCAAACACTGGTGGACGGCTGAATCCGGCTCTAGCCAGCGAGCGGTGAGCACTGCAGGCGGCATTGGCGCCGGCCGGGGATAGGCTGCCGGTCAAAGATGATCATTACAGGTACAGGAAAAGGGGGATTGCCAAACGCATATCCGGGTAGGCCACTGCTTCCAAATGGACGGGATGCCCGAATCAATATGTATGGGGTTAATCACAACGAGATGTATTTGATTTGAGTTGTAAGCGCTTCATAAAAATCTGCCTGAGAAGAATCATGCGCAAGGCTGGCGTTATCAATACAAAATTAGATCTGGGAGGTTTGCGCTAGTGATAAAAAAATGGTCTCTATTGTGTCTAGCCATGCTTATGATCGCCGCAATCGTTGGTTGTTCCAATTCAAATGGTAACAATGCAGGGGGTAACGAAGGAGCAGCAGAGGGCAGCAATGCAGCCGACCCTTCAGGCAATGAACCAATCACCTATACGTTCGGCAGAAATTTGAATGAAAATGATGAGAATATCGCCAAATTGAAAGAGCAGACCGGAGAAACGCTTACCGACAACCGCTGGACCCGCATGTTCAAGGATAAAGTGGGGGTAACGGTTGAATACAAAATGTTGGCCCCTGATACTACGTCGTACGATCAGAAGCTCAAGCTGTCCATGGCTTCGGGAGATCTGCCGGATATATTCCAGGTCGACCAGCCAGCCGATATGAAGCAGCTGATGGATGCGGGAGCCGTTGAGGAAATGGGTCCTCTCTACGACCAGTACGCCTCGCCGCTGCTCAAAAGCATCATCGAAAGTGAAACGGACCGGATCTTCGAGCCCGTCACAAGCGACAGCAAAAGATACGGCATTCCGCTGAAGATGCCTTCAACCAATGGCTATAATCATCTCTGGATCCGCGAGGACTGGCTGACCAAGCTTGGCCTCGCACGTCCCAAAACAATGGATGACGTCCTTGCAATTGCAAGGGCATTCGCGAAGAACGACCCTGACGGCAACGGCCAGGACGACACCTTCGGTCTGGAAATCGACAATGATTTCCGGTACAACATGCAGGGGCTGTTCTGGGCTTATAACGCTTACCCTCTCAATTGGATCGAGAAGGACGGCAAGGTGGACCGCGGTGTCGTACAGCCGGAAATGAAGGAGCCGCTTGCCCTTCTCCAGACGATGTTCAAGGAAGGTCTGCTCGACAAGGAATTCGGGTCGAAGGACAATCCCAAAGCAATGGAATCCGTAGCAGCAGGCAAGACAGGCATGTTTTACGGGCCGCATTGGATGGCGTTCACTGCGGAGAAGACACTTGCGAATGATCAGGCGGCCAAGTGGATCGTTGTTCCGCTCCCGACCAAGACTGGCGATAAACCGACTATTCCATTGAAGATTGCAGCCGACGGCTGGTTGGTCGTGAAGAAAGGAACGCAGCATCCGGAGAACCTGATCAAAATGATGAATGTTTACGTTGAGGCCTTGTTTGGCGAAAATGCCGAATTCAACAAATACTTCGGCGAGAATGGCGTGGACGGGATTTGGTGGATGTCTCCGGTATACACGCTGGATCCGATGATTGACCTTAAGGGACATCAGGATATCAAGCAGGCGCTCAAGGATGGTACTACGGACAGCCTGAAGGGGTCAGGGCAAGGCTTCTACAAATCCATGGAGGACGGCAACTGGTCCATCTCGATGATGTTCGGCCCCACAGATACGCCGTTTGCGTTCATTGACGATACGTATCCGGATCAGGTTATGTGGGATGCGTACTTGGGTGCTCCGACGCCGACCGAGGTTACAAGAGGAAGCTCGATGGATGAGCTGATCGTCACGACGCTCACCGGCATCATTCTGGGCAAGACCGATGCGGATAGCGGATTTGACAATATGGTGAAGGAATGGAACAATCTCGGCGGCGAGCAGGTCGTACAGGAGGTAAACGCCGCATTGGGTAAGTAAAGACAGCAAATTTGCGATGGATCCTACGCAGGTGCCTGGATGGCATTGCAAGGGCACCTGCAGCTGTTATCTATACTATAAGCTGGAATGAGGGAGCTGCATGCAAACTGAAATAACGGCCCCGAAGAAGCTGAAAACCGGCGCAGTCGGGGGTAAATACAGGAAGAAAAGAGAGCTGCCGCTCCATCTGATGCTGCTTCCGGGACTGGTTCTTGTTATTATTTTCTCATACATCCCGATGATCGGCGTTACGATTGCGTTTCAGAACTTTATACCGCTCAAGGGTCTTTTCGGTAACCAGGACTGGGTTGGATTTGGCAACTTCAAGTATGTTTTTTCGATGCCGAACATTTGGCAGGTGATTTGGAACACATTGTTCATTGCCATTATGAAGATCGTTATGGGACTGATCGTACCGATCACATTCGCCTTGTTATTGAATGAAATCCGCAATGTGCTGTTCAAGCGTGTCATGCAAACCGTTATTTATTTTCCTTATTTTCTTTCGTGGATTATTTTGGGCGGCATTCTGGTCGATATCTTATCCCCATCCGGAGGTATCGTGAACAGCTTCCTGGGCATTTTCGGAATCAAGCCGATTTATTTCCTCGGTGAGAACAGTTGGTTTCCGTATACGATGGTCGCTTCCGACGTGTGGAAGACATTTGGCTTCAACACCGTTATTTATCTGGCGGCGATTACGAGCATTGATCCTTCCCTCTACGAAGCGGCTGCCGTGGACGGCGCGGGCAGATGGAAACAGACCTGGCATGTCACGCTGCCGGGCATGCATATGATCATCGTACTTTTGATGGTGCTCAGTCTCGGAAGTGTACTGGATGCGGGTTTCGATCAGATCTTCAATCTGTACAGTCCGCAGGTCTATGAATCAGGCGATATCGTCGACACGATGGTGTACCGCATGGGACTTCTGCAAGCTCAATTCGGCCCATCGACTGCCGTCGGATTATTGAAATCCTTCGTGTCCTTTATCCTGATTTCGATATCCTACCTGACTGCATACCGCCTGTTCAACTACCGACTTTTCTAAGGAGGGAAGACTATGCCCGCAAGACAAACGACAGGGCAAAAAGTATTCAACATATTCAACATTATCTTCCTGTCTCTGGTCTGTGTCCTTTGCTTCATTCCGTTCATCCATATTCTTGCGATTTCCTTAAGCGACAACTCCGCCGTAACGGGAAATCTGGTACGCTTCTGGCCCGTTCGCTTCACGTGGGAGCCCTATTCATACGTTCTCAACCGGGAGGCATTCTGGCGGGCCTTCGGCATCACGCTGGAGCGGGCGGCAATCGGTACCACCTTGAACGTCGTGCTGGTTATTCTGCTGGCCTATCCGCTGTCCAAAAGCAAGGAAAAATTCCGCATGAGAGCGGTGTATGTGTGGGTGTTCTTCTTCACCATGCTTTTCAACGGCGGTCTGATTCCGACCTATATTCTGGTCAAGGAGCTTGGCATTATGAATACGATCTGGGCGCTTGTGCTGCCTGGCGCCGTGACGGTGTTCAATGTTATTCTCATGTTGAACTTCTTCCGCCAGGTTCCGGAGGAGATGGAGGATGCGGCCAATATTGACGGCGCCAGCCACTGGAGAACGCTCTGGCAGATTTACGTACCTGTCTCCACGCCGGCAATCGCCACGATTACGCTGTTCTGTCTGGTCGCACACTGGAACTCCTGGTTCGACGGATTGATTTATATGCAAAATGCGAAGAACTATCCGCTGCAGAGCTATTTGCAGACGATTGTTGTGAAATTCAACTTTGCCACCATGTCGGCCACTGAAGCTGAGCGATTAGCCAAACTGAACGACCGCTCCGTTAAAGGCGCGCAGATGATTGTTGCCGCTATTCCGATCCTGCTTGCCTACCCGTTCCTGCAAAAGTATTTCGTCAGCGGGATCCGGCTCGGCAGCGTGAAAGGTTAATTGCATAATAAATCCCAATAAGAGAGGTTGATAGTTACCATGACGACAAGCAGCAAACTTCAGAAGTTGAAAGTCAGCGACAACCGGCGTTATCTGGCACAGGAGGACGGCACTCCGTTCTTCTGGCTGGGCGATACAGCATGGGAGCTATTTCATAGATTAAATAAAGAAGAGGCGCTGGAATATTTGCAAAACCGGGCGGAAGCGGGCTTTACCGTTATTCAGGCTGTGGCCCTGTCAGAGTTCGAGGGTCTCACCGTTGAGAACGCATACGGCAGATTGCCCCTGCTTCAGAACGGCCAAGGGGAATACGATCCGCTTCTGCCCGATCTGGCGCAAGACGGGGCATACGGCTATTGGGATCATATGGATTTCATCATTAATACGGCAGCGGAGCTGGGACTCTATATCGGGCTTCTGCCCACCTGGGGGGACAAGTTCAACGGCATGTGGGGCAAAGGTCCGGAGATCTTTACGAAGAGCAATGCCAAGGCATACGGGGAGTGGATCGGCAGCAGATACAAGGCGAACAGCAATATTATCTGGATTCTTGGCGGAGACAGGCCGCTTGTGACCAGCAAGCATTTCGATGTTATCCAGGGCATGGCGGAAGGGATTAAGCAGGCGGATGGCGGAGAACACCTGATCACGTTCCATCCCATGGGCGGAAAATCCTCATCGCAGCAGCTTCATGACGAGAGCTGGCTTGATTTCAATATGATTCAATCCGGTCACGGTGCGCTCAACACCGCCAATAACGAGCATGTTAGCCACGATTATGGATTGGCTCCTGTCAAACCGACCCTGGATGCCGAGCCATGCTATGAGGATCACCCGATCAATTTCAAGGCATTGAACGGCTACTTCGATGCGGCGGATGTCAGACAAGCGGCATATTGGGCTTTATTCGCCGGCGCATTCGGACATACGTACGGACATCACAGCGTCTGGTCGATGACTACGGAGCAAAGCGATTATTTTATTATGCATTGGAGGCAGGCCATCGTCCGTCCGGGTGCCATGCAGATGCGTCATGCCCGCAGGCTGATCGAATCCAGACCGTTCTTTGACCGTATTCCGGATCAAAGCCTGGTTATCGGCAATGATAGCGGCGCCAATCATATCCAGGCAAGCCGCGGCGCCGACTATGCCTTCATCTACAGCCCGAATGGACTCCCTTTCCAGGTCAGGATGGGAATCATTGCGGGGGAGAGTATCCGTGCGAGCTGGTATGATCCACGGACCGGCGAGACGCAGCCGGCAGGCCTGTACAAGAACGAAGCGGAGGTCAAATTTTTCCCGCCATCAAGCGGAAGAAACGACGACTGGGTTCTGATCCTGGACGATGATTCCAAGGGCTATGCGGCACCTTAAGCTCAGGAGTTGAAGGACAGGGACATTCGTCTTAGCCATATTCAGGATACCACCGGCGCGATTTTCCCGGTTTGCTAATCCGGCATACTCAAATTCATCTATAATCAGGAGGATTTATGCGTACACAAACGATCGCGCTAATCGGCGCCGGCGGCAAAATGGGATGCAGAATTGCCGATAATTTGAAAAAAGGAACATTAAATGTTCATTATGTGGAAATCAGCGAACGGGGCATCGAACGGCTCTCCGAACGGGGACTTGCGACAACTCCCCAGCAGGAAGCGCTGATTGATGCGGATATCATTATTCTGGCTGTGCCGGATGCCGCTATCGGCGACGTGTCTGCCTCCGTCGTGCCGGCTATGAAGAAGGGCGCTATCTTAATGATGCTCGATCCGGCGGCAGCTTATCTCGGCAAGCTTCCACAGCGGGGGGATATCACCTATTTTGTCACGCACCCCTGCCACCCGCCTGTATTCAACGATGAAGTAACGCCCGAGGCGAAACGGGATTTCTTCGGCGGCGTCGCTGCGAAGCAGGCTATCGTATGCGCTCTGATGCAGGGACCCGAGGAGCATTATCAAATTGGCGAAGAGTTGGCCAGGGAGATGTACGCCCCTGTCATGAGGTCGCACCGGATAACCCTGGAGCAGATGGCCATGCTTGAGCCGGCAATGGCAGAAACGATCGGTTCGATGGTGGTGACGATTCTGGGCGAGGCCATGGAGGAAGCGGTGAAGAACGGGGTCCCTTACGAGGCGGCCAAGGATTTCATGCTGGGACATATCAACATCCAGCTTGGCATCGTATTCGAGAAAGTAAACCCGTTCTCCGACGCTTGTCTGATCGCGATCGATTACGGGCGCAAAGCCATGATCAAGGAAGGCTGGCAGGACCTCTACAAGCCCGAGAAGATCTATGAGCAGGTAGACATGATGCTTCATCCGGACAGAGCGGAAGGGCTGAAATAATGGCAGTGGAACAGGAGGCGCATGGCATGTATAAGGTTGGACTGGTTGGCACCGGCTTCTGGTCCGGGAAGCATCTGAAGGCATGGAGCCGGATTCCCGGTGTTCAGATTCATGCCCTGTGCAACAGAAGCACGGAGAAGCTGGTGAAAAAGGCCGACGAATACGGGGTTCCTCATGAACGTCTATACAGTTCGCTTGAAGAGATGCTGGCGAAAGCGGATATTGATATTGTCGATCTCGTCACCCCTCCCGAAACGCATCTTGCCATGGTCAGAACGGCAGCCGCGGCGGGCAAGGCTGTCATGTGCCAGAAGCCCTTCGCACCGAGCTATGAGGAGGCGGAGGCGATAGTTGCGGCCGCCCGGGATGCTGGCGTACGCCTGATGGTGACCGAGAACTGGCGCTGGCTGCAGCCCATCCAGACTATCAAGCAGGTGCTGGATTCCGGCGCTCTTGGCGATATTCGTGTCGCCCGGTTCATCCATTCGGATTTCTTCACTGAACGAATGGTGCCGGGGGCGAGCCTCCCGCAGCCGTTCCTGGCGGAAATGCCCAGACTGATGTTCTATGAAATGGGCCCGCACTGGTTCGATACGTGGCGTTTTCTCTTTGGGGAACCAAAGAGGCTTTATGCGGAAGCCAGGTCGTTCAGCAGACATGTAAATGGGGAGGATTCCGGCGTCGTCACGCTGGGATACGATGACTTTTACGGAATGATGGACCTATGCTGGGTATCGCGCCGGGAATTGACGGGACCCGTCATTGAAGATCAGGTCGATGCCCGTTTCGTCGAGCATTTCGTTGTCGATGGAAGCAAAGCGACACTTAAAATGTATGGAGATCAAGGGAAAATCGTTATCATCGATAATAACGGCTATGAAACGGTAGTGGCGGAACAGACGGAGCTTGATCATGAGGAAAGCCACTTCCGGCTGCAGACGCATTTTATCGACTGTCTCACATCGGGCAGGCCATTTCAGACCTCGGGAGACGACAACCTCCGAACGCTCCGGCTGGTATTCGATACGTACCGCAGCATTGAAAGTCATCAAGCGGTTCAGATTGAACCCTAGATCAGCGCAAGCGTGCCATTCCAGTCATTGCAGAGTGAATTCTTTGAATTCAAAGCAGGCCGCTGCGGCAGCAGCATATCGGGAAAGCCCATATATTTGGGTTTTCTTTTTTTTGGACTATTTTGTCTGATTGGGTGATTTATACTATAGTTATGCTATAACTTTCACTTGATCGTTGAGGTGGGCAAACTGTCTGGTTTTTTTGAAAATACAACGGAAATGGAAGCCGGGATTAGCGGGCGGGATGTGATCAGCTTGTATCTGACAGCCGCTGACGGCCCCCATGAAGAGGCCGGACGCGTTACGGACGAGCTGGTGGCAGCTCTGCAGGCCGTTATCTACTCCCTCGACGAGCGCTGGAAGAGGGGTTCAAGAAAGCCGCCGGCTTTCATTGTCGCAGATAATATCTTCAAAATAAGGGAGCGCGGCGATCATGCCGTCCGGCTTGCCTCCCAGGGTACTGCTGATCTGTTCGGAGTGACCTCGGCAACGCGTGCGGCAGGGAATATGGTCAGGCTGCTTGGCGATACCGGGGACCTGAAGGCGCTTCAGGAGCGGCTTGGAAAGTTGCCCCTCATGGCTGCCGCCGCATATGAGCATTTTTTGCGCGTTTTGCTGGATCTGTCTGCTTCCGCAAGCATCGAATGGGCTGCGCCAGGCGGTGAGCGGAATTCTGTGGATCTGAGCATGCGCCAGCTTCAAGATGGCTGCGGATTGATCAATGAAACAACCGAATCGGCGGATAGGTTTCGCGTGAAGGGGAGCTTGATCTTGTTGAATCCCGCCAGACGAATATTCCGGATGGAATCCGAAGATGGCCGCTTATATAAAGGAAGGCTGTCAGACGATCTCAGGCTGCAGTACAGTTTCAAAGAGGTCAATGTCCCCGCGCTGCCTGTCAGGGCGGAGGCGCTTATTGAGAGACAAACGGTCGTGAAACCAAGGCTCGATGTGAGAACGGTGACAGATATCCTTGTCGAGATTGACATGCATCCGGGTCTGGATGTCGGGGAAACCTTGTATTCTCTGAAAGAGCTGTACGGAGGACTGGCTGTTTCCGCTGGCCGTGAAACGGAGTATATGGCACATCCCGGCATATCAACGGAAGATTACAGCGGACTTGCAGAATTGCTGGATCAGCTGATGGACAGCAGCCCGTTGAAGGGAGCGCGCGGCGCGATGGACGCTGCCGACGTATCAGCCGTATACGAGCTGCTGGCCCAGGGAAGGCCGATCGGCAGGCTCGCCCAGTTCGACACGCATTCGCTTCTTGCCGATGATGACTATGACCGGAGTCCGGCAGAAAGGGCGGCCAGTCAGAAAGCCGCCGCGGAGCTAATGAGGCTGACCACAGCCGCGTATTCCGATATTGCCCAGCTTCAGAAGAGGCTGTCCAGGATGATCCGGGCGCTGGAAGAGGCAGAGGCTACGCAGGAACCGGATAACGCCTGAAGTCCCCGCAATTGGCGGATTATTTCAATGTCCGAGCTGTCTGTTCAGAACCTGGGAAAATAGCAATTCATAAGAAATCATCTCATATTCTCTATGTTATACTCAGATCGAATATAGAGTTAAACAGTTCAGGCACTGGTAAGCTGCTTGTAAGGGAGGGCGCCAAATCAGCAAGTGTTCAATGTCCGGGAGCTTAAGATCAAGGGAAAGAATGGCAAGCTACTAAACCATAGAGGTGATCGGTTATGGCAGTGACGGCAGATAAAATTTTTGTGAATTTACCGGTTAAGGATTTGAACAAAAGCGTCGATTTTTTCAGTACCATCGGTTTTGAATTCAACCCGCAGTTTACCGATGAGAATGCAACATGCATGATTGTCAGCGAAAATATATTTGTTATGCTGCTGGTTGAAAGCTTCTTTAAAACCTTCACCACCAAGGAAATTGCCGATACAGCAAAAAGCACGGAAGTCATTGTGGCATTGTCGGCGGCGAGCAAGGATAAGATCAATGAAATCGTAAACCGCGCTCTGGCAGCAGGCGGAACGCCTTCCAGCGATCCGGTGGATCTTGGTTTTATGTACCAATGGAGTTTCCAGGATATTGACGGTCATCTCTGGGAGTTCGTGCATATGGATGAAAATGCAGTCAACCCGGAACAAGGCTAAGGTTTGAAAATGGGTATCCTCATAGCTGGCAGGAAACGGCCGGCTGCCATAAAGAACCATCGCAAAAATCCGCGATGGTTCTTTTGGTTTATTCAGAACGCCTGCACAATTTAAACCATTTTGCGGGGTATCATTTTTTCGCAGCCAGCCATTTTGCCAGATTGGCAATTTCCTCATCGGTCAGCTTGCCCTCAAAGCCCGGCATCCCATTGCCGCCCTGCACGATTTGGGTATAAATGCTCTCTTTGTCCATGCTGCTTCCGACGGCTGTCAGATTGGGACCCATTCCGCCCTGGAGCTGATCGCCATGACAGGCGACGCAGTTGCTCTTGAACACTTCTTCCGCCGCCTGGGCATCCACCGGGATATCAGGTATGGAAACAGCAGGCGGTTCATTCCCCGCTGTCTCCTCTTCCTTGGCAGGAAGGTTGAACAGCAGCAAACCGACACATAATGCGCCTGCGATACATACTAAAACAAACATCGTCCATTTTTGCATGGCCATCTCTCCTTATGGTGTATTCGAAAGTCAGGCACCTTTCTCGTCGACCAGCGTACGGATATCCTTGAGAATCAGCTCATTGTCCATATCATTACCCATCCGGTAGACCTTGCGAACACGCTGCTTGTCGTCAATCAGCAGCAGAGAGGTGGCTGTATGTACGAATGTGCCGTCGGGCATCTTCGTGATGGAAATGCCAAACTTCTCCGCGAGCTTCTTTGTGTCTTCTTCCTTCCCGGTGAGAATGGACCAGCCGGACATGTCCATGCCAAGCCTGTCGGCATATTTGCGCAGAACCTGCGGCGTATCGTTGGCAGGGTCGAAGGAGATCGCCAGGAAATTCACTTTACTGCCGAACAGGGCCTCTTTCTTGAGCTCCTCCTGTATTTGCACGAGATTGTAGGTCGTTGCGGGACAAATATCCGGGCATTGGGTAAACATAAATTCAATGATGTGAACATTCCCCGTGTTGTTCGCGCTGTAGGTGAATGGATTTCCGTCCAGACCCTGAAGAGTGAAGTCCGGTGAATCCATGACAACGGGAAGCTTGCCGGTATTATTGCCGAGCATACTGTAAGCGAAATAACCGGCCATGACGATAAGCAGAATGACGACAGCGACAACAAATTTCCGATCCGATTGTTTAATTTTCAAAATCAAGGCCCCCAGACGCTTGCAAGATGTGTTTCATTCTAGCAAACCCTCTGTTTCCGTGCTATGACCCGTTTGGGCTATGCGCTGCGGCAGCCCGAAGTCTCCGCCCCCGCAGGGAGCGGAATTCAGCCATGATTCGGATTTTTTCGTTTCACACAATATTCACAAACAGACAGGGTTAAGAGCCAGAAAAAAAACGCGCAAACCACGTGGGCTGCGCGTTTCATATACTCGTGCGGGTTGAGAATGGGCCTTGGGGTCAGTCAGGATACTGAGGGCTGGCCGACGGTCATCGCTTCCGTCTCCACATCGTCATAGATCCGGATGTTCAGCACCAGTCCGATCGAAATCATGTTAATCAATAAGGATGTGCCTCCATAGCTGATGAAAGGCAGGGTGATCCCGGTGATGGGCATAATGCCGATCAGCATTCCGATGTTCTCAAAGATTTGAAACAGGAACATGGCGGAGATTCCCGCTATAATGTAGATGCCCCTTTTGCTTGAAAGGCTTAGAGAGATGATGGTCATCCGGTAAATCAGGAAGAAATAGAGCATGAGCAGTATGGAGCAGCCGAGGAATCCGAATTCTTCCCCGATGACGACAAAGATAGAGTCGGAATAGGTATACGGGACGCGTCCGCTTTGAATCGAGCTTCCCTTGAGATAGCCGTCCCCTTCGAGCGACCCCGATCCGATGGCAATGACCGCACGTTCCACATGATAGGTCGCTTTCTCGGAGGCCTGCTCCGGCAGCAGCACGGCATCGATCCGATCGAGCCAATAGGCTTTGCCGTAAGAAGTCATGAAGGTTTTCACTTGTTCATGGTATGTGATGTAGCTGTACAATGAAGCGCCGCTTACCACGGCGACAACGACAAGACCGATCAGGGCATGCCGGTAACGGATATTCCCCATCCAGCAAACCACGATGAAGATGATGACATATCCGATGGAGTTACCCAGATCCGGCTGCATCAGCACCAGCAGGAACGGAACGAAGGTTATGACGCCCATCGGGATAACTTCCTTGAGCAGACTGAGCGATTCCACCTCGCGCTTGGAGAGAAAATAGGCCAGAAACAGAATCAGAAGCAGCTTGCAAAGCTCGGCGGGCTGAAAGCTGAACTGGCCGACCGTGAACCAACCCTGGGCATTGTTAATGGTTTGTCCCCGAAAAAACAATAAGACCAGGAGACCAAGCCCAATTAAATATAGAATAGGGGACAGCTTCAACAAAATTTTATAATTGAAAAACAGCATGCCAAAAACGACGGCGAAGCCCAGTACATAAAAATAAATCATTTTTATATAGGAGCCGGCAAAGGTGGGATCCTTCCATGTTGCGCTGTATATGCAGAATATACTGATTGTCATAAAGACAAGCAAAAGGAGCAAAATCATCCCGTCCAGCTTGCCTAGTATTTTCTTAAGCAAAAAAACCATCCTTGACCTCCCGGAAATACAGCGATATAAAATAGACGATAGAGCAGGGCATAAAGTTACGATTTTTAGCTGCTGCAATTATCCGAATACCCATTAAGCAATATTATCATAATCCAACTCTTTAATCGAACTTTGCAGACGCTGATATTTTCACAAGCTTGTATAGGCTTATAGAATAAATTGATTAGCCGCAGGGAAGAGATGATGATACAGTTGTTTTACGATTCCAATTAAAACAATGCGGATATTTAAACATTACACAGCAGAGGTGAAAACATGAGCGAAATATATCGTCTGGCCGTCCTTCAGGATGCTCCCAGACTGCTTCACATTATCTACGAAGCCTATGCAACGATCCGGGAGCTTGAGCTTCATTGGCCCGCGGCGAATGCGGATCTTGCCCTGATTGAGGATAATATAAGGCATAATGAATGTTATGTGCTGGAAATTGACGGTTTGATCACAGCCACGGTGACGCTGTCCAAGAACGGCGAAATCAAGTCCATAACCGATCTTCCTTTCATCAAGTGGTTTGCCGTAGATCCGGCTTATCAGGGCCGGGGCTTCGGAGGCAGGCTGCTCACATGGGTGGAGGAAACGGTCATAGGCGAGCGCCTGGGCGCATCTGCGGTAACCTTGGCGACGGCGGAGAAACATCCCTGGCTTCTGTCCATGTATGAACGCAGAGGGTATGAACGTTTTCATGCCTTCGAAACCGATAATGGGGACGGAACGATGCATCTGCTCCGTAAAGCCATTCATCCCGGGGCACTTTGAAAGCCATCCCGGAAGCTAACGCGGCGATAGCCGTTGCACCTCTTCCTTCAAGAGTCAAAAAAAACGCTGCAGGCTTGAATGGTCCATTCCAGGATCATTCTTTTTTTTGCAAATAGATATTTACAAATCTATAAATATAGATATAATATGAATATGGAACATTTACTTGTTTTCAAAGCGCTGTCCAATGAAACCCGACGTCAGATTTTGTTATGGCTCAGGAATCCCGCTGAACATTTCGGCAGGCATTATGAGACGGACACCCAAACCAAACCGGGCGTGTGCGTAAAGGATATTCAGGAGAAGGCGGGGCTTGCCCAATCTGTCATCTCGAGTTATTTGCATACGATGCAGAAGGCAGGTCTGCTGGACTCAGAGCGGGTCGGGCAGTGGACGTATTACCGCCGCAACGAACAGACGATTCGCGAATTTGCCGAGTACATAGAGAAGGAGCTTTAGCAGCCAGCCTTCCATCCCATTTTTTTTGAGCTTTTATATCTAGAATATTAGATATCTGGATTTTCGTAAGTATGATTAGAGGGTTAAAGGAGAATATAGGAAGAGCACGCCTTTGGTTTGGTAGCTATTTTTAATTACTTTAACAATAGGAGGTAACAATCATGGATTTGCAATTAAAAGGTAAGACTGCGCTGGTAACCGGATCAACCGCCGGAATTGGCAAGGCGATTGCGGCCGCATTGGCCCGTGAAGGAGCCACCGTGTTAATTAACGGACGCCATCCGGATAAAGTGAATGCTGTCATTCAGGAGATCGGAGCGCAATATCCCGGTTCCATGCTGAAGCCCGCGGCGGCTGATCTGGGGACGGAGCAGGGCTGCCAGGACATTATCGGACAGTTTCCCGAGATTGAGATCCTGGTCAATAATTTGGGGATATTCGAGCCTGCTGATTTCTTTGAGATCCGGGATGAGGACTGGTTCAGATTTTTTGAGGTCAACATAATGAGCGGAGTCAGGCTGAGCCGTCATTATCTGAATGGTATGATCGGGCGCGGAGAAGGAAGGATCATCTTCGTGGCAAGCGAATCGGCTATTGTGCCGGCGCCGGAGATGGCCCACTACAGTGCGACCAAAACGATGCAGCTCGCCGTGTCGCGCAGCTTGGCGGAGCTTGCCAAAGGAACCAATGTGACTGTCAATGCCGTCCTGCCGGGTTCTACGCTGACTGAAGGGGTGGAGCAGATGCTGGAGACGCTGTATCCGGAAGGGAATTTATCCGTTG
This sequence comes from Paenibacillus sp. JT22N12, assembly GCF_056269365.1. Taxonomy (NCBI): domain Bacteria; kingdom Bacillati; phylum Bacillota; class Bacilli; order Caryophanales; family Paenibacillaceae; genus Paenibacillus; species Paenibacillus sp. JT22N12. The sequence goes on along the minus strand of NZ_JBWDNU010000001.1, from coordinate 884,360 downwards.
CCGAGGCGGAAAGAAAGTTTATGAAGGAAAACCGCCCGACTTCCATCATTCAAAGGCTGATCCGTCCTGAGGAGATCGCTGATTTTACCGCGTTCGTTTGCAGTCCGTTAGCCTCTGCCGTTAATGGAGCCGCCTTGAGAGTGGATGGTGGATTGGTCCGAAGCGTTATTTAATGGTCATCTGAAAGCTTGCATCATTGCTTCAGTCATAATGAGTGGAGATGCACGCTTTCTTTTCTGCTGATAACATCTATAAATCTATATAAATAGAAAAGAGGATAATCATAATGGATAACCATTCTCAATATGCAGCATCGGAACCGGGCAGCCGGGCAGCAAAGAATAATACAGCTCTTGTAGTGGGGGCACAAGGTATTATAGGCCGCAATCTTATCAATTATCTTGAGGGAACAGGAGATTGGGATATTATCGGGTTGTCCAGGCGGGGCGGGGAGGCGGCAGGCCATGTCAGGCATGTGGCGGTGGATTTGCTCGATCAGCAGGATACCCGTGAGAAGCTGGGAAGCCTCAGCCAGGTTACGCATATTTTCTATGCGGCTTATCAGGACCGTCCGGGCTGGGCTGAGCTTGTGGAACCGAATCTCAGGATGCTGGTCCATGCGGTTGAAGCGATTGAAGAGGCTTCTCCCCACTTGACGCATATAAGTCTGATGCAGGGCTACAAGGTGTACGGCGCGCATCTGGGTCCGTTCAAGACACCGGCCCGTGAGACGGATGCCGGCCACATGCCGCCTGAATTCAATGTCGATCAGCAGAACTATCTGGAGAACCGGCAGAAGGGCAAAAACTGGACCTGGTCGGCTATCCGCCCTTCGGTTGTCGGAGGCTTCGCGCTTGGCAACCCGATGAATCTGGCTGTAGCGATCGCCGTCTATGCCTCGATCTGCAAGGAACTGGGACTGCCGCTGCGTTTTCCCGGCAAGCCGGGGGCCTATGACAAGCTCCTCGAAATGACCGATGCCGGCCTACTTGCCAAGGCCACCGTCTGGGCTGCCACAGACATACGCTGTGCGAATCAGGCCTTCAACATCAACAACGGCGATTTGTTCCGATGGAGCGAAATGTGGCCGAAAATCGCCCGCTATTTTGATCTGGAGACGGCGCCGCCCCTGCCCATGCAGCTTGATGTCGTCATGGCCGACAAAGCGGGCTTGTGGGATTCGATGATCGGGAGGCATGGCCTTGAACGGCATGCCTATAAGGATGTATCCTCCTGGGGCTTCGCTGACTTTGTCTTCTCCTGGGATTATGATCTGTTCGCAGACGGATCGAAGGCGCGCCGCTTCGGCTTCCACGAGTATGTGGAGACGGAAACGATGTTTATGGATATTTTCGACGATTTGCGCAGGCGCAAGGTGATTCCTTGAAGAAGGAACGTACGGACGAACTGCATCATGCACTCTTCTTTGTTTTATTATTGCTGCGCCGGATATGGCAAACCGCTGTATAATAGCCGGCCTCAGGCAGGAAAGCAGGAGGCAAAGTAGAAGTAATTCTAAGATAAGCAATCGCTTTCAGCATGAAGAATCCTGTTTTCGTCCCCATGGCGGCAAGCAGGCTTCTTCACCAAGAACTTATAGAAGGATATAGATGTGAATCATTATATAACTTCTATAAGTTAAAAAAGGAGAGTGCGTGGATGTATACGTTTGCCGGAAAAGTCGTTTGGGTGACAGGAAGCAGCACGGGCATCGGCAGAGCCGCGGCTGTCGAATTTGCGAGGCATGGAGCCGATGTTATCGTTCATGGCAACAGCAATATGCAGCAGGCGGAGGAGGTCGCTGCGGAAATTACCGCGTTGGGACGCAAGGCCATGCTGGTCGCCGGCGATGTGGGAAGCCGTCCGGAGGTGGAGCGGATGGTGGCAGAGATCAGGGGAAGCTGGGACCGCATCGATATATTGATGAACAATGCGGGTGCATTGATTAAACGGGCCCGTCTCGTCGATCTGGATGAAGAGTTATGGGATGAAGTGATGAATGTAAATCTGAAGTCGGTGTATCTGGTGACGAAGGCGGCGCTTCCGCTGCTCAGAAACTCCTCCGCGGGCAAAGTAATCAACGTCACATCGATAGCCGCCCGAAACGGGGGCGGCTTCGGCTCGGCTGCCTATGCCGCCTCCAAGGGAGGAGTCAGCACACTGACGCGCGGGCTGGCCAAGGATCTGATCGAATACGGCATTACCGTGAATGCGATTTCTCCGGGTGTCATTGCAACGCCTTTCCATGACCGCTTCACGCCTCCGGAGATCAGGAGCAAGACGCTGGCTACCATTCCTATGGGACGCGAGGGTACGCCCCGGGAATCGGTAGGCGCGGCTTTATTTCTCGCTTCGGATTTTGCGAATTACATCACGGGCGAAATTATCGAGGTCAACGGCGGGCAGCTAATGGATTAATTCGCCTTGAGCCGAATGCCGGTAATCGCTCGGCGAAACCCCCGACCACCGCTTGAATTGGCGGCTGAAGTGGGCGATGTCCCGGTAGCCGAGGACAGAAGAGATCTGCTGTACGGTCAGCAGCGGATTGGACAGCAGCAGCTTGGCCTCGTGCAGAACAAGTCCGGACAGATAGGCGCGCGGGGAGATGCCGTATACGCTCCGGAATACACGGTTGCAATGGGAGACGCTGATGCCAAGCTCCGCTGCGATATCGTCAATGCCGTAATGCCTCTGGGCATCGGCGCCCTGTTTGAAATGCTGGCTCATCAGACCCTGCAATCGATTGCGGATCTGATGGGCCAGTTCTGCTTTCTCATACGCAGACGAAGAGAGCAGATCGGCCTCATTCGATACGGCTTCCCACAATGTCCCGAATAATTCGAAGATCGCCGAATGCAGCCGCATCCGCTGGGTCATGGTTGCGCTCCCGGCCACACGGACGATGTCGATCAGCCTGGACAGGACAGGCTCCACTTGACGCGTCAGCATGCTGTCGCGGCGGAAGAGCGTCTGCCTGATCCTGCTGAGCATGGACAGGAACAGCTGGTCGTCAATATTGAAATGGAGACAGAAATAAGTGAACGGTTCGTCATTGCCGCTTCTGCTGGAATGGGCATATCCGGGCCGGAACAGGATCAGATCGCCTGCCTCCTGCAGCAGCCTGCTCCCGTCCGCGTTCATAAGCTGCTGGCCTTCCAATACATAATTGATCTCGAATTGCGTATGCTCGTGAAGCGGATATTCCCACCCCCCGCTGACGCGGCGCAGGTGGATAGCGAACAGGTTCACGGTGGTATTCACGTCGGGCAGTATCGTTTCTTCGATAATATGGCCCAGAGTCGGCGGAGGAAAGAAGCCGGCCATCATAGTTATCCCCTTTGGCTTGCGGATTTGGTTGGTCCCAGTATAGCATGAATGGCCCGATTTGGGTAAATTGTTGATCGATTTGGCAATGGTCACCCCTATTCGATTGTGCTAGGATGAACGTGACTCGCCACGTCAGCATGGCGACCATGGAGATGAGGGGGATACGACTTATGGCACAGTCTAATAAATTTTTTAACGCGCATCATTCGCCGATAGGCGCTTTTGCCAGCTTTACATTGGGGTTCCGCGGCAAGAACGGAGGGCTTGGACTCGAGCTGGGCAGACCGGCCGACGAGAATGTGTATATCGGTTTTCAGGCCAGCGGCGGCGATTATTATGAAGCGCTTCCATTCTTCGGCTCGGTAGAGGACGAGAGCGCCCGCTATGATGTTGAGAAGCAGGGAGAAAAGGATAAAACAACCGGAATCGTTCACTTTCCCGAGAAAGCGATTACACGTGAATTCAGGACCGGTACCGACACCTGGCAGGCGGGGGATTTGACATTCCGCATCTACTCGCCTGTCCGTCCCGTGCCCGAGCCGGGTAAAGCGGATGAAGCCGCAATGAAGGAGGCGATCGTGCCCGCCGTGTTCGCCGAGCTGACGCTCGACAATACGCATGGAACGTCCGCGCGCAGAGGCTTCTTCGGCTATGAAGGAAGCGACCGGTACAGCGCCATGCGCCGACTGAGCGATACGGGCGGGGACCACTTCACCGGGATTGGCCAAGGACGCTCCACCGCCATCGTTTCCGATGATGACGGCGTGACGCCGGCGCTCGGATTCTCGCTGGAAAAAATTCTGGGAGAGAGGCTTCCCCATAATCTGGCCTTTGGCCTCGGCGGCACAGGGGCTCTGCTGATGGAGGTGCCGGCCGGCAAGAAGCGGACCTACCGGTTCGCGGTATGCTTCTACCGCGGAGGGCTGGTCACTTCCGGCATCGACGCGTCTTATTACTACTCGCGTTATTTTGCGAGCATCGAGGATGTGGCAGACTTTGCTCTGGCCCGCTTTGCCGGACTGACCGCGTCCTGTGAGGCGGCCGACCGCTGGATCGAGGCGGAAGCTCTGAGCGAGGATCAGCGGTTCATGCTGAATCATGCGATTCACAGCTATTACGGCAGCACCCAGCTGCTGGAGGCGGCGGATGAGCCGATCTGGATCGTCAATGAAGGCGAGTACAGGATGATGAATACGCTGGACCTGACGGCGGATCAGCTGTTCTATGAACTGAAGATGAATCCGTGGACGGTCCGCAATGAGCTGGAGCTGTTCGTGAAGCGCTACAGCTACGAGGACAAGGTGCGTTTCCCCGGCGACGAACGGGAATATCCCGGGGGAATAGCATTTACCCACGATGTCGGTGTGGCGAACGTCTTCTCGCGTCCCCAATATTCCGCCTACGAGCTGGCCGGTATTGACGACTGCTTCTCGTATATGAGCCATGAGGAACTCGTCAACTGGCTGCTCTGCGCCCTTGTGTACATCGAGCAGACCGGAGATGCCGGGTTCAGGGAGGAAATGCTGCCTGTAATCCGCCAATGCTTCGACAGCATGCTGAACAGGGATCATCCTGAAGCGGAGAAGCGCAATGGTCTGATGGGACTCGACAGCTCCCGCACGCAGGGAGGGGCGGAGATTTCCACCTACGACAGCCTGGACGTTTCTTTGGGCCAGTCGCGGAACAATATTTATTTGGCCGGGAAATGCTGGGCTGCCTATGTAGCGATGGAGAAGCTGTTTGCAGACGAGAAGCTGGCGGAGCTTTCCGAAGAAGCGGGCCGGCAGGCCGACCGCTGCGCGGCGTCCGTAACGGCACAGCTGACAGAGAAGGGATACATTCCTGCGGTCATCGGCGAGAATAACGATTCCCGGATTATTCCGGCAATCGAAGGTCTGATCTTCCCGTACTTTACCGGCTGCGAGGATGCGCTGAGTCCGGGCGGGCGCTTCGGCGGTTATCTGGAGGCGCTGGCGACACATCTGAAGACGGTTCTTGAGCCGGGCGTATGCCTGTTCGGGGACGGAGCGTGGAAGCTCTCGTCGACGAGCAACAATTCATGGTTGAGCAAAATCTATTTGGCCCAGTATATCGCCAGAGAAATTATGAATCTGCCATGGGAGGAGCAGGGCGCGGCGGCGGATGCGGCCCATGTCAACTGGCTGCTGCATCCGCAGCTCTCCTACTGGTGCTGGAGCGATCAAATTTTGTCCGGGGAAATCATCGGCAGCAAATATTACCCGCGCGGCGTCACGGCGATTCTTTGGCTATTTGAGAAAAAAGGAAACCGGCTCGTTCACCAGTAAGAAGGCCGGAGGCTGCTTGCAGGGCATTATCAATCGCGAAAAGTGAGGGATCGCTATGACAGGCAAGGTGTTGAACAAGAGCCAGATCGAACAGTTTATTGAACTCGGCTGGGTGAAGCTCGATGAAGCATTCCCGCGCGAAGCAGCGCTTGCCGCGCAGGATTATTTGTGGAACAAGCTGGAGGATCGGGGAGTAAGGAAGCAGGATCGCACAACCTGGATGCAGTCGTTGATCCGGATCAACGAGAACTATTCCACAGAGGAATTTCAACGCTGCAATACGCCTCGGCTGGCCGACGGAATTGAGGATTTGGTAGGAGCAGGGCGTCTGGTGAACCGAAGCGTATACAGGGAAACGGAATTTCAGGCTGCTTACGGCTGGTGGCCGGTCAATTTTGCCCTTGATGCCGATAAACCATGGGATGTTCCGGTCAAAGGCTGGCATTGGGACGGAATCCACTTCCGTCACGCGGTCGACAGCCCGGATCAGGGGCTGCTCTGTTTATGCTTGTTTTCGGAGGTTGGCCACCGCGGGGGAGGCACATTAATTGCAGAAGGCTCCCATAAAGTCGTCGCCAGGCTTCTCTCCCGGCATCCCGGCGGTCTGGAGCATAAGGATGCAATCGCGTTGGCCAACCGGAGCCATCCGTGGCTGGCCGAATTGACGGGTACATCCGCCCCGGATTCGCTTCCGCTTCATAATGGTCTTAAAGCCGGGGACGTGAGGGGGAGCGATACCGTCGGCAGCAGGATTGAAACTTTCATGAAGCGCTGGTATACCGATGAAGACGGTGTGCAGCTGAGAGTGCTGGAGACAACCGGCTCACCGGGGGATGTATTTCTCTGCCACCCTTTTCTGTATCATGCTTCATCGCAGAACCATTCGGGAGTCCCGCGGTTCATGTGCAACCGGACGACGCCGCTGCAGGAACGCCTGCAGCTGAAGAGGGACGGAAGCAGCGAATATTCGCCGCTTGAGCTCAGCATCAGGGAAGCGGGTATTTATTCTTAAAGCCGGCTTCGGGTAAGCGGCAGGGCAGTTACAGCAATGAAACCAGGAATGTATAAAGATAGAGCCTGCCGGAACAGGGCTCTATTTTTTTTTGACCTTATAGCATCTATAAGTTTCACACCTGTAAAATTGTATAAGGTTTGAGGGAAGAAAATAACTTTGCCGCCAAAGGACGGTACAGCTGTTTCTTCTTACTGTCTCCTGTTACAGAACACACATGATGCGGCGAAATCAAGCAATGATCGTATAAATTTGCCACTCATGGCTTTTGCAATCAGCCGTTTGGTTCTATAATTGGATCATGCCGCAAGTTATGCGGGCAGGATCCTGAGAGGAGAATCAGTATGAAACCTGGCATATTTATCGACCGGCGCATTCCGGACGAGGTAGAAGCTTACATAGCCGAGCATTGTGAGATTGACAAATGGGACGGTACGGGACCGATACCGCGTGAAACGCTGCTGTCCAAGGTTGGACATGTGAAGGGGCTGCTTACGGCAGGCACGAAAATTGATGCCGAACTGCTTGAACATGCGCCTCATCTGAAAGTAGTGAGCAGCATCAGTGTCGGTTACAATCATTTTGATGTCGGAGCGATGAAGGAACGGGGCATTATCGGCACCAATACGCCTGATGTCCTGAACGATACTGTTGCTGACCTGGTGTTCGCACTCATACTGGGAACGGCCAGAAGAGTGGCGGAGCTGGACCTTTATGTAAAACAGGGGCAGTGGAAGCCGGAGGTTGGCGAGAAATGGTTCGGTACAGATGTGCATCATGCCACATTGGGAATTATCGGGATGGGGAGAATTGGAGAAACCATTGCCCGGAGGGCAAGATACGGCTTTGATATGAATGTGCTCTATTATAACCGCAGCCGGAAGCCGGAAGCGGAAGAACAGCTTGGGGTCAGCTATGCGTCTCTGGAGCAGCTGCTCGCTGAATCGGATTTTATTGTGCTGATGGCACCGTTGACGCCGCAGACAGAAGGCTTGATTGGGCGGGACGAATTTCAGCTTATGAAGCGCTCGGCGATCTTCATCAATGCGTCCAGAGGGGGAACAGTTGACGAGAAAGCGCTCATTGAGGCGCTTCAGGAAGGACGAATCAAGGGAGCGGGTCTCGATGTTTACGCGAAGGAACCGGTCGAGGTCTCCAATCCTCTGCTTCAAATGCCGCAGGTGCTGACACTGCCGCATATCGGTTCGGCTACCGCCAGGACCAGATTCGATATGGCGATGCTAGCAGCGCAAAACCTGGTCGCGGCATTAAGCGGTCAAACCCCGCCGAATATTGTAGAAGAATTAAAATAACCAGCTTGTTGGATAGTTGAATCTCTGACAAAAAAAGGTCGTCTGACGGATGAATGGCAAGCAGTTCAAAAAAGCCGTTCCGAAGCAGGCGATCTTATTGTCATGTCTGCCAATGTCTGCTTTATTTGAACGGATGTGATGAAATTATTTTTTTAAAACGATAATCAGCTTCCTTTAAATGCGTTCTTGATCAGGGTGACAACCGCTGCCAGCACAATGGGAATTGTGGCGCAGGTCGTGATGGCGGGCCAAATCAGCGTCCAGAAGGTGTTGGATTCCATTTCCGTCGAGAACATGCTCATAGAAATGAAAAACATCAGCAGCGAGACGGGAAGGATGACCGTCCTGCTGTCCTTCAGCTTGAAAATATGGGCGAAGCCCGAGCTGAGCGCGAGCAGCGCTATCGTCGATTTGATATAGGAGCCGGCGATCAACGTAATACCGGCAATCATTTCAATCCTCTCGAAGACGCCGGTGATTTCAATAACCCGTGCCATCTCATACAAGGTGAAGTTGCGTGTTCCCGCCGCTTTTCCAAAGATCATACTGGCGCATAATACGACTCCAAGAAAAATAATCATATTAGCGAAATAGGCGAAAAACATAAACTTGCCAATCGATTCGTTTTTGGCAGGGCGTATAAAAAAAAGCAGCGCGGAGAAGACAAACATCTCGGAATAAGGAAAGCCGTGGGTAATTATGGCTCCATGCATAATTGGAGAGATGCCCTTAGTGAGCTGTGGCAGTAAATTTTCAGGATGGTATTTCCCCAGGTCGAGGAACAAAATAACGAAAATCGTAGCCAGCATCATCATAAGGAACAGGATAAATAAACGGGCGGTTACTTCGATTCCGGCTAGAGCTGTCAGTGCGCAGACCATCAGAATGAGGAAATTAAATACATAGGTAGGGGTCTCCACCATCATGGTGCTGGAGAAGAAGGACCCTACACCGACGGTAATATTAGAGATCATCAGAATGAGTACAAACAGGATCAGCAAGGAGAACAGCGTACCAATCCATTTGCCGAAAACGTCTCCAAGATATTGGAAGGAAGATTTGCTCGGGTAAATATGATGCAGGTACAAGATGCTCAGAAGCCCGGGAATCCCTGCGGCTCCCGAGATGATTACTGACAGCCAGGCCCCGTTGCCGGCAGCTGCGATGACTGGACCAGGAATAAAAACAATCGAGGAGCCGAGCGTAAAGGCCAGCAGCAGCAAGGCAATTTGGGATGGGCTTACCCATTCTTTTTCATTCATTTACTGGCCTCCTCCAACGGATAAACAGGTTAATACGAATGCACATTAATCAACTGCATAATCATTTTCATGGGCTTAAGCAGAAGAGCGACTGCCAGATCATCAATACCCGGCCAGGTCTGACCCAGAATAAAGCTGAGTGAAAAATACAGCGAACAGCACAGCAATACGACAATAACCATGTTCTCTTTGCGGGTGTTCGCATGTGATCGTGCATAAATTCCCACAACAGTGACGAGATAAAACAACAGCGAGATCATGATTCTGATTATCAACTGCTTATCCTCCTTCATCCAGCGCCGATTTGCCGTCTTCCAGTCCCGTGTTGGATAAAGAGACCTTGATATCAAATTTGAATTCTGCCTGCTTTAAATGATCGCCCCAATCTTTTTTCATGGTATCCCACTCCCGGGGATGATGCTGATAGATCCCGTTTCCAATGCCAAGAAGATCAATCTTGCTTTTCTTCATGGTTTGCGTGAAGGATGTCAGCTGTTTTTCAATTTGTTTGACGATTTCACCCTGGTAAGCGTAGGCTTCGGCGGTTGTTGCCAGTGAATGGCAGATAAGCTCGCGCACGGTGACATTAACCTTGATAGCTGCATGAACCTGAGGTATTCCCTGCTTCAGTCTGGTGGAGAGCTTGGTATGGAAGGAAACGACTTCAATGGAATCCCCTTTATCCGATTCACCGCAGGGAAGAACAATAATGCCTTCATGATAGGTATTTTTGAGCATGTGATAGGCTTCTACCTCATTCGCCTTGAGAAGCTCAATCATTTTGTTTTTATTGACCACGGCTGCTCCTTTGAAATACGGATCCTTCCGCGGGACATCGTCAAAGGTCATATAAGGCAGAACCGCCGTCTCTACAGCGCTGTCCAGCTCCAGTCTGAGATCAAGCAGCGACATCTGGATCGTCTTGCCCGAATAGTAATAGGACGATCCTTCAACCTCATGGGTTTGCCGGCTGATGGTCGTTTCCATATAGGGTTTGGCGTACAGGTATGAGCTTGCATTTCCTTTTGTGACTGCAATCCGCGTTGTAAGCCTCGGTTCATCGTCGCGGTAGAAAAAATCGAGAACTTCTTTCCATCTTTCGGACTTAACCATTTTCTCACCGACTAATATGGTCTGCATATGGCTCCATTGCGCTTTACGGCCCAGACGCATCGTAATGTTGCGCGCTGCGTCAAACATGGTGCTGCCCCCCGTGCGGATATTGACATAGGAGCCGGATGGATCGGTTTCACCTCTCGACGGCTTATAGAATTGTGAAGTCAGAATAAGGTTGTCGTTCTCATCCAGATCCAGAGCAACCCCCAGAATGAATCCCCGCTCAATCAACTCTTTCCCGCTGCAGCCGCCAAGCAGACAGACGCATAGAAGCAAGGCTATCCATCTCACCCTCATCATTCCTTTGCTGTATTAAGATCCGCAGCCCGCTTTGCCTTAGCAGCCGCTCTCATTCTCAGTTTGGTCGGGACGCGCACGAAAACGTCAAGCATCTGCATCATCCGCATGGGAGCAATAGGGGAGAAGAAGGGTTTTCCTAAGGTCCGCAGAGTCGCCAAATGGAGAAAAATGAGGATGTAGCCGATCATCAGACCGAAGCCTCCCCACATGAATGCAAGAATCATAAGCGGAAATAACAATATCCGCAGCGCGATCGCAAGCTCATACTGCGGCATGGAGAAGGACGCCATTCCTGTCAGCGAAATAATGATAATCATGATGGGGGAGGCAATTCCTGCCCGGATCGACGCTTCGCCGATGATCAAGCAGCCTACGATACTGACAGCAGAGCCGATGGGACGAGGCAGGCGTATGCCCGCTTCGCGCAGCAGCTCGAAGAAGAACTGCATGATTACAGCTTCGATAAAAGCCGGGAAAGGAATGCCCTCCCTCGTGTCAAGAATCTTGAGCAGCAGGGTAGTCGGTATCAGCTCCGGATGAAAATTGGAGAGGGCGATATAAAGGCTGGGCAGCGTAAGCGCAATAAAGAATGCGGCAATCCGCAGGAAACGGATCATCGATGCGTAGACCGGGCGCTGATAATAATCCTCGGCAGACTGGAACAGCTCGGTAAAGAAGGTCGGACAAATCATGGCTGATGTGGTCCCGTCGGCCATCAGGATGATTTTTCCTTCTAGAAGCGAGCCGACCGCTACATCCGGACGTTCTGTAACACGATATTGGGAAAAGGGAGAATAGACGGAGTCCTCCACAAATTCACGGATGTAATTGGTATCCAGAGCATCGACTTTGTCTGCACCCACAAGGCGTTTTTTCAGCTCTGCCAGAACAGAAGGATCAACTTTCCCATCCACGTACCCCACCAAAAATCTTGTTTTGGTCAGCTTGCCTGCCTGATACATTTCAATCTTCAAATCCGGTGTTCGCAAGCGCAGACGGATCAGTGCAATATTCTTGTCCAGCTGCTCGACCATTCCTTCACGCGGGCCGTTGACAACGGCTTCGCTTGTAGACTCCTCCACCTGTCTCCTCTCGACGCTGCCGGCGTCCAGGCTGACAACTTTGTCCCAGCCGTCGAAAATCAGGATAGCGTAACCATCCAGCACAGCCTCGGTAATCTCGTCATAAGCAGTCAACAGCTCGTAAGACTGGAAAGCCGAGCTTCTGCGCTCGAAGAACTCGCGTATATTTTCAATCTGTATGCTTTCCATGTCCCCAGATTCCGGAACCAGATCCTGCAGCGCGGAGTTCAACTGGCCGCCATCCATCTCCTGCGTAAGAGGCGCACAATAAATCATGGCTGCAGAGCCCTCGTAGGATGGTCCGAAATGGAAGCGTTCATAAATAATATCCTGGCAGTTTGCAAATATTTCCTTGATATGCTGCTCACTGGTCTTAAGATCAACGGAAATCCTATCGGCATTATTCTGTTGTTTTGTATGCTCCTCAAAGTTCATTTCCATTAAGAATCCCCCTCATCCAAGGAAGAGCTGATATTCGATCCATGGTATTATTTGCCGAAGCATCATATTTATGCAGGAGCGTATCCAGTTAATTGTCTGTTTTGCTTTGTTCCTACCGGCACGTTATGATGAAGGAATGATAGAGTTTGTTTTTTAAGGCGCATATTCGAAAGGAATGACTGAGGAATGGATTTTCAACAGATTACGCAGATCAAAAATTTTAAACAAGAGATTACGAGATTCCTGATGATGTATAAATTTGCTTTGAGCGAGATCGAGACCCGAATTGAAATTTTGCAGGAAGAATTTCAGATGCTGCATGACTACAATCCGATCGAGCATACCAAATCACGGCTGAAATCCCCGGAAAGCATCATGAACAAAATTATGAGGAAGAATTGCGATATTTCGTTTGCCAGCATCAGGCACCATATCAAGGATATAGCGGGGCTGCGGATTACCTGCTCGTTTATTTCGGATATTTACAGGGTCAGCGATATGCTGAGGAAACAGCATGATCTGGAAATTCTGGATGTGAAGGATTATATTCAAAAGCCCAAGTCAAACGGCTATCAAAGTCTTCATTTGCTGGTCAATGTGCCCATCTTCATGTCCGACCGCCAGGAGCATGTATGCGTGGAGATCCAGATCCGCACCATCGCCATGGATTTCTGGGCCAGCCTGGAGCATAAAATATTTTATAAATACAATCAGTCCGTACCCCTGGAGCTTCTGCGGGAATTGAAGGAAGCCGCGGAATCGGCCAATGCGCTGGATCAGAAGATGGAACGGCTGCATAAGGAAATCGGACTCATAAAGGAAGAGCATCGTCTGGATGAAATGGATGAATTAGAACGGCTGGTGATCAACAATCAACAGTTCCAGCTTCCTCCGGCTTTTCTTAGGCTGATGGAAGACAAAGCCTGATTCCTGCCCGTTGATCATGCCATAGGCTGGGCCTGACCAGGCACATATTCGTTGAAATCAGCATGAACGTATACTTGCACGAAGGAGAGGATTAAACTGGAGAAGAGAGGGTTTACACCTGATGAAGCAAATGCGCTTCTGCCGCAGTTGAAGGAGGACTTGCTCCAGCTGCAGGAATTGACGAAACGGTTTGAAGAGCAGTATTCCGACCTGCAGAAGAGGAAGGCGTTACATAAGCAGGCAGCCGCCCCGGCAGGAGGCGCACAGGATCCTTTCTTTGAACGGGAGGGTCGGCTCGAATTTCTCAAGATGGAAGCGGAAATGCTGATTGAGAACTTCACGAGAAAAGGCGTGCTGCTGAAAATGATCAACCCGGGGTTGATAGATTTTCCCGCCGTTCTGGATGGGGAGGAAGTGCTGATATGCTGGAAGGAAGGGGAGCCGCGCGCCTCGCATTATCATGGCTGGCATGATGGATTTGCCGGACGCAAGCCGCTTCCCGGTGAATGAGGCAGTGCAGCTGCAGAAGCAGATATTCCGACAAGGATCTGCATCGGCCTTCCGACCGATTCTTTCAGCTTCAAATTGGTTTAGAATGAACGGATAATACTTGAATGGGGGTGATTGTCATTGTTCGAGCTTCATGATGCGCTTGCGGATATTATGTCCATTTGTATTCTGTGCTCTTTTGCTTATCTCTATTTATTCTGGGTCCCGGCGGCAGCCGGGATGAATTGGACAAAGGTCGGCGAAGCGGCATACCCGCTGCCGCGCCTTGCGCAGCCTTCCGGAATCGTTCAGGCCAGGAGACAGCGGCTCACGCGGCAGACCAAGCGCAAGGAAGCGCCCGACGATGATTCATCCCCGTGTACGACCCTGTTGAATACGTGCATACACGATCAACAGGGAGGATGGTTATGGAAACCATGGAATTGGATAAGAAAGCAACTGCTATTCACAATAATCGCCGCGAAGAGCGGCGCAATGAGGCTGCAGGCGGCATAAAGAAAGGCCGCCGTAAATGGCAGCGAATCGTGCTGCTTGGCGGTGGCTTCGCCATGATTCTGCTGCTTGCCGGCTGCGGAACAGGCACAGTGGATGCCAACACGCCGGGATTTTTCAATCATTACGTCGTATTTCCGTTCTCCTGGATGATTGAACATTTTGCCGACTGGTTCGGCGGCAGCTTCGGCCTAGCGCTGATCGCGATCACGGTGCTGGTTCGTCTGGCGCTGCTGCCGTTCATGATATCCCAGTACAAGCGCCAGCAAATCATGAAACGCAAGATGAGTACCATGCAGCCGGAGATCAATGCGATCAAGGAAAAGTACGCCAAACACAAGGATGCCGAGTCGCAGCGCAAGCAGCAGCAGGAAACGATGGCGGTTTACAGCAAGCACGGGTATAATCCGCTTGCCCTGGGCTGTCTGCCGATGCTGCTGCAGATTCCGATTCTGTCCGGACTGTATTATGCCATACGGATGACCCCGGACCTGGCCCAGCATACGTTTTTGTGGTTCCAGCTGGGAAGTCCGGATAAGATCCTGCCGTTCCTGGCGGCAGCCGTATATCTGCTTCAGGCTAAAATAACGCAATCCGCCAACCCTCCGATGAACGGACAAATGGGGATGAGCTGGATCATCTATCTTTCCCCGGTGATGATGGGATTTTTCTCGTTCTCGGTTCCTGCCGCCATCCCGCTTTACTGGTGCGTCGGCGGTCTGATCGTCGTCCTGCAGACGATGCTGGCCAAACGGCTGTATCCGCCGGACATTGTTCCTGCGGTGATACCTGATCCGCCCAAAGCGCATCCGCCCAAACGCAGATTGAAAGCATAACGATCAGCATGAACATCATAGGATTGAACAGCCCCGGAGCTTGTGCTTCGGGGTTTTTTAGCTTTCGCCGCCAATAGACGTCGCCAGCCTGTTTCTTATTTGCGCTGCATGCCTGCAGCGGCTGAATAAAGAAATGAAACGATCAGAGACAAGGTGGATGACATTGTCGCGGGCAGCCGCTACCGCTTATTTGACCGAAAGGATGCCTGCTTGCTGCCTTCGGCAGAGCTTGGAAGCAGGTTTGCCCCGGGACGAGGATGAAGATCAGGACATTCTCCCGAAAAGGTAAAACGGAAGCCGATTGTGACAGGCAATACAGCCGTCATGAGACATACGCCTTGGCAGAGCCCTTGAAAAAGGGCTTTTTTTGGCATTCAGGGTCCAGCAAATATAGGTAATCATCTATGCTCTGCATCTATCACTGAGAGATAAACATCAAGGATTGATACTAGCAGATTTTCATAGAATAGAGGTTATTGACCAGTACGAGCCATCTATCTTGCACGTATACATACAGTACATCCTTGAATATCTAAAGCATGTTAAGGGGGGAGACCATCTATGAGAGGCCTTGGGAGAACGTAATGAATCTGTGAAACAACATTAAAGGCAAAGGAGAATGGATAAATAGAAAACTCGTAATCTGAAAAGAGGTTTAATCATGAATGACTTAATGGTCATTATTACCGTCTGCTCCTTCCTGCTGACGATCGGCTTTATATTCTGGCGTCCGAATGTCAATGAGGCAATACCTGCAACGGTGGGAGCTTTTTTTGTAATAGCAAGCGGAAGTGTTTCATTGGCTGACCTTGGAACCATCACGGGTACCATAAGCGGCGCCGCCGTTACTATTATAGCCACCATTGTGATGGCAATTGTGCTCGAGAGCTTCGGCTTCTTCTACTGGTCCGCCGAAATTCTGACAAGAAAAGCGAAAGGATCAGGCATCCGTCTTTTCTGGTACACCAATTTGTTTTGTTTCCTCATGACGCTGTTCGTGAATAATGATGGCAGTATTCTGATCACGACCCCGATTCTGCTGATGCTGCTGCGTAATTTGGGATTAAAGAATGCGCAAAAAATCCCTTATTTGATATCCGGCGCATTGATTGCTACGGCCTCAAGCGCCCCGATAGGAGTAAGCAACATCGTGAATCTGATTGCGCTCAAGATCGTCCATATGGATCTTTATATGCATTCCGCGATGATGTTCATCCCCGCATCGCTGGGACTTGTTCTGCTGGCCGTTCTTCTGTTCGCGGTGTTCTACCGGGTAATTCCCTCCAAAATACCTACAATGACGACATGGAATTTTATGCCGGGCAGCCATCCGTTAAAGGGGGACGCACCAAAAGAGAACCGGAACAGATTTATGATCAAAATTCTGATTTTTGTATTTCTCGTTCGGCTAAGTCTGTTCGTCGCTTCCTACATTCATTTCCCCGTCTCTGTCATGGCGGTAATCGGATCAACGCTCTTGCTGCTGTGGAGATGGAGGTATTTGAAAATTTCACCTGCAGATATGTTAAAGAAAACACCCTGGTATATCCTCATTTTCGCGTTCGGTATGTATGTAATTATTTACGGCTTGAATAATATTGGTTTAACCCAGTGGCTGATCCAGCTTCTCCATCCCATTGTTACGGGAAGTCTGCTCAATGCAAGCGTATCGATGGGCATTCTGCTGACGATTCTATCCAATTTATTCAATAACCATCCGGCATTGATGATCGGCACGATTACCCTGACGAATATCGGACTCGATCCGCTTATGCTGAAGATTTCCTATCTGGCGAGTGTAATCGGCAGCGATGTCGGTTCGCTGCTCCTGCCAATCGGTACACTTGCTACCTTGATGTGGATGCATATTGTCAAGAAGGGCGGCGTGAAAATAAGCTGGGGCCAATACTTTAAGGTGACTTCAATCGTTATTCCGATCACTCTTATTTTTACACTGGTTGTGCTGACCTATTGGGTCGCTTGGCTATTTTAATCCGGGAGGGAATTAAATTGAACAGGCTGGAAGCTAACATTGGATTACTCAATCAGAATCACCCCAAAAAAAAGACCTCCAAAGAGAAGGTCACAAGAAGAGAGTAAAGCACAACACATTCTATGTAAGTATGAATCGAAAAGCATGGGTATTCGTGTGCAGCAAGAAAAGGAGGCGAAACGGAAACCTCCGCATAGAGGCCGGGAACCTGCAGGTTTCCGGCCTTGCTGTGCGAAAATTCACTTGACCCCAGGCCAATGAAGCCAAATATCGGTCATAGGAGCCCGCCAATCCTTGTGATGATCCACATGCGTCACACGAAAAAAGATAGCGTATCTGGGAAACGGCGAGACATTAGGCGCAACGCTATGCGCCAGCTGGTAGTGTACAAGAAACACATCTCCAGGTTCCCCCGTCGTCTGAACAGGCTGCGGAAGCTCAACCGGCGGCATCCCCTTAAGCAGCGAGTCCGCACCATGCTCGCGAAAATACTGCTCGTACATCCGGTGTGTTCCCGGCCAAACGGTGAAATTGCCTGCTTGCTGCTGCCGGACAGGCGAGAGCAGCACGCCGACGAGCATGGTAAAGTTGCCGATTGTGCCTTCGGGAACGCCGTTGTGCGGCGAATACATGCCATCCAGATGGGGGGAGGAAGCTCTAGGCGGATCCTGCAGCGAAGGAAAACGGATGGCAATCTGGCCATAGTTGACCGGACGGGCGTTATTCGCACCGAGCAGCGAATCGACCATGCTCTTGACAGGCGTTTGGTTAAACAAATCGACGATCGGCGCTTCACCCTGCAGCTCCGGGCAGTAGGACTGTGCGCGGTACCTTGTGATGTCTTCGACATTCATCCCGTTCCCGATGGAATGGTTGATATGACGCATGGCATGATCCACCATAATAGGCGGGATGACACCGGGAACTTTAAGGAAACCCTGATTGACCAAGGATTGCTTCTGCTCTGATGTGAGCAAACTCATGGGCTGTACCTCCTTATATATCAAGAATGCACCGCCGCTTGGAGACCGGCGATGCTTATTCTTGTTATCGTTCATGCTCCATTAAAAAAGGATTAAATGGTCCAGTCCAGCTTCACTTCTTGTCCGGTGCGGGAGGATTCGTAAATCGCATCAAGCACCAGATTGCTTGTAAAGCCGGTCATGGCGGTTGTCAGCGGCTGTTTGCCTTCCCGGATGCACTCCAGAAAGTGGCGGCTCAGGCGAAGTCGTGCGCCTTCATCATTTTGCGGCGTACCCAGCTCGGTATCAATCGGACGCATGAATTTCTCTGTCAGCAGCTTGCCTGCATCGCCCCGGTAGCTGGCTCCGCCTTCCGTTCCCATCAAATGAATGAACGGTGAATTGTCGGTATCCATATGAACGGCCCAGCTGACCTCCAGCGTCAGTGTGCTGCCATCCTCCATCCGGATCATCGCCGTTCCCAGATCCTCTACATCATAGCGGCCATCCCAATCCGGGGTTCCCCATGTGCCGATGCCTTTGCGTTCCGGACCAAATTTGGCATACGTTGCACCCGAGACCGCAACCGGCTTCGGACTGCCCATCAGATGGAGAGCCAGATCGAGCAAATGTACGCCGATATCGATAAGAGGGCCGCCGCCGGACTGTTCCTTCTGGGTAAACCAGGTTCCCCAGCCGGGAATGCCTTTGCGGCGGAACCAACCGGCTTTGGCGGTATAGATGTCGCCGAGTTCTCCGGCTTCAACCTGCTGCTTGATCTGCATGGGAACCGATTCCCATCTCATCTGATGGGCGACCATCAGGGTTCTGTCCGATTCGCGGCTGGCCCTTACGATTTGACGGGCTGCGTCCACATTCAGTCCCATAGGCTTCTCCAGCAGCACATGCTTCCCTGCAGCCAGCACCTGAACAGCAAGCGGAGCGTGGAATTGATTCGGCACTCCAATAATGACAGCGTCGATATCCGGGCTGTTGATCAGTTCATCGTTCGTTTGGAATACTCTGGGGATGTCGAACTGCGCCGCGCGCTGCTCCGCGCGTGCCAGATTAAGATCTGTTACACCGGCGATTTCGCATTCCTGCGGGAGTTTGGAGAATTCCCCCATATGAACCCCACCAATGTTACCTGCGCCAATAATCCCGATTCTGATTTTACTCATTCGTTTTTTCGCTCCTTTGGCTTGTACGTAAACGCTTCATTTCATGTTAAAATAGATTCGGAAGAAATGTATGCCAATTGTTTCGAAGAATATCCCAATATTTCGATAGGGGAGCGCTCACATGACCTATTTCCCTAAAAATTTAAAATCGTACCCGAACATGGATTCATCCCTTCCGCTGCATATCAAGATCAACCGGCTTAAGAATGGCTATCCCAGCCACCGGCATGATTTTCTCGAATTCTCTTATGTGGTCGAGGGGAAGGGGCACGAGACCATTAACGGCATCCCGCATCCGATGATACCGGGTACCTTCACGTTCATTCTGCCCTACCAGATTCATGAGATTCATACCGATCCAGGCCAGACGCTTGTCCTGGTCAACTGCATGTTCAGCATGAGTCTGCTCATGGAAGGGGGAGGTCAAACGGAACTGGACCGTCTGCTGACGGAAGATGAGGATCTGGCGTCATTCGTGCAGCTTGGCGGACGCGATCATGAACGCTTCTGCGATCATCTTCATGATATGCTTGATGAATATGAGGGAAGCGAGCGCCTGCGGGCCTCGATGCTCAGAGCGAAGCTGACGGAGCTCTTGGTGCTCTTCGACCGGAAGCGCAGGGCAGGCCAACTGGCGTCCGCAGAGACGGCAAACGGCTCCGGCAAGCTCAATCCCACATGGCGCATCATTCACTATATTCAGAGTCATTACCAGGAAAGCCTTACCCTGTCCGATCTGGCGGTGAAATTCTCCATGAGCATGTCGCGGATCAGCGAACGGATCAAGGAAATGACGGATTTGACATTCGTTCAATTTTTGAACGATCTGAGGATACGCCATGCCTGCAGCCTTCTGGTCTCGACGATGATGAATATTACGGAGATTGCCTATGAGGTCGGATACGGATCGTACAAAACCTTCTCGCGTTTGTTCAGGGAACAGAAAGGGGTCGTACCCACCGATTACCGCAAGCTGAAGATGCAGCAGGCCTATGCGAAAGCCGGCCAGCTGTAGCGGAATCCCGGGCTTGTGGGCGCGAACTACCATGCTACATACAAGGAGGAGTTAACCGTGAAGTATACGACATTGGGCAAAACAGGGCAGAACGTAAGCCGTCTGGCCGTGGGCGGCTATCCGTTCTCGGGCGTCAACAAAGCGCAGGGCTGGGACCCGTACAGCAAGCAGGGAAGAGCGGATGCGATCGGCGTCGTTCATGCAGCGCTGGATTCTGGCATTAATTATGTCGACACGGCTCCCGCCTATGGCAGCGGACACAGCGAAAGCATCATCGGAGATGCCCTGCAGGGCAGACGCAGTCAATGCCTGGTGGCTACCAAGGTGACATGGCCCGATTCCTGGGCGGGCATCGGCAAGGAAGGCGTCATTCGCGGCGTGGAGGACAGCCTTGCACGGCTGAAAATGGATTACGTCGATGTGATCCAGTTTCATGGCGGCGTCTTTTCGCATGAAGATTCGCAGGCCATCTTGAACAGCGGGCCGATGGAGGCCCTGCAAACATTAAGAGAGCAAGGCAAGGTCAGATGGCTGGGAATCACGACGGAGGATGCCTGCTCCATTCTGGAATTGATCGATACGGATTTGTTCGACGTCATCCAGATCAATTACAACCTGATCTATCAGAATGCCGCGCTTCACCTGCTTGACAGGGCTGCGGAGAAAGAGCTCGGCGTTGCCGTTATGAGGCCGATGACCTCGGGGATTTTTCAGCGGATGCTGGAGCATCTGGCTCCCGGACTGCTTGCAAGTGAGGATATATATGCGCTCTGCCTGAAGTTTCTGCTGTCGGATTCCAGAGTCCACATGCTGAACGTCGGCGCGAGATGGCCGGAGGAAGTTGAGCGCAACGTCCGGCTTCTGGATGAATTTGTACCAGAGTTCGATATTGCCGATCTACCGCGTTTTACGGGCAAAATCTATGAATCGGATGACAGGAGAAACGGACTGCTATGAGCATGAGCCAAATACTAGGAGAGAGGATTGATCGCATGACATATGCAGCAGATGCATATTCGCATATCGGTCTGCCCCGTTATGGCGGGATTGAGGATTTTGTGAACAACATGAAGCGGTTCGGACTGCGGAAGTCGGTCATGGTGCTGTTCAACGCCGTTCCCGAGTTCGCCAGCCTGTTTGCAGGCATCCGCGACTATCCGGAGTCGATCCGGGGAGTCGGAATCCCGTTCGGTCAAACGCCGGAGCAGCGTATGGAGCTTGTTCTGCTGCAGCTTCAGGCGGGCGTCATCGGCATCAGAATGGAAGCCGGCGAAGCGCTTGGCAATCCCGACATTCTCAAGCTGCTCGGGGAGCAGGGGAAATGGGTGTTCGCCCTCACTCCCTTCCACTCGGAGGAGCTTACCCGGATGTATCTGAATTGGCTGGAGCAGTATCCGGCCGGGAGGATCGCATCGCCCCATCTGCTGTACACCGAGGCCGCATCCGCCGGTTTCCGGGACAGGCCGTCCGTCAAGGAGCTGCTGGGCCATCCAAGATTTCACGCCATCTTCTCCAGACATGGAGGGCATGGAAGCACGCTTCCTTATCCGCATCGGGATTTTCTGCCCTGGATGTCGTTCGTCCTGGAGTGGGCCGGCTATGAACGGACCATGTGGGGGAGCGAATATCCGGTCATCTATTCGCGCAATGAGACGATGCCTGCCTGCATCTCATGGCTCGCTGAAATCGGCGCAGGGCTGTCGGAGCAGCAGCTGAGCAAGGTCATGCACGACAACGCGGAGCGTGTCTTCTTCTCAGACCCGGCACCGGACAGCAGACCTGTCATCATCCCGGACTGGGTAGCCGGACAATTCAACCATGAGCAGACGGTGAGAATTTACAATCAGGACGGATACGAGCTGCCCCTTGACGTATACGGCAAGCTGATCAACGGATATTTGCAGTCGGAGGAGCTGAGCGCGGGCATATCCTTCGCGGATTATTTTGTGAAACGGATTGTCTCATCCTTGAATTAATGGAGGAATATAGCCAGGCCGGGGGTACTACACCATGTAGTACCCCTTATCGCTATGTCCCATGAAAGTTGGAACGGAGCAGATACCCCTGAGGCACCTAGAATGAAATATAGAAGGAAGGCCAAGGGGGAGCAGGCTACGACGTTAACGGTTATGATTGTGCTGGCGGGTTGTATGCAGCTGGGCGTGGCGGCGGGCAGTCTTGCGGTGCGGCCCTGCTGTATGCGATGAAAACGGTCGTTTATGTTGAATATTGCATTCGCGAGAATCGAAGGCTCCTACTTTTCCCTGCATGAAGGTCTTCGCTGTACTCTTGTTGAACTAAATAGATAACCTGACCGCAGATGGATATGATTATAGGGAGTGTGCAGATGAAGATCAGAGTGTTAATCGCAGACGACAATTCGTTCATCCGCGAAGGGATGCGGATTATTTTGCATTCGTTTGAGGAGTTTGAGGTTGTGGCAACCGTCGGAGACGGAGCGGAAGCGGTTGAATTTTGCAAAGCCAACGAGGTGGATGTGGCTCTGCTTGACGTCCGTATGCCCAATATGAACGGCGTAGAGGCAACCAGACGGCTGACGGAGGAAACGAAGACGAGACCCCTCATCCTGACCACCTTCGACGATGATGAGTATATTTTGGATGCGATCCGTTTCGGGGCCAGAGGCTACCTGCTCAAGAACAATGATCCGGAGCGGATCTGCGACGCCATCAAGAGCGTGCACAACGGCCATAATGTTCTGCAGGATGTCGCACTCGACAAGCTGAAATCCAGTATGGGCGCGCCGGCGCCGGCTGATTCCGGCACGCCCTTCGACCGCAGTCCGTTCACGGAGCGCGAGCTTGATGTGATGGCGCTCATTGCGAAGGGGTACTCCAACAAGGAAATCTCCAAGGAGCTGTTTATTTCCGAAGGTACCATCGCCAATTACATTACCTCCATCCTGAGCAAGACCACACTGGAGCACCGCACACAGATCGCCATTTATTATTTGACGGGTAAAATCCGCTGAACGAAAGGATTCGAAGAAACACATGGAATTATGGACTGTCGGCAATAAAACCATTTTGCTTCTCTATGTCATCGCGGCTTCATATTTTGCCGTCTCAGAGCCGATCTCCTGGCTGGTGCTGTACTACCTGATCTATTTAGCGATGAATCTGGTTGTTCATATTGTCAGGGACCCTCGCGTCAAGCAAGGCATCATTGGGGGCATTATCCTCTATCTCATCGGGTGTGCAGCGTATGTGCATCCGTACTTTATCCTGCTCCTTCCGCTCAGCGCCTATGAGCTGTCCTCGTTCCGGATCCAGAACCAGGTGTATGTGTTGATGCTTATTTTGCTGCCTATGCTCTTCATGCGCAACTCCATGCTGGCGCTGTATGGGTTTACAGCGGTGCTGAGTTTCTTCAATTACGTCATGATCCGCAAGTATATGGCCAGAGTGAACAAGCAGGAGGACAGCCTGGAGCGGATGCGCGTCGATCTTCACCGGCTGTCGAAGAAGCAGAATGAGAACCGGGATTTTCTCCGGACTACGGAATATACGGCCAAGCTCGAGGAACGCAGCCGACTGTCGCAGGAAATTCACGACGGCATCGGTCATGCCATGACGGGGGCTCTGATCCAGATGGAGGCGGCCAAGCGGCTGATGGCTGACGATCCTGCCGCGGCAGCGGCGCTGCTGCAGAACGCTATCGGCATCTCCAAGGAAGGAATCGAGCAGATCCGGCTGACTCTCAAAAACACCAAACCGCTCAAGGAGCAGCTTGGGCTCAGCCGTCTGAAGTCCATCGTGGAAGCCTTCGGAGGCCGGACAGGGCTCTTGACAAGCGTTGTGCATGAAGGGGATATGGAGGTCATTACGCCCCTGCAGTGGAAAATCATTCACGAGAATGTGACGGAATCGTTGACCAATGCCGCCAAATATGCCAGCGCAACGGCGATTCATGTGGAAATCAGGGTGCTCAACCGGTTCATCAAAGCGGTGGTATCGGATAATGGACAGGGGGCGCCGAAGGTTGTAAAGGGACTGGGGCTGATCGGTATGGAGGAGCGTGCGGCCGCCATGAACGGTACGGTAATCGCCGACGGAACAAGAGGATTTATTGTCACGACCCTGCTTCCGAGCGGCGCGCAGTGAAGAATCTCACCCCCGGCCGGGGGAGCATTCATCATAAAAACATGAGAATTCTCATTCCGAAAGGATGAACTTATGCACTGGCATGAGGGCATCCTTTTTTCTTACAATAAGGACATGAAAGAGATAATGAAACGGAGTGAACCTCATGAATGTATTGGATATCCGCAATCTTACGAAGAAGTTCGGCGATTTCATCGCAGTCGATAATATCTCGCTTTCAATCCGCGAAGGCGAAATATTCGGTTTTCTTGGAGCCAACGGCGCCGGCAAAAGCACGACCATCAACATGGTGTCGTCACTCCTTCGACCGACCAGCGGAGAAATCCGCATCCTGGACAGGGACATTATGAAGCAAAGCCGGTTCGCGAAGGTCAACCTTGGAATAGTGCCGCAGGACCTGGCGATTTATGAGGATATGACGGCCTATGAGAATGTAAGCTTTTTTGCCGGGCTGTATGGTCTTCGGGGTTCCCGGCTGAGGGAACGGGCAGAGGAGGCGCTGGAATTCGTCGGTTTGAGCGATAAGGCGAAGACCTTCCCGAAAAATTTCTCGGGCGGCATGAAGCGCCGGCTCAACATCGCCTGCGCCATCGCGCATAAGCCCAAGCTGATTATTATGGACGAACCGACGGTCGGCATCGATCCCCAGTCGCGCAATTATATTCTGACCTCCGTGCGCAAGCTCAATGAATCGGGCTGCACGATTATCTACACAAGCCATTACATGGAGGAAGTGGAGGAGATCTGCTCCCGCATCGCGATCGTCGATCACGGCAAAATCATCGCGGAAGGGACCAAGGAGCAGCTCAAAGCCACCATAACCGATGTGAAGGACATCCGGATCGAATTGAAGTCGGCCCAAGGCTCGGAAGGCGAGCGGCTGCAGGGGATTCCGGGGGTACGCAAGGTTCTTCAGGAGGAAAATATTCTCCGCATTCACAGCGATGCCGCCGTTGACAATCTGAATCTAATTCTGAAGCGGCTGATGGAGGACAATATGGAAATCCGCGCTGTCGAGGAACAGGAGCCGAACCTCGAGATGGTATTCCTCACCTTGACCGGGCGCAAATTAAGGGATTAAACATCCATAGAGAGGAGGTTATGGCTATGAATACATTATCGATTGCCCTGAAGGAAATCAAAAGGGATTTTCGCGACCGGCGCACGCTGTTTTTCATGCTGGCTTTTCCCATCGTGCTTATGCTGATTCTCGGCCTGGCTCTGACCAATGCTTTCACCAGCAATGCAAGCATCGGCAGTATGAAGGTGCTCGTCAAGGATACAAGCAGCGGCATGCTGTCCCAGTCCTTTCAGGCATTCGCCAAGGAAATTGGCTCAACAGGCGTCCAGTTCGAGACGGCCAAGGCAGACATTGACGGACGGGAAGAGGTGGCGGAGAACCGTTACCAGGGTTATGTGGAGCTAACGGATAGCGGCATATCGCTGTACGGCAGCGACCGCAGTGCCCTCGAAGGCAATATCGTGCAGGGGATGCTGAGCGCTTTTACGGATAAATATAATGCGGCCGCAGCCGTAGAAAAGAGCGATCCCGATAAAATCGGTCTCGTATTCGCCGGGAGCGGCGGAGGTTATATTCAGGAAACCTCGATCATTGCCGACCGCAAGGCGGGATCGATGGATTACTATGCTTTGGCCATGACGGTCATGATCGCCTTATGGAGCGCCATGTCAGCGGGAGAGCTCATCCGCAGTGAAATCAAACGCGGTACGGTGGCCCGGCTTGTTGCGGCTCCGGTGAGCAGAAGCGAAATTTTTATCGGCAAGATTATGGGCAATATTGTCATTAACATGCTATGTGTCGTGATTATTGTATTCTTCAGCAAATTTGCGTTTAAAGCGTATTGGGGCGATCATCTGGGCCTGGTGCTGCTCGTACTGCTCACGGAGGTGGTAATGGCGGCCAGCTTCGGGCTCGCGGCAAGCTATTTGCTGAAAGGGACCTCATCACGCGGAATTGTTAATCTGCTCGTACAGCTGTTTTCCTTTTTCGGCGGCGCTTATTTCCCTGTTGATGATGTCGGCGGAGGCATAATGAGCTTCGTGACGGAACTGTCCCCCATTCGCTGGGCGAATCGGGGATTGACAGAAATTATCTATTCCAACGACTTATCGGCAGCTTGGCCGGTTATGGGGTTGAACCTTGGTCTTGCAGTATTGTTTCTCGTCATATCGGCAACAATTATGAAACGCAGGGAGGGTTTGTAAATGTGGAAGGATTTTTGGTTTCTGGTCCGGATTACGCTGTGGACCACATTTCGTAAGCCCTCCAACCTGATCTTGTATTTCGGTCTCCCGGTTGCCGGAATTCTGCTGTCCACCCTTCTCTATGGTTCCCCGGGACAGACGGTGCTCCGAGTTGGAGTCGTGAACGGGGATGGATCGGAAGCCATAGCGGCGGATACGGCGGGCTTCGTTCAGGGGCTGGATAATGTGAAAATCGTAAGCGTAACAGAGAGCGAGCTGAAGAGTCAGCTCGCAGCTGGACAGCTGGACAGCGGAATTGTCATCGGAGAAGGCTTCTCTAAAAGCGTGCTTGAAGGCAGCCCCGCTCATATCGGAATCCAGTCGCTCAAGGGCGCCCAGGTGACCGCTTATATGAAGTCTATGCTGGCCGGCTACATTGACAATATCTCCGCCATCGGCAAAATATCAGCAGGAGATACAGCAAAGTTCGAGCAGCTGTACGATTCGTATCGGGGGACGGACTTCAAGCTGTCGGCACAGTCCGTTACGGATTCATCATCAACGAAGGATATGTCCTACCAATCGATTGGTTATCTGATCATGTTTATGATGATGTCTGCAGTCAACCTCTCGGAGCTGATTCTCAAAAATCGCGAGAACCGCACTTATTTCCGCATTTTGTCTTCACCGGTAGATGCCAGAACCTACGTCATGTCCAATGTATTTGTGAATTTATGCATCATGATGGCCCAGATTGTGGTTGCACTGTTCTTCATGTTCGTTATCTTCGGACTCGAGCCCGGTATTCCTGCAGTTGAGATGCTCGGCATCATGTCCCTGTTCGCCCTGGTGTCGGTTAGTCTCTCGCTCGTTGTCGTCGCTTTCTCCAAGAATACGGCTATGGCAGGAGCACTGCAGAACCTGATCGTAACACCAACCTGCCTGATATCCGGCTGCTTCTTCCCGATCAGCATCATGCCGGAGGCCATCCGCCGCATAGCGGATTTCCTGCCGCAGAACTGGGTGCTGCAGTCGATCAGCAAGCTGCAGTCGGGAGGCGCGCTCAGTGGCATCTGGTTCAACCTTGCGGTGCTGCTTGCGTTCGCCGTAGTATTCTTCCTGATTGCAACCTACAAGTTCGGACGAAACAACGATACGAGAAATTTTGTTTAACATATAAGGATGTAGGAGATTCCCTATACTTTGCTTCTATTTCTGAAGGAAGAAACGGCTGCACCGCCAATAGGACGGAGCAGCCGTTTCTTCTTGATAACGGAGTAACGGTGTTTATTTTGCATCTACTGGTGGGAAATTGCCTAAAGTGGGTAAAATAATACAACAACCGTGGAGCGGCGGTTCTGACCACATAAACAATCCGCTTCAGTCCTGGAGGAGATACGAATGATGACATTATCACGGCAATCGCTAGTCGACTGGCTGCAGAGCCATACCGGCCAGGAGATCCTGATCCGAAAACAGGAGCAGGAGGATCTGGACGAGGTTCGCCTTGAGCTGAGCGATATCGATTATCGAAGCAGCCGGAGCGATTCCATCGATGAGTATACATCGGACAGCGCGCTGCTGCTTCACGGGCGGGGTACTGTAATAACGGAAGACAGCGAAGAGGAGCTTCCTTCCCGCACCTTCGAGATTCCGCTGCAGGGATTAAACTATGCGAAGCAGGAGAACGATGCATTGGTTCTGGAGACCGAGCGGGCCAAATACCTGATCAGTGTTTTATAATCCTTACCCTGAAGATGCTTGAGCATCAAAGGCATATTGCCCAAAAAAGGGACCCGGCTGCATGCAGCCGGGTCCCTTTTTTTGAAAATATAAGAACTTATAAAATTCATCATACTTTGCTTATATTTCTGAGGGAAGAAACTAACTTTGCCGCCAAAAGACGGCGCAGCCGGCTCTTCTTACTTTGGCGAAAGAAGAATAATGGAACGCAAACGTTACAAGGCACGCCGCAAACAGGCGGTCTTCTGTTTCAATCATAGAACAGACAATTTATTAACGAAAGGGACAAAACTTGCGATTCTGCAAAGGAGCAAGAACTGTCGCTAACCTGCGGCTGGTGAATGGGCTACTATATGAATGGAAAGCGCCGCCAAATACTGTGGCGCCCGAAAAGAAATTCATATTTGAGGAGGTTTTGCATGATTGCAGGAAAGCTGTATGGTTATGCCCTGTCCTTGGTCCTGTTCATAGGTCTGCTTGCAGGATGTTCAGGAGGGAACGGGAACGAGCCCGCTGTTGACAGTAGCGATGAGGGGACTCCGAATGCCGCGGAACCAGCCGCAGCTGCAGAAGCGTTGAAGCTCCAGTTTATGGTGCCCTCGTTTGCAGAGGTACCCGACATGAACGACCAGTATTGGACGGAATGGCAGAAGCGGACGAACACATCGCTCGACGTCGAGTGGATCCCGTCCGGAGATTACGATACGAAGTTTGACCTGGTGCTGGCGTCCGGCAATCTCCCGGAAATCATTGTCGCCCAGAATGTGACCCGTCCCACGCTGCAGATGGCCATCAAGCAGGGTGCGTTCTGGGATCTTACGCCGTTCCTCGGCGACTTCAGCAAGTACCCTAACCTCAAGAACAACAGCGAGCAGAATGTCTGGACGTATATGAAATCCGACGGGAAAATCTATGGGATTCCCCGCAACCGTCCTGTCATTGATCCCGGCATTAAGATAAGAAAGGATTGGCTGGATAAATTAAATCTGCCCATACCCAAGACACTCGATGAGTATGCCGCAGCCCTCAAGAAAATTGTGGACGGGGACCCCGACGGCAACGGAAAAAAAGATACGATCGGCATCATCGGTCACGGCTACCTGCTGGCTGATGGGGACGGCTCTTATGAGGCTGCTTTTGGCGCACTGGACCCTTTTTACAATCAGGAGGGCGGATTGGTTCGCGATTTATTAACCCCTAATTACACGGATATGGTGGAATGGTTCCGTAAGCTGTATGCGGACGGCATTCTGGCGAAGGAATTCACGACGATCAAGAAAACGCAGGCGGAAGAAATGTTCGCCACCGGCCGCGCAGCCTCCTATACCCGGAATATTTGGCGCGATTACACATGGGAGCAGGAGAACAAGAAAACGCAGCCTGATGCCGAAATCATTACGCTTCCTCCGATGCAGGGTCCCAAGGGGGTCAGCGTGCAGCTCGTGCCGCCATTCTTCGGGGCGAATTACATTTCCAAGAAGGTGCCGGAGGAGAAGGTTAAACAAATTCTTGATTATTTTGAGAAAACGACCACAATGGAATACACGGATTTCAATTATTTTGGCATCGAAGGCGTTCATCACACATTGGTCGATGGGCAGCCGCAGCTGACCGAGCTTGGAGTCAAAGAGGTGACTACAAACGCCAATCAGGTATTCGCATTGGCCTTCAACAATAAAATGAAGGTGTTTAATGCCTCGGCCCCCAAAGCCTATAACGACGCCAAGCTGAAGGATGCCGAGGTGTACGGCGAGGTTGGCAAAACCAATGTGTTCAACATCATCGCCTCGGTCAAGTGGACGGAGGTCTGGCCCAAATATGAGAAGGAGTGGCAGTCGATGGCCACCAAAGCTATTGTGGGTCAAATCTCCATGGACGAGTACAAGGCCTATGTCGATAAGCTGAACGCCATGCCGGAATTCAAGCAGGCGTACCAGGAATATGCCGCGATGTACAAAGAGTATTTCGGAGAATAAAACCGCATGAACCAAGGAGGAATTTGTTGTGCCCATCTATAACACGGACAATAAAGCGTATGAAGGAGAGCATGTGCTGGATAACCCTCCCCCGTTTCATGAGAAGCTGCTTGATTACGGCGAGCGCCCGTACTGGTCGCCGGACGGCAAACGGCTTGCCTTTATCGAGCGGAATTACGGGGATGTTTGCGAAATGGATATGGCCACAAGAGAGGTCCGCAATTTGACCAAAAATCTGGGAAACCATCATTCCTTCCTGCGGGTTCTGTTCCTCGCAAACGGAGATTATCTGCTCATTGGTCCCAAAGAATTCAAAGACCGCCGCACCAGCAGATATCTGGAGTCAGAGCTCTGGATCATGGATAAGGATGCCAGCGCTCCGCCCAAGCCGCTGGGCCGGAGAATTTCCGAAGGGGCGGGGGTATCGGCAGTAGCGAACCGGATCACATACTCCATGCATGGAGGACATGATCCGCGTATCGGCACAACCGAGGACTACGAATGTCATGTAACGGACATCGTTTATGGACCGGAGGGTCCGGAGCTTGGGGATGACCGGGTCATCTACCGCAATGTGCGCGGCTTCCATCCGGAGCCTCAGGATTTTCGCCATAACGATACGGAAGTGATCATGGCCGAATATATCGGCAGTCCCTACAGGACTCCGGATAATTGGAAGGCTGTAACAAGGGGCATTGATCTGAAGACCCTCGACGTGCGCACTTACATCACAGAGGAGCAGACGCATAATGAATGCGAAGGAATCTTTCCGGATCACGAGCATATTTGCCTGGAATCCTCCTGCGATCTGGTGAATCAGTTCCCTCCCTTTGATTTATGGAAGCTGAAGCTGGACGGCTCCGGCAGGCGGGTTCGGATGACGCGTTTCTTTGACCGTTCTCCCTGGAGAGCCAGCAATTCCAATGTAAGCCCGGACGGCAAATGGCTGGCATTCATGGTCAACACCTACACGAGCGAGCCGGGATTTGGAATGGGTCTGGGACTGATGAATTTGGAGGAGTGGGAAAAAAGCGAGTATGCGGCGCAGTGGGAAACACCGGAATCCAGAGCTGCGACGCGGCAGTAAGTGCAAAAATCAGCTTGGGCGTTTCGATGAAATTCGGGGTTAACAACAAAAACGGTTCTCTCGCAAACTTGCGAACAGGACCGTTTTTTATCGGTTATTCCGCAAGTCTCTGCCAGCATCGTCAAAAATAGTGCAATTTCTCCCAAGGATTCGACAATGCGGGCATCGAATTGTAGTAGGATAGCGGACGAAAATATTATCGTTTGGGGGGTCATAATGGTTAACTGGATTGAAGCCCTGGTACGCCAGCCGGGTTCCGTGCTTGCTGCCAACCGCGGGAAATATTTATACAAGTTAATTTGGCTTGGATGCATATCCGTCTGTGTTCCCGTCCTATTGGCCAGCTTGGTTTACTATCAATTTTCCATGAACCGGATGAATCAGCAGATGCTCAGCGAAAGCCGGTCATCCCTCACGATGATGAAAGACAGGTCCGAACGCATTCTGCAGGGGATAGAGCAGGAATCGCTTCAGCTGGCGCTCGATCCTGCCCTTACGAACTTTTTTACCAAGCCTGATCAGGAATCCGGTATCATCTGGCATCAGAATATTTTGGATAAAATTGCCATGTTCAAAAATACCAACAGCTTTATCGATGAGATTTTTTTTTATAACAGGGCGGAAGAAACTGTGTTGTCCAACCGCTACGGCACAGTCGATAAGGAAAAATATCCATACGGGGAAGACATCGACCGGCTCATCCTGGACGGCAATCTGTCCCAATGGACTATCATGCCTGCCGGGAAGAAGGACGGCTACATCACGTTCGCCCGGCTGCTGCCTATTTTGGGAAGCGGGAAGGCGCAGGGGGTATTGGCGTTTGAGATTGAAACCTCCGCAATCAGCAAATTTTTGCAAACGGATACAATTATAGTTCCGAAGGAAAAGGACTTATTCGTACTGAATTATCAGAAGCTTTTCCATAACGGCAATACAGGTTCGGAAGACATCTATTCAAAGCTTAATCAGATGGAAAGCCTCGAGAAAATCCGCACCTCCGGCAAAACGACCGACAGCTTCTTCGCGGAAGGGATTGACGGGGACCGGGCGCAGTATCTGTACCAGAAAAATGTTTTCGGCCGCACCTACGTGACGGTGATTCCCGAGAAAATCATCGCCGGACAAATCAACTGGATCCGGGGAGTTACGCTGCTTGTGCTGTTTTTTTTCATTGCCGTGGGCGTTCTGCTGACTTACTTCAATACGAAGAAAGCGTACAACCCGATCGGGGAGCTGATCAAGCACAGCAGAAACCTGAGCTTCGGGAGAATCCAGAATAAAGACAATGAGTTCGACTATATCAAGGAATGTCTGGACTTCTTGAATAACGAGGCCGAGAAGCTGGGCACCTTCATGGAGCAAATCGAGCCTTCGCTCAGGGAAAAATGCTTGCAGCAGCTGCTGAGCGGCGATTATGTCAGAAATGATTCTCTCATTCGCGATTCCATCACGTACGGGATATCCGTTGATTCCACCAATGTGGTGCTGATTGCTGAAGTAGAGAATATCTCGAAGGACAAACGTTTCCTGCCTGATGAAAGAAGCATTATCGCGTTTGCCATCGCTAATGTCATGCAGGAGCTGCTTCAATCGGATGCCCGTATTCAAGGCTATGTCATCCCCTTTCAGGGAAGGGGCGTCGCCCTGCTGCAGTTCGGTCAGGATACCGAGCTGTCGGTCATGCGCAGTCAGACTATTGAGTATGCGAACTCCGTATGCGCCTCGCTCAAGAACGTCCTGTCCTTCGACGTGTCCGTAGGCGTCGGGCGGTTCTACTCCCATACAGCGGATGTCCCGGTTTCTTACAAAGAGGCGGAGATCGCGCTGCAGAACCGGATTTTTCGTTTATCCGAGCATGTCTTGTTCATTGACGATATGGAACGCAGCAAGAAACAGGCGTTGTTCCGTTATCCGCAGGAATTGGAAACAGCCATTGTCGAGGCATTGGAAACCGGAGATCCTGGAGAAGCGGGCCGCCATTTATCCCAATTCTCCGAAACGCTCCGCAGCTCCCATTCCTATATATTGGTCTATCAAAGCTATTATGTGCTGCTGTCCGCCGTGATTCATTCTCTGGAAAGGCAGGGGGGCAGCCTCGTTGACATCCTGGAGCATAATTTATTCGGACATCTCAAGAACAAGCAAACGTCCCAGGAAATCTACGAGTGGTTCGTCGAGAGCATCTTTCCTCTCTACAAATGGCTTGCGGAAAACTACAGGAGCGAAGCAGGCCAATCGGCCGTCAAGCAGGTTTGCCGGCATATCAAGGAGAACTGCAACAACGACCTCTCGCTGGTGAGCTGTGCGGATATGGTAGGGATGAGCCCTTCTTATTTGAGCCGGCTGTTCAAAAAAGAAATGGGCATGAATTTTCTCGATTTTGTCGTCGACTGCAAGGTTGTGGAGGCGAAAAGGCTGCTGCTTGAATCGGATCGGACCGTCAGCGATATCGCGACGGCGATCGGATATTCGGAGCGGAATTTAAACCGTATCTTCCAGCGTTATTCGCGCATGACCCCCAGCGCATTCAGGTCAAGAAACCGGTAAAAAGGGAGGGTTGGACAGTTTTTGCTCTTGCCGGACGGAAATTGTGAACCGGCTGGAAACGGGAAGTTGGTCAAGAATTGTCCCTTACATGCAGACGGAGGTATCGATAATATCAGGTTAGCAGCGAGCAGCATCATCGTTAAACGCGGAATGAAGCACTGTTCCTCGTTTATGGATGGAAGGAGGCCGAATGGCTATGGTTCAAAAACGAAAACCGCAGCTGCCTTACGGTGCGGTATATTTCCGCAAATCGAATCCGCCCGGCGAAGACTGGCAGCGCGATTATGCGGTCGCCGGTGAGGACGGAATGAATATGTTCCGGCACTGGTTCATGTGGGGAGCCATCGAAACGGCCCCCGGCGTGTATGATTGGACCGATTACGACCGGCAGATGGATTTGGCGGCGCAGCACGGCATTCAGACCATCGCCGCCGAAATGATCACATCCGTTCCGGAATGGGCGGTACATGCGATGCCGGAAGCGGTGCATATGCGAGCGGACGGAAGCCGTCTCAAGACACAATTGAGCGGCAGCAGCGCCACTGGAGGCTTCGGTGACGGCTCTTCGGGCGTCTTGTGTCTGGATTGTCCGGAAGCAAAGGAGCTTGCCGGGCGCTTCCTGACGAATCTGGTGCTCCGTTATAAGGATCATAAAGCAATGGCGGGTTATGACGTATGGAATGAGTGCAATTATTCTCCGCATATTTGTTACTGCCGCTTCACGAAGGATAAGTTCCGTCAATGGCTCAAGGTCAAATATTCAAGCCTGCAGGAATTGAATCAGGCCTGGCACAGGTACAGCTATACCGCCTGGGAGCAGGTGGAGCCTCCGGCGCAAACCGCCCCTTACCCGGAATGTTTGGACTGGCTGGCTTTCAAGAAAGACAATTTCTACGAGCATATGCAGTGGAGGATCGATCTGATCCGCAGCCTCGATAACCAAAATCTGATCACGGCGCACGGGATTGCTGGCAGTCTTCACATTATGGCATCCATGGGGGCGGATGACTGGCTCGCAGCCTCTAAAGTGGACGTTTACGGGTTTACCTGGGTAGCCTCCCGCAAGGGCGGCGAGCCCTGGAAGCAGTGGCATGCCGTCGATCTGGTGCGCTGCGCTTCGCGCGGCAAACCGTTCTGGCATGCGGAGGCTCAGGGCGGTCCGCTGTGGCTGCAGCCCCAGGTTATCGGCCGTCCGAGAGAGGATGGAAGAATAACAGAGCCGGAGGATATCCGGATCTGGCAGATGATCTCGTTTGCCGGAGGCGCCCGCGGGCTCTTGTTCCCAAGGTGGCGTCCGCTGCTCGACGGCCCCTTGTTCGGTGCCTTCGGCGCTTATGCCATGGACGGCTCAAGGACGGACCGTTCATCTATGGCAAGTCGGCTGGCCCGTTGGACAAACGATGAAGCCCAGAAGGATTTGCTCGAAGCGGCGCCTATCCAGGGTGATATAGGGATTCTGGTCATGCCGGAAACGCAAACATTCGATTATTTGCTGAATCGTGAAATGAGGGGCGAATGGTACAGCCAGTCGATGTGGGGAGCCTATCAGGGCTTCTTCGACAACAACATACAGGCAGACTGGGTGCATATCGATCATATTGAAGATTACAAGGTGCTTTATTGGCCTTATCCGATTATGGCCACCCGGCAGCACTCGCAAAGGATACAGGAGTGGGTGCGAAGCGGGGGGATATTGATCAGTGAAGGCTGTCCGGGTTACTTCGGAGACAAGGGCAAAGCAGGAGCGCAGCAGCCTAATTACGGGCTGAATGAACTGTTCGGCGCCGCTGAAACACATGTCGAGTTTATGCCGGATATCTCCGGCACGCTGGAGCTGGATTGGGATGGAAGACGGGTGCGCGGAGGCATCTATTCCCAGTCCTATGCCGCCTTCTCCGGCGGGCAAGTGCGGGGGCGCTATGGGGATGGCAGCGCGGCGGTCATCGAGCATGCTTATGGCAGTGGGAGAACTCTGCTCATCGGAACATTCCCTTCGGAGGCTTATTACCGGACACAAGATCCGGTAAACCGCAAGTATTTCCTGGAGGTATTAGCCTGGGCAGGCGTCGATCAGCATGTACGGGTCTCCGATCACCGGCTTCAAGCCCGGCTCTCCGCAGGCAAGGACGGCGGATTGTATCTGTGGATTCTTAATCCGGAAAGGGAGGAACGGACAGCGGAAGTGGAGCTGTCCCAAGACTTGAATGGTCCTGCTGCCATTCGCAGGTATTGGGGAGAAGCGGTTTATGCGCGGAAAGAACGAAGGCTGCAGATGACGCTGAATGGCAGGGATGCGCTGGTGTTGAAACTGGGAGTAGAACCGGGATCAACTCCCGGGGAATCCACTTCCGCCGATGCGGCGGAAGCGAACGGGAGGATAGAGCCATGAAAATCAAAAGCATTGAAACCTTTACCAATAAGCAGATCAGCTTCGTGCGGGTGAGAACCGAAGACGGGCAGGAGGGCTTCGGACAAATCGCGCCTTACCACGCCAATATCTCGGCATTGGTGCTGCATCAGCAAATTGCTCCGCACGCGCTTGGCGCGGATGCGGAAGACATTGCCGCGCTGGCGGAGCGATGCGTGGAAGCGGAGCATAAGTTCCCGGGCTCCTACATATGCAGAGCCGTCGGCGGACTGGACACGGCTTTATGGGATTTGAAAGGGAAGCGGCTCGGGAAAAGCGTATGCGAGCTGCTTGGAGGCCAGCCGCGGGCTGTTACGGTATATGGCTCCAGCATGCGGCGGGATATTTCCCCCGCAGAGGAAGCGGACCGGCTGCAGAGGCTTCAGGATGCGTATGGCTACCAGGCGTTCAAGATCCGTATCGGTAAAAATTTCGGCAGCGATACGGACGTTTACCCGGGCAGGACAGAGGAGATCGTACCGGCTGTCCGCAGAGCCATTGGAGACAGAACTGATCTTTATGTAGACGCGAACAGCGGATTTACACCGGCCAGGGCCATCGAGGTCGGACATATGCTGGAGCAGTACGGCGTCTGCCACTACGAGGAGCCTTGTCCCTACCCGGAGCTGGAATGGACGAAGCAGGTGGCCGATGCGCTGGAGCTTCCCGTTACCGGCGGGGAACAGGATACGGATCTGGTGCAATTTCAGAGGATGATCTCCATGCAT
Organism: Paenibacillus sp. JT22N12; assembly: GCF_056269365.1. Lineage (NCBI taxonomy): Bacteria > Bacillati > Bacillota > Bacilli > Caryophanales > Paenibacillaceae > Paenibacillus > Paenibacillus sp. JT22N12. The sequence goes on along the minus strand of NZ_JBWDNU010000001.1, from coordinate 847,468 downwards.
GCGGTGGATATCGTTCAGCCCGATATTTGTTACATCGGGGGCTTGAGCCGGGCCTTGAAGGTGGCGCAGATGGCGGAGGCGGCCGGGATGACCTGTACCCCCCACGCGGCCAACTTGTCGATGGTGACTATTTTCACCCTGCATATGGCTGCTGCTGTACCTAACGCTGGCCGGTTCGTGGAATTTTCCATTGAGCCCGATCACTGGACGGAAGGGCTGTTCACCTCCGGGCTTAAGGTGGAGGACGGCAAGGTGCATGTGCCGGACGGTCCCGGATGGGGCGTCACCATTCATCCCGAATGGCTGGCCAAAGCTGAATATAGAATCAGTCAAATCTGATTATATGAGGAGATGTTCTTATGGATAATCATGCGAAAATGACGCTGTCACTGGTGAGGCATTCAGCGGATTCTGCCGCCCATGACCGCTCGGTGGACTGGGCAATCGGATACTTGGCGGAGATCTGCCGTCAGCAGGGCATTACTGTAACTGAAATGAAGGGAATTGATGCATTGTCCGGGCACGGAGCGAGCCTTTGCATCCTTGTTTCCGGCCCCGATCCGGAGCATGGGGCTGCCGATAGCGTGAGCGTCCCGCAGGAAGCGGAGTCATTTGGTCTGTCCTGGCAAAATTCAGAAGGCAGACCGGTTCTTAACGCTGCCGGGAGCGACCCGCAAGGGATTGTATATGCCATTCTGGAGCTGGCGGATATCGTGAAGTATTCCGCAGATCCTCTGGCCGGGCTGTCGCAAATCAAGCCTTATGCGGAAAAACCCGCTGCACCTGTCCGCAGCATCAACCGTTTATTCGTGAGCGAGGTCGAGGACAAACCATGGTTTTATGATAAAGCGTTCTGGCTTGAATATTTGACCGAATTGGCCACACACCGGTTCAACCGGCTCCACCTTGCTTTGGGCATGGGGTACGATTACGGGCATGATCCCGGGGTCAAGGACAATTATTTCTGCTTTGCCTACCCCTATTTGCTGGATTTGCCAGGCTATGATGTCAAAGTAAAAGGGCTGCCGCAGGGAGAAGCAAAACGGAATTTGGATATGCTGCGCTTTATCAGCAGGGAAGCCAGGCTCAGAGGCGTTCATTTTCAGTTAGGCATCTGGACACATGCCTACGATCCCAGCGATAGTCCCGACGCCAATTACCTGATCGAAGGGGTTAACCCTGATAACCATGCCGCTTATTGCCGGGATGCGCTTGGGGCCTTGATTCAGGCTTGTCCCGACGTGGAAGGTATTACGATACGCACCCATTATGAGGGCGGCATCCCCGAGCCGGCCCATGAGTTCTGGAAGATTGTGTTCTCCGGTATTCTGAAAGCCGGCCGCCCGGTGGAGCTTGATCTGCATGCCAAGGGCGTGGATGACCAGATGCTGCAGGTGGCGGTCGAAACGGGTCTTCCCGTCGTCGTGTCGCCAAAATATTGGGCGGAGCATATGGGCCCTCCATACCATCAGGCGGCAATCCGTCAGACCGAGCTTCCAGCCGAGGATACGGACCGGCCGGACCTGATGGCGATTACCGCCACGTACAGAAAATTCACCCGTTACGGTTATGGGGATTTCTTGAAGGAAGACCGCAAATACGGCGTACTGTACCGGATTTGGCCGGGCACGCAGCGGGTGCTGCTGTGGGGCGATCCCGCCATGGCCGCCGGATATGGGCGGCTCGGCAGCTTCGGCGGCGGATTGGGCGTGGAATTATGCGAGCCATTAGCCTTCAAAGCCAGAAAAGGAACCGGATCGCCGGGAGGACGCGATCCTTACGCCGATGCTTCGCTCGGATTTGCAGGCTCGGAGTGGAAGAAATACCTGTACACCTACAGGCTGTGGGGCCGGCTGCTGTATAATCCGGATGCCCGGCCTGACTCCTGGCGGCGGTATCTGCGGTTTGAATTCGGCGAAGCGGCTCCTGCCGCGGAAGAGGCGCTGGCGCATGCCAGCCGGATTCTGCCGCTTGTGACGGCAGCGCATCTGCCTTCTGCGGCCAACAACCATTATTGGCCGGAGATGTATGCCAATATGCCCATTGCCAAGTCTGCCGGCAAGCTGCTCCAATACGGAGACACGCCGGAGCCCAAAACGTTCGGTGCGGTCAGCCCGCTTGATCCGGCCATGTTTTACCGGATTGACGATTTTGCCGATGACCTGCTGCAGGGGAACCGCAGCGGCAAATACTCCCCCCTTGATGTTGCCGCAAAACTAACCGGATTTGCGGATAGGGCCATGACTGAGCTTGCCGAGGCGGTGTCCCAAATTAACGACCCGGAGTTTCCTTCATTCAAACGCTGGAAGATAGACGTATCGGCGCAGGCGGGCCTGGGTCACTTCTTTGCCGGCAAGCTTCGCGCAGGCGTTGCCTATGCCTTGTTCGAACGAACCGGAGACCCGGCCCAGCTGCGGGAGGCGCTGCGATTCTACCAGTCTGCCAAAGAAGCCTGGGTGAGTGTCATCGAAAGCACTCAGGGAGTATACCGTGAAGATATCACCTTCGGATATGTGCCTTATATGAGAGGGCATTGGGCTGACCGGCTGCCTCTAATCGAGGAGGATATCGCGGCGCTGGAACAGGAGCTGAAAGATGCCGGCCCTGCCGTCCCGCAGGAGAAGGAGACAGCAAGCGCGGGCGTATTTACGCCATCCGCTGCCGAAAAGCCGGCGGTGGAACATACGCCGCCGGCGGTGTTCCGCAAGGGGGATGCTGTTAAACTGTCCTTATCCGTACCGGAGGCTTCGGCGGAGTGGCAAATTCAGCTCCATTACCGGCATGCCAATCAAGTGGAAAGCTATCAAGTGACAGATATGAAGCGGGAGGGAGAACAGTATGTCGCGAGTATACCGGAAGGGTATACGGACACGCCTTATCCGATCATCTATTTCTTCGAGCTCAGGGATGGTTCAGGGCATGCATGGCTCTCCCCCGGCTTCAACGAAGCACTGTCCAACCAGCCGTACTATCTTCTAAGGCAGGAATCATAAATGGACCAGACCGCAGCACAGACATGTGCGCTGCGGTCTTTCCTGTGGCTTGCCGCGAAAACAGAGTGGACCATCAGCGTTAGTACTATTAATTGGAGGGAACCCACATTGAAGCTCATATACGATCATAAAGACCCGATCATTTCATTCGGCGCAGAACAGCTTAAGCAAAGTCTCGAGCGGAGCGGTTTGTTTTTCATCGAGCAGTTTTCCGGTTATGGGACGGTACGGCTGCCTGAAGAGGGCATTCTTGCCAGAAAAGTGCCGGCACAGCGGGGGAAGGCCCCCCGTTATGAAGAGCAGTCGTTCCGGATATACCGGGAGGGCGGGCTTGTTTATATAGAAGGCTCCGATTCGCGCGGTGTGATGTATGGCTGTCTGGAATGGGCCGAACGGCTTGCGACAGGCACGGAGCTTGCGGATGGCGAGGAAATCAGCCAGAAGCCTGCGCTTGGCATACGCGGGATCAAATATAATCTGCCGTATGTCCCGTTCGATTCCGGAGATCCGTTCGTGCTCAATGAACAGACCTGCATGGATATCGCCTTCTGGAGATCCTATCTGGATATGCTGGCACTTAACCGTTATAACTGCCTGAGCCTGTGGAGCGAGCATCCCTACCATCTCATGGTCGTCTCGTCCAAATACAGAGCGGCGAATCCGTTCAGCGATGTGGAGATCGACCGGAATATCCGGTTTTTCCGCGAGCTGTTCCGGCATGCGGCGGACAGGGGCATTGACATCTATCTGTTCACCTGGAATATCCGCCTGACTCCCGAAGCGGCGCGAGGTCTCGGCTTGCCGGAGAACGTAGGGGATTTTGGCAATATGTATGATGATCTCATCCACCGGGTCGGTCTGCCGCTCAACCGGTTCCGCGGGCAGTCGGAGATAATCAGGGACTACATCCGCGAGATGGTGCTGCAGCTGTTGATTACCTATCCAGAGCTGAAGGGACTGGGCACCTCCGCGAGCGAATGGATGGACGGCAGCGGCTATGAGCGGGAGAACTGGATTGTGAAAACCTATGTGGAAGCGATCAAGCAGTCCGGCAGAGCCATTCCATTCATTCACCGCACGAATATGCAAAATGCGGGCAAGGAAATCAAAGACATGGTGCAAAGCCAGTTTGATCCCAAACTTTTTTATATCAGCTGGAAATATTCGAACGCCCACTGCTACTCCCACCCGGTGCCCCGATTCGAGGAGCTGTGGGGAGCCTGGGAGGGGATCGATCTGGAATCGACCCAAGTGCTGTTTACGGTGCGCAATGATGATGTATTTACACATCGCTGGGGCGACCCGGACTATGTCCGTTCCTATGTGAAGGGCATGCAAAAGCCATACGTCAAAGGCTTCTATTGGGGATCCGATGGTTATGTATGGGGGCGGGATTTCCAGCATGTCGATCATGGGCATAAGAAGTGGACCTATGATTACGAGCGGCATCTGTTCCAATTTCAATTATGGGGACGGCTTTCCTATAACCCGGATACGGATGACCGGGTATGGACCTATTTACTCCAAAAGCAATATGGCCCCCGGCACGCTCCTCTTTTCCTGCAGGGACTCCGTCATGCCTCGCGGATCATCCCGGCGGTCAACCGCTTGTTCTGGATCGACTATGACTTTCAATGGCATGCGGAAAGCTGCTTGTCGCAGGTTACCGGCTTTAAGACCATTCTTGATTTCGCAGACGGTGTTCCGATGCCTGGAGTCGGCGTGATGGGAATTTCCGAGTATGCAAGAGCGGAGCATGAAGGTATATTGGAGCAAGCGGCTGGAAGCTATGAGGAAACGCCGATTAACATTATCGGGATGTTAAGAGAGTCATCCGAGCAGGCCGAACAAGCCGCAAGCAGGCTGGAATCGGAGCTTGGGGGGCTGCGCGGCGGACATGCGGAATGCACATTATATGATCTAAAGGCATATGCGCAGATGGGCCGTTACTACGAGTGCAAATTTTCCGCCGCGCTGGAGCTGAACCGGTACAGGCAAGACGGCAGCGGGCAGCGCAGGGAGCAAGCGGTTGCGCTGCTGGAGCAGGCCGCCGGCCATTGGGAGCGCTTGGGCCATTACTGGAGTCTGCACAACAAGCCCTATTATATGGCTAGAGTCAAACAAACATTCGGCTATCCGTACTATCTGGAGGATGTGCGCCAGGATATTGAGCTGGCAAGAGGGTTCGCCGGGCCGCAGGATGCGGCCGAAGAATAGGTAATCATATGTACAGCCGCGAGAATGAGTTGGGTTGATTGTCAGATGAACGAAGCCTGTGACCGCAGTTTACCAAGCGGCCGCAGGCTTTTTATTGAGCATACAGCATTTATAATAGTCGAATGCGATCAACTGGCTGCCCTCTGTCAACCCGGCTGGTCGTCGCGTGCGATCGGCCAGCGATTGGGCGTCATCATGCGGCCACTGCACGTAAGATGGAACGGCGTGATACATTGTATAACAACTAAAATATATTGTAAAACGATAAATCGTGTGTTAAATTCAAATTATCACCAGCTAAAGACTTTCGAAACAGCCACTCCGCTTTCCTATTAAAGTAGGGCAAGCCATCCGGGGAGAAAACGTCAATGAAACCAGTCGTACAACTGCTGCATTTTGGCTATCATCAGGCGATGAGCTGCATATTTCCTGTTGCGGTCTTTGGAACTTTAGCACTTTCCAGCGCAATAGAGGTGCCCGTCATTTACCGATATGATGCCATTCTTCTCATCCTGCTTGCAGTGCAGTACGTGATGTACCGCAGCGGATTGGAGACACGCGATGAGATTAAAGTGATTTGTGTCTTTCATGTTATCGGCTTGCTGCTGGAAATCTACAAGGTAAGGATGGGATCATGGTCTTACCCTGAGCCCGGGTTTACGAAAATCCTCGGTGTACCGCTCTATAGCGGATTTATGTATGCAAGTGTAGCAAGCTTTATGTGTCAGGTATGGCGCAGGCTTAAGATGGATATGACCGGCTGGCCGGGGCTTGCTTCTGCGGGATTGCTGGGAGCAGCTATTTATCTGAATTTTTTCACCCATCATTTTATTCCTGATTTTCGTTGGTGGCTGACGGCGCTTGTGCTTCTTGTTTTTTGGAAAACATGGATCATCTACCGGGTCCGGACCACTACTTATCGAATGCCCCTGACACTTGCTTTTTTCATTGTCGGTTTTTTTATCTGGTTAGCCGAAAATATAGCCACATTTTTTAATGCCTGGAAATATCCTGACCAGCAACAAGGCTGGCAGATGGTTGGCTTCAGTAAAATCAGCTCATGGTTCCTTCTGGTCATTATCAGCGTCATCATTGTCGCCCAGCTCAAACATGCCAAGGCTGGCAGGAAAACGAATGATTCACGGTGAAGCAACGATTAAGCAACGATTAAGCTAATATAGAGCACCGCCGGCTTTATTTACTTAACGACCATGAAATTGACTAACAGGGTAAGAACCTGGTCCAACAATTGTTTTCTATGACTAACCCAGAACGTATGGGAAGAACCGGTTTCGCCGCCAATGGACGGCGGAACCGGTTTTTTTTGACCTTATAGAATTTATAAGTTTCACGCCTATAAATTTCTATAAGGTTTGAGGGAAGAAACTAACTTTGCCGTCAAAGGACGGCGAAGCCGTTTCTTCTTACGTTCATTTTATCTTGTAAAGAGTCGATGGTTTTCGTTCAAATGGAGTTCATATACGGATGATAATGAATGGGCAGCCGGACATTTCTTGCTCTGCTCTGCCTGCAGCTGCCCGCTTCCCGACCGCTTAAACCGCAGTATAAAAGAGTTTCGGGATTATCGGACTGGACAGAAATTTCGTATCGGCTCCGCAGCCCCTCACTTCAAGATTTGTCTCTTTTATGCCCATAACCGCTGCCTTATGATCAGGGCACAGGAGGTTTAGATGGAAGGTTAATCAACATATCCGTGATGAGAGAGAGGTGTAAGGCTATGAAGGACCCTGCGGCTGCGGCGCAAGCCGGTTTGCCAAACCGCGTCATGAAGAGTGGGAACTCCCGTCTATGGGTGCGAATATTGCAGTACAAATATTTGTATTTGCTTGCTTTGCCCGGAATCCTTTATTTCCTGATTTTCAAATTTCTGCCGATGTGGGGACTGCTGATCGCCTTTAAAGATTACAATCCGTACAGCGGCTTCTGGGGCAGCGAATGGACCGGGATGAAGCAGTTCAACGACCTGTTTGCAGACCATAATTTCTATTTGATGCTCCGCAATACCTTAACGATTAATATTTTCGGATTAGTCTTCATGTTCCCTGTGCCGATCATTCTTGCCGTGATGTTGAACGAGGTCAGACATGAGGCCTTCAAGCGGTTTAACCAGTCCATTGTATATATGCCGCATTTTTTATCCTGGGTGGTCGTAGCCAGCATGACGTTTTTTGTGCTATCCACGGATGTCGGCATTGTCAATAAGCTGATAACGGAGTCGGGCCGCGAAAGCGTCTCGTTTCTATCGAACCCGAATTACTTTTGGGGGCTGATGACGGCTCAGAATATGTGGAAGGAAGCAGGCTGGGGCACCATAATCTTTCTCGCGGCGATGGCCGGGGTCGACCCGCAGCGGTACGAGGCGGCCGTTATGGACGGTGCGAGCCGCTGGCGGCAAATCTGGAATATTACGCTGCCGGCTATTCGGCCCACCATTATTATTCTGCTGATTTTACGGCTGGGCCAAATGGTGGACGTCGGCTTCGAGCAGGTGCTGCTGATGCAGAATCCTCTGGTCATGTCGGTGGCAGAAGTATTCGACACGTATGCGTATACGCAGGGTATTCTGAGGGGGCAGATCAGCGCCGGGATTACCGTGGGCATGTTTAAAGGCGTTGTCGGGCTCGTGCTGGTCTTATCGAGCAATTATATAGTCAAACGAATGGGGCATGAGGGCATTTATTAACGGTGGGAGGTACGGTTATGAGTTTTGTCTCGCGCAAGAAACTGACGCTGTTCGATTGGGTTAACTATTCGCTGCTTACCCTGATCTCGCTCATTTGCATTTTCCCTTTCATTTACGTATTCAGCGTTTCCTTTACCGATCCCAAAGTGTATGTTCCCCTGAAGTTCTATGTGTTCCCGGAGCAGTGGTCGCTTTCTTCCTACAGGTACATTTTATCGACCAACAGCTTCATCAATGCACTGAAAAGCACCGTGTTCATTACCGTGGTGGGTACCGCGCTGAATGTCATCGTATCATTCTCGCTGGCCTATGCGTTGACGAAAAAGGCAATGCCAGGCCGGGGGATTATGATCAGCGCTGTCATCTTCGCCCTCGTATTTAATGCCGGCATTATTCCCAGCTATTTGCTGATCAAGGAATTGGGGCTGCTGAATTCCTACTGGTCCTTAATCTGGCCGGCTTTAACCAATGCCTGGAGCCTCATCGTCATCAAAAGCTTTCTGGAATCGCTGCCATCGGAGCTTGAGGATTCGGCGCGGATCGACGGCTGCTCGGATCTGGGCGTGTTTCTGCGCATCGTAATTCCGCTCTCCATGCCGGCGATCGCCGCGTTTACTTTGTTTTTTGCGGTCTCGCACTGGAACACCTATTTCAACGCGCTGATCTATATCTCCGATTCCAAAAAATGGACGCTGCAGGTATTGATCAAGACGCTCGTCATCGACTCCGATTCGAATGGGGTAGGCCAGGCAGGAGCAGGCGGGGACGACCGGGTCATACCCCAGGAAACGATCCGTATGGCGTCGATTGTGCTGGCGATGGTTCCCATTCTGATCGTTTATCCTTTTTTGCAAAAGCATTTTGCCAAGGGAGTGATGCTGGGCTCGGTTAAAGGATGAGTTAGTATGTTGACCATTTCATTGATCAGGGAGGATGGAAAAAGATGAAAAGAACAAAAGCCAGGGCGGTATCCGCGGGGGTGTTCTTCCTGCTCATTCTCTCGCTGCTTGCCGGCTGCGCGAGCGACAATGCGGGGACGGCCAATACGGACGACCCCGCTTCCGGCAATAACCCAAGCGGAGAAGCCAGCGGGGACAACGAGCCCTTAACGATCCAGATGTTCGCCGGCCTCTATAATGAAGTCCCGGACATGAACAATGCCTATTGGACCGAATGGCAAAAAAGAACGAACACGAAGCTGGATATCGAGTGGGTGCCCGACGGCGATCTCAAAACGAAGGCCGACCTGCTATTTGCTTCCGGCGATCTGCCCGAGGTTATCTCATCGCCGGATTTCAGCTGGCCCACTTTGCGCAGCGCGGCCAGGAACGGCGCTTTCTGGGATCTGACGCCGCTGCTGGGCGATTTCAGCGAATATCCGAATCTGAAGGAGAATCTGGCGAAGGACTGGGAGAAATATTTGGCGATCGACGGCAAAATTTATGCGGTTCCCCGTTCCCGCTCCCGCATCGATCTCGGTGTCAAAATACGTGCGGATTGGCTGGAGAAGCTTAACATTGCTGTACCAAAGACATTGGATGAGTACGCCGCGGCTTTGAAAAAAATCGTGGAAGGCGATCCGGACGGCAACGGGAAGAAGGACACGCTTGGCTTGATCGGACACGGCGTCATTGTGAATGACGGCGACGACGCCTTTGCCGCAGGCTTCGGTGCGCTCGACCCCACCTATAATGAGGATGGAGGACTTATCCATTCGCGGTTGACCCCGCAGTATACGGATATGGTTGCGTGGTTCAAAGGATTGTTCGATAACGGGGTACTATCCAAGGAGTTTTCCGTCATGAAGAAAACCCAGGCGGAGGAAGCCTTCAAAACCGGCAGAGCAGCTTCATATGCAAGGAGCATCTGGTGGGATAAGGAGTTCGAGGATTCCATCGCCAGAACGCAGCCCGATCCTGAAATACTCAACCTGCATCTGCAGGGACCAAATGGAGACGATGCGATTTCTCTCGAAACCGGAGTGTCCGGAGGTTATTATATTTCCAAAAAGGTGCCGGAGGAGAAGGTCAGGCAGCTGCTCAAGTATTTTGACTACACCGCTTCCGATGAAATGACGGATTTCGCTTACTATGGGCTTGAAGGCGTTCACCACACGGTGGTGGACGGACAGAAGGTGCTCACGGAGCAGGGTGTGAAGGAGGTCAATACGACCAGCAAGGGCGCAGGCGTACTTGCCTATTCCATGTGGGGCAAAGTGGAAAGCGCTTCCGGCAGCAAGGAGTATAACGATGCGAAGAAGAAAGCCGTGGAAATTTTCGACCAAGTCGGCAAAGTAAGTCCCTTCAAATACTCGTTCTCCAATACCTGGAATGATACATGGCCCAAATATGAGAATGAATGGGAGACGATGGTGACCAAGGCCATAGTAGGGCAGATCACAATGGACGATTATCGGGCCTATGTGGATAAGTTGAACAACCTGCCGGAGATAAAGCAGGCGTATCAGGAGTTTGCCGAATCCTACAAAGCCTTCAACGGGGAATAGCCCCGCAAACCGCAAAGCATACCAACCATTCGGTGGCCTCTGCGCCACCTTTTTTTGAGAGATAAGAAAGTAAGAAATCTGAGCTGTACTTTGCTTATTTTTCCAATGTGAACAACTTGCTGCTGCAAAACAGCGTCATCCATTTTGTCCCGGGAGGGGAACTAAAACGTATGAACAGAAAAGCATGGTGGCGGGAGCCGCTCAGAGTCATTCAACCCAATCTTCAAATCAGGGACACGGGGGCGATCGATCCCGAACGTCTTGCTTCCCAAATGAAGGAAATGGGCGCAAATACGATCGTGTTCAACGTCGGGGGCATTTACGCCTGGTATCCGACCAAGGTGGCCCATCATACCGTGAACGAGTTTCTGCCGACGTCCTTCGATTTGCTTGAAGAGGTTATACAGGCCTGCCATAAACAGGATATCCGCTTTATTGCCCGGTTTGACTTCAGCAAAGCGGAGGATCGGATATTTCTGCAAAGACCGGAGTGGTTCGTCAGGCAGCCCTCGGGAGAGCCGGAAATTCTCGGTTCGAAGCGGCCGGGGAGCTGGTCGCTCCTGATGTCGACTTGCATTAACGGGGCATACCGCAACGAGTCGGTGGCCATTCCGGTTCTTGAGGAAGTCATCAACCGATACGGAATCGACGGTATTTTCTTCAATGCGCCGGGATTTATTCCCTGCAGCTGTGAGGGCTGCCGCCGGAAATACCGCGAAGCCTACGGCAGGGAGCTCCCGGCGGACCGCAGCGAGTATATGCCGGAATGGGCATCCTCTTGTATGCGCGACAACATGGATAAGATCTATTCCTTCATTAAGCAGAAGAAAGCCGATATTCCCATGATTCTTTATTACAATCTGTATCGGGATAATCTGTTCGACCGTGAGCGGACAACGGATATGCTCTGTACGGAGCCGCAGGATGTATTGTCGTTAGGCCATCAGCATATCCCTGAATTCTGGAAGCCGGCGCTGAGCATCAAATTGGGGCGATCGCTTCCCGAACGTCCGGCGCCATTCGGAATCGTCCATTCCAGTCCCGGAATGGATTGGCGCCATACCGGATTGCCGCCTGCGGAATACAGGTTCTGGCTCTCGCAAATCCCCGCTCATGGCGGCAGCATCTGGCACTCCTTGACGGGAATCCCCGATACGATCGAAGATAAACGGATTCTGGAGACCGTGTCCGACTTCAACCGGAATGTTCAGAAGATCGAAGCCTTCATGGACGGTGCGATGCCGAAGTCTCAGACGGCCCTGATGTGGACGGCCGATGCCTCGGCAGAGGGCTGGGCGGATGGGCTGATCAACAATCAGATACCGTTTGATGTCCTGCTTCAGGAGCAGGCGACATTGGAAAGACTCTCCCAATACGGGGCGCTTATTATTCCCGGTGGCATGAATCTTGCGGAAGATTGGGTGTCCGTCTTGACCGCTTACGTGAAGCAAGGCGGGAATATTGTCATCGAAGGAATCGTTCCGGAGCAGGAGGAACTGCTTGCGCTGCTCGGTATCTCCAGCGAAGCTTCCATCAGCGAGCCTCTCACAGCCTCTTATCTGCGCTTCGAAGGGGATTCGAATCCACTGCAGAAAGGGATGGAGACCACCGGACTGATCGCCCACCGCGGAAGGGTGAACTATACGAGAGTCTCCAGCTCCAGCGCACAGGTGCTCGCTACGCTGGTTCCTCCCTTCTCGCCGCTCGAAAGCGTTGGCGCGCCGCCGGAGAGAGCCAGCCTGCCCGTGAGCCATACGGATATCCCCTTGGCTATCAGCAATAAAACGGGTCAGGGAGGTTCCTTGTATCTTCCTTTTTCACTCAGCGCACTCATTAAAGAATATAAGCTTGGCGAGCATTACCAATTACTGAAGAATGCCATTGATATGACGCTTGGCCAGGGGCGGTTTATTGAAGTGACCCCTATTCAGGGTCTCCAGGTGACTTTGTTCGAGAATAACAACAAGCTGCTGATTCATCTGGTTAACGGAGTCGGCCGAAGGCCGCTTGCCCATTCGGTACCGCTCCTTGATCTCGAAGTGAAGCTGTGTGTAAGCGGCTTGCCGGCGAAGGAAGTGAAGGCGCTGATCTCGGGTCAGACGCTTCGCTGTATCTCCGATCAAGAGCGGCTGACGATTACCCTCCCGCGTCTGGATGTATGGGAATGTATAAGGGTTGAACTTGAATGACGGTACAGGTAGACATACACGCACACAGCCGGGAAATTGCGACCGCTTACAGGTCTCATCGTCGGCAGTGGCGAATAAGTCAAGGAGAGTCCCGTATGTAAGCAGGATAAGCAGAAGGACCTTTGATAAATTCTACTAGCGAGAGGCCGGGTGCATCGATGGAAGCTTCGTGGTGGACAGCTAACAATCTGAGACTGATTCAAAATAATCTTAGAGAAACAGACGCTAACCTGGACGTGGACCGGTTAATCTTGGACTTGAAGAAGCTATCGGCCAACGTCCTGATGATGAATGCGGGAGGAATCGTCGCCTTTTATCCCACCAAGCTGGATTATCATTACAGGGCGATGGGGCAGCAGAAGGATTTGCTGAAGGAAGCCATAGACAAAGCCCATGCCAACGGGATGAAATTCATCGCCAGATTTGATTTCAGCAAAGCGCATGAATCGATCTTCAGGAAACAGCCGGAATGGTTTTACCGGACGAAGGAGGGGCGGGAAGTCAATTACTTCGGCATCGTCCATACCTGCATCAACGGCTATTACCAGCGCGAGTATTCGCTGAAGCTCATTGATGAAGTCATCAGCCATTATGATGTGGACGGCATATTCTTCAATATGTTCGGCTATCAGACCCGCGACTACAGCGGCCGGAACTACGGGATTTGTTACTGCGGCAGCTGCCGGTCACGCTTCAACGAGGCATTCGGGATGGAGCTGCCGGAGACGGAGGAGCAAGGCGATCCCGCATACCGGGCCTACAGGGAGTTCCAGGAGCAGACGACCAGAGAGATGCTGGACCGGATTCACGCTTTTGTGAAAGGGAAGAACAAGGAGATCGCCATCTCTACTTATCATGAGCATAAGGTGGACATCGTCCGCAAGGAATCCAACACCGATAAAGGCCGGGCGCACCCCGTATGGCTGTACTCCGCATCGGAAAATGTCCAGTCGCTGGAGGATGCATGGGACGACAAGCTGGTCAGCAACTGCTGTATCAATGCCGTCGATCTGGTTCACCGATTCGCGGGAGTATCCCGGCATGAGGTGAATATCCGGCTGAAGGAGAGCCTGGCCAGCGGTTCGGGGCTGGATTTCTGTATCATTGGCGTATTTGACGATTACCCGGACAGGGACAATCTTGAGACTGTGGCCGACATATTCCAGTATCACCGGGAGAATGAGCGGTATTACGGTCATTTCCTGTCCATGGCCGATGCCGCATTGATCAAGCCGGGTAACGTCCGGCAAAAAAACAGAACGGAGTATTTGGGCCTGTATAAAATGCTGAAGGAGGATCATATTGTTTTTGATGTGATCCACCAAAACAATCTGGCCGCCAAAAAAGAGGCTCTCCTTCAATATAAGCTGCTGATCATCCCCGATATCGCCAGCTTTACGGAAGACGAGCTTCATATTCTGGAGGAGGTTCATGCCCAAGGCGTGAACCTGATCAGCACGGGGCTGTCGTTTATGGAAGACGACGCCAACAAGGCATTTCTGGAGCGGGTATTCGGTGCAAAGCCCGAAGGCGGCCTTCGAGTCCTGAACAGGGAAGCAGCTTATTTGCAGACAGGTGACAAGCAGCTGTTCCCGAGCTTTGAGAGCCGCGACTGGGTGTTTCTGGATGGAGCCTTCTATGACGTGGAGTACGGACCGCATATTCAGAAGCAGCTTCCGCTCGTCAGTCCGTCCACCTACGGTCCGCCGGAGCGGGCGTCCGGACACCGGATCTCCGGGACGCAGTTCGGAGCGGGGATTCGTGCTGAATCAGGGCGTCTGGCCGTGCATTTGCCCTGGCAGCCGGGAGAACTCTATTATCGCCATGGCTTCGCGGATCATAAGAGCATCGTGTCCGATCTGCTGAAGCACAGCCTTGACGGCAGCGTCAGATTAACGACGAATGCGCCGCCCCATGCAGAGATTTTCTTTCATCGTCTGGATGACCGCAAGTTCATTCTTCATCTATTGAACCTCTCCGGATTTAATGGCGTCTCTTATTTCGAGCCGCTTCCCATCCATGATATCCGGATTGAGCTTCACGGAATTGGCTCATGCCATGAAGCTCTGAATCTGGTTGATCAAACCAGGCTCAGCGTGACCATGAACAAGGCGGATGCGCTCCTTGCGCTTCCGGTGTTAAATGATTTTGCGGCTTTCCTGATTACGGTGGAATGAGGAGTATGATCTGATCATGGCTTTGAAGGGAGGTTCGAAATGATAGGTTCGTTATTGGTGCCTCAGCAGGTAAGATACGGTCCCGGCGTATTTGATAGCGTTGCGGAGACTGTGGGATCATATGGGAACCATGCTCTGCTTGTCACGGATCCGGCGATGGTTGGTCTGGGGATTGCCGACCGTTGCATGGAGATGCTGCGGTCAGCAGGCTTGTCCGCGGCGTTGTACGCCGATATTCACACGGAACCTACGCTCATCCATGTAGAGCAAGGCCTTGATATCCTCCGGCGGGAAGGCTGCAACGTAATTCTTGCCGTTGGAGGGGGAAGCTGCCTGGATACGGCCAAAGCCATCGCGGTGATGGCGGGAAACCCGGGCAGCCTCAGGGATTATTGGCGCGGAGACCGGTTCAAGTCGCCGCCGCTGCCATTGGTGGCGGTACCGACCACGGCCGGGACAGGCTCAGAAGTAACCCAGATCACCGTCATCATCGATCCGGACAATGAGGTGAAGATGATGATCAAGCAGCCGGAGCTGCTGCCGCGCGCCGCTTTCGTCGATCCGCTGCTGACGGTTTCCTGTCCGCCCACTGTTACGGCCGCAACCGGCATCGACGCATTATGTCATGCGATTGAGGCGTATCTGTCCCGCCAAGCGCATCCATTGACGGATTCGCTTGCCGTTGGGGCTATAAAATCCATTAAAGAAGGCCTGGTTAAAGCTTTCGAGGATGGTACGGATGCCCAAGCCAGAGAACAAATGGCCGTTGGCTCGATGATGGCCGGAATGGCCTTCTCCAACGCCTCGGTTACCCTCGTGCACGGGATGTCCCGTCCGGTCGGAGCCCTGTTTCATGTACCCCACGGACTAAGCAACGCCATGCTGCTTCCCGCCGTTATGGAATTTACAAAGCCAAGCGCAGTGGACCGCCTGGGCAGCATAGGAGAATTGCTTAATCCTGCGCTTGCCGCTCTGCCTGCCGGGGCCAAAGCGGATGCGGCTGTCGAGGAGTTGAAGCGGCTTTGCCGCAAATTGCGCATTCCGAATTTGAGCGGCTGGGGGATCGACCGGGAGCTCTTTGAGCAGAATTTGTCCAAAATGGCCGGCGATGCGCTGGCAAGCGGCAGCCCGGCTAATAACCCGCGCATACCTGAGCATCATGAGCTCGTGGAGCTGTACCGGATTTGTTTTGATTATGATATATCCGGGGAAGAGAGGCAGGGCTAAGAGAGGAACGCGTACCGGATACTAAATCTTATGCCTTTCTATTGGAATGGATCTTAATAGAATCCTTGTATCGCGGCTGGCTGCGGTATAAGGATTTTTATATATATATACGACCCTGCAAGCCCAAATAATAAGGAAATAATTGGATGATGCGAAAATAGTTAAATAAATCCATCAGTTTCATAATATTGTCTACTATTACCGCGAAACCGGTTTTGTATATAGTATAGAAGTGTTATTTGATTACAAGTAGTGGAGATGAGGGGCAATGAAATCGACAAGTATCAGCAGTGAAATGAAAGCGGTTGCGAACCCGGGACCGAAGCCGCGGATCTGGCATGATATTCCCGGCAAATACAAATTGTTTTTGATGGCATTTCCGTTCATGATTCTTGTTTTTTTATTTTCCTATTTGCCGTTGTATGGATGGGTCTATTCCTTCTATAACTTTCGTCCGGGGATTCCGCTATCCGAAACCGAATACGTAGGCATGCAGTGGTTCAAGTCCATGTTCAGCAATCCTACACAAACGGCCGAGGTCATGCGCGTCCTGAAAAATACGATGGCCATGAGCTCGCTTGGCATCCTGACCTCTTTCCTTCCGGTCGTTTTCGCAGTCTTTCTTTCCGAAATGCGATCGGCCCGCTTCAAGAAATGGGTGCAGATTCTCACTACGCTCCCCAATTTTATCAGCTGGGTGCTTGTTTACTCCTTCGCTTTTATGCTTTTTTCCGTTGATAACGGTCTTATCAATCATATCCTGATCAACCTTGGCCTGACCGACAGAGGGATCAATTTTCTCGCGTCCGACAGCCATACCTGGCTTTCGATGACACTATGGGGCCTGTGGAAAGGGCTGGGCTGGGGAGCGATTCTGTACATCGCCGCTATTTCCGGCATCGACCAGGAGCAATATGAAGCTGCAAGGGTGGACGGCGCAGGGCGGTTCCGCTCGATCTGGCATATTACAATTCCAGGTATCATGCCCACCTATTTTGTTCTGCTGATGCTGACAATCGCCAACTTCATCAACAACGGGCTGGACCAGTATTTTGTATTCCAGAATGCCATTAACAAGGATCATATCGAAGTTCTGGACCTTTACGTATATAATATCGGCCTGCTTGGCTCCAACTTTTCATTCGCTACGGCGGTCAGCATGCTGAAGTCGATCATCAGCATCATCCTGCTCTTTTTTGCCAACACACTATCAAAAGTCGTCCGCGGCGAGAGTATCGTATAATCCCGAACAGCCAGGAGGTCGTAACCATGCGGAGCAAACGCTCAGCGGGAGATCTGACGTTTCATACGCTCAACTATCTCGTGTTTGCAATCCTTGCACTGCTTTGTATCTTTCCGTTTTATTATTTGTTCATCAATACAATCAGCAACAACGATCTCAGCAGTCGCGGGTTGATATCTTTCTATCCCAGAGAGCTGCATGTCACGAACTACATAGAGGTGCTGCAAATTCCCGGCTTCGGACAGGCTGCGTTTATGTCGCTGTCAAGGACGGTCCTGGGTACCGTGCTCACAGTGGGAGGCTCCGCTCTGCTCGGATTCATATTTACAAAGAGAGAGATGTGGGGACGGACGTTTTGGTACAGGTTTGTTGTCGTCACCATGTATTTCAATGCCGGTATTATCCCGTGGTATATCACGATGATGAACCTCCACATGACCAATAATTTCCTTGCTTACATCATACCGGGCGTCGTATCGCCGTTTTTCGTTATTCTGGTCAAAACCTTTGTCGAGTCGCTCCCGATAGCTCTGCAGGAATCGGCGATGATCGACGGTGCGGGCTATTGGATTATTTTTACCCGGATCGTTTTCCCGCTTATTACTCCCATCCTGGCAACGATCGCCATCTTCTCGGCAGTCGGCCAGTGGAATTCCTTTACCGATACATTGTTCCTGATGGCAAATCCGAAGCTGTATACGCTGCAGTTTGTGCTTTACAAATATATTAATGAAGCTAACTCGCTGGCAGCGATCATCCGGAATTCGCAGGGAGGCGGCCAGGCGATCGATCTGTCCAGCATGCAAACGCCGACGTCGATCCGCACTACGGTAACCATGATAGTCGTGTTCCCGATTCTGCTTGTGTATCCCTATTTCCAGCGCTACTTCGTCAAGGGGATCATGATCGGAGCCGTCAAAGGCTGACCATTCGTTGAAGGGCCGGCAAGAGAAAAGGAGTGATGTTTAATGCGCTTTGCCGCATGAGATTGGAAACGGAAGTGCCTGTTAAACCATTATTGAATTTATTGGGAGGTCGAGTAAAGACATGAAAAGCATTATAAAAAAAGCATCAACCGTGCTGATGGCATCCATCCTTCTCGTGAGTTTGGCTGCTTGTTCCGAAGGCAATAACAATGCGGCAAACAATGCAGGCAGCGGCACGGACGCCGCGAATGGCACGAAGCCGGCGGACACGAAGGAGCTTTATAAAATCAATGTTTACTCTCAACTGGCAAACTTCTCGGGGAAGCAGGGCGGCTGGTTCGCCAAAGTTCTGAAGGACAAGTTCGGCCTTGAAGTGAACATCATCTCGCAAAACCTGGAAGGCGGCGCGAACAAATTTGCTACGACGATGGCATCCGGCAACCTCGGCGATCTCGTTGTTTTCGGCTCGGACGGCCAGGACTACCGCGATGCGATCAAAGCGGGCATGGTGCTCGATTGGACACAGAACGGTCTGCTTGACCAGTATGGCAAAGATCTTATGGCGAATGTGCCCAAAGCGATCGAAAAGAACAAAACGTACTTCGGAGACGGCAAAGCCGTGTATGGCGTCGGCTTCGATGCAGCGGCGGATGGCGCAACAGGCTCTGCTGACGGAAACACAATGACGTACCAGTCCGACATGCGCTGGGATCTGTATCAGAAGCTTGGAAGTCCGAAAATAGAGAACATGGAAGCCATTCTTCCCGTACTCAAGAAGATGCAGGAGCTTGAGCCCAAGAGCGACAGCGGTCGTCCGACATACGCCTTCTCCCTCTGGGCCGATTGGGACGGCAACATGATGACGTTGGCGAAGCAATTTGCGGCCATGCAGGGCTATGACGAGAGCGGTCTGCTCCTCGTATCGGCGGATGAAGAGAAATACCAGGACCTTCTGTCTGAAGACGGCTACTATTTGCGGACGCTGAAGCTGTATTATGACGCGAACCAAATGGGTCTGGTGGACCCGGACTCCCTGACGCAGAAGTTCGATGACGTCAGCAACAAGTTCCGCGATGGACAAGTGCTGTATTCCTGGTTCCCGTGGCTCGACAGCGCATACAATACGCCGAATCATACCGATGCAGGAAAAGGCTTCGCAATGGTAGGCTTTGATAATCAGAAGATTTATTCGTACGGACAAAATCCATATGGCGGCAACCGGTTATGGGCGATCGGCTCGAAGGCGAAGCAGCCGGAACGGATCATGGAATTCCTGAACTGGATGTACTCCCCCGAGGGCGTGATGACACAAACGAATGGCCCGGAAGGCCTGACGTGGGAGATGAAGGACGGTAAAGCGGTGCTGACGGACTTTGGCAAAAAGGCGTTGAAGGATACAACGACGCAGGTGCCGGACGAATTCGGCGGAGGCCAGTACAAGGACGGAACGAACCAAATGAACAACACTTCGCTCAAAGTCAGCAATATCAATCCGAACACGAACGAGCCGTATGACTGGAACAGCTGGTCCTCGGTGCTGGAAGACAACCCGAACCCGGTTGACAAATCGTGGAGGGAAGCAGTAGGCGCGTTGACCCCGCATGAGCTGCTGGAGAAAAACGGTCAAATTGCTGTGAATAAGCAGCTGCCCGAGCCGGCTGCCATTATGGATCAAACATTGAATCAAAAGCTGAACCAGGTGGCAACCGTCATCAAGCAATACTCATGGAGAATGGTCTTTGCCAAAAACGACCAGGATTACGACAAGCTGAAAACCGAAATGATCAATAAAGCGAAAGGTCTGGGCTATGACGAGCTCATCAGCTGGCAGGCTGATCAAACCAAAAAGGTTTTCGAGCAGCGCAAACTAAACTCTTGAGTAAACAGGGGATTGATGCCCGGGAAGGGAATGGTTGCTGCGTTCAAGATTAAGGTCCGAATGAAGTCCGCTATCATAGCGGGCTTTTTTTTATATGTAAAGGAAAAATTTAAGACCAGCCGCTCACAAACTTAAAGTGATGTAATCTCCTATTTATCGTGACTAGATTTTTAGAATGCGATAGAATGATAAAATCCGACAGTTAAAGCAGGTGGCGCTGGAATGTACCGGTTAAACAGATATCAAACCAAGCTGCTGATTTTCAGCACATGTGTTTGTACGATTCCGATTATCGTACTCGGGATTTTGTTTTATTATGAGTTCTCGCAGTCGATCCAGGATAAGGTAAACGAAGGCAACCGGCATATATTGGAGCAAACCCGGCTCCGGGTGGAGCAGGTGCTGCAGGGAGTGGACTTATCCCTTCAAAGGCTTGTTGATGATGATAACGTGGTTCAGTCCATGAGCCGGGATTTATCTCCAGCGAATTTTCAATTCACGCTGGCCTTGTCCTCGAGGCTGAATCAGGTACAGCGGTTTGATTTCGGTCTTCAGGATGTCGACTTGATCGGACTGCAAAACGGCTGGATATTGAGCAATTACGGACTTCAGCGTGTAAGCGCAATCACGAATAAGGAACGCATCAAGCAGTATGTCAATCTATCGGGCAACTCTTTCTGGACCACCGATAAGGGCAGTCTGGCCCGGAACACAATGAGCCCCGGCGAGAGTACCGTCAGTCTTGTCAAAAAAATCCCCCTGATTTCGGATAACCCGGACGGCTTGCTCATCGCCGAAATTTCAACTCATGAATTGTACCGGTTCATATCGCAAAACAATTCATTAGGCGAGATCTTTATTTTTGACGCGGCGGATCAATTGCTGGTCAAGCAGAACAAAAAAACGCCATATCCCGCCTCGGAGATTGAGACGTTCATGCACAGCATAGATCTGGAGAAGCAGTCATCGGGCCATGCGACAGCGGAGCTCAATCATCACAAGGTAGGGATCGAATTTCAAAAGTCCTCCTACAACCAGTGGCTCTATCTATCGCTTATTCCGCTCGAGGACATCAAGAAAGAGTCATGGAGAACAAGCTGGATGATTCTGCTGGTTTGTCTGGGACTGCTCGTCCTGGCCAATGTAACCGCATTCCTGTTCACGCGGCGCTTGTACTCGCCGATTCAACGCCTGTATGAGCTGTGCTTCAACAATATCGGCAGAACGCATGGTCATAAAGTCAACGAATTCGATATTATTAACGAAAATATCGTGCGCCTGCAGGATGTGCAAATCCAGATGACGCAGCAGATCCAGGGCCAGGTCAGGCAGCTTCAGGAATTGTTCGTACTTAAGCTTGTGCAGGGAGAATTCCATCCCTCGGAAATTGACGGCAAGCTCTCCGTCATGGTCCATAACCCGCCCGCCGATCTCAAATGGATGGGTGTGATCGTCCTGCAGATCGATACGCTCGAAGGAACCCGGTTCGAAGAGAAGGACCGCGAGCTGCTGCTTTTTGCCATCAATAATATGGTCGGCGACATTATTCCGGGCAAGCAAAGCCTGCTGCCCATTATCGTCAAGGAGAATCAGGTGAACGTTGTGCACACGCATCACGAATCCCTGGAGCTGTTTCAGACGTTTATCGCCGCGATGGCGGAAAAAATAAAGCTAGAGGTTCAGCGTTACTTGAGCCTTTCTGTCAGCATCGGCGTCAGCCGGGCTTATCCGCAGCTGAAGGATGCGGTTCAAGCTTATGCTGAAGCCAAAGAAGCGCTCAAATACCGGCTTCTCTCCTTTGACAAGATGATCCTCTATTATGAAGACATCAATCTGGAGGATAACAAGAGCATTTCATTTCCCGAGGAAACGGAAAAGCAGCTGATCCAGGCGATAAAATACGCCGAAGCCGAAACGCTGGATCCGCTCATCGAGCAGCTGATTCAGGATATTACGAAGCAGAGCGGCAATTATATCGATTATCAGGTTTCTTTTATCCGCTTCTTTGCCGATCTCGCCAAGCTGCTGCAGGAATCTGACTTGTCGCTGCACGCCATATACGGCGAGAACAAGCTGCCGCTCCAGGAGTTGTTCGAGCTTCATACGGTTGATGAAATCCGGGACTGGTTCCGGAACAAAATCATTAAACCGGTGATCCCGCTGTTCGAAGAACGTAAGAAAACCAAATTTCAGAGCCTTTCCTATGAAATCGTTCACATGATTCAGAACGAATACGATACGGACCTCACGCTGGAAATATGCGCTTCCCGTCTGCATTATCATCCCACTTATATAAGCCGGGTGCTGAAAAATGAAGTCGGCCTGAACTTCAGCGAATGCCTCGCCCGTCACCGGCTGGACGTCGCCAAAAAAATGCTGGAGGAAACCGATATGAAAATTTCCCAAATTGCTGAAAAGCTGCGCTATCATAACTCGCAGAATTTCATCCGGTATTTCCGCAAAATGGTCGGCATGACCCCGGGAGCCTACCGCGACCAGCATCTGAAGGGGTTCAGCGGATAATCCGGCAGGTTGGCTCCTGATTACCGGCAGTTTATCTAATGATTATTCCCTTGCCCGGTATGCGGTAATACCGGGGTATTTGCGTTGGTTATCCTGTGAGCCTATGAAGTTATCCGCCCCAATGGTAAGGTAGACGGGTGAACGATAACCTGCATAGCAAAGGGGGATTAGCTTGATCAGTGAAGCATCCAGAGAATTGAAAGCCTACCGTCCGAACTCCGCATTGGCAAAAAGATTGCTCAAGAACCGCTGGCTTTATCTCATGCTGCTTCCGGGAGTGCTGTACTTTATTATCTTCAAATATTTACCGATGTGGGGCGTGCTTATCGCCTTCCAGGATTATTCGCCGTTCTCGGGTTTTGCAGGGAGTCCATGGGTAGGCTTTGACAACTTCCTGCAATTTTTCAAGGATGACTCCTTCGCCCTCATCTTCCGAAACACGATCATCCTGGCGATTTATAATCTGGTTTTTTTCTTTCCGCTGCCGATTATTATCGCGTTGATGCTCAACGAGCTGCGTATCGAGGTTTTCAAACGCTTCATACAGACCTTGATCTACATCCCGCATTTTATTTCCTGGGTTGTGGTCGTAGGCATCGCCTACATTTTGTTTACGCCGGAAAATGGACTTATCAACAACCTCCTGATCGGGATGGGCGGCGAGAAGATCAATTTCCTGCTCAGCAACGAATGGTTCAGACCGATGATTATCGGCCAGGTGCTCTGGAAGGAAACGGGCTGGGGAACGATTTTATTTTTGGCAGCGCTTTCAGGTGTTGATACGCAGTTGTATGAAGCGGCCCGCATGGACGGCGCCAACCGGTGGAGACAGCTGTGGCATATTACGCTGCCGGCGATCAAGAGCACGGTCATTATTCTCCTGATTCTGAGGCTGGGCAGCTTCATGGATTCCGGATTCGAACAAGTGTTTCTGATGCTTAATCCGATGAACCGCGAGGTAGGAGAAGTGTTCGATACGTTCGTTTATACGAGCGGCCTGCAGCAGGGGCATTTCAGCTATGCGACGGCGGCGAATCTGTTCAAGTCGGCGGTGGGCATCGTACTCGTCCTGGGAGCGAATTATCTGGCCAAGAAGGCAGGCGAAGAGGGCATCTACTGATGCGGATTCGGTTCATCGGCGATAAGTTAGTTTACTTGGAAAGAGGTGACCACGAATGAAGGATCGAACGCTGGGAAGCCGGTCATTTGATGCTGTGAATTATGCGCTGTTATTGTTTTTTGGCCTATGCACGCTGCTGCCCTTTATTTATATTATCGCCGGTTCGTTTACTGCGCCGGAGGAGTTTATCTCCAAGCCTATCATTCTGTTTCCGACGCATTTCTCATTGGCAGGCTATCAGTATATTTTTTCATCGAGTATTATTTTCAGAAGCCTGGGCGTCACGGTCTTCATTACGGTTGCGGGAACGCTGATCAATCTGCTTTTTACCTCTCTGATGGCGTACCCGCTGGCGAGGAAGGAGCTGGACGGCCGCAGGACGATTATGCTGATGGTGACATTCTCGATGCTGTTCAGCGGCGGGATGATTCCGACATTTCTTATTGTAAAATCGCTTGGCCTGCTGAACAGCTACTGGTCCTTGCTGCTGCCTAACGCGATCAACGCCTTCAATCTGATCGTCCTGCGGAATTTCTTTCAGCAGCTGCCGGAAGGACTGGAGGAAGCGGCCAAAATCGACGGTTGCAACGATTTGAGAATCCTGTGGCAAATTATCATTCCGCTGTCGCTTCCCGCCATGGCTACATTCACGCTCTTTTATGCTGTGGGGCATTGGAACTCCTTTTTCCATGCGGTGCTGTACATCAATGATAATTTGAAATGGCCCGTTCAGGTCTGGTTAAGACAAATCGTCATCTTATCGCAGGGCGGCATCGGCGATTCCGCCGCCTTCGACAGCACCTATATAACACCGCCGTCGCAAATCGTGAAGATGGCTGTCATTGTTGTTTCAACCGTACCAATCTTATGCGTGTATCCGTTTCTACAAAAGCATTTTGCCAAAGGCGCCATGCTGGGTTCCGTTAAAGGTTAATAAATATGATGCAGGGGGTAAACCATGTCAAGATTAGGAAAAAAATTGAGAAAACCGTTCCTGGCCGCAGCAATGGCCAGCATAATGGTCGCGGCGACAGCCTGCAGCGGCGGCACGGGCAGCGAGCAAGCCGGGAATCAGAGCGCTGCCGAGTCCACGGAGCCGTTCGAAATTACGATGATGAATCAAAGCATCGTGGCGGAGCCGCCAAGTCCGGATGATCCCATCATCAAGGCGATCGAGGAATATACGAATACGAAGCTGGATATTCAATGGGTGCCCGGCACGACCTATCCCGACAAGCTGAACGCTACGATCGCCTCCGGTTCGCTTCCGATGGTGGTTCTGCTTCAGGACAGGCAGGAGTCTGTGGTCAATGCGATGCGGTCGGGCTATTTCTGGGAAATTGGTCCATTTCTGAAGGATTATCCGAATCTGGAGAGATCCTTGAACAAGCAGGTATTGAAAAATGTCTCGCTGGACGGCAAAATTTATTCTATTTTCCGCAGCCGTTCGCTCGTCGGGGACGGGATGATTTTCAGGAAGGATTGGCTGGACAATCTCGGATTGAAAGCGCCGACCACGACGGATGAGCTGTACAATACGATAAAGGCATTTACGTTAGACGATCCGGATAAGGACGGGAAGAACAACACGGTCGGCGTCGCGGAAGAGTCCCTGCTGCGCGGCTTTAATTTCATCCTGGCGGCATTCGGGGGCGGGAATTTGTGGGACGTGAAGGACGGCAAGCTGGTGTCGACTATATACAGCCAGGAGTACATGGACGCCTTGAATTTCTACCGCAAGCTGTATCAGGAGAAGCTGATCAATCAGGACTTTGCGATCGCCACCCGGCCGCAAAATATCGACAACATGGATAAGGGCACATACGGCATGCGGCTGGGCGATCCGGACCAAATCACGCGCCATTCGCAGCTGCTCAAGATCAACCCGAAGGCGGAGCTTGACGTTTCCGCTTCAATTAACGGGAGCAAGGGCGTTCGCATGCTGATGAGCACAGGCTATACCGGGGAATTCGTATTTCCCAAATCCAGCGTGAAGACGGAAGCGCAGCTTAGGCAAATTCTTGCTTACTTTGACAAAATTTCCGATGAAACCGCTCAAAATATTTTTGAATGGGGAATTGAAGGCATTCACTACACGATGAAAGACGGAAAACCGGTGCGGACGCAGGAGCAGACGGACAAGTACAATGCGGAAGTCGTCCAGCTTGAGCAAACGCTGGAGGTAGCGGACGGGTCAAGAGCCATGCAGGGCAGCATCGATCCTTACGTTCAAAAATACAAAGACGCGAAGAACGCGGTTGCGGGCAATCTGGTGGTCAATCCGGCAGCTGCCTATATTTCCGATACGTTTAACCAGAAGAGCGCCGATTTGAACAAAATCATCAACGATGCGCGCATTAAATACATTATGGGCCAGCTCGACGAAGCAGGCTGGAAGGACGCGGTGTCTAGCTGGGATAAGGCCGGCGGCGGCCAAGTGACGGAGGAATTAAACGAACAATACGCCAAGGATACAGACAAGTAGTCAAGGCAAGGCAAGACAAGACCTGCACGCTGCCGTCCCGACGGCAAGCTGGCGGAATAGAAGTCCAATGGGAGGAAAACACAATGAAAGTTACGGATTTGACCTGTTATGTGGCAAGCGGACTGCTGTATGTAAAAGCGGATACGGATGAAGGGGTCTCCGGATTCGGGGAATGCAGCCCGATGCGCCCGGAAATTCTGGTGGAGATTATCCAGCAGATCATCAAACCGCAAATCATCGGCAGCGATCCTTTCAACATCGAGAAGATCGAAGAGAACGTGATGCGCAAGCATTATAAAATGTCCGGCCAGATGCTGGCAGCCGCCTACAGCGGAGTGGAGATCGCGCTCTGGGATGCAAAAGCGAAATTTTTGAAGCAGCCGTTGTATAATTTGCTCGGCGGCAAATACCGGGAGACGATTCCGCTCTACGGATCCAGCATGAGCCGCGATCTCACCCACGACCAGGAGGTCGAGAAGCTGAAAGAGGGGATTGCCGACTATCATTTCGGCGCCGTCAAGATCAAGGTTGGTCCGAGATTCGGCAGCGGACTGCCTGTCGATCTGGACGAGGATGCGGAGAAGGTACGGAGAGTGCGGGAGGCCATCGGGCCGGATGTCCGGCTCATGATCGACGGCAACAGCTCTTATACTTATATTCAGGCGGTTCAGCTGTACGAAAAAGTGAAGGATTGCGGCATTCATCATTTCGAGGAGCCCTGCCCCTATTTCGATATCGAAGCCTATGTGAAGCTGGCGCAAACGATACCTGTGCCGATCCATGTGGGCGAACAGGACTGGAATATCTTCACCTTCCGCGATTTTATCGCCCGCGGCGGCTGTCATCTGTATGCGGCCGACCCGATCAAATGCGGGGGGCTGCTGAGCGCGAAGAGAGCCGCCACTTTGTGCAGAGCGTTCGGCATCCATTACGTGCCGCATAATACGACCCGCGGCATCGGCTTTGCGGCAGCTCTGCATCTCGCGGCCAGCACGCCGGAGTGCACCAGCTACTATGAGTATTCAATCGAAAAAAGCAATCTGCGCGGCCAAATGCTGAAGACGGAATTCAAAGTAAGCGAAGGACGCATTCATGTGCCCGATGGACCGGGTCTTGGCATTGAGATCGATGAAGAGAAAATGTACAGCATGCTTACTGTCGTGAAATAGCACCGTGTGTAAGGTATGGAGCATGTGCCCGTATCATATCCGATTCGTGAAGGAGCTGCAGCAGATGCAGCTCCTTTATGTTTTTTAACATGAAGCTGCGATGGCGTACAGGAAAACTGTGAATGAGAGATATCGCGTACTCTGCGGGTATCTCTAAGGATTATGCTGAGTAGCTTTAAGGATTATCGGGATTATAAAGTCTGAATATGGAGGTCCGAATGAGCTGGGAGGGCAATTGTCGCTTTCAGGATTGTAGTCATTTACCGGGCTGTACGGAATAATGAAAAGGCCGGTCACGGGTATGGCTCACAACTATCAACAGCGGGGTGAAATATGAAAAGAAGATATGCAATTTGCGGGGTCAGCAATCGAAGCATGAAGATGTTCATCGGTCCCATGATGAATACCTTCTCCAATCAGGCCGAGATTGTCGGATTGCTTGATATCGATCCAAGGAGGTTCGAGGTCTGCAAGCAAAAATTTCCCGGGCTTGGGCCTGTCCCGGAATTCGGTCCGGATGATTTCGGTACGATGGTGGAACAGACCAGTCCCGATGTGATTATCGTAACGGGGCGCGACGATACCCATGCTTCTTATATTGTTCAGGCGCTGGCGTGCGATCTGGATGTGCTGACAGAGAAGCCGATGGCGACAACCGGCGCCGATTGCCGCCGGATTATTGAAGCTGAGAACAGGAGCAGAGGGAAAGTGACGGTTGCCTTTAATTACCGCTTTACGCCCATACACAGCCGGATCAAAGAGATGGTGCTGGAAGGAAAGGTGGGCAGAGTCACCTCGGTCGATCTGAACTGGTATATCGACACGTATCACGGAGCCAGCTATTTCAAACGTTGGAACCGCTTACGCGAGCAATCCGGAGGGCTTTCCATTCATAAAAGCTCCCATCATTTCGATCTGGTCAACTGGTGGATCGGCCAGCAGCCGATAGAGGTATTCGCTTTCGGGGCACTCAACTATTACGGTCCCGGGGGAGAGATGAATCCGAAGAAAGAGGACGGCCGGCATTGCGGGACCTGCGAGGTCAAGCAGGATTGCCGTTATTATATGCGCTGGTCCTCGCGCAGCAAGGAGGTTCATGTGAAGGACGACCATATTGGTTCGCCGGATTCCGGCGGAGCAGAGGCACCGTACAGCCACTATCGGACAGATGCCTGCATCTTCGATTCCGAAATCAACATCGAGGACACCTATTCGGCGAACGTGAAGTATAACGGAGGGGCGCTGCTCACGTATTCCGTCAATTTCTCCCTTCCCTATGAAGGCTATCGGCTTGCCATAAACGGAACCCGAGGGCGCATCGAAACGATGGAATACCACTCTTCCGGCAGAGTCCCGTTTCCTGTTCCGGCGCAGACCATCGATTATTTTCCTCTGTTTGGAGCCAAAGAAACCGTGCATGTCGTTCACAGGGAAGGCGGGCATGGCGGCGGCGACCCGGCGCTGCTGGAGCATATATTTCTGGGTCCCGATCCGAATCGGAGCTTTGACATTCTGTCCGGCTCATGGGACGGCGCTTATGCGGTCGGTACCGGTGAAGCGGTCTGGAGATCGGTCAGGGAGAATCGTCCGATCCGGATTGATGATGTGCTTGAAGGAGGCGTTGCGCATGAAACCGCAAGTGACGCACGCGGCGCAGTCCGTCCGTAACGGCAAAGCCGGTGTGCTCTGGGGCCGATTCGTCAAGAGCCGTTATTTGTATATGATGGTGACGCCGGGCCTGCTTTATTTTGCCCTGTTCAAATATTTGCCGATGTGGGGGATCCTCATTGCCTTTAAGGACTATCTGCCCTTTCGCGGCTTCTGGAACAGCCCGTGGGTCGGCTTCAAGCATTTTGACCGTTTTTTCCACGATCCGGTATTCTGGACCTTGTTTGAAAACACATTGATTCTGGCCATTTATAATATCATTTTTTTCTTCCCGTTCCCGATTCTGATCGCGCTTATGCTTAATGAGCTGCGCCGGGAATGGTTCAAGCGAAGCATACAGACCTTCATCTATATTCCGCACTTTGTGTCGTGGGTAGTCGTCGTCGGCATGGCCTATACCTTCTTCTCGTCCGAAGGCGGCATCTTCACGGATATGCTCGTTGATGCAGGGATGAACAAGGTTAACTTTCTGATGTCCAACAGCTGGTTCAGGCCGATGATTATTCTTGAATCCATCTGGAAGGAATCAGGCTGGGGAACCATTATTTTTCTCGCCGCCCTTTCGGGGGTCGATCCCACGCTGTATGAGGCAGCCAAGATGGACGGCGCGGGACGGATCAGACAGCTGTGGCATATTACGCTGCCGGCGATCCGCAGCACTATTATCATTTTGTTCATTTTGCGGCTGGGCACTTTTCTGGATACGGGGTTCGAGCAGATCTTCCTTATGCTCAATTCCACCAACCGTGAGGTTGGCGAAGTGTTTGATACTTACGTGTACACAACCGGCGTTCAGCAGGGGCAGTTCAGCTTCAGCACCGCTGTCGGCCTGTTCAAGTCGCTTGTGGGTCTGATGCTGGTGCTGGCAGCCAATAAATTAGCCAAGAAGGCAGGAGAACAAGGTGTTTACTAACGAAGAAAGGAGGCTGCTGCCATGATCCGTTCATCGCTTGGTTCGCGTTTTTTCGATCTGGTGAATGCCGGGGTTCTGATCGTTTTCGCATTAATTGCCATCATTCCGTTCTTGTTTGTATTGTCGGGATCGTTCACTGCTTCCGAAGAGCTGTTGAACCGGGGGGTTGTCCTCTTTCCGACCAAATTATCGCTCGAAGGCTACCGCTATATCTTCTCGGCGGAGACGATTCTGAGAAGTCTGGGCGTGACGGTCTTCATTACCGTTGCCGGGACATTCATCAACCTCTTCTTCACGACGCTGACCGCCTATCCGCTGGCCAGGAACGAATTTATGGGCGGGGGACCCATCATGCTGCTCATCTTGTTTACGATGCTGTTCAGCGGGGGGATGATTCCGACGTTTCTCGTTGTCAAGTCCTTCGGCATGCTCGACAGCTTCTGGTCGCTGTTAATCCCGAGCGCGATCAGCGCGTTTAATCTGATTATCTTGAGAAACTTCTTTCAGCAGCTGCCTGACGGGCTGGAGGAATCGGCCAAGATTGACGGCTGCAACGATTTTCAGATTTTGTTCCGCATTGTGCTGCCGCTTTCCCTTCCGGCCATGGCTACCTTCGCATTATTTTACGCGGTAGGCCATTGGAATACGTTCTTTAATGCTATCCTGTATATTAACGATAATGCGAAATGGCCGATTCAGGTATGGCTGCGGCAAATTGTGATCTTGTCGCAAGGAGGTGTCGGAGACTCGCAGAATATGGGGAGCGACTATGTGGCTCCTCCCGGCGAAGTGATCAAGATGGCGGTAATTGTAGTCTCGACCGTACCGATTTTGCTGGTTTATCCGTTTCTGCAAAAGCATTTTGCCAAAGGGGTACTGCTCGGCTCCGTCAAAGGATAGGATGGAAGGCTGAAGCAGCAAGCTGCTCACCAAACTATATTCAGGAAAATGGGAAGGGGAATTATTCATGGCTATTCCGCGTTATCTTAAACAAGGCCTGCTCGCTGCAGGAGTTCTGTCGCTGGTCATCACTTCGGCATGCGCCAGCAGCAATGGGGAAACGAACGAGGGCGCTGCATCTGCGCCTGCAGAATCGTCAAGCCCGTCAGAAATTACGATGATGAATCAGTATTTAACGGCAGAGCCGCCAAATATGGATAGCGAGCCGATGAAGCTGCTCCAGGAATATACGGATGCCAGCTTGAATGTGACCTGGGTTCCCAGCTCAAGCTACAGTGAGAAAGTCACGGCTTCGATTGCCGTTGCCGGAGATTTGCCGAAGCTGCTGCTGGTGAAGGATGACCGCAATCCGGCTATCATCGATGCGGCCCGGGCAGGCTTGTTCTGGGAATTGGGACCTTATCTGAAGGACTATCCGAATCTGCAATCCTTGGACCCCGCACGGTTATCCAACATTTCCATAGACGGTAAAGTATACGGTGTCTACCGCTGGAGAGCCATTGCCCGCAACGGAATCATTATCCGCAAGGACTGGCTGGATAATCTGGGCCTGCAGGAACCCAAAACAATCGACGAGCTGCTGAACGTTATTAAAGCGTTTACTTACGACGATCCGGATAAAAACGGCAAGAATGATACGTTCGGCATCTCGTTCGACTCGAACAGCGCACAGTTTAACCATTTCCTGTCCATCATGGGAGGTCCGAATCTCTGGGCCTATGAGGACGGGAAGATGACTCCGGATTTCATGACGAAGCCGTATATGGATACGCTCAAGATGCTCAAACAGATGTATACCGATAAAGTGTTCAACAGTGATTTTCCTGTTGTTAAGGACCGTACGGTACTGATCAATCAGGGCAAGGCGGGAGTCTATATTGGAGCTTATGATGATTTGAACGCGCGGTTTACCGATTTATTCAAATTGAACCCGGATGCCAAACTGGATCCCATTCCGAATGTCAGCGGACCTGACGGCATCAGAGTACAGGGGGGAACAGGCTATAACAGCGTCTTCATGATTCCGAAGACGAGCGTCAAAACCGAGGACGATCTGAAGGAGGTATTGTCCTTTCTCGATAAACTCGGCGACGAGAAGGTGCAGAACCTGATGTCATGGGGAATCGAAGATAAGCATTACAAGGTGGAAAGCAGCAAAGCGGTGCGTGTCGACGAGCAAATTTATACCAATGAGGTCTATAACGAGCTGTTCCAACTGATGGTGTTTGACGGCAAGAAGGCTCTCGCGGGCGATCTGGATCCGAATGTTGCGAAATACAACCAACTGATTCAGGATAACGAACAATACGCCGTTCCCAATCCGGCGCTGCCGCTCCTGTCACAGACTTATATGGAGAAAGGGAGCCAGCTTGAGCAGATTATTATGGATGCCCGGACCAAGTTCATCATTGGCGAATTGGATGAGAAAGGCTTTGAGCAGGCGATAGCCAACTGGCGGAAAAATGGCGGCGACCAGGTGATTTCCGAATATGAAAGCGATTATGCCAAAACAATGAACAAGTAAGCGGCGGTAATAAATCTGCTTGCACGTCTAGTTCTCTGCAGATTGCGGCTTTGAAGATTTATAGAACTTCATCGCATCTTTATGCGATAATGTAAGCGGTTGTAATACTCGGCTTAAAGAAAGAGAGACCGACATGAAGCTGCTGAATTTGTCCCGTTATCAAGTCAAACTGTTTACATTATGCTTGCTGCTCGGCGCCATTCCCGTCGTGGTGCTGGGCATTTTTTCTTATGCCAAATCATCGGGTTTGATTGAAGACAAGGTGCTGCAGGGAAATGACCAGCTGCTGCTCCAGATCCAGACTCAGCTTGAGAATACGTTGAAGGTCGTCGACTTCTCCATCTTTCAATTTGCGAATTCGCAGGAGGTTGGCGATGTCCTTCAGAAGCCGATTCAAGCCAGGGATTTTCCGCTTGTCGATAAATTGCTGGATATGCTGCAGCGCATCCAGATCTACGAGCTGGGGATCCGTGACATCCATCTGATCAATATCGATCATCAATGGATGATCAGCAACAAGGGATATGCCAGGCTGGACGATTCCGCAGACGCGGACCGGATCTCATCGTTCTCGGCGATCGATAAGCCCTTGGCGTGGACAACGGAATTCTCGGATGCCAGTGACGGGAAACCGGGAAGCTCGGATATATACCTGGTCAAGCGGTTTCCGAGCTATTCGGGAAGCCCGCATGCGCTGCTTGTGACGGAAATGTCGAGCCAGGAGCTTTTCAAGCTGCTGCCGACAAGCAGCAATCTGGGATTCATGGTCATTTTGGATGATAAAGGAAATCTGATTGCCAGCAGTCCGAAGTCAGGAATGAACAGGTCTCTGCAGGATTCGCCCCAGCTCGCAGACATCAAGCAGGCCGCTGAAATGTTCGGCTACCGGACGGGTCAAATCGGCCAGGAAAAATACGGATTTACATTCCGGAAGTCATCCTATAACGGCTGGACTTACCTGCTGATTGTTTCGCTGGACAGCATTGGCCGCGAATCGCAGGCTATCGGCTGGGCGACAGTATGGGCTTGCGTTATCATTATCGCCATGATCATTATCCTGTCTCTGCGGGGGACCAGTAAGCTCTATTCGCCTCTTCGCACGCTCTATCAGAAGATGGCCGATCCGGCCGAGGTCTTGGATCCCCAGGAGCGGAATGACGAGTTCAGGGTCATCGAACGGCGGATGGAGAGGATGTTCCGAAGCAATATGGATATGACCAGCAGCGTACAGAAGCTGCGGCAGCAGTTAAAGCCGTTCATGATTTTCAAGCTGGTGCAGGGCGGATTGCCGGCCAAGGAAATCGAGGAGCAGCTGCAGCTGTTCGGCTATTCGCAAGGATTCAACTGGCTTGCGGTTGTGACCATACAGATCAATGCGCTGGAAGGTACCCGGTACCTGGAAGGTGATCGCGATTTGCTGCTGTTTGCAATCAGCAACATCGTCGAGGAAACGGTGTCTTTCGAGCATCGATTGAGCCCTGTCGTCATCGAGCAATCGCAGGTTACGGTCATCAGAGGCGATCTGGAATCCACGGATGGATTCAAGGCGTTCCTGCTGGACACAATCAGGCAGGTTCAACAAAATATACAGGCGTATCTGGGGCTATCCGTCAGTGCGGGAATCAGCCGCCCTTACAAAACCTACGGTGCCACGCCAAAGGCGTACGCGGAAGGGCTCGATGCGCTGAAATACCGGATTACGAAGGATACCGAAACGATCCTCTTTATTGAGGATGAGGAGCCTGAGCTGCAGATGGTGTTTTTTCCCGAGCATCTGGAGAAGCAGCTTGTCGAGGCTGTGCGATTTTCGGATGAGAGACGGGCCGCAATCTTATTGGGTGAATTTCTGCAAATTTTGTCCAACCGGGAGCTTACGCACAATCAGATGCAGAACTGGCTGATCAAGCTGCTGCTCGATTTGCTGTATATTACGGAGCAGTCCGACGCCGCCGCCTCCCAGCTCAATGCGAATGCGATTCAACTGTCTGAACAGCTTAAGAGGCTTAATACGGTGCAGGAAATCGAGCTTTGGTTCCTCCGGCAAATTATCGAACCCGCCATTCGCATGGGGGAAATGAGCAATGAGGGTCCTTTTCACAAAATAGCCAATGAAGTTGTCCGCATTATTCAGAGCGAATACGACCGTGAGCTGACCCAGGAGGAATGCGCATCAAGGCTTAATTATCATCCCAGTTATATCCGGCGCGCTTTGAAGAAAAGCATGAATACCAATTTTACCGATTATTTGCTGGCATACCGGATGGAGGTCGCCAAGAAGTGGCTGACCGACACGGAAATGAGGATCGCGGATATGTCCAAAAAGCTTCAATACAATAATCCGCAAAATTTCATCCGTTATTTCAAGAAGGTTACAGGCATGACGCCGGGCCAATATCGGGAAATGTGCTGCAATGAATGAATGATTCAGGGAGGAAACAACGATGAAGAACAGCTATTCGGACTTATCCTATTTGCATTTGGACGGCTCTCTTAACCAGGGCAAGAACAGCGTGGGCACTGACGAGCTGGAAGCGGCGGCCAATTCGCGGGTGCTGCAGGTGGATGATATTCAATCGCCGGTCATTATAGAATCCATGGAGCTTCTCTTCAATAATGGGCTGTATTTCCTCAGGGCCCGGTCCAAGGACGGCTCGGAAGGCGTGGCAGTGGCAAGCGAACGCGCCGAGTATCTGCATCTTCTGCTCAAGCAGCTGATCATTCCGTATTTTATAGGAAAAGACGCGCGCGATCTTGAAAAGCTGCTGGATGGCGTTTACGTTCATGAGAGCAATTATAAGCTGTCCGGTCTTGCATTATGGTGCTGCATCTCATGGGTCGAAGCGAGTCTGCTCGATATGCTGGGCCGAATAAGCGGCAAGCCGGTCGGAGACCTTCTGGGAGGCGTTATCCGCAGCGAGGTGCCCATTTATGTAGCCAGCGGCAACAGGGGAACGACGCCCGAGGAAGAAATCGAGGTGCTGCAGGGCAAAGTCGCAGAAACGGGCGCAAAAGCGATCAAATTCAAGGTAGGCGGCAGAATGAGCAAAAACGCCGATTCGATTCAAGGGCGCTCGGAAAGCCTGATCTACCTGACGCGAAAAGTATTTGGCGAGGACATGACCATTCATGCGGATGGGAACGGCTCTTACGATCCGCCCAAGGCAATCGAATACGGCAAAATGCTGGAGGAAATCAACGCATTCTTCTATGAAGAGCCCTGTCCCTTCGAGCATCTGGAGGATACCAGGGAGGTTGCGGACGCCCTTGCTGTCCCTCTGGCATTCGGAGAGCAGGAGACAAGCATGCGGCGATTCAGGTGGATCATCGACAATGACGCCGCTCAGGTCGTGCAGCCGGATCTGCAGTATAACGGAGGCTTTATCAGAAATACCAGGGTCGCCAGAATGGCCGCATTGAAGGGGATCGCCGTCACTCCGCACATATCCAGCGGGTACGGCTACGTATATGTGCTTCATTTTGCTTCCTATATCCCGAATATCGGGAAATTTCAGGAAAACAAAACCGGGGTTAAGGAAACCGGCAGCCTGTTCACTCCGCAAATGGAAGTCAAGGACGGTGTGATGAAGGCGCCGACAGGCCCGGGGCTGGGTATGGACCACACTGAGGTTAACCGCGTGCTGCGTAAGGCTTTCCTGGTTTAACCGGAACAACCGTTCAAAAAAATGACCGCAGTCCCCAGATTTTCACCGGGACTTGAAGGGAGAAGGAGCATCTGTCATGTGGACCCCTGACGCTTTCCTCGAACAAATCTATGACCGCACACCTGATTATTCCTTCAAATCGGGGACGTATGCAGAATGGGCGGATTGGAGGCCGGCACTGGTTAATGCTTTGAAAAAGGCCATCGTTCTGCCTGCTGCAGAAGCTGTCAATCCGGACCCGGTTGTTCTCGGGCGGGAGGATTATGGAGCATACGTCCGGGAGCATTTACTGCTCCATACGGCACCCCATTTAACAATGCCGTGTTATTTGCTGATACCTAAAAATGCGGTGCCGCCTTACCCGGCAGTGATCGCCTGTCCCGGTCACGGATACGGTTATAAACAGCTGATCGGCCTGCTCCCCGACGGAAGCGACCGGGCCGGAGAACCGGGAAGCTACAAGGATTATCCCGTCGAGCTGGTCAAACGGGGAATGCTGGTAATCGTCCCCGAATTATTGGGACTCGGGGACAGGAGGCTGGAGCAGGACCGGGCCAAGGACCCCAACGAAAATTCATGCTTCCGGCTGGCGATGAACCTGCTGATGGCCGGAAAAACGCTTGCCGGGTACCGTGTGCATGAAATGATCTGCTGTGCCGACTATTTAGTATCCCGCAGCGACACGGTCCCGGGCAGAATCGGAAGCATGGGATTCTCGGGAGGAGGGCTGGTTACGGCATTAACGGCTGCGATCGATGACAGAATCGGTCCGGTCGTTATCAGCGGGTATACCAACACCTTCAGAGACAGCATACTGGCAAAGCCTCATTGTGCCGACAATTACATTCCCGGGCTTCTGCAATATGCCGAAATGCCGGATATTTGGGGCTTGATCGCGCCAAGGCCGCTGCTGATAGAGGCGGGCCAGGAAGATAGCGGATTTCCGATTCAGGGAGCGGTAAAGGCGATAGAACATTTGCGTTCCATTTATCGTGCAGCGAATGCGGAAGAAGAGCTGGTTCAGGATATTCATTCGGGAAAACACGA
The DNA here is from genome assembly GCF_056269365.1 of Paenibacillus sp. JT22N12. Lineage (NCBI taxonomy): Bacteria > Bacillati > Bacillota > Bacilli > Caryophanales > Paenibacillaceae > Paenibacillus > Paenibacillus sp. JT22N12. Next base: position 810,335 of record NZ_JBWDNU010000001.1, on the reverse strand, counting down.
GGTTTCCGGCCGCCTTGCATTCGACTGGCTTGAGGCTAAATTGAATGGAAGGCCGGAATGCGGATAATGCGTACAGCATGATAATGAAAGCGCACACAAAAATGCTTGCCATTCCTCTGGCGCTGCAGTACGTTAGTAGTATAAAGGAGGAATGAAATGATGGAACGGACCAATCTGCATCTACCCAGAAGTCAGCCGGAAGCACAAGGAATTCCCTCCGCAGCTGTAATTGATTTTTTGAATGCCGTGCAAGAACGAGATCTGGAGCTGCACAGTCTGATGATACTCAGGCACGGCCAGGTAACGGCGGAGGGCTGGTGGGCTCCCTATGCATCCCATCTTCCCCATATGCTGTTCTCGCTCAGCAAAAGCTTTACCTCCACCGCCGTCGGCTTCGCCGCTGCGGAAGGGTTGCTGTCAGTGGATGATGCTGTTCTATCGTTCTTCCCGGACGATGCCCCCGCGGTAATCGAACCGAATTTGGCGGCTATGCGCATCCGCCATTTGCTCATGATGGGAACGGGCAATGACAAGGATACCACAAGCGGGATGCAGCAGAGCGAAGACGGCAATTGGGCCAAAGCCTTTCTTGCGGCTCCCGTCGAGCATGAGCCCGGTACTCATTTTGTCTACAACAGCGGAGCTACCTATATGCTCTCCGCCATCCTGCAGAAGGTTACAGGCCAGACGCTGCTGGAATATTTGCAGCCGCGCCTGTTCGAACCGCTTGGCATAAAGGGAGCGGCCTGGGATGTCTGTCCCCGGGGAATCAATGTCGGAGGCTGGGGATTAAACGTTACCACAGAGGATATCGCCAGGTTCGGCCAGTTATATCTTCAGAAAGGGATGTGGAACGGACAGCGTCTCTTGACGGAGGAGTGGATCGAGGAAGCGACTTCCAGCCAGATATCCAACGGAGACGGCGGAGTTAATGATTGGGCGCAGGGCTACGGCTATCAGTTCTGGCGTTGCAGGCATGGGGTATATCGCGGTGACGGCGCATTCGGGCAATTCTGTATCGTGATGCCGGAGCAGGACGCCGTTTTCGCAATCACAAGCGGCACCAACGATATGCAGGGTGTCATGAACGCCGTCTGGGATCACTTGCTCCCTGCGATGCAGCCGTCGCCGCTTTCTCCGGATCCGCAATCGCAGGCGCAGCTTGAATCCCGACTGGAGGCGCTGGCCATCCAACTGCCGCGGCTGCAGCCGGATTCCCCTCTGGAAGAAGCTTTCTCCGGCAGGGAATATGAGCTTGAAGATAATGAACAGAAGTGGAAGAGCCTATCCGTTTCCTTCGAAGACAAGGGTGCAACCATCGTTCTCCGTAAACAGGACAATGAATACCGCATTAACCTGGGCCGGGGCGAGTGGGTGGAAGGCTCCACGCGGCTGCTTCAGGATCAGGATAAACGCCTCGCTGCGAGCTTTACGTGGCAGCAGCCGGACACGCTTCAATTGACGCTGAGGTTTGTCGAAACGCCATTTTCTATTAACAGCCAGATCCTGTTTGACGGGGACAATATCCTGTTGAAGCAGAATTCAAACGTACTATCCGCCGCTCGGGCTGAAATCCGCGGACGTTTAACGGAACTGGCGTAGAGGTCCGGCGACTGTGCTGGCGGAAGACGGTTCAGCAATGCGCGGTCCTGGATTTTGCTAATAGCTCACCTTATCAAATGTAAAAGTTTCACACCCATAAACTTCTATAAGGCTGAGGGAAGAAGCCTGCTGTGCCGACAAAAGGACGGCGGCCGCCGTTTCTTCTTAAACAATGGAACAAGGCTGCCGGAGCAATCCGGCGGCCTTTTCGGCGTCACTGTCATCAATTTGCCACAAAAAAGCGGCTCGTTTGGCTGATTTGTCCCATATCGGCTGCCGCCCGTAAAAAAAATTGCGGATTACAAAGCTTGATTAATGCGGGGCAACTTTTTCTGTGGTAAGATAGAAAAAGTCATTGATAATGATTATCAGTATTATTGCTAGAGGGAGGCCTTCCGACTCGTCCGCTATGAAATGGAGTAAAGGATTCATCACAGGAATATGGTTTGCCGCCGCAGCGGCGGGATTACTTCTCAGCATGTTTTTTGCTATATCCTACGGCGCCAAAGATATGACGCTTGCCACAGTATGGGCGGCCGTTTTTCATTATGATTCCACCGTAACAACCCATCAGATCATTCATGAATTCAGGCTTCCCCGCGTATTGGGGGCCATGATTACAGGCATGGCCTTCGCGGTGTCGGGTGCGCTTATGCAGGGTGTCACGAGGAATCCGATGGCTGACAGCGGCATCCTTGGCGTCAATGCGGGGGCAGCGTTCGTTGTTGCGCTCTGCTTTGCTTTTCTGCCTGGCTTATCCTACTCCATGCTGATGATCTTCTCATTCATCGGGGCGGCGCTGACTACCTTGTTTATAATGGGGCTCGGCTCGGCTGCAAAAGGCGGACTTACTTCCCTGCGTCTCACGATAGCCGGAGCGGTTGTCGCAGCCATGCTTCATTCACTCAGCACCGGAATTGCGATCTACTTCGACTTGAGTCAGGATCTGGCTTTCTGGTATGCCGGCGGGGTAGCGGGTGTCACCTGGGAGCATCTGAGGGTGCTGGTTCCTGTGATTGTACTTACTTTGATCTGGTCCGTTACGATGGGACGCTCCATTACCTTCCTGTCGCTGGGGGAGGAGTCGGCTGTGAGTCTGGGTGTGCGGACCGGGAGAATCCGCCTGCTCGGTATGACGGCTGCCGTCATTCTGGCCGGAACATCCGTATCGGCGGCAGGCTCCATCGGGTTTGTCGGCCTCGTTGTTCCGCATATCGCACGGCGGCTAATCGGAGTGGATTACCGGATATTGATACCCTTATCCGCTATGCTGGGAGCGGTGCTGCTCATTTGGGCGGATTTCGCGTCCCGGATGGTCAGCCCTCCCAGAGAGTTTGCGATCGGGGCAATGGTTTCACTTGTAGGTGTGCCTTTCTTTCTTTACCTGGCGCGTAAAGAAAGGAGAGATTTGTAGATGGACATCGAGGCGCAGGCCAAAAAAAGAGCAAGACGCGCATTTTATGCCAGTCTTATCCTGTTCCTGATTGCACTGGCGGTTGTGCTCATCAGCCTGAATACGGGCACGATCCGCTTATCCCCGTTAGCCGTGGGACGGACGCTGCTCGGGAACGGCTCAACGGATGAAACGATGATCATGTTCGATTTCCGGCTTCCCCGTATCCTCATCACGATGCTTGCAGGCATTGGACTTGGCATCTCCGGCGCTGTGCTCCAGGGGGTTTCCCGAAATTCGCTTGCCGATCCCGGCATACTCGGTATTCATGCAGGAGCGGCATTCGGACTTATGATCTTCGTGTCCTTCTTCCGCACGATGGAGGGTCCATCCGCGTTGTTCATACCTATGTTTACTTTTGCTGGGGGAGCAGCGACGGCGGTTATTATTTTCATATTCGCCTATGACCGGTACAGAGGCTTGCTGCCGATCCGCCTGATACTGGTTGGCATCGCCGTTGCGGCCGGAATCAGCTCCGTTACGCTGCTGTTGTCCTTGCGGCTTGATGAGGATACCTATTCCTTCGCGGCCAGTTGGCTGGCCGGCAGCGTCTGGGGAAGAGACTGGATTCACGTATGGGCGCTGCTGCCATGGATTGTACTGATCGTTCCCTTCATCTATACGCGCTCCCGGACACTGGATATCTTCGCCTTGGGCGACGATGTTGCGTCAGGCGTAGGCAGCCATGTGACGAAGAACAGGCTGCTCATGCTGTCGCTTGCGGTGGCGCTCTCCTGCGTCAGCGTCTCGATGGCAGGTGGAATCGGCTTTATCGGACTGGCGGCGCCCCATATCGCCAAACGGCTCGCCGGTCCGCAGCATCGGCATTTTCTGCCGGTCGCGGCACTGGTGGGTCTGGTCATTCTCGTCGCAGCCGACACCATAGGACGATCGATTTTTCATCCCAATGCGATTCCGGCGGGGGTTGTGGTTGCAGCCATTGGAGGACCCTATTTTCTCTATCTGCTCTTCAAAACAGACAAATAAATTACACATCAATGGAGGAACATTGACAATGAAGAAGGTTTTGGTACTCGTATCCATGATTATGATAATTGGTCTATTGGCCGCTTGCGGGCAATCGGCGGACTCCAACCAACCGGCACCGCAAAATACAGCAGGAAACACTACTGAAGGCGCGACGAATGAGGGCGCAGCTCCTGAGAACACCTCGACGGATACGGAGGCTCCGGCACCGGACTTTATCGTGCACGATGCGAATGCAAAAATTGCTTCTTTGTCCATCCATATTACCAGCAACCTGCTTGCTCTTGGCATCACGCCAATCGGTTCGGTGGTGGGCGGCGATGTGAAGGATTTTCTGCCCCATGTCGCGGATCTTCTGAAGGGTGCGACGAAATATGGGACCGTCTCCGATCCGGATATGGAAGCTCTGCTCGCCTCGAAGCCCGATTACATCTATCTCGATGAAGAATATTCAGGCAAGGACGTCTCCAAATTCGAGAAAATTGCCCCGACGATCGTTGTGGATATGAATAAAGGCACATGGCGCGACCATCTGAAGCTCCTTGCCCGGCATGTGGGGAAAGAGAAGGAAGCGGAAGCTTTTATCGAGGATTATGCTGCCAAAGCGGAGCGGGTTCAGACGCTGGTTCATAGTGAGCTCGGCGCGGACGCCAAGGTAATGGCCATTCGCATGACAGCCAAGGAGCTGCGCGTCATGAGCACCGGAAATCCTGTAGGGCCGATTATGTTCGATGATCTGAAGCTGAAGCCGGCGAGCGGCGTGGAGAAAATTGCCGCGGATAAGCCCTTCGAGGTTATTTCCAAAGAGGTCCTTCCGGATTTTGACGCGGATGCGATTTTCGTGATTATCAGTGTCGGAAGCGAAGCGAAGAGCAATTTCGAAGAGATGGAGAAAAACGCGGTGTGGCAAAACCTGAAAGCCGTCAAAAACAAACATGTTTATATCCTTGACGGACAAAGATGGCTGGATTATTCCTCCATGGGTCAAAGCATGGCTCTGGATGACGCCGAGAAGCTGTTTGCCAAGTAAACGTCAGCGAAAGCGGCATATAAATGATGGGCTGTTTCAAGAGGCAGGATCTTATAGAGTCAGCCAGAGTCAGCCGGAGACAACCGGAGACAACCCGATAAAATAAACGAAAGCACCTTCGGAACCACGTATAACGTGGAGACGAGGGTGCTTTTTTCACTATAAAGGAGTTATAAGTTTCATTTTTTTGCGGTCGGCGAGGAGACAGCAAAGGAATTAATGATACAGCACGATTTTTCCTTTTAGCAGTGCTCGTTCTCGAGGCTGAAAGGGATGCAAGCCGGAAATTCCTTGCTGGAGCGGTCGTTCGGGCATTTTAATTAAAAAGCGGTCGGCAGTCGTCATGAAGCGATGCACGAGGCGCCGCTTTCACCATCATCGTTTGCTGAGCCGGGACTTCGCAGCAGCGCATGCTCAGGCATGCATTTTTCGAAGCGAATCGATGCAGGAAGCAGCCGGACCGACGCTGAATAGGACCGACACGCCGAAATATTTGTGCAGCCAGTGGGAGAGACGACGCATGACGAGAAGTATAAAGGCAATGAAGTGCGCGAAGCGATGCTGGACGATTTGAAAAAAGCGGGCGTCATTCAATAATTTCTCCGGCAGCTTAATCCCTTCCGGCTTCATAGATCCGGGCAGCTACCAGGCCCGGGTCTGTTTTGGCTGTGGTCAAATGGTCGCCTTGGCCCTTGAGGAGACGGAACAGCCCCAGCCTGCTGGACATATGGGGATGCCAGCCGTACTCGCTGTTCCCTTGAGGCAGCACATTATCCTCCGTAAAGTATACATAGCTTGCCGGGAAATTCTGCGAGTAAAATTTCTTGAGGTCCAGCTTGTCGTAAGAAGGCTTGGCCGGTTCGGGCGCGATGCCGCTGTAAATGCGGCGGGCTGTTTCCAGGCTGGCCAGATTGACGAAGGTTTCGCGAAAGAAGGGAAAGGGAAGCATAATCGTATCGTCCATTGAGCTTTCTCTCAGCTTCCGGAAGACCTCGAGCGCATCGGGCGGAAACTCATCGGCTACCGCTTCTCCGTCTTTGATAATGAAGGCGTTGTAGAAGACCAGCCGCTTGATGCGTTCCGGCATAAGCTGGGCAACGGTTTGGACGACCGAACCGCCAAAGCTGTGTCCCACAAGGACGATATTCTGAAGATCTCTTGACGTGATAAAATCGGCAACGGATCGGGTAATCATCGCATGTGTGACATCTTTATTGGTGTCCGGGCCATGACCCGGATTGTCAGGTGTATAAACCGTGTGGCCCATTTTGCGAAGATGCGCGGCAATCCCGTTCCAGAAGCCCGCATCGGCCCAGGCTCCATGAATCAGTACAAAAGTAAGGCGCTGCGCGGACCATTTCTCCTGGTATGCCGCAGAGGGCAGCGATTCAGGAACCGGCGCAGACCACGTCGGCATAGGAGCAAAGGGAAAGCGGGAATTGAGGCGCAAATCGCCGGGATATAGCGGGTAGTATGGATACGGCCAGAAATATGGAGAAACAGGCAGCGGCATCAAGGAATTCCGGTGATAGCCGCCGTACCCTGATGGTACATATCGATTCATAAGCTTTTAATCCCTTCGCGGATAGATGCTTCAATATATGCGGCGATCGCCCAGTCGGTTATTCATATTCTCTTAACGCAGATATTGACTCAAATTACGCTGGAGCATATCCACAACAAGCTCTTGTAGCTGTGTTGGCAGAACAACTTTCACTTCAGGTCCGAACTTGAGCAGCTGACGTGCCAGGAACGGCAGCTCCTCAAGAGGCACATCCTCCCGCCACTTGCCGTTGTCGGCCACTGTATGAAAAAGCTGTTCGAATTGGGCGAGCCTTGCTCCTTCGGCAGTGAAATGCAGCAGAACCTCAACACCTGGGCGATTATCGCTGGAAGCCATCCATTCTGTAAGCGTGGGAAGGCTGTCATCCGTACCGGCAAGCACGGCGGCTTGTTCAATTCGATCAACGCGGTAGAGGAGTATCCGCTCCTTATTCCGGGCAGGCATGTACCAAAGTCCGTTTTCATAGTAGATGCCCAGCGGATACACTTGCGTTTTCTTTCTGCCTGCCCGGGAATGATAGAGAAACTCGATGGATCTCTTGTCCATGGCCGCCTGCAGGAGCACTGTCGTAAACGGGGATGCGGCAGGCGGCCGCTGCTGATTGAAGACAATATGCTTTCTCATCCGATCAATGCCGTCCTGGGTATCGACCGGGAGGCTGGCGTAATACTGCTCCGCCAAATGGAAGCGGGTGGATTCGAACGGGAAATCCGGTATTTTTTCCAGTGCCTGGAGCATCAGGAACAAGCCGAAGGCTTCATTTTGCGTAAGCTGCAGAGGAGGCAGAATCCGGTTGGGCAGGGCGCGGTAGCCACCGTGGGGCCCAACCTCCGTGTAAAGCGGGAAACCCATTTGCTGCAAATGGTCGAGATCCCGCTGAATGGTGCGGACCGATACGTCAAAGCGCTCAGCCAGCTCTCTGGCGGTGAATTTTTTCCGGGAATCGATGATCTGCATCATGGCTATTCTTCTTTTGTTCATTTCCATCACCTAATTACGTCATAATTTGTCGTAGATATACTGTAACATAAATTTCTGAAGGGAGCGATGAAGGATGAATATGAAGGAGGACATGCCGATGAAACCTTTGCATGGTAAAATAGCCGTAGTGGCCGGTTCGACCCGCGGGGCGGGGAGGGCGATCGCGGTGATGCTTGGAGCGGCGGGTGCGACGGTGTATTGCACGGGCCGCAGCGTCAGAGGAAATCCGTCGGACATTAACCGGCCGGAAACGATTCAAGAAACGGCGGTGATGGTGACGGCTGCCGGCGGTACGGGAATTCCGGTTCGGGTGGACCATACCGTGGAGGAAGAAGTGAAGTTATTGTTCGAACGGGTGAAAGCAGAACAAAACGGTGTTCTGGATATCCTCGTTAATGATATCTGGGGCGGGGAAAAGCTGTTTGAATGGAACACGCCGTTCTGGGAGCATTCCTTGTCCAATGGCTTGCTGATGCAGGACCGCGGCGTCCGCACGCATATGATTACCAGTTATTATGCCGCACCTTTGATGGCTGCGAGAAAACAGGGATTAATCATTGAGGTGACCGACGGGATTGGATATGGGTACCGTGTGAATTTATATTACAGCCTGGCCAAAATCTCGGCCATTCACCTGGCGGCTGCAATGGCTGAAGAGCTTCGTCCCTACCAGGTCACCGCGCTTGCTGTCACACCCGGATTTCTTCGCTCGGAGCAGATGCTGGAGCATTTTGGGGTACAAGAAGCGAACTGGATGGATGCGGTTAAGCAGGAGCCCCATTACGCGGAATCGGAAACGCCGTATCTTCTCGGACAAGGAGTCGCCGCGCTGGCTGCGGATCCTAACGTGTCGGAAAAGTCCGGGAAGGTCTTCGGCAGCTGGCAGCTATCCGACGAGTATGGCTTTGTTGATGTGGACGGCAGAAAACCCCATTGGGGGAATTATGCCAAAAAGCACGGCTTTCCTCATACGGAGTAGACTCGAGCCTGGAGCAGCCTGAACGATAAAATTCCATTAACCTTTGCTTATATCTCTTAGGGAAGAAGCTTGCGGCTCCACCATAGGACGGCGGAGCCGTTTCTTTTTGGCTAGATAAAATGTATAGGGTTCACGCCTATAATGTTCTATACGGTTTGAGGGAAGAAACTAACTCGGCCGTCAAGGATGGCTTCAGCGGTTTCTTCTTCTAATTGCAGCACAAACCCTCCAGGCTCTGCTCTGGAAAGGCCGGTGATAAACCGGAGTCTTCATTTCACTCGACTTTTCTTGAAAAAAGGGTACAACAAGGGGGTTCCATATGAAGGGAAAGCATCCTGTTATCCAATTTGGCGGCTCGAAGGTCGGACTGGGACCGCTGCGTGCGGAGTATATAGAGCTGTATTACAGATGGAACAGGCATTTTGTCCATGACCGGAACATCGACAAACCGGACCCGTTAACGCCGGAGGAGCAGGAGGAAGCCTTCCGTGATTTTTCGTCCAATCCGCGTTACATATTCTTCACAATCTATGACAAAGAACCAGCGCTCCCGATCGGAATTGCGTATCTGGAAAGGGAAGATGCTCTCGCGGAGTTTGCTATTATTATTGGCGAAGAAGAGCATCAAGGCAGAGGAATTGGTACGGAAGCCGCTCAATTAGTACTGGATTATGCTTTCACGGTATTGGGATTGCGGCAGGTTTCATTAGTCGTGGATGAATCCAATCCCGGGGCTATTCAAGCATACAAGAAAGCAGGCTTCAAAGAGGAAGGTAAACGAGCACCAGCTGGAGATATCGATGGACAAGCGTCCTATCAACTTACGATGAGCTGCCAGGCAGCGGACTTTGTGAGTCCGGTGCTGAAGGATTTGCTCGGGAAACGCAGCTTGGAACCGGAATCTGCGTTTGATGGTAACCATCAGGATTGAGCCGGTTTTGAGGCTGAACCAGAATCGACTCGTACACTCTGGGCAGCTTCGTCGGTGCGGAGCCGAAAATTAGTAGATCTGATATTTTGACTAAATGGGCAAAAATTGTGTTCCCGGGACGAAATACCGCAATTCAGAAGAAATCTTGGCACCCTTTGTGAGTGAAAATAGGGAGACAGGATTTTTTTGTTTATCGTAAAGAAGCTTCAAGAAGCTTCATGCTTGTGGAAGCCGAACCGGTTCGCGGAAAGCACGCAATGACAGGCATGCCCGATAAGTCGGTGATAGAATGAATAACAAAGGGAGGTTATGCGGTTGGATTGGCTGTCACGGATGAAAAATGCCCTGGACCTGATGGAGAATAGAATAGCGGAGCCTCTGGGAATCGATGAAATTGCGAAAGCGGCTTATTCGTCCCCGTTTCATTTTCAGCGCATGTTTCATATGTTGACGGGAATGACGGTGGCCGAGTATATGCGTAAACGCAAATTGACCTTGGCCGCGCAGGAGCTCGCGGTCTCATCCTCGAAGGTAGTGGATGTAGCGCTCAAATACGGCTATGACTCGCCCGAGTCCTTCGTCAAGGCTTTTTCGGAAAATTCACGGCATCGCTCCATCGGAGGCACGTAATCCGGGAGTTGTACTTAAAGCTTTTCCCCGCATTTCCTTCCAATTATCACTGAAGGGAGATACGAACGTGGATTATCGCATTGAGGAGAAAGAGGCTTTTGCTGTTGTGGGCAAGTCCGCTGCTGTCACATGCCAGGATAATGAGCATATGAGGCAGATCTCGAGCTTCTGGGAGGAATGTCAACGGGACGGCACCGTTGACAGACTTGCTTCCATGAGTGCGGACGGGATCCTGTTTGGAATTATGACGGGCATGGAAGCGGGTAAAGAGGATTATCATTACATGATTGCCACCAAAGCAGCAGACAGCGCATCACCTGCAGAAGGGTTCACATTGGGGGAAATCCCCGCTTCCACTTGGGCGATATTCGTCTGTGTCGGGCCGGTGCCCGGAGCGATTCAGGATATGTTCGGCCGAATCTATCAAGAGTGGTTTCCGGCCACGGGATATGAACATTCCGGGGCGCCGGAAATGGAGGTATATCTGCCGGGTGATGTAGCTGCAGATGACTACCGCTGCGAGATTTGGACCCCCATTGTGAAAAAATAGGATCGCTTCAGAGCAGCATTACAAGACCAGGGATGGCTTCTGCCTTCCTTGGTCTTTGTTTTTTTCGGCTCAAGCATAGAGAAACAGTATAGAAAAACCATAAAGTCCTATGACAGGGTTCCCAGATCATAACTGGATTGTATTTAGGGAAATCAATCCTTACCTTCTCACTTGCATTAGTGTTATAAAATGGACTCTGTAGGTGAAGATCGAAACAATACAAATGGAATGGAGGATTTACTGATGAACAGCGCCATCGAGATCCGGGGAGCCCGGGAAAACAATTTGAAGGATATTACGCTCCGCATCCCGAAACACAAGCTGGTTGTCCTGACCGGCCCATCCGGTTCAGGCAAATCGACGCTCGCCATGGATACGCTTCAGCGGGAATGCCAGCGGCAGTACATGGAATCGATGGGAATGACTTCGGAAGCCGTGGCCAAGCCGAAGGTCGACGCGATTGTGGGCTTGTCCCCTTCAATCAGCGTTGGGCAGCATGTTACCAACCGGAATCCGCGGTCGACGGTCGGCACGATAACGGATATCCATACGTATCTGCGCGTCATCTACGAGAAGCTGGGCGAACGGCTTTGTCCCCACTGCGGCAGTCGGTTTGTTCCCGGTCCGGAGAGCGGTGCGGCCGGCGCTCCTATCGGGGATGGGGAAGGGGATGATAGGCAGTCCGCCGTTCGCTGCCCGCACTGCGGGGGAGAGACGGAGCGTTTGACGCGCAGGCATTTCTCCTACAACACACCGGAAGGCGCATGCGGAACATGCGACGGACTCGGTCACACCGTCACACTGAACCTGGAGGCCGTCTTCGATGAAGAGCGGAGTCTCAGCGAAGGCTGCGTCACGATCTGGTACGACATGATCGCCAAATACAACAGCTCCATCCTGAAGGCGGCTGCCGATTATTACGGTTTTATATTCGATGCCGACCTTCTGCTCAAAAATTTTGACGTTGTGCAGCGCGATCTGCTGTATTACGGCGTCGAGAGCGAGGCATTCTCCGCTCATTATCCCGGCGTAAAACCGCCCAAGTCAGTTACAGGGGGCAAATTTGAAGGTGTTATTACCGGAATCTGGAGGAGGTACAAGGAGAAAGGCGGCGAATCAGGCGAAGCGGCATTGTTCCGCGAGCAAATATGCGGGGCATGCCAGGGGGCGCGGCTGAAGGAGGAAATCCGCCAGGTAACGGTGGCCGGCGCTTCCATCTCCGATATTTCCAGTTGGGCGCTGCAGGACGCGCTCGTCTGGCTGGACGGACTGATGGGGAGGCTGCAGTCTGATGAAAGGGAGCAGGTGGAAACGCTGCTGCATGATCTGACCGTCCGAACGAAGCGGATCGTCGATGTGGGACTCGGCTATCTTTCGCTCAGCCGCCAGTCGGTGTCCTTGTCCGGCGGTGAGGCGCAGCGGCTTCGGCTCGCTTCCATTCTCGGATCGGGTCTTACCGGGGTGCTGTATATTCTCGATGAGCCGACCGCTGGGCTGCATCCCCGCGATACGGCGGGCCTGATTCATGTGCTGAAGCAGCTGCGGGATTTGGGCAATACCGTGCTTGTGATCGAGCATGATATCGAAATGATGCAAGCTGCAGATCATGTGATCGACATGGGGCCGGGCGCGGGCAGCTTTGGCGGGAGCGTCGTCGGGGAAGGGACGCTGCGCGAGCTGATGGACAATCCGGAATCGGTCACGGGCGCTTTCCTGCGGGAAGCGGGAAGCCGGACAGGACCGCGTGAAAGACGGCCGGGAAACGGCACATTCCTGAATGTCCGCGATGCTTATGAACGGAATCTGAAGCATATCGACGTCAAGTTTCCGCTTGGCTGTCTTGTCGCTGTTACCGGCGTATCCGGCTCCGGGAAATCGACGCTGCTCTTCGATCTCGTGGCTGCGGGCGGACGCGACGAGCAGCAGCGGAGCGGGTGCGGGAGCATCACCGGCTTTGGCGGCATCGGCAATATTGTGACGGTTGACCAGTCGCCGATTGGGCGGATGAGCCGCTCCAATGTTGCGACTTACACCGACGTGTTCACCTCCATGCGCAACCTGTACGCAGGCTTGCCGGAAGCGAAGCGGGCGGGGCTTACTCCCAAGCATTTCTCGTTCAACACGCCGGGCGGACGATGCGAGCATTGCCTCGGGCTTGGTGTCGTGCCGATGGATATGTTCTTCATGCCCGGGCTGGAGGTCCGCTGCCCGGTTTGCCGGGGCAAACGTTTCAAGGAAGAGGTGCTGCGCATCACCAGCAGCGGGCTTTCGATCTCCGATCTGCTGGACATGACCGTCCAGGAGAGCCTGCCGCTGCTTCAGGGCCTGATCAAGATGGATGGACAGATCGCTTTATTGAACGAGGTTGGGCTCGGATATTTGCATTGGGGCCAGTCGGTCCGGACGCTGTCGGGAGGGGAAGGCCAGCGGATCCGGCTCGCCAAGGAGCTGGGCGGCAAAACCAAACGCCACTCGCTGTATTTGCTGGACGAGCCGTCGACCGGTCTCCATCCGCGCGATACCCGGCAGCTGCTGGTGCTGCTGAACAAGCTGGTCGACGCCGGCAATACCGTGATCGTCGTAGAGCATAATCTCGATATAATCCGCGAATGCGACTGGGTCGTGGACATCGGCCCCGAAGGTGGACACGGGGGCGGTGAAGTCGTTGCCTCAGGCACGCCTGAAGCGGTTGGGGCCGTCAGCGCCTCTCATACCGGACGCTTCCTGCGTGAAGCCTTGCTTCAATAACAATCCTTGCAAAGCCCACGTTTCCGGCATCCGACGGAGCGGGGGCTTTATTTTTATTGTGAGAGTACGACGAAATGCGGGGATGGTCGAAGTCTTGTAATTCGGGCACCGTCAGCTCCTGCCCTGAGAGGCGTGAATTACGAGCATATGGGAAAACCAGTCCTGCTGTTCAGCTGGTCCGCCTTGCCGCACTTGATTGAACGAAGTTTGGTTAAGCTTTGTTGAAATTCCCTTTTTAAGGAATACTAAAAATAGGAATAGTAAAAGGCGACGTCCGATGGGCATTATGCGGGACAAGATCGCTGTGCGTGAATTTTGAATTAAAGGCTGTCCACCATTGCAGCGCCCGGCAAATGGACGATAACCATAAATCGCGTTTAAGGGGGAATGATGCGGCGTGGACCAACCAACTCTGCTTCATGATAAAAAACAACGCAATCTGCTGTTCAGTGCAGGCTTGAGCTGGCTGTTTGATGCGATGGATGTGGGTTTGCTTTCGTTTATCGTAGCCGCGCTAAGCGTAGAGTGGCAGCTTGGAGCCGAGCAGGTCGGTTTATTGACGGCCATCAATTCCATCGGGATGGCTGCAGGCGCCGCCGTGGCCGGTTCACTGGCGGACCGTTTCGGGCGCAGGACGATTCTGCTGTGGACCCTGCTTATTTTCTCTGCCGCCAGCGGGCTATCCGCACTCGCGACAGGTTTTGTGATGCTTTGTATACTGCGTTTCGTTACAGGCTTCGGGCTTGGCGGGGAGCTTCCGGTGGCCTCGACTTTGGTATCCGAATCGGTTCCCGCAAAGGAAAGAGGAAGAGCTATAGTCCTGCTGGAGAGCTTCTGGGCGGGCGGCTGGATTCTGGCTGCGCTGATATCCTATTTCATCATTCCGGTATACGGCTGGAGAATCGCATTGGTCATCGGCGCTTTGCCCGCGTTGTATGCTCTCTACCTCAGAAGAGCTATTCAGGACTCGCCGCGTTTTTTGGAGCAGCGGCACAGGAAGCTTTCGCTAAAGGTAAGAATGAGCTCCTTATGGTCGCAAAAATACAGAAAATCGACGATTGCGCTCTGGATTTTATGGTTCACTGTCGTCTTTTCCTATTACGGGATATTTTTATGGCTGCCGACCGTTATGGTGCTGAAGGGCTTTGATCTGGTCAAAAGCTTTCAATATGTCCTGATTATTACCCTCGCCCAGCTGCCCGGTTACTTTACAGCCGCTTATTTCATCGAGAAATTCGGACGGAAATTCGTACTCGTTACATACCTGCTGCTGACCGCTGCGAGCGCTGTATGGTTCAGTAATGCGGATACAACCGGTATGATTCTGGGGGCCGGCATCAGCCTGTCCTTCTTCAACCTCGGGGCTTGGGGTGCGATGTATGCCTACACGCCGGAGCTGTATCCGACCTCCGTCCGGGCGACCGGAGTAGGCTTTGCCGCCTCCTTCGGACGTATTGGAGGAGTGATCGGCCCTTATCTGGTCGGAATTCTCGTGGCTGGCGGGACTGCCATTACGACGGTGTTTATGATATTTTTCATCGCCATTGTCATCGGGGCTCTTGCGATCTTGTTCCTGGGGAAGGAAACGAAGGGGACGGATCCCGATACAGTATAAATCTTGGAGGTCTTTTCGAGGGACGGGGATGTATTCACTTTCAATCATCCTGTTCCAGACTCAATGGGCAGCGAAGCGGAGAGACGGACATGCACGATAAAGCGGTGATGGTTGTTATATTGCTTTGAAAAAAATCAGGGCTACCGTTATTGTATACAGCTTCGTCGGAAATTTATTCATCATTGCTTCCACAGCAAAAAGAGGGCCAACAGGCAGCCCCTATATCCCCTGACGTATGGTCTCCAATGCCCAATCACACCATTGCAGCTCCGTTTGCGCATTTCGTATTTCCCGGTCGAACAGAAAATAAGCGCCTAATACATGCGATCCCGGCTCGCTTCCTTCCTCGGAAAGCCTTGCCCGCTTGATCCTGATCTTCTCCGCTGTTTCTTCCAGCTCCGCCAACCGCTGCTTATACAGCGTGCGCCTTTCCTCCAGCAGCCGCACAGCCTGTTCGTCATCAAACATCCGGATGCTGTACATTTTCAAAGCAAATTCATCGCGGATCACGGGCTCGGCTGTTGGTTCAGCCATCCAATTTCTCAAGATTTCCGAGCCGCTGTCGGTTATAAAGTATATTTTTTTGTCCGGTTTACCAGTCTGCTGCATGGTTTCAAAATGGACATAACCCTTATCCACCAATTTGGCGAGAAGGGGGTAGATCTGACTATGGTCAGCTTTCCAGAAAAGCTTCATTCGCGCTATAAGGTCATACCCGGAGCATGAATCGGTAGAAATCGCGCTGAGCAGGCCATATGAAAGTGTGTTTATACTCATATATTCATCCCCTAATAAAAATTTTAGCTTGTAAAGGATATGTTAATATTGACATAACAGTAGATATGGAGTTATGATGTTGCCTACAGTTGATTATATGTGAAAATCAACATACTAACAAGGGCGAGGAGAGTATCCGATGCATCAGGAAGAAGGCAGGCAGATCAAGACTACTCCCATTATTTTGGCAATATTTTTTGGCAGTTTTGTCTCTGTCCTGAACGTTAGTACGATCAATATCGTTATTCCGGTGCTGCAGCAGGAATTTGCCGCCGAGCTCAGCGTTGTCCAATGGACGCTGACCGGATTTATGCTTGCAATGGGCACTTTCGCTCCGGTGACGGGATATTTTGGCGAGAGGTTCAGCTATAAACGTTTATTTCTAACTGCGCTCATCGGGATGACGGTTGCGTCCATACTTTGTGCGATATCGTGGAATGCTCCGGTGCTGATTGCTTTCCGAATTCTGCAGGGTGCTTTCTGCGGCGTGGTTATTCCAACCGCCATGGCGATCATTTATCAGATTATCCCGCGGGAAAAACAGCCGGTCGCCATAAGCCTTTGGGCAGCTGCAACGAGTCTTGCTCCGGCAATCGGGCCGACTTTCGCGGGGTGGATGCTCCAGCATTTCACCTGGCAGTGGCTGTTCTGGGTGAACGTGCCGTTCGGATTGATTGCCATCACCATGGTTCTTGTGTTTATACCTTATTACCGGCTTAATGTTCCCAAGAAGCTTGATCTCATCGGACTGATTACGGTCATTATCAGCAGCTCCACTATTCTTGTTGCGTTGTCGCAAGGAAATTCATGGGGTTGGGGCTCGGCGAAGACCTTGCTGCTGCTTGGAGGGGGCCTTGTATTTCTGGTCCTGTTCATCTGGCGCGAGCTTACTGCGCAATCGCCGCTGCTTCAACTGCGTGTACTGAAGAATGCACGGTTCACCTTAACATCGGCCATTCTGTGCATTACGACGATCAGCTTTTATTCCGGCACGCTGCTGACACCTGTTTTTCTGCAAAATGTACAAAAGGTCACACCGCTTGACACAGGTCTTGTTCTGCTTCCGGCCTCGCTTATGATGGCGGTCATTACGATGTTTACCGGTAAGCTGTACGCCAAAATTGGCCCGCGGGTGCTGTTAATTGTCGGCACCGTGCTGCTCGCAGGCGGCAGTTTGCCGCTCAGTTGGCTCAGCGTCGACATCTCGCATGGCTATATTCTGTTCTGGATGATCGTACGCAATGTGGGAGTTTCGCTGATGATCATGCCCGCAAGCAATGCCGGCATGGAGGAGATTCCGCCGGAACTCAGCGGTCACGCCTCTTCCATCTCCAACTGGCTGCGCAATGTATTCGGTTCGTTTGCAATTGCGCTGTTTACTTCGCTGCTTTCTTCCCAATCCGGCAAACATGCCTCGGAGCTTGCCGCCGGCGGCACGACCGACAAATTGCAAATCCCGGGTATGGCTTATACGCTGAGTATCGACGACGTCTATCTCATCGCTACCGTGATCGTGCTTGCCGCTCTGCCGCTTAGTTATTTTATCCGGCAAAGCAGGGCCAAGTCGGTATTAAGTCAGAAGAAAGCTGTTCAATCATAAGTTCCATATCATGAAAATAAGGCCGTTCCGATTGAGGAACGGCCTTTATTTTGTGGGAGGGCAGGAAGACAATAAGGCGATTTCCTGATGAAATTCAACCGGATAGTGAAGGGAAATACTGAGTTGCCAAGATGATGCTTTAAACGGTTTTCACTTTTTTGGGATGATAAATCGAGGTTCTCAGCATAATGGTCAAGAAACCAAGCACAAGGAAAATCATTCCGGCCCATATGACATGCCGTGTTCCCATTCCAGAAATAAATAAACCCCCGACCGACGTGCCGACCGTAACGCCTAAATTAGCGAAAGCGACAAACAAGCCGTTCGAGAAGTCCGGTGCTTCCGGAGCTGCAGAAGTAATCCAGTATTGCGAGATATTGAGTCCAAAGGTGAATAGGACGCCCCAAATCGCAATAAGAACCGCCATCGGAACCGTGAAATTCCCCAAAAAATAGACGAGCAGATAGATGGCTCCGAACACAAAAGGAAATACAATTGCTGTTTTCATGGCATTGTTAGTCAGCAATTTACCGGCAAGAATATTGCCCGCAATGCCAGTTGCGCCGAATAAAACCAGCATAAGGCTGACTTGACCTCCGGTCATGCGGGTGACGGCATCCATGTACTCGGCAAAAAAACTGTAAACAGCATACATGCCGGAATTAATGAAAATGACGGTTGCAATGGCAATCCAGGTAAGAGGCTTTTTCAAGACGCCGAGCTGTGCCCCGTAGGATAGTCTTTCTGTTACCGGCATAGACGGAACGAAAATAAGGATAGCCACAAACGCGGCCGCATTAACGATCGCAAAGAATAACATGGCTATTTCCAGCGATGACACTTCTGCGATTAAAGACGTGATCGGTATCCCGATTACCATTCCGGCAGTAACGCCCATAAATACTCTGGATATGGCCTTGGGAGCCTGATCCTTGCTGACGGAACTGGCGGCTGCCGTAAAGGCTACCGAGAAATATACGGGATGCAGGAATGCAGGAATAACCCGGGCGATCAAGGCAATGGTAAAGTTAGGGGCAAAAATAGAAATGACATTGGTGGCGACGAACAATCCGAGTACCAATAACATCGCCGACTTGCGATTCATTCCCGAGAAAAGCAATGGCAGGAACGGCCCGGCTATAGCTACAGCCAGTGCGAAAAGACTGACAAGCAGACCGGCCTGGGATACGCTTATGTCAAAGTTCTCGGCAATCAGAGGCAGAATGCCGATTATGCCCATCTCAGTATTGATGATGCCGAAAATACCGAAAGCGAGAATGTATACAATTAAAGCTTTAGATTTAATCACGTTTTTATTTCATCTCCTGGAGGTCTGGAATGGTAAACAAGTCAGGGAAATCCCGGTATGATCAATTTGATCGCGTGCAGAATGATTCCTTTGGTTATGGCGCCAGCTCTTGAAGTCGCTATCGCCGTACAAACAGCTTGATCACGTCGAGACATCCTCCTTTTTTGTCAGTTAGATAACCGTATAACTGTTAGATGCATGTATAACTATCTCATTGAAAAATAGATTCGTCAAGTGCATTATTAACGCAGCTCACCAAAAAATCGGTATGCCTGAATGCGGCGCAAAAAAAAGGAGCCGGCGGCTCCTTGAGGTATTACGAAGTATACGAATTAAATTTCCGAGAGTTGATCACGGTAGGCACGAAGCACTTCGTGCTGGAGGATGAGGCTCTTGAACTTGCCTTCGCGAATGCATTGTATCAGGCCCGCGGTCTCCAGTTCTTTAATATGGTGAGAGATGGTGGGGGCACTCACCTGGTGGGATTGCTGCAACGTACTGCAGTGAAGCGGCTCTTTGGAGGCGCCTATTTCTTTGAGCATTTGATAACGCCGCGGCTCGGCAAGAGCGCGGGAGATCCTCGAAAACTGCTGGTCAGATAAGGTATCCATAAATAATCTCCTTTCCTTCCGATCATAAACGGCGGCACCGTTGCAGGATTATTTGTATCATATCATACCTGGTCAACCTCAAGAATCCATCCGGGATTCGTTTGCACCAACGTCGAAGCCGGAGGTGTTCTTCCAAATAATAACTTTATTATCGAGTGAAACCTTTTTCCGGCCACTGCCGTCTGAGTGTTTGTTACCATAAAAAAATAACCCTTAAGGGGTAGGAGGAGCAATAACAATGAACACCAAGAAGAAAGTTGCACTCATTACGATGATTGGGTTGCTCGGGGTTACGACGGCTGCGAGCGCCTCAGGTTTTTTCTATAAAGTAAGCGGATTGCTGCGCAGTGATATTAAAGTCTCGGTTAATGGACAAGCTACTTCCATGAAACCGGTCATTATCAACGGCCAAGTTTATCTGCCTGCCAAAAGCGAGGCTTCAGCGCTCGGATATACGTTGAACTATGATTCGCGTCACCGTTCTATTACTATCAATAAAACGGATGTGGTCGCTCCAGTGAAATATTTGCGCAATACGGGCGTAATCGTTGACGTCAAGCAAACTGCTGACGGACAATACCGGATCGAGATGCTCGGCAAAGGCGACAACAGCTGGGCAATCCTTTATGCGGACAAGGATACGGTCATTAAGAATAGTGCCGGTAAAGCCATCAGCGCCAAAGACCTCAAGAATGGCCTGAAAATCGATGTGCAATACGGTCCGAATGTAGCGATGACCTTCCCGGTCGAATCCCACGCCGCACAAATTAATGTCGGCAGCCAATCCCTGATCCGTGAAGATGTTATTCAAGCGATCAAGCATACTGCTGATGGATGGGTCGTACAGTTCGGCGAAGCCAAAGGCGGCACGCTGATTCCAACATTGACCGTAAATTCCGGCAAGGAAACAAGTGTATTGTCTCCGGACGGGCAAGCGGTTAAATGGGAAGATGTGAAGGTCGGAAACAAAGTACGTGTCTACTATGGCCCGAACTACACCGACAGCAAAATGCCGGAAGGCCCGCTTTACTATATGGTTGTATTGGACAATCATGTGATGGACAACAATGTTTTGACCGCGGACGCGATCAAAGCGTACCGGGGAATGGCATGGCATCTGGTTAAAGACAAATCCCATCTGACCACGAAGCAAAATGAAGCCAAAGTAGAACTGGTGGATGCTCAAGGCTCGGGAGTTCTTGCCGCTACGGATGCACAGAAGAAAAGCCTGGAAGCTCTTCAAGCCGCGGGCGGCAAGCTGGTAACGGTAACGTACAACACGGATCAGGATGCCCTGCTGGGTCCCGTTACGCTCGCCTTCAACTTTAATACGAAGGAATTTATCGGATATTTTCCAAGACGTTAATTTTAGAAGGCCGGCACTATAGTTATTATGGATCAGAGGAAGACCACACATGCGGCAAATGCCTGCTGTGTGGTCTTTTTTTGTCATATAACAAAGTTTCTTATTTGCAGAATTCGATAACATGCCGTATTGTAAAAAATATGCGATTCGGAGGTGAAGGGATGAAACCGATACAGACGACAAAACGTGCGCTCAGACGATTTTTGCTTGAGAAGCAGCTTTTGCTTTATCCCCGTGAAGAACGCGCAAGCTCTACGGAGGAGTTGCGCAAGCGTGTTATGGATGTGATCAGACAGCTGGAATGCGTTCAAATCGATCCGGTGTCTGCCGTCAGTCCCAATCAGCACTTGACGCTGGCAGCAAGAATTGCCGGTTATGAGCAGGGAATACTAAACGAGCTGCTGCGGGAAAACGAGGTTTTTGAATATTTTGCAAACGCGGCCTGTATTATTCCGATGGAACATTACCCTATTTTTGAGCCGGTCCGGCAGCGTCTGCGGGAGCGGACAAGTGCTTCAATCGACATGATTCAGCCGGTCATTGAACAAGTGCTGCATAAGCTGGAGATCGAAGGCCCGCTTCCGGCAAAGTCGTTCGAATCTGATGAGCGGGTATACGGGTATTGGGATAATGTGAACGCCAAGACCAAGGCTACGTCCCATGCGCTGAATTTATTAATGGACGCCGCGCAGATCAGAATCGTCGGCAGAGAAGGAAACCAGCGCCTTTTCGATGTGACCAGCCGCAGTATCCCTGCCCCGCTGCAGCAGCTGGCCGACCAAATCGACCCCGCCGAAGCGCATGACAGGATGCTGCGCAAATATTTTCAAGCCTACAGAGTATTTGAACCAAGCGACCCGCGTCTTGGCTGGCAGCGGTTAAGCGCAAAAGAACGGCGGGAAGCCATCGACCGGTACATTGAATTCGGAGAAGTTGTACCTGTCGAGGTCGAAGGGCTTAAACGGCACTATTACCTGTTGGCTTCGGATGTAGAAAGCTTCTCCGTGCATCAGAAAGAAGATGGCGTGCGGACAAGCGGGGAAGATGATGATGTGCCGATTCACTTTCTTCCGCCCCTGGACAACTTATTGTGGAGCCGCAAGAGGCTGGAGGATTTATTCGATTTTGAATACCGGTGGGAAATCTATACGCCAGCCATCAAGCGTAAGTACGGTTATTACGCGATGCCAATATTAGCCGGCGACCGCTTGATCGGACGCATGGACCCGCGCCTGGATAAAAAGCAAAGACATTTATCGGTTCAATTATTGCAAATCGATCCGGAAATTGACTTTACGAAACGTCTTAGCCAACACGTGCACAGGAAGCTCGAAGCGTTTGCTCATGCACACGGGGCATCAACCGTATCGGTAGAGCGGTTTTCTCGGGAAAAATAATAAACAAAAGCTATTTACTTGCACAGTCCGATGTGCTATCTTATTTCTATGCTTTTAGAAATATAGGCTTAGACAAAGGAGGAGATATTTATGCTTGAAGATACGGAGGAAGTACGACAGGCTGTACGGGTATACAAGGCTCTTGGCGAACCGACCCGTCTCAAAATCGCCATGCTGCTTACAGAAGAGAGAAATTTATGCTGCTCCGATATTGGAAGCAAGCTGGAGACGGTCGCCGGCTCGACGCTCTCGCATCATCTGAAGCAGTTGACCGATTGTGGCTTGTTGAATCTCCGTAAGGATGGAACCTATATTTATTACAGTGTAAACTACGAGATGGCCCATAAATATGCGCCGTATCTGCTGGCATAATTTTTTTATTCCTAATTTCTATATTTTTAGAAATATAAAAATCAACAAAGTGGAGAGAGGTACTTAAAAACATGTCGAATACATGGAAAATATACATGCTGGCGATTGTTAGCTTTCTGGTTGGCACATCCGAGTTTATCATCGCGGGCATTCTGGATAAAGTGGCGTCGGATATCGGCGTTTCATTGTCCGCAGCCGGACAGCTCATCACCGTTTTTTCCCTTGCTTATGCTTTTGGCACGCCGCTCCTGATGGGCGTTACGGCCCGAATGGATCGGCGCAAGTTGCTCCTGTACTCGCTGCTTGTATTCGTGATCGGAAACGGAGTAGCCATCGCCTTCTCCGGGTTTGGCTTTTTGATGGGCTCACGGATCATATTGGCTCTTGGCACTGGGGTATTCGTCGTAACGGCGCTGACTGTGGCCGCCAAGATAGCTCCCGCGGGCAAGCAGGCTAGCGCGATTGCCACTCTCGTTATGGGCTTCAGCACCGCACTCATTATCGGCGTTCCGCTGGGTAGGGTAGTCGCCTCCGCTTATGACTGGAGGTTGATCTTCGGAGGCATCGGCATTCTCGGGATCCTTGCCATGCTCATGATTTATATCACCATTCCGCAGACGGAGAGCGAGCAGCCTGTACCTATCCGGCAGCAGCTGGCGCTCTTGAAGCAGCCGAAAATTGCTATCGCTCTAACCGTGACCTTCTTCTGGATTGGCGGATACTCCATCGTTTACACTTATATTTCACCATTTTTGCTTGAAATAACAGGCATGAGTGAGAAGTGGGTCAGCATCGGCCTGTTCGCTTTTGGTATCTTCAGCTTGATCGGATCCAAGCTCGGAGGCTTCAGTACAGATAGATGGGGAGCTCCCCGCACGCTGATCGGCGGAATGCTGTTTCATGCGGCGGCTCTGGTGCTGCTGACGCTCGCAGCCCATTCTCCCGTTATCGTGTTCATGCTGCTTATGCTCTGGTCATTCTCGGCATGGTCTTCAGGGCCAACCCAGCAGTATCACTTAATTTCGCTTGCTCCGGAGGCTTCCGGGATTATGCTTAGTCTGAACAGCTCCGTGCTGCAGCTGGCCATGGCCGCGGGTGCAGGAATTGGGGGAGTCATCGTCGAGCAGAGCTCGCTTGCCTCCATCAGCTGGATAGGAGCAGCGGGAGTCGCCGTCTCTGCGGGTATTGCCACCATATCGCTCAGACTTTCCCGCAGCCGGTCAGCTTCCCTCCAGAAGACTGTGGAGGAGAAAAGCCTGCAGGAGCTGGGTGCCTGATTTTCATCCACCGGACAAGAAACCTTGAACAAGGTCCAGCCGTTCAAACGGCTGGGCCTTGTTCCTTGAAATCAGCGGTGTCGCCCTTGACACACAGGCGGCGGGGTCGTTATTTATGATATGAATCATTTCTCGAATCGAAAAATAACGATTAGCGCACTTTTAGAGCATGCATGCCATTCTTCCCGCGAAGATGGCTGCATGCTCTTTTATTGCTGATGAAGACTGGAGGTATTTGACTATGGTTCCACGCACGATACTAAATGGAAAAGAGTTCTGATAAGATAACAGTATGACCTTAAATGGAAAAGAAGCAGAAGAAGGAGAGCCCTGGATGAAATTTGGCTTTGACGTTGACGACACACTCATCAATTTAAGGGAACATGCCTTTCATCTCTACAATAAGAAGCTGAACAGGCAGGTAGCGCTGAACAAGTTTCAGGCTTTGAATATGATTCCCATCCATGAGCTGTTCGGCATGACGGCTGAAGAGGGAAAACAAATGTGGAACAGCAGCAGGGAAGAAATTTATTATTCCTCTTGTCCGCCTTTCCCGGACGCGGTAGAGGCTCTGCATGAGCTCGTACGCCATGGCCACGAGGTCTATTATATTACCGCACGGACGGCCGAGCATTGCGAAAGAACGAAGAAATGGCTCATTCAGGCGGGTTTCCCGGTACAGGATGGCCGCTTTTATTGCGGCATGAGCGATACCGAGAAGGTGCATATTATCCGCAGGCTGGGATTGGATTATTATTTTGACGATAAGCCTGCCGTGTTGGAGACGCTCACAGATTTGGCAATGAATGTTTACGTCAAAGACAATTCCTACAACAGGCATGTAGATATTCCACGGATTACGAATTGGGATGAATTGATGAGCCTGCTGCCCGAATAAGGTCCATGGTTCACGAAAGACGATAAAGTGAGGCTGCTTATGGAGTCAAAATATAAAGGCATTGCGTTTGATATGGATAATACCCTGCTGCGGTCACATATTGACTTTCCATTAATGAAGGCGGAGACCTTCCGGTTCCTCGCTAGCCAAGGAATTCTTCCGGAAGATTTTCCGCTGGCACTCCATACGACCGCAACCCTGATCCAGGCAGCTGTCCGGACATCGGCAATGAGCGCAGCGCTTATGGAGGAGATGTGGAGCACGGTCAGCAGACACGAATGGATTGGGATGGAGGGCGCCGAGCTTGAGCCGGGAGTCGCGAAGCTGCTGGAGGAGCTGCATGGCCGGTTCCATTTGACCGTCGTCACCAACAATGCCTGCCAGGCTGCGCATAAGGCGCTCTCGGATCATCAAATTTTGCATTTTTTTGATCATATTGTAGGCAGGGAAATGGTAAACAGCCTGAAGCCGTCGCCGGACGGTTTTCTCTATCTTCTGAACGCTTATCCGGATACGGAGCCGCAGGAATGGCTGTCTGTTGGAGATGCATGGATAGACGGGAAGGCTTCGGAGCAGGCGGGGATGACCTTTATTGCCTATCAGACTGAGCTGGAACATATGAATAAAGCAGGCGTCTTCCCGGAAGGATGGATCGGGCACATCCGTGACATTCTTCAATTTATATGATGGAAAGGAAGCGGGAGCTTCCCTGGACTGAAAGTATAAGAAAACCGTTTCTTCTTAACGAAGACGGAATACGAAGATGGAAGAACAGGAGGGGTGAATACCATGCCATCCATCAAGCTTAGTGTGCTGGACCTTGTCCCTTTATTCGAAAATAAGGACGCCGCTTATGCGCTCGGCCAGGCGGCCGAGCTTGCCCAAACAGCCGAACGGCTTGGCTTCACCCGCTACTGGACAGCCGAGCATCATGATATGCCGGGTCTGGCCAGCACCTCGCCGGAGGTGCTCCTCTCCCATATCGGAGCGAGAACCGAGCGCATCCGCATCGGCTCGGGAGCGCTGCTGCTGCCGCATTATAAGCCGCTCAAGGTGGCGGAATCCTTCCATATGCTGGCCAGCTTGTACCCCGGGCGTGTCGATCTCGGAATGGGCCGGGCACCTGGCGGCCAGGCGCATGCAAGCATGGCGTTAAGCGGGAATTTCATTGAGAATGTAGCGCAGATACCGGATAAGCTGAGAGCGATAACGGAGCTGCTGGAGCAGAATTATGAATATGACGGCTATCCGGTAACCGCCAGACCGATCCCTCCGGAGCCGCCGGAATTGTGGATGCTGGGGACGAACAGCAAGAGCGCGGCTTATGCGGCCGAGTTTGGAATGGGTTATGTGTTCGGCCAATTCATGAGCGACCGGGATGGAGCAGAGGTTCTGCAGTCCTACCGGAATGCGTTCAAGCCTTCCCCCAGATGCCCCATGCCCAGAACGATCGTGACGGTCGGTTTTGTTTGTGCGGATACGGAAGAAGAAGCCCGGGAGCTGGCAACTGCCGGTATGAGCTTGTTCCAGAGTAATATCAGCACGGAAGAGCTTGCTGCGCTTGCAGCCCGCAAATTATTGGCAGGCACGCCCGAAGCTCTGACAATGCGGCTGGAGGAGATGTCGCTCCAGTACGGGGTGGATGAATTTATGCTGGTCACGATGATTCCCGATTACTGCAAGCGGCTCCGGTCGTTCGAACTGCTTGCACGCAGTATGTGGAGCAGCGGCGGGTTGCAGAATCAAGACAAAGAGAGAGGTGGATTTAATGGCCGGTAATTCTGAGCCGGGTGGAGTTGTGCCGGAGGATTCAAGTTCATGGTACGAGGGAATTAACTTCTTCACAGGTGAACGCGGTTGAAAAAAATATTGTTTACCGGCGGGGGTTCATCGGGTCATGTTTCGGTAAATTTGGCGCTTATTCCGCGTTTTCTTGAATCAGGCTGGTCTGTCGAATACATGGGCTCGGAGACGGGAATCGAGAAACAGCTGGTTTCTCCGATTCAGCATGTCACGTATTATGCGATCAAGACCGGCAAGCTGAGGCGTTATTTTGATTTGCAGAACCTGAAGGATCCTTTCAAGGTGGTAAAAGGCGCTTATCAGGCATATCGGTTGATCCGCAAAAGCAAGCCCGATGTCCTGTTCTCCAAAGGCGGCTTCGTATCGGTGCCCGTGGTGTTCGCCGCCTGGCTGAACAAGGTCCCGGTTATTATTCATGAATCGGATATTACCCCGGGATTGGCGAACAGGCTGTGCATGCCTTTTGCCGACAGGATTTGTACGACCTTCCAAGAGACAGCCGGTCACCTGAAGAGCGGCAAGGCCCGGTATGTCGGCGCTGTTATCCGTGAGGAGATCAAACGGGGGAATGCCCGCAGGGGAAGGGAATTCTGCGGCTTCCGTACGAATAAGCCCGTTATGCTTGTGATGGGAGGCAGCCTGGGGTCCCGAGCCATCAATCAAGCCGTGCGCGAATCGTTGACAGAGCTGGCCCAAACCTTTAATATCGTGCATCTCTGCGGCAAAGGGCAGCTTGATCCATCCCTGCAGATTCGCGAGTACAGACAATATGAATACATCAATCAGGAGCTGGCAGATGTTCTGGCTATGTCGGATGTCGTGGTTTCCCGGGCAGGCGCGAATTCGATCTTTGAGTTTCTGGCTATTCGCAAGCCGATGCTGCTTATCCCCCTTACACGGAATCAGAGCCGCGGAGACCAGCTGCTGAATGCGCAATCGTTTCACCAATCAGGCTTCAGTAAAGTGCTGTATGAAGAACAATTATCCGCAGAGACCTTAACAGCCGGGGTCAAGGAATTGTTTAATGAACGTCGTCTGTTCATCGACAGAATGAATGACTATCCCGAAAGGGATGCTTTAGCGGACGTATTTGGTTTCATTAAGGGAATTGCCAAGAGCTGATCGGTCCAGTAAACATCTAGGGAATTTTAGGAAAAGGTTTTTTTGAAACAGCAGTATCGGTGTCATCCAATTATCCAACTGCATCATGCCATATATCTTTCTGTTCTTTTATTAAGCCGCGAGAAACCAAGGCGCCAAAACCCTGGGTTTCCCCGGCTTTTTTCTGTTTCATGGCAGTGGAGTTCGATATCCATCGACAAGTCACAATCTTAGCCTTTCAGGTCACGAGATTGGTGGTTTGGGGGTTCGCCTGGATCTTACAATGATATACAAGAACTCCGGCAATGACCGGGGAGCGACAACATCAACGGGTATGCAAAGAGAAGGGAGTTCCAACATGTTCATGAAGAGAAAGATGATTGTAACACTGTGCCTGATGCTCGTCGCGTTAACGATGGCGGCTTGCGGCGGAACGAACAATAATGCCGAATCCGGCAGCAGTCCCCAGGAGCCTGCGAATACGGCAGAGGCTCCAGCCGAGCCCACGGATGCGAATGCCGCCACGAACGGAGCCGAGGCTGAAAGCACCGGTCCAGCCAAGCCGGCTGAGCTGACGATCTGGCCGGATGACAATGCCGACAAGGTTGCCGTTATCGAAGAGGCGGCCAGGAAATACACGGAGAAGACCGGCATCATTATCAATATCAAGCCGGTGGCGATGAACGACCAGCCGGATGTGCTGGCGCTTGACGGGCCGGCCGGCAAAGGTCCGGATCTGTTCTATCAGCCGGGAATCGGCAGTCTTGTGGTGAAAGGTCTCGTGCAGGAGGTCAAAACGGATGATGCCGCCAGGGAGCTGTATACGCCGGAAGCTCTGCAGGCGCTGAGCCAGGATGGCGTGCTGTATGGTCTTCCGCTGGTGACCGAAACCTACGCGTTATTCTATAACAAGAAGCTGATTCCGCAGGCTCCGGCGACGATAGCCGAGCTTGAAACCATCATGAAGGAGAAAACGGATGCCAAGAAGCAAGAGTACGGCTTCCTGTTCGCTGCAACTGACTTCTACTTTGCCTGGGGCTTTCTGGGCGGCAGCGGCGGCTATATTTTCAAGGACAATGCAGGCGTATTTGATATCAGCGATATCGGCTTGAACAAGGAAGGCGTCGTCAAGGGCGCCAACCTGATCCAGAGCTGGTTCACGAAAGGCTATCTGCCCAAAGGCATCAACGGCGATACGGTCGGCGGCCTATTCACCCAGGGTAAAGTGGCTGCCGTTGTCAACGGGCCGTGGGCCATTACGGATTACAAGAAGGCATTGGGCGACGACCTCGCGGTAGCACCGCTTCCGACGCTTGAAGACGGCGCTCACCCGACCTCCTTCATCGGCGTCAAGGGCTGGATGCTGTCCAAATTCTCCGAGAATCCGGAATGGGCAAGCGACTTCGCCGCATTCCTGACGAACGAAGAGAACGCGCTCGAATACTTCAAGAAGACGGGAGAGGTACCGCCCGTGAAGACTGTGCTGAACAATCCTGTATTGACGGGAGATCCCCTGGTTTCCGGATTCTCCAGCCAAATCCAATACGGCCAGCCGTTCCCGACCGTCCCTGAGCTCGATCATGTATGGGATCCCATGGCGAACGCCCTGAAATTCATCACGGACGGCAAGGATACACAAACTTCGCTCGATGATGCGGTCAAATTGATTAACGACAAGATGAAGATGGCCGGCGTGAAATAACGATACTGCGAACCGCAGGCGGGGAAAAGGGGCTCTTTCGCAGTCCCTTTTCCTCTATCTGCGAAAGCTATGAAAGGTGCAACCATCATGAACATCAAGCACGCAACCGGTCAGAATACGCTCACTTATAGCCACCATAGTCCGGCAATGGCCGCGCTGCTATCCCTGATTCCGGGTCTTGGGCAGCTGTACAACCGCCGCTGGATCAAGGGGATTCTGCTCCTCATATTGGGCTTGAGCCTGATCTATTCTCTCTCTGTACCGGTATTCAACGGCATCGCAGGCTTAATAAGTCTTGGCGATAGTCAGGAAACGGATGATTCCCGCAGTCTGCTTGTTCAGGGCATTTTATCCGTAATATTGCTTGTCATTGTTCTGGGGCTGTATGCGCTCAATTTATTGGATGCGCACAAGGACGCGAGGAAGCGGCAGGAGGGTATCCGCACCCCGTCCGTACGGCAGGCGTTCCTGGACAGCTGGGAGCATGGCTTCCCGTATTTCGTCGTCATCCCGAATTTTATTATGATGACGCTGATCATTATTTTCCCGCTGCTGTTTATGATCTCGCTCGCTTTCACCAACTATAACCTGTACAACTCTCCGCCTGCGCATCTGCTGGATTGGGTCGGATTCGCCAACTTCAAGGCCCTGTTCACGGAAGCGGTCTGGAGCAAAAGCCTGCTCTCCGTATTATCCTGGACGGTCGTCTGGACCCTGGTCGCGACAACGCTGCAAATCACGCTTGCCTTCTTCCTGGCCGTGCTGGTCAACGACAGCCGGGTGAAATTCAAGCGGGCAATCCGCACCGTTCTCATTCTGCCTTGGGCGGTGCCTTCCTTTATGACTGTCCTCGTGTTCACGGCGATGTTCAACGATACCTTCGGCACTATCAACCGGGATATTTTCTCCCGCTTCGGGTTGGCCATTCCATGGCTGTCGGACCCGTTATGGGCGAGAATTGCGATAATCGGAATTCAGGTATGGCTGGGCTTCCCTTATGTATTCACCCTTATTACCGGCGTGCTGCAAAGCATCTCCAAGGATTGGTACGAAGCGGCGGATGTGGACGGGGGCTCCCGCATCAAAAAATTCCGCTACATCACGATGCCGCATGTTCTATATGCGACTGCGCCGCTGCTCATCATGCAGTACTCGTTCAATTTCAACAATTTCAATCTTATTTACCTGTTCAACAAAGGCGGTCCGCCTGTCCCGGGCCAGAACTCGGGCGCCACGGATATTCTGATTTCGTGGGTGTACAGCCTGACCTTCAATGAGAACAACTACAAAATGGCAGCGGCCATTTCCATTATAATGGGCCTCGTCGTCGCGGCGTTCGCCTTCTACCAGTTCCGCAAAACCCGCTCTTTCAAAGAGGAGGATATGTACTGATATGAAACGCTCCTTGAAATCCGCTGTGGAAGTGTCGGGGATTTACCTGGTGGTCCTGATTATGTTCGCCGTTATTCTCTATCCCCTGGTGTGGGCGTTCAGCATGTCGCTGAATCCCGGCACGAGCCTGTTCGCCTTGAAGCTTATTCCCGACAACTGGTCGCTGGAGCATTACATTTGGCTGTTTACAGATCCGCAGAGCAACTACACCCTCTGGTACAAAAACACGCTGTTCGTAGCCTCCGCGAACGGCCTGGCTTCGGTCTGTCTCGTGTCCATTATCGCTTATGTATTCTCGCGATTCCGGTTCGTCGGCCGGAAGAACAGCATATATACATTTCTGCTTCTGCAGATGTTCCCTGTGCTGATGGGGATGGTGGCGATTTATCTGCTCCTCAATACAGTGAATCTGCTGGATACGTTTACCGGCCTGATTCTGATCTACGTATTCGGCGGGCTGCCGATGAACGTATTCCTTGTAAAAGGGTACCTGGACACGATACCCCGCGACCTGGACGAATCCGCCAAAATGGACGGAGCGGGCTATCTGACGATATTCTTCCGCATACTGGTCCCGCTCGCAAGGCCGATCATCGCGGTCGTCGCCCTGTTCACCTTCATGGCGCCGTTCTTCGACTTTCTCACGCCCCGGATTATTATCCGCAGTCCGGAGAAATTCACTTTGGCGCTGGGTTTGTATAACTTCATCAATGATAAGTTCGCCAACAACTTCACTATTTTCGCGGCGGGAACGATCCTGATTGCCATTCCGATTGCGACGGTATTCCTTCTGCTGCAGCGGTTCCTCATCTCGGGTCTGGCCGACGGGGCCACGAAAGGTTAATGTTGTTTCGTTTTAACCCTTCAGGGCATACATTGAATAGACGTATACCCATTAAGGAGGAAACACCATGATGACAGATGCAGTTCTGCAATCCCCCGACTTAAGCCTGGCGGCCGATTCCAACCGGGTGCTCAATTATAAACGCGATCCGCAAAATTATATAACCCAGCTGTTCGGCGCGCAGTTTCCCGCAATAAAAAACGGTTTTTTCAACGTCCATGTGAGCAAGGGGATTATAGTCCAGCCTCATTGGCACACCAATGTGACGGAGATGGTTATTGTCATTAGCGGAGAAGTGATTACATCGGTTTTTAACCCCTTTACACAAAAGCTGATGACCTATTGCCTGAAGCCGGGACAGGTGTCCTTGTTCCCCAAAGGCTGGTTCCACTGGATTATTTGCGAATCCGACCACGCTCATATTCTTACTATTTTTGATCAGCCAACTCCTGATATTGTTTTTGGATCGGATTTCCTGCGCAGTATACCCAAGGAAGTGATGCAGCGGGCTTATTGCATCAATGAGGAGGATTACGCCAAAGCGGTCGCGCCAATCAGGGAATCTGTCATTCTGGGGCCTCCCCCCGGATGCTTCCAGAATACGATGGGCGTCCAGCAAGCAATTTATGCCGGCCCCTACGCATAGAAATCATCCATACGGGGGAGTTAGCAATCCGAATAGGTCTTGAGAGAGAAACGAATCTCGCCGTCAGGCTGATTTTCGTTTCTTTTTCATTCAAGCCGGATAATCTCTGCAGAAAAAGCTTAAAGTGCATAGACAAACTTATTTCATCTAATTACATGCAGCTTCAGGCAGTATGGAGCGGAATCTTATCACTTGCATGAGTGTTGTAGAATAGAGGCAGCAGGGAAAAAAAAGAGCAGTAACAAACTTTGGGTAAAAAGGAGAATACCAAATGAAACTTTATTATGAAGCTCCGGACGTCAAGGAATATCATGCGTTAAGAACGGCTGCCGGCCTCAGCACAAAGGACGACTCCGCAGCGGCGAGGGCTCTAAGCCATTCGCTTTTTTCAATAGTCATAAGAAGCGATGAATCCGCGCTTATGGGGATGGGCCGGGTCGTCGGCGATGGAGGCTGTACCTTTCAAATTGTGGATATTATCGTCAATCCCGCATTCCGGGATGAGGCGCTGAACGAACTCATCATCCATGAGATCAAGGGGTACTTGAATCATAACGCTCCAAAAGATGCCGATATTATCGTAATGGCTGATGCGGCGAACCTTGCCTTTTATCAAAAGCATGATTTTAAGCTTGTGTATCCGGAATTATACGGCATGTCACTAATGTTGTAGAACAATAGCCGGCAGCGCTTGGCGAAAGTCACAATCTTAGCATAGGGAGTTACAATTATAGTAGCCGTATCATGAAGGGCCATTGTATGATGGGTGGATGGAGCGAAGTGATATAAGGGCGGGATCGTGATGTTCAACAGGACTAAAAGGAAAACGTTTACATATGCGATTGCGATGGTACTTATCGCTTCAATCCTAACCGTTTATTTCATGCTGGGCGGGCAGTGGCCCGGCTCGGGCAGCGGCAGACAACCGGCGATGCCGTCAGCCGCTCAATCAGCCGCCGCATCGGTCGCGAGCGGGACGGCAATCCATTCCGAAGGTCCTCCGGACAATCTGGTCATGGTATTTCCCGCCGGCAATGAGCCGAAGGATCTTGCACTCGTCGAGCAGACGATTAACCGGTATTTGTTGAAAAAAATCAATGCAGCATTGGATATCCGCACGATCGATATGGGTGCCTGGTGGGACAAAACGGGCCTTATGTTCGCTTCCGGCGAACAGATCGATATCCTCTTCACGGCGGGATGGATGCGCTTCGGAGACGAGGTGGCGAAGGGCCGGTATCTGCCGCTTGATGACCTGCTTGACCGGTATGGGGAAGGGATTCGCGAAATTCTCGATCCTTCCATTCTGGAGGCGAGCAGAATCAATGGCAGCCTCTACGGGATCGTGACGAACAAGGAGTTTGCCTCCAGCAAAGGGCTGGTCCTGCGGCAGGATATCGTGGAAAAGCTGGATCTTGACCTGACGCAGGTCAGGAAGCTGGCTGATCTGGGCCCTGTCTTCGAAGAGGTCAGGAGGAAGGAGCCGGGCATGGCTCCCCTGCAGGTGCGTGCGGACAGAAGCCCGCTCACCTTCATGATGCAGTACGGCATATTCGATATGCTGGGCGAAGGACCCGGCGTGCTTAACCGCAGCGGCAATACGACGGAGGTTGTGAATATGGCCGAGACGGCCGAATTCAGGGAATACGTGAAACTGATGTATGAATGGAACCGTGCCGGCTACCTGAACGCGGATGCAACCACGTCCAAGGACAACGAGTACGATGCCGTCAAGGCAGGCAATGCATTCTCTTACGCGGAGTCGATCAAGCCCGGCTTTGAGATCCAAGCTTCGCGGGATACGGGCTATCCGATGGTGAGCGTGGAGCTGACCAAGCCGTACACGACAACAGCCGATACGACCAGCGCCATGTTCGCTATTACCCGAAGCGCCAGGTATCCGGAGAAATCGATGATGCTGCTGAATTTGCTGTATACCGATCCCTATCTGTTGAATCTGCTCGACTGGGGAGTGGAGGGCGTCCATTATATCAAGAAAGATAACAACGTCATCGAATATCCCCCCGGCGTGGACGCCAAGACGGTCGGCTACAATTTGAACCAGCCATGGATGTTCGGCAATCAGTTGAACTCCTACTTATGGGATAACGAGAATCCGGGCTTATGGGAAGAATACCGCCGCTTCAACGAGCAGGCCGACAAATCCA
Source organism: Paenibacillus sp. JT22N12 (assembly GCF_056269365.1). Lineage (NCBI taxonomy): Bacteria > Bacillati > Bacillota > Bacilli > Caryophanales > Paenibacillaceae > Paenibacillus > Paenibacillus sp. JT22N12. The sequence continues at coordinate 776,002 of NZ_JBWDNU010000001.1, read as the reverse complement.
AAGCGCTCGGGTTCGTCTTCAATCCCGGGAAGGTCAAGGCGGAGATTGCGGCTTCCATCCTGGTCGAGAAGGAATTTATGCCCGCCTTGAATACGGGTGCAATTGATCCCGATCAGATTATGCCCATGTATCTGGAGAAGCTGAAGGCTGCCGGCTCGGCAAAGGTCGTGGCGGAAAAACAGCGCCAGCTTGACCAGTGGCTGGCTGGCGGCAGGTAGATGACCGGGCAAGGGAAGGGGAAAATGATGAGGCAAGCTACAATACGTTCCAGACTGATCCTCGGCTTTGGGCTTGTCACAGTCCCTCTTGTCATCGTGCTGCTGTGGAATAACCTGTACGCAACGAAGGTGGTCCATTCGCAGGTGGCGCAATCCAATCGGAACATGCTCACCATGTACATGAACGATATGGACCAGGTGCTCGGGGAAATCGAGAATTATTTATACAAGACGGCCGAACAGGACCAAAGCCTGATCTCGCTAAGCCAATACGACAGGGACAGCTGGGAGTATTATTTGTCCACGACGCAGGCGGCGAATGATCTGAACGTGAATATCAATTATTACGAAGCGGCTGAAGTTCTGTTTGCCTACAGCTCCAAATACGGGGAGCTGTTCACCGCCCAGCAGCAGTCCGTCACCTACGAACGCAAGCAAAGCATTCAGCAGAAGCTGAAGCAAATGCTTCCCGGGAAGGAGCTTGGCAGCCGCAGAGGCTGGCAGCTGGTGGAGCAGAACGGCGGCTACGCCCTGCTTAGAGTGGTGGATACGAATTATGACTCCTATATCGGAGCCTGGGTCGATCTGAACAGTCTCATGGAGCCGATGCGGCTGCTCAGTCAAGGAGGCAAAGGCGAAGCGCTGCTTGTTTCCGGCGGGGGGATGCCGCTGTCGAGGATCGGCGCCAATATTCAGGGCGAGCTTGCGTCTTTGGATTTAAGCGGCTATCTGGACGACGGAAGCGCAGCCTATAATATCGTGAAGTTGGATAAACCCTATCTGCTTGTGGCCAAAAGCTCAAGGATGGCGGACATGGATCTGCTGCTTATGCTTCCGGAGCGGACGCTGCTGGAGGGCCTGCCGTTCTTTCGCAATCTGACTTATCTGATCCCGATGCTGGCCGCAATTATACTGGGCTTGTATTTGCTGTTTCTGCAAAACTCGATTGTGAAGCCCATCCACCAGTTCATCAAAGGAATGCGCAAAATCCGTTCCGGGGATCTGAGCGTCCGCATGGAGGACAACAAGCTGCTGGAGTTTATTGCGCTCAAGGAAACCTTCAACGGCATGGCCCAGCAGATCGAATATTTGAAAATCGATATCTACGAGGAGCAGATCCGCACCCAGAAGGCCGAGCTTAAGCATCTGCAAGCGCAGATCCATCCCCATTTCTTCATGAATTCCCTGAATATTGTGTACCAGCTTGCGCAAATCCGCGACTATGAGGTCATACAGAGCATGGCCCTGCATCTGGTCCGTTATTTCAGATACACGACCCGCACACAGCTATCCACGATTACGGTCAAGGAAGAAGTCGAGCATATTTTTCACTATCTCTCGATTCAGAAATACCGTTTTCCCGAATCGCTGGCGTTTGATTTTGAAGTGGATCCTTCCGTGGAATCAGCCGGAATTCCTCCGCTGATCATCCAGCCCCTCGTGGAGAACGCCATGGTGCACGGCTTCTCGATCCGTACCGGAAGCCCGTTCCGCATTCGGGTAAAAATATCGTCAATGGGGAATGGGGAAGAGAAGGGGCTGCTCATCGAGGTGGAGGATAACGGAAAAGGACTGTCTGAGGGGCAGGCTGACCGGCTGCAGGATAAGGTTCATGAGCAGGAGCCGGGCGATGGAAGCCTGGGGCTGTGGAATGTCGTCCGGCGATGCAGGCTCTATTACAATGGTCCGGTCAGGATGCAGTTCGCCGGTGCGGATCCGCAGGGCGCGCTTATTACATTGCAGCTGCCGGGCAGCAAAGCGAATTAGGGGCGGGGTGAAGCAAATATGATACGGGTATTGATTGTGGATGATGAACTCTACGCCGTTAAGGGCCTCCGCTCGGGAGTACGGTGGGAGCTGGTCGGAGTTGACGAGGTATATGAGGCTTATCATGCTCCGATGGCCCGGCAGGTGCTTCAGGAGCATGATATCGATATCGTCATCTGCGATATCGAGATGCCGGAGACAAGCGGACTCGAGCTGATGGAGTGGGTGAAGGGGGCCGGACTTGCGCCGGAAACCATCGTGCTGACCTGCCACTCCGAATTCGAGTATGCGCAGAAGGCGATCCATCTGGGAAGCTTCGACTATTTGCTGAAGCCGGTCATCTATTCCGAGCTGGAGCAGGTGCTGCTGACGGCAATCGGCAAGGTGGCGGAGAAGCGGAGGGTAAGCAAGACGGACGATCAGTACAACAAGATCGTTGAGCTGTGGAACAGCCGCAGGCCCATGCTGGTGGAGAGGTTCTGGCAGGATCTTCTCGAGCGGCGGATACCTTCGCATACAACATCGATCGAGAGCTCGCTTGCCCCATACGGGATGAGCCTGAGCTCGGTAGCCACGATCAGGCTCATTCTGATAAGTGTTGAGAGCTGGGACAAACCGCTGAACGAGCGGGATGAGCTGATTATGGAATTCGCCCTGCGCAAAGCGGCGGAAGAACTGCTGCTCGCCGGCGTGCCGGGTAATGTCATTCAGGATAACCGGGGCAATATCCTGGTAGTGCTGCATCTCGGAGAGCGGGAGGCAGCGAGGGAAGAAATCGAGGCCCGGTGCCGTGAATACCTGAATGCCAGCAGCCGTTATTTCTACTGCAGGCTGTCCTGCTACATTGGAGAACTGACAGCTGTGACAGCGGTGTTGAGTAGTTATTTGGCCCTCCTTAACAGGGAATACCGCAATGTCAGCTTGACCAATGAAATTATATGGAGCGGGGACGCGGAGGAAAGCGCTGTGCCGAAGCCTGCTCCTATGATGACAGATTCCATGCTGGATTGGGCGGATCTGCTAGAGCAGGGCTTATTAATGGAGTTTACCGCCAAGCTCGAGGAATGGGCCGGCCGGCTCGACTCAAGACCGGCAACGGTCGAGACGCTGACTGGTGCCTATCACGCTCTTCTGCAGGTGATCTACTATGCCATGCACCGCAAAGGTCTTCAGGCGAAGCAGCTTTATGAGAATTTGAACAGCCCGGAGGTAGAGCCGGCTACCCGTTCTGTGATTCAGTTCAAAGCATGGGTACGCTCTATTGGCGAGGCTGCGGGCAGTCTGTTCTCGAAGCCGCTGGCAGTAAGTCCCGTGGTCCAGAAGGTGAAAGCCCATATCTCCGGGCATCTTGATGAGGACCTGACCCGTGAACAATTGGCGGCGGTCGCCTTCGTCAATCCCGCATATCTGTCGCGATTGTTCCGCAAGGAGACGGGGATCGTGCTGACGGATTATATCCTTCAGGAGAAAATGCGCAAAGCGGCTGTTCTGCTCGCGACGACTGACCGGAGCATCAGCGAGATTGCGGACGGTCTTCATTACAATAACTTTTCCTATTTCGCCCGATTATTCCGCAAGGTGCACGGCGTAACTCCACATGATTACCGCAAGCCCTTCAGAAGATCATAAATCCCGAAGCCGCCGCTAATGGCGGCTTTTGTTTTACATGATTGAGCAAAAAAACCAAACAATAGATGGAGTTGTTTGTTATTTTACTGAAAAATGTGAATCGTTTTCTATTTTATTGATTAGGCATTCGGATAAATATATAGACAATATATTAAAACGTCTATATAATTTACGATATATTGATAGATTGTTTGGTTTTTGTATGACGGCCGTCGATGTCTGTTAAATCGAAGAAAAGGGAATGAACAAAATGCTTCAAAACAGCTATGTGCGAACCATCATCCTGTCCAGGGTGCTCTTGCAGCTAGGAATCTGGATCAGAAATTTTGCTATCCTGCTGTATGTAACGGATTTGACAAATAATAACCCGCACTATGTATCTCTCATTTCCGTTGTTGAATTTGCGCCGATCTTTATATTTGCCATCATCGGAGGAACATTCGCCGACCGATGGAAGCCCAAACGAACGATGGCAGGAAGCGATCTGATATCTGCTCTGTCTGTATTCATCGTGCTGCTTGTACTGGAGAGCGGCACATGGTATACGCTGCTGGCGGGCACGTTTGTTTCCGCAAGCTTATCCCAATTCTCGCAGCCTTCCGCGATGAAGCTGTATATGAGTCATGTGCCTGCTGAACAGCTGCAGGGCGTTATGGCGATGTCCCAATCCCTGGTGGCTGTGTTTACGGTTCTGGGACCGGTTATCGGCACTTTTATTTTTTTGCAGTTCGGCATTCAGGTTTCTCTCATCCTGACGGCTATTATGTTCCTGGGATCGGCTTTTATATTGTCGCGCCTGCCGCGGGATACGGATGAACCGCAGTCAAACGGATCCGGGAGTTTGATGCAGGAAATGCTGACAGGCCTCCGATATTTATGGACCAATCGCCCGCTAAGAACGCTGAGCGCAACATTCGCAGCTGCGGGACTTGCAGCAGGCATGATCCAGCCGTTGATGCTGTTTATATCGATTGAGAAACTGGGACAAGGCAAGGAGTTCCTGCAGTATCTGCTTATGGCGAACGGTGCGGCGATGCTGGCAGGCGGGATTGTCATCATGGGCATCGCAAAAAAGGTCAAACCGCAGATTTTGCTTTCGGCCGGTCTGCTTGTGACTGCCTTTTGTACAATTGGAGTTGGTATATCGACATTCATTGCATTGACATTGGTGCTGCAGATCATGAATGGCTTATTTTATCCGTGTATTCAAGTCGGCATCCAGACGCTTATTATGACAAATACAGACGGTGCGCTGATTGGCCGTGTAGGGGGAGCGATTACACCGATATTTATGGGGATGATGGTCGTGGGCATGGCTGCTTCGGGCTATTTGAAGAATGCATTTTCTCTCCTTGCGGTGTTTGCCGCAAGCGGCTGCCTGCTTGTAATCGGTGCCCTTCTGTTAGCTCCCCTCATTCAAAAAAAACGTACCGCTCAAAATCATTCACAAACGCTGTAGCTAATATGGAACAGGCATTCCCTATATATGGTACCTAGCGCATCTTCCTACTATAATCTGTAGCGCAACCGATGTAAGTAAACAGGCGGACGAGTGGAAGATCTCCGCTAATGATCCGCTGATTAAAGATTATTTCGTTGAGTCCGCTGAGATTGAAAGCCAATAACTGAAGGTGAACAAATAATCAACACACATTTACTATAAATATCTCTGTGTCTGACCGCATGCTTAATATCCGCATGCGGTCTTTGTTATGGCAGCGGGACGAACTTCACCAGGCTGATTCTCATTTATTCAGCTTGCCCGCTGCACGGAATTCCCGCGGGGATTGTCCGGTTTGTTTGTGAAACAACCGTGAGAAGTAATGTACGGAGCTGAAATGATATTTGTCGGCGATTTCCGTAATGGTTAACGAGGTACGGAGCAAATCCTCCATGGCCCGGCCGATCCGGAACCCGTTCATATACTGGACGGGGGAATATCCGGTCGCCTGCTTGAAGAGCTCGAAGAAATGCCCCCGGCTCATATTCAGGCTGCTGTAGTACTGCTCCAGCGGCTTCGGCGGAATGCTCAGCAGATCTCTTTCCATTCGATCCAGCATATGGCTGATTCTGGGGTCCGGGATATGGGTGTCCTTCAGCATATGCTGCAGGAAATGATCAATGAAGCTTTGGAAATTCCGCTGCGTCGTCAAACTCCTAATGAAGGTCCGATCGCTGGTGTAATCGCCGGACTTGTAGAAGCTCTGGAACAGATCGATCCACGGGCGGAGGGAGTCCACGGCAGCAGCAACGGGGATTGGAAAAGGGAAGTCCGGGCCAATGAAAGCAGCCTGCAGCTCTTCCGGGTTGTAGCAGATGGGTGTGGACCAATCGGAAAGAGCTCTTCTCTCCACATAACTCCAGTCAAAATAACAGCAGACATGCACCATCGGATCGATGGAATCCGCTACCCACTCATGCGGCTGCCCGGCAGGCACATACATCAGCGAGCCCGGACCGGCCTGATAGGCTTCTCCTTCTGTCAGCAGAACGCCATAGCCCTCGCTGACCAAATAAATGGAGCTGGAATAACAGATCCGGGGAGCGCTGGACTGGCCCTTGGAGAATGGATAGCGGGATGCATAATAGACATACGGATGGAATGCGGAAAAATTCATGCGGCTGCCCCCAGATGGTTGAAAATCAGAATTGATCTGACGATTGTGCAAATAAATGACCGGCTGCTAAATACATTGTTCTGCAGTTCAGATAGATTAAATACTGTACTCCAAGACTATCGCAGATAGAATGCAGATTGCAAGCTTGCCCGTAATCGGGGACTGGGGAACAAATCCATGAGAGCGCTTTAAGACAAATTTATATCCAGTTAAGAAAGGCAGATGCTTAGATGAACCCATTAGAACAAGCCAGGAAGCATCCCATTACGTTCATCGGTCCCGCACCGGATTTCTTCGAAGGAGCGCTGCTCGGGAACGGCGGACTTGGCGTAGTGGTTACCACCCGGCCCGATGCCGTCATGATCCACTTCGGGCATAATAATGTATGGGATATCCGTATAGCGGAGGATCATGCCGATGAGATCGGCACCTTCCAGGACGTATACAACAGGCTTAAGGACATTCCGGACCATTTGTCCTCGCTGACAGAAGATTCCTGGTACCGGGAATACTGTGAAATGACAGGAGAAAATTACCGGAAATCCTATCCGAGACCCATGCCCTGCGGCTCGCTGCTGCTCCAGTTCGACCGGCGCGAAACCGAAGTGCTCGGACATACCCTTGATATTTCCAATGGGCGGTGCAGGATTGATTTTCTGGTCGGCGGAAATCCCGCGCAGCTGGAGTTATTCGTTGAGCAGGAGCATGACCGACTCTGGCTGCGGGCGGCAGAAACGGCAACGGGAAGAGAGATTCCGTTGTTCCATGCGATGACGCTCATTCCGGATCCCGAAACGCCGCAGGAATTCCCCAGAGCGGCTTCCTTCGTGGACGGCGATGCCCGCACTGCGGCATTTACGCAGCATCTGCCTTATGTGGAGAAGCCTGGTGCTGATTACGCAGGACATGTTAAAGACAAAGCCTTCCGGCTGGCAGTCAGGACATCCGGCGGTTTCACTGCTTCCTCCAAGGATCAGCCGCTATCGCTGAAGCTGGACATGCAAAACGGCTTCTCCGCATGTGTCGAGCTGTGGGAAGGGTTGAATTCCGAAATCGCTGCTGTTTCAGACAAGCTGCCCCCCGGTCAGGATGCCTGGAACGACGCCGAATCAGGCACGGAGGAAAGCTGGAGAGATTATTGGAGCCGTTCCGCGGTTGCGCTGGAGGATGAACTGCTGGAGCGCACCTGGTATTGGAATCTGTATTTCTTCAACTGTTCGGTAAAAGAGGGCGTGACCTGTCCGGGGTTGTTCGCCAACTGGAGCTTCAGCTCGATCGGCTCCGCCTGGCATGGCGATTATCATATGAACTATAATACGCAGCAGCCGTTCTGGCTGGCTTTCTCCAGCAACCACCTGGACAAGCATCTGCCTTATGTCGATATGGTTGATCATGTGCTGCCGGTCAGCCGCAAATGGGCGCAGGAATATTACGGCTTGCGCGGCGCTTATTATCCGCACTCCGCCTATCCGGTTGACATGACGATGATGCCTTATCCCGTGCCCCACTGGGGATGGGAGATCTGTGAAACGCCATGGACGGTGCAAAGCCTCTGGTGGCATTACCTGTATTCCATGGACGAGACCTTCCTTCGCGAGCGGGCTTTTGTCCCGATTAAGGAAGCGGCCTTGTTCATGGTTGATTATATGAAACGGCCCGAAGCCCGGGGCGGGCGCTGGGGGGATGACAACTATCACATTTTCCCTACCGTAGTACCGGAGCTGTATGAGCTGTCGCCCGGATTTGCCAAGAACAGTGACTGTCTTGTGGACCTGACTTTGACGAAGTTTCTTTTTCATGCTTTTGTCCGGGCCTGCGGCGTTCTTGGCGAAGAGGAAGCCGAGACTGCCTTGCTGCACGATGTGAAGGACATTCTGGCGAACTTCCCGGACTATCCGACAGCCGAATCCTCCAGGGGGACCGTATTCGTCTCCGTAACAGGCGAGGATGCCGAGGTGGTCTATAATGTGCCGAATCCGATCACGACGGTATTTCCCGGGGAAGAGCATGGGCTGCATTCCGATCCTGAAGCGTATCAAATTGCCGTCAACTCCTTCCTGAATCACCGCAACGAAGGCGGCAATGAACTTGTATTCTATAATTTTGCCGGAGCCAGGCTTGGCATCCTCGATCTGGAACGGTTCAAGCGGCAAATTCATTACTGCCTGCTGCCGAACGGCACCTGCACCGACCGGGTGCTGATGACCGGGGGGCGCTACGCCGCTGCAACCAACTTTGATTTTATGTCGGGAATGGGAATCTGGTTTGAGAATTTTGCCCTTCCGGCGGTCATTAATGAATGCCTGCTGCAAAGCTATAACGGCGAGCTGCGTTTGTTCCCGAACTGGCCCAAGGACAAGAGAGCGGAGTTTCATACGCTCCGGGCCGTTGGCGGTTTCCTGGTGAGCGCGTCTGTTGAGGCAGGTGAAGTGCAGGCTGTGGAGATCATCAGCGAAGCCGGCTCCACATTGACCTTTCACATTCCTTGGCCGGAAGGGGCATTTTGCACCGGTTCCTTCGGCGAGAAGCACATGAGCGGTGAAATCGGCGAGCTTCCGACAACGGCAGGCGAGACCATCCGCATTGTGAAACACAGCCAATCTGATTCAAGGGGAGCATGAAGATGAAAATTTTGATTACAGGCGTAAGCGGATTTATCGGCGAGAGACTGGCCCGAAGGCTGGCCGGAACGCACACGGTTCTGGGAATGGCCCGAAGTCCGATTGAAGAGCCGGCTTCCATGCAATTCGTGCAGGGCTCCTTCGATAATCCGGAGGATTTGCAAAAGCTGGACGGCGAGCAGATCGATGCCGTTATTCATCTGGCCGCCGTGACCGGGGGCTGCTCCGAAGAGGATGGCCTGGCCGTCAATGTGCAGGGCACAAGAAGATTGTACCGGTATCTGATCGGTCAAGGCTGCCGGAGATTTATAACAGCCAGCTCGATTGCGGCGGTGGGATGTCTGGACGCCGGTTTTATTCCCCAACAGCTTCCGATACCTGATGATCACCCGTGCCTGGCCAAGGATGCCTACGGACTGAGCAAAGCTATGGTAGAAGAGGTGACCCGGTATTTCCACCGGATCACGCCGGGGAGCGAGTTCATCAACCTGCGTTTTGGCTCAGTCGTGCCCGACGAGAGCTGGACTCCTCCCGTGATCGGAACGGATACCAGGCTGAATGCTCCGTATGTGCTGCTTGGACGGGTCTTTGCCAGCGATATTGTGGAGGGGCTTGTACGTATCGTGGAGGCGCCGCCTGCAGACAGGGTGCTGAATTGCAATTTTGTCGGTCCCGACAGCGGATCAACCGTCTCATCGATTGAGATGCTGGAGGCGCTGCTTGGGGATCAAGCGGCGGATTTTGATCTTTCCGCGTACAGGGAGCCGGAGGGCAAATATTTGCCTTTGTATGATATGCGCCGGATGAAGCAAGAGTTTGGCTTCTCTCCGGTGAAGCTGACACGGGTTATTGAAGATAACAGCATTGCTGTAATGTCACAGATCGTTGACTTTTGATGTGATCTCGATCACAGGGCATCCCTCGCTTGCTGCCTATAATGGGTTTAGAAAGATCAGCCAAAGCCAAGTGAGGAGAATGCAAGATGCTGAGCAATGAGAGCATAGCTATAATCAAGTCGACGGTACCGGTATTGGAAGTCCATGGAACGGCAATTACGACCCGGTTTTATCAATTATTATTTCTGAACCATCCGGAGCTGCTGAATATCTTCAACCATGCGAACCAGAAAAAGGGGAAACAGCAGGCAGCGCTTGCCAATGCGGTATATGCCGCGGCGCTTCATATTGACCATCTGGAGAACATTCTCCCGGCGGTCAGACAAATTTCGCACAAGCACCGCAGCCTGGGCGTACAGCCGGAGCATTACCAGGTCGTGGGAAAATATTTGCTGGCTGCGATCAAGGAGGTGCTCGGAGCTGCTGCGACAGACGATATTTTGCAAGCCTGGTCTGAAGCCTACGGCATGATTGCGGACGCCTTCATCGGCGTGGAACAAGCGATGGTTGAAGAGACGAAGGCGCAGGTTGGAGGCTGGGAGGGGTTCAGACCCTTCCTAGTGGAAAGCAAGGTGAAAGAAAGCGAAATCATCACCTCATTATATCTGGTTCCCCGGGACGGGGGTGCCATTGCAGCTTTTGAGCCCGGGCAGTATGTCAGCATCAAGACGGATGCCCAGGAAGACGGGTTTACGCATATTCGCCAATACAGCCTGTCCGATGCGCCGGGGAAACCCTATTACCGGATCTCCGTAAAGCGTGAGGATGCCAATAAGGACCGGCCAGCAGGTAAGGTTTCCGTGATGCTGCATCAGTCGCTCCAGGAAGGGGATGTGCTGTGGCTGTCGGCCCCGGCCGGGGATTTTACACTGGACCGCGAGGACCGGCGCCCTGTGGTGCTCATCAGCGGGGGCGTTGGGCTGACGCCGTTGATCAGCATGCTTAATACCTTGGTGCACCGTGATCCGCAGCGTCAGGTCACGTTCATCCATGCCGCATTAAACGGGGACGTTCATGCCATGAAGGAGCATGTCTCGGAGCTCGCCCGCCGTCATCCGCAGCTGACGGTTCACTATTGCTATCGCCAGCCGACGGGGCGGGACAGGGAATCGCAGGACTATCACCGTGAAGGCGCTATCGACCTGCCCTGGCTGAAATCCGTTATTCCTACGATGGATGCGGGCTTTTACTTCTGCGGTCCGCAGCCGTTCATGAAGGTGGTGAACCAGGCGTTGACCGCCTGCGGGGTGGGGGCCGATGACAGGCATTATGAGTTTTTTGGACCTTCCGGAAGCCTGGAGGAAACAGATGAGCAAGAGCCTCAATCCGCAGTCAGTTCTTAACGGCCGCCAGCAGCTTGCGCCCGCAGCAGGCGATTGACCGTTTCCCGGCGGAGTCCAATCAATTGGCCGATTTCGTCCTGGGTGAGGACATCCTCCAAAGCCGCCGGGCCAATATAAAGTTCAAACCATTGCTGAAGGCTGCGCAGTTTTTCGGCAGGGGAGGTTTGGGTCAATTGGTCGATCCGCTGCTGCATCATCCGGAGCTTGTTCTGCAGGAGCAGCGCGATATCCAGGCATTTTTGAGGATTTTGCTTCAGGGTATCATACCAGTCCCGGGACGGGATGACGTCGATTTCACAGGTGACCAGTGCGATTGCTGTTCCATGATACTGCTTGTGTGTAATTAAGGAATGATGCGGGATCATTTCATCGGCTACAATAATATTCATGAGGATCGGGCTGCCGTCCTCGTGAATGCGGATAATTTTGAGCAGGCCTTTCCTTACATGATAAAGCGGCCCGGTCTCTCCTTGGCGAAAAAGGGTTTCCCCTTTGTGAAGCAGCATGCCAGTGCTCACCTTCCTCATAACAGAACGCTCAGCGCTTGATTGCGCCGGGCGTTTTTCTTTCTATACTAGTACATATGGACGAAAATAACCAAACTATTGAATGACACCTGAAGCGGACAGGCACAGCATCGATTCCTCAACCCGCCGCGTTTTTGGCTGAAATCATCCGGGGTATTAGTATGTCAGCTCCGATCATGATACATTTAATGGATAAAAGGGGGAGTATGGTGAAGATGGGAAAGCGCTTGTACATCGCCGGATACGGCCTTGCCGCCATTATATCCGTTATCGGTGAATTGATTTGGCTGGGGGACCCGATCCGCTCGGGAGATATCTATTGGATTGACCGGATCGAATGGCTGGTCAACCTGCTGGCGCTGATTCCCCTGCTTTGGCTGCTTGGCGCTGCGGCCGGCATAGCCGCTGAACGCCGCGGGCATCTGTGGCAGCTGGCGCTCAGATTCCTGATCGCAGCCGGCAGTATAGCCTCGGGAATTGCCATCTTTCAGATTCCGAACCATTTGGCAGCCGCGCTGCTGATCATTCTGATTACCCTGCTGCTGACTATGCTCGATATTATCGTCATGGAGAAGCGCCGCGGTGTTCGATGGCTGCGGCGGATCACAGCTTTGCTGGTTACCTTTGTGATAATCGCGGCAGGGTTGTTCTGGCCAACGCCTTACGGGATTACTTCACCGGGTTTTACATTGAATATGAACCGTTTCGCCCATGTGGAGGGCGGTGTGCCCCAAGGCTCCATCGAGGGTGTTCTGGTCATTGACCGCCCGGCTTTTCCAATCGATTGGCTGTACGCAGCCCTGCTTCCCCATATTCAGATCGGGAAAAGGGATACGAGCATCTCGCTTGGCGAGATGCAGCGGGCGGCAAATGACCAGCGGGCCGATGCAAACCAGATCAGCAGCGCGGTGGCGTTCCGGAAGCTTGGAATTGGACGGGGCATCATTCCGACCGGTGTCCAGATTGCACAAGTGATGCCGGAGAGTCCGGCCGAAGGGCAGCTCAAGCCTGGCGATCAGCTGCTGGCGATCGATGGACATCCGGTTCGGTCCGCGGCAGAGCTGACTGCCCGTATGGGGGAAGTGAACCCGGGTGCAGAGGTGGCCGTGAAGCTCAAACGGGACGGGAATACCATGGATGCAGCCGTGAAGACGATGGCCAGCGCAGACGATCCGGAGCGGGCGGTATTCGGCATTCAGGTAGAGGACCGGGTTCAGGCCGATCTGCCGAAGAAAGTTGATTTTCGCTCTTACCTGGTTTACCAGGGAGGTCCTTCGCATGGCGCGATTCTGGCCCTTACGCTGATCAATCAGCTCACGCCCGGCGGTGTGACCTACGGCAATCGGGTAGCGGGTACGGGCACGCTCGACGCGGCAGGTGCGGTCGGGCCTATTGGTGGAATTGAACAGAAGGCTTACGCTGTCGACCAGACGGACGCCGACGTCTTCTTCGTGCCTGCCGGTCAGGAGCAGGATGCGCGCAAAGGGGCGCCGGACCTGAATATTGTGCCTGTTCACACCCTGGATGAGATCCTGAATTGGCTGAAATCACATCCCAGGACCAGTGAATAGTTTCCAGGAACGGTCTCACCGTAACAGTCATAAGCAGATTGTTTACCTCAATATTATTACGCTGATCGTGAACCCTTCAGTTTCTGTCAACATGCAAAAGACGCCTCCAAAACTGCCTTATCGGTGGGATGGGAGCGTCTTTTTTTGCAATTATAAGCGAAATGAACATCCCGTAGACCTTAGCTTATTTCTGAGGGGAAGACATCTGCTTCAGCAGCCCGGGGACGGCTTTAGCCGTTCCTGCTTACTGCGAATTTATGTCAGTGGGAATAGTTAGCAAAGGCAAAAAAGGGCTTTCCGGCCGAAGCGCATCCATAATGGAATCCATCTTGGTGCAAATTATAATTCATATTGCGGTTATAATGAAGACTGCCCATATGCAGGGGCAGTCCTTGATTAATGCTGCCGGGGATGCGCGTCGACATCCACCGGTTCGGGATCGGCAGTCAAATTCCGGGAGAATTCGGTAGAGCGGAGAATAGCGGAGAGGACGCCGGGAAACCGCTGCTCGAGTTCAACGTCCCGAAGCGTCACCAGCCGCTGCGTCCCCTGGCTGCGGACCCGGACCACTCCCGCTTCCCGAAGGGTACGCACATGATGCGACAACGTCGATTTGACAACCGGAGCAGACAGGCCGCCACAGGCCATTTCCCCGTAAATGCTCAATTCCTTCGCAAGGTTCAGCCGGATCGGATCGCTTAAGGCATTAAGGACCGACGACAGCTGTATATCTTCGGGCTCAGGATGGAATAAATATTTCATGGCAACGGCCACCTTTCATATAGAAGAGGATTGATCATGATCAAGCGTTCGAATAAATCAATACTTGAATGATACCATATTCCCATGCTATATTTCTATTGTTCGTTAATTATCGAACTTTACATAAAGGATGACCTTTATGAAATCAGACTGCCCGTCTAGAGGGCGGCTGAGCGAATTGGAGAAGAGAACCAATCTGGAGGTGGGTTTGACATGTCACAGACAAGTGCACCGGCAGAAGCGGAGACGATCACGCCTCGGACAATGCCGGATGAAGAGGCCCAGGCACAAATGGGCAAGCGGGTTTTTAATGAAAAATGGACGGTGCCGCTGCTGGCATTGACGGTTATGATTGTCATTATGAATACGATGATGTTCAATCTGGCCCTGCCTTCCATTACGCTGCAATTCGAGCTTACGGCAACTGTAGCCTCATGGATCGTAACGGGATACTCCATCGTATTTGCCATATCGTCCATCACCTACAGCCGGCTTTCGGATTTTGTTCCATTACGGACGCTCTTTACCATCGGTTTATTATTATTGGGCCTGGCGTCGCTCATTGGTTTGTTCAGCAGCAGCTTTCCCGTGCTGCTTCTTGCCAGACTGTTGCAAGCCTCCGGCGCGGGCTCCATTCTCAGTATGTCCATTATTCTGATAACCCGCAACGTTCCGGAGCAGCGAAGGGGAAAAGCGATTTCGTTCGTCATATCCTCAAGCTCGCTCGGCTTTGGTCTTGGTCCGGTGCTGGGCGGCGCAATTATGCAATTCTGGGGCTGGAATGACTTATTTGGGGTCACAGCGCTGGTGCTGCCCCTAATTCCGCTGTACCTGATTCTGCTGCCGCGGGAGAAGGCGGGGAGCGGCACATTCGATGCATGGGGCGCTCTGCTGACGGGTATTGGAACAACGGGCCTGCTGCTGTTTTTGACGACGCAAAGATGGGAAATGCTTGTTATCGGCCTTGTTGCAGTAGGATTGTTCATTCTGCGCATCCGGAGCGCCAGCAATCCGTTCGTCGCTCCATCCTTATTCGGCAACCGTCCATATCTGAGCCTCGCGGCGCTTGGCATGGCTTCCTATATGAACAATTTCGCGGTGCTGTTTCTGATGCCGCAAATTCTGGTGCATCTGTTTGGTCTGTCTTCCCTGCAATCCGGACTGATTATATTTCCCGGGGCCATTCTCTCGATGCTTGCTGCCAGAAGCATCGGCCGGATAATCGACCGCCAGGGCAACGGTGTCATGCTGCGGTTCGGACCGTGGCTGCTGACGGCCTCCGCCATTTTGCTGGCTGTACTGGCCGTTCATGCTTATGTAGCTATTCTGATCATCTATATTCCGCTCAGTCTCGCCGTGTCTGCCCTGACCGCAGGAGTTTCCAACGAGATGTCCGTGCTGCTGACGGGAGGGGAAGTCGGAGCAGGCATGGGATTATTCCAGCTGGCCCAGTTCTTCAGCGGGGCGCTGACAACAGCCATTATCGGGACCGCCCTCGTGTGGATGGGCTCGCTGCCGCTCTCGCAGGCCTATACCGATATCTTCTGGGGAATGTCGCTCGTGTCGGCTCTCGGTGTTCTGTTTTCGTTCCTGTACCTGAGACAGCGCGGAGGCAGGCGGCAGAGAAAAGCAGCTGCAGCGTGAAGGAGCAACTCGCCCTGGACGATTGTCAGGTCTGAAAAACAAAAATCCCCGCCGGTTTCTGTTTCTGCCGGCGGGGATTTTTTGCGGACACGGAACTATTTTACACAGCTGTTATTAAGGCTGTTGTTTCCCTGGCTTTCGTTTTCCATTCCAGCGTCTGGCTGATTACTTGCGTGAATGCGGGCTGATGCAGCGTCGGAATCACCCATACGGTCTTATCCTGGATAGCCGATCTGGGGAGACGATAGTGATGCTTGTGGATGTTTTCTTCATACGGCTCCTCAGCATGACTGAGGCGCAGTGCAAGGCGGAAATGTCCGATGACCTTGAATTGATCGCAGAATTCGGAGGACTCGGCAGCCATCCAATGAATGAATTCCACATGCTCGACCTTGAGCAATCTTTTCATTCCCTGATCGTTCACCAGCTGGATCCGATCCAGACTGATCGTCTCTTCATTGAGTTGAAAACGGGCCATGTCGAGGGCATGTGCTTTGCTTTTCGCCTTTACCAGATAAGAAACGGTCACATTCAGCGCTGCGTGCTCCATCATTTCATTTTTCATCATCGTGTGGACAACAAACTCCTTCGGCTGCGTATATTTTTTGATCCGCTGTTCATTCTATATAACTATGCCTGAAAAGTTTGCTGTATTCTGGATCATGATTATAACTTTTTTTGTCATTAAACACGGGAAAATGTTCAGAGTTCCGCTGCCGTAACGGAAAAAGGTTATTTCCCGCGTTTGGTAAGCTCAGCCAAGCTGTCCCACTGCTCCTTCGTAACACCGCTTAGCCCGTTGAATTCACCGGCTCCCTGCAGCCATTCACCGCCGTCAATCGTGATCACCTCGCCATTAATGTATCCGGCATATTCAGAGATCAGGAACGCCGCAAGATTCGCGAGCTCATCCGGCTCTCCGGCCCGCTTCAAGGGAACGCGGCCAATCAGCTTTTCCGCGAGCTCTGGCGTGGGGGAAAGCTTCGACCAGGCGGCTTCCGTGGGAAAGGGTCCCGGAGCAATAGCAACCTGGCGGATGCCGTAGCGGGCCCACTCCACCGCAAGGGAGCGGGTGAGGGCAAGTACGCCGGCTTTGGCCGCTGCGGACGGAACGACATAGCCCGAGCCGGTGGAAGCGTAAGTGGTCACAATATTCAGCATCGTGCCGCCGATCCCCTGTTCAATCCAGCGTTTTCCAACTTCCAGCGTCATATAGAAGGTGCCGTGCAGCACAATATTCAAGACAGCGTCCACCGCGCGCGGGGACAGACGCTCTGTCGGGCTAATGAAATTTCCCGCCGCATTATTGACAAGCACGTCGATACGGCCGAACCGCTGCTCCACCGCATCGACAAGCTCATGGATTTGAGCCGGGTCCCGCACATCGCAGCTTTTATGGAAAACCTCGCCGCCCATCGCGGTCATGTCTGCCGCAGCCGTCCGCAAAACCTCTTCCCGGCGGCCGGCTATTGCAAGCTTGGCCCCGAGTGAGAGAAACTTCTCGCCCATCGCGCGGCCCAGGCCGGTAGCGCCGCCGGTGATCAGAACGACTTTGCCGGCCAGAAGGTCTTTATCGAATGGTCCCATCACGTCAGCCCAATGCCTTCCGGAATTCCTCGGTCAATAGCGGAACAACCTCGAACAAATCACCCACAATTCCGTAATCCGCCACTTTAAAGATTGGGGCTTCCGGGTCCTTGTTGATCGCAACAATGACCCGCGATTGGCTCATCCCGGCCAGATGCTGGATCGCCCCGCTGATGCCGCATGCAATATAGATTTCGGGCGTGACTACCTTGCCGGTCTGACCGATTTGCAGCGCGTAATCGCAGTAACCGGCATCGCAGGCTCCGCGCGATGCGCCGACCGCGCCGTTCAGGACGCCAGCCAGCTCTTCAAGCGGCTTGAAGCCATCGCGGCTTTTGACGCCGCGCCCGCCGGACACGACGATTTTCGCCTCGGTCAGATCGATTTTGCCGCCGGTTTGTCTGACAACATCCTGTACGATCGTTCGCAATGATGAGGAAGGTGCATAATCGGCCTTGACTATCTGCGCCGGTTGCGGGGATGAGGAGGGAGGCAGTGCAGGGAAATTGTTCGGGCGGACCGTGACGACCCAGGGGTAACCGTTAAACCGTTTCTTCTCGAATGCTTTGCCGGCATAGATCGCTCTGGTGAAAACTGTATCCTCGCCGGTACCAGTAAGCATAATCACATCGGAAAGCTGGCCCGCTTGAAGCTTCGCTCCCAAGGCAGGCGCTAGGTCGCGTCCCAGAGCGGTATGACCCAGGAACACCGCGTCGGGGCAGATATTTTCTATGACGGGAAGAAGAGCCGCCGTATAAGCCTCAGGGTTGTAATGCTGCAGACCTGCATGCTCAATCAGATGAATTTCGGATAAAGGGTAGGCGGACAGCTCATTTGCCATGGAATCAAGTCCGCTTCCGATGAGGACAGCGGTCATCCGGTCCCCGTCTGCGGCTGAGCTTGCAGCGGCTTGAAGCGCCTCCAGCGTCACTTGACGAATTTTTCCTTCCCTGTGCTCCGCAACAATCAAATATGTTCTGCCCATTAATGAATTCCTCCTTCGCTGTGGAGCATCCGGACGAGCTCGGCCGCCTGCTCCGGCAGCTCGCCCTGCAGAATCCGGCCAACTGCCCTCGCCGGAGGAAGGCTCAGATCGATCCGCAATGTTTTCGGCGCCAGCTGCTCAGGGGTGATTCCAAGATCATCCAGCGTGAGCTGCCAAAAAGGTTTCTTCTTTGCTTTCATAATGCCGGGGAGGGAGGGGTAACGGGGTTCATTCAGACCCTGCTGCGCCGTGAACAGCGCGGGAAGGGAGATCTCGATCAGCTCAAGATCGCCTTCGGCATCCCGCTCTGCTTTTGCGTTCCGGTCCGATAGGGCAAGGCTGGTGATGGAAGATACATGGGGAATGCCAAGCAGTCCGGCAAGACGGATAGCAACCTGCCCTGCGCCATTGTCCACGGAGAAGTTGCCGCCCAGGATAAGGTCGTACGATTGACCGGCAAAATAGGCAGAAAGCACGGACGAGATTGAATACTCGTCAGCTGGAATGCGCTCATCGCAGACCAGGACGGCCTCATCCGCCCCCATGGCAAGAGCGGTTCGCAGCGCCTCGGCGCTCCGCTGCGGGCCTACGGAAACGGCAACAACAAGCCCGCCTTCCTGCTCCTTGATCCGGATGGCTTCCTCAACCGCGTACTCGTCATAGGGGTTTATGACAAATTTCACCCCATCCTCGGATATCCTGCCGTCCTGAATGGTGATTGTCTCCTCGGTATCGAAGGTTTGCTTCAGAATCACATACACATTCATTAGGGATGCTCCTCTCCAATTTGCGAAAATGGGCAGATCGTTTAAGGGCGCAGCGCCATCAAAAAGAACTCTACAGACTTATTCACCTGGGCGCTGAGGGAATACTTCCGGCCGGAAATAAGCCAGGAGGTAACGGCTTCGTCCATGGCGCCGAATATGAGCAGGCGCGTCAATTTAACGTCCAGTTCTTTGCGGAAGGTTCCTTCCTCCATGCCTTGAATCAGAACGGTTTCAATCAATTGAATATACGGTTTGACCGCCTGGCCGATCGATTTGCGAAGCTCAAGGGAGCTTTGGCGGAGCTCAATCTGGGTGACATAAGCCAGATCCGGATTTTTCTCAAGCTCGGTATAATGAAGCTCGCAAATTTTACGGATCGCATCGGCTGCGGTTGCGGAGTCCGCAACGCTTTCTTTGAGCTTGCCGATGAGCTCGCCAAGACGCTCTCGGAAAAGCGACACAAGTATATCTTCTTTACTTTTGAAATATAAATATATGGTTCCATCCGCAACGCCGGCTTCACGGGCGATCTTCGATACCTGGGAGCCGTGAAAGCCGGTCTCGGCGAACACCTTGACGGCGGCGCCGATAATCCTTTCGAATTTATCCATTTTTTTACTTGTCATGCATTCACCCCGATGCTAGAATCTAAACAAAACTGAATGAATCGTCATTCATTTTCTGGTTCCATCTTATGAAATCCTTCGCGTATTGTCAACGCCTGAGAACATAAGATTTTTTTGAAGCCCGATTCTAAGCGCTTACATCCATAACTATGCGAAAGGACGTGTGCTCATGTTCTGGTCGTGGCTGCATTATCTTTTATTTTTGACTGTTGTCGGGGCTGCCCTTTCTTTCTTTTACAGAGCGGTTTATCACCGTTATTTGTATGTGAAGCTGGGGCAGCCGGAGAACCGTCCTTTTGACTGGAAAAGCAGGGTGGGGGATCTTGTTTCCCAGGCTCTGGGTCACCGCGTACTCCTGAAGGACCGGAGGAGCGGGATCATGCACCTGATTATTTTTTACGGCTTTATTATTTTGCAGTTCGGGGCGCTTGATCTGATCTACACGGGGCTGTCCGGGGGGCACCCGCTTCCGATTCCCGGTCACGCCGTCTTTGGGCTATCGCAGGAAGTCACCGTTCTGCTTATTCTGCTCGCGACCGGTTACGCCGCTTATCGGAGATACGGCGAGAAGCTGAAGCGGCTGAAGAAGGACTGGAAGCCGAGCATCGTTTTGTTTCTGATTTTTTTTCTGATGCTGTCGGTTCTGCTCAGTCTTGGGTTTCACCGCGTTTGGCTTGGTTATGAAGCTTCCGCTTATGCACCGGCATCCTCATTAATCGCAGAGCTTGCGTCCGGAATTACGCCGGGGGCGGCCAAGGCTGTATTCTTCCTGTTCTGGTGGGCGCATCTGATCATTCTGCTTGCATTCCTTGTCTATATTCCGCAATCCAAGCACTTTCATCTCATTACCGCACCGATCAATCTGTTTCTTGGCCGCAGCCGGCCTCCGGGAAGACTGCGCAAGCTTGATCTGGAGGATGAGGAGGCAGAAGCGTTCGGCGTTGGCAAAATCGAAGATTTTACCCGCAAGCAGATGCTGGATTTCTATGCCTGTGTGGAATGCGGGCGCTGCACGAATGTCTGTCCGGCCTCAAATACCGGCAAAGCGCTGTCCCCGATGCATCTGATCGTGAAGCTCCGCGACCATCTGACGGAGAAGGGCGCAGCAATCACCTCCAAATCGCCTTGGGTGCCAGCTTTCGCCTTCCCGGCAGGAGGAGGAGCCCATGCCGTTGCCGCAGGCGGACAGGAAGGAGAGCAGCCGCGCTTCATGATGGATACGGCCGAAATAACGGATATCTCCCCGACCATGGACTGGCATAAAGAAAGCTGGCAGCACTCGGAGAAGAAGCCGGAGGAGCTGGCATTGATCGGCGACGTAATGACGGAGGAGGAGATATGGGCCTGCACAACCTGCCGCAACTGCGAGGATCAATGCCCCGTGGGCAACGAGCATGTGGATAAAATCATCGATTTGCGCCGTCATCTTGTGCTCATGGAAGGGAGCATCCCCCAGGAAGGTCAGCGCGCCATGCAAAACATCGAGCGGCAGGGGAATCCATGGGGAATCAGCCGCAGCGAGCGAAGCAGATGGGTGGAGGAGCTTGCAGGGATAGCCGTCCCGACGGTTAAGGATGCGCCGGATTTCGAGCTGCTTTTCTTTGTCGGCTCCATGGGCTCTTACGATAACCGCTCCCGCAAGATTACCCGCGCGCTGGTCCGGCTCATGCACAAGGCAGGCATCCGTTTTGCCATTCTCGGCAATGAGGAGAAGAATTCAGGCGATACGCCGCGCAGGATGGGCAATGAGCTGCTGTTCCAGCAGCTATGCGCCGAGAATATAGAAACCTTCCGCAAATACGGCGTCAAACGGATTGTCACCGCCTGTCCTCATACCTTCAATACGCTCAAGAATGAATATCCCGAATTCGGGATGGAGGGGGTAGAGGTGCTTCACCATACGCAGCTTCTTGACGAGCTGATTCGTACCGGTATCCTGAAGCCGGAGTATGCTGTGCATGAACGGATTACTTACCATGATTCCTGTTATCTGGGCCGCTACAACAATGTTTACGACCAGCCGCGGAACATTCTGCGGGCGATTCCTGGCGTGGAGCTGATGGAGATGGAGCGTTCGCGGGAGAACGGGATGTGCTGCGGAGCGGGCGGGGGCATGATGTGGATGGAAGAGACCGCGGGCAAGCGGGTGAATTTGGCCAGGGTCGAGCAGGCGCTCGTAACCAGGCCGACGCTTATCAGCAGCGCCTGTCCATTCTGCCTCACGATGCTGGAGGACGGCACCAAGCAGAAGGAGGCGGATGAGCATATAAAGGCGCGGGATATCGCGGAAATTCTGGAGCTGGCCGTTTTCGGGCCTGTGTCTCACCAGACTTTGTTGAATCAGTGACCAAAACTCTATAAGGAGGCAGAGAACATATGACAGCCAACATCACCAAAGCCGCCGTTATCGGCTCCGGCGTTATGGGCGCAAGCATAGCGGCACATCTGGCCAATGCCGGCCTATCCGTCCTGCTGCTTGATATCGTTCCGACCCTATTGACGCCGGAGGAGGAGGCCCGCGGCTTGACGCTTGCGCAGCCGCAGGTCCGCAGCCGGCTGGCGGCAGGCGCGCTGGCGAAGCTCGCGGGGATCAAACCGTCCCCGCTGTATGATGATTCCTTGGCGAGCCTGATAACACCCGGGAACATCGACGATCATCTGGACCGGATCGGGGAAGTGGACTGGGTCATTGAGGTCGTTGTGGAGAATCTGGCCATCAAGCAGGAGCTGCTGCGGGAGATTGAAAGCCGGTGGAAGCCGGGAATCATCGTCA
The DNA here is from genome assembly GCF_056269365.1 of Paenibacillus sp. JT22N12. Taxonomy (NCBI): domain Bacteria; kingdom Bacillati; phylum Bacillota; class Bacilli; order Caryophanales; family Paenibacillaceae; genus Paenibacillus; species Paenibacillus sp. JT22N12. The sequence continues at coordinate 753,668 of NZ_JBWDNU010000001.1, read as the reverse complement.
GCTCCAACACATCGGGCATCTCCATTCATGCGATGGCGGAAGGCCGTTCCGAGGCGTTCAAGAGCCATTTTCTCGGCACTCATTTCTTTAATCCTCCCCGGTACATGAAGCTGCTGGAGGTTATTCCGGGTGAAAGCACCGATCCCGATATTGTGAGCAGGATTGTGGAATGCGGGGAAAGAACGCTTGGCAAAGGGGTCGTCATTGCGAAGGATACGCCTAATTTTATCGCCAACCGGATTGGAACCTATGGTCTGCTTGCGGCGATGCAGATTATGGAGGAGAAAGGCTTTTCCGTCGATGAAGTGGATGCCGTGACCGGTCCGGCGATGGGACGGCCCAAGAGCGCCACTTTCCGGACGCTTGACCTGGTCGGGCTGGATACCTTCGTGCATGTGGCCAATAACGTGGCGGAGAGAACGGACAGCCAAGCGGAGAAGACAGCTTTTGCGCTGCCGCAGGTATTGAAGGTTATGGTGGAGCGCGGCTGGATCGGCGAGAAAGCGGGAGGGGGCTTTTACAAGAAAATCAAGGGGGAACAGGGCAGTGAGATCCTGTCGCTCGATCTGGGCACGATGACGTATGCCAAGAGCAGGAGGATAACCTCCGCTTCTCTGGAAGCGGCAAGAGCTGCCAAAGGAGCCGGCAGCAAGACGAAGGCGCTGCTTGGCGGGAAGGACCGCTACTCCGGCTTGGCATGGGAGATTCTGAAGCAGACGCTTGTGTATGCCGCCGATAGGGCCAATGAAATTGCAGGCTCGATTGCCGATGTCGACAAGGCGATGAAATGGGGCTTCAGCTGGGAGCGGGGGCCATTCGAATTGTGGGATGAGATCGGCCTCATTCCATCCGCTGCCCGTATGGAAGCCGAAGGGACGGCTGTTCCCGCCTGGGTGAAGGATTGGATTGCGGCGGGCAACAGCTCCTTCTATCGGCGGGAAGCGGGAGCATCTTTCTATGTTCATGAAGGACGGTACCGCCAGGAAGAGCAGCCTCCGGAAATCATTTCGCTTGCCCGCCTCAAGCAGCAGAACAGGGTGATCCTGGGGAACAGCGGAGCCAGTCTGATCGATGTGGGCAGCGGAGTGGCTTGTCTGGAATTCCATTCGCCGAACAATGCGATTGGCGCTGACATCCTGATGATGATCCAGCAAACCGTGGAAGAGGTCCGCCGCAATTATGATGCGCTGATTATTGCCAACGAAGGGCGCAACTTCTGCGTCGGAGCCAATATTATGCTGCTTCTGATGGAAGCGCAGGATGAGGAATGGGATGAGGTCGATCATATCATCCGGCTGTTCCAGGACACGATGATGAAGCTCAAGCATTTTGAGAAGCCGGTTGTTGCCGCGCCGCATCGCATGACACTCGGGGGAGGCGTCGAGGTCTGTCTGCCGGCGGACGAAGTATGCGCGAATGCGGAAACGTATTACGGACTGGTCGAGGTCGGAGTCGGACTCATACCGGCCGGAGGCGGCTGCAAGGAAATGGCTCTGCGTATCAGCCAGGCTCATCCGCAGCCGGAGATCGATCTTCAGCCTTACATCAATGAGATGTATATGAACATCGGGATGGCGAAGGTCTCTACCAGTGCCCATGACGCGAAGAGGCTGCGGTATTTGCGCCCAAGCGACCGGATTGTCGCCAATCAGGATTATCTGATTCATGAAGCGAAGCAGTCTGCGCTGCGGCTGGCGCAGTCCGGCTATCGGGCAACCCGGCCGGAGAAGATCAGAGTCATCGGCGAAGACGGGAAAGCCGTGCTGAAGCTGGGTGCGATTGCCATGAAGCAGAGCGGAACTATCAGCGACCACGATCTGCTCATTGCGGGGAAGCTGGCCCATGTCATCAGCGGCGGCAGCGTTCCCGCCGGAACAATGGTAACCGAGCAGTATCTGCTGGACCTGGAGCGTGAAGCCTTCCTCAGCCTGTGCGGGGAACCGAAGACGCAGCACCGGATGCAGCATATGCTTGCGAAGGGCAAGGCCCTCCGCAATTAATCCACTTAAGAAGGAAGGTGAGTTCACAAATGAGAGAGGCTGTTATCGTATCCGCTGTACGAACCCCGGTAGGGAAGGCGAAGAAAGGAAGCTTCATTCATACGAGAGCGGAAGACCTGGGGAAAATTGTGCTTCAGGCCGTCATCGACCGCGCTCCAGGCGTGAATAAGGAGGACGTCGAGGATATTATGATCGGCTGTGCGATGCCCGAAGGGGAGCAGGGCTTGAATTTTGCCCGCATCATGTCGCTGTACGCCGGATTTCCTTCAACCGTACCGGCTCTGACCATTAACCGGTTCTGCTCCTCCGGCCTGCAGTCCATCGCATTCGCAGCAGAACGGATCATGACGGGCGGCGCCGATATTGTCATCGCCGGGGGGGTGGAAAGCATGAGCCATGTGCCCATGACGGGCTTCAAGCCATCTCCCCATCCGGCTATCGTGGACGAGATGCCGGAGGTATACATCGCAATGGGCCACACGGCGGAAAATGTTGCCGAGCGGTTCGGTATTTCCAGAGCGGATCAGGATCGTTTTGCGGCGGAAAGCCACCGGAAAGCGGCGGCGGCTCTGGGGTTGGACATTTTCCGGGAAGAGATTATTCCGGTAGCCACATCGATGAGAGGCTTCGGCGAGGACGGGAAATCATGGGTGAGACCGCTTATTCTGGAGAAGGATGAGGGTGTCCGTGCAGATACCACGCCTGAGGGATTGGCAAGGCTGAAGCCTGCCTTCAAGGAGGGCGGCACGGTTACGGCAGGCAACGCCTCCCAGATGAGCGACGGAGCGGCAGCCGTATTGGTGATGAGCAGGGAGAAGGCCGAAGAGCTTGGTCTGAAGCCGCTGGCAGCCTTCAAGTCCTTTGCTCTGGCCGGCGTGGACCCTGAAATCATGGGAGTTGGACCGGTGAAGGCTATTCCGAAAGCACTCCGGCGGGCAGGACTCCGCACATCGGATATCGGTTTATTTGAAATCAATGAAGCCTTCGCATCGCAGTGCCTGCATATAATCAGAGAGCTTGAGCTTGACGAGAAGCTGGTCAATGTGAACGGGGGAGCCATCGCGCTTGGCCATCCGCTGGGATGCACGGGCACGAAGCTTGCAGCAAGCCTTATTTATGAGCTGCGCCGCCGCGGAGGCGGATTTGGCGTGGTCTCCATGTGCATTGGCGGGGGAATGGGCGCGGCGGGCGTATTTGAAGTGTATCCCGAATAACCATAGAAGGGAGATGTGAAAAGAGATGGAACAAACAGGCAAGAAAGTGATAGGCGGCAGCTTCGTCATTGACGATCTGGATTACAACCTGATCGTTACCCCGGATGAGCTGACGGAGGAACAGCGCATGATCGCGCAGACGACGTCCGATTTTGTGGAGGGGGAGATCATTCCGGTCGACGGTCAAATCGAAAAGCTGGATTACGAGCTGACCGTAAAGCTGATGCGAAAAGCCGGCGAGCTCGGCCTGCTGGGCGCGGATGTGCCGGAAGCCTATGAGGGGCTGGGCCTGGATAAGGTCAGCTCCACGCTGATCAGCGAGCGTTTGTCCAAGGCGTCATCGTTCGCGCTCACGATCGGCGCCCATGTGGGAATCGGAACATTGCCGATCGTCTACTTCGGTACGGCAGAGCAGAAGAAGAAATATTTGCCGGATCTGGCGGCGGGCACGCAGATCGCCGCTTACTGCCTGACTGAGCCCTCCTCGGGATCGGATGCGCTTGGCGCCAAAACAACGGCGCGCTTGTCCGGGGACGGCACTCATTACGTGCTGAACGGCACGAAGCAGTTCATTACAAACGCCGGCTTTGCGGATATTTTCATCGTCTATGCGAAGGTAAGCGGCAAGGATTTCAGCACCTTTATCGTGGAGCGCACCATGGAGGGTGTCAGCTTCGGTCCCGAAGAGAAGAAGATGGGCATCAAGGGCTCGTCAACGCGTCCGCTTATTCTGGAGGATGTGCATGTGCCGGTCCAAAACCTGCTGTGGGAGGTTGGCAAAGGCCATTTGATCGCCTTCAATATTCTGAATATCGGACGCTTCAAGCTGGCAGCCGGATGCCTCGGCGCATGCAAGCAGGCGATTGAGATCAGCGCCCAATATGCCAATCAGCGCACGCAGTTCGGCAAACCGATTTCCTCTTTCCCGCTGATCGGCAAGAAGCTGGCCGAGATGAATATCCGAACCTATGTGCTGGAAAGCATGGTTTACCGGACCGCAGGCTTGATGGATGCCGGACTCAGTGAAATCGATCACGACAGCCCGGAAGCCGGTGTCCAGTCCGCCAAAGCCATTGCCGAGTATGCGCTGGAGTATTCGATCAACAAGGTGTTCGGTTCCGAAACATTGGATCAAATCGCGGATGAAGGCGTACAAATTCATGGCGGCTACGGCTTCATTCAGGAATATGCCATCGAGCGCATCTACCGCGATTCCCGCATTAACCGCATTTTTGAGGGCACGAATGAAATAAATCGTCTGCTGATTCCGGGGACGCTGATCAAGCGGGCGATGAAGGGCGAGCTTCCACTGCTCCAGAAGGCGCAGGCGCTTCAAGCGGAGCTGCTGCAGCTGGTGCCGGGACAAATGTTCGATAGTCTCCTTGGGGAGGAAGTCCATCTGCTCTCCATGGCGAAGAAAATTTTTCTGATGACAGGCGGAGCGGCCGTTCAGAAGTTTCAGATGAAGCTCGAGGAGGAGCAGGAGGTGCTCAGCCATCTGGCGGATATCATGATTCAGCTTTATGCCATGGAAAGCGCGCTTCTTCGGACGCAGCAGAGAATCGCCAGGAGAGGCGAAGAGAAGTCGGCCGCGGCAATCCGGATGACCCGGATCTTTATTCACGAGGCTTTCCAGGCGATTGAAGGTTATGCCAAGGAAACCTTGTCCGCCATTGAGGTGGGAGATATGCTCCGCACCCAGCTCTCGGTTCTCAAGAAGCTGACGCGCCGCACATCCCTGAACACCATTCAGGAGAAACGTCAGATCGCAGCCCTGGTCATTCAGTCAGAAAGCTACGTGCATTAACCCGATTCCATACCAATGAGGTGAAGGGGCATGGCACATAGACCGTGGTTGTCTCATTATCCGAAGGAAGTACCGTCAACCTATCCGTATCCCAAAAAAAATCTGGCCGACTTTCTCATTCAGTCAACGGCCAATTATCCGAATCATACGGCGCTGCATTTTATGGGGAAGGACATGAAATATGCCGATCTGCTCGAGGGGGCGTACCGGTTCGCTCATGTCGTCCGCAAGCTGGGTGTCGCACGGGGGGACAGGGTGGCCATTATGCTGCCCAATTGTCCCCAGCTGGTTATTGCCTATTATGGCGTTCTGCTGGCCGGAGCCGTCGTGGTGATGACCAATCCCCTCTATATGCCGCGGGAGCTTCAGCATCAGCTGCGGGATTCCGGCGCTTCCGTCATTCTGACGCTGGATCTGCTGCACCGGAAGGTGAAGGATATTTTACCGCAAACGGGGCTTCGGCATGTTATCATCACATCGATCAAGGATTATCTGCCGTTCCCGAAGAATCTGCTGTACCCGCTCAAGGCGAAGAAGGACGGAATGAATCTCGATGTCGCCTATGAAGACGGGGTCCATTCCTTCGTCAAGCTGATGCATGATTCCTCCCGATCGCCCGTGCATACCGATGTGGATGCCGAGAATGATTTGGCCCTGCTCCAGTATACGGGCGGGACGACGGGGCTGGCGAAGGGCGTCATGCTTACGCATTACAATGTGATCGTCAACACGATCCAAACCAGTCTGTGGGCTTACCGGAGCAAGCCCGGCAAAGAACGCTACCTGGCAGCGCTTCCATTCTTTCATGTATTTGGCCTGACGGTTCTGCTCAACCAGTCCGTCCTGCTTGGAGGCAGTTTGATTCTCGTACCGCGTTTCGATGTGAACCAGCTTCTGCCGCTGATTTCCAGGATGAAGCCAACCGTATTTCCGGGAGCGCCTACCATGTATATTGCGCTTATTAATCACAGCCGGATTCATAATTACGATCTGTCCTCGATCAATATGTGCATCAGCGGCGCGGCCTCCCTGCCGCATGAGGTCCAGCAGCGCTTTGAGGAGATGTCCGGCGGGCGTCTCATTGAAGGCTACGGGCTGACGGAAGCTTCCCCGGTGACGCATGCCAACAATGTGTGGGAGAAGCGCAAGACAGGCTCGGTCGGTATTCCGTTTCCCGACACGCTGGCCAAAATCATTGATCCCAAAACTGGGGATGAGCTCCCTGCCGGTGAAATCGGCGAGCTTGCAGTCAGCGGTCCGCAGGTGATGAAGGGCTATTGGAATGCGCCGGACGAGACTGCGAAAGTACTCAAGGGCGGTTGGCTTCACACCGGAGATATGGCGCGTATGGATGAAGACGGGTTCTTCTATATGATGGACCGCATCAAAGACATCATTATCGCCAGCGGCTATAATATATACCCCCGGGAGATCGAAGAGGTCCTGTTCGAGCATCCTGATATTGAAGAAGCGGCGGTACTGGGCATCCCGGACAACTACCGGGGAGAAACGGTCAAGGCTTTCGTTGTGTTGAAGCCGGGGGCCCGGTTGGATGAAAAGGACTTGAAGGAATGGTGCAGGCAGCGGCTTGCGGCCTATAAGGTTCCTCATCTGGTTGAATTCCCCGCAAGTCTGCCCAAAACATTGGCTGGCAAGGTGCTGCGCCGCAAATTGATCGAGGAAGATGAGGAGCGGCAGGAAAAGAGAGACTGACAATCCGGGTGATAGAGCGCTGCATATGGAGTAAGCGTGGCCGGGGAGGAATTCGATGAGCATGATGAATGATCGGTTGGAAAAGTTGTCGGAGCAGGCCCGGCATACCTTCTGGGGCTATCTGGGCTGCGAGCTGGCATATATGGACGAGAACAAGGTGATTGTCACCCTGGATGTCAAGGAGCATCATTTGAATTTAATCGGCATCCTTCATGGCGGTGTGCATACCGCGCTGCTCGATTCGGCGATGGGACTTGTGGCTATGGCCGCAAGACCGGAGGAGGATATGGTCACTTCAAATCTGAATATTCATTTCACCTCGCCGGCCCGGCCGGGAATTGTGACGGCTGAGGCGGAAATCGTGCATATGTCGGGTAAAATGATCACAGCGCAGGGTACCATCCGAAGCGCGGCGGATGTGCTTTGTTCCATGGCGACGGCATCCTTCCGCGTCATCGAGAGAAAATCCCAATAAAAAGGCGATGCGGGCTGCCGCATTCTAAACTCCACTGGCTGACTTTAAGCCGGTGGAGTTTTTTTGTCAGGGCATTCAACCAGAACATGGCCGCAGCGGCGGTTGAACTTTCTGAAACCATCGAAAGGACGTGTTCGAGCAGCCTGTCTTTTTCACCGGACTTTTAGAGGGTGCAGCAGCTAACTTTGCCGCGATGAGCGGCGGGAGCTTGTTTCTTTCTCGTCCAGTCTGGCACAATCAGGAAAATTGGTCGCTGCGCGAGAGATTGAACCCTGTGAAATGGGGAAAGTTGTACCTAAATGACGTAATTGTACCTACCTCATGGAAGAGAAACCCATTATGATTGGACCTGAAGAAAGCGCTGTCAAATGGATGGCTTGATGCCGCGTGACAGGAGAGGGGGGTCCGAGGTGCGGCGAAAAAGAAGCTGCTTTGAAACGTAGAGCATCAGAGCATCCAATACATGGAGAGCGCCACCAATTCCACAAGCTAAAGGAGTAGAATAATGCAGAATTGGAAGAAAAGAACCCGTTTGGTGCTACTCGCCCTGATCATTGTTATTGTCCAGATTGGCGTCTTGACGCCGCAGCCCCGCCCCGTCGAGGCCGCTGACAACGGACTTGGCGCGAAGCCTTATATGGGCTGGAGCAGCTACAGCATGCAGGTCTATACGACGGGCTCATGGATTACCGCTGCCAATATCAAAGCGCAATCCGATGCCATGCACGAGAAGCTTCAAGCCTATGGCTACAACTACATAAATGTCGATGCAGGCTGGAATGGGGGCATGGACGGGTATGGCCGGCCTGTTCCCAGTACGACCTTATATCCGGACGGGCTTCAGGATGTAATTGATCATGTTCATAATAACGGTCAAAAATTCGGTCTTTATATGATTCCGGGCTTGTCTCCCCAAGCGCTGGACGATAATCTGCCGATTTACGGCACTGCCTGCCATATGCAGGACATTGTGAAAATGCCGCTCGAAAAGGCGGATTATTGGGGCCTGGGCTATAAAATCGATTTCTCGCAGCCCTGTGCGCAGAGCTATATCACTTCCATTGCCGATTTGCTCGGCTCCTGAGGCGTTGATTTCCTGAAATTCGACAGCGTTACGCCGGGATCGGGCATCTCCGATCTTTCCCTTGATGCCCGCGATGACGTCAAGGCGTGGTCAGAGGCGCTGGCTCCGCATCATATTTGGCTTGAGCTGTCATGGGCGCTCGATATCAAATATGCGGATACCTGGAAAAAATACGCGAACGGATGGCGCGTGGACTGGGATATTGAATGCTACTGCGGAACCGGCGGATTGACCGCTTGGCCTAGCATTGCCCGTCTGTTCCCGAAGGCGGAGCAGTGGTGGCGGCATGCAGGAGCGGGAGGGTGGAATGACTTTGACTCCCTGAATGTCGGGAATGGAGCGATGGACGGCATCACCCCGGATGAGCGGAGGACAGCCATGTCATTATGGGCGATGTCTTCAGCGCCGCTTTATATCGGCAATGACATGACGAATCTGGACAGCTACGGCATCGAGCTGCTGACCAATGAGGAGGTCATCGCGGTTAATCAGGCCGGCAATCCGGCGCATCCTGTTTCGACGGCTGCCGACCAGCAGGTATGGTATGCCAATAACGGTGATGGAACCTACACGGTGGGGCTGTATAATCTCGGAAGCTCCAGTGCAACGGTAACTGTGAACTGGAACGACATCGGCCTTACAGGACCGGCCTCCGTACGCGATTTATGGAGCCATACCGAGCTGGGATCGTTTGATACCGGCTACAGCTCCGTCGATTTGCCATCACACGGCTCACGTTTGTTTAAAGTGACTGCCGGAGGCGGTACATCACTGGTCAATGACGATGATACCGGACTTTCGTATACAGGCTCCTGGCAGCGCAACGGCGGGAGCGAACTGGCGGCAGCCTCGCAGAATCTGGCGGTTGAGGTAGGCGACCCCGCTGCTCCGAACAGCACTATTAATCCGTCTGCGGCTGACTTCGACAAGAAGGAATCGGAGCAAGCCGATGTAACGGCAACGGTCGCCTTGAACGGAAATGAATTGATCCGTATTACGAATGGCGCTGCGGTATTAACGGCCGGCACCGACTATACGATTGCGGATGATGAGGTTGCGATCAAGAAGGAGTATCTGGCAGCGCAGCCGCTTGGAACAACCAATCTGACCTTCGCCTTCAGCGGCGGAGCAGCAAGAACGCTTGCTGTCACAATCAAGGATACGACGACCCGGAACAGCGCCGTCAATCCGCCGACAATCAGCTTTGACAAGAAACAATCGGCTCAGGCTGATGTGTCAACGACGATGGAGCTCAGGGGAAATCAACTGGACAGTATCGCCATGAACGAATCTGCGCTGGAGGAGGGCACCGACTATACGGCTGCCGGCAGCGTGGTCACCTTCAAGAAAGCATTCCTGGCAAGCTTGCCGGAAGGAACGACCAGCCTGGCCTTCAGCTTCGACAAGGGAGCTGACAAGAACGTAACCCTCGTTATAAAAGATTCTTCCGCAGGCGGCTCCATATCCGTCAACGATGACGATGCGGGAATCCGTTATGAAGGAGCCTGGAACCGCAGCTACAACAGGGGACTCGGGGATTACAAGGACGATGTGCATTTCCTGGAAAACAACGGTGAATATATGGAATATCCGTTTACGGGAACCGGAATCGAATTATATTCGGAATTGGATCCATCCCAGAGCGATATCGATATCTACGTGGACGGGGACTTCAAGCAAACCGTCAGCACTTCAAACGCGGGCCGGTTGGCCAATCAAAGCGTCTATCATATTGCGGGGCTCTCCGACGGGCCGCATACGCTCAAGGCGGTGAAGAAATCGGGTGTCTTTATGCTTGTGGATCAGCTGAAGGTCACACTGCCTGATCTGATTGCCCCGCAATCCGCTAATTTTGACAAGGCCGCTTCGGAACAGGCTGATGTTACGGCTGCCATCGCGGCGGGCAGAACATTAAGCGGGATCTCCGGTAACGGAGCTCCATTAGCAGCTGGCACTGACTATGCTGTGACGGACAATCAGGTCATGATCAAGAAAGAGTATCTGGCTGCCAGGCCGGTCGGAACCGTCAATCTTATCTTCTCCTTCAGTGGCGGAGCCGAGCAGGTTCTTGCCATCGAAGTAGCGGATTCTGAAGCTCAGAACAGCATGATCAACCCGGCTGAAGCGAGCTTTGACAAGAACACGGCGGAACAGGCTGATGTCACGACAACGCTGACACTGGCTGGCAATACGCTGGCTGGCATTACGAGCGGCGGTACTCCGCTGGTAGCGGGAACCGACTACACGACAGAGGGCAATCTGGTCACGATCAAGAAGGAATATCTTGCAGCAAGACCGGCGGGAGCAGCCAAGCTGATCTTCTCCTTCAGCAGAGGCGCATCGCAAACGCTGTCCATCTCCATCAGCGATACGACAGCCCAGAACAGCACGATCAGCCCGGCAGCCGCGAGCTTCGATCAGAAGCAGCCGACACAGTCCGATATCACGACGACGCTGACACTGGGAGCGAACAGCTTTAGCGGAATAGACAATGCGGGAACACCGTTGATAGATGGCACTGATTACACGGTCTCCGGCAGCGTGGTTACGATCAAGAAGGAATATCTGGCCGCCCAGCCGATCGGAATGGCGAATTTGACCTTCTCCTTCAGTGCGGGCCAGCCTCAGACCCTGGCGGTAACGGTTAGAGATACGGCGCGCGGCCGTTATATTCCGGTTAACAATGATGATCCGGACATATTCTACGACGGCGCGTGGCAGCTTGGCCGCAACAGAGGTCTCGGCGATTACAAGGATGATGTGCAGTACACCGAGGTTACCGGCGATTCCTTCGAATATGCCTTCAAGGGAACCGGTATTGAAATCATTACCGAGAAGGATTCTTCACAGGGCGATATGGATATTTATGTAGATGGCCAGCTGCAGCAAACCGTCAGCGCCTACAGCCCGAGCAGGCAGGTTCAGCAGCCCGTGTTCAGCATTGCGGGCCTTGCCGATGGTCCCCACACCATCAAGGCCGTGAAGAAAAACGGCTACTATATGCTGCTGGATCAGCTGCGGGTACATGTCTCAGACCTGATTAGTCCGGATACGGCAAGCTTCGACAAGTCGGGACCGGCACAAGCCGATGTGACGGTGGCGCTTGCCATCGACGGAAGCGGCCTGCTTGGCATATCCAATGGCAATGAAGCGCTGGTACCGGGAGAGGACTACACGGCATCCGGCAATCAGGTCACGATCAAGAAAGAATACCTGGCTTCACAGCCGGTGGGTACCACTTATCTGAGCTTCTCCCTGCGCGGAGATTACCAGAATGATGTGCATGCCGCCGAAGCGAATGGCGACTATTTTGAATATCCCTTCACCGGTACGGGGATTGATTTTATCTCGGCCAAAGACTCTTTACTCGGGGACATCGATATATATGTGGACAATGAATTCAAGCAAACGGTGAGCGCGCACAGCGACAGCCGACAGACCCAGCAAGCATTGTTCAGTATTTCCGGATTAACCAAGGGTCCGCATACGATCAAGGGCGTGAAGAAATCAGGAGCCTACATGCTGGTGGACGGCTTGAGGTTCAGCGTAACCTCGGTCGAAGATGAGGATTTTGCGGCAGTGGAGCAGGATAAGACGGAGCTTGCGGTTGGGCTGGCAGAAGGTGATCAGGCCGATCGCGTCACCCGGCCGGTCACGCTTCCTGCTCTGGGAGCCGCCGGCTCCGGGATCACCTGGACTTCAACCCGGCCGGATATTATCAACCCGCGGACGGGGAATATTACCCGGCCGTCCAGAACGGAAGAGGATGCTGTTGTCACTCTGGAGGCGTTGATCAAGAAAGGAGCAGCGGCAGCAAGCAGGACCTTTGAGCTGACCGTTCCCCGCTCCGATTCCGCACAGCTGGGGATCGCGTTCACCGAGAATGATTATTCGCTGCAGGTCGGACAAACGAAGCCGACTGTTGTTACGGCGACCTATGAGGGCGGCAGTCAGGTTGTGATTGCGGACGGCATCGTGTATACGATGGCTGATCCAGCGGTTGCACAAGTGAGCGCAGACGGCAGCATAAGCGGCGTTTCGCAAGGGGAAACGGTCATTTCCGCCGTGTACAATGGATTCGCTGCTCAGGCGGCGATTCATGTAACGGCAGGAGACACTCCGGAAACCCCGCAGCTGTCAGGCTTGAGCTTCTCGAAGCCGGAGTATACCATCATTAACGGTGAATCGCTGAATGCGCAGGTGGCGGCTGTCTACGATGATGGGACCGAGTTCAATATTTCTGAATATGCGCAGTATCAAATAGCGGATCCGTCGGTTGCGCGCGCAGAGACGGGCGGCAAGCTGACAGGAACGGCCGGCGGCAAAACCGTTGTGACCGCCACCTATGGCGGACTTGCTGCCGAGGCCAGTATTGTCGTAATCCAGTCCGGTAATCCGGGCTCCGGAGGGAACGGTTCTGTTTTGCCGGACCCGGGCACGGATGATTCTGCATCCGATTACACGCTGGATCTGATTGATCCGCAGGGTAATAAACAAACCGTCAAAGTCAACATGGAACGGGTCAAGGAAGGCATCGTGACCCTGACGGCAGGAGAGGGCGGGGGAAGATTCCAGCTGACCGCAGAGCTTCTGAACGCGATCCGAACGGCAAATCCGGACAGCATCGTGGAATTCCAGCTTCCAGCCGCCGCATTCAAGCTTCCGCTTGGCGAGCTTGATTTGCAGAAGCGGCTTGCCGCAGCCGGTCTGGAAGGATCGCAGTGGCATTTGGAGGTCGTTGCCCAGCAGCTGGACTCTTCGGACGAAGCCGGATTGAACAGCGGATTCCAGAAGGATAAACTGTCGCAGCCCGTTCGTTTCCAATTATTCCTTGCTGATGGAGAAGGCAAGTCAATTCCTGTGACTGCCTTTGATAGCTATGTGGAAAGAACAATCACTGTGGACAAAACGGATATCCCCGATTCGGCATCGGCGGTTTGGTTCGATGAACAGGGAGAATACCGCTTTGCGCCAGCGACCTTTGAGGCCGCTAACGGACAAACAACCGTCACGATCAAGAGCAAGGGAACGGGGACGTTTGCTCTGATCCAGCATCCGGTCAGCTTCCCGGATATGGATCAGCATTGGGCAGAGCAGGCTGTGAATCTCCTGGCATCCAAGATGATCGTCCAAGGCCGGGATGCAGGGGGCTTCGATCCCAGGGGAGCCATCACCCGTGCGGAGGTTTCCACGCTGCTGGTCAGAGCATTAGGCCTTGAAAATCAGCAGGGTGACTCCGTATTCCCGGATGTTTCGGGCCAGTGGTACGACTCCAGCGTGCTTGCCGCATATCAGGCAGGGCTTATACAGGGCTACGCGGACGGATCGTTCAAACCGGATGCCCCGATCACGCGGGAAGAACTGGCGGCTATTCTGATGCGCGCCGTTGATTACGCCGGAACTCCGGCGGTCAATCCGGCACAGCCGGGAACCTACAACGATTCCGGCAAAATCTCCGCCTGGGCACAGGAAGCTGTCAATGAAGCCACAGGTCTTGGTATTATTCAAGGAGATGAGGATGGGGCCTTCAAGCCGGATGCCTTATCCACCAGAGCGGAGACAGCTTTGATGCTGTACAGAATGCTGGATAAATTATCCTTTATTTAAAATGGCATTGACGAAGACAAAAAGCACCGATCCGAAGGGATTGGTGCCTTTTTGCATCTTCGCGTGAACATCTGAAAGTGATCTAGCGGCGTCTCTTTCTCAATAATATTAGTATTGTGCCGCCAATCAATATCACAGCCGCTGTCAGGATTATCAAGGTGGAGGAGAGGTTAGCAGGTATCTCCTTTTGATCGCCCTCTTGCCCAAGTATTGCGGATTCTGGCGCGCTTACAGGGGACGGTGGATATCCGGTTCCCAGAACCGCCAGTTGCTTGGTTGCCGATGATAAGGGGAGAGTCATGTCGCATATTGTGGTTTCCAGATGCCCCGATTTCTCGTAGCCGGAAATGAGGTACTCGCTGCCGACCTGAAAACCCTCATATCCGCAGCTCGCCGAGCTCATTGCCGTATAGACGGCTGTGCGGCTGCCAACCTTGCCCTTCCACGCTTTGGTTACCTCGAACACGATCTCGACCAGATCTGCTGAAGACATCATTCGTTTTTGCTTTGGCGGAGTAACCTTCGTCACTTTGCCTGAAAAAATTGCTGATTTGCGTTCCAGCTCATCCTCTACCTGCTGATCAGCGGGTGAAAAGGCGCAGGAGCAGGCAAAGACGGCTTCCGGTCTTGCAGTAATAGCAGCGCTTAGCATGATAACCAAGCCCAGGACAATAACCACCCGTTTCTTGAACAATATCATCACCCCTTAAGCCTATAGACGGCAGAGGGATCCTATTTGTTACCAGGAATACTTTGCTGTAGACAGTAAAGGAGACCTGATTGGATTCCAGGAATACTTTGCTGTAAGCAGCAAAGGGATACTGATAAGTTTCCAGGAATACTTTGCTGTAAACAGCAAAGGAATACTGATATTTCCAGGAATACTTTGCTGTATTGGAATCTTTCCCTGTCCAATGTCTTTCCTCCGGCATGACCGGTATGTTAGGATGAAGGAATTAATCCGTGTTGAATGGAGTGTCTCTATGAGTAAAGGACGAGTATGGAATAAAGGCAAACATAATGGCGGAGGCGGGAAGTCAGACAGGAGCGGCAGCATAGCCCCGGCAGCCTCCACGGAGGCAAATGCCGTTTCGGGCATCCAGACGGGCGCAGCCGAAGGGGCCAGCGAAGTTCCGGATACACGGGGAAACCGCGTCATGCGGATGAACCGCGAGAACTGGGTGGAACGGCCTGCCAGGGTCGTCCCGAGGAAGAAGCCTGATGCCGGCGGTTCTGCTCCTGATGATAGCAAGAATCTATAAATATTGATCAATACTGGATGTTTATACACGAACAGCAGCCACCGCTCATTGCATGAGTACGGTGGTTTTTTAGCATGAGTTTATGATGGTTTGCCTCTTACGAATCCGAAGGAAAAGAATATTATTCATGGCAATACACATCGTTCTGTGAAATAATAGGCAGAGTATGGATGGATTACAAATTTATTAGGAGGTTGTTTAAAATGCCAATGGATTCAAGCTCACTCCAGTATTCGCTGACGGAAGAAGAACGCCAGACATTTAATGAAACCGGTTACCTGATAATTGAAAACGCTCTCTCGGAAGATCAAATCGCAGCTTTGACCGAACAAGTTGACCGCATTCACGCAGATAGTCTGGAGAAGGGGCTGGAACCGAACAAGGCCATGTTCCATCCTGATTTTATTCCTGATCATCCATTATTTCTGGATCTCGTTGATTATGAGAAAATTTTGCCCAAGGTGTGGGGATTGCTGGGCTGGAATATTTATTTGTACCACTGCCACCTGATCGTCACCCCGCCGACCGGTCTACCGAAAAACAATAAAACCTTCGGCTGGCACCAGGACAGCGGCAGGGTGAACAAGGATATCGAGACTCACCCGCGTCCGCGGCTCTCGCTCAAGGTCGCTTACTTCCTGTCGGATATGTCGGAGCCGGATCGGGGGAACTTCTGGATCATCCCGAACAGTCATCTGAAGGACGAGATGCCTCTCCCGCAGAATGGCGACGGACAGCCCGAAGGTGCAATACCGGTGCGGGTGAAGCCGGGAACGGCGGTGTTCTTTGACCGGCGTCTGTGGCATTCGGCAAGTCCGAACTGGTCGGAGATTACCCGCAAGGTGCTTTTCTATGGCTACGCTTACAGATGGATTCGCACGAAAGACAATATGACGGTCGCAAGTCTCCTTGCCCAAAGCGATCCTATTCGCCGTCAGATACTCGGGGATGGAGTGAACTGCAACGGCTATTTTACGCCAACAGATGAGGATGCCCCGCTTCGCGTCTGGCTGAGCGAGAATGATCCGAATTTTGAGAAATAGGGAACGGCGGTACTGTTCGAATGGTCTGTGCAAACCTCGCGGAACAAACAAATATAATTTCTGGAAGATGAACTCATGGATTACCGCACTTTAGGCAGAACAGGCATTCAGGTGTCGAGCCTTTGTTTTGAAACGATGTCCTTCGGCAGCATTGCGGATGAAGCAACGTCGATGGATATGTTCAAGAGCTGCCGGGAGGCGGGAATCAATTTCTTCGACTGCGCGGATGCTTACGCCGGTGGCCGCTCGGAGGAGATATTGGGCAAATGCATAGCTGGGAGCCGGAACGATCTTGTCCTTACCTCGAAATTCTATTTCCCGACGGGAAAGGATGTGAACGCCGGGGGGATGTCGCGGCGTCATATGATGCTGTCGATAGAAGGAAGCCTCAAGCGGCTGGGGACCGACTGGCTCGATATATACTTCGTGCATCATTTTGATTCGCGTACAGCTATGGAAGAGACGCTGCGCGCTTTGGACGATTTGCAGAGGCAGGGCAAAATCCTCTATCCGGCTGTGAGCAACTGGGCCGCCTGGCAAATAGCCAAGGCGCTTGGCATCTCGGCCCAGAAGGAACTGGCCCATTTTGAATGCATCCAGCCGATGTACAATCTGGTGAAGCGTCAGGCCGAGGTGGAAATTCTGCCTCTGGCGCAGTCCGAGCAGCTGGGCGTTATCAGCTATAGCCCGCTGGCCGCGGGACTGCTGACAGGAAAATATAACAGCGGCCAAAAGCCGGTGCAGGGAAGGTTCATCGAGCAGGTCGGCACACAAAAAAGATATGAAGGGCAGACTTATTTTGATACAGCCGCCGATTTCAACAAGTACGCTGCGGAGCACGGAGAGCATGCCGCAGCTTTGGCTATTGCCTGGGTCATGGCGCATCCCGGCATTACCGCTCCGATCATCGGCGCCCGCAATATGGAGCAGTTGAGTCCGCTGCTTGGCGCCGCCGATATCGTCATGACTCCCGAACGCCGGGCGGAGATCTCCGCTTTGTCCATTGCCCCGCCTCCGGCGACTGACCGGAGCGAGGAATTGCAGGCAAGCGGGAAGTCCTGACAAGAAATCATGACCCGCTTGCAGCCCAGGAGAGCAAGACGGTTGCCGGTCCAGAAAGGGTATACCTCGCGTCAGATAAGAAAACATATCATGTTAGATGCATCCTAACAGGTGGATTTTGCTGAAATTCAGGAAGAAATCTGCTCAGCCGTCAATGTCGGCGAGGCAGGTTTCTTCCTTTTTCATGCCAAACCGGAGGGTCGGCAGATCCTATTGACAAGATGAAGGGATTCATTTATATTCGTTGTACATACAATGATATTTAGAGCGACAGGAGGGCACCGAAACATGGCAGACGATAGTTTCCTTCACGATTGCTTGTTTTTCACGGCTAACCGCCTTAGCCGCGCCATAACAAAACTGGCGGAGGACGAATTCGCGATGACGGGCCTGACGCCGATGTACGGGTATCTCATCCGCCTTGTAATTGGCACACCCGGCATCTCTCATAAGGAATTGTCAGAGAAGCTGTCCATCACATCTTCCACGCTTACCCGCTTCATAGACAAATTAGAGAGCAAGCAGCTGGTAGAACGGAATGTGCAGGGGAAGAATGTATTTCTGTATCCAACGGTAAAAGCCAAAGAGCTCGAGGGTACAATCCGCCAGGCATCGAAAAACATGCATATGCGTTATGAGGCTTTAATCGGTCTGGAGAACTCCAGGCAAATGACCAAAGAAATTGAGGCCATGAGTGTGCAGCTGGAAGAACATTAATTTTTTTATTTATATGATGTATGTACATACATCATATGAAGAAACCAGAGTATGATTCCAGTTTTTTGTAAATAACAAAATAAACTTAATTAAAGGAGTTTTTTTAAAAATGACGACCATAGGAAAAGTTCTCGCAATCATTGCTCATCCCAATCTGGGCCAGTCCAGAATTAACAAACGACTGGCGGAAGAACTGGAGAAAAGGGGAAATGTCACTGTGCACCGGTTGTATGAGGCATACCCGGATGAGATTATTGATGTTGAACAGGAACAGGAGCTTCTGGAGACTCATGAGCGAATCGTGCTCCAGTTTCCCTTCTACTGGTACAGCTCGCCTTCCTTGCTGAAGAAATGGATGGATGCTGTGCTGCAGCGAGGATGGGCTTACGGAACAGGCGGGGATAAGCTGCATGGGAAGGAGCTTGTTATTGCCATTTCCTCGGGAGGGGGGAGTGCCTCTTATCAGGCGGGAGGGTTCCACCATTATTCCTATAGTGAGCTGCTGCGGCCTTTTCAGGCAACGGCCAATCTGGTGGGTATGCTCTACAGGACTCCTCACATTGTCAGCGGCATAAGGGGCGTCAGCGATAGCCAGCTGGAACAGTTCGCTTTGGAGTATGCTGAATACATTGAGCGTCCGATTGATGCAAACGAGAAGTAATCCAGCGGCATTACGTTGCTGCGGATGAGGGTGAAATTCTTCGCAGCTGGAGAGAAAAAGTTAACAAGGGATAAAAATATGGCTATATTCAGCATATCTTTGCGGGTCCGTCAGAGGTAAAGTGGATGATAACGGCGGACATGCTCCGCCGATCATCCAAATATGGGAGGATTAACCATGAAATTGGGCATCATTGCCTCTCCTGAGGCAGCCAGCTTTCATCAGGCGAAGGAAACCGGCCTTGAATTTCTGGAATTCTGCATCAATATCGGGTCTGACCTGGACGCATTCATCGCCAGCGTACCTGTATTAAAAGAGGCAAGCGGGCAGACGGGGGTGCAGGTGGGCTCTGTCGGGCGATGGGGTACCGACAGGATTGCCAAAGAAGGCATTGTGGAAGAGGAGCTTCAGGCATCCTATGCGCTGATCGATGCGGCGGCAGAGCTTGGCTGCCGGAATTTCGTATGCGGCGTCAACTATGTGGAAGAATTGTCCTATTACGAGAACGTGACGCTTGCCATCGACTATTTCCGGAAACTGATTGAATACGGGACGCCAAAAGGCGTCGTCATATCCTCATACAACTGCAAATGGAATAATTTTGTCGATAATGATATGGCATGGACGATCATCCACGGCCATCTGCCTGAGCTCGGCATCAAATTCGATCCGTCGCATTCCCGCTACGCGGGCCGCGATTATCTGGTGGAGGCGGGCAAATGGGGCAGCCGGTTCCGCCATGTTCATATCAAAGGCTCCGTCATCATTGACGGCATGCGCTTTGACGATCCTCCTGCCGGGCTGGATCAGACGGACTGGGGCACGTTCATGGCTGTTTTGTATGCAAGCGGCTATGAGGGCGGCCTTAGCATCGAGCCGCATTCCAAGGTGTGGCACGGCGAGCTTGGCGACAAGGGCGTGAAATTTACGATAGGCTATATGAGATCCATGATGTTCTGAAAAGGAAAGAAACCTGATTAATCAAGGAAACGGGACCTTTTTGGGTCCCGTTTTTGTATAAAGATCACGAAAAGGTCACATTCCTTGCAAAAAAGCGCCTTTTAGAAGACCTGAGAAATGAACATTCTTCTTTCCTGATGCGTTCTTTTGCATCGTCTCAGTGATGGGCAAATAGATTTTCAGCGTATCATAGCCAATAAATTATAGGCTGTCCCCCAAAGTTGTACGAATTGACAGGGTACATTGGTCCAGACACTTAATTTAGTATTTCCATATACTTGGAAGTAGGGCATATAGCTTAATAAAAGAACCTATGGAGCAGGATTATAAGTGATTTTCAGCAGTTCGGCTCCACCCATAATAAACTGTGAAATGATTAAACGGCTATTATATTTTTGTTCTGTGAACAAGCCTCGGAGGTCTCATATGCCTGAATATAAGAATGGAGATAAGAATAACAAAAAAGTTCGAAGGAAAGTAATCAATTTCGCACGATCTTATAAAGGTAAACTGATTTATATCTTTGGAGAAAAGGAAATTAATATCGGTTATGGCGATTGCTCAGGCTTTTGCAATTATGTGTTTAGTAAGACCACTGGAATCGATATTGGTGACAAAACTTCGCTCCAGATAAAGCAAGGTAAAAAAATTCCGAAAAACGAAGCACGTACCGGCGATATCATTTTTTTTAAAAATACGTACAGAAAAGCTGTATCCCATGTCGGAATTGTTACAAAACCCGGTTATTTTATCGGCCTTCAATCAAGAGGAGGCTGCAGAGAGAGAGGCTACCTTAACGGATTCTGGAAAAATAAATTTATGCATATAAGAAGAATATTAAACTTATCAACAAGTGAGATGGTGAAGCTGAAAATGGTGAAGAATAAAGCTTCATCTACCAAAAACATCCCTTTAATAGTAAATGTACACGTCGTGACAAGCACCGGCAATCCAATCAAGGATTCAATAATCAAAAAGGATTTAAACCGGGCGAGTAAGATATGGGAATCAAGCAGAATCACCTTCCGTTTAAAATCCATAACCAGACATACAGATGAATCCTATAAATTTAAAAACGGTGAATTTTCAGGTGGCGTTCTCTTGAATAAGCAGCCCAAAAAAGTACAAAATTTAATAAGGTATAGCCCAAAAGGCAGCACTCGAAATGATGTGGTAGTCATTTATATGAATGCCAAATCATTTAAGGATGTTGAGGCGAAGAGAACAACAACCGGAGCAATTTATTTTTTTGGCAAAAAAGCAGGTCCAAGAGTTGCAACAATCCTGCTTGCTTCGAATTCCAGAGAACGGGCGCAGATGCTGGCGCATGAATTAGGTCATGCTTTGTTTGTAAATCCCGTTACAGGCAGATCTATTAATCCTAGCCGAACAATGGACCCCAAAGAAACGTCACATGACTCGGATAAAAAAAATCTGATGTATCCCAAACCTCCGTCAAAACCGCATATCAATCAAACCCAACGTGAAAAAGCCAAAAAGAGTACGTTAATAAGAACGAATTAAGGGAAAAATTTCTGATCATGATAACGACAATCCCATCCGTGTCAAAAATGATGCAAAGCATTCTGATATAACTAAACCCCGCTGGCAAAATACCATCAAAGTTCTCAGGTCCAACTCTGATCGTGCCCAGCAAGTTGGAAGCAACAAAGGCCGTATACGTCAACTGTGGTGTAATCGGCGGATTGATGTCATCGGCAGAGAACGTAATGACTTGGGGAGCGGCCACAGCCAGGCTAAAGGTTGATGTGGCCTTGTAACGAAGGTTTATATTCGCTGCATATGAAAAATCCTGCCGATCTCGTAACTGGCGGGATTTTTTTGCTCCGCTTTTTAATGTTGGGCTTACCGTTCAAGGATTGACGATGCTTGAAATACAGGAAATAACTGCAAAAAGAGCCATCCGCAAAAATGCTGTTCACTGCGGATGGTTCTTTTGCAGTTGAAAAACAGGCAGGCAGATCAAAGGCGTCATGATCCTTCTCTAAAGTGGTGGATTATATGGTTTTATAGAAAAGAAAGCGTTGACAATAGGGTATTAATTGGTTATCTTAATTCTAAAGCCACGTAAAACAACAATATGAGCGAATTAAAGCGTCATAATCCGTCAATATTGTTGCCGGATGGCTTGGAAAAAGGGGAGGAAGCTGTAAATGAAGCTGAAAAAATCAATGTTTGTTCTTCTCGCGACCATGCTCGGCGCCAGTATATTCTTGTCGGCGTGCGGCAGCAACACAAGCAATACCGGCACAGGCAACACCAACACCTCTGCGGATTCAACCGGATCTTCGAAGGACAAGGTCACAATCGACTTCTGGACATTTTGGGGATCAGAGACGCGCAAGCCAATCATCGAGAAAATTATTGACGATTTCAACAAATCGCAGGACCGCATCACAGTCAAACATACTTATTATCCGTTTGGCGACATTTGGACCAAAGAGCTGGCAGCCGTGGCCGCGGGGAATCCGCCGGATGTGATTGTGAATGACATCAACGCCACAAGCCAGCGCGCGGATAAGAACCAGAATACGAATTTGAGCGAATATTTGAAGAAAGACGATATTAAAGACCGCTTCTTCCCGCAATTATGGGATACCGTTATTTATAAAGACGAAGCTTACGCACTTCCTTTTACGACTGACACGAGAATGATGTTCTACAATAAGGACCAATTCAAGGAAGCGGGCCTTGATCCGGAGAAGTTCCCGAATACATGGGCCGAGCTTGAAGAAGCAGCGAAGAAGCTCGATAAGAAGGATGGCGACAAATACACCCGGATAGGTTTCTCGCCGCAGTATGGAGGCTTCGATTGGGGCAGTATCGCGATGAATTTTGACAAAGGCATCAACTGGTTTGATCAGGACGGCAAGCCGGTCATCAATGACAAGGCGCATCTGGATGCGATGAATTATGTGCTGGATAACGCCAAGCGGATCGGACAGAAGAACCTGGATAATTTCAAAGCGTCATTCGGCAGCAAGCAGGCGAATCCTTTTATCGCCGGTCAGGTATCGATTTGGCCAGAGGCCACGACGTTCTATACGCAGATCCGCGATTACGGCCAGAACCTGAACTATGGGGTTGCTCCGATCCCTGAGGTGGAGGACGGCTCCGGGCATTACAGCGTCGGCGGGGGCTTCGTCGTGGAAATTCCGAAGGGCGCGAAGCACCCGGACGAAGCATGGGAGTTCATGAAGTATCTCACTGATAAATCGGCTCAAACCTATTGGGCGGAAAAGAACTTTGACAGTGTAGCGAACAAGGAAGCGGCTAACGATCCGGAGCTGATGAAGAATCCGGTCTATAAAGCGGCTGTCGACAATATGGAAGTCACCAAAATATTTCCGACGCCGGTCAATGCGCCAGACTTCCTGAACCTTATCAATCCGAATCGGGATGCGGCCATTCTGGGCCAGGTGCCTCCGCAGGAAGCGCTGGACAAAGCTCAGAAGGACGTTGAAAATCTGTTGGAACAAAATCAATAGCCATACTCTTGAGGGGAGTGGTTGCCAAACAATCGCTCTCCTCATTCATTGCCTCCCGACTCAGGCAGAAAGGGGAATGACCATGGCCTCAGCCGCCAATAAGAATAGAATGGGCTTGCAGCAGCGCAAGGAAGCAAGACAGGGCTTTATATTTGTATCTCCGTGGATCATCGGTTTTCTGGTGTTCACGGCCGGTCCGCTGATTTTCTCGCTTTATGCGAGCTTTACCAATTATGATATCACCTCGCGGCAGGAATGGATCGGAACTCAAAATTACACCAATATGTTCTTCCATGATCCCTTGTTCTGGAAGTCGCTGTACAACACCTTATATTATGTCGTCATCAGTGTGCCGCTTACCACGCTTGGCTCGCTTTTGCTGGCCGTTATGCTGAATCAGAAGATTCCCGGCATGAAGGTATTCCGGACGGTCTTTTATTTGCCTTCCATCCTCTCTGGCGTCGCTTTATATATCCTGTGGCAAATGCTTCTGACCCCGGGGACAGGTCTGATTAACGTCATGATCGGCTGGTTCGGCGTGGACGGCCCTGCCTGGCTGGTGGATCCGGTCTGGACGAAGCCGGCGATTATTCTCATGAAGCTGTGGAGCGTCGGCGGCGGGATGCTGCTCTATCTGGCCAGTCTCCAAAATGTGCCCGAGCAGCTGTACGAAGCATCCGAGATCGACGGTGCGGGTACGATCCGGCGCTTCTGGCATATTACAGTTCCCATGATTACGCCCGTGCTTTTATTTGAGCTCATCACCCACCTGATCGGAGCTTTTCAGATTTTCCAGGAAGGTTATGTGATGTCCAATGATATGAACGCTCCGGGATCTCCCGTGAACTCGCTGTTATTCTTCAACCTGCATATGTTCCTGAAGGCCTTCAAGGTGTATGACATGGGCTATGCGATGGCAATGGCCTGGTTCCTGTTTGTGGTGGTGATCGTAATGACGATTATCAATATGCTGCTGTCGAAATATTGGGTTCATTACGAAGGGGGGGATAACCGATGAGCGTCAGAACCGCTGCTCCCGATACCCGTTACTTTCAAAGCCGTAGGACTAAGCAAAGAATAGGGAGGACCATTCTGCTGCTCGTACTGATCGGTTTCTCCATCATCATTCTCCTGCCTCTATGGTGGATGATCTCGACCTCGCTTAAATCGCTGACCGAGATTATGTCGTTCCCGCCGACCTGGCTTCCGAAGGTGATTCATTGGGAGAATTACGAGCTCGCTTGGAGCAAAGGCAATTTTGCCCGTTATACGCTCAATACCCTGTTTTTGGCCGCTGTCGGCGTTATATCGCATGTTTTGTCCAACACGTTTATCGCCTATGGCTTTGCGAAGATCAAGTTCCCCGGGCGGGGCTGGTTGTTCTCGGTCATGCTGGGAACCATGATGATTCCAAGCTTCGTAACCCTGATTCCGCAATATATCATGTTTTCCAAGTTTCATTGGGTCGGGACCTATCTGCCGCTGACGGTTCCCGGTTTTTTCGGGGCGGCTTATCAGATATTCCTGATCCGCCAATTCTTTATGTCGATACCGAATGAATTGATCGAGGCTGCCAAGATCGACGGTGCAAACCATTATTATATCTGGTGGAAAATTATGATACCGCTCGCCAAACCGGCGGTTGTCGTTATTGCAATTATGACTTTCCAGGGCGCGTGGAACGATTTCCTCGGACCGCTCATTTACATTAACCAGGAATCGATGTTCAATCTGCAAATCGGCCTGCAATCGTTCAAAGGGCAAGAAACGACGCAGTGGCATTATCTGATGGCGGGCTCGCTCATGGTCATGCTGCCGGTGATCGCGTTATTCTTTTTCTTCCAGCGTTATTTCATTGAAGGGATGAATATATCGTCCGGTACCAAGGGCTAGCAAAGCTTCTTGCAAAAAAGAAATTTCTGCCGGACATCGCATAGCAATCTGGCGGGATACAGGATAGGAGCTGTTGATGTGAAAAAGCTTGCCATTATTCATACGACGCCCGTGACAGTGGAGCCGCTCAAGGAGCTGGCCCGTCAGGTGATCGGTGAAATTGAAATCTTCAATTTCGTGGATGATTCGATTCTGCCGCAGCTTGCCGGCAATGGCGGGGATCTCTCGGCGGTTGAATACCGCTGGATGCATTACGCGCAGTTCGCTGAGCAGGCCGGGGCCGACGTCATTCTGAGTGCCTGCTCGTCTGTAGGTCAGCTGGCCGATCGGGCTGACTCCCGAATGAGTGTGCCGGTCCTCCGGATCGATGAGGCGATGGCCAGTGAGGCTGTACGGCGAGACCGGATCGGAGTGGCGGCCACGCTGCAGACCACGCTCGGTCCGACGATGCAGCTGATCAGAGAGAAAGCGGCGCAGGCTGGCAAAGAGGTGGAGCTGGTTCCGGGGCTCGCCGATCGGGCATACGGGAAGCTCATGCAGGGAGACCACGAGGGGCATGACGAAGAGCTGGCGAAGACGCTCATGGATCTCGCTGGCCGGACCGATGTCGTTGTGCTGGCCCAGGCTTCAATGGCGCGGGTTGTGGCTAAGCTGCCGGATGCTGCGCGGAGCAAGTTTCTGTCAAGCCCCCGGTCCGGCATGGAGAGCGTGAAGAAGCTGCTGGCCGGAGACGGGAAATGAGCCTGCTCGGCATCGATATAGGCACCACCAACTGCAAGGCGGGCCTGTTCCGCGAGGACGGATCCGTTATTCGGATCGCAGGCAGGCCAACGATTACCGGCCGCGACCGGAATGGCATGCCGTTCTTTGATCCACAGGAGCTGTGGCAGACGATTGCCGCTTGCATACGCGAGGTCGCCGGAGCTTTTGATGGAGGGCGAAGCGGCAACGGGGGGCGAGGGCTCAATAACGAACTGTCGATTGCAGCGATCGGCATCGCCAGCATGGCGGAAAGCGGCATACTGGTGGAAGCCGGCACGGGTGAGCCGAAAACCATGTTCATCCCCTGGTTCGACCGCCGCTCTGCGAAGGAAGCGGAGGATATCGCCTCAGAGGACGATGCCTTCGCCCGGTTCCAGTCAACCGGTCTGACGTCCAGCTTCAAGTATGGTCTGGCCAAGCTGCTGTGGCTGCGCCGGAACCAATCGGCAGTTCTTCAACATTCGGTATGGCTGTCAGCCGCAGATTATATCGCGTACCGGCTGACAGGCGTAATGGCGACGGATTATTCGCTTGCCGGACGCACATTTGCCTTCGATATTCGGAGCAAATGCTGGGATGAGGACTGGATCAGACACTTTGGCATGAGCCCGTCGCTTTTTCCGCAGCCGCTTCCGGCTGGAACCGCGATAGGGCGCACAAACGGGCCGGGCGCTACACAAGCTGGCCTTCCGGGCGGCGTACCGGTGGCGGTCGCCGGCCATGATCATGCTGCGGCGTCGATCGCTGTCGGCGCTGTGAACGAAGGCGATACCTACGATTCCATCGGGACAGCGGAGACGCTTGTCGGCATGGTGACGGACCGGCCTCTGACGAAGGAGGATTTTGCTTCGGGTCTTTCCTACGGACTTCACATCGTGCCCGGCTTGTCCTTTTGGATGGGCGGCATTTCCGCTTCGGGCGGGTCCATTGAATGGATGAGAGGCATTCTGGGAGAACAAGCCCCGCTTTCTTATAAGGACGTTATCCGTCTGGTGGATAAGGCGCCGGATGGACCGACGAATATTATGTATTTCCCATACTTGTCCGGCTGCGGTGCGCCGATGCCGGACGCGAATGCCCGCGGCGCTTTCATCGGATTAACCGCAGACCACGGTCAGCCTCATCTGCTGAAGGCTGTGCTGGAAGGCGCGGCATTCCAGATGGAAGCGATCCGCAGAGCGGCGGCGGGTGCTTCGGGCACAGCCGGCGGACGTATTGTCGCTGTTGGCGGGGGCACCCGCAACGAGGCATGGATGCGCATTAAAGCGGATATATCCGGGTGCCGCATCGATGTGCCCGATCTGGATGAAGCGACGCTGCTGGGCGCGGCTTTGACGGCCGCCATCGGCGCCGGTATCTACCGGGACGCTGCGGATGCCGTCTGCTGCGCAGTGAACGGCCGGCCGGCACGGGTATATAAGCCGGACAATAGGCGCCGCGAGGCGTACTGCCGGATTTTTGAACATGGATATCTAGCCATTCAGCAGCCGCTGAGGGATATATATAGACAATTGACGAAGGAGCTGGAGAAAGATGAAGAGAGAGAAACCAATTAATGTTATTGTGCTGAAACAAGGGATGGAACAGGCAGAGAAGGGGGGCTACGCACTGGGTTCATTCTCGCCCCGGTATACCCCGATGATTGCAGCCGTCCTGCGGGCAGGCCAAAAAACACAGTCGCCGCTTATTGTTCAAATTTCGAGCAAGGAGCTGGTGCGCTACAGCATCACGCCCAAAGAGTTCGCAGATGAATTTTATGCCTGTATCGAATCCGAGCAGATTACCGTTCCCGTTGTGCTTCATCTTGATCATACGAAGGATATGGCAGTCATACAAGACGCGATTGCCGCAGGCTTCACATCGGTCATGATCGATGCATCGGAGAAATCGCTGGAGGGCAATATCTCCGACTCCAGGGAAGCGGCAGAGTACGCTCACCGAAACGGAGTTTCCGTCGAGGCGGAGCTCGGGATGATCGGAACGACCGATTTTGTCGAGACGGATCATGACGAGGAACTGTACACGGACCCCCAGGAAGCGCTGCGGTTCGTCAATGAGACCAAGGTTGACGCTCTTGCGGTCTCATGCGGCACTGCTCATGGCGTCTATATGGTGAAGCAGCCGAGCATCGACTACAATCGGCTGCAGGCGATCCGCAAGCTGACCCCGGTTCATCTTGTGCTGCACGGCGGATCGGGAGTGCCGGCAGAGATGATGAATAAGGCGATTACCCTTCCCGGCGGCGGCGTCAGCAAGGTGAATATTGCGACGGACCTGGAGCTTGCGTTCCTAGGCGCGCTGGGGCGCGAAGAGCGCATGACGAATGAGGCGTGCAGGAGCCTCTCGCCTGAGGATCTGGAAAAAGGTCGCGCAGCGGTCGAAGCAGCCGTTACGGATAAAATGATGAATTTTCTTGGCTGCGCCGGAAAAGCGGAATCGTTCGACTATCAGACAAACCAGCAATAAATGATCCGGCAGTTATGTGCAGGCTTTATCCCTATATTTCCTTCCAGGAGTGTGAATGAACCGCATGAAACAGAATGAGAAGAAGCTGTATATGATCGGCAACGCCCACTTGGACCCTGTCTGGCTCTGGCCATGGCAGGAGGGGTTCCAGGAAACGAAAGCGACGTTCCGTTCGGCGCTTGACCGGATGAAGGAGTATGACGATTTCATCTTCACATCCAGCTCCGCACAAAATTACGAATGGGTGGAAGAGAACGATCCGGCCATGTTCCGGGAGATTCAAGGCCGTGTCGCCGAAGGGCGCTGGGTTATTGTCGGCGGCTGGTGGGTTCAGCCGGATTGCAATATTCCCGGCGGCGAATCATTCGTCCGGCAGGGCTTGTACGGCCAGCGGTATTTCAAGGAGAAGTTCGGCGTTACCGCCAAAGTCGGATACAATGTGGACAGCTTCGGCCATTTCGGCATGATGCCGCAAATCCTCAAGAAGAGCGGCATGGATTATTATGTGATGATGCGCCCTATGCCCAATGAGAAGGGGCTGCCCGGCCGGTTGTTCAAATGGGAAGCGGATGACGGTTCGTCTGTGCTGGCCTTCCGCATCCTGTTCGAATACTGCTCCTGGGGGAAGGATCTGGAGAACCACCTCCGGCGCTGCGAGAGCGAGCTCAAGGCCCCGTTCGACCAGCTGATGAGCTTCTACGGAGTCGGCAACCACGGCGGCGGCCCGACAAGGGAAAACATCGACAGCATCAAGCGGCTGCAGAAGGAAGACGACGGTCTGGAGCTTGTATTCAGCTCGCCTAATGATTTCTTCGAAGATATGGAGAAGCTGAATCTGCCCTTTCCTGTCGTCCACGACGACCTGCAGCATCATGCAAGCGGCTGTTATGCCGCCCATTCCGGGGTGAAGCAATGGAACCGGAGAGCGGAGAATCTGATGGTGACAGCGGAGAAGCTGTCCTCGATCGCCGCCTGGACGACTGGCCAGCCTTATCCGAAAAATTTTGACCGCGCCTGGAAAAACATCCTGTTCAACCAGTTCCACGATATTCTGGCAGGGACGAGCATCGAATCGGCATACGACGATGCGCGCAACGAATATGGCGAATCTCTTGCTATTGCTGCACGAGGCTTGAATTATGCCGTTCAATCGCTGTCCTGGAATATCAATATCGAGGACGAGGAGAACATGAAGCCGGTCGTCGTCTTTAATCCTCATGCCTGGGAGAGCCGCGTTAATGTTGAAGTTGAAGTCGGCAGCTTCAAGGACGAGCATGTGCTCGTGGATGACGAGGGACATCCGGTTGCGTTCCAGAAGGTTCAACCGGCAGCCACCAGCAACGGGCGCTTCCGCCTGAGCTTTATCGCGCAGCTTCCGCCGCTTGGTTACCGGGTCTATAAATTCACAACAAATCCGTCAGCTTCGAGGGCAGCGGCAGCGCCGATTAAGGCGAATGATTATTCGATGGAGAATGACCGTTTCCGGCTCGAATTCGACCCGGCAACCGGGTACATCGTCTCTCTCCGCGACAAGCGCAGCGGGGTTGAAGTGTTCCGGGGAGCAGCGGCCAGGCCCGTCGTCATCGAGGACAAGACGGATACATGGAGTCATAACGTGTTCCATTTCAACAATGCAGTCGGTGCGTTTGGCGCCGCCAGCGTTCAGCTCGTAGAGCATGGACCGGTCAAATCCGTGATCCGCGTCAAGAGCAGGTACGGCAGCTCCCATCTGGTGCAGGACTTCACGATGTACAGGGAGCTTGACCAGATTGACGTGAAGGCGACGATTGATTGGCGCGAGCAGTTCAAGATGCTCAAGCTTGTATTCCCGGTCAACCTCATCTTTACCCGCCAGACGTATGAGCAGCCGTACAGCTTTATCGAGCGGGAGCACAATGGCGAGGAGGAGCCGGGTCAAACGTGGATTGACTACTCGGGCATTGCGAGAGAGAACAACAAGCTGTACGGCGTCAGCCTCATGAATGATTCCAAATACAGCTACAGCATTCATAACAAAGAGATGGCGATTACGATGCTGCGCAGCCCGATATATGCCCATCACGATCCGCTTGTTCCATCGGCGACGGGACATTATTCGTTTATCGACCAGGGCATTCAGACCGTGCATTATTCGATTCTCCCGCATGAAGGCAATTGGGAAACGGCAGGAACCGTCAAGCGCGCCGCGGAGCTGAACCAGCGTCCGGTCACGGTGATCGAAACGTATCATCAAGGCGATCTGCCGCAAAAGGATTCGTTCCTGTCGGTCGACAAGGATAATGTGCTGGTCAGCGTTGTGAAGAAGTCCGAGGATAACGACGATCTCATTGTCCGCGCGTATGAAACGACCAGAACGGGCACAAGGGCTGTCATTTCGCTGCCGAAATGGAATCGGACCATTGAAGCGGATTTCGGCCCATGCGAAATCAAGACATTCCGTATTCCGAAGGATGCGGGCCAGCCGGTCACGGAGACCAACCTGATCGAATGGTAAGGGTCGAAGACATAACAGGAGCAGCTGTCCGGACTTAGATGCGATTGATTGGGAGGAATGTATATGATTGCGAAAGCAGACGGAGTAAAGGAGCTGCAGGAAGTCGGACGCTATCTGATGAATTATGAGCTGGCCTGGGGCAATGCCGGCAATATCAGCGTCAGAACCGCTCCCGACCGTTACCTGATCTCCGCCAGCGGAACGTACCTGGGCGAGCTTGCGGATGACGATCTGGTAGAGGTCGATCTGGGAGGCAAGCCCGTCGATCCCATGGGCAAAAAACCGTCCAAAGAAATGCCGATGCATGAGGCTGTCTACCAGACGAGGCCGGAGATCAATGCCGTCCTGCATGCATCGCCCTTCAACAGCACATTGATAGCATGCGCGTATGTTGATCCTCCCGGTGATCTGTTCGTCGAGACGATGTATTATTTGGAGCGGACCGCACGTGTGCGCTATTGTCATCCCGGCTCCAGAGAGCTTGGTGAGGCGGTGCGGGAGCAGGCCTCCAAAGCGAATGTTCTGCTGCTGGAAAACCACGGCGTTCTTGTATACGATACAAGTGTCAGGGAAGCGAGGATGTCGCTTCATACTTTGGAGATGGCATGCCGTATGGCTATCACGGCCCGCAGTGCGGGAATCCAGTTACAACCGCTTGCCGCGGAAACGGTACAGGATTTTATTGCAAACTCCGGTTACAAGCCGGTAAGGGAGTGGCCCTGATGATCGGTATTGTGGCAGACGATATAACAGGTGCCGGCGACGTCGGCATCATGTTCGCCAAGTCAGGTTTCCGGGCAGATGTCTACGCCTATGACGCAGCCGGGCTGCAGCCCGAAGCCGAAGCGGACGTGTACATTCTCGATACGGATTCCCGTTTTGATGACCTTGATGCCGCTTATGCTAAAGTGAAGCTTGCCACAGCTCAGCTTCGGGAACTTGGCTGCACCGCCTATTTCAATAAAACATGCTCCGTGTTCCGGGGCAATATCGGCGCGGAATTCGATGCGATGCTCGATGAGCTGGAAGCGGATTTTGCGGTGGTCGTGCTTGGCTTCCCCAAGAATGGACGCACCACATTGGGAGGCATCCATTATGTCAACGGTATGAAGCTGGAAGAATCCCATTTTCGGCATGATCCCGTTCACCCAATGCTGGAATCGGATCTGGTCAGCATCCTGCAGAGTCAGACGAAGCGAAGGGTGAGCCTGATTGATTTTGAGGTAATCGGGCAAGGAGCAGAAGCGCTTCGGGAAGAAATCGGCAGGCGCCGGGCTGCAGGAGGCTATGTTATTCTCGATGTTGCAAGTCAATCCATGCTTGCTGTAATTGCGGAAGCTATCAGGGATGAACGCATTATTTGCGGCGCTTCCGCAATAGCGGAGGAACTGGCCTTGTTGATGAAAGAACGCGAGAGCGGCGGAGCGGATTCGCTGCAGGTTCCTTACCGGCCGGACCTTGGCATTCTGATTGCTGCAGGCAGCCTGACACCGCAAACAGCGGCACAGGTTGAAGCCTACCTGAGCTCAGGAAGGCCGGCATTCCGCCTGGACCCGGAGCAGCTGCTTGAGGAAGGCGGACGCCCGGAAGAAACCGGACGCTTGTCGGATGCAATTGAGCGGACGATTCTTTCCGGAGAAGATGTCCTGCTGTATTCGGAGAACCGGCCGGGCAAGGTAGCACAAGCCAAGCGGCTTGCCGCGGACTTCGGAATGTCCAATACGCAGGTATCCAGGCTTGTATCCGGGACGATAGCCGAAATCGCCGACCGGGTGCTGCGAGGCACGGGGCAGAACCGCATCATTGCTGCCGGAGGTGATACATCGGCAGCCATATGCTCGCGCCTGGGTATAAGCGGAATGCGGATATACCGGGAAATCGAGCCGGGCCTCCCATCAAGCCTGTCATTGTCACGGAAACGCCCGCTCATGCTCGTGCTCAAATCCGGCAGCTTCGGCGGACCTGATTTTTTTGAAAAGGCAATTGAACATATGAAGAGCCGACAGGATCGGTTATAATGGGGTAAATTACCAGCCGGACAAGGATACTGTCTGTCACTAAACCGGCAGGTCCGATTCAATCGCAAGGGGGAATGACAATGATCGTCGTCGAGAGGCGCAACCGAATCAAAGAGCTGCTCATAAAAGAAAGAAGCGTCAAGGTGGCCGATCTTGTGCGTGAATTCAATGTATCCGAGGAAACGATCCGGCGTGATTTGAATCAACTGGAGCAGGAAGGCCTCATCGTCAAGAATTACGGCGGCGCGATACTCTCGGACGATTTGCAGGTGGCCTTCAATCAAATTCCTCCGGTGCAGCAGCGGAAATTCGAACTGTTCGAGGAGAAGGACGCGATTGGCGCCGCCGCCGCATCGTTTGTTGAGGATGAGCAGATCGTTATTCTCGATTCCGGCTCCACAACATGGTGCGTTGCCCGCCACATGAAGCAACTGAAACAATTGACGATCGTGACCAATGGGGTGAATATTGCGGAGGAATGCGCTAATTCGGAAGAAGCGGATATTTTCCTGCTTGGCGGCAAACTCATTAAGAAATCGATGAGCCTTGTCGGTCCCCAGGCGGAAGCGGAAATGCAAAAATATAATGCCCATTATGTCTTCCTTGGCACATCCGGCATCTCACTCAAGAAGGGATTTACAAGCTCCGACCTGTATGAAGCGGAAATCAAGCGGGCAATGATCGAAACCGCCCAGAAAGTCGTAATTGTTGCCGATCACAGCAAATTCAACCGTCAGGCCCTTCTTTCCTTCAGCAGCTTCAGCCAAGTCGATATTCTCATAACCAGCGACCTGGTGGAACCGGCCATACTTAAAGCGATTGAATCCCATGGCGTCAAGGTTATCGCTGTTCCGGTGGGACAAGACCACTGAAGAAAGTCCTGATCCTGGCCGCACACCAGGGTTGCCCGCTGGAATAAGACCACAATGGAGCGAACGCTTAAGCCCAATTCTCCACGAATGCGATTCGCGGAAGGCAGGGACAGCGCGGGTTGTCGGCTCGGCGATTACGAAATGATCGGAAATCCGAAAAGCAATAGGGGCGGGCATTTGGGAAGGGGTGGCGATTTTTTATTTCTTACAATTTGGGAACGTTCCCAAAAAAGATTAAGCCATTTTTGAAGGAGGGCTCGGCATGTTCCATTTCAAAGAAGCAGGTCTGGTTGAAGTCAGCGAAGAGAGAGTGGTTATTGGAGATTTTCGTATACAGGTTAGACTGGATTCAGACCCACAGCCGCAGGAGCTTGCGAAAGCCGGAGTGACAAGAAGCGAAGGGAAAGACCAGCATGGTGCTTACCAGGAATTTCTCCATCTGTTTCAGGATGAGGAGCAAACAATCGGAGTGGAGCTTAAATTCCGCAGTTACGGGCGCTTTGCGCTATGCTGGGTAAACGGGGAGATCAGAAACGCGAATGCCTTCGGCAAGCAGAGCTGTTTTGCCGCCGATTACGGGATCGTCATTCAGACAGGGCCGATCCGGCAGGCTGACGGGTTGATGGCCAATTATCAGCATAAGGATTGGTGGACAAGGCCCCACTTCGATACCCGCATGTCCACTCTTCCCGCCCGGACGCAATCTCTGCTCTGGCGTTCGTCACTCCCGGATTATATTCATATTCTCCCGGTTTGCGGACCGGTCATCCGAACAGAGCTGTGCGGCGGTGAGGGAGACAGCCTGCTTTTTCGCCTCTCCTCTCATCAATCCGGCAGGACGAGAAATGATACGCTCTGTTTTGTCATGGGGAGCGGAACGGACCCTTACCGGATCATCGAGGACCATGTCAAGGCAGCAGCCAAGCAATTGGACGGCCAGGTTCTGCCGCGGGAGCAAAAAAAATACCCCGAAATTCTCGATTATCTCGGGTGGTGCAGCTGGGACGCCTTTTACCATCAAGTGAATGTAGAAGGATTATTGACCAAAGCGGAGGAGTTCCGCAGGTTCGGGCTGCCGGTCAATTGGGTGATGATTGATGATGGCTGGTCCTCCGTTCACGATGGCAAATTATCAGCTTTTGAAGCTGATCCCGTGAAATTTCCCCGGGGTCTGGGCGCTGCGGTAGATGACTTAAAGGATCGTTTCGGCATCCGATGGGTAGGCGTCTGGCACACGATTGCCGGCTATTGGGGAGGAATCGATCCTGCAAGCGAACTGGCCGGACAATATGCCGAATATTTGCGGGCGAATGTCCGGGGTGATCTTCTGCCGTCGCCGGACGGCGGACAAGGCTTTGGTTTCTGGCATGGCTGGCATTCTTTTCTGGAGCGTCAAGGCGTTGATTTCGTGAAAGTGGACAGCCAGAGCGCAGTTACGAATTTTTGGAGAGGCCAGCATTCTATCGGCGAAGCGGCATCAGCTGCCCATACGGCGCTTGAGGCATCCGTTGCGCTGCATTTTGACCATACGATGATTAACTGCATGGGTATGGCGGCCGAGAATGTATGGCATAGAACCAAATCCGCCGTATCGCGGAACAGCGATGATTTTGTTCCCCAGGAGCGTTACGGCTACGCCGAGCATGCGCTGCAAAACGCTTATAACTCATATTATCACGGGGAGTTCTACTGGGGCGACTGGGACATGTACTGGACGAAAAATCATGATGATATCCAGAATGCGGTTCTTCGTTCCATCAGCGGGGGTCCCGTGTATTTCAGCGATGCCCCGGGCAATACCGATCCTTCCAGACTGTGGCCGCTGATCTACCAGGATGGTCAAATCATTCGCTGCGACCGGACGCCCAGCCCGACGGGGGATTGTTTGTTTCTTGATCCGACCGTTCAACACGTACCGCTCAAGCTGTGGAACACAGCAGGCGGGGCAGGGATAGTCGCAGCCTTTCATATCGGCAAATACGGCAGCCCGGTCGAAGGAACGGTCGGACCGCAGGATGTTCCGGGGCTTGAAGGGGAGCGTTTTGCCCTGTATGAGCATTTTTCCCGTGAATGCTTGTTCCTTACGCGCGGTGAACGGCATTCTTTCGTGCTGAAGTCAGAAGAGTACGCCCTTTATACGATTATTTCAGTCCGGCATGGTGATGACGATGCAGAAACGGGCGGCGGAATCATCCCGATCGGGTTAGCCGGGAAGTATATATCGTCTCATGCCGTTACGGATGTATTCTCGGACGGGAAGTCAACGGGAATTGCGCTGCGGGAGGGCGGTGTCTTTGTTTTTGCCGCCGGGAAGCCTCCGGTGGAGGTTTACGTTCAAGGAAGCCCGCAGCCATTCGCGAAGGTCGGCGATTTCTTGTATGAAGTCATTGCCGGAGAGGCTACGGGGAAAGTCACGGTAGAAATTATGCATGGAAGGTGAAGTGTGCCCATTGGCATTATTTGATAAGATGGAAAGTATCCCGGGATAAGATGCGCCGTGATGCGATTATAAAATAATGTTCTAAGGAGCCAAGAGATGATGACGGTTACTTTGATTCGGAACGTGCGTTTGGCAGGCAGTGATGAGCCGACGCCCGGAAATGTTCTTATTCGCGATGGGCAAATAACAGCTGTTGATAGAGATATGGTACCTGGCGGTTACAAAGCGGATGTGGAAATTGACGGTAATGGCCAGCTGCTTATCCCGGGAATGATTGATGTGCATATCCACGGAGCCGATGGCTTCGATATGATGGACGGCACAATCCGAAGCGTCGAGGCGGTGTCCGAGGCTTGCGCCAGAACGGGCTGCACCTCCTTCCTTGCTACCTCCGTATCCTCGTCTCTGGAGAGCCTCTTTGGCATGATCTCCAGTGTTTCCAGGGTCAAGGGACGCGAGAGCGGAGCGAGAATCGCAGGCATGCATATTGAAGGGCCCTTTCTGAACGTGAAGCGCAAAGGCATGCAAAATGAACAGTTTTTGCGCCATCCGGATCTGGATGAAATGAAGGCGATTCTGCAGAACGCGGGATCCTTAATACGTATGGTGACCCTGGCTCCAGAGCTTCCAGGAGGACTTGAAATGGTCGCTTTTCTCAAAGCTCGCGGCATTATCGTATCTGTGGCGCATTCGGACGCAACCTATGAGGAGGCCAAACAGGCGTTTCAAAGCGGAGCCAGCCATGTGACGCATTGCTTCAACGGCATGCGCCCGATTCATCACCGGGATCCCGGGATGATCGTCGCGGCTTTTGAAGAAAATCATGTCAGCGTCCAGGCCATAGTCGATGATGTGCATCTTCATCCGGCTATTGTACGCATGCTTTACCGTGAGAAGGGGGCGGATAAGATGGTTCTGATTACCGATGCCCTGCAGGCGATGGGAATGGGAGACGGAACATACCTATTCGGCGGCCATAAGGTGACAGTCACGCAGGGCGTCGCCAAGCTGGAGGACGGGACGCTTGCATCCAGTACAGTGACGATGAATATGGCTTTGGCCAAAACCGTGCGTGCCGGGATTCCTTTGAACGACGCTGTTCTCATGGCGACAGAGACGCCGGCGAACGTGCTTGGCTTGTCCCGGAAAGGGAGGATTGCGCCAGGCATGGATGCGGACCTCGTCCTGCTGAATGAACAATTCGAGGTCCTGTGGACCATTATTGACGGAAAAATCGTATATCGCCGTTCAAAGGGCGGCGATGCGGCTCTGAAGGAGACCGGCAGCAGCGAAGTGCCGGAATAACGGAAACAGAGGAACA
This sequence comes from Paenibacillus sp. JT22N12, assembly GCF_056269365.1. Lineage (NCBI taxonomy): Bacteria > Bacillati > Bacillota > Bacilli > Caryophanales > Paenibacillaceae > Paenibacillus > Paenibacillus sp. JT22N12. Next base: position 716,288 of record NZ_JBWDNU010000001.1, on the reverse strand, counting down.
GCCGCTACGGAAGGCGGCTGTTTTCTTTTTCACGGCAGGCCTGTGAATAACCGGTTCCCATGCTCCGCCTGCTAATCACCGGAATTCTCAAGCGGCAGGCTGACTTCGCCGGCCGGCTTTTGGATCGCAGGACATGTCTGATGCTATAATAATTCTGTCAATATCAGGTTCTGCAACGAGCCAAGAGAGCATGAGGTGAAAGAGGATGGGCATTCAACTGGAGACATCTGTTTGCGGGCTGTTTCAAATCCGTTACCCGATTTTTCTGGCGGGCATGGCAGGGGGACCGTCAACTGTGAAATTAACGGCCGCCGTTTCTGCCGCAGGGGGACTGGGTACGCTTGGAGCCGCTTATATGGAGCCTGCAGCAATCCGCAAGGCGATTCAGGAAATTCGTGAGCTGACGGATTTGCCGTTTGCTGTCAATTTGTTTGCCATTGAGGCCCGTGATGATAATACGAGAATTCGAGAAGCCCAGCAGCAGCTCAATTTGCTGCGGGACAAGCTTGGCATTCCCCTTGCAGAGGATGGGCCGGTGCTCACACCGAATTTGTTCCGGGAACAGCTGGCGGTACTGCTGGAGGAGAAAGTGCCTGTCATCAGCACGGCGTTTGGCGTTCTTCCTCCTGAATACATGCGGCAGGCCAAGTCGGCTGGTCTCCGGGTGATCACAATGGTGACGACTGTAGAAGAAGCTGTCCTGGCAGAACAGTCAGGCTGCGATGCCGTTGTTGCCCAAGGGAGCGAAGCGGGCGGGCATCGGGGGACATTTGACGTCTCGCAGCACCCTTCAGGAGCGAATATTGGAACATTCGCTCTGGTTCCGCAGATTGTGGATCGCGTGGGGGTTCCGGTCATTGCCGCCGGCGGCATCATGGATGGCCGGGGAGTGGCCGCCGCCCTTGTGCTTGGCGCGCAGGGCGTGCAGATGGGTACGCGGTTTCTGACGGCGGTTGAATCGGGAGCACATGCCTCCTACCAACAGGCTCTGCTGGCAAGCACGGAGGAGAGCACCGTCATCACGAAGGTGTTCTCAGGGCGTCCGGCAAGGGGCATTCGCAATGACTTTATCGCACAATGGGATACGGGCGGGTTGGAGCCTCTTCCATTCCCAACGCAAAATACGGCGACGCGGGATATCAGAAATGCCGCTCAGCGGGGGAGCAATGCGCAGTATATGTCCTTGTGGGCCGGTCAGGGCACCAGAATGCTGACCTCGGGACAGAAAGCGGCGGACATCGTGGCTGAGACGGTCCGCCAGGCTCTGGCGATATTGTCCTGATTCAAGATGGACCAGCTTTCACAACTGGAGAGGCAAGCAGGCAGAGAGCGGATCAGCGCCACGTCCGCATGCCTCTCATTCTTTTGATTTCGTCGAAAATCAGGCTCACGCCTTCCTCGATCTGCTCCTCCCGGACCTGCGTTATACTCAGCTTCAGCATTGGCCGTATCGCATAGTTGTCCAAATAAGACTCATCCAATGCCTTCAGTATTATTTGCTGCTTGCCAAGCCGGTTCAGCAGAGTTGGAATCTGCAGCTCATCCGGCAGGAGAATATGAGTATGAACGCCAGTTTGAACCGGGACAGGGCGGATATCGTCCATATCATTGTAAAGGGCAAGCGCGCGGTTCAACTGCAGCATCCGGTTGTGGTAGGTAGCGACGATCCGCTGCTTGCGCCGCTCGAACATGCCGCTTTGGATATAGATTTCCAGAGCGGCCTGCGAGAGCATCGCGCTGTCGATATCGGACAGCTGCTTATACGAGCTGAAGATGGGCTGAAGCGAGGGAGGAAGGACAGCCACGCCAACCCTGAGCCCGGGAAACAGTATTTTCGAATAGCTTTTCAAATAGATGACATGGGACGGGCCATAAGCAAAGATAGGATCGGATTTGCTGTTCGTCTCCAGATCCGCCAAATAATCGTCTTCGACAATATAGACATCATAGCGTTTGGCCAGCCCGGCAATCGCTTTTTTGGTATCCTCCGTATACGAGGTGCCCAGCGGGTTATGAAACCGGGGAATCGTATAAAACAGCTTGATGCTGCCGGTTTGGAACAATTGCTCCAGTTCATTCAGATCAATGCCCTTCTCCGTTCTTGTAATCCCCCGGGCTGGGATGCCGTAGCAATTCAGCAGCCGGACGAACAGATGGTAGCTGGGCTGCTCCAGCAGCACGGTATCCCGACCGCTCGGGAAGGGCATCGTGGTCAGAATGGCCAGCGCCTGCTGAACGCCCGATGTGATCATGAGATGCTCCGGCCGGGTAAAGACCTGATAGTCCGCCAGATGCCGGATCAGCACATGAAGCAGCGAAGGGAGGCCTTGAGCGGTTCCGTAGGTGAACAAATCGGTCCGGTATCTGTCGATTGCCGTGTTGAGGCAATGCTGAAAATCCAGATAGGGGAACAGCTCGGGATCGGGCGCCGCCGAGGAGAAATCGATGACTGGCTGCCCCGGCGCCTGCTCCAGTCCGGTTTTCTTCTGAACCGCATAATAGCCGCTCTGCGGTATGGAATACACGATATGGCGTTTCTCAAGCTCCGTGTAGGCCCGAATCACCGTGCTTTTGCTGCATGAATAATGTTCGGACAGCTCGCGGATCGAGGGGATTTTCCCGCCTCCGCGAATTGCTCCTTCTTCAATCCGCCGCTCGATGTCGTTCATGATTTGAATATATTTTTTCATAGGAACTCCTTCCTGAGCGATAGCTGTACCGGTACAGCTTGACCTTGTTTGGATTGATGAGCCATATGAGTAAGCCTTTTGCTTGAAAGAAATCATAAGCCGGCCGGCCTTGATGAGACGCAATCAGACAATCGGGAAGGAAGAGATTATAACATGCACGGAACAAAAACACCCTATCTGCTCGCATTCTTATACGCGTTCATCATCGGATTTTCCTTCTTGTTTACGAAATTGGCTTTGCCATTCGCGAACCCCATCGACACGCTTGCTTTCCGTTTTACACTTTCCTTCGCTTGCTTTTTTACCAAAACTTCAAGAAAGCCTGCGGTAAACTGAATGGGGCCTTATTTGCAGGGCGTCAGACTTGATAAGTGTTCACATCCCCTGGCTGCTATTTCAATTCCGCAGCATTTCGTATTATACTGGTATTGTTTCTAATACCGGAAGGGGAGAACTATCATTAACACATTAAAGAAGCCCAACGAATTTTATTCCCGTGATGTCATCAGCCTCCTGGAGACAATAGATGTGCAGACAGGCGAGCGTACGGTCCTGGCTCAGTTTGATTATCTCATCGAAGCCCCCAACTGGACACGCGACAACAAGCGGCTTATTTACAACAGTTTTGGACGCATCCATTCTTACGACATCGCCTCTGGCGAAAGCACGGAGATCGAATCGGGCTACGCCTCGCACTGCAATAATGATCATGTGCTTTCTCCCGATGATTCCCAAATCGCGGTCAGCCACCATACGCGCGAGGATGGTCAATCCCGCATTTATGTGTTCCCGCTTGCGGGCGGCGCTCCGGAGCTGATTACTCCAATGGCACCGAGTTACCTGCACGGCTGGTCGCCGGATGGCGAAACATTGGCCTATTGCGCGGAACGCAACGGTCAATACGACATCTTCACCATTCCGCGGATTGGCGGCGTTGAGACGCAGCTGACCGATCTTCCCGGACTTGATGACGGACCGGAATATTCACCGGACGGCCAGCATATCTGGTTCAACTCGGTGCGTTCCGGACTTATGCAGGTATGGCGCATGAAGGCCGATGGCAGCGAGCAGACGCAAATGACCTTTGATGAAAGCAACAACTGGTTCCCGCATGTATCGCCCGATGGCAAATCGGTTGCTTTTATAGCCTACCGCAAGGGCGACGTCGCTCCAGGCGATCACCCCGCGAACAAGGACGTCGAGATCCGGCTGATGTCAAGCGATGGCGGCGAATTCAGCACGCTGGTCAGCCTGTTCGGTGGACAAGGCACGCTCAATGTCAACTCCTGGTCGCCCGACAGCCAGCAGCTTGCATTTGTAAGCTACCGGCTGAAGGACTAAAGATGCAAACAGCAACAAACAACAAAGAGGCTTCCGTTTATCGGAGGCCTTTTTATTGTTTTCGATATCATCGGATGCATCGTGCCGCGCAATGGACTGTCCCACAGGAGTGCGAAAAACGGCGGCGGCGGGGCACGTCAACGATTCTTCTCTGTGCTTGTGATGATTCGTTATCTGTTCTTAAGGTATACTAAAGTAAACTGTGGGCTATTGCCGCAAAACAACCCGGTAAGATTGAAGGTGTGAATCTATTGAAAGTAACAGACAAGAAGGAGCGGCTCGCCACATTCGCAGGCGGCTGCTTCTGGTACATGGTGAAGCCGTTTGATGAGCTGCCGGGCATTGTCTCGATTATTTCCGGCTATACGGGCGGTCATACCGTGAATCCGACCTACGAAGAGGTATGCACCGAAACGACAGGACATGCCGAAGCGGTGCAAATTACGTTTCAGCCGGATATTTTCCCCTACGAACGGCTATTGGAGCTGTTCTGGCAGCAAATCGATCCTACTGACAAGGGCGGACAATTTCATGACCGCGGTTATTCATACCGGACGGCGATATTTGTCCATGACGAGGAGCAGCGGGAGAAGGCGGAAGCCTCCAAGCGGGCACTGAAGGCAAGCGGCCGGTTCAAAGGTCCAATCGTGACGGAAATTGTGACCGCAGGACCGTTTTACCCAGCTGAGGAGTACCATCAGGATTATTACAAATACCATCATGTGGATTATAATATGTACCGGAAATATTCGGGCCGGGATGATTTTGCCCTGCATAACTGGAATACCGCGAAGGATAAGAAGCAGCTGCGCAAGCAGCTGACTGCGCTGCAATACGATGTCACCCAGAACGGGGCAGCCGAGCCCGCCTACCGGAATGAATACTGGGACAATGACCGGGAAGGGCTGTATGTGGATATCATTAACGGCGACCCGCTGTTCAGCTCACTGGATAAATTCGATTCTGCTACCGGATATCCCAGCTTCTTCAAGCCAATTGAAGAAGGCTTTATCCGCAGGGAGGGGGATTTAAGCAGCGGGCAGGTACGAACGGCAGTACGAAGCCGCTTGTCCAATTCCCATCTGGGCCACCTGTTCAACGACGGCCCGGGGCCCACGAGATTGCATTACCGGCTGAGTTCCGCTTCTCTGCGTTTCGTTCCCAAAGAGATGTTGGAGCAGGAGGGGTACGGCCGTTATGTAAAGTTATTTACTACGAACGAGTCCTGATATCTGCGACAAATAAACCTGGTATATCTGCGTCGAAATATAACCCGTAAGAAATATAACTTTACGGAAATATAACCGTATAGTAATATATAGACATGAAAACGGATAATCTGTTTGAAATATTGGCCGAACCGAACCGGAGAACGATTCTCGACTACCTGCGGGTCAAGGAGCGTTCGGTCGGAGAGCTGGTCGCTTTGTCATCCCTTAGTCAACCCGGCGTATCCAAGCATTTGCGGATTTTGCGGGACGCCGGTCTCGTGTCCGTACGCAAAGACGCGCGGAAGCATCTGTACATCCTGAGCGCGCAGCCTCTTGCGGAAATCGACAATTGGCTGGAGCCGTACCGTCAGTTTTGGTCCACTAAACTGGACGACCTGGTAAGGCATTTGGACGAGGAGGAGGAGTTGTAAATGTTAGCTGTCATACAGCAAACCGAATATGGCTATACAGCCCGATATGAGCGCCGGCTCAAGCATTCCGCACAGAAGGTATGGTCCTATTTAACGGAGAATGAGAAGCTGGCCAAATGGTTTTCCGAGCTGAGTGTTGAAGATTTGCGGGAGGGCGGGATCATTAAATTCGACATGCAGGACGGCACGTTCGAGGAAATGAGCATTCTTGAACTGAAAATGCATTCCGTGCTGGAGTATACCTGGGGAGAGGACCGAGTCCGCTTCGAGCTGTATCCCGAAGCGGATGGCTGCCGGCTCGTCATGATTGAGAAGATTAACAAGCTGACCGATCATACGCCAAGGGATCTTGCCGGCTGGCATGTCTGTCTGGATGTGATCGAAGCGCTTCTGGAAGGCCGCACTGTAGAGAACAGACACGACTACTGGAAGACATGGTATGAGAAATATGCTGCTGCCATCGGGAACCTGACCCATCAGTGAGTCGCCGTGGCATAGCAGCGAAAACAAGGGAAGCTGCCAGCATTGCGGGAGCTTCCCTTGTTTTTGTGAAGACGGTTTCACATGTGCAGCCCATTTTTCACCAGACTTTTGATCCATTCAATCTGCTTGGCGGGTATGAAGCTGATCGATGAACTGCCGCATGCTTTCGCTTCTGGAGATGACCAGCCGTTTCAGGGACAACGGGTTCTGATTCGATGTCGTCAGGCCGTTATCGAACGAAAAAGCATAGGAATATCCCGCTTTTTGCAGCAGCTCCATCGTAGTTTTGCTGCGGTGCCCGTAAGGGTATGCGAAAGCGCTCGCCGTGCTCCCGAGCTTTTCTTCGATGGTCGCCCGGGAGCCTGAGATCTCATCGAGCTGCCGCTGCGGTGACAGCAGAGGCAGCTGCGGGTGAGTACGGGAATGGGGCATGATGTCCCAACCCGCCAACTGAAGATCCCCGGCCTGCTGCCAGCTCATGAAATCATGGCCGCCGAGCCAATCGGTTATGACGAATGCCACAGCCGTGAAGCCGTATTTCTGCAAAATCGGAAAGGCTGTCTGGTACGCATTGGCATATCCGTCGTCAAATGTGATCAGCACAAGGTTCGCCTTCACGGCTTTCTTCTGTTCCATCAACACGGAGAACTGGGCCAGATTGATGGTTTGGTAATGATGATCATGCAGATATTTCATTTCCTCCTGAAATTTCGCAGGCGTGGTGACATAGGCATTATGGGGATGATCCGCAATGGAATGATAAGTCAGAACCGGAATGGTAAATTCATCGGCCAGCGGGCCGGATGCAAAGGCATGGCCCCCGGTGAACCAGAACATATCCTTGACCGTAAACAGGGTAAAGGAAAACAAAAAGACGGCAGCAGTAAGCGTTAGTCTTCCCATGGTGATTCTCACCGTCGCATTCCTCCGATTATGCTCATATAGGATCACTATAACATGAAAAAATTTGGTTTGAAATTCTTCTTGTCTCTGTGTTATTATAAAAAACATCAAATATTTCAGGCGTTGAAGAGAAAAAAGTACGAAGGCGCTTATGTCCAGAGAGCAGAGGGAAAGCTGAAACCTTTGCCATAATCCTTGGTACGATGTCCTCTCGGAGCTTTTGACCGAAAACCGGAGCCTTGTTGGTTCAGGCGTGTAGACTCGAACGGAATGGCACACGATATCGTGCTGAAGGCAAGGATTCCTTGCCTCATGAGGCTGAAGAATCGCAAGATCTTCGGCAAATCAGGGTGGTACCGCGAAAATCAACCCCTTTCGTCCCTTTAACCCGGCAGCAGGTCTGCCAGGGTGGGATGAGAGGGGTTTTTATATATTCAGGCAGGCGATGAAGAGAAAAAAGTACGAAGGCGCTTATGTCCAGAGAGCAGAGGGAAAGCTGAGACCTTTGCCATAATCCTTGGTATGATGTCCTCTTGGAGCTTTTGACCGAAAACCGAAGGCCCGCACAATAGGACCGGTGAGTAGGCTCGAACGGAATGGCACACGTTACCGTGCTGGAGGCAAGCACTCCTTGCCTCATGAGGCTGAAGAATCGCAAGATCTTCGGCAAATCAGGGTGGTACCGCGAAAATCAACCCCTTTCGTCCCTTCAAACCGGCAGCAGATCTGCCTGGCTTGGGATGAAAGGGGTTTTTATATTCGGAGGAGGAGATCACTATGGGAAAATTGTTAGCGGCGACAATGTCCGCGAGTCACACGGAGAAGCAGACAGAGAACCCGATAACCGGATCGGAGGCTCTCTTGCGCGGCCTGCTGAGCGAAGGTGTCGAATGCGTATTCGGCTATCCGGGTGGCAACGTCCTCTACATCTATGACGCGATGGTTGGCAATCCGGACTTTAAGCATCTGCTGACCCGCCATGAGCAGGGGGCGATCCATGCTGCGGACGGTTATGCCCGGTCAACCGGGAAGGTAGGGGTGTGCATCGCCACATCGGGTCCGGGAGCGACAAATCTGGTGACGGGAATCGCCACCGCCTATATGGATTCGGTTCCTCTCGTTATCCTTACAGGCAATGTTCCCACAACCGTGATGGGTACGGATGCTTTTCAGGAAGCGGATATCGTAAGCATCACAATGCCGGTTACCAAGCACAGTTACCTGGTCCGGGACGCCAACGACCTGCCGCGCATCATCAAGGAAGCCTTTTATCTGGCGGGCACCGGAAGAAAGGGACCGGTGCTGATCGATATTCCGAAGGACGTATCCAATCAGCAAATAACCGCACAGCCGGTTGAGCGCATACATCTGCGCGGTTACCATCCGGAACCAGCCCTTAATCCGGCGGAAATCCATTCGATTATCCAGGCTATTGCCGAATCCGAGAAGCCGGTCATTATCGCAGGCGGCGGGGTTATTTATTCCGATGCATCCAGGGAACTGCTGGAATTCGTGGAGAAAACGCGGATTCCGGTAGCCACCACGCTGCTTGGATTGGGCGGATTTCCAAGCTCCCATGAGCTGTGTATGGGCATGCCGGGCATGCATGGCACCTACACGGCGAATATGGCGATCCAGCAGGCCGACCTGATTATCTCTATCGGTTCACGGTTCGACGACCGGATCACGATGAAGATAGAAGGCTTCGCTCCGCAGGCCAAAAAAATTGCCCATATCGATATCGATCCCGCCGAAATTGGCAAGAACGTACACACGGAGCTTTCATGTGTAGGCGATATTAAAGCTGTATTGGCTTATGCCATACCGGAAGCCAAGCCTGCCCGGTCAGACAGCTGGATCAGGGAAATGCTGCATAACAAAGCGGCTTATCCGCTGCGCTACGACGATTCCGGAACGGAATTGAAGCCGCAATATGTCATTGAAATGATCAGCGGCACAACGGACGGCGAAGCCATCATTACGACGGATGTCGGGCAGCACCAGATGTGGACTGCACAGTTCTACAAATTCGAGCAGCCGCGTTCACTGCTTACTTCAGGGGGACTCGGCACCATGGGATTCGGTTTTCCGTCTGCAATGGGCGCGCAGATCGGCAATCCGGACAGACTGGTCATTTCCATTAACGGGGATGGCGGAATGCAGATGTGCGCGCAGGAGATGGCCGTATGCGCAATCCACCAGATCCCTGTGAAAATCGTGGTTATCAACAACCAGGTACTCGGGATGGTCAAGCAGTGGCAGGAACTGATTTACGAACAGCGCTTCAGCCACATCGAGCTTGCGGGAAGTCCGGACTTTGTCAAGCTGGCAGAAGCCTATGGAATCAAGGGGCTGAGGGCAGAGACCAAGGCTGATTCCGCCCGCGTCTGGCAGGAGGCGCTGGAAACGCCCGGTCCGGTACTTGTCGAATTTGTGGTTCCGAAGGAAGAGAAGGTTTATCCCATGGTTTTCAGCGGAACGGCGTTAGATCAAATGGTAATGGGGGAATTCCAATGAATGAACAGCACACAATTTCCATACTGGTTCATGACCAGCCGGGTGTACTGCAGCGCGTTTGTGGGTTGTTCGGCCGACGCGGCTTCAACATCGACAGCATCACTGTGGGGAGCAGCGAAGAGAGCGGCTTATCGCGGATGATTATTAGGACAACAGGCGACGAAAGAACGGTCGAGCAGGTGGAAAAACAACTGAACAAGCTGATTGATGTCATTCGGGTTGTTCCTCTGAGTGCAAGTCCTATGGTTGCCAGGGAGCTTGCCTTGATCCAGATCAGGGCGGAACCGCCGCTGCGTCCGGAGATTATGGGTGTTGTCTCGGCTTTTCGGGCATCTCTCGTGGATATTGGTCATCACAGCATGATCATTCAGGCCGTAGGCGAAACCGACAAAATCAATGCGATCCTGAAGCTCCTTGAGCCCTATGGAGTTATGGAAATATCGCGTACCGGCACGACCGCCATGACGCGCGAAATCCCGTTTGAGACGCAGTTAAGCCGGAGCAGCCAAGCGGCAGACGCAGTATGATGTCCGCAATCTGCCGGAGGAACATAAATCCTATCCCTTGCAAGGGTAGGATTTATTTTTTTGCCGGGCTGCAAGTGTATAAAATGTTCGCTATCCCCGTATCTGCAAGGTGGTATAATAGCCGTATTGGCTGCTTTATGACCGCCGCTATGCTGACTATTGATTATGATAGACGAAAGGTAAGTTGACCACCAATGGGCATGGGTTTCAAATCATACTTCAACAACCTCAGGCTTCAATTAGGACCCCGTGCATGGCATAATTTCTGTTACGATGCCGGCGCTTCCGTTCTGTTCAGCTTTTTTAATGTGGTGTTTAACCAATTTTATGTGCCTATGGCGATTCAGGAAGGCGCAAGCAATATTCAGGTCGGGCTTCTGTCAGCCTCGCCTGCGATCGGTCTGCTGTTCTCGCCGATATGGGCAGGATGGATTGAACGGTCAAATCCCAAGCCTTTTATGGTCATTCCCAATTTAATCGGAAGAGCACTGATCGTACTGCCTGCTTTTTTTGGGGTTCCGGTCGTGTATGTGGCGGTAGCACTGCTGTTTCAGCTGATGATGGGCATACAGTCCCCGGCTTACGCTTCGCTGATTGTCCGGATGTATCCTCCCCGGCATCGCGGGAAGCTGATGGGCAATGTCCGGGTAGCGATGGGGGTTCTGATGATTCCGCTTGCTTTCGTGGTCGGGAGCTGGACAGATGCATCCGGGCCGCGCGGGCCTTTGTTATTTGCCGCCGCAGCCGGAGTAGTCTCCATTCTGGTATTCACCCGCGTCCGGGCCAAGAAAACGGCGCCTGTCAAGGCGTTGTCCGTCAAACGCTCCTCGCTCAGGGATCAGCTGCAGCTGATCAGGCATAACCGCGAGCTTGCCATGTTCTTTCTGGCCTGCACCTTCACAGGGTTTGGCAATATACTGGCCATGCCGCTCTATCAGATCATTCAAGTCAAGCAGCTTGAACTGACCAATACGGAAATCGGACTTGCCCGCGTATCCTATTTCAGCTGCCTGCTCATTACTTACTTCGTGGTCGGCGTCGTTATTGACCGGTTATCGGCGAAGCATACGGTGGCGTTCGGGTTTGCCGCTTTTTCAATAGTGCCGCTGTTATATGGTCTGTTCGGGAATTATCCGGCCGTTCTTGTCGGCAGCGGTATTCAAGGTGTGGGGGATGCAATCTGGGATATCGGCTTTCTGGCCTATGTCTTCCGGCTGGCACCGGGCAGGGAAGCCGTTGTGTTCGGCCTTCACCTGATGCTGTTTGGCATACGGGGCACCATCGGTCCTCTTCTGAGCACCTATCTGTCCGATTCTCTGCCTGTGGCCGACCTGCTCTATGGCGCCTCAGTATTTGGCTGGATGGGATTTCTCTCTTTTGCCATCTATGCCTGGAAAACGAAAAAACAGCCCGCGACTGCTCTGTAGTTGCGGGCTGTTGGTTTTATCCTGCTGCACACAAGCGCGGATCAAGCTTGAAAAGAAGAACTTTCTATATAGTCGATAAAACGTTTGGACGCAGGGGATTGATAACGGTCTTTCCTCCAGTATAAGCCAACCTCCCAAATCCACCCCTCCTCCTCGATAGGCAGCCATGCCATGCCCTTAACCGCAAGCCCTTCAGACCGCGGCAGAACGGATACTCCAAGTCCTGCGGCGACAAACCCGGCGACGGTGGTCAAATCTTCCGCGTCATAGGTCGCAGTCAGAGTGAAACCCATATGCTGAAACCGGGTTAATAATGAGCTTTTAAGTCCACAGTTTTTATCGAGCCCGACGAAAGGCTCACCGGTCAGTTCAGTCAGACTGAGTGAAGCGCGGTCAGCGAACCGGTGGGAGTTGGAGACAACCGCATAGAGCGGGAGACTCTTAATGAGCCGCCATTCATAAATATCAGTGGCTGGACGCTCGGACGTGATCATCAAATCGGAATAACCGTTGTCCAGCTGATTGTATATTAATTCGTAGTTGCCCTGCGTCAACTCAAACCGAACCAGCGGGTGTTTAAGCTGGTAGTCCCTGACAAGCTTGGGCAGCAGATCTGCTCCGAGAATGTTCAAATAAGCAATCCCGATCACACCTGTCTCCGGGTTGGACCACTCGTCGATTTCCTGCTTCCCCTTTGTTATTTCCTGTATCGCCCGCTCCACCCGTTTGGCGAACATGCTCCCGTACCGGTTGACCTGAACATTCCGGCCTTTCCGCTCAAACAAGGGAACGCCCAATTCTGTTTCGAGCTTGGATATGGCATGGCTGAGCGCAGGCTGGGTAATGGACAATGCTTCTGATGCCTTGGTCATATGCTGAAGTTTCGCCACGGTCAGAAAATAGTCCAGCTGGGTGAGTTCCACCTTGTCACCTCATTCATTATTATTATTCATGCGTTTTATTATTATTATAAATTAGACGCGTTTAATATTCAAAGCTAAGATATAAATAACCGCACAATACCCCATACTTAACGGAGGATATAAGTGCGGCAAATACGTATTAAACCGAAAAGGAGACTCTATCATGATGACAGCATCAACAGAATATACCGTGGAAAATAACGAATTCAAGGGCAAACGCATATTGGTCACAGGCGGCACCAAAGGCATGGGCGAAGCGATTGTGAACCGCCTTTCACGGGCTGGAGGGACGGTTCTCACCACTGCCCGGTCCATCCCCGATGATCCGCGATTGAAGGACAGGTTCATTCAGGCCGATCTCAGTACGGCGGAAGGCGTGGAGAAAGTGGTTGCGGAGGTCATGAACCGTCTTGGCGGCGTGGATATCCTGGTCAACAATATCGGAGGTTCGTCGGCGCCTGCAGGAGGTGCGCTTGCCCTGAGCGACGAGGAATGGCAGCGGGCTATCAACAATAATCTCTTCGCTGCTGTCCGTCTGGACAGAGGGCTGCTCCCCTCCATGCTGGAGCAGGGGTACGGCGCTATTGTTCATATTACGTCCATCCAGCGCCGACTGCCGCTCTATAATGCGACTCTGGCTTATGCTGCGGCCAAGGCAGCCTTGACCACATACAGCAAAGGCTTGTCCAACCAGGTAGCGCCTCATGGGATACGAGTCAATACCGTCGCTCCCGGATTTATTGAGACGACTTCCGCTGAGAGGCTGATCGAACGGATTGCCGAGGAAGCCGGTACTGACATTGCCGGCGCCAGGCAAACGCTGATGGACTCGCTTGGAGGCATTCCGCTGGGGCGCCCGGGCAGACCCGAGGAAGTGGCTGAACTGGTCGCTTTTCTCGTTTCCGACCGGGCCGCGTCCATTGTCGGCAGCGAGCATGTCATAGACGGCGGAACGATTCCCACGGTCTAACCGTTCAGAATGCTCTGACTCTATAATGAAAAGGAGACGAGGTATTATGCAGCCGAAGCCTATTGACGCATTCATCCAGGCAACCCATGATGAAAATATCGACGCTTTGCTTGACTGCTTCACGGAAAGCGCGGTTATTGCCGACGAGGGGCGTGAATTCCGCGGGCCTGAGCAAATCAAAGGATGGAGCGATACCCATTATATCGGTGCGCGGGTTCGACTTGATATCCTTGACGTCAGGCAAACCAGCCATGAAGTCGTATTAACCTCCAAGGTTGAAGGGAATTTCCCCGGCGGACCGTTTCAGTTTACATTTTATTTTACCCTGATGGATGAAAAAATCGCTTCATTAACTATAAAGGAGAATTAAGGAATCCTCAAACCGCTCATCAGCCTGCACCTTTCATTCCATAAGGAATGAGGGGTGTTTTTTTGCGGGACCGGACCATTTGGGCATAGGCAGTGTCCGGCCATACAGATTTTGCACATAACCGTCATAATGTTGGACAAAATAACAAAGCAGGAAGAAATATAGGTTAATTTCTGATTACTGGAAGGAGGCAGGAGCTTGCGAAATTGGAAGCAGCACTACCGATCTTATAAGAAAAAGTTAAACAATGATTCATCTTCCGCAGCTCCTGACCGCATCAAGGAAAAATATAAGGATCAGGAACCCGCAAAGCAGCTGGAAAAAAAGCTGGAAATGTTTCGGGAAGTTTTCGGCGAGAGCGACGATTTGGTCATCCGTGAATTCAGAATTTCCGGTCAGATCGATGCAGCTATCGTTTTTTTCTCAACGATGGTAGATACCGCTCTCATCAACGATGACATTATGAAACCGTTGATGAATCCGGCAGCAGACCGGCAAAACATCGATTTGCAGGGCCGTGATCTGATCAAGTTCGTCTGGAAAAATTATGTGTATGTCGCAGAGTGCTCCATGGAAGACACGATAGGCATCATGCTGGAAGGGGTCAATCTGGGAAATACGCTGCTTTGCATCGACGGGTGCAGTGACGCGCTTCTGCTGGAAAGCAGGAAGGTTGAGAAGAGAGCCATCGAGCAGCCGCAAACGGAGATGATGATCAGAGGGGCGCGGGAAGGCTATATTGAAGTGCTGGATACGAACCTGAATCTGCTCAGAGGACGGCTGCTGACCGTCGATATGCGGGTCAAGCTTGCCGCTACGGGCAACAGGGCGAAATCCCAGGTCGCTGTCTGTTATCTGGAAGGCGTAGCAGATCCCAAATTGGTCGAAGAAGCCATGAGCCGGCTCTCGAAGATCAGCACGGACGCTATTTTGGATGCCGGATATATCGAGCAGTTTATCGAGGATTATCCGCTGTCGCCGTTTCCGCAAATTCAAAATACGGAACGGCCCGATAAAACGGCCGCGGCTCTGCTGGAAGGGCGTGTAGCCATACTCGTTGACGGATCTCCTTTTGCGCTTATCGTACCAGCCATATTCAGCCAATTTTATCAGACTTTGGATGATTATACAGAGCGTTTTCTAATGGGCACCCTGGTCAGGATGATCCGGCTTATAGCCCTTATATTTTCGCTCGTTTTTCCGTCTCTCTATGTCGCCGTTATTTCTTATAATCCGGAGCTGCTGCCTACCGACTTTGCCGTCGCTGTCGCCGGCGGCCGGGCGGGAGTGCCTTTTCCAGCGGTCATTGAAGTGCTGCTGATCGAGCTTTCCATGGAAGTGCTGCGGGAAGCCACCATACGTCTTCCCCAGTTGATCGGCGGCGCCTTGTCCATCGTGGGCGTGCTGGTCGTGGGACAAGCAGCCGTATCTGCTGGATTTTCAAGTCCGATCACGATTGTTATCGTTGCGCTGACGACGATAGGGTCATTTGCCACGCCTGCCTACAATGCCGCGATTGCCCTGCGCATGCTGAGATTTCCTATACTCATTCTGGCAGGAACGTTCGGATTGTACGGCGTCATGGCAGGGCTGATCTTAATCATGAACCATCTTCTTTTCCTGGAATCGTTCGGCGTGCCTTATATGTATCCGATCGTTCCCGGAAATTGGCAGGCAATGAAGGATACGCTCATCAGGGGTCCTTTGTGGTGGATGAACAAACGTCCGAGCTACCTTCAACCAGGTGATCGGGACCGGCTGCCAAGCGATCATGCCAAGGTAGCTGGCAGCCATGCCCTTCATTATATCGACAAGGAGGAGTCTGAGCATGAATAATGCCTACCCGGTCACGGTGATCCGGGCCTGCACCGTCATTACAAGCACCATTCTCGGAGTAGGCGTATTAACATTTCCGAATTTTGCAGCCAAAGCCGTGGATAGCGGTGCTCCCCTGTTAACGCTGGAAGCAATAGGAGTGGCAATGTGCAGTCTGGTTATCCTCGCACTGCTTGTCCGGAAGTTTCCCCGGGAAAATATTATTCAGTTCAGCGAACGTCTGATTGGCAAATGGCCGGCACGGTTTTTCAATTTGCTGCTTATTATTTTTTTCGTTATCTGTTCCGGTCTGTCTGCGAGGGACTTTGGAGAAGTGGTCATTGCCGTTCTGCTGCCCAAAACGCCGATCGAATTGTCCATCATCATCATGTTGATTGTGGTGGTCGCTTCTTCAAGGCGGAGCATCGTGAAATTCTCGTTTATTCATTCCTTTTATTTGCCATTCATCATTATTGTTGCTTTGGTGATATTCCTGACATCGCTGAGAGATTACGATATGGTCAATCTGCTGCCGGTGATTGGCAATCATCCGTCTGGCGTTCTGTACGCTGCCTTGTCGATCGCTTCCTTGTTTCAGTCCGCATTCGTATTGACCCTGCTTGTTCCCTATATGATCAGACCCCGGAAAATCCTTGCATCTACGATATGGGGAGTGATTATATCCGGAATCGTGTATCTGATGATCATTATTACCACAATCGCTCTATTCGGTTCTGAGGAGACTAAACTTCTGGCATATCCGTCATTGGATGCTGCAAGATCTGCCGTTATTCCTGGCGGGGCATTCGAGAGATTGGATGATATATTCATTATCGGCTGGGTTGTTTCCGTGTACACCACGATATACTCCAATTACTATTTCTCTGTCATCGCAGCCAAAGACTTGTTCCGGATCCGCGATCACCGGCTGTTTGTTTCTTATCTAATCCCTATTGTGTTTGTGATCGCTATGATTCCGCATGATACGAGACAATTTTTTGTTTATGGAAATCTGGTATTTGTATACGGCATGATATTAACCACAGGATATCCCTTGCTGCTGCTGCTGCTGTCATTAATCCGCGGGGTAAAGGAGAGCAGCCAATGAGTAAAGCGGTTAAAGGCTGGCTGGTCCTGTGCCTTGTGCTGCCTGCCCTGTCCGTGCTTTTATCCGGATGCTGGGACAGGATCGAGATCGAGAACCGGGCCTTGATTCTCGCCATGGCCATCGACGAGGCTTCCCCGGAGGACATGAAGGATGAGATGGTAACCCACTCCAAAGTTCCCCCGTCGCTCAAAGACAAAATGATCCGCATAACGGCGCAGATTGCCGTGCCCGGCAGAGTGCCGCTCGGCCCTGGCGGAGACTCCGGCGGAGGAGAAGGTTCATTCAGTCTTCCTGTTTGGGTCGTCAAAGTGGTCGGCTATACCATAGATGATGCGCTGGACAACCTGCAGCAGCAGATTGCCGATCCCCGAACCTTGATTCATCTTCGCATCGTCGTGATAAGCGAGGCCATTGCCAGGAGAGGCCTCCGGGATCTAAACGATTATTTCCGGCGGGAAACACAGGTGCGCCGCACGACCTGGCTGCTCGTATCGGACGTGGAGGCAGCCCGTCTAATGGATGTAGCGCCGCCTCTGGAGCGGGTCCCGGCCTTATATTTGCTGGCCATGATCGAGAAATCGCATCAAATGGGCAAGTTCCCGACTGATTATATTGGAAAGTTCTGGAGCGCCGAATCGAAGCTGGGGCAGGACGGCTATCTTCCCTATGTGTCCATACGGCAAAAGGAAAATATTTTGCTCAAAGGCATGGCTTATTTTAATGAGGACAAGATGGTCGGTTACACAACACCGATCCAGATTGGTGTCTATATGGGCATCATGGGCTTAAATCCGGGAGGCTACTCTGCGCTGTTTGATGTGCCTGGTGTCGGCGTCGTTATGGTGAACACACTGAAACGCTCTTCTCGGGTTAAAGTGAAAATTATCGACGGCATACCTCATGCGGAAATCGATATACAGCTTGAAGCAACCATGAAGGAGAAAATCGGAGAAGCGGGTTCCTTCGACAGCCAGGCAAAACTTCATGAGGTGGAACGTGTTTTTGAGCAGGAGGTTAAAAAAAGCGCCATACAGCTGATCAAGGAGACCCAGTTGAAAAAATCGGATGTGTTTGGTTTCGGCGAGAAGATCCGCGCCCATGAACGCTCTTTCTGGAACCGGAATATCAAAAGCGAGAAGGACTGGGAGAACCTGTATGCCAAGCTTACGGCTGATGTCCATGTCCACGTCGATCTGCGGAGATTTGGATTAGTTGCACAAAATAAATCAGAATAGGGGCTGCGCCATGCTGAACATCCATCATGCTGCCTATTTCGTCAGTTTGTTTTTGATTTCGGGAATATTCATGCTTGGTGTGGACCGGAAGATTTATCAATCGGATGGGATGACCAGAGAACAGTTGATATCCCGCGTGATGGGGTGGTCCAATCTGGTCATCGCTGCGTTGGTGTTTCTTGGTTTTCTGATTTATTATTTAACCCGCTAAGGGTACGCGGTATTACACGAACTGAACGAGGTCTTCCATCGGCCGTCTCGATTTGGCACGCCCCGGCTCTCTGGACCGGTAGCCGAACGCCGTCATCACGCTCAGGCCGAATTCGTCGTTTCCGAGCAGCTCTTTTTTGTCGAGCAGCTCGTTGACGGCATCCATATCGAAGCCCTCGATCGGACATGAATCGACGCCGATATGCGCCGCCGCCGTCATCATATTGCCCATCGCCAAGTATGTTTGCTTCGAAGACCAGTCCAGCAGTGCCCGCTCGGAATCCAGATGAAGGTCTTCGTAGAATTGCGCGTAGGCTTGCTGCATGCTTTTATAAACTTCTATAGGCATACCCTTTACTTGGGTTTGCTGTTCCAAGACGTAAGATGAATCATGAGTAAGCCCTTTTCTGGCCAAAATGATAACGAAGTGGCTCGACGTAGGCAGCGACCGCATTGCCCCGGATACGAGCGGTGCGAGTTCCCGTCTGAATTCCGGACTTTGCACGACGACGAATTTCCAAGGTTCATTGCCTCCCGAGCTCGGAGAAAGACGTCCTGCCTCGAGAATGAAGCGGAAATCCACATCGGATATTTTCTTCGTCTGATCGAATTCTTTGGTTGCATGCCTGAAATAATATGTGGACAATAACTCCGTTTTTTTCGCCTCGATATCCATCTGTTAAGTTCATCTCCCGTGAGTCGATTTTGGTTGTCAGGCTTCTTGAAAAGATGATACAACGAGCAGGAGGCCATTTATCGGGATGAAGTCCGCTTCTCCGACTTTATACATGCACTTCTAGAGGAACGGAACCGGCATTCTGACTCTTTCCCCCGCTCATGAAAGCAAGGATCAAGGCAATGATCGCGAAACAGCCGCTAACGATCAGCGCCGTGTGGAAACCCGATAATAAAGCCGCGCTTGCCTGTTCATTGTGCGCCGAGACGGTAACCGTAGTCGCGATCGTCGCCAGAATAGATAAGCCCAAGCTCCCTCCCAATTGCAGGAACGTATTCACGATGCCGCCGGCGATTCCGTGTTCCTCGGGTTTAACATCCTGAACGGAACCGACGATAACAGCCGTAAACGATGTGCCGATCGACAAACCGAGAATGATAAAAGCCGGGAGAATAAACGATGCGTAACTTTTATCCATATCCATATTGCTTAACCAGAACATTCCAAGCGCGTTGATGGCCTGCGTCATGATCAGAACCTTTTTTGCCCCGAATTTGCGCATGAAGAATGGCGTGATTTGCGTTACGACGATCGATGTCAGTCCCAGCGGCAGGAATGCCAAACCGACAGCTAAAGACGAATAGCCAAGCTCGTGGAAGTATAAGGTCGAGAAATACATGAATCCGGTCGTATAGGAAAACATCAAGAACCCGATAATATTGGAAGTAACGAGTGAACGAAACTTGAACAGACGAAGCGGCAGCAACGGATTTTTAGTATAGCTTTCAATTAAAATAAACACGGCTAATACCAATATCCCGATTATCAACAGGGTGATTTTCGCAGCCGGCCAGCTACCGTCGACATCCGGCATGGAAATGCCGTAGACCAAAACGAAAATACCCGTCAATACGAAAATCAATCCGAGCCAATCGACGGATTGTTTCACCGCTTTGGCCGACGGGCTAACTTTAATGAACAACAATCCGATGATGAGCAATAATCCCAGCGGAACGTTCAGATAGAACAACGATCTCCAGCCCGCGGAATCCGTCAGCAGACCGCCGACGATCGATCCGGCAGCCGCCCCGCCGGACCCTAAGGCGCCGAATATTCCCAATGCTTTGTTGCGCTGCGGTCCGGCCGCGAAATTATTGCTGATGAGCGACATCGCCGCCGGGATGGAGAGAGCCGCCCCGATCCCTTGCACGGCTCTGCTGGATATCAGCCAGACCGGATTCATCGCCAAGGCGCCTGCCAACGAAGCGAGCGCGAAGACGGTTAAACCGAGCATTAATACGCGTTTTCTTCCGAGCAAATCGCTTGCTCGTCCCCCGATCATCAGGAAGCAAGCAAACGTGAGGACATAAGAAGTCACAATCCATTGCAAATCGTTAGTCTGCATGTGAAACGCCGTTTGAATGGATGGCAGCGCGACTACGACCGTCGTACTGTTCATGACCTCGATAAATTGGGCAAAACAGACAATAATAAGCAAGAACATATTCGCTTTGGAGATGCGATCGCTCACTTGACTTCCTCTCCTTTCTCTATCTGTAATATAAAATGAGTACACGACAAGTTCCCTCGTTCTTCGATTGCGGAAATGACCAAATTTTCCTGGTGCTCCCAGTGACATTTCGAACATTATTTACTATACTGCAATTCCGATCACTGACTTTATTTTTCAGTCCAATTATTATAAAAATGAATGCGAGTTGATAAAATTGGAAAAAAACGAATGCGAGTCGATTAAATCGGAAATGTCGAAATTCGATATTGATTGCGTTGAATCGATTTCCGAAGTCTTACAATTTTTTTCGGGAAAATGGACTTTTTTAGTCATAACAGAGCTTTTAAAGGAGCCTCAGCGTTTTAATCAATTACGAAGAAATTTAGGCAACTTGAATACAAAAGGTTTAACCGATACTTTACGAAATCTGGAAGAACATCAAATTATTAATCGTCAAGTATTTCCCACCGTTCCAGTGACTGTCGAATATTCGATTACCGAAAAGGGAAAAGCTTTTTCAGAAGTTTTTCTAGAAATAAATCGCTGGAAAAAGGAATGGGATTCTCCTGTTCAATAATAGGGAAGCGGCTTGCAATCTGTTCCTACATATCTGAATGACCTCTTCTCGTTTATGATGGCGACCGAAGCTTCGATTGCCTTGGAGTCCACTATATCAGGGATCAAACTTTTTCATAAGGACGCGATTTTTTTATATTTGCTTTATAAAAATAAAGTCATGCTCCTGGCCTCAAACCGTATAAAGTTCTTGAACCGGAACAGAAGAACGGCCGTCAAAAAAACGCCTATTCCACGAAAGGGATGGCGTTTTTCTTTTCGTACTGATGATTAGGTGCCCATGATCATGTAGTTCCTTCATTGGTAGGGAATAATAATCATACGGAGTCGGCTTAATAGGCGTGACTTTACTTTTCTACAGCATATTTAAAAAAATATCCTTCTTCTGGGAGGGAATCATACCTGCTATAGTGGACACCGAGGCCATTCGAACCTCAATAAAACGTATTGAAAAGAGGTTGTTCAAATATGCAGGTACAGTCTAACAATCCCGTTTGGCTTATTACGGGTACTTCGAGCGGCGTTGGAAGGGTTTTGGCGGAGGCCGTTCTGAATCATGGCCATCGCGTCGTGATGACGGCCCGGAATCCCGAATTTCTTAAGGAGCTTGCGGATCGTTTTCCGAATACAGCCCATGTCGCTGCACTTGATGTTACCAACTCTAAACAGATCCTGGAAGTCGTTGAGGAAGCAGAGAAAAAATACGGTAAGATCGATGTTCTCGTAAACAATGCAGGGATCGGGTACAGCTCCGCTATCGAAGAGGGAGAAGACGATGCTATTCGATCCGTATTTGAAACGAACTTTTTCGGAGTTGCTTCGATCATACGTGCCGTCCTCCCGGGGATGCGCGAAAGAAAACAAGGAACGATCGTGAACGTCTCTTCTCTCAACGGAGTAGTCGCTATGCCGTCGCTTGGCTATTACAGCGCAAGTAAGCACGCTCTTGTAGGATTGACGGAAGCGCTCTGGCAAGAAGTAGAGCCGCTTGGTATTAAGGTTTTACTCTTAGAACCGGGTGGAATGAAAACCGGAATCATGCAAAAAAATCGTCAAAGCGTCCGAAATCCGGCGTATGACAAAACATCCGGCGCCGTGAAGGATTTGTTGGAAAAACAAGGGGAATCATTTTTGACTGGCGATCCAGAGCGAATAGCGCAGGTGATAATCAAGCTGGTCGAGCAGGAGGACAAGCCTCATCGGCTTATCCTGGGCAATGCAGCCTATGAACAGCTCGTGCAGAAGCTCGATGCAATGAAGGCCGAGTACAGCGCATGGGAAAGTATATCTCGCAGTACGGACTTCCCAACCAACTAACGCAGAACGAACCAGGCTGCCGGCAAGATCGGTGGCCTGTTCAATTAGGTCAGGCAAAAGCTTCATGAGGTGGAACGGGTATTCGAGCAGAAGGTAAAAGAAAGCGCCATACAGCATGTGAAAGATGTCATTTATCGACTATACTGGTCCTGTGGTCCATAACGGATGATTGCGATTGCATGGTCGCATGATCAAGCTAGGAGGGCTTTAGGATGTCGGAACGGTTTCAGGCACTGCTTGTGGAGCATGAGGCAGCCTTCACAGTTGCGGTAAAGCAGGTATCAATAGAGGATTTGCCTCCAGGGGATGTTCTGATCAGGGTATCCTATTCCAGTGTGAATTATAAAGACGGCCTTGCCGGTACCCCGGATGGAAAAGTCGTAAAATCGTATCCTTTTATTCCCGGCATTGATTTGGCCGGGCATGTTGTGTCCTCTGCGGATGAGAGGTTTCATGAGGGACAGCCTGTGCTGGCAACCGGTTACGGGATCGGCGTTTCCCATTATGGCGGATTCAGCGAATACGCGCGTATCCCGGCAGAATGGGCCGTTCCGCTGCCGGAGGGCCTTTCTTTGCGGGAGGCCATGATTTTTGGGACCGCCGGCTTCACAGCGGCGCTATCCATTCAGCGGCTGGAGGAGAATGGCATGTCCCCGGAGAAGGGCAAGGTGCTTGTAACCGGCGCGACCGGCGGAGTCGGCGGCTCGGCTATTGCCATGCTGAGCGGATTGGGATATCAGGTTGCCGCAAGCTCCGGCAAGACTGCCGAGACGGATTATTTGAAATCCATTGGCGCAAGCGAGGTTATTCACAGGGATGCGGTGTACAGCGGAGGCAGCATCAAGCCGATGGACAAGCAGCTGTGGCAGGCTGCCGTAGACCCGGTGGGGGGAAGCTCGCTGGCCGCTGTTTTGAGCCATATTGCTTACGGCGGTTCGGTCGCCGCTAGCGGACTGACGGGAGGGACGGCTGTTCCGACCACTGTGCTCCCATTTATTCTGCGGGGCGTGAATTTGCTTGGAATAGATTCGGTATTGTGCCCCACGGACATTCGTGAGAAGCTCTGGGAGCGGATGGGGACGGATTTGAAGCCCGCCATGCTCGAGCAGCTCGTGGACCGGGAAATAACGCTGAACGAGCTGCCTCAAGCGCTGACGGATATTCTGAAATCGCAAACAAGGGGAAGGGTGCTCGTTCGCATATCCTGATGCCTGGCTGTTCCAAAACTCATTTACAAACGAAATCCGTCATGAATCCGGAAGAATGCCGCTTTGCTCGTGAAGCGGCGTCTTTCGGATTTTTTGCTGCCCGGGGAGAATCCGCCTCGGGCTTCCCTTATTCCTGAGCATTTGAGTTTGGATACAATTTGTACATAAATCGGAGAAGTTATTTTAACATCTATGTTTTACATTTAGCAGGTCGCAAGAGAAAGCCTTGATCTGGACAAGGAGGAGAGGGGCGTTATGAACATAAAAGGACTATGGATCGTAAGCTGCCTTGTTCTATTCATTCCAGCTGCCTGCAGCAGCGGAAATTCCGGTATAGAGGGGCCAACTCCGCCTCAGGGAACGGGGATACTGACGGTTGTGAGCGAACAGACGAAGCGGGAAGCGGACGATCCGTCAATGGCGGAGCACAGTGGAAAGGCGAAGCTTGTGATCTCAACCTACAGCCGGAATGAGCAGATCCTAACAGCCGTGAAGAAATATGAAGCGCTCCATCCCAATATCGAGATTGATCTGCAGGTCGCACAAACCGATGTCAATGATCCCGATAAGCAGCTGGCAGATCAAGAGAAATTCGTTGCCGCTGCGAACACGGCCATGCTTGCCGGCAAAGGACCTGACCTGATTGAAATGGATTTGCTGCCCACGGAGAAATATGTGAACCGGAACCTGCTGGTGAATCTGAGCGGCTTGATGCAGCAGGATCCAACATTCAGGAAGGAAGATTATTTCGCCAATATCCTCGATAACTCGCAGATTAATGGAGGGCTTTACGCCATGCCGTTATCTTTCTATCTCAGCGGATTGATCGGGGATGAGGGCGCGCTGGTGAAGGCCGGCGAGCAGGTGAACGACCAGAACTGGTCATGGAGCGAATTTGCCGAAATGGCGAAGCAATTATCCCAAAAAGGCGGGTATGAGCATGCATTCGGCAGTTCCCCGGATTATATGCTGACCGAGATGGTTTCCGAGAACTACGGTCTGTTCGTGGATGAAGCGAATGGCCAGGCGAGCTTCGATTCGGCATCGTTTACCGGATTGATGAAGCAGGTTAAGGCCATGTTCGACGAAGGCGTGGTCTATGATGCGCTTGCCGGCGGCCGTAAAAATATTAAAAAAACATACTTCGAAGAAGCTCAGATTCAGTCACCGGCGGATTATCTGTACGTATTGGAGGCCTATGCCTCACAGGCGAAGTTTTATACCAAGCCGCATGCGCAGGAAATGGGAGATGGAGGCTATTTTATGGCCCGCCAGACTCTTGGCATCAGCGCAAGCTCGTCCGTCAAGAAGGAAGCCTGGGATTTCATCCATTTCTTCTTGTCCGAGGAGGCCAATTCGATTCCCGGCAATGCCTCGGGCAGCAGCGGTTTTCCCATCAACAAAAGCGCATACGACAAACAAATCAAGCAGCTTCGGGACGAGGGGGTTCAAGCCTACAAGAATGGCCCGGCGGAAAGTTCTGCGATCAAGCCCGACAGCACGATGGTTGATCGGCTTGATGAGTTGAAAGCCAGTGTGACGGAGGCGGTGCACTCCCTTGGCAAACCATCCAGAATCGATGAGATTGTCACAGAAGAATGCCAAGCTTTCTTCAGCGGTCAGAAGTCGGCGGAGGATGTCGCCAAGCTGATTCAGAACAAGGTTGTGCTGTATCTGAATGAATAAGCTGCAGGCGGCCAAATCAACGATAAGGAGGAAGCGACATTATGAAGAAAGCGAGCATCAAGAAGTTCATCACTGCTGCCAGCGCGGCTGCGGTGTCGGATGGGGAGCCCGATGAATAGGCTCCGGCTTCCCCGTTTGCTGCGCAGGGACGGGATGGCCGCGCTTCTGTTTCTGGCTCCCAGCCTGGCCGGGTTTGCCGTATTCTTCGTGATCCCGTTCGCCATTGGCATCTATTATTCGTTCACAGACCAGACGATCGGCGGTTCTTTTGTCGGTTTCGACAACTACAAAGAGCTGCTCGCCAGCGGCTCGTTCCGCAAAGCGGCCGGCAATACGCTTCTATTCACCGGCGTGAGCGTCCCGCTTCTACTCGCGCTGTCCCTGATTCTGGCTGTGCTGCTCAATCAGCGCGTCTGGCTGCGCAACTGGCTCCAGACCGCCTTTATTCTGCCGCTGGTTGTGCCGGTTGCTTCCG
Source organism: Paenibacillus sp. JT22N12 (assembly GCF_056269365.1). Lineage (NCBI taxonomy): Bacteria > Bacillati > Bacillota > Bacilli > Caryophanales > Paenibacillaceae > Paenibacillus > Paenibacillus sp. JT22N12. The sequence goes on along the minus strand of NZ_JBWDNU010000001.1, from coordinate 690,676 downwards.
TCGTTATGATCTGGCAGATCCTGTTCGACTGGAACGGAAGCCTGAATGCCTGGATGAACGGTCTCCACTGGGGAAGGATCGATTGGCTGAAATCGGACGGGTCCATGGTGGTGCTGGTGATTATGTATATCTGGAAAAATATCGGCTACGATATGATCCTGTTTCTGGCCGGGCTGCAGTCGATCCCGCAGGATTACTACGAGACCGCCCGCATTGAAGGGGCAGGCAAGCTGCGGCAGCTGTTTCATATTACGCTCGTTTATTTGACGCCGACCCTGTTCTTCGTATTATTAATCTCGATTATCAATTCCTTCAAGGTGTTCCGGGAGACCTACCTGCTTGCAGGCGATTATCCCTACGACCGCATTTATATGCTGCAGCATTATATGAACAATATGTTTTTTACACTGGATATCCAGCGCCTGACCGCAGCCGCCGCGCTCATGGTGGGATGCATCGTCCTGCTGGTGACGGTGCTGCTCTCGGTAGAGCGCCGATTCCGGGAATTTATGGAGTAGATGAGGGAGGGCCTATGATAAAACCACGGTGGCTGCCCCGTTTGGCGCTGACTCTCCTGCTTGGGATCATAGCCGTGGCAACGGTGGCGCCGATCCTTCTTACCTTTACAAATTCGCTCATGACGGAGCAGGAGATCGGCCGGAATTATGATTTAATCGGCAAGATGATCGATGCGGCGGCGGGAGGGAAGGATCTCTTCGTGAATTTAAAAATCCTTCCGGATTGGCTTTCATTCGAGCAGTACTCGCAGGTGCTCATCCAGAATCCGAAGTTTATGAAGATGTTCTGGAATTCGGCAGGAATGGTCGTGCCGATTATCGCCGGCCAAACGGTAATCGCATCACTGGCGGCCTATGCCTTCGCCAAGCTGCGCTTCAAGGGAAGGGACAAGCTCTTTCTGGTCTATCTGATGACAATGCTCATGCCGTTTCAGGTCACGCTGGTTCCGAATTATATGGTCGTGGAGAAGCTGGGATTATTGAATACAACAGCTGCGATAATACTGCCGGGAATATTCAGCGCATTCGGGGTATTCATGCTGCGCCAGTTTATGACGCATATTCCCTATTCTTACATGGAGGCGGCCAAAATGGACGGAGCCGGGCATCTGACCATCTTCATCCGGATTATTCTTCCGCTTGTTCAGCCGGGACTTGCCGCATTGACGGTTCTCCTGTTTGTCGATTACTGGAATATGGTTGAGCAGCCGATCATATTTCTGCAGGATTTGGATAAGCAGCCGTTATCGCTGTATCTGGCGCAGATTAATCAGAATGCGCGGGGTGTGGGATTCGCCGCATCCGTGCTGTATATGACGCCGATGGTTCTGCTGTTTATGTATGCTGAATCCTATTTTATTCAAGGCGTGCAGCTGTCTGGAATTAAAGGATAAATGATTGGATCAAGATTTCCGTGGAGAGCCTTAGGAGTGATGAAAGTGGACAATCAGACTGACGAACAAAAGCTTGCGGCCCGCAAACGCAGGATCCGGTTGATCGCCATACTGTTTTTCGGCATGCTCATCGTCGTTACCCTGTACAGCAACACGCTGATGAACCTGACGCTGCCCAAGGTGATAACCGGACAGGCTGCGGCGGGAAATCTGGCCCATACGTATCAGGGCAATGCAACCGTCCGGCCTGTACAGGAGGCGGACCTGCAGAACCCGGCGGGTTGGAAGGTAAGCAAGGTGCTGGTGAAGGAAGGCGATGCGGTTCATAAAGGCCAGGCGCTCGTCAACTATGACAGCAGCGACGCCCAGAGTCAGCTGGAGGATGCGCAGGCCGCCATGAAGAAGCTGAAGCTATCAGTCAGCATGCTGCAGTTTAACTATATTCAGGCTGCTCAAAGTGAAGATCAGGCAGCCAAGCTTAACGCTCAAAACGCCCTGGAGAGCGCCCAAATCGATATCGCAACACAGGAGCAGCATCTGGAAGCGCTGCAGAAGACCATAGGGGAAAATCAGCAGCTGCAAGCGCCATTCGACGGGATCGTAACTCATGTCAACGCCATGGAAGGGTTGTCCGGGTCTCCTGCAGGTCCGGATATCCAGCTCTCCAACACCGGTCTTGGCTTCCAATTCGAACTGCAGTTGCCCGCCGGTATTGCATCCGGGCTTAAGCTTGGAGATAAGCTTGAGGCGAAGCTCTCTGAAGATGGCAACCGGGCCATCCAGGGCAGCATCGCAGAAATTAAAGACACCGTCGTACCGGATAATGGCGGCCAGAACGCTTCCGGAGAAACGCAGACGCCCGCTGCGGCAAACCAGCTCGTGATCAAGGTTCAGGACAAGTCTCTTCATGGAGGCGAGCGGATTCAGGTGGATATTTCACAATCCAGCCAGGATGATGATTCGCAGCTCGTTCCAAGCCAGGCCATCCGGGAGGACAGCTCGGGAGCGTATGTCTATGTGGTTGAAGAACGGCAGGGGCCGCTCGGGAACGCTTTTTACGCAGCACGCAGGTCCGTTAAGGTCACCGATTCCAATGAATTTCAAACCGCTGTGAGCGGGTTGTTCGACCAGGAGCAAATCATTATTGAGAGCAGCGAGCCGATTCAGGAAGGCAGCAGAGTGAGATTGTAGGAAGCCGGCAGGCGAGGGATCAGGAGGCGAATTGAAACTTGTAGACCTCCGTCCCTTCAAGGCCTTCTGCGGTACTGATCAACGCTTTGCCGTCGCTGCTCCACTGCAGCAGCCCGACATAGCCGGGATCGCCATACACGGTAATTTCGGAGGCCAGCCGATTGCCGTCCAGTTTTCCGGCCAATAGCTTCGGACGCTCATCCCCTGTGCGGGTGAGATAGGAAACGGCATCCATCTGCGGACTTGCCGCCAGATTGCTGAACACGCCTTCCTTCAGCAGAACGGGAGCGTCAGCGCCGGAAGCGAGATAGAGTCCCTCGACACCGTCGATACGGCCGGATATGAGCAGTCTGCCGTCCCGGAGCGTTGTAAATTCATAAATTTCCATCTCAACCGTATCAGATGCCGTATCATCGTCCAGGTTAATGGTATGAATGGCCGAGAGACCCGATGTCATCATCAGCTGTATGGAGAGATAATGGCCACCGGGGGACAGCATTGGCTTAAGTGTTTTGGCTGCCATCTTCTTTTGGTATTCAATCGATTTGTCAATCGATTGGGCGTATTTTGCATAAATAGAGTCGTTTATCATGGCAATTGTTTTATACTTTTTTGGTCCTGTTTTTAAATCATACATTCTGATTTCTGATTTATACCCGTATCCAGATAAACCAATATACCGGTTATCGTTCAGCAAAGTCGCCCAATACGAGTATCCATCCCAGATATCGATGGTCTTGTCGTTCACAAGATCATACCAGACGGTAATGATGTCTTTGCCGCCCTGGACAGAGCTGTAAATAAGCCTGGTCCCGTCAGGGGACAAGCTGCTGGATAGAATCGGCTGATTATGGACGATATCGCGGATCTGGTTGTTGTCGATGCTATAGACGGCAAGTGCGGTCGGGTCATTCGTTTCTCCGCTTCCGGAAGCGTGGAACAATATCTGATCCCCGTCCAGCAGCTTGGCCTCCTTCATGGGGCTGTCTACATGGCGTTTGATGATGGTATCGATACGCAGGCCTCCGCCGGCGGCTTCCTGAAACAGCGAAGGGTCCAGCACAACCGTCTTGTCGCCGTCAATCGTTCGTAAGGCAAGCTCCCCGACCCCCAGAAAAGCTGCAATGATGACGGCCATCAGAACGGCCAGCGCCATCATTCGGAAGAAAGGTGCGCGGCTGCGTTCACTCATGATCATGACCTCCCAATTCAATCGTGACTGTCGAACCCTGATGAAGCTGACTGTCAATGGTTACATGCCCGTTATGACGTTCCGCGATCGTCTTGACGATCGCTAGGCCAAGGCCGGCGCTTCCGCGTTCTTCTTTTTTGGTGCCCGCAACACGATAGAACGGATCGAACAGACGATGAAGATGCTCTTCGGCAATGCCCGGCCCCTGATCCTGCACCTGTATGCGGACCCGGTTATCCGCCGCGCGTTCGGCGGTAACATGAATGGTGGTATTCACGCCTCCGTATTTGACCGCGTTATCCACCACATTAATGAGCATTTCCCGCAGTTTGACCTCATCGCCGATAAGCTGAAGACCCGGCTCGTCGGCGCAATCAATTCGGATGCCGTATTTTCTGGCTTTGACCCTCATGTCTTCGCAGACGTCCCTAACCAGATTGGACAAGTCGACCTCCTCCAGCCGGTAATCAAAACCTTCCGCAGCGGCAGTCGAAAATTCAATGATCTGCACGACCTTGTCGTTCAGCCTTTGACTTTCATCCAGAATATATTTCATGCCCTTGTTGAAGAAAACGGGATCCGTAAATCCGTTCTCCATCATGATTTGCGCATAGCCGCGGATCGTCGTAAGAGGCGTCTTCAGTTCATGGGTTACATTATCGAAAAAGGTTTTGCTCATCGCCTGTGTTTCCTGCAGCGTATCCCGTTCCCGCTCAATAATGGCGATTTGCGCTTTAATCTGCTTGACCATGATCATAAATGAACGGGATAAATCGCCAATCTCATCGCGGCTGAGAGCTGGGGGTGCGGTCTCATAGATCCCTTCGGAAACACGCTCAAGACTGCGCGCAAGCTTGCCCAAGGGCTTCGTGATCCGGACTGCGAGCAGGGCGGCGGTCAGGAAGACAAGCAGGAAAATTCCGACGGCAAACCATCTTACGGTCGACAGGAAGCGGCTTGTAAAATCATATAAGCCCGAGTAATCCTTTACCATATGGATAACGCCGATCAATTTACCGCCGGACTCTACGGGACTTGACAGACGGACAGTGGTTTCCGTGCCGGATTGCCGCAGGGAATAGGCGATATTGCCATGCAGGGACTCGGCGAAGTCGTTGGTTGCAGGCATCAAATCCGCGTTCAGATCGGATAAACCCTTGCCTGCGGGATCGTACACCGATATCGGGCTGCCGACGGCAGCGCTCAGCTCCTTGACAAGACCATCCGCTTCGAAGCGGATAGAGTCCTGATCCATTGATATATTTCGGGTCAGAAAATACTGTTTGACATAAAGCTCGATCGTCTTGTTGGCCTGAATCATGTCCTGATTGATGATGCCCGAGACATTCTGCTCCGTGATTCTCACAGATACAAGGAGCAGGGCGGACAAGCCGGCGAATATAACGACGGTAAAAGACAACAGGAGCTTATGCCGGATGGGAAACCGGATTCCGCCGGTACTGCTCATGGCATCCGGTACCCTACGCCGAACACGGTTTCGATAACGGAATTCCCGTCGCCGTCGTCAAGCTTTTTGCGCAGCCGCTGGACATGGATGTCGACGGTGCGGGTATCGCCGGCAAAATCGAATCCCCAAACCTGATCCAGCAGCTGTGGACGCGTGAATACGATGCCGCGGTTATCGGCGAGAAACAGCAGCAGATCAAATTCTTTGTTCTTCAGATCCGTTTCCTCGTCGTTCTTCCATGCTTTCCGCTGCCTTCTGGCGATTTCAATTTGTCCGCCGATCGCGAGGCGTTCCGCTGCATTGCCCTGGGATTGCTTGATAACAAGGCCGATTCTGCGGAAGATCGCTTTGATCCGCACAATGACTTCGCGCACGTCAAAGGGCTTCGTAATATAATCGTCGGCTCCGAGCTCCATTCCCAGGATCTTGTCCACCATATCTGATTTCGCTGTCAGCATGATGATGGGGATATTCCAATCCTCCTTCGCCGCGATTTTGCATAATTCGAATCCGCTCCCGTCGGGGAGCATCAAATCAAGCAGGATCAGATCCGGCCGGCCGGAACGGCCCATCGATTCAGCTTCATTCCCGGTGCTTGCGCGCATGACGGAGAATCCTTCTCTCTCCAGGGCATAGACAAGCAGCTCCGCGATGGCCTCCTCATCCTCTACGACAAGAATCTTTTGCTTAAGCATTTATGCTGCACTCCTTAATTTCGGCATCTCGCGAGGGGACCCTTCGAGGTGCCGAAGTAAATGATCGGGTTGTCTGTCTTTTATTATTGTAGCAAATGAACAGAGGCCATAGCTTCTTTGACAGAGTTTACCGGCTGATTTTACATTTTGGATACATGTAAGCGGGAGCCGGATACATGTTCAACAGGTAGAGAAAGGTTAAGGCGGTGTCATTGCCTCCTCCATTTTTTACAATTAAACTAAAAATAGACAGTTCCCAGGGAATAAAATATGTGTTATCATTTAATGAGAACAAATGTTCTGATCAAGGAGATGGATAAATAACGGAAGGAAGATGCAGGTATGGCAATGGATCGGTACGCAGAAATAGACGAGGTGATCGCATTCATACATCAGAACATCTATGATCCGCTTCCGCTTTCCTTATTGGCCGGCCACATAGCTTACAGTCCTTATCATTTCACACGCATTTTCAAGGAAAGAATCGGTCTGCCGCCCTTATATTATGTCTCCTCGCTCCGGCTTCAGAAGGCCAAGGATTTGCTTCTGCGCACAAATTTGAGCATACGCGACATCGGTCTGGAGATTGGACAGCAAAGCCTGGGAACCTTTACCACCCGTTTTACCGAGAAGGTAGGCATGACACCGTCCGATTTCCGCAACTCGACGCAGCAGGCGAACAGCCATTTTAATACACTGGAAAAGCTTAAAGATTGGCAGACGGCGCAGCTTGTTTCCGATCGGCATGACCGGGTAGGAGGATCCATTCAAGCGGAGATTCCATTTGAGGGCATCATTTTGATCGGCTTGTTTGCCAAGCCTATTCCGGAAGGATTCCCGCTGTACGGAACCGTGCTGCCTTCACTAGGGGGCTTCTGCTTTACCGGAGTCAAGCCGGGAACCTATTATTTGATGGCAACTACGATTTCCTGGGGAACGCAGGGGGTGGATCTTCTGCTTCCTCAAGCTACGCTGCGAACCCGCTCGAAGAAGCCTATATTCGTCGGCCCCAATACGATCGTCCCCCATCAGCAAGTCATGCTCCACGTTCCCCGTTTGGACGATCCGCCCATTCTTATTTCCCTTCCCTTGTTGATGAATGTGTTCCTCAATCGGGTTCATCAGAACAATGATCAACAAGAAAACAATACCAATAAATCCGATTTAATCCATATCAAATAAAACCAGGCTGCCTTCCTGCATGCTTCAGCGCAGCAGCCCGCCTAATAATCCTCAGCGCATCCGGACAGCATTCATCGAACGAAACAAAGAACGGCCTTCGTTCGCATGGATGCGAAGTAGACCGTTCTTTGTATGCCGGAAGCCATAAGGATCAGCTGCGCCTTAATCGGCTGGCTTGCTGATCCTTACGTTCAGGAGCCTGCGCCGATACTGGCTTTCTCCCGACTGCCCTGCAGCCAGAAGACAGCGGAGAATACGACGATGCAGACCAGCGCGACAATGAAATTATAGAAGAACACGCTGCGCATGCCGAAGGCTTCGCTGGCAACGCCTCCCGCAATGCTTCCTATGATCCGGGCAATTCCCAGGCTGAGCAGGCCGTTAAATGTTTGACCGCTTGCTTTCAGCTCATTCGGTACTTCCTTGTTAATAACGGTTACCATGGTCACGGACAATACGATAAAGATCAGTCCATGCAGAACCTGCACCGGCAGGGTCCAGTAGGGATTCTGAATGACGGAGAACAGATACCAGCGCAGTGCGGCAGCAGCTCCAGCCCCCAATAATATATAAGGAATCTTGACATGCTTGAAGATTCGGTTCGACAGAAGCAGGAACGGAATCTCGCTAAGCGAAGAGATCACCATCGACCATCCCAGCCATGCGCTGCTGCCTCCCAATTCCTTGAAATAAAGGGGAAAGAATCCATAATAATAGCCGAGAGTGATCTGAAGAACAAAATTGGCGGCCATATAAACCACAAGCTTCCGGTTTTTTAACAGCACCCAAACCCTCATTTTCCTCCCTTTGGATTGATGTCCCTCTATTGCGGGAAAACGCAGAACAAGCAAAAAGCAGACTGCAAGAATGGCAGCGTAAATGCCGAACATCAGGTCAATGCGCTTCTGCGCGATGAGACCGAACAGGATAGACATGATCGCATAACCGACTGTTCCGCCCAACCGGATATGGCTGTAATTGCCCCGCTTCCGCTTGTCTAGAACCTCCAGCGTCACGGCGTCGCTGACAGCAAAAATCGAGGTCTGAAAAAATGTAAACAGACAGATCATGATCAGCAGATAAACGAAGTGATTGGACAAAGGATACAGCAGCATGGATATTCCGCTTCCGGCGATCAGCAGCAGCAGGATGCTGTTCTTGGTTCTGGCACGGTCGCTCAGCGTACCCCAGACCGGCTGGGCGAGAATGGCAATCAGCGGACCGAGACTGAGCAGCGTTCCGATCTGCGACTGCGAGAATCCGACATGTTGAAAGTACAGCGGAATGAACGTACCGTAAACCGCATTGCTCATATAGATAAAAACGTAGAAAAACAGAAAATACGCAAGATTAACAGGCATGCTCTCCATCCTTTACTCGTATTGACTTCATCCTGGTGCTATAAGACGGGCTCTTAGAGTAGTTCGATGAATGTTTCAGGATTCCTCTACAAAATTACGCCAGTGAGCCGGAGCAGGGAGGAGGCCGGAGAGCCGGCAACAAAAAAACCCGGTCCGTGCAAACGCTGCACGGATCGGGTTCTACGTAAGTCTGAAGTTACAGCACACGGCGTGCGGTAACGTATTTGCTCTGCCAATAGGTTGTGTTCATGCTTGCAATGGTGACCCCTTTGGTGCTCGAGCTGTGCAGGATTTTGCCGTTGCCCGCATAGATCGCAACATGGCTGATTCCGGCGCCTCCCGTATTGAAGAATACAAGATCGCCTGTACTGAGATAGCCCTTTGCCACTTTCTTCCCTGCCGTCGCTTGCGCGACCGAGGTGCGGGGAAGCTTGATGCCGCTGGCTTTAAACACATATTGAATAAAAGACGAACAGTCAAATGCGTATGTAACGCCTGCCGGCGCGCCGAAACGGTAAGGAACACCAAGAAATTGGGTGCCCGAGCTGATAAGACTTAGAGCCGCGGGCGTAGCGGCATGCGCCGATGGTGTTTGGACGGCTGCGGTAGCTGAGAATCCGATCGCAGCGCAAATGGCTGTGACCATAATGTTTTTCAGGAATGGTTTCTTCTTGAGATTTTTCTTGGTCATGATCGTATGCTTTCCCTCCAAGCGTAGGTGTTAATAAACTGTAAACTGTTTCTTACTATAGCACACTTATTTTTCACCAGGATTTCCCAAAAAGAAGGAAACCGCTGTGTCTTCAACGGAAAAAACCCGATTATGAGAAGAGAATGAAAAACCTCTCATCTCTTCGGACATGCCGAAAATGATTGCGTTTACAGCTTGTTGAATATAAAATTTGATCGAGTGGACGAAGGGGGAGCCATATGAATCGTTTTATTCCTAAGCAGGCGTACATCCGGATTTTCTTGAGTCTATGCATTCTGTTCACGGTCGTCTCCGTACCTTTTGTGTACATGATGACCCATCAGTTCTCCATCTACGCGATGAAACAGATTGATCAGGTGAATGAGACAGAGATAGCACATTCACGGGATAATGCCGAATTTATTTTCAACAAGATGATTGCGTACGGATTTAATATGTATGCGGACAAAAGCATCAGCACCTGGCTGATGGCAAGCGAAGAATCCCAGGGGACCCAGGTCGACGCCATTGTGGCGGCCAATAAATATATGACAACGGAGCCCTTTCTGGACAATGTCTATTTAATTAACATGCGGACTGAGCATACGATCGACCTCAAATATGGCTTATCCTCGTTTCAGCAATTCCGGGACCAGCCCATGCTGGAGATGGCGAAACAAAAAAGGAGCTCTTATCAGCGGTTCTTCGTTCATCAGGTCAATGGCACAACGAAGCTTGCGATGATCATTCCTACCGTCCCGTCCGGTCAGCAATCGTTCGGGTATCTGGTCCTGCTCCTGAATGATGCCTTGATGAAGCAGTATTTGCTCAAGGAGGACGCCAATTCGGAGATCCAGTCGTTTATTCTGGACAATGAAGGCAATCTCATGCTGGGAGCTTCCGACTCCACGCAATTGAATATGGAGCTGGCTGCGACTGCGGTGAAGGGTTCAGGCAGCTACACGAAGGATCATAACGGCGAGTCCTGGTCTGTTCAATATGCGCTGATCGAGCCGCAGGGCTGGTATATCTATCATATGGCCAAGCTGGAAGGCATCCGGGCCGATTTTATTTCCTTCCGTTTGAAAATGATCATATTTGTCTCCTGCCTCGTTGTCGTGCTGATTGCCATCCTGTTCTGGAATTCCCGCCGCACCTATAAGCCATTCTCGCAGCTTGCCGATCAATTGGAGATGAAATTCGGCCTTCATTTGAAAAATAATCATAAAACCGACAGCTCCATGGCTGAGTATAAAGTCATCCGTTACGGGATCGAGATGCTGGAAGACCGGATGGGGCAGCTGGACTCCTCCATGCGCGAGCACCGGAATGTCATTAAGACCGAATATCTGAGGCAGTGGATTCTGCAAGGAAAGCTGATCACGCCTGTGGAGCATTATCTCCGCGAACAATCCAGTCTGTTCGAGCACGAGGAGCTCTATGTCAGCGTCATCCGGATCAATGAATTCGGCCGGTTCAAGGAGCAGTATAATTTTGCCTCGAGAAAGCTGATGAAATATGCGATCGGCAATATTGCCGAAGAGGTTATCAACCGCAGCTGGTATGCGGAATCGGTCGACCTTGGCGGCGACAACCTGGCTCTTTTGATATCGGGAGATCATGTTCCCATGAACGAATTGATCGGGGTACTGGAGGAAGTCAGGGAGCAAATCAGACAGTGGACGCAAATACACATCACTGCTGCCGTGAGCGGTCAGAAGTCGTTAAGCGACGATGTGCGCAGTATCTATCAGCATATTCATGAGCTCACCATGCTCAATTTTGTTTCGGGCGCGGAAAAGATTTTTATCGAACGCGATTTTGAAGACTATATGCAGCGCGTTCAACCGTTGGCCGACGATAATTTGCTCGATGAGCTGATCAAGAAGGTGAGAATGGGAAGGCCCGAGGAAATTGCGGCAAGCCTGGACCTGATATTCGCCCATATGCAGACGATGCATTATACACAAAGCAAATTTCAGCTTTCCTTAATGCTCTACACGCTGTTCAAAACGTTCAATAAGCTGCCTTCCGTGGAATCGGTCGAGGGTATTGAGAATATTCTGGAGTCGTTCGACAAGCTCAGCGGAGTAAGGGGCTGGCTGGAGCAGGAGCTGCTCGGCATCATCGACGATATGAGCAGCAAGAAGGGCGCGAGCCGCCGCGATGAGGTCGTTACGGAAATTGTGGAATACGTGAAGAACCATCTCCATGATCCGATGCTGACCATCGAAGAAATATCCGGGCATCTTTCCTTGTCGACACGGCATGTGCGGCAGCTGTTCAAGGAGGTATTCGACAAGACGCTTTCGGATTACATCCTTCAGGAACGGATTGCCAAGGTGAAGGAGCTGCTGGTATCGACGGACTGGACGGTGACGGATATCGGGGAACGGTCCGGTTTTCAGACGAAAAGCCATTTCTTCACGGTATTCAAGAAAGCAACCGGGATGACGCCGAGTCAATACCGGGAGAAGCAGTGATAATGCGATTCTGACAAGTAACTTCCGGCTGAACCAGCCGGAGGTTTCTTTGTCGTTACCAGCAAACAAGTATCCTTAAGCTTATAAAATCCGATCGCGCAGGAGCCTGGTCCTATGTGCAGTTCTGCCCCTGACAGCCTGTCATTTCCGGTTTACGCACCCAACTTCCGTATTGAGAACCTTGATTCCATGCGGTTTCAGTACCCGTATTCCATTATCAGAACTATACAGGGGAGAGGCCGGCATCATAAGCTTGGTCGTAGAAAAACAAATCATCTCACACCAGGAGGGAGACGAAAGCAAAGGTGGCCATACTTAGAGAAATCGTGAAGAACAAGTATTTGTATGTTCTCGCACTGCCGGGATTGCTGTTTTTGATCGTGTTTGCCTATATTCCTATGGCAGGGCATTTGATTGCTTTCAAAAAATATCGCCTGGCCGATGGCTTATGGGGGAGTGAGTGGGTCGGGTTTGATAATTTCAAGTTCTTCTTTATGAGCAGCGACTGGTACAAGGTTACGTTCAATACGATTTTTCTGAACGGCTTGTTTATCGTATGCGGACTTGGAATCGCCTTGATTCTTGCGATCTTTCTGAATGAGATCCGCAATCTGGTATTCAAGAAGATCGCCCAGTCCTTCATTTTCATGCCGTATTTTATTTCCTGGCTCGTTGTCAGCATGATGGTGTTCGCTTTTCTGAATACGTCGGACGGCATATTGAACCGGACTTTAATGTCTTACGGAGTAGAAGGGGAGAACTGGTATTTAAAGCCCGGACTTTGGCCGGCCATTCTGACCATTATCTATATCTGGAAGTTTGCGGGGTATTTCTCGATCATCTTTCTGGCCGCGATCACGGGCATTTCGGGCGATTATTATGAGAGTGCGCGGATTGACGGGGCAAGCCGGTTTCAGCAGATTATTCATATTACGATTCCGCTGATCCGCAACGTCGTCATTGTTCTTGCACTGCTTGGCGTCGGACGGATTTTCTATGGCGATTTCGGCATGATTTACGGAATAGTGGGCGACAACGCTCCGCTGTATCCAACAACCGATGTTATCGACACCTACTCGTTCAGAGCGCTTCGCCAATTGGGAGATTTCAGCAAATCATCGGCTGTTATCCTGTACCAGTCCGTTATGGGACTCATTACGATCGTGGTCTTCAATGCCATCGCCAAAAAAATCGACAAGGACTCCAGCTTGTTCTAAAAGAAAGCAGGTAAGCGAATGGAAAATTCAATCCGTCAGGTTAAAACGATGAAAGCGATGAGGGTCAAGACGGACAGATCCCTCTCCGAAAAAGTGTTTATTATTTTCGTTTATGCCTTCACCGGCGTATTTGCTCTAATCTGTCTGCTTCCGTTCTGGCTGGTGCTGATCAATTCATTCGCCACGGAGGTAACGATGAAGCAGCATGGCTATCAATTGATTCCGAAGGACTTCTCTCTCTCGGCTTATCAATTTCTGCTCGAGGGCAGGCAGGTGTTCAGCAGCTACGTCGTGTCCACAACGGTGACGGTCGGCGGAACGATTCTCGCCCTTCTGCTCACCTCCATGTATGCCTACGTGCTGGCTCATCCGAAGGTAAAGTACCGCAACATTCTGAGCTTTCTCACTTATTTTACGATGATCTTCGGGGCTGGTCTGGTCGGCTTCTATATCCTCATCGCCAATTGGCTAGGTCTGAAGGACTCCCTGTGGGCGTTAATTCTGCCCTATATGCTGAACCCGTTTTTCGCTTTCATCATGGTATCCTTCTTCCGGACTCTGCCTTATGAAATCAATGAGGCGGCAACGGTTGATGGCGCGAATGACTTGACGATATTCTTTAAAATCATTATCCCGATATCAAAACCGGTTATTGCCACCGTAGGGCTGTTCTACGCGCTTCAGTACTGGAATGATTTCTTCCTGGCGCTGCTGTTCATCGACAATTATAAGCTTCATCCGCTGCAAATGATGATCCGGCAGCTCATTTCCAGCATCAACATCAGCGCATACGTAGGCGGCAGTCAAACGACTTATACGCAGCCTTTGCCGACTTATGGGGTGCAGCTGGCGACCGTGTGCCTGACCATCGGGCCGATTATCTTCCTGTACCCGTTTATTCAGCGGTTTTTCGTAAAGGGGATTACGATTGGCGCGTTGAAAGGATAGTCTTGATCCGGAATCTTCCGGTTAAGAATACAACTTCCGATAAACTTCATACGGGAGTCAGACAATCATTATAGGAGGGTCAAGTCAATGGGAATTAGAAAGATGCTGGCAATGATTATGGTTATATCGCTGATGATGGCGGTGGCGGTCGGGTGCGCATCCAATGCTAAAGAATCCGGCAGCGCAGCCGATCCGGCATCGGCGAACACGGGAGGGGAACCGGCTGAGGGCACCAAGCTTGATCCGGTGACGCTGAAGATTGTAATGCCAGGGGACCGTCCGGCGGATATGGACCTCATTATCAAAGAAGCCGAGAAAAGAATGGCGGATACGCTTAACGTCAAGCTGGATATCGTATTCGTTCCGTTCTCCGATCTTGCCCAGAAAACACAGGTTATGCTGGCGTCCGGGGAGAATGTCGACCTGATCTTTGACGCGCCGTGGCTTCATATGGAGCAGATGGTCAGTGCCGGTTATTATGAACCGCTGGAAGATCTGCTGGCCAAATACGGTCAGGACGCTGTAAAGGTCAGATCCCAGCAGATGTTTGATGCGAACAGGTTTCAAGGCCAAATTTATGCCCTGCCCCTTGGCAACACGCATCTGGCAGGAAGAACGTATGTGGTCCGCAAGGATCTGCGAGAAAAGTATGGCTTGCCGCCCATTAAAACCTATGATGATCTGATTAAATTTGCTTACAAGGTAAAAGAGAACGAGAAGGATGTTATTCCGCTTCTCGCATATGGCCAGCCTGGACAGAAGGATGTTTCCTGGGGCGCGTTCAGAGCCTTCATGGAATACGATCCCCAATTCCTGAGATCGGACGCTTTGGGCCAAAGCCTTGTCCTGTATTACAAAAACAACGACGGCAAAGTCTACAACCTGTTTGACCAAATGGAGCCGCGAATCTGGTCCTGGATTGAAGAAGCCAGAAAACTGTATCAGGATGGGCTGATTCACCCGGATATTCTCGCTCTGAAGGATATTGATTCCGTCATTAATTCCGGTAAAGTGGCGGTGGCTGTCTATAATGAATTCGGCGTGCCGTCCAGTCTGGGCAGCGCTGTAGCCCAGAACGTTCCGGGCGCAGAATTGGAAGCGGTAACGTTCATTAAAATGGAAAAGGGCCAAAACATCACCAACTTCAAGCAAGCGAACTTCCAGGCGATCCCGAAAGTCAGCAAAAACAAGGAACGCGCAATGATGTTCCTGAACTGGACCGCACAGAAGGAAAATTATGATCTCCTGGCTTACGGAATCGAAGGTACGCACTATGAAACGGTTGGCGAAGATCAATACAAGCAGATCGGATCGAACTATTCCTATTTCCCGTACGCCTGGATCTGGAATCCGACGATGGACCGTCTGAATGCCGGGTTTGATGAGGATACGCTCAAGCACTATGAATTCAACAAAAAAGCCGATAACTTGACCTCCAGCATTTTGACCGGCTTCTCGTTTGATCCGGGTCCGGTCATGAATGAAATTTCCTTGTACAATGCCGTTGAGGACAAATATTATAATGCCTTGTTCGACGGAGTTCTTGATCCGAGCGAGCAGTGGAACAAGCTGAAAAGCGAAGGCGAAGGCTACGCCAGGAAAATCCAGGTTGAGCTGCAAAAACAAATTGACGCGTTCCTGGCCAAGAAGTAAATAAGGATTCGTCCTGTTGCACCAGGCAAGCCGGAGAGGAGGTGATGATTGATCGCGCTTGCCCGGTGCAATATTTTATAAGGATTGGATGGAATCACAAATCGCTTTTCATGATCGAAGGAGGAGTCTGAAATGAATCATGATTTACTTTTTCGGAAGAGATGCAAGCGCTTACCTGAATGGAGGTTGATTAGAAGATGGCAGTAAGGAGCAAGAAGCTCATAAGTTTGTTTCTCGTTCTGCTGATTTCACTGGGCAATTTGCCCGTCCTGCATGCAGACGAGGACGATGAAGTGCAGCTGGTCAATTTATTGGCAGCGGACATGGATAGTCATTTTGACAGCGGTGTCAGTCCCTTTACACAGGATGCAAGCACAAGCGGGGGGTCGCAGCAAATTGTCCAGGTTAATGGCGACAACGCCCTGGAAATCCGGGACGCTTCGCTCGGAACGAATACGGCAAGCAGCTTCTATTACCAGTTGAACAGCGGCAGCCTCAAGGACCGCATTAATGCCATCTATAATATGCCGGCAGGCAGTTCCCCGGTCGAGTTTGTTTTTGAATACAAGGTCAGGCGGAGCGCAGCCAGCGACAAGGTGGTAGACAAGGATGTTTATGCCTTTCTTCAGTTCGGCAACTTCGACAATAACCTGATTCCCCGTTTCCCGGCAGGCACACCGAGCATCACGGGGACGGCAGCTTATCTCAACACGGTGCCGGATACACTGCAGACGGTTAATGATGCCGATCTTCCCGGATACCGGTTTCAAGTCATACCGAATGGCGGGCAGCGCAGCATTACGAATATCAGGTTGGGGTTCACCGCCCGCGTCAATAACAACGGGACGGATGAAGCCTATATCGTCGACGATCTGGCGGTGTATGAAGTCAATACGGGACCGGCACAGGATACCGAAGCGCCGACAGCGCCTGCAGGTTTGGCGTCAAGCGGGAAGACGGATACCGGCGTCAGCCTGTCCTGGACAGCTTCGACAGACAATGTAGCGGTTACCCGCTACGACATTTACCAGGATGGTATTCTGGCATCCTCTGTAAGCGGTGCCACGACTGCTGATACCATAGTCGGATTGACGCCGGATACGGCCTATGATTTTACCGTAAAGGCAAGAGACGGACTGGGAAATTTGTCAGATGCCAGCAACGGGGTCACGGTGACGACGGATCCATCGGCAAACGGACTGCCTGAGCCGTTCGGCGACCGGGATATCGGCACGGTTGCGGTTCCAGGCGGCGCAAGCTACGACGAGGAGACCGGCACATTCACCGTTCAGGGCTCCGGCAGCGACATCTACGGAACGGCGGATGCATTTCATTATGTGTACCGGCCTTGGACGGGCGACGGCCAGATCGTTGCGCGCGTTGCAAGCATCGGCAATTCGGTGGCTTGGACGAAGGCCGGCATTATGATCCGAGGGAACATATCGGCACAATCGCCCTATGCCATGATGGCTGTAACGCCATTGAACGGGGTTAATTTCCAGGATCGCCTGCAAGCCGGAGGAGCATCAACCCTGACGGCAGGAATGAGAGCGCCGGCGCCGGCCTGGGTGAAGCTGGCGCGTGTAGGCAATGTGATCAGCGCTTTCGAGTCGACTGACGGAGCAATCTGGACGCTGGTCAAGAAAGAGACGATTAATCTGCCGAATACCGTCTACTTCGGGCTTGCTCTTACAAGCCACGAGAATTCCCGTCTAAGCACGGCTGCTTTTGACGGGGTTACAATCGGCGAGGTTCCGCCTGAGGAAAGCAACTATTCGCCGTACCCCGGCACGATTGACAGCAGGAAGCAATGGCTGTGGGATAAGACGAAAACAGTATCGGAAATGGGAGGACTGCCTCTGAATATTGCCCAGTATGTCGCGCAGATTCTGGATGGGCAGAATGTAGCGGGCAACCTCCAGAAGGTGGACAATATGTACCAGACCTATGACTGGGAGCAGTATAAAACCGTCTCCAAAATGTATGCCTATCTGATGGTGGGCGATCTGTTCAGCAGCACGATGCTGGAGCATGTCAAATGGTATTTCTCCCAATATGCCTATACCAAGCTGTCGCAGACCGAGAACCTGCGGATGAGCAATTATACGGCGGGCTATCTGGTAGGCCAGTATTTTCCGGATCTGGTCGACTTGAACGGCAACTCCGGAGCTGCTCTGAAAAGCATGAACAGGGCGAATATTGAGGAAATGATCGAAGCTGCCGTACATGAAGGCTGGGCTGAATATGAAAGCGCCGAATACACCTTCATGACCTATTTCTGTCTGAATGCCATCTATCAGTATACAGATGAGCCGGACTTGAAGCAGAAGGTCAAAATGGCCATGGATGTCATGTGGTTCGAGTGGGCCAATGACTGGACGGACGGCAATATCATCTCCACTACAAGCCGGGCAAAAGGGGACAGCGTTACGGCGAACGGCCCGTCATGGAGAGGGGCGGACCACACCGCTTTATCCTGGGCGTATTTTGGCCAGCACCGCGCACAGCAGGGGATAGGCGATTCCGACGCCATGGTTCCGGCGGCCTATCGTCCTTACCTGGAGTATCTGGGCATGGTAGTTTATCGCGGAATGGATTACACGCCGCCGGAAATGGCTTTGCGAATCGGCCAGTCCACGCACAAGGACTACTCTTCCCGCAAGACCAATCGGCAGAATTCAAGCGGCAATAATTTGAAGACCTACCGTCAGGCTTTGGTGAAACCCGACTGGGGCCTTTCCACTGAGGTGACGTACAACCGGGTCGATAACTGGATTGAGGATCTTCCTATGGTTCTGCGCTGGAAATCGGATTCGCCTGCCTCTGTTTTCAGAGTGAATGCCGATCAGGGCGACCTCCCGATAGGAAATTATGATCAGCCAGCCAATCACCGCGTCATGCAGGATGGCAAAGCTGCCGTGGGCGTGTATAAGTTATTGAACAGCCCAACCATGAATTATGTGAATGCGATGTTCCCGGATACCGGTTCGATTAAAAGCAGGCAGGAACAATCAGGATGGATATTCAGCGATACGGGTCCCATGTATTTTGCCTTCAAAATGGTGAACCCGTACTCCTGGTATTACCAGACAGCTACCGACCCGGCGAATAAAGTCAAAACAACAGCGAGGCTGCATCCGACCAATCAATTGAGCTACAGCTACAATATTCTTCGCAGTCAGGCTGACACGAACGGCTGGATTATCCAAACCGCGGACGTTTCCGAGTATGCCGACTTGAACAGCTTCAAGAACGCCGTTCTGAGCAATACGACAGTGGACGCCACCCATATCAATGACGCAAACCCGCGCCTTGTCTATACCAGCCTGAGCGGGGATGCCATGGATATTACCTTTGATCAGGGTGCGGCTGCATATACCGGCACACATAAAATCAACAATACGCCGATCGATTACGCTTCATTCAAGCTATTCGATACGCCTTGGCTGCAGCAGGACCAGAACTCGGATATCTTTACCGCCTCTCAGGGCGGCGAGGTATGGACTTATAACTTCGCCAACTGGACGACTACCAAGACAGGGGTTCCCGTGGTTGTTCCAAACAACAGCTTTGAGAATGGCGCAGCAAGTCCCGATAACTGGACGGCAGGCACATTAAGCGGAACACCCGTCCTGACGAAGGACACGGTAACCTCCCGAACTTATGGAAGCTCTGTGAAAATCAGCAGCGCAAATGCTGCAGACAACGGCAGCTGGAGTTTGTCAGGCAGCAATATGATCAATGTTGATCCGGGAGCGGCCTATACGCTCCGGGCATGGGCCAGGACCGATAGCGTCAACCAGACCGACGGGGCGACTGCGGACATCACCTACTATAAGAGCGACGGGACGACTGTCACCGGCAGCACGTATTCATCAGGCAGCTTGAGAGGAACAAGCGGCTGGACACAAATCGTGGTAACTGCTGCGGCGCCTGCCGACGCGGCCAGGATCAGTCTTGGCTTGAGACTGAAAGGAACGGGAACGGTCTGGTTTGATGATGCGGAGCTGATAACACAAGCCAATATTCCAGTAACCGGCATAACTCTCAACAAGGAGACGCTCTCCATGGGATCAGGCACAAGCACGAATCTGACGGCTCTATTTGCGCCTGCGGACGCTTCGAATCAAACGGTGATCTGGAGCTCGGACAATCCGGCGGTCGTCACCGTCGACCCGACCGGCAAAGTATCGGCAATCGCGCCGGGAACGGCTGTTATTACGGCTGTAACGGCAGATGGCGGCTTCACGGCAGCCAGCATCGTAACAGTCACGCTGCAGCCTCTGTATGAGGATGTCTTTGCCGGCGGACTGGGCAATTGGGACTTGTTCGGCACAACCGCCTGGCAGGTGCAAAACGGGGAATTGAGGGGAACGACGACGGCGGGCTCCCCTCAGCGTGCAGTAGTGAAGTCATCCGTGCTTCCTTATTCCTCCCAGAACTACAGCCTGAATTATAAAGCCAAGGGAGACCGCTACCGGACGATGTTCCGTTATACGTCAGGCACCAGCTATTACTTCCTGGAATTCAAAAATACGAAGGAAGTAGAGATGTGGAAATATCCAAATTCATCGACTCCTGCGCAGGTTGGAGCTTTGGTGGACATCAGTGCGGCCATACCGGGCTTCGATCTGAACGTCTGGCATGATTATACCGTCGAAGTCGACGGAAATGTATTCAATCTCCTGATCGACGGTGCCCTGGCGGCTGCCTTCACGGACTCCGATGTAACGCTCGGCGGAGTCGGCTTCTCCATCAAAAGCGTAGGGCCAGCCGTTACCGTGAATATCGATGACGTGAAAGTGAATCCAATCAGCTAGCACAGCTTTAATAGTCCGGTGATTGACTGGCGGAGCAGGCGGAAACAGTCTGGAGAAGCGAAGCGCTCGCCTTTGTACCCCGAATTTAACAGATAGCGGTGCAAAGTGATCAACGGTATCTATTGTTGATCGCTTTGCACCAGCGGTATCCAAAATAAAAAAATTCAGGGTACAACAGCGATCGAAAGACGTTTTCGCATGCGCAGCCGATATGTTTCACCGGACTGATAAAGCAAAGCCCGATCGCGCAGTGCGGCGGTCGGGCTTTGCTTTTCCATGGCCTTCGGCCATTTAGCCGTCCAATGCGACTTTTCCCGGGTATAATTGTACTTTGCTCCGGTTTTCCACTCCTTAGATATCAAGTAAGCTTACAGATGTAAGCACTTTCTTGAAGGAAAGTGGATAGAGAGAGAAGGATCGGAGGAGGGAAAGATGGAACTGGCAACTGCTGTAACTGCCAAGAAGAAAGGAGAGGCGCCTCTCAAGAGGCAGCTGAGAAGGATATGGAAGTTCAAATTACTTTATATCCTGCTGCTGCCCGCTTTTGTATGGGTTTTCATATTTGATTACCTTCCCCTTTACGGGATTAGCATCGCCTTTATGGATTACAACGTGATTCAGGGCTTCTCCGGAAGCGAATGGGCGGGGCTGAAATATTTCCGGATGCTCTTCGAATCGGAGATGTTCCGCAATGCCTTCGTGAACACCCTGCTCATCAGTCTGTACAAGATGATAAGCGGATTCATTTGTCCGATTTTGCTGGCGCTTTCACTGAACGAAATCCGGGCCAGATGGTTCAAGAAGACTTTGCAGACCGCCGTTTATTTGCCAAGATTCGTGTCATGGGTTGTGTATGGAGGCATCATCACCGTACTTCTCTCGCCTGAAACGGGAGTCATCAACAAGATCATTGAATGGTTCGGCGGGGAGCCGGCCTATCTGCTTGTTGAACCCGGTTACTTCCGGACCATTCTCGTCGTCACGGATGCGATGAAAGAGATGGGCTGGGCCGCTATCATCTACATGGCTGCGATTGCCGGGCTTAACCCGGAGGTTTATGAAGCGGCTATTGTGGACGGTGCGACGAGGTTTCAACGAATCATCCATGTCACCCTGCCGGGAATTACGGGGACCATCGTAGTCATCTTCATCCTGAGAGTCGGATACATCATGAGCGCAGGGCTGGATCAGGTTATCAATCTGTACAACCCGATGGTATTCGAAGTGGGGGATATCCTCGATACCTATATTTACCGGGTTGGTATTGAACAGTTCAACCTCAGTCTGGCGGCAGCGGCAGATGTCATCAAAGGCGTTATCGGCCTTGCAATGGTGCTCATCGCCAATCATCTTGCCAAGCGGATCAATGATTCCGGCATTTTCTAAAGAAGGGGAAGCGGACTATGAAGCTCACGAGAGGCGAGACCGCCTTCGTCACAACCAACTATATCGTGCTCACCATCTTGACCTTGATCATTATTATTCCATTCTGGTACGTCCTGACCGTATCGATTACGCCTTATCATATCTTCAGCGAAAAGGACGGACTGATCCTGTTTCCGGCTTCGATCAGCTTCGAATATTACGAGTACCTGCTGAGCAAAGGATCCCTGATTTACGGCGCTTACGGAATCACTCTCCGCAACACGCTGGGCGGCGTCCTGCTGGCTTTGCTTCTCACCGCTACCGCGGCCTATGCGCTGGCGGACAAGAAGCTGCCCGGACGGCGGATCATTATATTGTTCTTTGTATTCACCATGCTGTTCAAGGGCGGGATGATTCCCACCTATCTGACCATCAAAAATCTGGGGCTGCTCAACTCCGATTACGTTCTCATTCTGGTCATGGCCTTCAGCGCCTTCAATATGATCATTATGAAATCATTTTTCGAGGGCATTCCCGAGAGCTTGAAGGAGTCCGCCTCCATTGACGGGGCTTCTGAATTCAGAATCCTGTGGCAGATTGTGCTCCCGCTTTCGATGCCGGTTATCGCTTCCGTCGGACTGCTTTACCTGGTGACCTACTGGAACGATTTCTTCAATGCTCTGCTATATGTCACGGATTGGCATAAAGCGCCGGTACAGCTCGTGCTGCGGACCATAATCGCAAGCTCCAGTCTTCCGCCGGAGCTGCTCGAAGCGGCTGGCTCCAAACCGCCGCCAACAATCGGCATCCAGATGGCCGCCATCATTATCGTCGCTCTGCCGATGGTGATCATCTACCCGTTCATCCAGAAATATTTTGAACAGGGTATGCTGATCGGCTCGGTCAAAGGGTAGACGAAAAAAACGTCCATAACCATCGGTTTACCCCTAAAAGACGCATGCTCAAAAAGTGAATTCACCTATGACAGGGTTGGACTTTTCGAACGGCTTCTCCAGGGTAAATATAGATCAGATAATTTGAAGGGGGATTATTGCTCATGTCAAAGCAGAAGAAAAAATGGTTATTCGGAGTATTTGCAGCCGTAATGATCGGAACTCTGGCAATTTCAGGGTGCGGCAGCAGCAACAACGGGGCAAATGGTGGAACGAATGATCAACCGGCCAATACAACAACACCGGCGGCAGCAGCGGAAACCACAGATACACCGGAAGCCACAGCAGATTCACAGCCTTACGAGCTCAAATGGCTGAAAGGCCAGGATATTTCTCTGCCGTACGACCCATCGAAGGATGTTATCAAGCAAGCGATCGAGAAGAAGCTTAATATCAAAATTATTCCTGAAATGGTGGATGTTCAGCAGTATAAAACCAAGCTGAATCTGAAAATGTCCAGCGGCGACATTCCGGATGTCACCCGTATCGATTTTGCCGATGACTTCCAAAAATATGCGCAGCAGGGCGCTTTTGTCGACCTTACCGATATGATCAATCCTATGGATACGCCGAATATTTTGAAAGAAGTGCCGATGGAAATTTTCGAGCAGGCGAAGGTAAACGGCAAGATCTACGGGATTCCTTATCAAGGCGGACCGGGCGCGGGCTACCGATGGGATCTGGCCATGCGTACCGATTATCTGAAAGAAGCAGGCGCCACTGTGCCGAAAACGCTTGATGAGTATTACAACCTGCTTAAGAAAATTAAAGAGGCAAAACCGGATGTAACTCCGCTTGGAGGCTATACGGCTCAGATCGGGCAACAGAAATATGCCAACAACTCCTTTGACAATATTTTTGGCGCATTCAGCGTAACACCTGGATATTTCACCGAACAGGATGGCAAGTTCAGCAATTATGATATTGATCCAAGAATGAGGGAAGCGCTGTTATTCCTGCAAAAAATGTATGCGGAAGGCCTGATTGACAAGGAGTTCGCAACCATCAAGGAAGAGCAGCTGCGTGCGAAGCTGTACAGCGGCAAGCTGTTCTCCTACATGGGCTGGTGGTCAACGCCAAATGATTACGATATGCAAATCGAGACGAACGAGCTGATTAAAAGCGGCAAGCTGGCTGCAGACGGCAAGCTGGAAAACCAGGCCGAGCAGCCATTCAAGTATCTGACACTGACAGGATCGCTTGTCGGGGCAGATGGCAAGGCGGTTGCACCATCTGGCGCTCCTTTCTCTCAAATGAGCGCGATCAGCGCGAAGACCAAGGATCCGAAGAAAGTGCTATCCATTATTGAAGAATCCTTGTCCCCTGAAAATCAGATGCTGACTGTCTGGGGAATCGAAGGCGAGGATTACACGATTGTAGATGGCAAGATGAAAAACGTAACGGTAACCGAACTGGTAGATCCCAAGACACAGCAGGATAAGAATGGCAATTTCCGGGGCGCACAAGCTTACACCTTCGCACCTGGATTAAACGGCTGGCCGCGTTATCTGGAGTCTCTCCCGCTTCGCTTCTCCGAAGCGCTGGGTGTAGCAATCAACAATCCTTACCAGATCACGGACGCATCCAACTATCTGGATTCACCTACGAAAATCGCCAAGCTGGTTGAACTGAACACGATGCGCGACGCTGTATTTACGCAAATCATCATGGGCGGCGACATCAAGAAATTCGATGAATTCGTGGAAAAATGGAAATCCCAGGGCGGTACGCAAATTCTTGCGGAGCTCGAGGAATCCTTCAAGAAGAAATCGGGCAAGTAAAGCCGGCTAGTCTTTTAAGCCCCGGTGAGAAAGAGTGGCTGCGCATGCGGAAACGTCTTCCAATCGCTGTTGTACCCCTGAATTTTTGAATTTGGATACCTTTAAATGGTAAATTCGGGGTACAAAGGTTGTAAGTGTAGGCTTCCGAAGCAGCTTTCTTACGAAAGCTTTCAGCTTACGCTTCTCCAGACTATTTCCGCCTGCTCAGCCGGTTCATCACCGAACTTTTAAAAACCCCCGCCAATACAGGTGAACTGTATTGGCGGGGGCTATATTGCCATTTTCGGAGGGATTCATGAATGGTCATGAGGGTCAGAAATATAAGCTTATTGTTGATTGCAGTTATGCTGCTGCAGTTGTTTCCCGCACCGGCGGGAGCGCAGAATTCGACAGTGCTGTTTGAGGACAGTTTTACCGGCGGGCTAGGCAAATGGGATATGTTCGGCAGTACGGCCTGGCAGACGCAGGGCAGCGGCGCCGAAGCCCGCATGATCGGCACAACGACATCGACCGGGGCTCCGCAGCGTGCGGTCGTGAAGGCATCAGCGCTGCCATACAGCACGCAGGATTATACCTTGTCGTTTGACGCCCAGTCCGATCGCTTCCGTACGCTGTTCCGGTACAGCTCCAGTACGAATTATTATTTTCTGGAATTCAAAAATGCTAAATCGGTTGAATTCTGGAAGTTTTCCAATTCCTCAACCAATGTGCAGGTAGGAAGCCAATTTGATATCAGGACCGTGCTGCCGAGCTTCAACATGGCGGATTCGCATCAATACGAATTGGAGGTTAACGGTGCCGAATTCAAGCTTGTTATCGACGGGACACCCGTAACCGTTTTCACTGATTCCGATCTCACGGCCGGGGGAGTCGGCTTCTCCCTGAAAAGCGTCAGTGGCGCTGTCAATTTGAGTGTGGGCGATGTGGAGGTCAGAACGATTGCCACTCCGAGCACGTTCACTATCAATCATACACCGGTTGCCAGTGTGCCATACAATACGAACCTGCCTGTTTCCTTCACACTGGGGGAGAGCACTTCCTCCGTGACGGCATCGGTCTACTATGGTTACGGGGAGGATGCGCCTGCTCAAGTTATTGAAGCGGAAGAAAATGGAAGCGCTTCTTTTACTGCAGTTATTCCGGGAACGAACCGGGCGGGACTTATTCGCTATTATATTTCCGCGCATGATGAGGACGGCAGCACAGCCCGCTATCCGCTGTCCGGGGAGGCTGCCGTCGTCGTTGATGAGATCCAGCCTTATGTGAATAATTTTGAAGGGGAGACGACCGGTTCCGCTCCCGCAGGCTGGACGACCGGAGGCAATACAAGAGTGATCCAGCTGCCGGACGGCGGCGGCAAAGTCTTTAATCTGAATGGATCGGGCAGCGCCAAGCTGAACCTTCCCATGTACCTGAACGCAGATAATTTCGTCGTCAAATTCAAGGCGAAATATGAACGGACGAGTACGGCGGTACAGAACACATGGCGGTTTCGATACCGCGCTGTAGACGATATGAACAACAATGCGATGGAATGGGCTACGCATAACTCCAAGTACTTTCTGATGAGAAAGACGACGCTTGGAGGCAACTACTATATCGCCAACCATGTAAAGTCGCTGCTCGACGACTGGCATAATTATGAGCTGCGCATCAGCGGCATCACGCATGAGCTGTTTATTGACGGCGTAGAAGTGGCAAGCGGAGACGATTCCGATCCGCTGGCTTTGCAGAAAGGTTATTTTCAATGGAATGTGGTAGGCGGAATCAATCTGATGATTGACAATTTTTCGATTGATCCGATACCTGCGCCTTATGTATTGGATCTTCAGCCTTCCGGCAATTACGCCGGCATCTACACGCAAGAGGAATCACCGGGACTATCGCTGGCATTGAATGCAGGCGCCAAGGCGCGCGAGTTCCGGATGGATTATACCGTACGCAGGGCAGATGGAGACAAGGCCGTTGTTGCTTCGGGAACGAAAACCTATAACGTGGCCAAGTATGCGAAGAGTGCGGATGAGTTTCCTTTTGACCCTGCATTGCATGATATTGGCACCTATGAGGTGTCAGCCGAATTTACCGTGGACGGGGTGGCGCAGCCTGACAAAGCGAAAAAAATGCGCCTCGTCGTTGTGAAAAAAGCCGCAGAGGTTCAGGATCTTGATCTCGACAACGAGAGCAAATTCGGTCTCAATACGCATTATGCGCTCAATTGGAAGGATGATATTATCGACGGTGCGCGCAAGCTTGGAGCCCGTCATCACCGCTCAGGCATTACCTGGGAGGAGGCAGACCGCAATGTGACGGATACGTCGGGAAACAAGGTGTACGATTACACGAATGTCGATGCCAGGCTGGATAAGCTGTTCTCCTACGGATTTAATCAAATTACAGTGCTGGGCATTGACAGAAACCCGTACTATCAGGAAGGTACCGTCAATACGACCGCTGGCCTGAAAGCGATGGGCGATTTCGTTTACAATACCGTCAGCCGCTATAAAGGAAAGATCCGTCAATGGGAGATGCCGAACGAACCCGAGATTTTCACCAAGCCGTATATTCCGGCGGAGTTCGTGCAGATGCAGAAGATCGCGTACCTGAATATGAAAAAAGCGGACCCGGACGCCATGCTGCTCGCCGGTGACCATACCTCCAACGTGCGCAGCGTGCTGCCGAAGGAATTGGAGCTTGGCTCCTACGACTATGCCGATGCGTATTCCTATCATCCCTATGTTTACAACTCCATGCCGGATGGCAATCTGCAGAGCATGATGGACGGAGTGAAGGATCTTGTCAACGCCTATGGGGGCTGGAAGGATTATTATTTGACAGAGGGAGGCTGGCCGACGGCCAATGCCGGATATCCTTCCGTTACAGAGGAAACCCAGCGGGATTATGTCGTCCGCGCCTTCCTGAATTACCTGATCACAGATCAAGTAAAGGCTTATGAATATTACAACTACAAAAACGATGGCACGGATGACAGGTACTATGATATCTTCTGGGGGATCACGGATAACGACGGCAGACCGAAGCTGGCCTACGCCGCTGTCAATAATCTGATGACCACCCTGGATAAATCGCGTTATATTGGAACCATGGATACCGGGAATCCGGATGTGGCCGTACATGTATTTCTTAATGACGGCGAGCCGGTCATTGTGGCCTGGAAGAAGGTCGACCACAAGGATAATCCGGCCGTCAAGCCGCTGACAAGCGAAATTACGCTTCCTTTCGGAGCAGCGGGGCTGCTGGTCAAGGATATTAACGGTGTGGAAGTTCCGGTATCGGGAGCGGGCGGCAGCGTTCAGCTTACGGTATCCGGCTCACCCGTTTATATTACGGGAGCGCCTGCCGGTTTTGTGTTCGACTCAGCGGTCACGCTTCTTCAAGGAAAAGAACAGGAAGCCGCAGCCAGGCTTTCGCAGCTGCTGACGCCGGAGAACGCTCAGCTTATCGACGCTGATCTGACAGAACTTGGCCGTATCCGTTCATCTCTTGCGGCGGCAGCTGCCGGGGAGCACCCGGCTCCGGGATTGGAGCAGGGGATCAAGGATATCTATGCGCTGATGGAACAGATCGCCGGCCAGATCGGTGCCGGATCATTGGAACCGGCTCCCGGCTACGTCGCATTGGAAACGCTGTATAATATGGCGGAAAATGCATCCGTCGCGTTGTCCTACGCCTATGAAGGATCCGGGGCCAATATTCTGGATTATGCTGCAGCAGCGCAAGCCGCGACAGCTTCATTCAATGTCAAGAAAGGCGGCTACAATGTTATGCCCGTAACCGCGTCTGCAGTGCTGCGGATGAACCGGTACGGCAGATTGGCGGAAGACGCATTTGCACGGGGTGATTACGCAAACAGCTATGCCTATAATTTGCTGGCCCGGGAATTTGCCGGTGCGGCTGAGGCGATTTCCGCTTCAGAGACGCCCAAATTCATCGGTGTGATGGTGAACGTCGTACCGACGCAGGCAACTGGAGAAGCGGGTTATGTCAACACATTCAATCTTTCGCTCGTTAACGATACGGATGCTCCCATGCAGGTATCGATAGAGGCGAGGCTGCCGGAAGGCTGGGACGCTGCACAGACCGGTCCAACGCCGGGTGAATTGACGCTTCCTGCACATGGCTCGCTGGATGTCCCTTATCCTGTACTCGTACCGGAAGGCACGATCAAGGGAAGATATGATATCGGGTTCGATATCATGCATGAGGGAGCCGTATTCGACACGAAGGATGTTCAGCTCACGGTCGAAGATGGCCTTCAAGTCCGGCTCGTCCCCGTCAAGAAGACGATTCAAGAGCTGGATGTGCTGACGGTACAGCTGACCGGCACCTCATCAGCTGTCAAATCCGGCAAGGTGACCGTTAAAGGTCCGGACGGGGCACTGCTTGCGCCGGTTACGACCGATGCTTTCAGCGGATTGAAGAAGGGCGATGTCATCGGGATGGATTTCCATTGGACGTACCATTCGCAAGCTGCGTTCAATGAATATTCAGTGGATCTGCAGGTTGATGAAGCGGCAAGCAGCAAGATGATTTTTCACGATTCGCTCATGCCGGTTGAATTCAACCTGGTTCAGCACGCGTCGGCTGTGACGGTCGACGGCAGTCTGGGCGAATGGCAGGACGCATTTCCGTTCCACTTGCGCACGAAAGCCCAGAATGCGAGCGGATTCCACGATCCCGCCAATCTGGAAGCGACCGCTTACGCCAAGTGGGCGGAGGATGGCCTCTATTTTGCGGTAGCAGTTCGCGATAACGTGCACAAGCAATCCGAGAATGCGGCGAATATGTGGAAGAACGATTCGGTCCAGGTGACCTTGGATCCTCTGGGCAACCGTGAGGCTCCTTACGGAGTCGACGATGTTGAATGGGGCTTTGCCCTGGCGGATGACGGCAGGCTGCTTGCGAATATCTTTAACTCGACGCCGCCGAATCCAAGCGGTGAAGTGAGCGGCCAGACTCCCTTCAAAGCGGTTCGTGATGAAGCGGCAGGCAAAACGCTGTATGAGTTCAAGATTCCAGCGGCTCATGTCAAGGACTTGAATCCGGAGCTGGGCGGAAGCATAGGCTTTAACATCGCCATTAACGATGCGGACTTCCAGAACGGAAGAGATAACTTTATCCAATGGACCAACGGGACGGCTGATGCCAAGAACACCTCCTTTTATGACTCGTTTGCTTTCATAGATGACGACTCGCAGATACCGGTTGCCGGCGTTTCTCTGGATTCCGCAGAGCTGGCGCTGAAGCCTGGAGAGGAATTCCCGTTATCGGTTATTTTGGAACCCATGGATGCGGCGAATCAAGCGGTGACATGGAATTCGGATAATGCCGCCGTCGCAGCCGTCGATGCGGCAGGCAAAGTGACGGCGGCAGGACCGGGGACTGCGGTTATTACAGTCACAACGGCAGATGGAGGCTTCTCCGCAGCCTGCGTGGTGACCGTAACTCCTCTAACGATTGGAGTCACCGGCATTACACTGAGTCCAGCGACACTTTCGTTGGTGCCCGGTATGACCGCTGATTTGACAGCAGCCATCGAACCGGTAGATGCAACGAATCAAACGGTGACGTGGAGCTCGGATAATACGGCGGCTGCAACCGTTGACCCTGCGGGCAAAGTGACGGCAGTAGAGCCGGGAACGGCAGTCATTACGGCAACGACGGCAGATGGTTCCATGACGGCAGTCAGCACCGTTACTGTAACTGCGGAGCCAATCAGCGTAACTGGCATTACCCTTGATCCGGGCACACTGTCACTTATGGCGGGCGGAACCGCAGCGCTGCTTGCAGCGGTGAGTCCGGCGGACGCGACGAACAAGGCGCTGACCTGGTCATCGGACAACGCTGCTGTTGCCGCAGTGGACAGCAGCGGAAATGTAACAGCGGTGGGAGCAGGTACCGCCGTAATTACGGCAGCAACACAGGATGGAGGCTTCACTGCAGCCAGCGAAGTAACGGTGACAGCAGCGGCAGTCAGCGTAACAGGCGTTGCGCTTGATCGAAGCTCGCTGTCGCTCACTGTTGGCGGAACCGGCGTATTGCTTGCGGCGGTCAGCCCGGCGGTCGCGGCGAACAAGGCGCTGACCTGGTCGTCGGACAACACGAATGTCGCAGCTGTAGACAGCAGCGGCAATGTGACAGCGGTAGGAGCGGGCACCGCCGTTATTACTGCCGTGACGGCAGATGGCGGTTATACCGCAGCAAGCACGGTAACCGTGACGAATGTTTATATCTACTTTCCGCCGCCATCGGCAGTCACAGAAGTCGAGCCTTCTTACCCGGCTGCCGGGACTGTTATAGTACCGCCGGATACGTTCACAAACTTATCTGAAGGCACCGTTACAGTGGAAGTTCCGGCGGATACTACAGCAGTCCAGCTGCCGGCCAATGCCGCCGAGCTGCTGGCGCAGAATAAGCTTGAAGTGAAGACGGATAATCTGGTTCTTGAGATTCCGTCCGAGCTGATCAGGAAGCTGTCCGGTCAGCTCCCGGCGGAGAAGCTGGAGGGCAGTGTAATATCGTTGAAGCTGGAGCTGCTCACGCCGTCTGCGGTGAACGATATTTTGGCAAAAGGGCAGCAAGACCCTAATATGGCCATCAAGCTGGGTGGCGAAACCTATGAAATAAGCCTTACCATCACAGCAGCCGACGGCACGACTGGGAAGCTCACGCAGTTGGATGTGCCGGTTACGATCAGCCTTAAGGTCGATGATTCCATAAATCCAAGGCTGGCGGGTATTTATTTCATTTCTGATGAAGGCAGGCTCGAGTACATCGGCGGGGAATATGCCGACGGCCGATTGACCGCGCAAATCTATCATCTTAGTAAATATGCAGTTCTGGAAGTAAAGAGAGATTTCTCCGACCTCTCAGCGGGTCATTGGGCTTACAATGTGATTGAAGAGCTTGCCGCAAAACAAATCGTTCAGGGAACAAGCGGGATGTTGTTCGAGCCTGGCCGTCCCATAACGCGCTCCGAATTCACGGCCATGCTGGTCCACGCATTGAAGCTGTCGAAGCAGGGCGAGGTGAAGTTTGCCGACGTATCGGAGGGCGATTGGTATAGAGAGGCGGTTTCCATCGCTTATGAGGCCGAAATTGTCACAGGCAGGAGCGCCGGAGCTTTCGATCCGGAAGGCCCTATCACACGGGAAGAAATGGTCACTATGCTGATGAAGGCGCACAAATTGCTTCCAGATGCGGAAGTGACTCCGTCCGAACCAGCGCTGTTCGCGGATAGTTCCGAGATTTCGGACTGGGCCGCACAATATGTGCAGGAAGCGGCAGAACTCCATTTAATCCGCGGCCGTGCCGAGGGCATATTTGAGCCAAAAGGAATTTCAACGCGTGCGGAAGCCGCACAGGTCTTGTACAATTTAATCAGCCCTTAGGCTGAATTGCCGGAAAGGGTTCTATCAGTCTGGTATCCTGTTCGCGCATAAGCCTATTATTAAGCCTCAGCGGGATTTATCGAAGTTTTACAGAAGGCATAGCTATCAGGGAGAGCCCCTCGGACTTGCATGCCGTCTAGGGGCTTCTCCCGGCATTGGCCTGATGTCCGGCAGAAGGAGGGACAATGCTCATCAGGAAACGAATGCGGAGCGGCAGTTCGAGCTTTCTGTCAAAGCTCAGTCTTCCGATCTTTGTACTCATCGTCACCTTCATCGCGCTATTTGCAACAGCGGCGAGCTACATTCTTATACGGGTACAGAACGACCATACCCACAAGATGGCGGAGCAGTCGATGAAATTTGTTTACCGGAATGTATGGTATCAATTCGATACGATGAACAACGTGGCGGCTTTCGTGTCCACGAACCAATCGATTGAAAGCCTGCTGGAAAACAATTATGAGGAATCCTTCGAGGCCGTAGGCGATTTCTTCGCGCTGCAGTCCAATCTTCAAAATCTGTCCCTGCTGTCGCTTCTCAATGATTTCGGTTCCCGCAGAGACGCGCAGCAGTCCTATGTGGTGTCCCTGGCACTCGATCCGGGCGTCGGACTTTATGAGATGGCGACGGATCACTACTACCCGGTGACCGGGATATTCAAATCCGGGGATCTGCAAAGCGAGCCATGGTACCGTAGCCTGGGTAAAGGAGAACAGCGGACCGTCTGGTGGGGTCAGAAGTCAGGCCAGGCCAACGCCGCCATGATTTATTCAGCGAGAAAGAAGAGCAGCATCAAGGACGGGCGCAGCATCGGGACGATCATCATCGGCGCGGATACCGGGAGCATCAAGAGCGTGTTCGATAATGCTCCGCTGGAGAAAGGGTATCATTTGCTGCTGGACGAAAGCGACCGGGTTATCTTCAGCGAGCGCTACGATTTTCTTGAAAATGTAAGCGGGCTTCCATACGTGCAGGCATTGACAGGCGCAAGCGGCTCGCTTGTCGCGAAGGTGGACGGGGAAAAGGACCGGGTCATGTTCGAAACGCTGGAGAACGGCTGGAAGCTGCTGACTGTCGTCCCAGAGAGCCATTTCAGCCGGTATACCATTGCGATCTCGGCCATCGGCGCCGCTACCGCTGCTGCTGCGCTGCTTGTTGCAGGCTTCTGGCTCCGCAGAATTGTCGTGCGGGTCACGGTTCCGATCACCAGGCTGGTCAGCGCTGTTCAGCGTCCGGAGGTAGTGGAATTCAAAGAACCGCTTCCCAATCAAAATTCGGGGATTTACGAAGTGGATGAGCTCCACCAGAAATTTGCTTCCATGCTAGTGACCATTCACGGATTGATCGAAAAATCGTTCGTGGAAGAGATGGAGCGCCGCCAGCTCCAGCTTGAGCTGCTGCATGCCCAGATCAACCCCCATTTTCTGTACAATACGCTGGATCTGATCAACTGCCGGGCGATAATGGCGGGAGATGTGGAAGCAAGCCAGATTGTCCGCTCACTCGCCAATGTATTTCGTTACGGCTTGAATCGCGGGCAGGCCTGGATCACCGTGGAGCATGAAATCAGGCAGGTGGAAGCTTATCTTCATATCCAGCAGATGATGATGGATCATCTGCAGGTTGCCGTGAATGTGCCGGATGAGCTTTTATCCGCGACAATCGTGCATCTATGCCTGCAGCCGCTGGCGGAGAACGCCATCATCCATGGATTTGCCGACCAGCCGGCCGACTGTCGGATTGCGATTTCAGCCCGACTGGAAGGAAAAGCGCTCGTACTTCGTGTCGAAGACAACGGAAAGGGCTGCTATGCACAGCGGATGAACCAAGCTCTACTGGAACAGCCAGCCGGTGATGCCGGCGGTAAATTAAGCGAAAGCGGAACCGGATACGGCACCATGAATGTTCATCGGAGAATCCAGCTGCACTGCGGGAAACCGTTTGGTTTGCGTTACGTGGAGGTCAATGAAGGAACCTGCGTCGAAGCTGTTATGCCCTTTCGCCCGGATCTGGTTTTACAATGATAGGAGGCATTGGCATGTTCAAGCTGCTTATTGCGGAGGATGTAAGAACAGTCCGCGAAGCTCTGATCCGTTCCATCCGCTGGGAGGAAATTGGAATCAGGCTGCTCGGTGCCGTGGAGAACGGGGAGGAAGCTCTCATATGGCTGGAACGGGAGGAGCCGGACCTGCTCCTGACCGATATCGGGATGCCGAGGATGAACGGTCTGGAGCTGATTGAAGCTGTAAAAGCGAGAAAGCCTGATATCCGCTGCATCATCTTATCCGGATTAAATGAATTTGAGCATGCGAGACAGGCGATCAAGCTGCAGGTGCTGGAATATATTCTGAAGCCGATCGATCCTGCCGAGATCGAGCGGGTGATGTCAATTGCGGTGCAGGGGCTTCGCAAAGAGCGGGAAGAACGCCGGGGAATGGCGCTGGCGGAGCAGGCGGTGAAAGAAACGCTGCCCAATCTCTTGGAAGCGCTGTCTCCCCATGATTGGTCCGGCAGCATCAAGAAGAAGAAGCTGGTGGAACAGGCAATCCGCTACGTGAAGGAAGGGTATACGCGCAAGGAGCTGGCGCTTTCGGAAGTAGCGGCCGCGGTTGGCTTAAGCGATAAATATTTGAATCTGCTGGTCAAGGAAGTGACCGGCACGACAATCAATCATGCGATTATCCGGCTTCGGATGGAAGAAGCGGCGCGGCTGCTGAAGGAACCCGCGAATAAAATCTACGAAATCTGCGACTGGATCGGCTATGCGGACCAGGATCATTTCCGGGAAACCTTCAAGAAGCAGTACGGCTTGACGCCAACTGAGTACCGCAACAAGTTTTTGTAAGCCTGATGAATCTCTCGGTGGTGTAATCAGGATCGCGTCGGCGGTTGAATCAATTGGAAATTGATAGACATCAGAACGGCAGGAGTCGTCATGACTTCCTGCCGTTCTGATGTTTTATTTGCTGTATTTGGGCGTTATTTCGTTCATATTGTCAAAAACCGCCGAAGGCGATCACTCAGGATAGGCTCTGAATCTAGTTAACTGCCTATCACTCATCAATCTGTAACACATATGATAAGTGGAAAAAAGCAGTTGTTACCAAAGGAGGTGCAGTTATTGAGCAGTCCCGTTCCATGTCATCGTAAAAAACTAAAAAGAAAACGCCTTAAATGCTGCGAGGAAAATTCTACTATAAAAAGAAAACGCCGCAAGCTGGAAATAAATATATTGGCTCCTCAAGGTCTTTCCGGTCCGGCAGGGGCAGCAGGTTCTTCAGGAATTCCCGGTCTGCAAGGAGTCACGGGAGCTCCGGGAGCCGGTCTGCTCCATTTTTATCAGTTCTTTGAAATTCCGGATCCTATGGTTCCTGGCGGTCCGGCAATCACTACAGTGACGCTGCCTGCAGCGCCTGCGGCAACCGGGCCAGAGCTGCAAGTCAGCGATCAGTTCATTTCACTTCGAGGCATTAACCATAATAGCAGGATCGCATTGACTGCGACTATCGTATGG
The DNA here is from genome assembly GCF_056269365.1 of Paenibacillus sp. JT22N12. Taxonomy (NCBI): domain Bacteria; kingdom Bacillati; phylum Bacillota; class Bacilli; order Caryophanales; family Paenibacillaceae; genus Paenibacillus; species Paenibacillus sp. JT22N12. Next base: position 655,342 of record NZ_JBWDNU010000001.1, on the reverse strand, counting down.
AGCTTTACCTTCGTTACAGAAACAGCTCCCGAGTTAACTGTCGCGAGCCAAATCATGCAGTTCAGTATTTTTCGCGATACGCCGCTGGTTGGGAAACGCGTTTGTACAGTTATCGACTCCGGGAGAGTAACGCAAATTAACCTGGATGGAATGGCTGTAACATTAGTAAGCGGAACTTATACTACGACGTTTGAATGCACCGATACGGGAGTGATTGGACCGACAGCCAACTATTATTTGACCGCTGCTGCAGGAACTGCTTCAGGATTTGGTGTGCCTGATGACGCATTTCCCGTGCCTGTTACCAACTTTACGAATCCGACAATCAACGAAATTCTTTCAGCGGGAGGGTTATTCTTCCCGGATGATTAATTCTGGAGGTGTAGGTAATGAAATGCAGCGTTCCGCGCCGCAAAAAAAAATGTCCTCGTAAAAAATCCCGCCGTACGCTAAAAATCAATGTAGTTGCCCCGCAAGGGCTCGTCGGGCCTCCCGGACCAGCAGGCCCTAAGGGGCCAGCAGGTCCACAAGGTTTGCCGGGGACGCCTGGCGGTGGCCTTCTGACATCCTATAATTTCGTTGAAATCCCTGATCCCATGGTCGCAGGAGGTCCGGTAATCACCACAGTTGTGCTGCCGGCGGCTCCCGCTACTATTGGACCCGAACTTCAAATTAGCAATCAGTCCGTTGGGCTGGCCAATGTCAATGTCAACAGCCGGGTCGTACTCAGAGCAACCTTTGTATGGAGTTTTACTTTTATAACCGAATTAGCCCCCCAGCTTGCTGTCGCGAGCCAAGTGATGCGCTTTGGCATATTCCGCGACGCGCCGCTCATTGGTGAACGCGTAAGTACCGTCATTGACGCTGGAAGCGTAACGCAAATTAATGTGGAGGGAATGGGAACAACATTTGTCAGCGGAACTTTTACTACAACGTTTGAATGCACCGATACAGGAGTGCCCGGCCCCTCTGTAAATTATTATCTGACAGCAGCAGCTGGTCCAGCCTCAGGCTTCGGTGTCGGAATTAACGGTTCGCCCACCACTATTACTAATTTCACTAATCCGACGATCAATGAGATTCATTTTAGCGGAGAGGTAATAGGCCCGAACGTCCTTTGAATCTTCCCATCCGTTACAACCCGCTGCGAGGAACTCGTTTGACTGCCCAACAACAAGACCCGCGGTTCTTCAACCAGGGGTCTTGTTGTTGTGCGTGAGGCGACAAATCTTGATTAAGAACGCTCCAATATGGTTTGGAAAGTAGTCGCATCGCAGGTCTGCACCAGCTTGACGAGCAATTCCTTCGCAGCGGCATAGTCATCGACATGGAGGATCGATGCTGCGGTATGGATATACCGCGCGCAGACGCCGATGACAGCGGAAGGAATGCCGATTCCCTCCACATGGACTTGACCGGCATCTGTCCCGCCTGCGGAGAAGAAGGGCTGGACGGGGATCCTGTGGGTGGAGGCCGTATCGCGGACGAATTCGAGCATCCCGCGATGCGTAATCATCGTAGGATCGAAGATGCGCAGCAGCGCTCCCGCACCCAGCCGCCCGAACGCCTGGCGGTCGCCTGTCATGTCATTCGCGGCGCTGGCGTCCAGAGCGAAGAACAAATCAGGCTTGATCATCCGAGCAGAAGTACGTCCACCGCGTATGCCCACTTCCTCCTGCACAGTGGCTCCTGCGTACAGCACATTCGGCAGCTTCGCGCCACGAAGTTCTTTGAGCAGTTCTATGGCAAGCCCTACGCCGTAACGGTTGTCCCAGGCTTTAGCCATGATCTTCTTCGGATTGGCAAGCGGGGTAAAGGGGCAGACAGGCAGCGCCGGATGTCCAAGCCGAATGCCGATGTCCTCGGCGCCCTGCCGGTCGTCCGCACCGATATCAATATACATCTGTTTGACATCCAGCGGCTTCCCGCGCGCGGCTTCATTAAGCAGATGGACAGGAGTTGTGCCGATTACGCCGTCAATCGGACCGCGATCAGTGATGACCTGCACACGCTGGGCAGGCAGCACCTGGCTGAACCATCCGCCAAGCGTCTGGAATTTGAGCATCCCGGTGTCCGTGATGCCATTGATAATGAAACCAACCTCGTCCATATGACCGGCTACCATAATGACCGGACCTTCCGAATCGCCGCGGACCACACCGAAAATGCTCCCAAGCCGGTCCTGTACGATCTCATCCGTATATTTCCCCAGCTCCCCCCGCACAAACTCCCTGAGCTCGCGCTCAAAACCGGGAGCAGACGGCATTTCGGTCAGGGTACGGAATAATTCCAATGTGTCCTTATCCATATCAATTCCACCTCGCATTTATTGTTGGGCTATCTTATAACCTTATAGCATTTTTAAGATTCGCGTCTATAAATTTCTATTAGATTGACGGGAAGCAGCCTGCTTCGGCCGCCGGAGTGCATTTTATATTGTAAGCAATTGAATAATGCCTATGCAACAAGAACCGGTGATGTAGCTTTCAGTTGACCAAGGCAGCAATTGAAGAGAAATGGCTGCTTCGCCATTATGATAAAATGAACAGCAGGAAATATCAGTTAAAGATTGGGGGCAGCAAACGATGAGCTATGGCGGATTATCGAAAGAGCGGCTCGGCCGCATGCGCGGCGTCATGACCGGCTATGTGGAACGGGGCGAACTGCCCGGTATGGTTACGCTTGTCAGCCGGCGGGGAGAGCTTCATGTCGAAGCAATCGGAATGAAGGGGATTGGGGGCAGCGATCCGATGCGCCGCGACACGATCTTTCGCATCGCCTCGTTGACGAAACCGGTCACAGCTGCAGCAGCCATGATTCTGGTCGAGGAATGCGAGCTCAGGCTGGACGACGCGGTTGATGAATTTCTGCCTGAACTGGCTGACCGCAGGGTTCTCAAGCGGCTGGACGGGCCGGTTGACGATACTGTTCCCGCGAGCAGGCCCATCACCCTGCGTGATCTGCTGACCCTCAGATTGGGAATAGGAGCTGTTATGGCTCCCCCCGGCAGGTACCCGATCCTGAAGGCGATTGAGGAAGCGGGACTTGCTCCGGGGCCCAATCCGATATCCATCGCTCCGGATGAGTGGATGAAGCGTCTTGGCAGCCTGCCGCTAATCCATCAACCGGGAGAAGCCTGGATGTATCACACCGGATCCGATGTCCTGGGCGTCCTGATATCACGGGCAGCTGGCCGGACGCTGGAAGATTTCACCCGCGAACGCATCTTCGAGCCGCTTGGAATGAAGGATACCGGATTTCATGTGCCGGATAGCAAGTTGGACAGGCTGCCCCCAAGCTACATGACCAATCGTGAAACGGGAGGGCTGATGGTCCATGACGAACCGCAAAGCAGTCTATGGAGGTCACCGTCCGTCTTTCCATCCGGCGGTGGCGGGCTTGTCTCAACCGCTGACGATTATCTGGCCTTCTGCCGGATGATGCTGAACAAGGGGAGCAGCGGACGTATGCGCATCCTATCACGCCCATCGGTCGAACTGATGACCATGGATCATCTGACGCCGGAGCAGAAAGCGGAGGCCCATGTTTTTTTGGGCGGCAGCAGCGGTTGGGGTTTTGGTGTCGGCGTCTCTGTCCGGCGCAATGATCTGGCCGGGGTCCCCGGGAGATTCGGCTGGGATGGCAGTACGGGCACATCCGCATATTCGGATACCAAGGAAGACTTGATAGGGCTCTTGTTCACCCAGCGTTTGATGGATAATCCGGGTCCTCCCAATGTCCTCCTCGATTTCTGGACCTCGGTATACCAGGCCATTGACGATTGAGACGGTTTCAAACGGCATGCCTTTTCAAATGCTTCGTCATACAAGTTCGCCAAACAAGGGGATATTCCCTTTTAACTTATGGATTGAGGGAAGAATCGAACTCTGCCCTCGCGGCAAATAATTTTACAATACGATATCGCTGGACAGGATAATCGCCATTATTCTCGAATAATGACAAAATAGGGTTTTGGATTTTAGCTTTGTTCCGTGTTCAACCTTTCAAACGATGACCAGAATGAGGGGGCAATCCAGAATGGCTGTAACGTTTAACACCATTATAATGAAAGCGGAAGGGAAGAACGCTACCGGAATTCAGGTGCCTGCGGAAGCAGTAGCTGCGCTTGGCAAGAAGATGAAACCGAGTGTTATAGTGAGCTTGAATGGTTATACCTATCGCAGTACTGTCGCGGTTTACGGCAGTGAGTTCTTTCTCCCCTTGAACGCGGTTCACAGGGAAGCGGCGGGAGTAGCTGCCGGCGACAGGGTAGAAGTGACGCTTGAGCTTGATTTGGAGCCTCGGACCGTCGACGTTCCGCATGATCTCACAGCGGCGCTGTCAGCCCAGACCGGAGCGGTGGAGGTCTTCAATGCTTTGTCGTACTCGAAACGCAAAGAATTTGTCAGGCAGGTGGAGGATGCCAAAACGCAGGAAACCCGTGAACGGCGGATCGCCGGCATTGTTGAGAAAATAATTGTTTCCTGAGGTTTGCATATACGATCGCGCGAGCAGAGAGAGGCGAGAAAATGAACCTGCAGACTATCGGGCATGTCACACAGATCACAAGATATCCGGTAAAATCGATGGCCGGCGAGCATCTGAATCACACGCATATTGCAGCTTACGGATTATATGCCGATCGGAGCCATGCTTTTATTGATGATTCCAAGGAAGGCTGGGACAGGTATTTCACTGCACGGCAGCTCCCCGTTTTGTTGGGATACAAAGCAAGCTTTACAGCAAGCACCGCGCACGACGAATTTCCCCCATTGCGGATAACCTCGCCTGACGGCCGTGAATTCAGCTGGGATGGCCAATTGCTGCAAGAGATCCAAAGCGCCTCCAGACCCGGATTATCCATGATTCGTCATGAACCGGACAGCCGGGAACTGCTGGCAGTGGACACGGGCGGAATTTTAATCATCACGGACCGCACTCTGCGTAAGCTGGAGAAGCTGCTGGGCAAGGAGCTGGATCCGCGCCGGTTCAGAGCCAATCTGATGATCTCCTTGAATGATGAAAGCTGCCGGGATGATGCATCCTTGATAGGCAAACGTTTGTCAGTGGGGAGCGCCGTTCTGGAGGTCGCTCAAGAATGCGTGCGTTGTTCCGTTATTACCATTGATCCCGACACTTACGAACGGGAAGTCCGGATTCTAAAGACAGTGAAAGAAGAGATGAACCTGAAATTCGGCGTGTACGCGTCGGTTGTTCAGACTGGCGAGGTAAGCAGCGGCGATCCGGTATACATTTCAGGGTGAAATTGTCATAAATTCATGCTTTATCAGGATAGCTGATAGAAGTTATAAGATCATTCTTGTTGACCCGGTCTTCCAGCTCTGATAAGTTCAAGAGAGCGAAAATTGCTTCAGATACGATAATAAGAATATCATTGCATGCTAACGGGGTGGAAATGGGTGGAATTTCAAGTATTTAACAGTCCTTTTAATGAGGAACAGGCAGAGCTGCTCAATCGATTGCTGCCTTCGCTGACAGAATCACAACGGATCTGGCTGAGCGGTTACCTGGCTGCTTCTTCTCAGACAGCCGCAGCAGTTGCGGCGCCAGCAGCAGTGCCGACAGCAGCTTTGGCAGCGATTGCAGAGCCGGTCGCCGCCAGGGAAGTAACGGTGCTTTTCGGGTCTCAAACCGGGAACTGCAATGGACTTGCCAAGAAATTGTCCAAGAAGCTGGAAGAGCAGGGCCTCACGGTCTCACTCTCCTCCATGGCGGATTTCAAGCCGAATAACCTGAAGAAGGTCCAGGACCTGCTTCTGTTGGTGAGTACCCATGGGGAAGGAGATCCGCCGGATAACGCAATTTCTTTCTATGAATTCCTTCACAGCAAGAGAGCGCCGCAACTGGAGGATCTGCGTTTCTCCGTGCTTGCTTTGGGAGATACCTCCTATGAGTTTTTCTGTCAAACAGGAAAGGATCTCGATTTGCGTCTGGAAGAACTGGGCGGCAAGCGAATTATCCCCCGTGTCGACTGCGATGTGGATTTTGACGAGCCTGCTGCGGAATGGATCAGTAATGTTCTGGGATCCCTGAGCACGGCTTCTACAGCACCTGCATCTGCAGCTAATGGAGCTGCGGCGGTTGTGAGCGTAACCGAATCGGAATCCGAATACTCCAGGACGAATCCATTCCAGGCCGAGGTTCTTGAGAATCTGAATTTGAACGGGCGAGGATCGGATCGTGAAACACGCCATCTCGAGATCTCCCTTGAGGGATCAAATCTGCAGTATGAACCGGGCGACAGCCTGGGCATCTATCCGGAGAACCATCCCCGCCTTGTGGACGAGTTGATCGGATTCATGGGCTGGAATGCGGATGAATCCGTTGCAATCAACAAGAGCGGCGAGACACGGTCATTGGGTGAAGCACTGCTCCGGCATTTTGAAATAACCGTTCTGACGAAGCCGCTGTTCGAGCAGCTGGCTAATCTGCCTTCAGGCAGCGTGATGAGAGAGCTTCTGGCTGCGGGACGCGAGCAGGAGCTTCGGGCTTATCTGAACGACAAGGATCTATTGGATCTGGTGCAGGATTATTCCCTTGCGGGTGTGCCTGCGGGCGAGTTCGTATCCCATTTGCGGAAGATTCCCGGCCGCTTGTACTCGATCGCCAGCAGTCCGAAAGCTTTCCCGGATGAAGTGCATGTTACCGTCCGGACGGTCCGTTACGAGGCACAGGGCCGCGACCGCTACGGCGTCTGCTCCATTCAGCTTGCAGAGCGTGTACAGCCCGGCGATACGCTTCCGGTCTACATTCAGCATAATTCGAACTTCAAGCTTCCCGAGAATCCGGCTGCTCCAATCATTATGATTGGACCGGGTACGGGCGTCGCTCCGTTCAGAGCCTTCCTGGGCGAACGGGAAGAGACGGGCGCTGAAGGGGAATCCTGGTTGTTCTATGGCGATCAGCATTTCTCCACAGATTTCCTGTATCAGATTGAATGGCAGCGCTGGCTCAAGGACGGCGTGCTGACACGGCTGGATGTCGCGTTCTCGCGGGATACGGACAAGAAAGTTTATGTCCAGCACCGGATGCTTGAGAAGAGCCGCGAATTCTATGAGTGGCTCCAGAAGGGAGCTAGCGTATACGTCTGCGGCGACGAGAAGAAAATGGCCCATGACGTTCATGCAGCTCTGGCGACTATTCTTGAGCAGGAGGGCGGCATGAGCCCTGAGGAAGCTTCTGATTATTTGATTCAATTGCAGCAGCAGAAACGTTATCAGCGGGATGTTTACTAGGATGCGCCCCGAAGATTGCGAGAGGAGATAGCAAGTATGGCACAAAATCAACTTCTTCACCCGCAGAATGCGCCGCACAGCGATGTTGAGGACATCAAACGCCGGAGCAATTATTTGCGGGGAAGCCTTGAAGAGACTTTGGAAAATGTCATTACGGGTTCCATTCCCGAAGACGATAACCGATTGATGAAATTCCATGGCAGCTACATGCAGGATGACCGGGATCTGCGCAATGAGCGGCAGAAACAAAAGCTGGAGCCTGCCTATCAGTTCATGCTGCGCGTACGCGCGGCTGGAGGTGTCGTCACGCCGGAGCAGTGGCTGATGATGGACCGCATCGCAACGAAGAATGCCAATGGAACGATCCGGCTGACGACACGCCAGTCCTTTCAGCTTCACGGGGTAATCAAGTGGAACATGAAGCAGACCATCCGGGAAGTGAACGATGCGCTGCTAACGACGCTTGCCGCGTGCGGCGACGTCAACCGCAACGTGATGTGCAATCCGAACCCGTACCAATCGGAGATTCATTCCGAGGTGTACGAGTGGGCCAGCAGAGTCAGCAATCACCTTGATCCGAAGACAAGAGCCTATCATGAAATTTGGCTTGATGGCGAGAAAATACTGGACAGCCAAAATGACGGGGAAGAAGTAGAACCGATCTACGGACCGGTTTACCTGCCGCGCAAGTTTAAAATTGGTATGGCTGTTCCTCCATCCAATGACGTTGATGTGTTTTCCCAGGATTTGGGCTTTATCGCTATTATTGAAGATGGAAAGCTGAAGGGCTTCAATGTGTCGGTAGGCGGCGGAATGGGAATGACGCATGGCGATTCGAAAACATATCCGCAGGTTTCCAAAGTGATCGGGTTCTGTACACCGGAGCAAATCATCGATGTAGCCGAGAAAACGGTAATGATTCAACGGGATTACGGCGATCGTGCGATCCGGAAGCATGCCCGTTTCAAATATACGATCGACGACCGCGGGATCGAATGGTTTATTAATGAATTAAGCGACCGGATGGGCTGGAAGCTTGAGGAAGCGCGTCCTTACCATTTTGACAGCAATGGCGACCGCTATGGCTGGGTAAAGGGAAATAACGGAAAATGGCATTTTACCCTGTTTGTCCAGAACGGCCGTGTCAAAGACGAAGCTGGCTATCCTCTGATGACAGGTTTAAGGGAAATCGCCAAGGTTCATACAGGCGACTACCGGCTTACGCCGAACCAGAATCTGATCATCGGCAATGTAACCAGCCATAAGAAGAAAAAAATCGAAGGTTTGATCAAGGAGTACGGACTTACCGATGGAGCCCATCATTCGGCTCTGCGCAGAAGCTCCATGGCCTGCGTGGCGCTGCCAACCTGCGGACTGGCAATGGCCGAATCGGAGCGTTATCTTCCTTCGCTGATTGATAGAATGGAGCCGATGCTTGAGGAAGCTGGACTGCGCGACGAAGAAATCGTTATCCGCATGACCGGCTGCCCGAATGGATGCGCAAGACCAATGCTTGCGGAAATCGCGTTCATCGGCAAAGCACCCGGCAAATACAACATGTATTTGGGGGGCGGCTTCACAGGCAATCGTCTGAACAAGCTGTACAAGGAAAACATCGGGGAAGAGGAGATTCTCGGTACTCTCCAGCCGATTGTGACGCAGTATGCAAAGGAAAGGCAAAGAGGCGAGCACTTCGGTGATTTTGTCATTCGAGCCGGCTTTGTGAAAGAGGTTCTGGACGGACAGGATTTTCACTCGTAAAGGTGCCTGCGCCGTACAATAGGTATCAAGGCAGCAGAACGACCGCTTGAAAGGGCGGTCATTCTGCTGTTTCTATTTGCATACAGTCAGCTGTCGATGGATTCGTGCCAGTGAGGAGATTGATGGGAAACACCAGCTAGTGGAAATTAAAAGACTGCCTCCGCATACAATCTACTATAGCCGCAGTTCAAGGAATAATATACAAAGAATGGAAATATAGTGGACGCCCTGCACGGAATGAACGACTCAACCAGTGAAGTATTCCGGTTAGGTCGGACGTTAATGCCGCAATCGCACATTATGTTGCCAGGAAAGTCCCTCTGTCATTTTCTTTTATCCGAAATATTTGTAAAGGAGGGATTGCTGTTACTATTCCTTTAGATTTCTTTCTGAAAGTAACCTTTGCCTTATTTCTGGGATTGCTGATTGGCATTGACCGTCAATTAAAGCATAAGCCCCTTGGCTTGAAAACCTGTATGGTCATATCAGTGGCCAGCTGCCTGGTTACGGTGATCTCCATTGAGTCGATCGAAAAGTTCGGTGATCTCCTCACGACAAACCGTGATCCCATGCGGTTGGCGGCTCAAATTGTCAGCGGGGTCGGCTTCCTCGGCGCAGGCGTTATTCTGAGAAGAAACAATGATGTAATCTCGGGATTGACCTCCGCGGCGATGATTTGGGCGGCATCCGGAATCGGCATAGCGGTTGGGGCAGGATTTTATTGGGAGGCTTCCTATTCTGTTCTGATTATTATCCTTGCGGTTAACGTGTTGCCCTTCCTGATCCGGCGCATCGGACCTGAAAAATTAAGTCAAAAGGATATTTCCGTCAAGCTTATCGTGAATCCGACCTGCGATTTGACGCAAATCATTAAAAATCTCGAAAGCGAACGCGAGCTGACAGGGAAAAAAGGCGTGGATATCCGTGAGATTAAACTCAAGGATCTGGAATCCGGTAACCGGCAAATCGGTTTGATTCTATCCGCAACCCATAAACACTATGTTACCGATGTATACAATCTGGTGAAGCTGACGGATAACGTCATCACCGTCGAAATCGAGGAGTTATAACCTGAGTCATAAGCCGGCGCTTTGCTTTGCAAGCTGCATCAGATTGCATAAATTCTCCCTCAACCCTGCATATTAAAGTAGGTTGCCCAAAATGTTTTTACAACAAAGGAGAATATGACGATGCAGCAGCAAATACCATCAAATAATCGTTCGCAGAACGGATTGAACATGAATCATGGAGGTCATGAACTGCTTGATGTGCATCAGGTGTTGTCCTGTGCCGTCAATACGTTGGATCAATTCATGATTTTCAGGCAATTCGTTCAGGATCAGGAGCTTTTGGACATTCTGGACCGGCAGTATAATTTCATGCTCTCCCAATACAATCTGACGGCTGAATGCTTTAAGACCGGGCAGGAGCCAAACCAGAAAACAGCTACTTATATGATTAAACAAGTAACACAGCCGGTATACGGCATCAAACAGAACCAGCCGACAAAACCGAATCAATCCCTCGCTGACGTAAAGGATGCAGGCATATGCGATTATATGCAGGGGTTGGTTAAATCCCATGCTTCATTATTGACCATGTCAGCGGCAGAAGTAACAAATCCTGTCGTTCGCCGCGTGCTGGCATCTCAAATACAGCAGTTCATCGAAATGTCTTACGAGATTTTCATGTATCAAAACAAACATGGCTACTACCAGGTGCCGCAGTTTGATACTGCCGATATGCAAAAGATGCTGAATATGTACGTACCGGCAGCCGGAACGCCGCAAATGCCGGAGCCTAACAAAGCGGCATTGCACTAACCTGATTCAATAAAAGCTTTTTAAGAGCGCTCGGATATGCAAATGCATACCGGGCGTTTTTTTATTTAGAAAAATCTCATTCCCGATTATTATTGAGGTCTGAAGCTCAGGTGAATAAAAAGAACTCAATCTTCGGAAAATAACCGGGGCAGATATGAAGGGAGGGATCTGTAATGGCTAAACAACAAGGGCATGCTGCACAAAATACAACAACGCGCACATCCGATAAAAAGGGAAACGAAGGCAAAAAAGGCGGAGACAAATAGACTGGGAAAAGGGGATTCCATTTGCTTAATCAGCTGGAAAGCAATTATGATTGCTCGAATGCAGGCGAGGATCTGCATCAATTAAAGCAGGAATTGGAGCAATTGATGTCCAAGAGCAGCAGCGAACATTCAACCGAGGAAAAGGAAACGTTAAACCGGCTTCAAAACCAAATACATTTTATCCATAACAAATGCGATATTCGTTAATTGAACTGAAATCATTGTAAGCCGGCCTTTGGGGTCGGCTTTTTATATGCTGAACTTTAGATATTGACTACATAGTCAAGAATGTGATAGGATTACGTCATGAGCAGACCAAGAGAATTTGACGTGGATAAGGTTTTGAGTCAGTCGATGGAGGTTTTTTGGACCAAAGGCTATAAAGCGACCTCTTTCGAGGATCTGACGAACAAAACCAATGTGAAGAAACAGAGTCTTTATGGCGTATTTGAAGACAAACGCTCGCTTTTTTTAAAGGCACTCGCTCTTTATCGGACGCAAAGCCTCTCACAGCTTAGAGAAATGATCGACCAAGGCGGTTCGCCAACCCGTATTCTGGAAGCTCTGCAATCAGCATCGCTTTGTTCCTCAAACGAGGAGGCTCATAAAGGCTGTCTCATGGTTAACTCTGCTATGGAGTTTGGCATGGATGATCGGGAAGTCGCGACTGAGTTCGACCTTATGTTCAGTGAAGTACGGCTTGTTCTTGAGGAGGTCATTCGAAACGGACAAGCTGCAGGAGAAATCACGAACCGGTTTACAAGTCAGGAATTAGCGGCCTACCTGGCCAATACTTTGCGCGGCATCCGAATATTAGAGAAAACAGGCGCGCCTGCAGATCAGATCGAAATGGTGCTGAACACGGCATTCGATTTGATAAAAAACTAATTTTTTTTGTCTGATTTTTGACTTCGTAGTCAAAAATTTTTTGTTCAATTATTGACTTTGCAGTCAATAAAAACACCAAAACTATACAAGAGGAGCTGTTCATCATGTCTACTTTCCCCCAAATCTTGTCCACGTATCAATTAGGCCGCCTGACGCTTAAAAACAGGGTGGTTCTTGCGCCCATGACAAGGGGATCCGCAGAGTCCGACGGCAGAGCGACGGAAAATATGGCCCGTTATTATGCCCGCTTTGCCTCTGGCGATTTTGGACTTGTTATTACGGAATCCGGCTACATGGATGACACCTTCAGTCAAGGATTGCTGAATCAGCCGGGTATTACGAAGGATTCGCATATCCAGGCTTGGAAGGGCGTTACGGAAGCGGTTCATGCACAAGGAGGGAAAATCATTTTGCAGCTTGCCCATGCCGGTGCGCTGTCCCAAGAGAATCCTAATAGTGGACAAACGGTTGCTCCTTCCGCTTTAAAGCCGCAGGGTGAGAGAAGTCCGCTTTATGGCAAGGGAGGCGAATTTCCGACTGCCAGAGCATTAGATATTGAAGAAATCAAGGAGCTGATCGGCAACTTTGCGAAAGCTGCTTCGAATGCGGAGAAAGCCGGCTTCGACGGTGTGGAAATTCACTCTGCGAGCGGTTGTCTGCCGGACCAGTTTTTGACCGGATACACGAATCAGCGGACGGACGAATACGGCGGATCCCTGGAGAATCGCCTCCGGTTTCTTATTGAAACTATAGAAGCTGTCAAAGCAGCAACAGGCGAAGATTTTGTTGTCGGTGTCCGCATTTCGCAAGCGAAAGTAAATAATTTTACCTACAAGTGGGAGCATGGGGAAGAGGATGCAAGAGTTATTTTTGAAAGCATCGGAGCAGCCAAAGCCGATTACATCCATACGTATGAATACCGCGCATTGGACCCTGCTTTCGGGGAGTCTGGTCCTACGCTTGCCGAGCTGGCGAAGAAATACGGCAATACTGCTGTCATTGCCAACGGCGGACTCGATCAGCCTACTGATGCAGCGAAGATGCTGGAGAAGGGCTCCGATCTGATTGCGCTTGCCAAAGCGGCGCTGTCTAACCATGACTGGCCGAAAAAAGTGCAAAACGGGCAGCCAATCGAACCCTTCACGGGTGATGTGCTGACGCCGACTCCGACCCTGAAGGAAAAAGAATTATTGATCTGAAAACAGAAGCATCGCCCTGGTTTCCGGCATGAAAGGCTGAACCTGTATACCAGAAGCGGAATTGCAGCATTATATATAATGCTTGCTTTAAAGTCCACTTTAAGGTGTATAGTTAAAGCTCGAGAAATCATTTCTGATGATCAGGGAGGTGTGGAGAGTTGTCATTTTCAATCAAAGAAGCCTCCGAACGGCTTGAGCTTCCTCCTCATACGATCCGTTATTATGAGAAAGAAGGGCTGCTTCCTTTTATACAAAGAGATCAATACGGGAACCGGCTGTTTGAACAAAAGGACCTGGACTGGATCAACCTGATGACATGCTTCCGTGCGACGGGGATGACGGTAGCGGCCTTGAAACGGATTGTCGATCTTGCTATCATGGGCGATGAGACGATACCGGAAAGAAAAGCGATATTGGAAAATCATAAGCTGGAGCTTCAGCGAAGACAGCTGGAGCTGGACAGGGCATTTGAAGCGGTTAATCAAAAATTGTCGATCTACAACACCCGTCAAATTCCCGATTCAAGTCCAATGAATGAATTGATGCTGAATCCGCCGAGAAGCTAAAAACCGAAAGACCGGATTCCCTTTTAATGAAGGGAGTCCGGTTTTTTTTCTTGTTAACTTTAAACAGGACATAAGCTGTCCAGTTCATATGGTACAGTCACTCATGAAACAAAAAACGGTAACAAGAAAGCGGGAATTTTAGATGATTGACCGACAGGAACAATTTGGAGTTACCCGAAGCAGCAGGGCTTTTCAAGCTTTTCGCCATGCAATCGAGGAGGGATCGCTGACAGAATTCCTTTTGATGGCTTCCGATGATTTGCGCTTCGCCGTTCCAATGCCCTTCGTCGAATGGAAGGGCATGCAGTACGGCAAGAAACGATTTGAAGAATTGGTACTCATGGAGCGTGAAGCCTTGGCTGTCCGGTTAACGTCTTTGCTGGAGCTCGAGGATGCCAATCATGGGATCGTGGTATTCAGCGCGGAAGGAACGTTGAACGGCGCACCCTACAGCAATGAGCTGACGATTGTTTTTGAATTCGAGAATGAAAGGATTCGATCATTCCGTGAATATGTCGGATCGACACAATATATGCTGTCCGCTGAATGATATAAGAATGGGATGAATCAACACAAGGAATATTATATTGCATATCGCATTTTTCTCCTCAGGCTGCGACAGCCAGGGGCTTCCTGCTCTTCCGGAAAGAAACGGCGGCTGCGGCGAAGGACAAAAGCAGCGCAATGCTGGCGACCCACGGATTGTACAAGACGGTCGAATTCAAGGTGACAGCCATACCGCCGACTCCCGCACCGGCTGCCAAACCGACCTGCGTCACGGAGGTGTTCAGGCTGATGATGAGATTGGCCGATTGCGGGGCCTTCTCGATGAAGTAGGTCTGCGTAGCAGGGCCCATAATAAACATGGACATCACCCACAGGGACAGAAGCACCATGGCAAGAGGAAATGAATGAACGGCCAGCGGAAGCAGAGCCAGCGTCAGGACATGACCGGTCAAGCTGATGACGATGATCCTTACGCTTCCCCATTTATCGATAGCGGAGCCGCCCAGCCGTGAACCCAAAGCGCCGGCAATTCCGAAGGCGAGCATGATGAATCCGATATCCGAAGCGCTGCGCTGCAGGATTGTTCCGAGAAAAGAGGTTACATACGTAAACATGACGGAGTTGCCGATTTCCCTGAACAGAACGAGCAGCAGCGCGGACAAAATGACCGGATTCGCAAACACCGCGAACTGCTGCTTGAAGGCTACGGGAGCATCGCCTTCGATCTCCGGCAGCAGGAGGGCCATGCCGATCAGAATGATGAGGCTGCCGGCGGCGAGGAAGAGAAAGATTATCTGCCAGCTGAACATACCAGTCAGCGCAATCCCGACGGGTACGCCAAGAATCATGGCGCTGCTGAAGCCGAGAATAATGGTGCCGATCGCGCTGCCGATTTTCTCGGGAGGCACCATCTTGGCTGCAGCGCTGAAGGCGGCTACCATCAATACGCCGGAGCTCATGCCCAATATCATGCGGGCAGCCATCAGCAGGATGAAGCCGGAGCTTGCGAACGAGACGAGATTGCCGATAATGAAGACGGATAAGGCAATGAGCAGCAATTTTTTCCGGCCCATTCGCGCCGTCAGAGACACAATAACCGGAGTTCCTATCGCGAATGCGAGCGAATAGGCGGTTATGAGCTGTCCGGCAAGTGCGACAGAGATATGCATCTCTTCAGCCAGTACATTCAGAATGCCTGCCACGACCAATTCTGAAGTAGCCGTGAAGAAGACGGCTATCATTAAAATGTAAATGACAATTCGGTTCATAATCAACCATTCCTTTCCGTTTTCCCGGGCTTCTTTCTTTTTGGGGCCCATTGCGATTATATAAGCGCTTGGCCGCGTCCGGCTAAGCGGCTTAATCGAATTATAATCAAGCTGATTTCATAAAGTAAGAACGCAAATCATTTGGATGTAATCCATTTATTTGGACCAACTAACCTATTGTATAGGAGGTTGCAAAGTGCGCGTCCAAGACAAATAACCGCCAAGGGCTAAGAGCCCTGGCGGTTAAACTTGTTATGATCTAGTGCTATGCAATTATGAGGATTGGACGGAAGTTTGCCCTGCTAGCGCTGGATTGCCCCATTTTTGGACCCATTTGTCCATTTCCAGCAATGCGGTTTGAAAATCCTTGCCCTTCTCCGTCAGAGAATATTCCACTGTGACAGGCACAGTAGGAAAGACCTTGCGGAGGACAAGACCGTTATTCACCAGGTGGCGGAGCGTATCCGTAAGGGATTGGGTCTTGACGATGGATACATTACGCTGCAGCTGGTTGAATCGCTGCGGTCCTTTCAGCAGTTCTTCAAGAACAAGGAAAGCCCATTTGGCACCCAGAATCTGCAGGACTTCGCAAATACTGGAGCCGGCACTCTCCTTGCAGTTGTTGTTCGTGCCGGTTTGTTCGTCCATGACAATGAACCTCCTTATAAAATAACATTGACCGTAACAGCAGAAGGATATCCGTGCCTATACTATGCTTACATTATGGTCCTGTTTCTTTGCTTATGTCAATCCGCGAATGCCCTGTGATGAGCGTATGCAGGGAATTGCGATATTCAAAAGTTTGATCCGCTAAATAAATATGACAGACAGTTGGCATATTTAATATGTTACGCTGTCTAGAGTATCGCATCAGCGAGGCGCGCAAGCATCGGTTTAAAGGCGACGATTATCGCGGAATCATCGTGGAAGGGTTATAACCAGGAGGAGAGAGAGAATGGCAGAACCATTAAAAGATATGTATCATGAACAATTTCTGCGTCAATTCGGCGAGAAAGTGCATGCTGTTTATAAGGCTTTCAATACGGAGGCATTCGTCGCGGCGGTCATGGAGGACGGCTGGTATGATTTAAAGCTGAAGGAGCGGATCAGGCGGATCTCCACGGTGCTCGGAACATATCTGCCGCCACGGTACGAGGACGAGCTCGACGTTTTGTATGCGATTGACGCGGCCTGCGTCGGTTTCCCCTATTTATTTTTTCCTGATTTCGTGGAAGTGTACGGCCAGTCAGAGGAGCATTGGGGTCTGTCCATGGAGGCGTTGGAGCGCTTTACTTCGAAGTCCTCGGCGGAGTTCGCCGTTCGGTCGTTTATTTTGCGTGAGCCGGAGCGGATGATGCGTCAGATGGAGGAATGGTCCAGGCATCCGAACGCTCATGTCCGGCGGCTTGCCAGCGAGGGCTGCCGGCCCAGGCTGCCGTGGGGACAGGCGCTGCCGCTTTTCAAGCAGGACCCTGCTCCATTGCTCCCCGTGCTGGAGCAGCTGAAGGCAGACCCTTCGCTGTATGTACGCAAGAGCGTCGCCAACAATCTGAATGACATCGCCAAGGATCACCCGTCAATCGTGCTGGATACAGCCCGCCGCTGGCAGGGAGTCCATCCGGATACGGACTGGATTATCAGGCATGCCTGCCGTAATTTGATCCGCAAAGCCGATCCCGAGATCATGGCGCTGTTCGGCTATGCGGAAGCGGGAGAAGAGTCGGCGCTGACAACCTATGCCTCTTTGTCGACGGAGCCGGATGTGCTGCCGATCGGCGGAAGCTGCGAGCTGAGCTACGAGCTTCATATCCGGCCGGGCGAACCGGTGCGTATTCGCATGGAATACGGAATCGACTTCGTGAAGGCAGGAGGACATACATCCCGCAAGCTATTCCTGCTATCCGACAAAGTGGTGCCGGGAGGTACGAGGCTTGCAGGCGCCAGGAAGCACCGCTGGGCGGATCTGACGACCCGCCGTCATTATCCGGGTGAGCACCGGATTACGCTGACCTTGAATGGGGTTGAAACAGCATCAACGGTAATCAGGCTGGAAGCTTGATTATGAACGATCAGACAAATGCTGCCTTTCACCCAGGCAGCCGCATTGCCGGAGCATCTTTAGGCATGAGATAATTTGGGCGCGCAGAAATCCTTCATATTATCGAAAGCAGAGACAGTCCCCCCCAATATCCCTTCTGATACCATTCCTCAAAATGAATCCCAAATACAAGCTCCGCTAACCTGTTAAAGCTTGCCCTATATTTACTTTGATTTTTGAGCATTTGACTATCCAGCATAGGATTCCTCCTAATGACCGGCAAGCAATTCGTGACCTGCCTGTTTAAAAGGATAGATTGGGCCGTCTGAATTGACAATCCGAAGTCCGGCGGCGGAAAAAGAAGAGCCGGGCACGTTCAGACGAGGTAAAGCTCGGATTATAACAGGATATTATCCGTCCAAGGAACTGGTCCTTATTTCCTATTTTCTACCATGAAAATTTTCTGCGAAAAATAATTTTTATCTTTCTCAAAACCGCAAAGGCTTGATGCTGCGCTGTTTTGGGCTTTTTTTTGCTAAAATCTTTCATTATTCTTTTATTGGCCGCTGGTAGACTTAAGTTGGTTGTCATCCTGGTCTCTGTCGGGATAGTAAAAACTAACCAGTGCAGCGAAATTCGACATTTAGCCGGGTTCTTTAACACCGCTGCGGTTGCCTCTGCATGAGCTGAAAGAGGACTTGGACCCGGTTTTCTGCCCATTGATCGACATTATTTTTGAGATTCGACACATTCCTGACTTAATGCCGTGTTACTTTGAAACCAGCGTCTATAATTTATACAATAACTGACATAATATCACGACTAAACTATGATACGGGAGATATACAAATGAAATTGAGAATGATCATCTTGGCTTCATTCCTGTTTTTACTGTTAACAGGGTGCGGAAGTTCCATGAGTATGAGCGAAGAAAGAGCAATGAAGCTGGGCAAATCATCGGATGAAATTGTAGTCGGCGCGGCGTGGCCTTTTGCCGGCCGGAACGACGGATTTAAAGAGGGGCTTGAATTGGCTCTGGAGGAAATCAATCAAACCGGGGTAATAGGCTCAAAAATAAAGCTGGAGCAAAAGGATGATCTATCTTCCGTTACGGACGGTCTGACCATTGCCCAAAACTTCTCCAATGATTTGAATGTGACAGCTGTTATCGGCGACCGCAGCTCGGCCGTGACGGTCCCGGCTTCCAAGGTCTATGAACAAGCAGGCGTATTGTTTCTTGCGCCAACGTCGACTTCACCGAAGCTGACGGAGGGCGGGGTCAGCCATATTTTCCGCTTGATTCCGAATGATACACAAATCGGCGCAGAGATGGCGGATTACGCCAACTCCAAAATGTATAAGAACATTGCTGTCTTTTACGCGAATGACGAGTACGGCCGCGGCTTGGCCAATTCTTTTGAAGACAGTGCCAAAATAAGCGATATTCAAATCATAGATCGTGTCTCTGACTATAAGGACATCGATGATCTCCGCAGGCTGGTCAATAAATGGAACGCCTTGGGATGCGATGCCGTCTTTGTGGCGGAAGCGATGCCGGATGGAGCGAATTTCATTCTGGAGCTTCGCAAAGCAGGATTGAATCTGCCGGTAATGGGCGGGGACGCCCTGGATTCGGACAGCTTGATTGAAATAGGTGAAAAAGCTGTAGAAGGGGTCGTTGTCGCATCTATCTTTAACCCCAATGATACGGATCCCAAGGTTCGTGATTTTGTTGAAAGCTATAAAAGCAGGTTCGGGGCAGAGCCGAATAAATATGCGGCGCAAGCCTATGACTCTCTGCATCTTCTGGCCGCTGCCATGACGAAGGCTGATTCACGCAAGCCTGCCGATATTGCAGCTGCGTTACGAGAACAGGAAACATGGCCGGGCGTGTCCGGTGACAGATCGTTTGACGCGAACGGTGATGTGAATGATATGCACATTGTGATGAAACAGGTTAAACAAGGACAGTTCGAATACCTGAAATAAAGGAGCAACCCGGGAATGAACAATGACGTTTTTCGCAAGGTATCCATAGAAAGATTATCTTCGCCCGAGCAGCTCGACACTTTAATGAAGGTGACTTCGCCAAAGGGCTGGCTCGCTTTGAGCGCCCTCGGATTGCTGCTGGTCTCCGCGATAGTTTGGGGATTTTACGGAACGTTGAATACCAAGATGCAGGCACAAGGCGTCTTAATCCGGCCAGGAGGGCTGCAAAATATCTATTCCTCGTCGAGCGGCCCCATTACCGATATTCGCGTGGTGGAGAATGATTACGTACATAAGGGTGACGTCATAGCAAGAATTGAACAACCGGCCATGGTACAGCAGCTTGAGCAGCTGGCAGAGAGCCTCAAGGCTGCCGAGCTGGCCAATCAGCGTACGCCGTCAGCGGAATTAGAGGAGCAAATAAACAAGATCCGGAACGGGTTAGCGGCGCTCAAGACGGCCTACTTCAACGAATCGAGAGTCGTAAGTGCTTATACAGGACGGGTCCTGGAAGTAAAAGTCAAGAAGGGCGCTTCAATCGGCGTTGGATTGCCGATCATTACGGTCGAATCAGGCGAGGAGCAGGCCAAGGATTTGAAGACGGTGATGTATGTTCCGATCCAGGAAGGGAAGACCATTATTCCCGGGATGACGGTTGATATTTCTCCCAGCTCCGTAAATAAGGAGGAATACGGCTTTTTGATTGGACGCGTAACGTCGGTTTCGGAATTCCCGGTAACGGCGCAAACCATGCTGCTCACTCTCGGGAACGAAGCGCTGGTGCAGGAGCTTGCGGGAAGAGGCTCCGCGCTGCTTGAGGTTCTGGTCGATCTCGTACCGGACCCGTCAACAATAAGCGGCTACAAATGGTCTACGCCCAAAGGTCCGCCGCAGCTGATAGACAGCGGTACCTTTACCTCGGGATCCATAACGATAAAACGGCAAAAACCGATTACATCCGTAATACCTCAGATTAAGTAAGAGATGGAGTTGAACCTTAAGGTGAGTGCACCCAAACGCGTCAAGACACCGACCGTTCTGCAGATGGAAGCGGTGGAATGCGGTGCGGCAGCTTTAGCGATTATTCTTGGCTATTACCGAAGCTATGTTCCTCTGGAGGAGCTGCGTGTGGAATGCGGTGTTTCAAGGGACGGGAGCAAAGCCAGCAATGTGCTGAAAGCAGCAAGGAAATACGGGCTGACGGCAAGAGGGCTGAAGAAGGAGCCGGAGGCGCTCCGCAGCATGAAGGGGCCGATGATTATTCATTGGAACTTCAATCACTTCCTTGTGCTCGAGGGCTTCAAGGAGAACCGGGTTTTTCTGAATGATCCGGTTTCGGGACCGCGGGTTGTCACTTATGAGGAATTCGATAAATCCTATACCGGCATTGTTCTAAGCTTTGAGCCGTCACCCGAATACAAGCGCCATGGCGAGAAAACGGGTATTGCCGGGTCTCTCAAGAAACGGCTGAAAGGCTCGGAAACGGCGCTGCTTTATGTCATTCTGGCCGGACTTTTCCTAATCATTCCGGGACTTGTCATACCCACTTTCACCAAAATGTTCATCGATAATATACTGCTCGGAAATAATCAAAGCTGGCTGATCCCGCTGCTGGTCGGAATGGCCATTACGGCATTCGTCCGGGCGGCGCTGACCTGGCTGCAGAGATATTACCTGCTGCGGCTCGAAACGAAATTTTCGCTAAGCACGTCCAGCGCTTTTTTCTGGCATGTGCTGAGGCTTCCGATGGGGTTCTTCTCGCAGCGCTTCAGCGGAGAGATCGGTTCGCGGGTGATGATCAACGACCGGGTGGCACAGCTGCTGTCCGGCGATCTGGCGGTCGCCGCATTGAATTCCGTAATGATTGTCTTTTATTTGATCCTGATGTTCCAGTACAGCATCATCCTGACCCTGCTGGCTGTTGCAACGGCTCTGATAAACGTGGTTTTTCTGCGGTTCGTTGCCAGGCAAAGAGTCGATCAGAATATGCGTCTGCTTCAGGAAGGCGGCAAAATGCAGGGCGTTACGATGAATGGTCTGCAAATGATCGAAACGTTGAAATCAAGCGGTTCCGAATCCGATTTTTTCGCAAAATGGTCCGGTTACCAGACGAAGCTCCTGAATTCCCAGCAGCAGCTCGGCGTCTCCTCCGGTATGCTGAGCGCTCTGCCCACTTTGTTATCCGGCATAAGCTCCGCGGTCATTCTGGCGGTCGGCGGATTTCAGGTCATGGATGGCGTCATGACGATCGGTATGCTGGTAGCCTTCCAAAGCTTGACGGCCAGCTTCATCGAACCGGTCAATAAGATGGTCCAGCTCGGCAGCTCCCTTCAGGAGGCGGAAGGCGGACTCAAGCGGCTTGATGATGTATTAAACCATGATGTGGACAGTCAGATCGCAGCAGCGGCCGAGCTTTATCCCTCGGATGAAGAAGAAGCGCAGCCGAAGAATGCCAAGCTGGCAGGATTTGTTGAATTGCGCAATGTAACCTTCGGTTACAACAAGCTGGAGGGGGCGTTGATTGAGAACTTCAGCCTGCAGCTGAAGCCTGGCTCGCGTGTTGCCCTTGTAGGGGGATCGGGCAGCGGGAAATCGACAATCGCCAAATTGATTGCCGGCGTTTATGCGCCATGGTCGGGAGAAATTCTGTTTGATGGAATCAATCGCGATGAATTGCCGCGCACATTAATCAGCAACTCGCTTGCGGTAGTCGATCAGGATATTCATATGTTTGAAGGCACCATCAAGGATAATTTATCGCTGTGGGATTTGACGATACCGGAGACGGATATTGTCCGTGCCGCCAAAGATGCCTGTATTGATGATGATATCAGCTCGCGAAGCAGCGGTTACGATCATGAGCTTGCCGAGGGCGGCGGTAATTTCAGCGGCGGACAGCGGCAGCGCCTGGAAATTGCCAGAGCGCTCTCCGGCAATCCATCCGTTCTTGTACTGGACGAAGCGACAAGCGCATTGGATCCGAAGACGGAACAAATCGTGGATACGAGCTTCAGAAGAAGAGGCTGTACCTGTATTATTGTCGCGCACAGGCTGAGCACCATCCGCGATGCGGATGAAATTATTTTGATGCAGCGGGGAAAAGTGGCCGAACGCGGCACCCACCATGATTTACTGCTGAAAAACGGCGCATATGCCAGACTGATACAGGACCACTAAAGCCGGAGGGGGTGAATGCATATGGATCGGACGGATAACGACATCTTGGAGCAATGGTTTATAAAAAATGGGGAATGGATCGAGCTTGAAGGAAACAAACCGCTCATTGTTACGGATGAAACGTCGCTTTGGCTCATTATGAGCGGATCTGCGGATATTTTTGCCGTTGCCTTGCAAGGCGGTACAGTAACCCGGCAGCCGCAATTTTTGTTCAGTCTGCAAGCAGGGCGATTCATCTTTGGTTTCCATGAAGATGTTGCGGAAGCATCCGCAGGCATGCTCATTGCCGGGTTGTCCGGTACGCAGCTGATCCGCATGGACATGTCCTTATTTCTTCAAGCGAATTCCGATTATTCTGTTCACATGGCAATGGCGGATTCGATTGATAAGTGGGTCCAGGACTGGTCCTCCGCCCTGAGAAGGCTCAACAACGCAACAGATTTTATCGAGCTTGAAGCGGTCAGTCAGCTGGCAGCTGCCGAGGGAGCTGTCTTTCGTTCGGCCAAAGTTCTGTGGATTGAAATGCATGCCGGAAAACTCCATTGGATGGATGATGAAAGATTTGCCGTCGTGCAGCCGGGGATGACTATGCCTTTGTCCTCCATCAGCTGGATCTCGGCCGCCGAACCATCCGTAATTTCCGCATACGGCACGGCTGAATGGCTGAAGAAGGATGCCGAATTGCGCGGATTATCCGAATTTCATCGATTGCTCTACCGCTGTCTGCTTGATAATCGCAGGTCAGAGGGAAAAGTCGAATACGACCGTCTGAAACGAAAAACGGAAAATGATCATGCCGTCATGGATTTGGCTTTGAACCGTTTGGCAGCCGTTACAGGAGCATCCCGAAAAAAAGCAGCCGCTGAAACGGGCTCCACCGACCTGCTGTATATCGCCTGCAAGATTGTCGGCGAATCGCTCGGCATGGCAGTGAAGCCGGTTGCTGGAAAGAGTCTGCATAAGCTGCGCGACCCTGTGGGCCATGTTGCAAAAAGCTCCGGATTTCGTTCCCGCCAGGTTATGCTGAAGGATGATTGGTGGCGCAGTGATAACGGACCCCTGCTTGCCTATTTGGAGGCAAACAAACAGCCCGTTGCTCTGATTCAGAAGAATGCGTCGACCTATATTCTAGTCGATTCGGCGGACGGCTCGGAACAGACCGTAACGGAAGATCTTGCCCGCAATATCGCACCGGTCGCGTTTATGTTCTATCGTCCGCTGCCGACAAAACCGCTCTCTGTTATGGATATTATCAAATTCGGCTCACACAAAACGATCAAACGGGACTTATACATCATGGTGTTCATGGGGATTGCCGGAGGATTGCTCGGAATGCTGGTTCCTATAGCCAACGGCATCCTGTTCGATTCGATTATTCCGGCTTCTGAGAAAGGCCTGCTTCTGCAGATGGGGTTGATCTTGCTGTCGGTCATCCTCTCCATGTCCTTGTTCGAATTGACGCGCTCTATGGCAATGCTCAGAATCGAAGGGAAGATGGGGGGATCCATACAGGCGGCGGTATGGGATCGCTTGCTCAATCTGCCTGTTTCCTTCTTCAGGGATTATTCCTCCGGCGATTTGGCTTTGCGGGCCAACAGCATCAATACGATACGTCAGGCGGTATCGGGTGTGGCGCTGACGGCGATATTTTCCGGCATATTCTCCTCCTTTAATCTGCTTTTATTATTTTATTACAATGTGAAATTGGCTCTTGTGGCCACGGTTCTGGTCCTGATTTCGATGGCCGTTACGCTTGGAGTCGGAATTCTGCAGGTCAAGCGGCAGCGGGTGTTGCTGGCGGTTCAGGGGAAAATTTCAACGACGGTTCTGCAAATCATTAACGGCATCAGCAAATTCCGCATGGCGGCGGCCGAGAAACGGGCATTTTTCTTGTGGGCCAAACAGTTCGGGGAGTTAAAAGAAACCGCGTTCCAAGCCAAGACATTAACGAATCTGCATGCGGTATTCAACGCTTTTTTTCCGGTTATTACTTCGATGACATTATTCTATATTATGGCTTCCGGCGGGGGAGCAATGAGTCCCGGCAAGTTCATCGCTTTTTTCTCCGCTTTCTCGGCTTTTCTGGGGGCGATGATTGCGATGTCGACGGCGGTTGTCTCGATTATGAGCATTGTTCCGCAATATGAAAGAGCCAAACCGATTCTCCAAACGGTTCCCGAAGTACACGAGGCATTGGAAGATCCAGGCGAACTGACAGGCGCTATTGAAGTCAGACATATTCGCTTTCGCTATAGAATGGATCAGCCCTGGATTCTCAATGATCTGTCGCTCCAAATCCGCCCCGGCGAATTCATCGCGCTGGTTGGCGCATCAGGCTGCGGGAAGTCAACGCTGCTGAGGCTGCTGCTCGGTTTTGAGAAGCCGGAGTCCGGATCGCTTTACTTTGACGGGCAGGATCTCAAAACACTGGATATCCGCTCCGTTCGCAGTCAGTTCGGCGTTGTCCTGCAGAATGGCAAGGTGACCGCTGGCGATATTTATTCCAATATTATCGGTTCTGCGAACCTGACGATGGAAGAAGCCTGGGAATCGGCGCGAATGGCCGGTTTCGATGAGGATATCCGCCAAATGCCCATGGGCATGCATACGGTAATATCCGAAGGCGGCAGCACGTTATCCGGCGGGCAGCGCCAGCGCCTGCTTATTGCCCGGGCGATTGCCAGAAGACCGAAAATCATCCTGTTCGACGAGGCGACCAGCGCCCTGGACAACCGCACGCAGACGATTGTCAGCCAAAGCCTGGAGAAGCTGCACGCTACACGGGTGGTCATTGCCCACAGGCTCAGCACCATTATGAACGCCGACCGCATCTTCGTTCTGGAAAAAGGTCGGATCGTTCAAGCGGGGTCTTACAGCGATTTAATGAAACAGGACGGATTGTTCGTCGAATTGGCCAAACGGCAGCTTGCGTAGTTCATCTCTCGTTATCATAACGAGTCATGATAAATATCATATTTTACAGGAGGAAACAATCATGGCATGGAGTAAAGAAGCAGTAGCAGAAGCGGTAAACAAGGTGGGCGCAAGAGCAGCTACCGATCTGGAGTACAGAAATTTGTGCGTGACCAACATTCACGAAGCCATTCAACAGGAAACAGGCCTTGAAGTGCCGTCTAGCTTCAAAATCGGCGTGCTTGACCAATCCAGCTATTCCTTGAGCATTGTCCTGCCTAAAGTTCAATTGGCCGACAATGAATTAACGGAAGGCGAATTGGACAACGTTGCAGGCGGAAGCAAAGACGGAGCTACCGATTTCTTCGAAGGACTTGCAGGCGGAGCCGCTTCGATTATGGGCGCCGATAATACTTACGCGAACAATTCCGAAGGCGTTGCCGGCAATATCATTGGTCAAATCGTGGCATCTCCTTATCTCATCATCGGCAGCTAATCCAAACTTTCCAATCGGAGGAATCATACATGGCATGGAGTAAAGAAGCAGTAGAAGAAGCAGTTAGCAAAGTAGGCGCAAGAGCCGCTGCCGACCTGGAATTCAGAAATTTATGCGTGACGAACATTCACGAGGCGATTCAGCAGGAAACAGGTCATGAAGTGCCGGCCAGCTTCAAAATCGGCGTACTCGATCAATCCAGCTATTCCTTGAGCATTATTCTGCCCAAAATTCAACTGGCTGACAGTGAATTAACGGAAGGCGAGCTCGACAGCGTTGCCGGCGGAAGCAAACAGGGAGCCACTGATTTCTTTGACGGATTGGCTACAGGGCTGAGCGGCAATTCGGGCCCTCAGAATTCTGCTGAAGGCGAAGCCGGGAATGCGATAGGGTTAATTGCAACAATTCCCATGATTTTGTCTTAAGATTGTTGTGAAGCGTCACTGATGTGCGGAGAGAACCTCAGTTTTTTGAGGTTCTTCTTGTGATTTTTCTCCTGCAAGCTATTCATCGATGCACAATATAAACATAGTGGGTGTGTTATCCGTATGCGGTGGTTAAAATCGATTTGGACGATATTAGGAAGCATCACGGCAGGGGTCATGATCGGGATTTATCAGCCTCAGCTGGCAGAGCAGCTTATCCCGTACGGTGGCTTGTATTTGTCATTTCTTAAAATGTGTGTCATTCCGATCATGGTCACGGCCATTGTCTCCAGTGTAGGCAGATTGTTTATGTCGACAGGATCGAATAAGGTATTGAATAAAATGCTGCTAGTTTTTATCGTTGGGATGCTTGCAGTCAGTGTGCTGGGAATTACGGCAGGACTGCTCGGCAAGCCGGGCGAAGGCATCTCTGCCGGCAGTAAAACGGTGCTTGGCACGATTGTTCTGGATAAGGAATCTTCCTCCGCAGATCAAGCAGACACGGCCTCTGCCAACGGTTTGATGGATTTTATATTCAAACTGATCCCGGATAATATATTTATTGCGCTGACTCAGGGCAACAGCCTGCAAATCCTGTTTTTTTCCGTGGTGGTGGGTATCGCGCTCGGTTTGCTGTCCGTCCATACAGGCGAACATTTTCTCTCTCTCGTGGATTTGATGTTTAAAGTCTTTCAGCGGATTATCTCCTGGTCGATGTATGTGCTGCCGTTTGGGCTGCTATGCATTATGGCTGGGCAGATCGCAAGCACGGGTGCAGATCTCTTGCTGGCTATGGTGAAGTTCATCGCACTCGCCTATACGGTAGCGCTTGTTCTCATGATTGCAAGCGGCTGGATCATGGCGGCGAAGCTGAAAATCTCTTTTATCCAGGCGTTGAAAGGCTTGAAGGAAACGCTGATTATTGCTTTCGGCACGCAAAACAGTATCGCTACCATGCCCTCCGCACTCGATTCGCTGCGCAAGCAGTTCAAGCTTGACTCCGACTCGGTCAATTTGGTCGTTCCGCTTGGGGTCGTCCTGTGCAGGTACAGCATGGTGGTGGTGTACTCCCTGGGCATTATCTTTATCGCCCAATTGTATGGGGTTACGCTGGGATTGCAGGATTTGTTCATCATCATGGCCGGAGCGGTACTGGCGGCAGTTGCCGGAGCTGGGACTCCCGGGATCGTGGCGATTGCGATGATTTCGCTGATTGCCGATCCTCTGAACCTCCCCTCCAGCACGGGTATTATTCTGCTGATGGCTGTCAATCCCATTATCGATCCCATTCTGACAACGGCCAACATTCATCTCAATAGTATGGCGGCGGTTCTGATTGTGGATAAAGCGGAAGACAGCCAGAGGGAAGCAGCCGACTATGATCCGCTGCCACTGGGCAGCAGCGGTACTGCATCATGAGCGGCTGGATGGAGAACCGCTACAAAGTGAAACAGCTGGAAGCCGGCGATGCCGCTGCATATGGGCCGTTAACGTACCAATATGTGCTCCCGCTGCTGCGTGATTCGCAAGGACATCCAAGCTATACCGCAATCGGAGCAGAGATGGCGGAGGGGGCGGAAGCTGCCGGATTAATCGTTATATACCGCCAGCCGGGAAGCAGCACAGCCGAAGTCGTCTCTCTGTTTGTAAAGCCGAATTACCGCAGAATGGGAATCGGCGCCGCTCTTCTGCGCCAAACGGAAGAGCTTCTGCTTCGTGCAGGAGCTACGCAGATCCGTTTTGTGTATTATGCGGGCAACCGGATTAAGCCTGCTGTGGAAGCTTTCTTACAGTGTAATAACGGGTCTCCTCCCGTATTGGAAGGAAAGGTGTACACGGTCGATACCCGCATCGCCGACGCTCCGTGGCTGAAGAAGATTGAACTGCCGCAAGGACTGCAGTCTTTATTATGGCGCGATCTGCACAGCGGAGCCAAAAACAGATTAAGAGAAGGCGGTGGCTTTCCGCAGTTTCTATCGCCTTTCAAACCAAATCTGCAATTGGAAGAAAGCAATAGTCTCGCCATGATGGCAGGAGAAGAAATCTCGGGATGGTGCATGACATACCGAATTGCCGAAGATACGATTCTATATGACAGTGTCTATGTTCAGGAGCCCTACCGGTTATATGGCTGCGCCTTTATTCTGATGGCGCAATCCGTCCTGCTTCAACTGGAGCGGCAGATTCCGTTTGCGAAATTTGCCGTCAATGTCGAAACCCCTTCCATGCTGAAAATGCTGGATCGCCGGCTGGCTCCGTATGCGTGCCGGATCGTTGAAAAAAGAGCAGTCTGCATAACACTTGCACATCAGGGAGGAACGATTAAGTGACCAAGGGGAGACAGCGCGTTGCGGTAACGGGGATGGGGATTCTCTGCGCTCTGGGCAGCAGCTTTGAGCAGGTTTTTGCTTCCATGAAGGAAGGAAGAACAGGCATCGGAGAGATGCAGCGTTTTCCTACCGATAAATTTCACAGCCGGATCGGAGCGGAAATCCGGGACTATAACCCGGATGATTACTTCTCGGCATCCGAGCAGCAGCAGTATGATCTTTGCGCGCAGTACGCCATTGTCGCCGCCCGGAATGCAATGCGGGGCAGCGGAATCGTCACAGGCGGCAAGGGGGCGGAGCGGACCGGTGTCGCGCTGGGCACCTGCAATGGCGGTATTGTTTCGCTCGAAGAGCAGTGGACGGTTGCGGAACTGGACGTGGCAAGAACGGCTCGTTACCCTTTCTATCAGCAGGGTGATGATGTTGCGCAATATTTTCAGGCGACGGGGCCGGTCGTTACGATGAATACCGCATGCGCGGCAAGCGGCAACGCGATCGGCTATGCCTACGATATGATTCGATGGGGACACGCCGATGTGATGCTGGCGGGCGGCTCCGATCCGATGTCCCATTCCGTTTATGCCGGATTTAATGTGCTGCGCGCCTTGAATCCGCTGCCGGCCTCCCCTTTCGCAAGCCGGTTTGGTCTTAGTTTGGGTGAAGGAGCGGCTTTTGTTGTGCTTGAACCGCTGGATATGGCTATTTTGCGGGGAGCAACGATTTATGCGGAGATTTGCGGATACGGCCTAAGCAACGACGCGTATCACGAGACAACGCCTGACCCGGAGGGAAAGGGAATTCATATTGCGGTGAACATGGCCCTGGCTAACAGCGGTATTGATCCGACTGCAATCGGCTATATCAATGCTCACGGCACCGGTACGCAGGCCAACGATCACGCAGAGATTTCCGGTTTGCGGGCCGCATTCGGCGACAAGCTCGGTGAAATTCCGCTCAGCTCCAGCAAAGCGTACTTTGGCCATAATCTGGGAGCGGCTGCAGCTATCGAGTTCACCACTTCCTTGTATGCCATTCATCATCATTTGCTTCCCGCTGCTTTGCATTATGACAAGCCGCGGCCGGGCTGTGAAGACATCCTCATTGTAGCCAATGATATGATGGCGGGGAGAGCGGATTATCTGTTAAACAATAATTCCGCCTTTGGCGGACATAATGCTGCGATCGTCGCCAAGACCCATTATTCGGAGAACGAGCCGAAGCGGATCGAAACGGACCGTCCTTTACGAAGAATAGCGGTCGTGGGAATCGGCGCGGTTATCGGGGACGGCGCAGACGGCAGGGCAGGAGCCTCGTCATTCCAGCTGAAGGATTTTGATAAAGGCTTATATGAGAGAAGAATGAACCGCCTCTCCCAGTTCAGCATAGGAGCAGTCAGCCTGGCGCTGGAGGATGCGGGGTGGAGCTGTGAAGCTGCCGCCGGACAAGATACTGGATTCATATACGGAACTTCACGGGGAAGCACGGAGAGCATCGGCAAATTTCTGGGCAGCGTGTTCGGCAGCGGACCGGAGCTTGCCAGCAGCATCTATTTTCCCCATACCGTTATCAATTCAATATCCGGCAAGACGGCCGAGAAGATGAAGCTGAAAGGCTTCAGCAGCTCGCTCAGCACCGGCGGCACGGAGGGGCTTATGGCATTGATTTATGGCTGCGGCATTCTCCGCGACGGTGTTCATGACCGGCTGTTGGTCGCCGCAGGCGATGAGTTTTCCGAGCTGTCGGATAAAATCGATATGGCCAAGGGGCTTGCGGAAAGCCGTTTTCATATGACAGAGGGCAGCCTGTGCCTGGCTTTATGCGACCTGGATACGGCGCAGCAAGAGGGGAAACGCGTCTATGCGGAAATGCTGGGCGGCGGGATGGCATTTGGCGATTTGGCCCGATCCATTACCGATGCCATTCGGAATTCCGGTTTGCGGCTGGAGCAGATGGATGGTGTTCTGATCGATTCCGCCGGGAGGCCGGGCGAATTGGAAGAACAAATGCGCATCATTGAAGAGCTGTTCGCCGGGTGCGGGACTCCGGTAACCTGCTTGAACGAGCAGTCCGGTTACGGCGAATCCATCAGTTCGCTCACTCCGGTCAGTACAGCAGCGCAGTGGATCCATGCCAGCTCTCAGCTTGGGATCCAGGGACAAAAACGTGATTACTTCCTGACCGTCAGTATAGCGATCAATGGAAATACCGCTGCAGCGGTGATCGGCCGGATTAAAGAGGAGGAGAACAAATGAACGAGCAGGCTTTTACTTTGGAACAGATCAAAGACGTGGTCAAACGGAAGCTGATTATCGAGCGTCTGGAAATGGAAGACATCACGGCAGAGGATATCGATGACGAGATGGAGCTTTTTGGCGACGGGCTCGGACTGGATTCGATCGAGGCGTTTGAGGTGATGGTTGGTATGGAAGTCGTATACGGCGTGAAGGTTGAAGGCATTCCCATCGACGACCTGAAAGTTCACTTGAGATGCGTCAATTCCATTGCCGGTTTTATCGACAACCGCCTTCGTGAGAAAGCATGAAGCTGCGTAATCAGGTAGCAATTGTGACAGGTGCCACGCGGGGAATCGGCAGAGCGGCATTCGAACGCTTCGCGGCGGAGGGGGCGGCGGTAATTGGCGTATATGCCGCGAATGTGGACCTGGCGCAGCAATTGCTCGGCAAGTGGAACGGAAATGGAGTGCCGCTGAGGATGGTTCAAGGCTCCGTTGACGATCCTGGCTTTGTCCGTGAACTCATTCCCGAAGTGGTGCGGGAGTTTGGCCGTATTGATATTTTGGTCAACAATGCGGGAATCGTGCGCGACAGCTTGGCGGTGATGATGCCAATCTCTGATTGGGACGACGTGTTTCGCACGAATTTCAATGGAACCCTGCTGTGCGCTTCGGAAACGATTCCCGTCATGCTGCAGCAGCAAAGCGGAAGGATCGTCAATGTTGTATCGGTGTCAGGCATCTACGGGCGGGAGGCGCAGACGAATTATGCGGCTTCCAAGGGGGCCGTTATCGGCTTGACCAAAATGCTGGCCAGGCGCTACGGCCGGGAAGGCATCCGAATCAATGCGATCGCTCCAGGCATGATTGAAACGGAAATGACGGCGTTGGTGCCTTCAGGGAAAATGGAAAATTTCATCAATCATACCAACATGGGGCGCATGGGCACGGTCGAAGAGATTGCGGATGCGATCTTGTTTTTGGCTTCAGGTCAATCGGAATACATGTCCGGGCAAGTATTGAAGGCGGACGGGGGATTCCTGCGATGACCAGAACTGTTTTTATAACTCAGGGAAGCCACAGAATCAATCGCCTGATTCTCGAGTGTCTGCTTGAGAGAGAGTTTCAGGTATGCCTGCAATTTACCAAAAGGCAGGAGGCCGATGTGTGTCTTGCCGATATTTCTGCGGATTGCAGAAAACAGCTTTATCTCGTTTACGGCCATGCGAATGAAGCGTCTGTTATGATCGATCAGGCTGTTTCCCGTATGGGCAGTCTGGATTACTTGATTCACGGGGTGGACACGCTCAATGAAGAGGAATTGTTTGAGGCCGATCCGCTTGGCCTGGGTACCTATACGGCCGATTTATTTCGCGATATTTTCCTGTTCAGCCGCAGCAGCGCAGTGCAAATGGCCAAGAACAAACAGGGACATATCGTATTTCCCCTTATGGCGGATACGTTATATTATGACGGTTACCCGTCTTCTCCGATTAACAACCTTGGCAAGCTTGCTTTAATGAAATCTCTTGCCAAAGAGTTTTCGCCTTTCCGCATTGCTGTCAACGCCGTCACATTGGGTTATTACGCCCCGGAAGAAAGCTTGAACAGCAAGGAATTAAAGCAGCGCCTGGAAATTCACGCCTTAAAGCCATTGCTCCCCGGGCTGAAAGAGCTGGTATCGACTTCAATTGATATGCTGTTTCAGACAAAATCACACTTGGTAAGCGGACAGAACCTGCATGTAGGTCACGGTACCGATACATTCATCTGATGGAGAAACTATTCTTGATTGCCGGCATAGGCATGGCAACCGCTGCGGGAGCGATGATTGTCATAGAACGGGAGGACTGGACGAGCGATGAACAAAATGTTGATTCCGCTGTTGGGGATGTTGGTTATCTGTTTAATGACAGCTTGCGGCAGCCAGCAGAATCCCCAAGCAGGCGCAGGGCCAAAGAGCGGAATGGAATCCGCCGGTCCCCGGCCGGCTGCTGCCGTGAAGGTTGAGGTTTCGCAAGAGGAACTGGCGTACTATGCCCCGGGAATGAAGAAAATCTATGAGCGTGGAAAGCTGCGTGTAGCGATGGTCTCCACGGATCGGGAGCCCTTCTTCTATGTCGATGCCGACGGCAAGCTTACGGGCAGCGATGTGGATATGGCAACGGACATTGCCGCCAAGTTCGGGGTAGAGGTTGAATTTCTGCGAACCGCCCAATCCTTCGATGAAGTTGTGAATCAGGTGGCGTCGGGGGAAGCGGACATTGCCGTTTCGAAGCTGAGCGCCACGTTATCCCGTGCGAAGAAGGTACTCTTCTCACAACCGTATGTTACCCTGCGCCAGGGACTGCTTATCAACCGGCTGAAGGCGGCGCAGCTGGGCGGCTCAAACCAGAATTTGCTGACTTTGCTTCAAACCGCTCCGCTGAAAATAGGCGTTATCTCGGGAACCTCCTATGTCGGGTTTGCCAAGGAATGGCTTCCTAAGGCAGAGATTCACCAGTATGAAACACCTCCCAAATCCATGGATGGAGCGCTTCAGGGTGAAATAGATGCAATCTTCTATGATGAATTGCAGTTGAAGCGATTAATCGAGAGCAACCCCAAATACTCCATTGAGCTTCAACTCATGCTGATTAAAGACCAGACTGATCCCATCGCCATAGCCGTACCGCCAAACGATATGCAAATGCTCGCATGGGTAAATCTGTATCTGGAAACCAACCGTCCGATCGTAGACGGACTCCTGCACAAATACGACATTGGTGAGGAGAAATAGGGTAATAAGTCATGGTTGACTCCCTTGGACCATGTTGCTATAATCAATTCATAGTATTCAACTTGGTATAATTTAATATTCTGTTTACCGGACCACCGGAGACACGTGATTGTTATAAGCGTAGTCTCTTTTGTTTTTTTTCGGTACTGTACCGGAATAGTTTCAAAAGTAGCCCTATACCCTAAGTAATGCATCGATGGAAAGGAGTCGTGGTATGGACAATGCAGCGAGCGGGGGGAACGGCAGGGGTAAGAGAATGAGGATTCATTACCAGACTCGCAAGCAG
The DNA here is from genome assembly GCF_056269365.1 of Paenibacillus sp. JT22N12. Taxonomy (NCBI): domain Bacteria; kingdom Bacillati; phylum Bacillota; class Bacilli; order Caryophanales; family Paenibacillaceae; genus Paenibacillus; species Paenibacillus sp. JT22N12. The sequence goes on along the minus strand of NZ_JBWDNU010000001.1, from coordinate 621,142 downwards.
CTATGGTGTTTGCTGTTTATAGCGCCGCAGCTTGTTCTGTTTTTGTTGTTCACCTTATATCCAATCATTATGAGTTATGTGTATGCCTTCTTCGACTGGAGCGGCTTCGGCAGGCTGGATGATTATGTGGGTCTGGACAACTTCAAGGAAACCCTGTATGACCCTATTTTCTGGAATGCGTTCGGCAACAGCCTGAGCTTTATGCTGTATGTTGTCGTCATTCAGGTGCCTATGGCATTATTGATGGCTTTGCTGCTTAATGCGCAATGGTTCAAAGGGAAGACGGTTTACCGGGTGATTTATTTCCTGCCGGTAGTAACGACAACGGCTGTGGTCGGTTTGGTCATGCGTTTTATATTCGGAGCGTACAAGGGACTTGTCAACGAAGTTCTGATGCGGCTTGGGCTGTTGAGCGCTCCGGTAGACTTTCTCGGCTCCATCGATACCGCCTTTTTTATAGTCGTACTGGTCGGCATCTGGAAAAGCTTCGGAATGAAGCTGATCTACTGGCTCGCCGCCATCCAATCGCTGCCGAAGGATGTGTTCGAAGCGGCCAAAATCGACGGGGCAGGCCCTCTTCAAATGCTGCGTTACATTACAGTTCCGCTGCTGCTGCCGGTCGGAAGCGTCATTTTGCTTATGTCGGCCGTCAATGCCCTTCATGTATTCGATCTGGTCAAAGCGATGACGGACGGCGGTCCCGCGTTCAAGACGGATATGGTGGATGTTTATATTTACCGGTATGCCTTCTCGGGTTCGGGAGAAGCCAGGGTCGGCTTCGCATCGGCTGCCGGCGTTCTCTATGGAATCGTGGTTATGATCATATCGCTCGCTTTGGGGCTATTCGTCAAACTGACCGGAGGCCGCAGAAACGGCAGCGTATAGATGGAGGAGACCAATATGACAAAAAAAATGAAAAAGCGGTCGCCGCTGATCCTGTTGGCTCATTTGCTGCTGATTGGCCTCGGCATCGTGTGGATTTACCCCTTCCTGTGGATGATCCTGGCTTCATTCAAAACCAACACCGAGTATATCAGCTCCGGAATTTCATTATGGCCGGAACATTTCCAATTCGGGAACTATAAGCGCGCCTGGGACACGGCCCAATTCTCCGTTTATTTCTGGAACACCGTGCTGATTACGGTCGCTGTCGTCGTGATTGTGGTCGCTGTTTGCTCCATGACCGGCTACGCGGTCGGACGCTACCGCTTCAGGGGGCGTTTGATATTCATGTCCGCGATTACTGCAACGATGTTTATGCCGCAGGGTTACACGATCATTCCGATCTATACCCTCATTAACCAGCTTGGATTGAATAATACCCTATGGGGTGTCATTCTGGGAGAGGTTGGCGGAGCCCATGTGCTGTTCATCCTGCTGTTCGTCGCATACTTTCGCGGGCTGCCCAAGGAGCTGCATGAGTCGGCTGAGGTCGACGGCAGCGGTTTCTTCCGGACCTTTGCCCAGATCCTGCTGCCGCTGTCCAAGCCAATCATCGCAACAACGGCTATTATGCAGTTTATGTTCACATGGAATGCTTTTCTGATTCCGCTTGTTTTCACACTCGGGAAGCCTGAGCTGCGTACGCTTGGGGTCGGGATGTTCCAGTTCGTCGGTGAAAATTCGATGGACTGGACAGGAATGGCGGCGGCGGCCAGCATTTCCCTTGTCCCCATCCTCGTTGTGTTCCTGCTGCTGCAGCGTTATTTTATCGAAGGTGTCTCAGGGGCCGTAAAGGCTTGATGGAGCGGCGGCTCAACGTTTGCACACGCGAAAGTCTGCTCTCTTACGGCGCCGTTAATAAATTTTAGATGGAGGAACAACGAACATGAGGAAATATAAGTGGAAATCGCTATTGGCCCTTGCATTGGGAACGGTCATGCTCCTATTGGCAGGCTGCTCGAAGAATGCGCCTGAGAATGCGCCGAGTAATGCTGCGGCGACCGGAGGCGGCGGAGAAAAAGTGATCTCGGTATGGGGCTTAAGCGATTTTCTGAAGGGCGATGAAAGCCCGGGCCAACGCATGATTGCGGAGTTCAATGAAAAATACAAAGGAAAGATCAGGGTGGAAGGACGTTACATGCCGGCCGCCGAATATAATACAGCGATACAAGCCGCGATTACGTCCAACGATATGCCTGATATTTTTCAGACGCCGTCCGGCTCCGATATCCGTACCTTCGTAGCCAAAGGGCAAGCGATGCCTTTTGACGGGCTGGTGTCGGATACGTGGAAGGACAATTTTGTTCCGGGCAGCTTCGCCGAGGGCGTGAATGTCATTGACGGCAAAACCTACAGCTGGCCGCTTACCGGCCCGCAGCTGAACTACATTCTGTACTACAACAAGGACGTGCTGAGTCAAGCCGGCCTGGACCCAGAGAAACCGCCTGCAACCTGGGACGAGCTGACGGCAATGGCCAAGACGGTAACGGACAAGGGCAAAGGCGACGTGTTCGGATTCGTCTTTGGCGGCGGAGAGTCCGGCGTCACGAATTTTGTCAATGCTTTTGCTGCGGGTGTAGCCCCGGAGGAGTCGGGCGGGTTTAACTATAAGTCCGGAAAATATGCTTATGATGGCAAAGCGACGCTGGATTCCTTCAATCTTCTTCAAAAGCTGAAGCAGGACGGCAGCATTCTGCCTTCCTCGTATACGATGAAGGGGGCGGAAGCAGCGACCCTGTTCGGGCAAAATAAAGCGGCTTTCCTGATTGACAGCCGGGCCCGCATGTGGCTGGTCAAACGGGATACACCGGATGCGAAGTTCGGTCTGGCGGCGGTCCCGACTCCAGACGGCAGCAAACCGACTTACTATTATGTGCCGGCCAATCCTGCGGGCTATATGATTTCGGCTTCAACCAAGAATGCCAAGGAAGTCGGAACCTTTCTGGAGAATGGATTCACGGGTCCGATGTTCTACGAGAAATATTTGAACAGTGGCGTGGCGCTCACCCCGATCGAGAGCATCAATAATAACGAGTCATTGTATCCATATCCGGAGTTCGATACCTTCATTCAGCTTCATAAGGACCTGCTCAAGGTAAGGCCTGATTATGCAGTGAGAAATCCGCTGACGGCCCAGGTCATCGTGGAGCTTGGATCCATCGACCAGCCGAAGATCAAACCGGGATTTAATGATATTCTCCAGTCCTTGCTGTCGGGTGCCCAGACAGACCCGCAGGCTCAATTAAAGGCTTATACCGATAAATTGAACAAAGGACTTGGCGATGCGGTCGATAAAGTTAAGGCATCCGGCGTCAATGTGGGATTGAATGATTTTGCATTCCCGAATTGGGATCTTGCCAAAGATTACACGGCAGATGACTATAAAGCTTTGAAATGATGACAAGCTGGAGGGGATCGGAAAATGAGCAACAGCATCCTATTGATCTCGGATGAGCATAACCCTTTTTATTCGTCGGTTTACGGCCACAGCTTTCTCCGTACGCCGAATCTGGAGCGTTTGGCAAGGGAGGGCACATTGTATGAGAATGCCTACTGCCCTTCACCGTTATGCTCTCCGAGCAGATCCGCGTTCATGTCCGGCAGGCGCGTGCATGAGCTTCAGGCTTACAGCAACTGCAACGTCGGGCTTCGGTCCGATTTTCCGACATACGGAGAAGTGTTGAAGGAACAGGGTGTCTACACGGTTCATTTCGGCAAAACGCATGTGTATGACCGGGCTGAAAATCTCGGTTTCTCGGAAATACATTACAGCAAGGACGTGAAGCAGCCCGGCGATACCAACTTTGTCCGCCGCCCGCTTGCCATCCGCGGGGATGCCGCAGAACGGGCACAGGGCTTCGGCATCAAGGAGACAGCCTTCGACGATGATCTGAAGGTGATGAATGCTGCGCTGGACTGGCTGAAGCATGCCGCGCCTGCCTTGAAGCAGCCCTGGAGCTTGACGATCAATCTGTTGAACCCTCATTTTCCCCAATGGAACACGCAGGAGTTCTGGGATCTGTATCCCGAAGGCGGGGATTTGCCGCGCTACAGCAAGGATGAGGACAGCGCCAGGCATCCATACGCCCAGGATCTAAGGGATCACTTCCAGACTGATCTGTTCACAGAAGAGCAGGTGCGCGGACTGCGAAGAGGGTATCTTGGCAATGTCAGCTTTATAGACCGGCAGCTTGGCAGGCTTATGGATGCCATGCAGGAGGGCGGCTGGAATGACAATACGAATGTCATCTACACCTCGGATCACGGGGAGATGCTCGGTAAATTCGGCATGTGGTGGAAATGCTCGCTGTATGAGGATTCCGTGCGAATTCCGTGCATTGCGGCAGGCCCCGACTTCGTCAAAGGAGAACGGGTGACCACGCTGGTAGATTCCCACGATATCCAGGCTTCCTTATTCTATGCCGCCAAGGCGGACAGACCGGACAATTGGTCCGGCCAGCCTCTGCAGACGATTCCTGCGGAGGACCGCGAGAGAGTCGTCTTCTCGGAATATCATGGGCACGGAACCCGCGGAGGGGGATATATGCTCCGTAAAGGGGATTGGAAGCTGATCTTCAACATCGATGCGCCCAATCAGCTTTTCCAGCTTCGCGACGATCCGGATGAGCTCTATAATATGTATGGCGAGCATCCCGGCAAGGCGGCTGAGCTTGAGAGCGAGCTGCGGCGCATCTGCACGCCGGAGCTCGAAGACGACAGGGCTCATGAATTTCAGCGGGCACAGCAGCGGATTCTGCAAGCAGAAGGTCATTTGCCGGGGGGTTAAGCCGTATTGAATATCAAAAAAATCGCAGAAAATTGCGGGGTATCCGTCTCCACCGTTTCCCGGATTCTGAACAACAAGCCGGATGTGAATACAGAAACCCGCGATAAGGTCATCCAATTCATGAATGAGCACGGGTTTCGGCCTACTGTGGTCACGAACCGCCAGGATACGATCGGTATTATAACTCCCGCTATTTCCTTTCCTGAATATATGGGAGAATTGATGAACGGAATTATGGAGACCGCATATTCGCTGGATATGCATTTGACCTTAATCCCTTACGCAGGCAAAGCTCTGCATGAATCCAAGGATATCGCGCACTTTTGCCGTTCGGCCGGCCTGCAGGGGCTATTGGTTATTAACCCGCCGCTCAAGTCCGGATTGCCTGACTCCCTAGTCCAATTCGGTATTCCGCATGTCGTGCTTGCCGCATCCTATCCGGACTCCGATATTACCTGGGTGGATATCGACAATGTCGGCGGCTGCCGGGAAGCGGTGCGGCATCTCATCCGGCTTGGGCATAAGCGCATTGCTTTGTTCCATGCCCCCATCCTTCATCCCTGCGACAGAGATCGGGTCAATGGCTACCAGGAAGCAATGCTGGCAGAAGGCCTGCAGGTTGACCCCAAATGGGTACAGGAGCTTGATCCCCGTGAGGACCAGCTGCAAACCGTCAAACATATGCTGCAGGAAGCCGGGCCGACGGCTATATTCTGCACGACATACAGGGGAACATTGGCTGTCAGCAGTCAGCTGCAAAAGCTGGGAATCCGGGTGCCGGACGAGATCTCTCTGGCGGGCTTCGGGGATTATGCGGTATCGCCCCTCATGAATCCTCCGATGACTACGGTGCATCAGCCGATTTACAGCATCGGCCAAACCGCAGTAACGGCTTTCGATCATTTGCTCCGGCAGAAAACCTATAAGAAAATCCAGACGACACTGCCGACAAGATTAATTGTCAGGGATACGACAAAAGAAGCTTCGGGATTGTCATAACAGGCCACCGGGCCAAAGGAGCAGCTGACTATGAGCAAACAAACCCGTCCAAATGTTATTGTTTTCTTCACAGACCAACAGCGCTGGGATACAACAGGCGTGCATGGCAATCCGCTGGGTCTTACGCCCAACTTTGACCGTATGGCGCAGGAAGGAACGCATATCGCCAATTCCTTTACATGCCAGCCTGTGTGCGCTCCGGCCCGGTCATCTCTGCAGACCGGTAAATACGCCACATCGACCGGGTGCTACCGGAATTCAATCCCGCTTCCGGAGGACAGTCAGACACTGGCTCATTATTTCTCCGGCTCCGGTTACCGCACAGGGTATATTGGCAAATGGCATCTGGCTGATGAAGAGCCCGTTCCTGCGGGGAAGCGGGGAGGCTATGATTACTGGCTGGCTTCCAACCTACTGGAATTTACTTCAGATTCGTATGACACCGTCATGTACAACAATGACAACGAACCGGTCAAGCTTCCGGGATACCGGGTGGATGCGATAACGGATGCCGCCATACGTTATATCGACAAGCATCAGGAGGATCCGTTCTTTTTATTCTTGTCTTATATAGAGCCGCACCACCAGAATCATCTGGACAATTATCCGGCGCCGATCGGCTATGAGAGCCAATATACAGGCAAATGGACTCCGCCGGACTTGACCGCATTGGGAGGAAGCGCTCCCCAGCATCTGGGCGGCTACTACGGCATGGTCAAGCGCCTGGATGAAGCTTTTGGCCGATTGACGGATACCCTTCGGAGTCTGGGGCTGTCCGACAATACCGTTGTTCTGTTCACCTCCGATCATGGCTGCCATTTCAAAACGAGAAACAGCGAATATAAGCGCTCCTGCCATGACAGCTCAATCCGGGTGCCGACGGCTATCACCGGTCCCGGTTTTAAAGGAGGCGGGCAGGTGCAGCGGCTGGTTAGTCTCATTGATCTTCCGCCGACGCTGCTGGATGCAGCAGACATTCCAATACCGGCTTCTATGCAGGGCTCGTCCATACTTCCGGCAATCAGGAAGGTCGAGGAAGAACGGCCGGATGATGTTTTTGTGCAGATCAGCGAGTCGCAGGTGGGGCGTGCGCTGCGCACCCCGCGCTGGAAATACAGCGTATCCGCTCCTGACAAGGACGGGTGGGAGGACAGTGCCTCGGATACCTATGTGGAGCAGTTTCTGTATGATCTTGAAGCGGATCCTTACGAATTGACCAATTTGATCGGGCTCGACGCTTATGACCGTATTACCCGGAAGCTTCGCGGACGGCTCACAGAAAAGATTTTACAAGTCGAAGGATACGCTCCCGTTATTATCCCGGCGGAAACGAGGCCTTCTGTGCAGCGCCGTATATCGATACACGAGAAATAAACCTGGTTGTGACGCTGAGACAGGCTCGGCGAGCCATACCCCAAATAAATGAGCCTCCGGACTGCCGGGGGCTTATTTGTTCGGGTTAATTTTCTATTTACCGCATATGGCTGTCCGCTTCCAAATTACCAGTCAGACAAGCTGATCACGAAACTATATGAAAACGCTCTTTTATTATATTTAAACTAGGGTAACGAGATAATATTGAGGCTTTAATCTTTATGTAATATAAAATAACATGATCTAAAATCATATAGACTATATTTAGAGGAATCGAATGGAATGGAAATTGATGAAAACGGTTGTATGCAGCGAATTTAAACGGATTTTAAAATTTTTCTCTATTAAAAAATCTCATATACATCATATTATTTATGTGATATATTATGACAATATAAAAGGAGATGGTAGAAAACATGACATAATAGGGGCGGTTTATAAGAGTTGTTCCGGATTGATTTGTCGAACTTGAAAAACGTTATTTTTTATTACATTAAATGAGGTTGACGTACAACCAAGGAGGAAGCCATGATTAAACCCTTTTCTAAATATGCAAGCCCGCTGCTGCTCAGCGTCTCGTTGGCAGCTGCGATTTTCAGTGCTCCGTTCGGAGCCCGCAGCGCTTACGCCGAGGACATCGTTCCAGTCGTTTCCCCTGAGGTTTCAGCGGCCGTTCAACTGTCCGGTCCGACTGCAACCGTTGTCAATGAGAACTTTAATGTGAATGTATCCTTGACCGGCGCTGCAGGCGATGCGACAGCAGGGAAATTTATTTTTGAATATGACCAAACTTTATTTGATTACATACAGGCGGCATCTGCAAACCCTGCAGTAAGCATTGCCGGCGAGAACAAGGAAGCCGGCAAGGTTACGATCGTGGCGACGGATACGGCTGGCAGCCTGACTCAAACCGGCGCTGTGCTCTCGCTGACTTTCAAAGCGAAAGCGGCAACCGACATCAGCGGAATCACCGGTTTTGTAGAGCTTGGACTCTCGGACAGGGGTACAGTACAGACTCCTGAGCAAGCCCTTGCCTTGCGGATTTCCGGCACCGCTCCAGGCGACCTGAACGGCAACAGCTTTATCGACGTAGGAGATCTTTCTATTCTGATCAAATATTTCGGCATCGCTTCACAGGACCAGAACTGGGCGCTGGTCTCGTCGGCGGATTACAACCATACCGGCACAATCGACTTACCCGACCTGGCAGCCCTCGGCAGAATTGTTCTTTATGACAACGGCAAGTCGTTCCAGCTGATGGAAGCCGATATTATGAGCATTCAGAATGCGATGGCTGCAGGCAAGCTGACCTCGGTGCAGCTGGTGCAGATGTATCTGGACCGGATCGCTGCTTACGACAAGCAGGGCCCGACTATTAATTCGCTGATCACCATTAATGCGGATGCGCTGACAACGGCGGCGGCTCTGGATGAGGAGCGCAAGACAAGCGGCCCAATAGGCCTGCTGCACGGTATTCCGATTATCGTGAAGGATAATTACGATACGACGGGCATGCCTACGAGCGCCGGCTGTACCTGCTTGAAGGACAATCAAACGCAAACCGACGCTTTCATGATTCAAAAGCTGAAGGCAGCCGGAGCGATTATTCTGGCCAAAGCCAACCTGAGCGAATTTGCCATTAACACCGATACGAATAGCTCCCTGGGCGGTCAAACAAAAAATCCATACGATTTGACCAAAAATCCGGGCGGATCCAGCGGAGGCACGGGAGCGTCCCTTGCTTCGAACTTCGGGGTTGCCGGTCTCGGTACGGACACGGGCGGCTCGATTCGTATTCCTTCCTCCTATAACAGTATTGTCGGCATCAGACCTACGATCGGGCTGACCAGCCGTGACGGGATTATTCCACTCGCCTTGACGCAGGATGTTGGCGGACCAATGGCCAGAACGGTATCCGATGCCGCCATTATGCTTGATGCGGTCAGCGGCTATGATCCGACAGATATCGCAACAGCGGCCAGCATTGGCAAAAAACCGGCCAGCTATACCCAATATCTGGTGAAGGACGGACTAAAAGGCGCCCACATCGGACTTATCAGAGACAAAGCGATAACGGGCAGCAACGAGGCAGTGCTAAACCTGCTCGATCAAGCGGCTGAAGATATGAGAGCGCAGGGTGCGACGGTTGTTGATGTAACCATACCGGAAATCGACAAGATTATGGGTTATCCAAGTCTCAGCGGATTCGAATTCAAGTTTCAGCTGAATGACTATCTGGCCAACAAGGCTGACCCCGCGGTCCGTTATCATACTCTTTCGGACATTATTGCATCCCGTACGGATTTCTTGCCGTCTCTGGCAGGTACGTTGAATACAAGAAATAATATTCAGGAGCTGTTCACGCCGGAGTATAAGGATATTGTGTTGTTCAGGCCGCAAACCACCCAGCAAAACCTGCTTAAAGTGATGGCTGACAATGATCTGGACGCGTTGCTGTATCCGTCGACTTCTGGCCCTACAGGCTCAAACGCAGGCAGTGCGAACCGTCTGAGTCCATTCTCCGGCTTCCCGGCGATCAGCATACCGGCTGGCTTCGTTCCAAGCGGCACTCCGATTGGCATTGAACTTCTTGGCCGTCCTTACGCGGAAGGCGAACTGATCAAGCTTGGTTACTCTTATGAGCAGGCGACGCACAATCGTGTAGTGCCGGCAAGCGTACCCGCGCTGCCTGTCAATTAATCCCGGCATCGCAGCGGTAATCCGATTCAATTAGGAAGGGACGATGGAGGACGGAAGCGGTTGATCAGCAGCCTTATATCGTCCTCCTCGTCAAAGCTTGTCGCCTGTTCACCTATAAGAGAAAGGAAGAACCTGTATATGGCGCGTAAAAGACTGATCCTGTTTACAACAATATGCCTGGCGATAGCGCTCATGCTGCCGCAATTCGCGATGGCTGCGGCCAGCTCCCCGTCCTTTTCCGTGGAAGCCTCCAATAGCGCCTTGAAAAAGGGTGAGGAAGTTACGGTTACCGTAAGGGGAACGGGCCTCCAGGATGTATATGCTTATGAACTTCATCTTTATTTCAACTCCAGTCTGCTGGCATTCAAGCAGGGCAGCGAGACATCGACCGTGGTCGGCTTCAGCGCTCCGGCCACCGTATCGGAAACAGGAGGAGCCCATGTCGTATTTGCCCATACCAAGACAGGGAACGGGGCAGGCGACAGCGGTTCGGTCGATCTGGCAACGTTCACATTCACAGCGGTGAATGAAGGCGATGCCGAGCTCAATCTCAAAGAGATCCAGCTCATTGATTCGAATCTATCGACCTCATCGGTTGCAAATAATTTTACGACTTCTGTCGAGGTGGGATCGGGGAGCATTTCCAATCCCAATCCGGACAGCGGAGGCGGAACCGGTCCGACAGGTCCTTCCGGTCCTACAGGACCAACGACACCGGCAGTTGATCCCGTAACCGTAACTGCGGATCAATTAAAGGATGACGGACAAGGCAAAGCAACTGTTGAACTGACAGGTCCCGCAACAGCACTCAAGCTGCCCGCCGACACAGCGGATTTGCTTGGGAGGACGCTGCTAAACGTGGTCGCTGGCAAGGCGAAGCTGGAAATTCCGGCTGCTTCTTTCACGCAGCTGAAGGGCCAGTTGACTGAGGCGCAATTAAAAGACGGCTCATTCCTCCTGACGATCAATCCTGCGGCAGCAGCCGATCCGGCCAAATTCGGAGCGGATACCACAATTGCCGGCTCCGCTTACGAGCTTGCGCTTCAGTGGATTGCAGCGGACGGCAGCAGCTACGATATCCATGAATTCAATGAGCCGTTGACCATCCGGTTGGCCGTTGCTGCTTCGGTTAATCCGAAGCTGGCTTCCATCTTCTATCTGCCGGACAGCGGATTGCCTGAGTTCATCGGAGGCACATACGAAAATGGCGAATTCGCTGCCCAAATCACTCATTTCAGCTCCTATGCGGTGCTGGAGATCAACAAAATATTCTCTGACGTTCCAGACAGCCACTGGGCTTCCGAAGTCATCAAGGAGCTGTTCGCCAAGCAAATCGTTACCGGCATCAGCGACACCAAATTCAAACCGGCCCGCAATGTGACCCGCGCCGAATTTACGGCACTGCTTGTTCGGGCGCTCGGACTGACGGAGGAAGGCTCACCGGCATTTGAAGACGTTCCGGCGGATGCATGGTACGCCGCTGATGTCGCCGCCGCCTTCAAAGCGGGCATCGTTCAAGGCGTCAGCGAAGCGAAGTTTGCTCCAGGCGCCAACATCACCCGCGAGGAGATGGTGACACTTGCAATGCGTAGCTATGAAACGCTGAACGGCAAGCCTGCGGGAGCAGCGGTCGAATCGTTCAAGGATGAGGCTTCGATTTCCACGTGGGCTCTGGGCTACGTGAAAGAAGCAGCTTCGCTCGGTCTGGTTCAAGGACGTGCGGCTGGAGAGTTTGTTCCACAGGACAGCTCGACACGCGCCGAAGCCGCGCAAATGATTTACCGTTTGCTGAACAAATAGGATAAGGATCGCCAGTTAAGGCGATAACAGGCGTTCCCGTGGCGTAAGCCGGTTGAGGGATCGCCTGTTTTTTTGTATTCTTATGCTTTCTCTACAATTTAACGATACGTTCAAGACGTTCTTTCGCTCTTGAGATACCGAGTGGAAGCTGAAGCTCCTTCGCAAGCAGAAGCGCTTGTTTATAATGGGCAATCGCTTGATCCTGTTCATGCTGGAGGGCCAGGATATCTCCAATTGTCAACAAAGAAGAAGCGATTGCTCTTTTATATCCCATTTCTTTGGCGAGGACAGATGCCTGGGTCGCGTGCTTTAAAGCGCGCTCGATATCTCCTTGTTTCAGATATATGTCACTTACCAGCAGATGATCGAGAGGCTGGTAGGGCCTAAAACCGGCTTCCTCACGCAAGGTCAAAGCTTGCAAAGCATATTGGAGCGCCTCCTCCAGGGTACCTTGGCTCAAAGCATGATACGCCAAGTGGCGGGAAGGCTCTGTTTTTTCATAGGTATGGTTGAACTGCTCGGCAATCCGGTAAGCCTTCTCATAATGTTCCAATGCTGCTTGCAGCTGCTGCCGGCGTTCATAGACGGTACCGATGAGAAAAGTGGACTCGCTTATTCCCCGCGTATCGCCCAATGCTTCCCGCAGCTCCAAAGCCTGCTGTTGGTTGGCAAGGGCTTCATTGTATTGTCCTGAGGAACTGTTTATGGAGGGACTGGAGTTTAAATCAACAAAATAATGAGCCATCCCGAGCAAGCTTAAGGCATCCGCTAATCCCTGACGATCATTCGCCTCCTCAGCGAGTTGCCTTGATTCAAGCAGCGTTGAAAACATCAGCTCGGAATCTGAGTTCGTATACACATACTCGATCGCGAGAATTTTACCTTGCTTCAGCAGCAGCTTTAGCCGCTGCGGGCGCGCTTCATCTGCTGCTGCCACTTGAAGTGAAGTTTGCAGGAGATGTCTCGCATCTGATGATCGCCCAAATGCATGGTATGACTCGGCTATCTCACCAAGCGCTTCAAAGGCAGCTGAATATTTTTGACTGATTTCGCTGGAATGGGCCAGAGAGACTTTCATATTGTGTTCCCCTTTCGAATTATGGTAAGTCGAGATACTATGATAGTAGAGCTCTATAACAGTGGTGACAATAATCAAATCCTTGTATCTGTTGTATAATTAACATCCGGTCTATTTTGTTGAGAAAGCGGGATATGTCCAGAACATAGAGGAAGGATTTGGAAGAAAGGGGCGTGCGGGATGGCAGTTACAAGAAAAGGCGAGGATCGCCGCATACAGCGGACTTGTCAGCTGATAAGGACTGGTTTTGTTGAAATTATGCGCGAAAAGGGTTTTGCTGCGGTGACCATACAGGATATTGCCGACCGCGCCAACGTCAATCGGGGCACATTCTACATTCACTATACAGATAAATACATGCTGTTGGATGAGATCGTACGTGACAATTTTGGAAAAATGCTGACAGATGCGCTTCCGCCCGATCCGTATTGGGACAAGAAAACGCTGCAGATTATCATTTTGACCGTTTTGAGCTGTTTTGAGGGCAAATACCGGCATCAGCAGCCTTCATCGCGTTTCCCGGCACTTCTCCTCGAACGGACTATTAAGGAAGAACTGGAGAATTACCTCATCCAGCTGATCAAGCAGGATCGTGATGACGATCCGCAAGAGCTTGCGCGATTGGAAGCAAGGGTGCAGGTCGTCAATTGGGCGATTTTTGGGGCGGCCATCCAGTGGGGGCAGGAACCGGTCAGGATCGCCAAGGAACAGATGGCTGACGCCATCCTCTCTGTCATTGTGGACGGCACAATCCAGCCGGTTTCTGCGGCAGAATAGATGAACTATTTCGGTTTTTTTTTTCGAATGTATTGGATGCTGCGAGGAACTTAGAATACGAGTCGCCGGCGGCGTCAGCGAGTTACTGGCGAGCTCGATCGTCCTGCCGATAAACTGCCCGGGATTCCGCAGCGTACGCTGGACGAATGCTCCGATATCATCAACCGCTATAAGATTGACAGGAGTATCAGATGCGATTGCTTCTGCATAGATGCCATTGCGGATTGCGGAGAATGGGCTGATGTAATTCTCCATAAAAAAGGTGAGTCGCAGAATGGTAGAAGGCAGACCGATTGTATGAATATGCTTTTCGATTTCCCATTTGGCGACAGTCCGGAAATGCGATTGCGCCTCTGCTCCGCTTGCCGAAGAATAGACAAAATGCTGAACATTTCCCGCGGCATCTGGCGATAGCGCTTATTAATTCCAATAGCGGGCACCCGGCCGGGCAATTCCGGCAGAAATGGCTGCCGCAATCCTTGTTGGCTTTTATTGAAAGGTTAACGTCCGTGTCAGCTCCAGCCTGAATGAGAGAGCAACATGGCAATACCCGCCTCGTGTTATAACTGTAGTCAGACAGGTGCGCACTTGTTACACATAAGAGGAGCTGGGAAACTATGAGTAAATTGAGCGGCAAGGTAGCATTGGTTACAGGCGCAAGCCGGGGGATTGGGCGTGCCGTTGCGGCAAGACTGGCGGAGGAAGGCGCATTGGTGGCCGTTCATTATGGCAAGAACCAGGATGCTGCGGTAGAGGTTGTCCGCGGGATCGAGCAAAGCGGAGGCTCAGCGTTCGCGCTTGGGGCGAATCTTTCATTTTCCAATGGATATAAGATTCTGTTCGAGAAGCTGGATGAAGCGTTGAAGGAACGAAGGGGCGTTACTCAGCTTGACATTCTGGTCAACAATGCGGGTATCGGTCTGTCTGCAGCGATTGAGGAGACAACGGAAGCCGCCTACGACGAAATAATGAGAGTCAATGTAAAAGCGCCGTTCTTCCTGACCCAGCAGGCGCTTCCGCGATTACGGAATGAGGGACGCGTTATCAATCTGTCATCCGCTGTGACAAGAATTTCCCTGCCGGCTCTTGCTGTATACAGTATGACCAAGGGAGCGATTAATGCGCTGACGCTCGCATTGTCCAACCAGCTTGGACCGCGCGGAATAACGATCAATGCCATCCGGCCCGGCTTCGTTGCCACGGATATGAATGCCGCGGTGCTGCAGGATCCTGAGGGAGAGAAATTCGGTGCGGATTATTCGGTCTTTGGTAGATGGGGACAGCCTGGGGATGTCGCGGATATTGCTGCTTTTCTGGCTTCCCCGGACAGCCGCTGGATAACCGGGCAGCTGATAGACGCCAGCGGAGGGTCCCATTTGTAAATCGCCAGAATGCTTTTGTTAAACCGTATGGAAGAGAGCCCTTCTGCAGAGAAAGGCTCTTTTTTTGTTGGCAAAACGGTGTTTCAGCGTACAAGCGCCGTCTCTAATTCTTTTTTGCTTCATAAAATATGTTTACAGGATACCGTCAGATAACTTGGAGGGATAACCATGATTCTGGAGACGTACGAGCGGGACTTTATGACGCTTTTGAACGGAAGAATAATTTATCGGGACAGTCTGCTTGATGTGGGCAGCGGCCTTGGCACAATGCTCGAATATATGAATTTCAATCATATTGTGGCGATGGATATCCACCGGCCGTATTTAATCAACCGCCAATATAACGGAAGTCATGTAATTCCGCTTAACGCCGACGCCCATCAGATGTCCCGGCTGTTCGTCCCCGGTTCTGTATCGGCGGTTTCGTTCATCGACTCGATTGAGCATTTCACGAAACAGGAAGGCCTGGCGCTGCTGCAGAGCGCAGATGAAATTGCCAAGCATCATGTGATTGTGTTTACGCCCAGAGGCTACTTCCCTCAGGATGACGTAGACCATTACGGAATGAACGGGGAAATATTTCAGGCGCACCACAGCGGCTGGGAGGCGGAGGAACTGGATAGTCTCGGTTACGATGTGATCATCATGAAGCAGTTCCATGGCCCGGAGAACCTGGCCTTTATGCGGGCATTCGGCAGCAGCCATGCGCGGGTGGATGCTTTGCTCGCAATCAAGACCAAGCTTTAGCCATTTTCTCCCCATGAGTGACATTAAAAAGCGGAACTAAGTTTTCCCAAGGACACGGTTGTAGCATGATACAACCGTGTTTTTTTGTGCTTGACGACTATATCGGCTTACGATACAATTACTACGTAAGCCGATATATTGGTAACCGTAATAGATGGAGGTGGCCGCATTGCCGGAAAGCACTGAAAGAGGCGCTTTAACGGAAGCTGTGTTCTATATTCTGCTGTCTTTGTTCACACCCCTGCATGGGTACGGGATTATGCAGAACGTGAAGGATTTAAGTCATGCACGGGTCAATCTTGGTGCCGGTACGCTGTATGGTGCGATTAATACCTTGTCCGAGAAGAAATGGATCACACTCCTCGACAACGAGAAAGATTCCCGCAAGAAACAGTATGTCATTACTGACCTGGGAAAATTAATGGTTCGGGATGAAATAGCCAGACTTAGAGAGCTGCTCATGAACGGAGAACAGATAGCAGGGGAGGAGCAATAATGGAACATATTGTACGCAAAGCCTTTTGGGATTACGAGAAGGAAGAGCAGTGGCTGAATGAAATGGCCGCAAAAGGATGGGCGCTTACGGGGTATACCTGGTGCAAATATGTCTTTGAGGAAACTCCGAAGAACGAATATGTGTACCGGATTGAGTTTTTGGATAATCTCCCCGCTCATCCCGAGAGTGGTGAGTATATTGCTTTTCTGGAGGAGAACGGGATCGAGCATGTGGCTTCCTATACCCGCTGGATTTATCTCCGCAAAAAAGCGGCCGAGGGGGAATTTGAGCTGTACACCGATATCGGGTCAAAAATAAAGCACTACGAGAAAATAAATACATTTTGGACAACATTGGCGTTGGCAGAGTTTGCAGTGTGTTTGGTGGAAATCGTAATTGGACTTAACCAGTCTGGCCGTTTATTCATTCTGAATCTTGTGCTCAGCTGTATGCTGGCCATAATGGGAATTTTGCTGCTGGGACTGGGAATCAGGATCAGGAAGAAAATCAGAAGGCTTCATCAGGAGAAAGCGATCAGGGAATAACCGGTTTTGGCGCAAAGCAAAGAGCATCGCCGCCTCGAATGGGGGAGCGATGCTCTTTGCTTGTAGCTTAATCTGTGCCCTCTAACCCTTGATGCCCGTTGTGGCAATGCCTTCCACAAAGTATTTCTGGGCCAGGAAGAAGACGAGAATACAGGGCAGAATCGCAACGACCGACATGGCGAGCACCTGATTCCAGGGGGCGCTGCTGGAATTGTCGAGCGCCATTCTGAGCGCAAGCGCAACGGTATATTTTTTGACGCTGGTAATGTAGATCAAGGAGTTGAAGAAGTCATTCCAGGTCCAGATGAATTCGAAAATAGCAGCCGAGACCAATGCGGGTTTGGCAAGTGGAACCAGAATCCGGACCAGGATGACAAAAGTGCCGGCACCGTCCATTTTGGCCGATTCGTCAAGCTCGCGCGGGAGCCCGCGAAGAAACTGCAGTATCATGAAGACGAAGAAGGCATTCGTCGCGAGTGCCGCCGGAACGATAAACGGATAATAGCTGTTCAGCCAGTCCAGATTCTTGAATAGAATATATCGCGGAATGACGAGCACGGCCTGGGGAAGCATCAGCGTCGAGATCATCAGCGTGAAGAAAAGCTTCTTCAGCGGAAAATTGAATCTCGCAAAGCCGTACCCGACAATTGTGCTTGAGACTACGGTCAGCAGAACCGTGGGAATCACGAGCTTCAAGGTGTTGATAAAATAAAGCGTAAAGGTATACTGGCCGGCGCCCATCCAACCCTTCCGGTAGGAATCCCACTGCGCGTGGCTTGTCCACAAGCTCAGCGAGCCGAAGATTTCCTGATTGGATTTGAGCGAAGCTCCGACCAGCCATATGAGCGGATAGACCATCACTAAACCGAACAGGCACATGAAAAGAAACAAAACCGTTTGCCGTGGCAGGACACCTGTTTTCATTTGCGGTCACCTCCGTCTTCATAATGCGTCCAATAGCTGGATGATTTGATGACAAGGGCGGTGATGGCGAAAATGATAAGAAACAAAATCCAGGATAGGGCGGAAGCATAGCCCATTTTCAGAAACTTGAAGCCTTCATCGTACAGCTTCATGCCATAGAGATAGGTGGACTTCAGCGGTCCGCCGTCCGGCAGAATAACGAATGCGCCGGTGAATTCCTGGAAAGCGTTCACCGTTTGCATAATCAGATTGAACAGCAGGATCGGCGTCAGCAAGGGCAGCGTGACGGAGAAGAACATCCTGATCCTTGAAGCGCCATCCACCCGTCCCACTTCGTAAAGCTCGCCCGGCACCTGCTTTAATCCTGCGAGGAACAAGACCATTGAAGACCCGAACTGCCAGACGGCCAGCGTCGAAATGGTGAATAACGCGATATGCGGATTGCCCAGCCAGTCGATTGCCGGTATTCCGACATAGGATATCATCTGGTTCACGATGCCTTCCTTCATGAACAGAAAACGCCAAAGCACGGCGACGGCAACGCTGCCGCCGAGGATGGAAGGCAGGTAATAGACCGTCCGGAAGAAATGAACGCCCCTCATCTTGACGTTCAGGATAACGGCGACGAGCAGGGCGAAGGATACCTTCAAGGGAACGGCGATCAGACTGTATATGAGCGTCACCTTCAGCGACTGCCTGAACATATCATCTTTTGTGAACATAGTGATGTAATTATCGAACCCGATCCATTTGGGCGCGCTCATCAAATCAAACGATGTGAAGGAATAATACATGGAAGCAAAGAAAGGGTAGAGCTGAAAAATAAGGAAGCCGATGATCCAGGGGCTGATATACAGCAAGCCTTTATATTTCCCTGATATACGTTTTTGTCTGTTTACAGTTTGCATTTCTCTCCACCTCGGGTGTTCGTTATGAAAGCGCAATGCCACTGTCCCGGAGCGGCATTGCGGCGATAACCACAGATTATGAGACTTCGGCGATTTTCTCGTTCAGGCGTTCGATCAGCTCATCCGCTGCCTTGTCCGGGGTCAGCGTTTTGAAAGCAACCTTCTGCAGGACATCCTTCAGCACTTCACTGAGCTGCGAATTTTGCGAAATGACGTTATCCGGTGTCGCCGGATGGGATGAAGCCACCTCGACAGCGGTGGAAACGTCCGGATCGAGTTTTTTCGCCTCGACGATCGCCAGTCGGGACGATTCTACGGCAGGAACGGCGCGTGTATCGCCAAGCACCACCGCAGCCTCTTTATCGGTCAGCAGCCAGTTGACGAATTTGACGGCTTCTTCCGTATTTTTGGATTCCTTATTCACACTCACGACTTGCGAAGGACGGACAAGGGAGGCCCCGGTCAAGGCATCGTCAAAAACAGGAGGGCTGACCGATTGCGATTCCGCCTCTTCAGGCAGCACTCCCGCATACTTGGTGATTTCACTGCTCCAGGCTTCAATTCCGAGAAATTCCTGGTTGATCCATTTCGGATTTTGCTCCAGCTTCGCATAGAACAGCTGGCTTTCTCCGTAAGGCTGGAATACGCCGGCATCGTATGCGTCAAGAAGCCATTGGAAGCCTTCAATCGCCTGCTCTCTGTTGAAGGAGAGCGTGTTGTCATCCTTGACCATCGGAGCGTTGGTGCGCTGTCTCAGAATCGATTGAAACATCATTTGCACGATACCGGAGTCTGCGTTCAGCAAATAATACTTTTTATCCTGCTCCCTGACTTTACGGGCCGCCTCAAGCAGGGAATCCCAGGTAAAGGGCTGGTCCAGCGAAATGCCAAACTTGTCGGCAAGCGTCTTGTTCATCAGAAGCGCGCGTCCGTTGATGCCCATCGGCAGTCCAATCGTCTGATCGTTAACGGTCACAAAGTCCTTCAGAAAAGCAGCGTCGAATTTGCTGAGATCAATGGATTTCTCCTGACTGAAATCGACGAGAAGCTTGCCGCTTTTGTTCAGTTCGGCGAGCCATGGGGTATCGAGCTGCATGATATCCGGAGCCGTGCCGCCTGCCAGCTGCGTTTTGATTTTCTGCTCGTAGCCGTCAAACCCGCCGTATTCAGCTTCGATCGTCACGTTGGGATTGGCTTCCTGGTACATCTTGATTGCAGCCAAGGTCGCCTGATGTCTCGTTTCGTCTCCCCACCAGGAGAAGCGGAGCGCCACCTTCTTGCCGCTGTCGCCTGAACCTGCATTTTCTGTCCCGGATGAAGCATTGTTCCCTGTGTTTGCTGAGCTGCAGCCGGCGAATAGAACCGCAGCAGTGCTCAGCAGGATTGCCATGCGCATCCAGCCTGCCCGTTTTTTCATTTTTGTTTCCCCCTGTTCATAGTTGTAAGCCTTTGCAAGTAATATAGTAACAAGGATCTGAAAGCGTTTAAATCCCTCAGGTTTGTCAAAAGGTTTCATCATTTAACCGTTATCATGCGCCTTTTCCTTCAAAAAAAGACGCTTCTTTTGTCTTTTAGCCCCAATTGATGGGATTGGGTTGTCAGCGCTGTCATATCCCCTATAATAGAAAGTATTCGTTCGATCAAGACTGGAGGGGTCAGGCATATGTACAAGCTGTTGATCGTCGACGACGAAACCAAAATCCGCAATGGGCTCAGAACCTTCTTTCCCTGGCATGAAATCGGTTTTGACGTGGTATCGGAAGCCGCGAACGGGCTTCAGGCTCTTGATTATGTGGACAAGCATCATGTGGACGTCATTCTCACGGATATCGTCATGCCCCGCATGACAGGCATAGAGCTGGCGAAAGCGCTTTACGAACGCAGGCACGGGGCCAAAGTCGTCTTTCTCACAGGGCATAAGGAATTCGAATATGCGCGAAAGGCGCTTGAGTACGGCGTCAGGCAATATTTGGTCAAACCGACGCAATACAAGGAGATTGCCGGACTTTTCGAGCTCATCCGTACCGATCTTGACGCAGAGACGGCGGAGGTTTCCGGTGCTGGTGCAGGAATTATCCCGTCCGATTCATCCGCAGATAAAGCGGATCCGGAGGATAAAGGCTACCACGAGAAGAAAATCGCAGCGATCGAGCAATATGTCGCCGACCATTATGCCGACGCTTCTCTGGAGAGCATGTCAGAGGCGTTTCACATGAACAAGCACTATTTGAGCAAATACTTCAAGAAGTGGACCTCCGTCAATTTTTCCGATTATGTGCTTTCCATCAAAATGCGCAAGGCGGCCGAGCTGCTGAGGGATTACAACAACCGCTCCTACGAGGTTGCGCTGATCGTGGGATACGATAATGCGAAGAATTTCTCCAGGGCGTTCAAGCAGTATTACGGCAAGAGTCCCCGTGAATACCGCGATCATCCGTTATGAAGACCAAATTCTTCTACAAGCATCTGATAACCTTCATGCTGCCGCTGCTGTTCGCCTTGATTCTGATGGGCGCGCTTACAGTGGGGGTAACCCAGACGTATATCAAATCGAATCTGAACAACAGCTCGCAGAATCTGCTCCGCCAGACCAAGGAGAATGTGGAGCTGATTCTTGGCGAATCGGATCCCATGAGTCTGGTGTACGGGAACAGCAGCAAGGTGCTTCAGGCAGTGGGCTCCATACTCCGCAATCGTTCGCTTAATCCGGAGGAGCTGATCGCCTTCGACATTATCGACAGCTTTATGAGCGCTCCGGCCGATGCAAGGCCGTATATCGATTCCTTTTATTTATATTTATCGAATGGGAATGGCCGGTTTCTGTCTTCCAAGGACGGCCTATCCACATTCACGAATTTCTATGATACCGGGTGGTACAACAGCTATCTTCATAGAGCTTCCGACGTCTCGCAATGGATCGAGACACGTGAAGTAACCCCGTATTCGTTTGAGGAAAGCCCCAAAAGGATCATCTCCATCTTTCGGCGCATCGACGCTCCGAACGGGGTGCTCGTCCTGAATATCAAACCGGACTATATCGAGCAGCAGATGAAAGCCTTGTCCACCATGAAGGAACAAAGCGTATTGGTCATGGACAGCGACAACCGCGTCGTGTTCAGCGATGGAACAGGCGATTATTTGGGAGACGCAGCGCTGCGAAGGACCATTGTCGATTCGGCACAGCCATCCCTGACGGTTGCGACCGATCAGGATTCCTATATGGTCTCCAAGCTGCATTCCGACCGTTACGGCTGGAACTATATCTCCATTGTACCGCAAAGCGCCTTGTACCAGGTGCCTGTCCTGATCATTAAATTGACGGTGGTGCTGCTCGTGCTCTCGGTCGTTATCGGGTTCACCTTCGCCTTAACCATGACGAGGCGCAACTATCGCCAGATATCGGGCATCATCCGCATTATACAGCTTGCCGAGAACGAGAGGCCGCTGCCTTCGACCGTCCCGCGTTATACGGATGAATACGGGCTCATCGTCCATAAAATCGTAAAAACCTTCCTGGAGCAAAGCTATCTGAAGGTGCAGCTCTCGGAGAGAAGGTACAAGCTTCAGGCTGCGCAGATGATTGCGCTGCAGTCGCAGATTAATCCCCATTTTCTGTTTAACACGCTGGAAACCTTAAATTGGGAGACGATTGCGCTGACTGGAAGGCCGAACCAGGCTAATTCGATCATTGATCATTTATCCCAAATCCTGCGTTATTCGCTGACGGACCCGCAGGAGACGGTGACGATCGATACGGAGCTTGAGAATTTGAGCCATTATATAGAAATACAGAAATTCCGATACGAAGATAAATTTGACATTATGTGGGAAATAGATCCCGATGTGGGTGATTTCCGTGTGATGAAGCTGCTGTTTCAGCCGTTGGTGGAGAACAGCATCTACCATGGGATCAAGGAAAAGGAAGCTTTTTGCAGGATCAAAATCAAGGTCAGGAGGGAAGTGAACCATCTGGAGATGGCCGTGATCGATAATGGCGTGGGGATGGATGAAGAGAAGCTGACTATGCTTCGCGGACGGCTGGCTATGGACGAAGACGCGGTTTCCCGGATTGGGCTTACCAATACCAGCAAGCGTATCGGCCTGGTTTACGGAGATGAATACGGGATTCGGATCAACAGCAAGAAAGGGCTGGGAACGGCAGTATATATTAAAGTGCCGATTCCAAACGCGAAGCTGCCTGAGGCTAATGGCAGATTATGAATAACGGGTCCAGTTCCAAACCATGAGAAATGGCAGGAACTGGACCCGTTCACTTGCGAGGGCAGCACGGTCGTACGAGCGTGACCCGCCGGAATAATCAGAAGGTTCGATATACATATGGATCGTCCGGAGCTGAGATCGGCTCCCACCGGCTTACAGTCAGCACAGGAATCGTTTGTTTGAACGGCTGATAAAACTGCCAGGTAATCTTGCCTCTGACATGAACCCAGTCATCGTTTTTTAATTCCGTGCCGTCGGGGAAATCGACCAGCATCCCGAACACGCCGGAATCGGCTGCACAATGTATGAATCCGAAACGAAAGACGAAGAACTGATTCTCATTGACTTGTTCCCCCTGATAGGCAAAACCGTCGAAGGCGACAGTTTTTCCCAAAAAAGCGCCCGGGTAATTATAAATGGCTTCTATTCCTTTCAGGTATTCCTCGTCTCCCAGAATGACCTCGTCACGGTCAATAAACTCGGACAGCTCCGCATTCTTCACCTCTTTATATCCTTCGGCCCCATAGAAAACACTGGTATTCGGCCTTAGAAACTGATGCTCTCCAGGGCTGTTGACGGAAGCTTCAATCTGGGGGAAAGAGAAGCCCTTGGCTTTGACAAAGCTTGAATCCAGAACCTGGACCGGCAGAAAAAAGCCCGTAATAACAGGGAAAAGCAGGATCAAATACGTCAAGTTTTTTATTAGTTTGGAAGTGCCGCCATGGGAATGGCCATGATCGTGTCCATGCCCCTGTTCACCGCCGTGTTCATGCGTATGATCATGCCCGATTCCGTGCTCATGGCCAGGACCGCCAACCTGTTCATCCTTATGGCTGTGCTCAAGTGTCTGAGCATTGGCTTTTCTTTTTTCGATTGCTTTTTCATGGCGGTAGAAACGGATGAATTCGAATAAACTGAGCACTGAAAGCAGAACGATTGCACTGACGGACAAGTAGGCATACTTCGTATTAATATACTTATTCAGATCCCCTTGCGTATGTATGTGAGAGAACATCAATACAAAACCAACCAAAACAAAGAACCGTATCATCCGCCCGAAGCCTCCCCATCTATTGTTTGCCGTACGTTTCTATTTTATCACAAGTACCGGCATAAATAGGTAAAGGGACACCGGCTGAATAAATCCAGCGGCATCCCTTTTATGTGAACAGCAATTAGATAAACATTTTGCTTGCTTCCA
This sequence comes from Paenibacillus sp. JT22N12, assembly GCF_056269365.1. NCBI lineage: Bacteria > Bacillati > Bacillota > Bacilli > Caryophanales > Paenibacillaceae > Paenibacillus > Paenibacillus sp. JT22N12. The sequence continues at coordinate 597,261 of NZ_JBWDNU010000001.1, read as the reverse complement.
GCTGTTCGGCACTGGCTTCTTCCCCGGCTGCCTTCTTGGGCTTCTTAAGCATGATTCCCAAGATTACGCCGACAATTGCGATGTACACCAGCACTTTAAAGGTGCCGGAGAACGAAGCGGTCCATGTCTCAATGGTCGGCTTGCCGTCCGCAGGCATAAATGTTTTCATGTTGCTGGTAAGAATCGTCATCAAACCGGCGACCGCGAACGAGTTCATCACTTGTTGAGCGGCATTGGTGAGCGACGTGACGCGGCCAACCAGATTTGGCGGCGACGCCTGGATCAAGTGCGTATTAAGCGGCATCAGGGAAAGTCCCATTCCGGCTCCCAGCAGGGCGAGCGGAAGAATTAAAGTCGATACCCCGTCAGCTGCGGAGAGCCGGGTCAGCATAAAGGTGGCGACAGTGACAAAAGCCATGCCTGCCATAACTAACGGCCGGGCTCCGATTTTATCGAACAGAGCGCCGCTGATCGGCATGAATATCGCAGCCGCCAACGCCTGCGGCAGCATGATCAGGCCAGTGTCAAACGCGCTGTAGTTCTGGGCCTGCTGCAGGAACAGGGGAACGATGAACATGGAGCCGAAAAGGGCGATTTGCGATATCCATTGAATGACGATCGCTTTGCTGAAATCCATGGATTTGAAAACCCTCAGCTCGAGGATCGGCTGCTTATGGCGAAGCTCGACAATGACAAACAACACCAGGGCGATAATGCCGATTGTAAGTCCCGTCACCGTTTTTGTGGAGGACCAGCCGTGAACGCCCTCGCTGACCCCGTAAGACAATCCGGCAAAGGCGATCGGAGCGAGCAGCATTCCCCAAATATCCAGTCCTTTCACCGCTTGACGTTCAATGCTCGGCAAAGAACGGATACCTATAATCGTAGCCAGGATTCCTATCGGGATATTAATGATGAATATCCACTGCCATGTCGCGTAGTCGACCAGCCAACCGGCTAATAACGGACCAAGAGCAGGGGCCAGCAGGACGGGAATGCCCATGATCCCCATTACGGCGCCGACTTTGGCGGGAGGTGAGAGCTTATAGATGAACGCGAATGCGATCGGCATAACCATTCCGCCGCCTACCCCTTGAATAATGCGGTAAATGATTAATTGGGTAGGGTCTGTCGCAATTGCGCAGAGCAGGGAACCAAGGGTGAAGAAGCCAACCGAGAAAAGGAAAATCTGTTTCGCCCCAAACCGGTCCGACAGCCATCCTGCGAGCGGAATCACGGCTGCATTGGCAAGAACATAACCCGTTACCGTCCACTGCAGCGTATTAAGCGAGGAGTCAAAGGCCGTTGAAAGCTTGGGGAGCGCTACGTTCACGGCTGATCCATCGAGCACGACCATGAACAACCCCAGAATAATGGTAATGAGAGGCACTATGATTTCTTTGATCGTTTGCGGCTTGACATTCGTCAAATCTTTTGCCGGTCCAGCTGACATATCCAACCTCCTGTAATTTAACAATAGATTATAAATGGCGTGTATCCGCAGCAGTGTGTACGACTCTCTTGACCCCGGTAGTCCTCGAGAGTACAATACGGCTATACAGCGGTACAAACCTGTTTATCAATATTCGGACATTTGTCCGTTTAATTGATCTCAATATACCGGACAAATGTCCACTTGTCAATTGATTTTGTCATGCACTTTTGGAAAAAGAGGTGTTGAATATATGAAAGTCCGAAAAGAGCGCAAAGACGCGATTGAGCATCGGCGCATTATTTTACAGAAAGCGCAGCTGCTGTTCGCTGAATTTGGCGTTGATGGCGTTACCATGCACCAAATCGCAAAGTCGGCCGGAATCGGCCAGGGGACTCTTTACCGCCGTTACGCCCATAAGGGTGAGATTTGCCAGGATCTGATGAAGGAAAGCAGCGAGGATGTATGCGAGGACATTCAGAATTATCTGGATAATAAGGATCTTCCATTGAGGGAACGTATCACCATGGCGCTGGAGATTGCTTTGAATTTCATCGAAAGCCATTCCGATTGGCTGGTTTCCATACAAGCCCCGACCTGTGAAGAGCGGCAAACGCTGTATTATCAATCGGATTTATACATCAATATGCATAAAGCCTTTCATGATTTGATCCTTGAAACCGAACCAGCCAAAGAAACCGCTAAAGATGCCGTTTTTATAGCGGATATGATTCTGGCATCCCTGAATCCTGAATTATTTCTTTTTATGCGAAACGAACGCGGTTATACAAAAGAAGAGATCAAGCATAAGCTGATCAGCTTATACATTGATCCCTTGTTTGGCTAATCTATCTCCATCCTGTTAGCCTTTAAGGGCTCCAATCATTACGCCCTTCACAAAAAAACGTTGAATGAAGGGGTAAATGCACAGGATCGGGAAAGTGGCTACCATGATCGTTGCGTATTTAATCGTTGCACCGACCTGAAACTGCTCGCCAACCGCAGAGCCCGACGACATGTTGTCCGTTGAGCTTAGAATCAGAATCTCTCTGAGGAATATCTGCAGCGGATACAGATTATGATCCTGAATGAAGATTGAAGCGTAGAACCAGCCATTCCATTTTTCCACCGCATAATAAAGTCCCATAACCGCAATGACAGGCAGGGAAAGCGGGATAATAATCCGGAACAATATGATAAAATGATTGGCTCCGTCGATCTTCGCGGATTCCTCCAGACTGTCCGGTATGGATTTGAATGAGGTTCGCATGATGATCAGATTAAAGGTCGAGATGGCGAACGGCAGTATGGTCGACCATAGGGTATTCGTCAGACCTACACCTTTTACGACCAGGTATAAGGGGACAAGTCCTCCGCTGAAGAACATGGTAAAGGTAATCATCATCATGAACCATGCGTTCCACATGACATTTTTCCGGGACAGGACATAAGCGCCGAGCGCTGTTACGAACAGGTTCAAGGAAACGCCTATTACGACGATAAATAATGTATTCCTGTAGCCAATATAGATGCTCGGGTTGGTGAATACGAGCTTGTACGCCTCCAGGCTGAAGCCAAGCGGCTTCCACAGCGCGCCTCTATGCGCAATAATTTCATTCGGATTGCTGAAAGATGCGAATATAACATGGAGGAGCGGATACAGGGTGATGATCATCAAGATGAACAGCAGGCAATAGATGACGCCGAGAAGCATTCTCTCCGACGGGGTAGTTTTCAAAGCGGTGATTCCCTCCTTAACATGCAGCCAATGCTCATAATTGAATGGGCTACCACAGGCTGTTATTGCTGACTCTCCGGCTGATCCAGTTGGCCATCACGAGCAGCATCAGATTGATGATGGAATTGAATACGCCGACTGCGGTGCTGTAGCTCCAGCTAAATTCGAGCAGACCTTTGCGGTAAACGAAAGAGGAGATCACATCGGCATTTTCATAAATAACCGGATTATAGAGCAAAATGATTTTCTCGAATCCCACATTAAGCAAATTCCCCATCCGCAGGATGAACAGAATCACAATCGTCGGTAAAATGCCCGGAAGGGTTACATACCAGATTTGCTTCAATCGTCCAGCCCCGTCAATCCGCGCAGCTTCGTACTGCTCCTGGTCAATGCCCATCAGAGCGGCAAGATAAATAATCGACTCCCATCCTACCTTCTGCCAGATCTCCGACAGGATATAAATCGGGCGGAACAAATCGGGATGCTGCAGCATCGCAGTTCCGTCTCCGCCAAAAAACATATAGATGGTGTTGATAACTCCTCTGCTGTCTGTAAAATCGCGGATCAATCCGGCGATCACGATCATGGAAATAAAATAAGGCATATAAGTAACCGATTGAACTATTTTCTTATAGGCTTTGCTGTGAATCTCGTTAATCATCAAGGCCAATAGTATTGGAGCGGGAAATTCAAAGATAAGCGAATATACGCTGATAACAATAGTATTCTTCAATACGCGCAGGAAATAATAGCTGTCGAAAAAGGCTTTGAAATGTGCCAAGCCTACCCATTCGCTGCCCATAATGCCTTTCATTGGCGAATAATCCTTGAAGGCGATCAGTACGCCGTACATGGGAGCATAATGAAACACGGCATAATAGGCAATAACCGGCAGCATCATTACATACAGGTATCGGTTGACGAGAAAATCCCTGACAAATCTTCCGCTGAATGTAGATTTATTCATAAATCTCCTTCCATAATGGAGGAGGGGGAGGCATCAAATCCACCCGCCCCTCCGTAATCATTTGCAGTTTAGCGCTTATTGTAGCGATCAAGAGCGGCCTGCTGGATTTCCATGGCCCGATCAATTTTGAGCGTTTTCAGTTTATCCATATAGCCGTCGTAAGCATCAACTGGTTCATTGCCCAAAATTATTTTCAATGCCATCTCATCCACAAGCGTATCAACGTCATTCATAATTTGCGCAAGCTCGGAGGCTTCCTCCGGCGTTGGCGTAACGAGCGGAAGCTTGTATTTGTCCACATCTGTTTTAGCCCAGGTTTCAAGAGCGGATTGCTGCTGGGGAAGACTCAGATACTGCAGGTTATACCGTAAATCCTGCACGAAAGGACCGCCGTAATTGGCGCGGATATACAGGGACATGGCCTGCGAGGGAGACAGTTTGTCCGGATTTTTCAACAGCAGGTCCGTGTAAATGGGGTCGCCGTCCTTCATTTCATAGCTGACGCCTTCCTGGCCGAAGTTGAAATACATATGTCCTTCATCACCGTAGCCCCAGTCCAGCAAACGGGCTGCGAGCTCTGCGTTTTCTGTTTTGGAGGTAATCGCGACATTCGTCCCGGTTGTATATTGGGGGTCTTTTTGCCCGAACATCGGTACATCGCCTTTATGGATAACCGGATAGGGAGCGGCTATCAGCTTGGCTTTGGGGACCTTCTCTTCCAGCAGCGGCGTCCATTTGCCGATGCCGCTCCCCGAGTTGTGAATGGTGGCGCCAGAAGCTCCCGTCGTGATGTTGGCGTCCAATGCCTTTCCATCCACATTGGCAATATTCTTGTCAAGGAGTCCCTCGGCATACCATTTGTGGAAGGTGCTCAGAAATTCCTTGTACCTGGGCTGCATCGGGCCGAACTTCACGACGCCGTTCTCCTGGAACCAGCCCTGGGTTGTGCCGAATGCGCCTACGAATGCGCCATTGTCAAGGAAATTGTAATCAAATGAGAGCGGGGCGGCTGCGCCTTTCTTCTCCTTGAAGGCTTTTAGCACGTTATACCAGTCGTCCATCGTTACCGGTACCTGCAGACCAAGCTCGTTGAGCCAATCCTCACGGATAATGGGTCCTTGATAGACCTGCAGCAATGGGTCGCCGCGCAGGAACGGGAAGGTATAGTAGCTCCCGCTATCGGTTTTTACCATTTTGTCAATATCGGGATGATCCTGGAGATATTTCTTCAGGTTCGGCGCATATTGATCGATAATATCATTCAATTTGAGGATATAGCCCTCCGCAATCGCCTTTTCCGGTCCGCCGGGGAAATTAAACCAGTCGTATTCAATCATGTCCGGCAGATCGCCGGATGCGAGCAGAATATTAAGCGCATCCTTGGATTGGCCTGCAGGGGGGCTGATGAATTTGAGCGGCACACCTGTGCGCTTCTGCCACTCCTGGAAGAATGGAACCTCGTCGATGGTCGCTTTTGTGGAGCCGTATTCGGCCCAGTAAGTCAGCGTTTTGTCTGTTTTTAGAGGATAGGCCGCGATTCCCCCCTGGTCCGCCGTTTCTGTCTGGTCAGGAGAGGCCGTGTCCGGACTGCTGCCGTTCGAAGAATTTGCGTTTTCCTTATTGCCGGAGCAGCCCGTCATTATAATGAAGAGCATGATGGCGATAGAAGCCATTGAAACGAGTTTGATTCTGTGTGAACGTATTGAACTCATAATTGCTTGTAACCTCCCGATTTATTTTCTGATGTGTTCGAGGCGCCTCACGACTTATTATCCCGCTCTAACCCGCTGCCGGGAATCGTCAACAGATAGAATGGGATCTTCAATATCGCATTTGACATCCCTAATATCCCGAATTCCATCTGCAAAATATCAAATACCGGTAAAAAGGAACAAAAAAGAGGCTAAAAAGCCTCTGAGCCATGCTATAAATTCTTTTGATACTGTCCGGGAGTGACGCCCTCGAACTTCTTGAATGTACGAATGAAGGTGTTGATATCATGGAATCCCGCCTGCGAGGACACATGCTTGATGGTATGTTGTTGATCCCGAAGCAGAGACTTGGCATGATCCATTCTCACATGATTGATTGTGTCCAGCAGGCCTTTTCCTGTCTGATCCTTGAACAGCTTTGACAGATAGGTCGGGGTCATCCCGAAGTGTTCGCCAATCATGGAGATATTCAAATTGGCATTCTTGTAATTGTCCGCGATGAAAGCCACGATATCGGAGCTGCGCTGCTCAAGAGCCTGATTGCGGGAGGATTTCTGCTGCTGCTCCCGCTTGGACAGCATATAGGCACAAACATCATGGACGACGATTGACAATTGGACTTCCATGTCCTTAATCGATTCGCAGTTCATCAACGCCGTGATTCGGCTTGTACTATTCAGGAAGCCGTTTTCTTCCACATCGCCGATTTCTCCGATCGTCTTGATCAGTGTGCTGATCAAGTTAAACATCAGGCATTTAATCAAATAAACCGATATCTTGGACTGCTCCATGTTTTTGGAAATGATATCCTGAATGATGTACAGGGCTTTCTCTGCGTCTCCTGCCTTGAGGTGATTAATAAGCTGCTGTTCCACCTGTATCGGATAATAATAGCTCAGTTGGATCTGCTCCTGCTCTTCCCGGTGGAGTTCGTCATAAATGACGAGCTCCCGATTGCCGACTACAATCATATATTCCATGGTGTCGACGGCCTCCCTGTAAGCCTGAGAGATTCCTTCAATGGAATCGGCGATCCCGCTTATCGAAGCGATGGTATGGATGTTGAAATGATCTCTCAGGAACTGCCGCGCCTGTTCAGCCAGCATGCGAATATCCTCCTGCAGACGCTCGGAGTCGCCCGGAGTGAAATTAATCAGGCAAGCCATACTGTCATCAATTTCGCAAACAAATCCCTGATGCTTCTCTCCCGCCAGCTCCTCCACGATATTGGTCACGATAAATTGCATCAGCTTCGGCTTATTCAAGCTTGGAATTCCTTCCAGATGCTCAATAAACTTCTCATAATCCATATAGAAGAGGATCACGGCAAAATGGTCCGATTGAAAGTGAATGTCGAACGCGGCAAGCGATTCATCGAGAGGAAGCTGATTATCCAGCTTGTTCTTGAACATGCGGGCCAAAACATTCGCGCGCAGCATATAGGATTGCTGGGTCATTCTGATTTCTATCCTGCCTTTTTCGTTCAAGGTGTTCGATATGGCATGCTGAATATGCAGGAACTCATCGCCGGCAAGCAGCGGAGACATTTTCTCCGGGATTTTCAGCATCCTCAGCAGCCGCTGGATCGGACTGTAGTTCCTGAACAGGAAAACAATCGTGAGCAGCAACCCGCCAATCACGCTGACAAGCATGCCGATATACGTAATATTCCGCAAATAATCGGCCTTCTTCCAGAACAGAAAGCCAGGCACCACGGTAACATAGACCAGTTCTGAATTTCGGGATTTGATATACATGAATTCGGATCGGTTTCCTTCGTAATCGCCGAAGTAAGAACCGGAATCGCCTGTGAGAGCCAGATCCGATACGTATAAGGGATTGCTGTTTTGCTCCGTAGAAACAAGAACCTGTTTATTCTGATTCAGAACCAATACTTGTCCGCTGCTGAAATCCTGGACATTCCGGATTGTCTGCATCAGCTGCGAGGTGTCAAGCAGTACAACAGCTGCCCCCGGCGAGCTTCCCAATCTGTCGCTGGGGAAGGAATGAATGTAAGCAAGCGTGCTGGCGGAAGGATCTTTATTCTCCATTTTGACGAAACGACCTGTATTCTTCTCCTGCAGCAGATTCAGCCATATCTCATAGGATATCTTCTCATTCCCGTGAATGGTCTCATAAGCCAGCCGGCTGGTACGGTAAACGCCGGGCTGGAATACGAGATCGTTCTCCTTCCAGTAGACGTAATAATCTCTGATTGAAGGATAGAGCGACTGGTAGATCGATATTTCTTTGGCGGTTTGGTGCAGGTCATAGAGGCCCGAATCCAGACCTTCCGGTGTTTTGTACAAATTTGAATACATAAATCCCCGGATGCGGACATTCCAGGTAAGCTCTGTTGTCAGCCGCTCTGCGTTCTGGACCTGGTTATCGATAACTTCCCTGACTTCCTTCAATAAAACATTGTTTGCCCGATGAATTTCACTCTTCAATGTTTCCTGGGATTCGTAATAAACGAATATACTAATCAAAACAGGTACTGTTAATATGGCCAAATAGGAGAACATCCACGTAAGAATCACGCTTCTTCTTCTCCTGAGAAACCGTTTCCACATTCTCTGCTCACTCCCGTTTTATGCTTTCTTAATATAAACAATATAGTAGTGAATGACAATCGAGAGTGGTACAATCTTTTGTACAGAATCGGCAATATCCACGCATCGCCTCTACATCGAATGGTTGAATTCACCTTGTTTTTATCATTCCAGGTTTTCTTTTTTGGTTTTGGTTTTGGGCCTATAGACATATATTAAACTATATGTTGTTCAAATGGAGGAAGCCGCGTAAATGGGGATAATAATCTTAGTTGTAATCGGACTCTTGTCGGGCTTCTGGCTGTTCCGGAAAACTACGATTCCGGCCAGGCGGGAGGAGATTACTGGGTACGGAAGGCTTTCCGTCATCATTCCGGCGCGGAATGAAGCAGCGAATTTGCCGCATCTTCTTGATTCACTTCGAAGTCAGACCTGCCTGCCGTATGAGATTATCGTCGTGGATGATTTCTCGCATGACCGCACGAGAGCAATAGCCGAAAGCTATGGGGTAAAGGTCATACGGAACTCCGAGCTGCCGGAGGGATGGACAGGCAAGAACTGGGCTGTCTGGAATGGTTATCAGCAAGCATCAGGCAATCTGATCGCGTTTCTTGACGCGGATATCCGGCTGGAGCCGAAAGCGCTGGAATCCTTATTACATGCAAGGGAGCGGGCAGGCGGCGTTATTTCCGTAGTCCCTTACCACTATACCGTGAAATTTTATGAGAAGCTGGCGATGATTACAAATATTTTGGGCGTCTTTGCATTTATGTCGCCATTTGAGAATACAAACCCGAGGAAAGGTCTGTACGGCTCCTGCATTCTGACCTCAAGGGAGGATTACGAGAAAATTGGAGGCCATCAAAGCGTGAAATCCGAGCTGCTGGACGATTTAAATCTGGGAGCCCGGTATGCACAGGCAGGAATTCCCGTCGTCAATTTTATCGGATCCGGCCTGGTTTCATTCCGGATGTATCCGGGGGGCATTCGGCATGAAATCGAGGGTTTTGCGAAGGGAGCCGCTCTAAGCACATCCGCCCTGAAGGCTGGAACGATCACGTTGACCGCCGTTTGGGTTGTCGGGCTGATCGTTTCGGAGGCAGCCTTGTTCATGTGGCACACATCATGGGGGCTTCCGCTGCTGATTGGCTACTTGCTGTACATGCTGCAAATCTTTTACTTCGTCAGACATGTCGGCTGCTTCGGCAAAGTAATGCCGGTACTTCATGCCGTATCCGGTTTTTTCTTTCTATTCGTCATGCTATATTCGGTTTACAGGGTTGTCTTCCACGGCAAGGTCGCCTGGAAAGGCAGACACATCAAGGTGGGAAGGAGAATGGATGAATGACCCTATGGTGGACGGCCGTCGCTTTTATATCGGGATCTCTTATGTTCTCCTACTGGCTGGGGCTTGCAGCCCGCAAGAACCTGAAAGAAATTGGCGACGGAAATCCGGGAGCGCTGAACCTGTGGCAGTCTTCGGGCTATCGGCTCGGAGCCGCGGGCGTAGCGCTTGATTTCCTGAAAGGCTATCTGCCCATTGCCCTCCTGATGGGGAGTGCGGCTGTGCAGGGTTTCCGGATTGTTCCCATTGCCGCGGCTCCCATTCTGGGACATGCGTTCTCTCCCTTTCTTAAGGGCAGGGGAGGCAAGGCGATTGCGGTCACATTTGGCGTTTGGAGCGGCTTGACCGAATTCGAATTCTCCCTGGTTTATGCCATCATCCTGGCCGTATTGCTGATCATAGCCAGAACAATCAGCAAAGGAAGGCCGACATCCTCGGAGGCCGACAGCTTTCAGGTCGTATTCGGCATGCTGCTGGCTTTCCCCTATTTATATATAAGGGACTTTCCCGCTCCGGTGATGTGGTGCTGGCTGGGTAATTTCCTGCTGCTCGTCTATACGCACAGACGCGAGCTGAGCACGTTCTTCAGAAGGATGAGGAATGAACCGGGAGCTCGTTAGCAGGCAGCAGAAGGAAGGCTGAAATGCTCCCGATTTCACTCGTTAAAACGGTCTTTTGCGTGTATAATGACAAACAGGAAACACCAATATACCAGAAACGGAAGGTGCCCCTTTGGAACAATACGATACTTTATTACAAACCTTACTGCAGCAGGAAGCTGAGCTTGTGTTCTCCTCGTTCACGAATGATACCGCCTACAAGGTTGGGAGCAGGATTATCGAAAAGGCGATAAGGGAAAACAAGTCCCTCATTGTCGATATTCGAAAAGACGGCGAGCTGTTATTCTACAGCAGGCTGGACGGCACCTCCTCGAATAATGACAGCTGGGTGTCATGGAAAAACAACGTCGTCCGCCATTTCGGCCACAGCTCGTATTATATGCATGTATTTCTGAAATCGACCGGATCCAAGGTGGAAGCCTCGGGCCTCGACCCGGATGTTTATAAGGCTGAAGGCGGCGCTTTCCCGCTTATTTTGAAGGATGAAGGCATTGTCGGCACCATCTCGGTATCGGGGCTGCCCGGTGATGAGGATCACGGGATGATTACTTCTGTGATTAAGGAGTTTCTCCTGGAGACTGCGCAATAAATCTTGAAATGCGAAACCAGTCTGACACGTTATTCGTGTTAGGACTGGTTTTTTTTAAAAAACCAGAAAGGCTCTATTGATGCACGCCTATCGACGAACGCGTCGGCGGGAAGGATGAGCTCCGTTTGAAAATTTAGTAATTGCTTCCACCCGAAGTCTGAGGTAGGATGAAAAAGACTCGTTTTTTATGGAAGGGAGTGAGCGGCATGAAACGCCGGGCTAATAGGATGACTGATACTATAAAGGTGAACCTTAACTGAATAATGCGGGCAGACCTGATTGAGTCTGCTCTCGTATAAGGACAGCGCTGCTGATGATACAGACCGCAGGCTTTGCCCTTGCGGTTTTTTTTGCGCGCAAAAAATGCAAAACCCGGGAAAGACGATTTTGTTGGTAAATGATGAGGAGATGTGTATATTGCTGAAGTTGAAATATCTTTTCGATAATGTGAATGCAGCGGAAATGCTGTTGAAAAATTGGGAATTCGACCGCGAATCTACGGATATGTTCAAGTATTACCGGATATCTTCAAATGCCATTTATCCTTTCTCATGGGAAGGCAAGACCCGGCTCTTAAGATTTGCTCCAAAAACGGAGAAGGATAAAGGCAATATTCGGGCTGAGCTTGCGTTCATTGCTTACCTGAAGGCCAACAGCTATGGCGTTCTGGAGGCGGTTGCCTCCAGGAATGGAGAGGAGCTGGTAGAGGCAGACACTCCATGGGGTGTGTTTTATGCTTCCGTATTCAAGCGTGTAGCTGGCGTGCAGCTGAACAGGACCGATTTCAGAGACGATATTATTATCAGCCATGGCCAGGCATTGGGACAATTGCACCAGCTCTCCAGTCAATATGTGCCTGACGGGCATAAGAGATGGTCCTACCTTGATGTGCTCGATTGGATTGAGGAAATTCTATCGGATTTCCCGCACGAGACAGCAGCTCTTGCGGAAACAAGGCTGCTGCGGAATTTTTTTGCTATTATTCCCGTAACAGATCGGAATTATGGGCTTATTCATTATGATTTTGAATACGATAATGTATTTTATGATGAAGCGACGAAGTCCTGCAATGTCATCGATTTTGATGATGCGATGTACCATTGGTATGCGATGGATATTGAGCAGGCGCTTGATAGTCTGCAGGACTATATTCCCGTTGAAGGTTTTGAACATGCGAAAAAATGCTTCATGGACGGATACCGCACCAAATTCGATATCTCCCCGGATATGGAGTCCTTGATGCCTGCTTGCAGACGTTTTGCCAACTTATATGGATATGCGCGCATTCTAAGATCCGGTGCGGAGAAGTGGGAGAACGAGCCGGAATGGCTGATCCAGCTGAGAGAGAGATTGGCAGCGTCGATGATTAATGAATCGATTCAATTTGGATTGAGTATTTAAGGAAGCACGTTTCAGTCGCTTTTCAAAACAAGGGGCTGTTCCACTGGTACAGCAAATAAGGCTCCCCGGACATAATTGTCCGCGTGGAGCCTCTTTGTATATCCGCCCGACACGCCGTACATTGAACGCAGCGGTGAATCGTCTGTAAGAAACTACTGCTGCCGCTTCGTGAAAATCTGGAAGGTGATGCCGAATTTGTCCGTTACCATCCCATATGCAGGGCTAAAATAGATTTCCTGCAGCGGCATAATCACATGACCTTCCTGCTGCAGGGAATCGTAAACCTGTTTTGCCTGATCCTTGTCTTCCGTCGTCAAACAAATGGTAATCTGATTCCCGCCACCAGGCGACAGGCCCTGCAGAAGGTCAGCGACATAAAAGTCCGTTTCTCCGACCTTCAGGACTGCATGGGCGATGCGTTTCTTTTCTTCTTCCGAATATGGGGAATCAGGGTTATCCGGTCCTTCGCCAACTGTTTGCTTGAACAGGACTTTGGCATGCAACGTTTGTGCATAGTATTGAATGGCTTCCTCAGCATTTCCGTCCATCATCAAATAAGGGATAAATTGCAATGTCATAAATAAAACAGCTCCTTGTTTTCTTGATTTTTATTATTCAACAACGCTCGCTCCTGCTAGCTCAGCTGAACCTATTCTCATTGTAGCCGTTAATAGTGACAGGGCTTGTCATCAATATAAAATATTCGCAAGAACATGATGCCCAAGTCCAAAGAAAATTATCGCGGTGTTGACATTCGGCAGCCGATCGTATATTTTCAATGTAGACCGATCTTCATAATTGGAGGAAGAATGAATCCATGGATAAATCCGCACGCGAACGTTTTATCGAAGCGACAACGCGTTTGATTGAAATGCACGGCTATCACGGCACAGGGCTGAATCAAATTATTAAGGAAGGCGGCGCCCCAAGGGGATCCCTGTATCATCATTTTCCTAATGGCAAAGAAGAGCTTGTATCCGAAGCCATCGATAAGCTTGGGCAGGGAGTTGCCGAACAAACGCGAAGAATCCTCAATAATGCCGGCTCACTCACTGAGGGTGTTTATGCCATCTTTCTTTTTCTGGCCAAAAAGTTTGACGATTCCGATTGTGTGATTGCCGGGTCTATTGCATCCGTAGCGTTGGAAACCTCCCATACCAGCGAAAAATTACGGGAAACGTGCAAAAGGACATATGATTCATGGAAATCTGCATATGAGGATATGCTGCTGGAACATGGATTTTCCGCATCCCGTGCAGCGCAAATCTCTACGTTTATTACAGCCTCGATCGACGGAGCGATCATATTATGCCGCATAAACCGAAGCTCGGAGCCGCTTATGCAGATTGCGCGGGAAATAAGAATACTTCTCGAACATACACGGGACGCGGAGTAAACAGAAAGCTTGGAAAAGATGATTGCGGATGCATTCATTTTTGCAATAAATATGTAGATCGGTCTATTTAATAATACAATTGATAGGAGATGAACGCAATGAATATGGGATTAAAGGACAAAATAGTGATAGTGACAGGAGGTTCCAAAGGAATCGGCAAGGCAGCAGCGAAGCAGTTTGCAGCGGAACAGGCCCATGTTATCATCACATACGCTCATGATTATAAAGCAGCGTCGCAGACAGTTGAAGAAATACGGGAGCAGGGACTTTCCTGCCAGGCCGTAATTTTAAAGCTGGATAACAGCGAAAGCATCCAGAAGGCGATAGAAGGTGTGGGAGAAGAGTTTGGCGGAATCGATGTATTGGTCAATAACGCGGTTTTCTGGGGAGGAGCGGCACCGAAATTTCAACCGTTTGAGCATACGGTAACAGATAGCTGGTTCTCGGTAATCGAGCAGAATCTGAAAGGAACCTACCTCGTGACTAAAGCGGTTCTTCCCTATATGAGAAACAGGGGATGGGGCAGACTTGTCCATGTCTCGTCAAATCTAGCCGAGGATGGCATGGCGGGCGGAACCGCGTATACAGCGAGTAAATCCGCACTGCTTGGCTTCAGCAAATCATTATCGCTTGAGCTTGCGGAGGAGGGGATTTATTCGAATGTGGTGATGCCGGGTTTTACTTTAACGGAAACGAATTCTTCGGTTTTTCCTGAGGAGGTTTTGAACAAACATGCGCAGACCATTCCTGCAAAACGCTTGGGCACGCCGGAGGATGCCGCTAATCTTATTGTTTACCTCGGCTCAAAAGCCAATAGCTACGCAACCGGAGAAGCAATACGCGTAACCGGAGGGCGATGAGCAAGCAATAGTCATTCTTGTTCCAAGCTGACTATTAAGTATGTAAAGTACTGCTGTAAGAGGCCCGTTCAGGCTAATTGTCCCTGGTTTTATTTGATCCCTTGGATGAATGGGCTGCGGTTACATGAAGGATCATTTTTGTCAAATTTTCAATATTCCATATCGATCCGGCAAGCTGAACACAAAATTTGCATGTTCAGGCTGGACGCCAGCCGGTATCCTCTGCTAAGATTGAGTTATATTATAGAATTGAGTTTTATAATATAGTACACAAGCAAAGGCTGATCATTGTGCCCATCATTCAGGCTCTGGACCGTGCATTGAAAATTATCGATTTGTTTGACGATCAGAACAAGGAATTGAAAATCACCGAAATCAGCGAACAGATCAACCTGCACAAAAGTACCGTTCATTCTCTGCTCAAGACCTTGAAGCTGCATGATTATATCGACCAGGATGAGGAATCGGGCAAATACCGGCTGGGTATGAGGCTTGTAGAGAAGGGGCAGCTGGTGCTGCAGGGTCTGGATATTCGCGGAACGGCAAGGCCGCATCTGAGCAGACTGTCGGAGCTGACGGGGCAAACCGCCCATCTGGTCGTGCTGGACAGAGCGGAAGGGGTTTATATCGACAAGGTGGAAGGCGAGAAAGCGGTGATTCGTTATTCCCGGATCGGACGCAGGGTTCCGCTTCACAGCAGCGCAGTCGGCAAAGTTCTTGCGGCCTTCCAGCCGCCGGGCATGCTGGCCAAACTGATGAAGGGATATTCCTTCAACCGGCATACGCCTCTCACGATCGTGGATGAGGAAGCTTTCATGGCGGAAATCGCCAAGGTGAAGGAGGAAGGGATCGGGTACGACCGCGAAGAGAACGAGCCGGGCGTACGCTGCGCCGCAGTTCCGGTATTCGACCACAGCGGCCACGCCGTTGCATCTGTAAGCATCTCCACGCTTGTATCTCATGTTGATGAGGCGAAGCTGTCGGAATTCGTCACCCTTTTGCTGGAAGAAGCCAGGCAGATCTCGGTTCAGCTGGGTTACCGCTCCCGGACATCCCATGTGTAGGAGCATCTTGCGGGGTTGGAAGAGATTAATGATAGCCGGTATCTTTTCTGAAAACGCTTCATATGATTCTTGAGACTTTTGACAGTTGTTTGGCTTGCGATTCGATTCATGGGAATTCATTGACGAAGTCATCAGGCAGGAACTGTTTTCCCTATACTATAGAATCGAGTTTTATAATATCAAACAAAGGAGCTGGATGTATGAGAGTGATCCGTTTTATGAAAGATGGGGTTCCGGCACTTGCCGCTGTGACAGACGAGAATAAAGTGTACCCTTTGCCGGACCCTGATTTTATGGCATTGGTGCGCCGGGCGGACCGGGAAGGGGCAGGGGTATCCGAAGCGGTAAACCGGAATATTGCGGGAGCTTCGCCGCTGAATGTGGAATTCGCCTCTCTGCAGCTGATTGTGCCGATTGAGGCTCCTGAGGTATGGGCAGCCGGCGTCACTTACGAGCGGAGCAAGGAAGCGCGCAATTATGAAGCGACAGGCGGACGCATGGACGCGTCAACATTCTACGATAAAGTGTATGACGCGGAGCGGCCGGAGCTGTTTATGAAGTCGACGGCCGCGCGGACAGTAGGGCCGGGGGACAATGTATGCCTGCGGAGCGACTCATCCTGGCAGGTGCCTGAGCCTGAGCTTGCTCTTGTGCTGGACAGCGGCGGACGGATTGTCGGGTATACGGCCGGCAATGATATGAGCTGCCGCGACATCGAAGGCGAGAATCCGCTTTATTTGCCGCAGGCCAAAATATGGCGCCAATCCTGCTCCATCGGCCCGGCGATACGTCTTGTTGAAACGCTGCCGGATCCCTACAATCTGACCCTTACATGCCGGATTTACCGGGATGGGGCCAAGGTCGTCGAGGAATCGGCAAGCACGGGCCAACTGAAGCGCAGGCTTGATGAGCTTGTTGGATATTTGGCCAAGGACAATGTGCTGTTCGACGGGACCGTTCTGCTGACGGGCACTTGCATCGTCCCGCCTAACCAGTTTACGCTGGCTGCCGGCGACAGGATCGAAATTGAGATTACAGGCATCGGCACTCTTGTGAATACGGCAATCGCCGCATCTTAATACGTTATCCTAAATGATCTTCATACAGTTATCCTAAAACTATGATTCGAGGAGATGGATACGATGAGCTCCAATCAAGACGCAAAGAATATTGGCAATTATATTAACGGACAATGGAAACCGTCTGTCGGCGGCGGAAGTCAAGCCAGCATTAATCCTGCACGGAAGAGTGAAGTCGTCGGATATGTGCCGGATTCGCAGAACGCGGATCTGAATGAAGCTGTGGAAGCGGCCCAAGCAGCCAAGCGGCCATGGAGAAAGCTCGCAGGATCACAGCGGGGAGCTCTGCTGTTCAAAGCCGCGGATATTATGGAGAGCCGCCTTGACGAGATCGGGGAGACGATGTCGCGGGAGATGGGCAAGACGTTCCCCGAGGCGAAAGGCGAGACAGCGCGCGGCGTGGCGATTCTCCGCTATTACGCCGGAGAGGGAATGCGGAAGATCGGCGACGTCATTCCTTCGACCGACGCGGATGCATTCATGTTCACGACACGCATGCCGCTCGGAGTCGTGGGCGTTATCTCGCCGTGGAACTTCCCGGTGGCGATTCCCGTCTGGAAGATCGCTCCGGCGCTGATCTACGGCAATTCGGTCGTATGGAAGCCTGCTACCGAGACGGCGGTGACCGCTTCGAAGATCGCAGAATGCTTCCATGACGCGGGATTTCCTGCGGGTGTGCTGAATATGGTTGTCGGCAGCGGCAGTACGATCGGGCAGGGCATTGCCTCCCATCCCGGCATCCACGGCCTAACGTTCACCGGGTCCAACGAAGTCGGCAAGCAGGTCGGCCAATCCGCTTTGAAGAGAGGCGCCAAATATCAGCTGGAGATGGGCGGTAAGAATCCGATCATCATCGCCGCGGATGCCGATCTCGATCTGGCTGTGGAAGCGACAATCAGCGGCGGGCTTCGCTCCACCGGACAGAAATGTACGGCGACAAGCCGTGTGATTGTGGTTCGCGACGTGTACGAAACCTTCAAGGAGAAGCTGCTGGAGAAGGTCAAATCGCTCAAGGTCGGGGACGGCATGGATGCTTCAACATGGCTTGGACCATGCGCGAACGAGAAGCAGCTCGAAACTGTTCTTTCCTATATCAAGAAGGGCAAGGAAGAGGGAGCTGTACTGCTGTACGGCGGAGACCGCCCGGATGAAGCCGGACTGGCGGACGGCTTCTATGTCACTCCGGCCGTATTTGACAGGGTGACCAGCCGGATGGCGATCGCCCAGGAGGAAATCTTCGGTCCTGTTCTGACGCTTATCGAAGCGGCTGATTTCGAGTCTGCGGTTGACCTTGCGAATGATACGGACTTTGGGCTCAGCGCTTCTATTTATACACGGGATATCGGCAACATCCTGAACTTCGTCCAGGAGATGGACGCGGGGCTTGTCCGGGTCAATGCCGAGACGGCTGGCGTGGAGCTGCAGGCTCCGTTCGGCGGCATGAAGCAGTCGAGCTCTCATTCCAGAGAGCAGGGGCAGGCGGCAATTGAATTTTTCACCTCGATCAAGACGGTGTTCATCAAGCCGTAATAAGGCCATAGGGGGAATGAAGGATGGCTGTGGATTCAAACTTTGAACATATCATGGGCGATCAGAAGCAGCATTTCCGCGTGCAGACTCACGCTCCGGGACCGGCAGGCTCACTGCCGCTGACCCCGGAGCTGCTCCGGGAATCGCCGAGCGGCGATCTGTTCGGCTGGACGCAAAATGTCGGGATGGGCTGGAGCCCGTCCCGGCTGCTCGGCAAGCAGGTGCTGATACTCGGCACGCAGGGCGGTATCCGCAATGAAGACGGGACGCCGGCGGCGCTTGGCTACCATACCGGACATTGGGAGGTCGGCCTCTTGATGAAGGAGGCCGCGGATGAAATTACCGCCGCTGGCGGCATTCCGTTCGCGGGCTATGTCAGCGATCCCTGCGACGGGCGCTCACAGGGGACGAGCGGCATGTTCGACTCGCTGCCGTACCGCAACGATGCGGCGATCGTCATGCGGCGGCTGATTCGCTCGCTTCCGACAAGATCGGCAGTGGTCGGCGTAGCCACCTGCGACAAGGGACTGCCGGCGTCGATGATCGCCTTGGCCGGGATGCGCGGGCTCCCGGTTGTCGTGGTGCCCGGCGGGGTGACGCTGCCGCCGGAGAATGGCGAGGATGCCGGCAAAATTCAGACGATTGGCGCCCGTTATTCGAACGGCGAGCTTTCGCTGGCGGAAGCGGCCGATCTTGGCTGCAGGGCATGCGCGACACCCGGCGGCGGCTGCCAGTTTCTCGGCACGGCCGGAACGGCCCAGGTCGTTGCCGAGGCGCTCGGCTTGACCGTACCGCATGCGGCGCTTGCCCCGTCCGGGCAGCCGGTCTGGCTGGAGATGGCCCGCCAGTCGGCGCGGGCCGCGCTTCATCTCGCGGAGGCGGGGCTGACCTCCGCAGCGATATTGACGGATGCCGCCATCCGCAACGCGATGGTCGTGCATGCGGCGTTCGGCGGCTCGACGAACCTGCTGCTGCACATTCCGGCAATCGCCCATGCCGCAGGGCTCCGGGTGCCGACCGCAGAAGACTGGGCGGAGGTGAATCGTGCCGTGCCGCGCCTCGTGAGCGTACTGCCCAACGGGCCGGAATATCATCCGACCGTCATGGTGTTTCTGGCAGGCGGAGTGCCCGAGGTTATGCTGCATCTGCGCAAGCTCGGACTGCTGGATGAGCAGGTGCTCACGGTTACGGGACAGACGCTCGGCGCGGTGCTCGACTGGTGGGAAGCATCGGAGAGGCGCGCCGGGATGAGGCGCTACCTGCTTGAGTCGGAGGGAATCGACCCCGACACCGTCATTTATACCCCCGAGCGGGCGCGCGCTGCCGGCATGATGTCGACGGTGACATTCCCGACCGGCAACCTCGCTCCGGAAGGCTCCGTGATCAAGTCTGCGGCGATCGATCCGTCTGTGGTGGACGGCAGCGGCGTCTTCCGGCATATCGGTAGAGCCAAGGTATTCACGACGGAACGGGCGGCCATCCGGGCGATCAAGACGGGCGGCATTGAAGCCGGAGACGTGTTGGCGCTGATCGGACGGGGCCCGCTGGGAACGGGTATGGAAGAGACCTACCAGCTGACCTCGGCGCTGAAGCATCTTTCCTACGGTAATCAGGTGTCGCTGCTGACGGATGCCCGTTTCTCCGGCGTATCCACCGGCGCATGCATCGGCCACATCGGTCCCGAGGCGCTGGCGGGCGGTCCGGTCGGCAAATTGAGAGATGGCGACTGGATCGATATCCGGGTTGATTTGCAAAATCTTGAGGCGTCCATTCATATGGTTGGCAGCGCCGAAAATCCTGGAACGCCCGAACAGGGGGCAGCCGAGCTTGACTCCAGAACCCCGCATCCCGGGCTTGCGGAGGACTCGGATCTGCCGGATGATACCCGGCTGTGGGCGGCGCTTCAGTCTGTCAGCGGAGGAACCTGGCGAGGCTGCGTATACGATACGGAGCTCATACTGCGTACACTGGAGGCAGGCAAGCGGGCGTTGGCCGCTGAAGAACCGGCGCTATAACCGTCTGCCAGGCTTTTTTCCCCGCCGTCAGAGATTTTCAACAGCGGAATGCACGCATGATCATTTTTTGGTAAAGCAAATCCAAATTGTTTACTGAGGATGAGGGTGTATGAAAGCAATCTATGAAAATCAAAGCAGCTACGAATTAATTCCTTTGAATGCCATCAAGATGCAAAATTTGAATTTTCTGGCGCACTGGCATGTCGATGTCGAATTTATGCTGGTTCTGGAAGGCACGCTTCAAGTGGGAATCGATACGGAGAGACGGACTCTGCACGCAGGGGATATCGCCATTTGCGGCAGCAGCAGCATGCATTATTATACTTCTGAAAGCGCTAACTCCGTCATTCTGATCAAATTCTTACCCGACAGCATCGATAATCAGGGGACTTGGCAAAAAAATATGTTATGCCCGTTTATCGAGAAAAAGTCCATTTTGCAAACGGGAGACCAGGGTCAGAAGCTGTACGATGAGATCGCGGCGCTCTTTCATTGTCTCTATAATGAAGTGACGCGGCAGGAGGATTACTACAAGCTTTATATCCAGGGGAAGTTTCTGGAGCTGTGCGGCCTTTTTCTCAGGCATCTTCCCAGGCAGGAAGGCGATCGGAAATTGGAGAATAGCTCTCCCAGCATTCAGCTGATCAAGGATTCACTCCTGTTCATCGAAGAAAACTACATGAACCATATATCGCTGGATGAAATCGCCGGTAAAATGAACGTCAGTCCGTATTATTATTCGCGGATATTCAATAAGGTTATGGGAATGAATCTCAAAACCTATCAGAACATACTCAGGATCAATAAAGCGAAGGACATGATTATCAGCGACGAAATGCCGATTGCCGAGATTGCGTATGAGTGCGGCTTCAACAGCGTCAGAACCTTCAACCGGTTTTTTCGGCTGGCCAAGGGATACACACCATCCCATCTGCGCAAAACCTTATATCATTAACCGGGCGCCGACCTCCATATCCGAAAGCCTGAACAGCTTCCTCTGCCATGCCGGATATGGAGTTTTTGTGCTTTTTACGTTCCTGATACAGCAAATTATGTCCATAATCAAACAAGGACTGGCGAGTAATCATGCCTGACTTCTTTATAATTAACACATAAGGGAGAATACGTTTCTTAATCAAAGCAAATATGGAAAGACAAGGGGTTGAGCTGATGATTCGCATAGCTATAATCGGAGTGGGCGGAATTGCCGAGACACATTTGAAGGCCTATATATCGCTTGGCGACCGCTGTGAAATCGTTGCTTTAAGCGACATCTATCCTCAAAAAGCGCAGGCGCTTGGAGAAAAGTATGGCCTTGTTTGCAGAGTTGAGAGCGATTACAAGGAGCTGCTGAAAAGCCCGGATATCGACATGGTTTCAATCTGCACGCCGCCGTATACCCATGCCGACATTACGATAGATGCGCTTGAAGCCGGCAAGCATGTTCTGGTGGAGAAGCCAATGGCTTCGTCGCTGGAGGAATGCGACCGGATGCTTGAGGCGGCCCGGAAATCCGGGAAGATTCTGTCTGTCGTCGGCCAGAACCGCTTCAATGATTCCATACAGAAACTGAAGCAAGTGCTGGATTCGGGAATGCTGGGCAAGGTCGTGCATGCGCAGATCGAATCGTATTGGTGGAGAGGTTACGTCTATTACGATCTATGGTGGAGAGGGACGTGGGAGAAGGAGGGCGGCGGCTGCACACTCAACCATGCGGTCCATCACATCGACATGTTCCAGTGGATGATGGGAATGCCGGAGAAGGTACAGGCCGTCATGAGCAATACCTCCCATGACAATGCCGAGGTGGAGGATCTGTCGATCGCCATTCTCACCTATCCGAACGGGGCATTGGGACAAATCACCAGCTCCGTCGTGCATCACGGACAGGAGCAGCAGCTGATTTTCCAGACGGAGAAGGCCCGGGTGTCGGCGCCGTGGAAGCTGTATGCCTCATTGTCGAAGGAGAACGGATTCCCGGTGAGAAACGAAGAGCTCGAGCAGCAGATCGAACAGTTCTACCAGGCGATCCCGGAGCTTGCTTACAGAGGCCACGCAGGACAGATCGACAACATCTTTACGGCAATCGGGAACGGGACGCGCGAGGTGCTGGTTGACGGGCATGAAGGCCGCAAAACGCTGGAGCTGATTACGGCGATTTATCAGGCGGCATCGACAGGCCAGACGGTTTCCCTGCCGCTTGGTCCGGACAGCCTGTTCTATACAAGGGAAGGCATTCTGGCCAATGCGCCGCATTATTATGAGAAGAAAAACTCAGTAACCGGGTTCGCGCAGAATGCGATCACACTCGGCAGCGATTATGCCCAATCAGGCGACGGCCGAGCATAACGGAACCAATAGATGAGACAAGGAGGGACCTTACAAATGAATCCCGTTAATGGCACAACCGAATCCGGACTTGAATACCGGTTTGTACTGAGTGGCGCGGAGCTTGCGATTCAGCCGACTGTATTGGAAATTCCTCTGGAAGAGAACGATTATGAGAAGCTGCTGCAATGGCAGGGTGAAGGAGGAGCGCTCTCAGCCGTTGCAAGCGCAGGCGGCTTCTCGCTCCCCTGCCAGCTGTCAGGCTTCGGCCTCGACGGAAATCCGGAGACGCTGACGCCGCGCCGCTCTCTGTTCGTATTGGTGCAGAATGTCCCGGATGCGGGAACAGACGGGCATCTATTCCAGCTTGAACGGCATGAGGAGCCGGATGACGCGGATGAGCCCCTATCCCGGAAAAAAGGCGTCTATCTGGACCATCAGCCGGAGAATGCCAGGGTCATGGTGCGGATCGAAGGCAAATTATTTACGAGGTATCTGTATTCCCGGGATATGATGAAGCCTTATTTCTACCCGATGATCGGACCACATGCGAAGACGCTGATTCAGGACGCTCCCGACGATCATCTGCATCATCATGGCTTGTGGTGGGGCCATGACCAGGTGAACGGCCACCAGGCCTACCATGAATTTGCCAAGGAAGGCAGGCAATCCCACAGCCGTTTCCTGCATCTGACGGGAGGGCCGGTATTCGGTCAGCTGTCAGTCTGCATTGACTGGCTGTCCAATAAGGGCGAGCGGCTGCTGCAGGAGGTCAGGACGATGCGTATCTTCAATCTTCCGCCGGAGCAGCGGTATGTCGATGTGCACAGCGAGCTCCTTGCAACCGACGGTACGGTCGTATTCGGGCCGACCAAGGAGGGCGGATTTCCTTTCATCCGTGTTAATGAGCAAATGTGCGGCTTCCTGTCGGGAACGATTACATCCTCAACCGGCAAGAAAGGCGAAGGGGAGATTTTCGGCACCGAGGCGGATTGGGTGGATTACAGCGGCAGCATTCTCAATGTGTCCTGGAATAATGGCATACCGGACAAAGGATTTTTCAACGGCGGAATCGCCATAATGGTCCACCCGGATTACCGGGCATTCTCTACCAAATGGTTTGTGCGGGATGCGGGTGCGTTCACATCTTCGAACTTTCATTTCTGGGGCGGCCACACCCTTCCATCGGGCGATTCGCTCGGGTTCCGGCAGCGCATCTATCTGCATCTGGGAGATGTGGAGGCAGGCAAAGTGAAGGATCGCTACCGGGAGTACGCCAACCCGGAAGTGCCGGAGTGGTGCTAGTCAAGGGAAACAAGCCATTCTATTGAAGCGGCACAGCGCATGGTATTGGACTATCAAGTACGGAGCACTGCAAGACGAGGAGGAATTGACTTGGGAATCATCAATAAAGATGCCGTATGCCAGATTGCGCTGGTCGTGAAGGATATCGAGCGGACAGCCGCCAATTATGCCGAGCTGTTCGGCATAGAGGTGCCGCAAATTTTCAGCACGCTGCCGGAGGAAGAATCGCACACGCAGTATAGAGGCAACCCGACCAAGACCCGTGCTAAATTGGCCGTCATTGATTTGGGTCAAATCGTGCTGGAGCTGACCGAGCCTGACGATGAACCAAGCTCCTGGAAGGAATTTCTGGAGACGAACGGCGAAGGGGTGCACCATATCGGGTTTACGGTCAGCGACCGGGAGAAGGTCATCGAATATTTTGCCCGCAAGGGCGTCCCGATCAGACATTACGGCGAATACCCGGGGGGCAACTATACGTTCATGGACAGCGTGAAGGAGCTTGGCGTCATTCTCAATATCAAGCCCGGCGCGCAATCATAAGTCCATTGAAGGGCAAGCGTCTGAAAGTTTTTGGATTCACCGGATTTTGGCGATTATTAATCATCGGATCTTGAATAAGACCAATAAAGGAGACTGAGCTTATTATGGGAAATCCACTTATCGGAACAAACACGGTGACACAAATCGGCATCCTGGTGCATGATATCGAGAAGACGGCAGAAGCCTATTCGAAGTTTCTGGGAATTGAACCCCGTTTCGTTACAACAGGGACGTATGAGGAAGCGCAGACGGAGTACTTGGGAAAACCGTCACAGGCCCGGTCGAGGCTTTGTTTTTTCAAGGTGGGTCCATCCCTTGAGCTTGAGCTGATTCAGCCGGATCTTGAGCCGAGCACGTGGAGGAACGACCTGGATCAGAACGGGGAAGGCGTTCATCATATTGCTTTTGTGGTGGAAGGAATGAAGGAAAAGATACTTGTGCTGGAGAGAAATAATATGCCGCTTCTGCAAAAAGGCGAGTATACCGGGGGCAGATATGCATATATCGATGCCAATGAGGATTTGAAAGTCGTACTGGAGCTGCTGGAAAACGACAAGTAAGGTCTTTTTCAAAATTTAAGAAGGGTTAAAATTCTTCTATACTTTGCTTCTATTTCGGAGGGAAGAAACTAACTTTGCCGCCATAGGACGGCAGAGCCGTTTTCTTCTTGTTGATCGCATATATCGGCATGGAAGTGGGGTGAATCCGTCATGGAGAAGAGAAGATACGGCAATACGGACATGGACATAAGCGTGCTCGGATTCGGCGGCGGCGAGATCGGCGGGCTGGGCGGTCCTGAGCGCGGATCGCCTGCAGCAACCGTTGAACAGGTGGGGAAGCTGCTGGGCATCGCGCTCGATTCGGGCTTGAACGTGATCGATACCGCGGAATGCTACAATAACAGCGAAGAGCTTATTGGCAGCGCGGTGTCGCATAGGCGCCAGGATTATTACTTGTTTACAAAATGCGGACACAGCAGCGGCTTCGACCTCCCGCATTGGGACCCGAAGCTGCTGGAGCTGAGCATTGACCGGAGCCTGCGGCGTCTGCGGACGGACTACATCGATTTGATCCATCTGCATACCTGCTCGGAGGAGCAGCTGCGCAGCGGTGAAGTGATCGAAGTGCTGCAGCGGGCAAAGGAGAAGGGGAAAATCAGGTATATGGGCTACAGCGGAGACCAGGATGCCGCTCTGTACGCCGTCAAGTGCGGCGCATTTGACTCGCTCATGACCTCGGTCAATGTCGCAGATCAGGAAGCGGTTCAGCTGACCATTCCGGAAGCGTTGAAACGAGGTCTCGGCGTTACCGCCAAAAGGCCGATTGCCAATGCCGTATGGAAATTCGCCAATCAGCCGGATAATCCGTATCTTCACGCCTACTGGGAGCGGATGCGGCAGTTGAACTATGACTTTCTCGAAGCGGATGAGCAGGAATCCATTGGAGCTGCGCTTCGGTTCACGCTGTCCGTACCCGGCGTTCATACCGCTATTGTCGGTACCGTCAATCCTGCACGGTGGGCTGTGAATGCAGCTCTTGCCAGTCGGGGGGATTTGCCGGAGAATCAGTTCCAGTCTATTCGCAGCAAGTGGAAGGAGACAGCGGAGGGCGCCGGCTGGCGCGGATTGGAGTGAAATAAGCGAAGGCAAGCAGCATATCGGAATTGTTCGATGAGATACAAAATGCCGGGCAGGACGAAGAGCGCGCATCCGCGAGCTTCCGTCCTGCCCGGCATTTTTCGGCAATAGCACCGGTAAAAAGGACAATATACGGGTTCATCGGTCATGACAGAAATCCTGATAGCAGCTGCCTGCTAGCCGGATAGCTTATCCGCGGCGTTAAGACCCATTTTTTTCAGCAATTCGGTCAGCTGATGTTTTTCCTCTTCCGTCAAGACAGAGAACACGTTGGCAATTGAATCTGTATGTCTGGGAAAAATATCATCGAATAGCGTCTGCCCGGCATCCGTCAGCTTGGCGATGATGACTCTTCGGTCACATGGACTTGGCTCTCTGCGGATGAGGCCTTTTTTCTCAAGCTTATCGACTACATAAGTTACACTGCCGCTTGGAATTGCGAACTTCTCGCCTATTTTTTGAATGGGATGAGGGCCTTTATTATAAAGAAATTCCAGTATTTGAAACGTATCGAGATCAAGACCATAGTTGTTGACGTCAGACTTTATTAATTCGAACAAGGATTTTGATGAATTCATTAATACCCGAAGCAACCGCAGGTCAAGCTCAGTTTGCTTACCGCTTTGATTCATTTCGTACACCGCCTCTGCCAGGAGCTAAAGGGGCAAATTAAGCTTCGATTAGCCGAATAAAGCACCCCAATTTAAAAATAATACCACAAGTGAGAGAATGAGCAAAATAATGGGCATTCCTGTTTTGGACGCAGGATCCTTAACGCGCAGATGGGTAATAATTGCACCGATCATCGTGACGGCCAGTACCAGTCCGCCTATCGTAGCGATCTGATCGTACCAGATGCCGATAATCATCAGCGCCGCGCCTGCAACCTCAACCAGCCCCGTAAATATGCGGAATCCGGACGACAGCTGATAGCGTGCGAATTCATCCACCATTTGCTTCGAACCAAATTTCATAAAACCAAACATGAGAAAACCCAATGCCAGAACGATCTGCAGTACGATTGATAAAGTATCCATCCTAAAACTCTCCTCCATATTAATAATGTTATTTTAAATATATTTATTTATAATAATATTAGTGTAATGGGCAGAAGTCAATTGTTTTATTTTGAAGGGATGGCGCAGGAATCCGACGACAGGTATTGAATACATTTTAAAACCTGCATGTGGTAAAATACAGGAAATTAGATCCGCCATTCGTGATTTCAACGAAAGAACGCATGATTGAACACTGATTTGACACCTCATTTGCAAATAAGCGCTCCAAGGAGGAATCCTATGAATACAGCCAATAAAATTACGATTGCCAGAATATTATTAATTCCTGTTTTTATCTTGTTTTTTCCCCTGTATCCGGATTGGCTTGCCCAAAAAGCGGATTTCATACAGCATATTGATTCCTATGGGTTATATTATGCCTCAGCCGTATTTATACTCGCCTCGGCAACGGATAAGCTGGATGGGCATATTGCCAGAAAATATAATCAGATCACCAACCTCGGAAAGCTATTGGATCCTTTGGCGGACAAGCTGCTCATCTCGGCTGCTTTGATTCTGATGGTAAGCCAGCATCTGGTTTATTCCTGGATTGCGTTTGCGATTATAGCCCGGGAGATTATAATTAACGGAATCCGGATTGTGGCCTCCTCCCGGAAGATCGCTCTGCAGGCGGATCAATACGGGAAAATAAAGATGGTATTTCAAGTCGCAGCCATTGCAGCTGTTTTGCTGAATAACCGTCCATTCAGCTTTTTCACAGACATTCCCATAGACCAGATCCTTATGTACACTGCGCTAATCCTTACCCTGTATTCGGGCTATAACTATATTAAAAATAATTATCGCATTCTGGAATAAACAGAAGATCAGCTGCAGGCTCCAATAAATGCGGAGTAAGGAGACCCAATGAAAGATATCTCTGGCATCATCAGTGATCTCATTAAAAAGGGTGTGATAGATAACACTCTCTATGCAGCCAACAGTGTGGCTGGAACAACGGATGGCCTTGTCTATATGCTCACAGCAAATAAGGCAACTAAATATGTGTTGAAGCTTGATCTTCCACAGCAAATCATCCCGGTTGAACAATTATTCCAAACCTACCGGAGCAGCCCGCTTCTGCCCAAACTTCTCTACACCGATCCTGCAAAAGACTATATTGTCTATACCTATATCGAGGGTACGACGCATTATGAAAGAGGAGCAAAACTAAACTGGCTGACGATATTAATCAACGGTCTCCTTAATCATTATGAGAACAATTTGCAAACGAAAGAATGGGGCTTCTGGCTGGAGGATCCTTGTCACACCTGGCGGGATTTTATAGATAAAGGCGTGGAATATGCCCGGACTGCTATTGGAAACCGTTTGCCGATTGAGGATTATGATCAAGTGAAGGCTTTGGTTGGTAATATTGCGGAAGGTGAAGATGGACAACGGTTCCTGCTTCACGGTGATTGTGGCGTGCATAATTTCGTGTTTCATAGGAATGCATTGGCTGGGGTTATCGATCCATCCCCGATTGCCGGACCTGTAATCTATGATTTTATTTTTGCTTTTTGCTCCTCGCCGGACGATTTGAACCTGGAGACTCTGCTGCCTGCATTCGAGCTGCTGAATCATAGACAGATAGAAAGACCGGGCCTTATTGAAGAGGTGATTATCCAGCTTTATTGCCGTATCGGAGTCTGTTTGAAACACCATCCACATGACCTGAAGGAGTACCTGCAAGCATGGGATTACTGGAAAGCCCTTGCGCCTGAAAACTAGTCTGAATGCGTTCACACTAACCTTTAGGTAACTTACGCTAAAGCATTTCAGTACTTACCAGAAGCAGGTTTCTATTCTATACTATCGAGGGATGGATAGTATGCAAAAGATTCGAAAATTATCTGGAGGTGTTTTTCTTGAAATACCGGAAATTGGGGAAAAGCGGGTTAAAGGTAAGCGAGATAAGCCTCGGCAGTTGGATGACTTACGGCGGATATGTGGAAAATGAAAAATCAATTCGATCGATCGAACAAGCTTATGATCTCGGTGTGAATTTCTTTGATACCGCCAATGTGTATGAACGCGGCGAAGCGGAAAAGGTCATGGGCGAAGTGCTTAAAGCCTATCCGCGCGAATCCTATGTGCTGGCTACGAAAGTATTTGGGCAGATGGGCGATGGCCCGAATGACCGCGGATTATCCCGCAAGCATATCTTTGAGCAATGCCATGCCAGCTTGAAACGCCTTCAAACCGATTATGTGGATCTCTATTATTGCCATAGATTTGATACCGAAACTCCGCTGGAAGAAACGCTTCGCGCGTTGGACGACCTGGTTACACAAGGTAAAGTATTGTATGTTGGCGTAAGCGAATGGACGGCGGCGCAGATGGTCGAAGCTCTGGCTATTGCCGACAAATACCTGCTGGACCGGATCGTCGTCAACCAGCCGGTATACAATATGTTCAACCGTTACATTGAAAAGGAAGTCATCCCGACCGGTATTGAAAAAGGGATCAGCCAGGTTGTTTTTTCTCCATTGGCTCAAGGAGTGCTTACGGGCAAATACCGGAGAGGGCAATCCATTCCATCCGATAGCCGCGCGGCCAGCAAAAGCTGGGGCGAGGAACGCCTCAAGGAAAGCCAGCTGATCCAGGTCGAGGAGCTGGAAAAAATCGCAGGCGAGCTTGGCATCAAGATTTCCCAACTGGCGCTTGCCTGGATCTTGCAGCAGGACAATGTGGCCAGCGCGCTTGTGGGTGCGAGCCGCCCCGAGCAGGTCATTGAGAACTGCGCCGCTTCCGATGTTGTATTGTCGGCCGATGTTCTCAGTTCGATAGAGGGTATATTAAAGGCGTAAACGCAAAAAAACATTTGATTGACCTTAGAGCGGATCGCCGCTCTAAGGTCTTTTTCATATCCTCCTGGAACGGATGACCTCCAATTTTTTCAATCTTATACTGGAATGGCCTTTTTTTATATTCGATTGCCTTCACCAAGAATAGCATTCTATGAAAATAGAGAGAAATTTGAACGTCGGCATAGATTATTTTATGTTTTGCGGACAACGAAGCATCTACAATGATAGTTGTCAGACCATTTGCAGGAAACGGGGGAAGAATGTTCATGAAGAAGACGTTAATGAAGACGGTCAGTATGGCGATCTCAATCGCGATATTGTTGTCGCTCGTACCTTTCCGGCATGCCAGCGCAGACGCGGCACAGCCAGTATACGACGTCAACATTTCGGATGTCGATCAGCAGACAGTTAAGGGGTGGGGGATATTCCCGTCCTGGAACCGAGCGGACTGGAACCGGAGTTTTATTGATAAGACCGGAGCGCAGCAGGCGCTGTTCAATGATTTGGGCGCCACGATGTTCAGGGTAATGATCCCCGCCGTTACCGGCGACGGAAACGGGAATTTGATCGATGCGAAAATGCAGGAAATTTATGATCTCGTCCATGTCGGCGAAACAAAAGGAATGCATGATTATATCATCTCGGTCTGGTCTCCTCCGATTGGAATGAAAACGCTTCCGACTGTAAACGGGTGGACAGGTAGCGAGCATGTGAGGCTTCGTACTGACAAAGAAAGCGCATACACCACTTATCTTGTCGATGCGATTCATTGGCTGACGGATAAGGGAGCAAGTGTGCCCAAAGCGATAAGCTTTCAGAATGAGCCCTTGTCGCAAATCATCAGCGAGTGGTGCTACTGGGGAGGCGACAACGGAACCCAGTACCAGCGCGTAGCCAAGCTGCTGCGCTCCAAGCTGGATGCAGCCGGACTCACCGATGTTCAAATTCTCGGTCCGGAGGGCGCAGCCTATCACGAGAATGAGCTGCTGATCGGTCAGAATTTTTCTGCGCTCAATCAGGATCCGGAATTGAATGAGGCCATTGACGGGCTGGCATCGCACAGTTATTTTGCCAAAGGCTACGATAACGACGGCGTGTACCAGGCCTATAAGCAGGTTGTTGATCTTTTCCCGGAGAAGGATAAATGGCAAACGGAGTACAGCACGCTGATAAGCGGAATATCGGAAATGGATATGGCGATCAACGCTGCCCAGCGTCTTGCCGGCGATATGGCGCTGATCGGGAACAATTACTGGTTCTGGTGGCTGGGCTGGGCCAACGGACGGCATCCGACCGATGTCGGCGAGGTGCTGCTTGACGGAGACGGATATACCGTAACGAAATCGAAAGCATTCTATGCGCTGAGCAATGTTTTCAATAATGTTCCTGTCGGCTCCAAAGTAAGACGGGTCAGCGCAGATCCTGCTTCCGGACTCACTACGTCGGATGCGGTATGGATGGATGCGGTCGCTTTTGTGGACGGCGATTCCACTGTTGCCATGCTCGTTAACCCGACTGGTGAATCCAAGACGGTGAATGTGAAGGGTCTGACCGGAACAACCGCAAGCGTTCATCAGCTCACCTCGGATATCCCGCTCGGACAGGATATGAAGCTTGCCGGTCTGAGAAATATCCAGAACGGAACGGCTTCGGCAATCAATCTGCCGGCGAAAAGCGTATCCGTTATCGTGACCACCAATTCGGATACTTCACCACCGCATATTACGTTCGATCAATCGGGCAGTACATCCACGCCTGACGCCGATTACGCCGTGCGCAGTTCGCAGTTTACGGTTTCCGGTCGCCTGGATGAAGCAGGTACACTGCTGATCAACGGGCAGCCGGCAGCTATTGCGGCCGATCTGAGCTTCAGCACGACGGTTGCCCTGCAGCCTGGCAGCAATACGATTACGGCTGTCGCCACGGATGCACTCGGAAATGAAGGCGATCCTGTACAGCTGATCATCCGGCATGACCCGGCTTATTTGGGCCTGACGCTGGATCAGGATAATCTGACTTACGTCAGGGAGACCCCCTTTACCGTTTCGGGCAGGACGAACGGCTCCGCCGCGGTAACGATCAAGCAGCAGCATAACGGCGAGACGGTGACGGAAGCAACCTACCCTGTCACAGGCGGGCATGAGAGCGGCCATCAGGCAGGAGATATTATCCGGTCCATCATTGATGACAATTATGTCTCCACGACAACCGGACTCACAAGCGCTCAAGGCGGCTTCACCACAAACGCGCAGGTCGTTTGGGACAACAGCGCCACCTTTGCGCCTGCCGAAGGAGCCCGATCATTGCGATTGAAGCTATCGCCGGGATTTGCCCGCGTCGGATTCAATTTTGTCGATGCTGCGAACCGCGCCGCATTGGAGAACTTCTCCGCCAGTTCGTCCGATGCCGGACTTCAATTCTGGATTTACACCAAAAACCGGGAGGACAGCTTGTCCGCGGTTGTGCAATCTGACAATAACGGGACGGTTGTGGAATCCAGAGTTCCGCTGACGAATTATATCGCGGCGGCCGATTACGGGGCGAAGTGGGTGAAAGTGACGGTTCCGCTCTCTGATTTTGATGCGGCCCCGCATATCAATGCCGCAACGAACGAGGCCACCGATCTGCCGGTCGCGTGGAGCCGGATCAAGGGATTCGGGCTTTCCAGCTCGGCAGCCGCTTACTATGATCCCCATGTAGACAGCATGCAAATTGTATATACCAATACTTCAGAGGAGTCCGGCGATCCTTCGGCACAGCCTCTGTTCAGCAGACCATTGAATTTGAGCGTCGGCGAGAATACCGTTACGGCGTCGGCTTACAACGATTATGGCCAACAGGCCGCACCTGCGACGATCGTGGTGATGTATGATCCCGACCCGCCGATGCTGACCGTACCTTCCGATGGAACGACAACAGGCACCAGCTATGTATTGAACGGCAGCGTAAATGAAGATGCCGCGGTCACCGTTAACGGAGTCGCTGCTACGCTGAAGCCTGACCGTACATTTACTGCCGTTGTACCGGTCGTTAAAGGATTGAACGCGATTACCGTTGTGGCAAAAGATCCTGCCGGAAACGTATCGCAATCCGTCGTAAACGTGACTTCCAATCCTGTCGAGGACGGCTCGCTGTCTCCGGGTGTGACGACTGCAGACCAAACGGCAGCTGCCCCCACGATTGACGGGGAGTTGACGGAATCGGGCTGGAGCATCGATAACCGGGTGGAAAGAAGAATTACCGGCACCTCCGACAACAATATTACGTTCGGAACAATGTGGGATGCCGATAAGCTGTACGTGGCAGTGAAGGTGCTAGACGCCAATCTGCTCAACGATTCGGACCCGGCACAAACCCATCAGGATGATTCCGTGGAAATATATGTCGATGGTGATAACAGCAGGAGTGCAGTGTACGGTACGGATGATCATCAAATCACCTTGGGTTGGCATGACCAGCAGCTCTCTGTGGGCGGCGGTATCGCCGGAATCCAGTACGCCCAGCATGATATCGAAGGCGGATTTACGGTGGAGATGGCCATCCCCTGGAGCGGCATGGGCATTGAACCGCCTGCAGCCAATACAGTAATTGGTTTCGACGCTGCATATAACGACGATGACGGCCACAATAACGGTTCCCGTGAAAGCCAATTAATGTGGCGCGGCAACGGGGACAACTGGCGCAGTACCGCCGCATTCGGAAGCCTTTATTTGAACGACGGCAAGAATACGGCTGTTGCTCTTGAGCCTTCCGGCGCATTGACGGTGGACGGCGCACTCGACGAACCGTATTGGGCGCTTAGAAGTCAGGTAACCAAAGCGATTACCGGTCCGTCCAACAACAGCGTCAGATTCGGCACGCTCAGCGATACACAGAATCTGTATGTCGGCGTTGAGGTGCTGGATGCAGACCTGCATAATGATTCGGCGCTCAGCTACCAGGACGATTCGGTGGAGGTCTACCTGGATGCCGACCATAATCAAGGCACGGCTTATGATGCGAAGGATCACCAGATCACGTTGGGCTGGCATGATACCCAGCTTTCCATTATCGGCGATCTGGCGAATATTCAATTTGCACAAAAAGATATCGCCGGAGGCTATACGGTGGAGATGGCTATTCCCTGGTCCAGTCTGGCGGTTGCGCCGGCCCGCGATATTACGCTGGGGCTGGATGTGGGCGTCAACGACGATGACGGTCATAACGCCGGAAACCGCGAAAGCCAGATGATGTGGAATGGAACAGGAGATAACTGGAGAGATACGTCCGGCTTCGGAAATTTATTGAACCACAACCTGAGTCTTTCTCTGCCGGATGAGACGGATCCGGAACCGGATGGGTTGACAGCGTTTACGGATACGGCGCAAGACTTGTCCAAGCTGTTCGCAAAATCGGAGCATATCGTTAATTCCAGCGGGCACCCGGAGAATTTCGCCGACGATTCCGGCAGAATGACGCATAGCAACGACGTCGTAACAAGTCCGGAATATGTTGTCTATCGATCGCCGGTTGGTGATATCTATTCCTTCGATATTACAACGGGATTGTTCTCGGGCACGCCGCAATTCACTATTTACGGCTCTGCCGATGGCGAGAATTTTGCGAAAATAACAACGAAAACCACCCTCACGGGCGGGGCAAACGGATATTCCGTCTTCAGCAATACGGCGAGCGGTCTGACAGCGGGAACCAGATACCTGAAAATCGAATTCCCTGGTCTGGAAAACTGGAAGGAACAACTGCTTCATACTTCCTTTAAGTATTTCGGGGATACGACAGTACCGCCGGAAGAAGGTGAGACAGCGGTATTTACGGATGAAGCGGGAGACTTGTCCAAGCTTTACGCCAAATCGGGACATATCGGGAATTCGCTTGGCGGGCAGCTGGACAAATACGCCGGCGACGGCACCCGGATTATTCACACCAATGACGACAGTCTGGAGCCGGAATACATCGTTTACAAGTCTTCGGATGGCGACATCCGCTCGTTCGATGTTAACGTAACCGCCTGGACCGGTTTGCCTGCAACCGTGGATTTTGCCGTATACGGTTCAGCCGATGGGACGAATTTCACCAATATTCCGGTAAGTCCGGCCTTCCTGAGCACCTCGTCGGGTTATGATACGCTCAGCATCAAGGCGGACAGCCTGGCTGGCGGCATCAAATATTTGAAGATTGAATTCCCTTATGGGGACCCGGCATGCGACAATTGGACCAGCACGATCAATAAGGTAACGTTCACCTATGGCGTTACGGATACTGATCCGGAGGAAGGGCCGTTGTCGGCATCAGCTACTTTGACCGGACAGCCGAACGCTGCCGCAGGGCAGCCCTACGAGCTGACGTTTGGACTTGCTGATGTTGCGGGCCTGATTGTTGCAGAAGATTTGAAGCTTCTCTACAATCCTGACGTATTTGAGTTCGTTTCGGTGAATGAATTGAAGGATGGATTCAGCGTTATCGGCCAAACTCAAGCTCCGGGGGTCGTCCATCTCATATTGGCCGGACCCGAAGCTGCCGATGCGGTAAGCGGCGATGGCGATCTGCTGTCGTTCAGCCTAAAAGCCAAATCGCTTGCCGAGCCGGCCGATTCAGCCCTGTCGATTACGGACAATGTGATCTCCGATATCGAAGGAACCGAAGCACAGGTTCAGGCGGCAGCGCTTTCTGTTCATGTTGCTACAACCGACAAATCCGTACTGACAGAGCTGATTACAGCGGCGCAAAGCACATTCGCAGCTGCCGTTGAAGGAAGGCAGCCGGGCCAATATCCGGCAAGCGCCAAGTCTGCGCTGCAGACGGCAATCCAAGCAGCGCAGTCTGTCAAGGAAAGCGCTGCTGCCGATCAGCAGCAGGTAGATCAGGCTGTAGAGACGCTTCAAGCAGCTGTCGACGTTTTCGCCCAATCGGTGATTCAGCTGGGAGATCTGAATGGAGACGGAAGCTTCAGCGTCGGTGATCTGGGCAGACTTATCGGCTATTACGGCAAACAATCGACAGATCCTGACTGGGATGCATATAAAGGTGCGGATATCAATCAGGATGGCGTGATTGACGTCATTGATTTGGCCGCGGTGGCAAGCAAAATATTGGATTAGTCATATTGGCGGCAGGGAGGGCGGTTCGATGCGACATGGGCCGGCCCTCCCTTTCATTTCATGGAGGTTGTGAAAGATGACAGGTAAAATGATAGGGGTTCTAATACTGCTGCTTTTGATTCCGCTATGGCATCCGCAATCCGCACAAGCGGCGGTTACACCGCTGTTTTCACTGACAAGCGATGATAGGAATCTGACACCAGTAGGCGGGAATAAGAGAGTCAATATCGACGTCGATGGGGCAAGCGACTTGATCGCGTACGAATTTACGCTCCAATATGATCCCGCAATGTGGGAGTTTGTCACGGCCACCACGGACCTTGCCGGCTACAAGGCAACGCCGCTCAAGGAATTGCAGGCAGATGGCATCGTTACATTTGCTTTTGCGAAAATTGGAAAATCGGCTGGAGAGAACGGCAGCGTCCATCTGGGCCACGTGACTTTGAGAGCGAAGGCGCCCGGAAACGACCGGATTCAATTGACAGGCGTCCGCCTGGTAGATTCCCGTTTTGCAGCCTCGAATTATACGCCTGACACGGAACTTGCGGCAGCGGTTGACGCGATTGGCAATGGGAACGGGAACGATGGCAGCAGCGGTGATAACGGCAGCAGCAACGGGAACGAAGGAACCAGCGGCAATAACGGAAGCAGCAACGGGAACGATGAGACCAGCGGCAGCAACAGCGGGAACGATGGTTCCAGCGGCAGTAACAGCAATGACGATGGCGCAGGCAATGATAATAGCCAAGGCAGCCTGGACGGCAGCGGAAATAACATTGGCAATGACAGCAGCGGAAATAACATTGGCAATGACGGCAGCAATGGCGAACAAAACCCGCCTCCAAGGACGCCGGATAGCAGTGAAATTACCGCCGACGGTAAAAGCGGTCAATCAGATGAAGCACATCTGCAAGCTGTTACAGAGGAAAGCATGAAGCCGGATGAAGAGGGCGGCACCGTTGTCAAGATTGCAGACGGAATCAAGGAAATATTGCTTCCGGCCAATACTGCAGACATCGCGGGAATTAAGAAGCTTGAGCTGAGAAGCGGGACGTTCTCCCTCGCAATTGACCCGGTTGTGCTGAAAGAGCTGACGAAGCTGGTCGGCGGCGGCGAATTAAGCGATGCCGCTATATCGATAACGATTGAGCAGGCTTCGCAGGAGGAGGCCGTTTCTTTGCTTGCCGGAATGGAAGAAGGTATGGGAACGTTGAAAGCAGCCGGGACAATCTATCATTTTGGATTATCGATTGTCACGAAGGACGGGGCAGCGAGAAAGCTTGCCGTGTTTGAACAACCGGTTGAACTGGCCTTGCCTTATGATAACGAAGCGGACGAAAGCACGCTGGGCGTTTATTTCTTGAACGAGAACGACAAGGTCTGGGAATATGCAGGAGGAACTGTCGACGGGGACGGCAAAGTGATCAAGGTGAAGCTGAGCCATTTCAGCACTTATGCCGTGCTTGAATACGATAAAGCATTCCAAGACCTGCCTGCAGCTCATTGGGCCTTCAAGGCGGTCCGGACGCTGTCCGCCAGGCATGTGGTGAATGGTGTTTCAGCAACGCAGTTTGGTCCGGGCATCGAGGTGTCCCGTGCGGAATTTGCGGCGCTTTTGTCGCGTGCGCTTGGCTTGAAGCCGGCAAACCCCGTATCATTCATTGATGTTGACGATAAGGCGTGGTATGCGCAAGAAATTGCGGCCGCCTACGATGCGAAGCTGATTCAAGGCAGATCTGCTGAGGTCTTCGCCCCGAATGAGCGTATCACCCGCGAAGAAATGGCCGTCATGGTGGTTCGCGCTTTTGAATACGGATCAGGTAAAGTCACAAGTGACACGATGTCATCTTTTGACGATTCTGGTTCCGTCTCTCTCTGGGCGGCCAAGGATGTCCGTACAGCAGTCAGCTCCGGTCTCATGAACGGAATCGGGGGTGGGAAATTCGCTCCCGGCATGTTCACCACCCGGGCTGAAGCAGCCAATGTCATCTATAAGCTGCTGACAATGACCGGATCATAAACAAAACGGATCAATCAGGACAAAGAGAAGACTTATAGAGATGACTTTCTGGGCGTTTTTCAGGAGTCATCTCTTTTGTATTTTCACTAATTCCGGCTTCGGGCTTCCGTCTAATCCCAATAATATCCTCATATTATCATTATGTTATGATTCTTTTTCCATTGAACGAAGAGACTGGCTGCACTATGATAGGTTGAACAAAATGACCGGGGCTTCATTCCGGGAATACCTTTCTAACCTTAGAACCTGGCGGGCAGACAGTGAACAACATTATTCCAATCCTTCAGGACATGAAAGAGGAGAATTCAAATATGGGAAAATATTTTGGAACAGACGGGGTGCGATTTGTGGCGAACGGGGTGTTAACCCCGGAGTTGGCTTTTAAAATAGGCCGCTGCGGCGGTTATGTGCTGACGAAGCAATCCAGCGCGCCGAAGGTCGTCATTGGGCTTGATACCCGGATTTCCGGGCATATGCTGGAGGCTGCATTAACTGCGGGACTGCTGTCCATTGGGGTGGACGTGGTCAAATTGGGCGTCATTACATCACCGGGTGTGGCGTATTTAACGCGTCAGCTGAATGCCGATGCAGGCATTATGGTTTCCGCTTCACATAATCCTTTTCAGGATAACGGGATCAAGTATTTTACGGGCGATGGCTATAAGCTGTCCGACGAGACGGAGCTTGAGATCGAGCGTCTGATGGACGCATCGGCAGATGAGCTGCCGCGTCCGACAGGCAGGGCAATCGGCAGAGCAACAGAGCTTCCTGAGGCGAAGTGGCAGTATGGCGACTACTTGAAGACGACGATTGGAAGCCGGTTCGAGGGTTTGCGAGTGGTGCTGGACTGTGCGAACGGAGCTGCATTTGAGATCGCTCCGCAGCTGTTCAGAGAACTGGGGGCGGAGATTGTCACGATCGGCGTAAGCCCGGATGGATATAACATCAATGCGAATTGCGGCTCCACTCATCCGGAGGTGCTGCAGGCGGTTGTGTTGAGCTGCAATGCTGATCTTGGACTGTCCTTTGACGGAGACGCCGACCGCCTGGTCACTATAGATGATAAGGGCGAAGTGCTGGATGGGGATTTTATTCTCAGTATTCTTGGGAGTGCTTTGAACGAAGCCGGAAAGCTGAATCACAGCACCATTGTGACGACCGTAATGAGTAATTTGGGATTCCTCAAAGGCCTGGATAAAGCTGGACTGAAAGGCAAGCAGACAGCCGTGGGCGACCGCTACGTCATGGAAGAGATGCGAAGGGGCGGCTACAATCTGGGCGGAGAGCAATCCGGACATGTCATTTTCCTGGACCATAGTACAACCGGTGATGGGATGCTAACCGCCCTGCATTTAATGGAGACGATCGTTCAGACCAGGCGCAAGCTCAGCGATTTGAAAGGAATCATGCGCAAATATCCGCAAGTACTTGTGAATGTTCAAGCAGCGGACAAAAGCAGGCTGAAAGGCAGCCTGGCGGTGAGGGAAGCGATCCGCAAGGTAGAGACGGAGCTGGGCGATAATGGCCGTGTGCTGGTTCGTCCTTCGGGGACGGAATCTCTGGTTCGGGTAATGGTCGAAGGACCGGACAAGAATCAGGTGGAGGCATACGCGAACGATATCGCAGAGGTGATCAGAAGAGAGCTTGTGTAACAGTTGAACGGAGAGAGGCCTTCGCTGAATCAGGATTCAAGCGGAGGTCTTTTTGGAGTTGGTATGCTATGATAGAAAAAACTTGTAATTTGAAAGGGGAAATGATAATGACAACCTTGAATCACATACCGGCTGTAAAGGCCGAAATGCTAATTAGAAAACCGGTTGAAGAGGTGTTTGAAGCATTTATCGACCCGGCAATTACTTCAAGGTTTTGGTTCACCAAAGGCAGCGGGAGACTGGAAACGGGAAAGCGCGTGCAGTGGGTCTGGGAGATGTATGATGCTTCGACAGAGGTGGATGTCAAAGAAATCGAGGAAAACAAGCGGATCCTCATCGACTTCGGAGGCACCGCGGCCGAGTGGATTTTTACTCCTCAGTCGGAGAACGAAACTTTCGTCACGATTACAAACACAGGGTTTGAGGGAGATGGCGATGACATCGTAAGACAAGCCTTGGATTCAACGGAAGGATTTACGATCGTTCTGTGCGGTCTGAAGGCGTTTCTGGAGCATGGCATCGCTTTAAATCTTGTATCGGATAAAGCTCCTTACGCTCACGTAAAACGTTAGGACTCCCTTGCAGCTTATCCTGGTAAATTAAAAAAACTACATATATCAAAATGGAGGCGGATCGGTTTATATGTATCCTACAGAACAGCAATTAGAGAAATACGCGGCGCTTGTAGTCAGCGTCGGCGTCAATGTTCAGCAGGGGCAGACGGTTGTCGTCATGGCGCCGATTACCGCCGCTCCGCTTGTACGTCTTATCGCATCCAAGGCTTATGATGCGGGAGCAAAAAACGTGCATGTGGAATATAACGATGAGGAGCTGTCCCGCATTAAATACAAGCAAGCGCCGGAGGAGGCTCTCACGGAATATCCGATGTGGCGCGCCAAGGCCTGGGAAGAATTCGCGGAGAACGGAGCAGCGTTCATCCAGATCTACTCTCCTAATCCGAACCTGCTGAATGATGTAGAGCCGGCCCGGGTCGCGGCAGCGTCCAGGGCAGCATCTGCTGCTCTCAGCGGCTACCGCGGTTTTCTGATGAATCATACCAATGCCTGGTCGCTCATTTCCTATGCGACACCGGAATGGGCGGCCAAAGTATTCCCGGATAATACGCCGGAAGAAGCCGTTCAGAAGCTGTGGAAACTGATTATCGATGCTACCCGCATCGACTTGGAGGATCCGATCCAAGCGTGGAAGGAGCATAACGCGAAGCTGCTTCAAATGGTTGAATTGCTGAACGGCAAGCGCTATAGACAGCTTCAGTACGAAGCGCCGGGTACGAGCCTGACCGTTGATCTGCCGGAAGGCCATATCTGGCTCGGGGGTTCCAAAGCGAACGTGAAGGGTGTCTTCTTCAACCCGAATATGCCAACCGAAGAGGTATTCACGATGCCCCACAGGGATGGAGTGAACGGGACCGTTCGCAGCACGAAGCCGTTAAATTACAACGGTCAGGTTATAAGCGGTTTTTCCTTAACCTTCAAAGACGGCAAAGTCATCGATTATTCCGCTGAGCAGGGTTACGAGGCGCTGACCAATCTGTTGAACACGGATGAAGGGGCAAGGCATTTGGGTGAGATCGCTCTGGTCCCTCATGACTCACCTATCTCCAATTCCAATGTGATCTTCTTTAATACGTTGTTTGACGAGAACGCCTCCTGCCATCTGGCGCTGGGTCAGGCGTATCCCGTTAACATCAATGGCGGCACCGCCATGTCGCCGGAGGAGCTTCTCGCTCATGGAGCGAACAGAAGCCTGACTCATGAAGACTTCATGATCGGATCGCCGGCAATGAATATTGACGGTGTGACGCAGGATGGCGCTCGAGAGCCAATCTTCCGGAATGGTAACTGGGCCATCTAGCATGCCAAGCGTTCAATCAAGGTCTGCCGGAAGCGGCAGGCTTTGATTGCTGTTATCTTTTTCGCCGTTTCGATTTAACCTTGCTGCGGACAAGCGAATGATAGATGCGTTCATAAGCTTCAGCTTCCTGTTCAATCGCAGGAATTTGAATCTGTTTCATATTGGCTTTAAATTCATTCAATAACATAGGGTTATCCAGTATTTCGAGTATGCGTTCAGCAAGGTGGCCGGCGTCCCCGACACGGAATGTGAAGCCGTTGAAACCGTCCTTCACCTTCTCAGCCATGCCTCCTATATCGGATACCAGAGCCGGTACCCCGCTTGCAAGGGCTTCATGAAGGGCCAGCGGATAATTCTCATACCAGATCGATGGAACAACGGCGATATCCACTTCCTGATAGAGCTGCTGGATATCCTCTTCTGAATAAAGTCCGCATAAGGCGGCGCGGTTGTCCGCAGCAGCGGCCTGTTCAAGCAGCTCCGTATAATCTGAAGGTCCAGATCCATAGATCTTCAATCTGAGCCGATCAGTCGGAATCATAGACATAGCTTCGAGAATCAGGTGAACGCCTTTATGGGGGCTGAGAGATCCGCCGTAAAATAAAGTGAGCGGGTCGCCGGTCTGGTATACCCGTTCATTAGCACGAATGGTTTCATATTTCATCCCATGATTCAGCACCTCTACGTCAAGATCCGGCAAGCTGTTTTGAAACAGGCTGGCCAAGGATGCGGAGGGGGAGATGATTTTGCTGGCTGATCGCAGCAGCGGGATGTGGGTGCCAAGCCGCTGCTGAGCATCAGGAAGCAGGCAGTGGATGCGGCAGTTTTCACCCATTTCAGGTCCCGGGCAAAGCGCGTTGCTCGTTTGCAGTAAAGTGCTCTTGGGACATATGAACCAAAAGTCGGTTAAGGTGATAACATATTTGATCCCGAGAAGCGCGCTGGTTTGCATGAATTCCATTGCCCGCATCGGATGTCCGAAATGAATAAGGTCGGGTTTTTCCGTTTCAATCATTTTTCTCGCGAATAAAGTTAAATCCGGATTGCCGGTCTCGAAAGTATCAGCAGGGTCCATTTGCTGATGACGATATGCAAGAACAGGTATCCCTTCATGGTCATACTCCCGATAAACCACTTCGCCGACAGCATGCGGGTAACTCTCCAGAGCACCCTTACTGTAGGTGACAACTTTAACACGATGTCCCTTGCTTTGCATCGATCTGGCCATATTGAAGACAAATTTCTCGGTTCCGGTATAGGATTCGGGGTAAAAGGAATGGACGATGTACAGGATGTTCAGCAGTTTTTTCCTCGCAGGCTTACCAGTCCGATTCCTTTTCATCCGAGGTGACTTTCTTCTCTTGAGAAGCCGGTTGCGTACCGCCGATTTCTTCTTTCTTGATCCGTTTCGCTTTATCTTCTTATTCCTTGCACGGCCGGGTTTTGGTTTTCTTGAAGGTTTCCTTTTTTTCCTCAGGGACACGGTTCTCCTCCTTCAACCATCCATAACAGCTTTAAAGGCATTCGTTTATGCATCATATGTCAGGAGAAGGCTAATTTCGTGGGTGATTTCATTAACTATGTGAGTTTACGTCAGGCGGGCAGAGCAGCAAACCGCAGGTATGATTCAGAGCCATTTTGCTGAAATGTAATTTGGCATAAGTCGGAGCAGCTGAAGTATTTGAAATAATATGGAAAATAATGTAAAAATTAAAATCAGGAGTGATGAAAATGGGAAATTTCGTATTCAATCAGTTGGCATTCGTAAGGGGTCAAACCTTGAAATTAATGGAGGGAGTCACGGAGGAGACCGCAGACCGGGTTCCTGAAGGATTCCCGAATACGATCCGCTGGAATTTGGGCCATATCTATGTGGTCCTGGAGCGGTTCGCCTTTCAACACATGGGGCTTCCGCAGCATTTGCCCGAAGGGTTCAAAGAGCAGTTCGAATACGGCACTTCACCGTTAAACACTCCGGCTGACGCAAGCGTCCCGACACTTCCCGAGCTGGAAGCTTTGCTGAAAGAGCAGCAGGAACGGATTCGCGAGGTGCTGGGAGACCGCCTGTCCGAGAAGATCGTTCCGCCTTACACGACGTCTTCCGGCATGACTCTGGAAACGCCGCAGCAATTCCTCAACTTCAATCTGTATCATGAGGGGATGCATCTGAGCGTCATCAAACTTTATAAATCTCTGTTATCCCGGTGATTATCCATGTATAATTTTGTTCCCATGACCCGGCAGACGGCTGAAATCATATCGGACTGGACCTATCCGCATCCGTACTCCATCTATAGTATGGATGGAAGTGAGGAATGCATAGGGGAATTAATGAACGGTGATTATTTTTGCGCAAAGGACATGGATACGTTTAATCCATTGATTGGTTTTGCATGCTGCGGCCATTCCGCACGTGTGCCGGGCGGGTATGCTGCAGGGATCTATAACGATCCGGACAGGCTTGATATCGGACTGGGTTTACGCCCCGATCGAACCGGAAAAGGACTCGGAAGCGATTTTCTTGCGCAAAGCGTTCAATTTATGAGCAGACAATTTGAAATCTCGAAATTTCAGCTGGTTGTCGTGGCTTTTAACGAACGAGCCATCAAAGCTTATGAGAAGGCCGGGTTCTGGCAGGAAGAATTATTTGAAAGCGGCGCTGATGAGCATCAGATTCCTTTTGTGGTGATGAGATGTTCGATATAGAAACGGCTGCTATATATGGCTCAAGTTAAAGAACCATGGGAAGTCATCCTCAGGAGTATTCGTGTATAAATGGAATGATGAAGAGCCCTGGCAGGCCGCTGGAGGGATTTGCCAATGTAAACCTTGACGCCATGCGCGCCAAGGTTTATTTGCTGTGAGCGTAAAGCAAGGAGTGACCACTTCCTGGAGCAGCGGCTGCATCTCATACTGAAATGCTTTTTTTTTCATGCTAATGCGTCAAAACAACCACTGCCGCTCAATAGTTAAACATTTCGTGGCATTGTTGATCGTGAAATTTAACTGC
Organism: Paenibacillus sp. JT22N12; assembly: GCF_056269365.1. Lineage (NCBI taxonomy): Bacteria > Bacillati > Bacillota > Bacilli > Caryophanales > Paenibacillaceae > Paenibacillus > Paenibacillus sp. JT22N12. Next base: position 552,622 of record NZ_JBWDNU010000001.1, on the reverse strand, counting down.
TGTCGCTATACTCATAGACAAGTCATGAACATGATTCGTATTCCATATAAGAGGAGAGAGCTTATGGCGCAATGCTTGCAGGTGGAAGGGCCGGCGTCCCACCGTGTGTACCAGCGTAATGGAGAGGGTACTGCAGATATTTCATATACGCTGCTGCTGCAGGGATCGGCAAGTGGTGAGATCATGCAGAGGCTGGAGCGTTCGACAGAGCAAACTCCATGGTTGTCCGCAGGCACGATAACAGGTTCAAATGTACTGCGGGGCATCATCGGTGATGTGCCGACGGGAGAATGGACAATCCGCTTTCGGATCGTTGGCGAAGCCGATACTGGCTTTGCTTCGGAGACGACGGTCGGACCTATTTTTGTTGGCGATTTATGGCTGCTTGCCGGGCAGTCGAATATGGAAGGATGCGGGTACCTCGCGGATTTGGAAGAGCCGGTCAATGGAGTCAGCTGCTTTTATTTGGGAGACCGCTGGGACATTGCGGCAGATCCGCTTACATGGCTGAAGGAATCCGTTGATCCCGTGAATTGGGGCGATGTGATGCCCGAAGCAAGAGAGGCGGCTGCTCTTGAGGAGAGACGGATGCGGGTGAAGGGAGCCGGCCTCGGCGTAGCCTTCGGGAAGGAGCTGCTGCGGCAAACGGGGGTGCCGGTCGGACTTGTCATGTGCGCCCATGGCGGAACGAGCATGGAACAATGGGACCCGGCGCGAAAGACGGAGGGAGGAAACTCCCTGTATGGCGCTTTGCTGAGAAGAGTGCGGGCGGTTGGCGGAAAAGTCGCAGGCTGCTTATGGTATCAGGGAGAGAGCGATGCCAACGAGCGGTCGGCTCCGGGTTATGCGGAGCGGCTTGACGAACTGCTGCGCCAGCTGCGTCACGATCTGAACGATGCCAGGCTGCCCTTTCTCTATGCTCAGTTATCGCGGTTCCATACTTGGGAGAAGGGGGCGGTCTGGTGGAACCGGATTCAGGATGAGCAGCTTCGGTTCGAGGGCAAAGATCCGTACATCGGGATGGTGCCTGCGATCGACGCCGCATTATCCGACCCGATTCATCTGGACGCTCTTTCCTTAAGAAGAATCGGACGCAGGTTTGCAGCGCGGGCATTAGCTATGGCTCACGGCATTCCATCCGGCCGGGGGCCGCGGTTGTCGGGCTATGAATGGAACGATGGCCGAACGATCCTTTATTTGCATCTGGACAAGGCGGCTTTGAACGGTCAGTTGCGGTCAGTGCAGCGAATCTACGGATTTCATGTGGAAACTGAAGAAATGGTGCTGGTTCCGCAAGCTTCGCTGTCTGCGGAAAAGACCGGAATCGTTCTCGAATTTGACCGTTCCGTCCCGGCGGGCGCTCTATTATTCCATTGTTCAGGTTATCATCCTCATGTAAATACGGCAGATGAAACGGGAATTCCGCTCCCGGTTTTCGGTCCGGTACCCGTATAAGCATGCAAACGGCAAGCAAATATGGAAAGGGGAATGGCGATGAAATTTAAACAATGGTTCAGGAAATCATTAACCTTTGGTCTGGCCGGATGCATCTGTCTGGTATCTGTCCTGGGCGGTACGGCGGGGAAGGCGGCTGCGGAGGAAGCGGCGCTGCAAACGTTTATAATTGATAATGACACGAATGGAACGAAGGACGGCTTTCCGGTATCTACGGCAGGCTTCGGACAAACCGGGTTCAGCTACGCCGCGACAAGCACGGTTAACGGTTATGAGGGCAAATCGCATTTTACATCGGCTGGTACCCCGGAGGCCAAATGGACGCCAGCGTATAGCGGACAGCCATTCGGAATCGGTACATACCGGGTATCCATATTCATCCCGAAACGCCCGGCAGCCTACGGAATCGCCTCAGTGGAAGTTTACCGCGACGGTTCGTCCGACGTGCGGCAAATCAACCTGGCAGGTATCGCGAACCCGTCGGGTGAATGGGTAGAACTTGGCGTCTATGATTTTATGGGCGGCGCTAATGTGGAATATGTGCGGTTGACAAGGGATGCTTCCTCGCCCGCCAGTACGTTCGTTCATGCGGATGCCGTCAAATTTGAACGTTTGTCCTCACGAATTACCGACCTGTCGTCGCTGCTGCTCGGCAGCACCCCGATATGGGAAGCCGACCGGACAGCCTATGCGAATATCGTCCCCGGTGCGACGCAATCGGTAACGGTGACGCCGACCGCTCTCGATCCGGAGGCAGCCGTATCGGTCAACGGCCTATTAAGCGCTGGCTCCAGCCCGGTCTCTATTGCATTGGCGCAAGGGAGCAACACCGTAGAGATCGTCGTAACGGCACAGAATGCCTCTTTCGAAAAAACGTATACGCTTACAATCATCCGCCCTGCTTCCTCCAGCAGTAATACAGCGCTGGAGGAGCTAGAGATCAATGGAGCGCCAGTTCTCCTGACGCCGTCGGGACAGATCGGGCACCGGGTAGACGGAGATACTGATTCGGTGCAGTTGACTATAGCTCCGGAGGAGCCTGAAGCATTCGTTACGATAGGCGGCACTTATGTACCGAACGGGACCGCATCGGAGCCCATTCATGTGAATGAGGGAAGCAATACCATTGAAGTGAAAATTATCGCTCCCGATGCCGCGACGGTTAGAGTCTATACGGTAAACCTCTACAGGGAGCGGACAGACGCGACGCTCGCGGGTTTGCATGCGGGAACGGTTAGTCTGGTCACGCCAACGGCCGATCCGTCTGCTCCTCCTGTATTCGATCCTGCCGTTCAGCTATATTCCTACGAGGCGCCCGCCGGAGCCTCAAGCGTTACATTTCAGCCGACAGCAAGCGACCCCAATGCGGAAATTTATGTGAATGGCGAGCTTGTCGGCAGCGGTTCCGCTTCTTCTCCCATTCCATTGTCAAGCGGCGTCCAGGCAATTCCGATCCTGGTGAAGGCGGAGGATCGCTCCTATACGGCGGCGTATACCGTATATGCAGGCGCTGGCGATTATGCTGCGGGCAAGCCGGTGACCGCCTCCCAGTCCTATCTGTTTGCTCCGGCTGTACAGGCAGCAGACGGCAGCGGAAGTACGGCATGGCGGAATCTCTCCTTCGACGCGCACCCTTATGTGTGGCTGGAGGCCGATCTCGGTGATCGGCAGACATTCAATCAGGCGGTGTTGAATATATACAATTCGGCGGATGCGAGCCGGTTTAAGCTGCAGACATCCGATGATGGGCAGCAGTGGAATGACATTTATGTAAAAAGCAGCACGCCGGAAACGCTTGAAATCGTCGATTTTGCTCCTGTGACAGCCAGATACGTCAGATATTATGCAGAAAAAGCGAGAGCATCGGCCTATACGGGATTATATTCGATGGAAATCTATGGCGCTGACCAGCCCTCCGGTTCCTTTGCCGGCAATTATGAACGGCTTGCTGATCTGAACGTCTCGTCAGGTACGCTGACATTCGATCCTTATGAACGGCGTTATGTCGTCATAGCGGACACTGACGTAACCATTACGGCAGTGAAAGCCGATCCAGGGCAAACGGTAACGATGAACGGCACAGCCGCAAATACGCTGACGGTGAACAGAACGTCCATGCCGGAAACCGCTGCGATCGGCGTAACGTCACAGGACGGAACAAGGACGATTGAATATGAGATTTCCTTGGAGCTGCCGCCTTTGGCAGCAGGCTCGGGTTTTACGCTTGCGTTCGCGGACGAATTTGAGGGCAGCGCCGTCAATGAGCAGGAATGGTACTACCGTTACGGCGTGTCCGGTCACAGCGACAACCGCAAGGAGAACTTGATAGTCAGCGACGGCAAGCTGCATATCAGTTTGAAGAAACAGCCGTCCGGTGACGCCAAGTATACAGCTGGCGGAGTCATCAGCAAGAGAGAGCTTGGCTATGGTTATTATGAAACGCGGGCAAAGCTGTGGGGGGAACCGGGATTTCACACATCCTTCTGGCAGGCGGGATTAAATGAACGTGTGGCAGTGCTGGACGGCAATACGGTCGTATATGGGACGGTGGACAATCAGGTGAATGAAATCGACGGCTTCGAGATTGATTCCCATGATCCCGGCGTGGTCCGTACGGCCGGTCATCATTGGTATCCGGGCGATGCCCATGTCGTGTTCGGAACCTATGATGAGTATCGCGGCATCAACTCGGCTGACGGGTATCATGTGTACGGATATGAATGGACACCAACGCATGTGAAGTTTTATGTAGACGGTGAACTGACGCGCATTATGACATACCCGGGGCCGCATGCCGATGGGCAAAATGTATGGTTGACGTCGATTGCCTATACGCTTCCCGTGACAGAGACGAATTTGCCGGGCGAATCGACCTTCGATTATTTCCGGTATTACAAGAAGGATTATCAGACCGAGGCGCCCGCGGAATCGATCATTGTTAACAGTGGAGATACGGGCTATACGGATTCCGGGGCGTGGACGACCCTAACGGATGCATTCGGCAGCAGCGATAAGAATACGCGGCGTTCCGTAACGCCTGGCGACTGGGCGCAGTGGACGCCGGATCTAGCGGAAGCCGGGGAATATGAAGTCTATGTCTGGAACCCGGCATTTTACAATAATACGAATCAGGCGCGGTATACCGTGACGTCGGCCGCAGGCTCCGCCGAGATAGAGATCGATCAGGCATATGGAGGCCAGCAGTGGATCCAGCTGGGAACCTATAATTTCGAAGAAGGGACAGCCGGGAACGTACGATTGACCGTAACGGAGGCTATGGCGCACAGAGCGGATGCGGTGATGTTCATACCCGTGCCGTAAAGTAGAAAATCAAGTGGGCTGCCTCAGCACTATGCGGATCAATCATCCCAAAATCGGATTTGCCGCAGCGTGCGGTGAGAGCGCCATAGCTCTTGCTGCTGCTTTTATGACGGCAGTCGATCCACGATCATGATGATTGTCATGAAGGGTGGATAGATACATGAACCTGCCGCTTCGCCGTATAACGAAACTTTTCGTCGTATTATGAATGGCTCCATGCCTGCCGCACCGTTTATACTGGGCACGTAGCCACAAGAAACAGCATCGGCAAAGGAGAATTTGGATGGTTGAGGAGGCAAGCCAAGCAGAGGACAGCGTGCATGTACGTGATTTCGGCGCATCCGCCGATGATCCCGGCGACCAAGCGGGGGCGATTCGGGAAGCTATAGACTATGCGATAACGCACAGGCGCTCCAAAGTTATTTTCGATGCAGGCACATACACACTCACCAGCGCAGTCACCAATGAGGGGACAGCGAACCGCGATTGGAGCAGCAATCATCTCTTCATTGGCGGCTGCAGCGGATTGACGCTGGAAGGGCAATGTGATGCAGAGGGCAATCCCGCTACCATACTGGAGGGATATAACGGCGGAGAGAATCAGGTGTATCTGCCTTCGATTCTATGGGTCAGTCATTGCGATGACTTTGCTTTAAGAAATGTGAAGCTGACCAGAAGCCTGCCGTATTCCAGCGCCGGCATCATCACGGACAAGGGCGAGCATTACGTCGTTGTCGAAGTGTTTGAAGGCAATCCGGTTGTAAACGGCATGGCCTGCTATTGCGCCAACCGCTTCGATCTGACCTCGGGAGCGCTTGTCGGCGAAAGCGTCACTTACGGAACCGGTGCCGGCACGAACTGGTACCGGACCGGCAGCAGCTCAGGCAGAGCCATGCGGCTTGACAGCAGTGAAGTCGCGCGGCAGGTAGCCGTCGGGGAAGGGTTGTCATGGCACTTCGGCTCCCTGACCGATTTTCAGCTGCAATTCGAACACTGCAGCCGGCTGACGATCGACAATATTCATACGTCCAGCGCGAACGGGTTTGCCATGCAGACGGAATGCTGCTCCGATGTGAAGGCAGCGCGCGTCGTGTTCAAGCCGGAGGGCAGCCTGCTGTTCACCGCCCCCAGGGATGCCTGGAAGATTTATAAATGCAGCGGCGATTTTACCATAACCGATATGCATGTGGAAGGCGTACGCATGGACGGTCAAAATATGCACAGCACATTTCTTGTGCTGGAGCGGGTTATCGACCGGCGGACTGCGGTTTTTCAAGCCAAATGGAACTATGCTCCGCTCAGCCGGCACACCGGATTCGAGTTCTGGATCGGCACGGATACAGCCAGGCGGACGGTCGACACGTGGCGGCATGACGGATACCGGAATGGCGTGAATGTCTATACAGTTTCGTTCACGGACGATTTGCCGGACAACGTATCCGTGGGCACGAATGCGGTGCCGCAGTGCTGGAGCTTAAGCTCTTATTCTCTCGATGGAGGCCAATTCAGGAATGTGGCAGGCTGCGGACATGTGGTCCGATACGACAATGTGAGGATAAGCAGCGTAACTTATGCGAACCTGATGAATCAGGCGATCTTCATCGGCTGCGAATACCCGGGATTTCATGAAGCGGGACATCCGAAGAATGTACATATCCGAGGCTGCAGCTTTGACAATTGCGGTTATACGCCGCGAATGGGAGCCGTTGGCGCGATCGGCATCAATGCGGACGGTTTCGATGGGCCGTATATGGATGGAATTGTCATTGAAGATTGTCTGTTCCGCCATCTCGATACCGGCACCGATATCAGCGACGCCAAACGGGTAACGCTGCGGCGCAATCGTTATGAAGACGTCCGTACAAGGTACAGGCTTGATGACAACACGACGTCGGATCTTGTCTTCGAAGACGATTAAGAAAGATGGAAAGGCTGGTGCGGCCCATGCAGGCAAGCGTCGAAAGCATTATGAAGGAGAAGCCGCGCTCGCTCAGGCGGGATTCACTGAAGAAGTATATGATCCGCAATAAATGGCTGTACATTTTTCTGATCCCCGGTTTTTTATATTTGCTGATATTCAAATATGTGCCCATGCTGGGCATTGTCATTGCTTTCAAGGAATTAAGCCTCGTCAGAGGGATTTGGGACAGTCCCTGGGTCGGATTCGAGCATTTTGAATATTTATTCCAGGCCAAGGACTTCTATAAAGTGCTGCGGAACTCGCTGCTGCTCAGCCTGTACCAGCTGCTCTGGGAATTTCCGGCACCGATCATTCTGGCAGTTATGCTGAATGAAGTCAGGGGTATGGTGTTCAAGCGCGTATCACAGACGATCATGTACTTGCCGCATTTCATCTCCTGGGTCGTACTCGCGGGCATGATCGTCAACTTCCTGTCCCCTTCGACCGGCATGGTCAATTATGTGATCAAGTCTTTGGATATGGAACCGGTCAATTTTCTGCTGGACCCTGCTTATTTTCGTTCAATCATCATATCGGCGGAGGTGTGGAAAGGGATCGGCTGGGGCACAATCATATACTTGGCGGCCATGACGGGAATCGATCCGACGCTGTACGAATCGGCCAAGATGGATGGCGCAGGCCGGCTTCAGCAGATCCGGTTCATAACGCTGCCGGGCATTGTGACCACGATTATCGTGCTGCTTATTTTGCGGATCGGCAATATTCTTGACAATGGGTTCGAGCAGGTATTTCTACTGTATAATCCGCTGACGTACGATGTGGCCGACGTCTTCGAAACCTATACGTACCGGATCGGCCTGATCGACGGCAGATTGTCGTTTGCGGCTGCGGTCGGCTTGTTCAAATCGCTGGTCGGATTTGTGCTGATCATCATTGCGAACCGGATCGCGCGTATATTCGGAAATCAGATATGGTAGGTGGGAATTCAATGCAGAGACGCAGACGTCTTGAATGGTTCGATGGCGCAAATTATACGCTGCTGGTCATTGTTTGCATTATCATGCTGTACCCGTTTGTTAATGTGGCAGCTGTTTCGCTCAGCTCTTACAGCGCCTTTGTCGAGAATCCGATGATGGTCTGGCCGCGTCAGCTTAATTTCTCCGCATATGAACAAATATTGTCGCATCCGATCCTGCTGAGCAGCTATACGAACACCATTATTGTTACGATCAGCGGGGTGGTGCTCGGCATGTTTCTGTATATCATTACGGCATACCCCTTATCGAAAAAGCATCTGAAGGGCCGCAATGCATTTCTGCTGATCGTTATCTTCACCATGCTGTTCAACGGCGGGCTTATCCCGAACTTCTACCTGTTCCGGGAGCTCGGCTTGATCGATACGCTGATGGCGCTTATTCTGCCGCTGCTGCTGTCGGGCTTCAGCCTTATTCTGATGAAAAACTTCATGGAAAGCTTGCCCGAGGAGCTGGAGGAGGCGGCCAGAATCGACGGAGCGTCCGATCCGTACATTCTGTTCCGGATTGTCGTACCGCTGTCCAAGCCGATTATTGCCACATTATGCCTGTTTGCCGCGGTCGGCTACTGGAACAACTTTTTTAACGGCATTATCTATATACGGAGCGTGGAGAATTGGCCCTTGATGCTTTTCCTGCGTGAAATTATCGAAGGAACGCGGATGCAGGAGATTTCCGGGGGCGGCAATATGGCGGAGGCGGGGCGGAACGCGGTCGTGCCGGAAACGCTCAAATACGCGACTCTGATGGTGGTCATGATTCCGATTCTGTGCGTTTATCCCTTTGTGCAAAAATATTTCGTCAAAGGCATTATGCTTGGATCTGTAAAAGGTTAGAATGACTCCGACAGGAGTGTTCTTATATATTTTTTTCAATCAGGAGAGGGGTAGTACAAATGAACAAGACCATGAGAGGAACGCTGCTTGCGCTTATCGCTGCGGTGCTTCTGTTTACAGCGGCCTGCAGCGGAAGCAGCAACGGAAATGGCGGTACCGGAACGAAAGAGGGCGGCAGTGCGGGAAGCAGTGGCCAGACGGAAGCGGGAAGCGGCAAGGAGGAGCCGGTCAAGATCAAAATCATGGCGAATCACGAGCAGGCAAACCTGTCGGCTACAGACAAGAAATGGGTGGAGCAGGTTCAGAAGGATCTGAACGTGGAGCTGGAATTTGATATCCCGCCTGTTACCGGATACCAGGAGAGGGTGCAGCTCATGCTGGCGTCCGGAGACTACCCGGATCTGGTCTATTTCCCGGCCACCAATGATCAAAGCTTCCTCAATGCTGTCCGGGACGGCCTGATCGTGCCTGTGAACGATTACATTAAAAATGAGGAAAGCCTGATGAAATATACGTATGATGTGTCATGGAATGCGCTCAAAGTGCAGCAGGACGAGAAGATTTACGGCATTCCGAGAACGACGGTGATCCGTAATGACGCATTCTGGGTGCGCAAGGATTGGCTGAAAAATATCGGCTTTGCCATTCCGGACAATTCGGAAATTACAATTGATCAGTTTACGGAAATTTTGACGAAATTCACGAAGAATGATCCCGATGGCAACGGCAAGGACGATACGCACGGATATGCGGCGTTCGCCGATCCGAACAAGGTGCTGCAGCCTATTCTGACGAGCCAGTTTGGTGAGCTTGGCTGGCAGAAGTCGGAGGGAGGCGACTTCGAATATATGGACGCGATGTTTGACCGCAGCAGCAGCGCCTACAAGAACTCGCTTGCTTATACAGCGCAGCTGAGCAAGGACGGCCTGCTCGATCCCGATTCCGCCGTCAACAATTCAACAACCTCGCGCGAGCGGTTTATCCGCGGCATTACAGGTGTGATGTCCGGCTTCGCTGGTCATTATGGGTGGCATGCGGACGAGCTGAAGAAAATTAATCCGGATGCGGACATCACCTACCTGTTCGTGAAAAACGAAAAGGACGACAAAGTGGAAGGCGTTGGTTACGGAGTCGGCCTGTGGGGATTCTGGGGATTGACCAAAAACGCTAAAAATCCGCAAAAGGTAATCGATGTGCTGAATTACTATTTAAAAGATGACATCTATCCGACGATGCTGATCGGTTACGAAGGGCTCGACTACACGAAACAAGGCGGCAAGATGACCGCTGTCGAGGATAAGGAGTTAGCGCCGGTCCGGCTCAATACGATGCGTCGCGCAGGCGATACGGAAATTTACTTCTCTCTCACGACACCTCAGGACATTATCGACATGAGCACACCTTGGTTGAACAAATCGGTCGAATCTGTCGTATTGTCCAAAAATCTGGATTTCACGCCGGAGGCAGCGAAGAAACCGGATTATATGGATTACAAAAAAGTTTGGGATCAGACGATCATGAAGATTGTCCTTGGCCAAACGCCGGTCGATGAATTCGATAAGCTGCTTGCCGGATGGTATGATAACGGCGGCGAAGAATATGTGAAGGAGATGAATGAATTCATCAAAAGCACGGACAGCGGCCAATAAAATCGCGCGAAACAGGCGAAAGAGAAAGGGTGACGGGAGTCACCCTTTCTCTTTGTCGTATGCAGGGGGGAGGATGGAGGTTTTCACTGAGCGCCGGTATTCATTCGGTCCCAGGCCTGTCATTTTCTTGAACATGGTGGAAAAATAGGAATAATGGCGGAAGCCGACCTTCTCTGCCAATTCGTAATTGCGGAACCGTGCTTCTTCTAAATATTTCTTGGCTAATTCGATACGCTGCTCCAGGACATAGTCGATCACCGAAGTGCCGACCTCCTTCTTGAACAGATGCCCGAGATGGGATGGACTGAGCTCCACCTCCCGCGCAATTGTGTCCAGCGACAATTCATCCTGCAGATGCAGATGAATGTACTGCATGGCGCGGGCAATCTCGGGACGAATGGAGAGCTTGCTGCTCTGGATGCGCAGCATCCGCTGGAACCAGCCGTCAAGTCTCAGGATGGCGTCGAATAAGCTGCCGGCTTCCCGGAAGTCCGGCCATGGCGGAAGATGGCTGTCATTCACAAAAATCGTCTTCAGCTCTGTAAGCCAATCAGTAACATCGCCTGGCTGCTGCTTCATCTGCAGAAAAAAGGTTTTCGCCTTGTTCAAAAACCGCTGGAACGTTTTCGGATTCGGATCGGACGCCGCTTGTGCGGCCAGCCCGTTCAACCATGCGGCGTCTTCGCGTGACAAAGGCTGAAGCGGGAAACAATCCTCCGCATGAATGATGCGCGGACGTTCGTAATAGAACCGGTAGATCATTTGCCTGGCGGTCTTCTGATAGACGGCTTTCAGCTTGTGCAGCTCACTGAAAGGAGGACTGGCCGCACTTGCAAGCTGCAGCTTCAAATAATTCGACAGCGGCTCCTCCAGCCGGTTCTCGATCTGCCGGCACACCTGCCTGTAATGGTCCCGGGTAGTTACAGGACCGTTAAAGGTGATCAGAATAACGAATCGGCCGAAAAAGGCGGGAAGGATTTCGAACTGGCCGGGCAGCAGCGGCAGCAGCGGCAGCAGCGATTCGCGCACAATCTCCAGCATGCTGTATTCCACAAGCGACTGGTCGTTTTCGGGATATTTGGCGACGAACAGGGGCAGCGGATCGGCCTGGCACACAAGCATCAGGAAATGATCGGCCGTAAGCGTAATTCCGATTCCGCTGCTGCGCTGCAAGATTTCCTGGTCCTGGGTCAGCACGGAGGTAAGCAGCTGCTGGAAGAAGTGTCTGCGCAGCGGGTACCGGCTTGATTCGACCAGCCGCCTTTCGCGGTCCAATGCCACAACCCATCTGCGCTCCTTCTCCAGCTCCATGGAGGCGCGCTCCAAAGCAGCCTTCGTCTCAGCCAGATCGATTGGCGATTTCAATATATACCCGAAGGCGCCCTTCTGTACGGCTCTCTGCGCATAGGAGAAATCCCGGTGCGCAGTGAGGATGATGCATTTTGTATCCGGGAACGACGCAGCCATATGGTCAAGCAGCGTGAGGCCGTCCATGACAGGCATCGTAATATCGATCAGTGCCATATCGGGCTTCAGGCCGCCGCATAATTCAAGCGCCTCGGCCCCGTTCCCGGCTTCTCCAACGATTTCGTAACCCCAATCCGTCCACGGAAAGCTTTCCCTCACGTGCTGTCTTGCGATTGGCTCGTCGTCGACCAGTATGATTCGTTTCATGCAAGAGCCTCTCCTTTTTCATGTCAAATAGGTATGCTGCGAAGGGCCGATCGGCAATCTGATTGTAATACGGGTCCCCCGGTGTGCTTCGCTGCTTATTTCGATGCGGTATTCGACCCCGAACATTAACCGAAGCCGCTCATGTACATTCATCAGACCGATATGTTCGCCCGTCTGATCCTCACGTCCACGGTAATGTATGCGTGCCGTCAGCTCGTTCAGCGATTGTTCGTTCATGCCAACGCCGTCATCCTCGATGAGCAGCTCCCAGTAATGGTCCTCTAGTGCAGTGCTGATAAACAGCAGGCCTTCATTTTTGCTTGGAACAAGACCGTGGAAGATGGCATTTTCAACGAGGGGCTGCAGAATGAATTTGGGCAACTGCCGGTCAAGCGACAGCGGATCGATATCCATGTCGAATTCGAATTGGCCGGGATAGCGGCTTTTCATAAGCTGGACGTAGTTCCGGGCCGCATTCAATTCTTCCCGCAAGGTGACAGGAGCCGGAGACGCATCAAGCGTATAATGCAATTGATTCGTCAAAGCAGAAATCATCCGGTCCATCTGCTCGGACTTCCCCTGCCTGCCCATCATGCTGATTGTGTTCAGCGTATTGTACAGGAAATGCGGTTTAATTTGCATATGCAGCGCTTTGAAGTCGGATTGTTTCTTCTGTTCCTCCGTTTCCTTCAATTCATCGATAAGATCGCCGATTTTATGGGTCATTTTGTTGAAATGCATGGCCAGAAACCCGATCTCGTCCTGGCGGTTCAAGCGGACCTCGGCGTTCAGGTTGCCTGAGCTTACCTCGTTGATCGAGGCTGCGATCCTGCGGATTGGACGGCTGATGTAGCTGGAGATGAAAAACGATAGAGCAGTCGAGAGCAGCAGGGAAGCAAGCGCCAGCCACCAGGACAACCGGACGGAATAATCGAGGGGCTTCAGCAGATCGCTTTTGTTCATGATCCAGACGATTTGCCAGCCGGTAATGTCGTTCAGTCCGCGCGTTATAATAATCTCCCGTTCTGCCGCATCCTCCGTCTCGGTCTGAATCCAATCCTGCTGGAATAAAGCCGGATTGATGCCGCTCAGCGCGAAGCTGTGCGCGCGGTAGTCATACTGCATGTACGGCTCCCTGCCGAAGACCGGGCTGCGCTGACTGTCCAGCAGGACCAGCTCGCCGCTTGCGGAAGGGGTGTCGGTTGGAAGCAGCGCCTGGTACAAGCTGTCCAGATCGACGTCGAACATGAGGATATCGTGATTTCCTGCGGCGGAAGGAATGGCCAGCGCAGCAGTCAGCGTATGCCTGGAGACGTTCGAGAAGTACGGCCCGATCCAGTAGATGCGGTTGAATTCCGTCATCTGTTCAAGCTGTTTCATTAAATACGCATTTTTAGGCAGCTCCCAGCTGTTTAGCGATGTGCTGGCCAGAACCTCCCGGCCGGACATGACGTGAATATTGCTTACGTTCGGAATGAAATGGATCAGATTGCCGTTCAGCCATTGATTGATTTGCTCGTACTGCGCTTCGGCAAACCTCGTATCGTGGGCGATTGTAAGCAGGTTGGTGCGGATATGCTGCATATTCATTTCCAGGTAGCTGTCCGCTTTTTGCACCATCTGCACGGCATAGTTCATTTGTGAATCGACAAGGATGGCTGAGGAATATTTGTGATAGGAATAGCCCAGCAGCAAAATGAGAGACTCGAAGCAAACGAATGTGATAAGAAACACCTTGGGCGTAATCTGCAGCTTCTTGAGCCATTTCAAGTTCAGTAGGGGCATGTATTCTCTCCTTGGACGTTCTCTTGCTTCTATCATAATAAATAATACCGCCTGCATGGTAGAAAAAGCGGGATTGTTTAATTTTTCGTCGGATTGTGCAGGAGAAATCCGGATATTCCAGGAGCATGTGGTTTAAATGCACCCATCTTGGCTGCTTTTGCCCGATAGCCGATAGAAAATGAAATGTCGCCGTAGATTATTTTATTTACCCTTTGATGTAAGCGGATACAATAAAGCTTGTGATGGGGAGGCCAGGTCACTTGATAAACAAAGTTGAGAGTGGTCTCTTGCCCGTAAAAACAGGGGTTAAGACAGGTAGCATCTTGCCCGTTTTTTTCTGAAAGGAGGCGATGAAGCGGATTTACGGATTGGCAAGCGGTGGGGCAGAGAGGTATTCGATTCTACAAGAAATGGGAGGAAGTTTAATGAAAAAGCGAAAACGTATCAGGTTAACGTGGATCGGCGCGGCTGTCGTTCTGTTCTTGAGCGCATTCGGTTTACTGGATGTACAGCCGTCGCATGCCGATGGTCCGGCTGACACACTGCGGGACATTTACAGCACACAGGCGGGCAACGATTTATTTTATTTGACGGCTGCAGCCGGCTTCGAGAATGCCCAGTCGGTGTCGAACAGCACAACGACGTTTCACAGTGCGCCATATGCCTTGCGCTTGAAATTTACAGCGGGCTTTGACCGCGATATTGTCGGTTTACGGTTTATCAAGCCTGATTCGACGGCGGATACATTCGCTGTAACGCCGCAAATGAAAATCACCGGGGGGCTGGAGTTCTGGGTGAACCCGAAAGCGTCCCCCAGGGTGCCGAGCTTCTCGGTCGGACTTGTCAGCGACAGCGGCGGGAATCTGATCGAAACGCGGCTTCCGGTTTCAAAATATTTGAAGAGCGGCGACTATGCGGACAAATGGACGCGGATCGTCATCCCGTTCCAGGACTTTTCCGATACCGGCTTTTATTATGATCCCGCTACCCATCTGTCCACCTCCGCAGCGTTTGACTGGAGCCAAGTACGGGGATTGAATTTCTTCGCGGATACGACTGCGAGCGGGTACTATGATCCCAGCGTCGATAATATCCGTTTTATTACCTCGACCATCAAGCCTGTCACTGTTCAAGGGGAGCATATGGTGACAGATGCCGGAGATCCGGTACGCTTCTGGGGGATGAATCTGGTGTCGACCTACCCGACCCACGAGCAGGCGGACCATCTGGCGGCCAATCTGGATTCGCTTGGAATTAACGTCGTCCGGCTTCATCACCTGATGAGAAACAGTCTGGACTGGAACCCGATTTCCAAAATCGGCGCCCTGACGACGTATACCACGAATACGCGTGACCCGAACCTGGAAGCCTGGGACCGGTTCGATTATCTGAATGCGCAGCTGCGCGCACGCGGCATCTATATTCAGCTGAGCCTGGATTCATCCAGAAAATATCTGCCAGGCGATGTGGACATTATGCAAACCACCTCCCAGGACCGTACGGATTGGATGGCGGCCATGGATGCTTTGAACAAGATGCCGAGCAACGTCGATCTGGTGCGCCTTCTTCCGATGATCGACGAGCGTGCGGCGCGGCTCATGGAGGAGTTTGCGGGGAATTTGCTGACGCATGTCAATCCTTACACGGGCATTGCCTATGGCAGCGATCCGCAGGTGCTTTATTTGGAGACGATGAATGAGACCTCATCGGAATACGGCGTCACTGCCGGCAACAAGTTTGAGAGTACGGCGTTTCCGGCCGTTTCATACTGGAAAACGATTCTGAATACGAAGTGGGCGGCTTATACCGCGGCTCACGGAGTTGCGCCTTGCGACTTTTATGCCCCCACGACGACAGCGCAGAAGCTTGCACGCGGCGATTTCCTGCGGGAGCTCGATCAGAATTATTTTAACCGGATCAAAAGCTATGTGACAGGCTTGAATGTCCAGAAGCCGATGATCTTCTCCAATCTGTGGCGGGGAGAAAGCTTTCAGAAGATGCAGGCCGGCGTATCGGATTTGATTGAGGACCACAATTATGTCAACCCGCTGATTGTGAAGGATTTCGACGATGTATTCAATTCATTTACCAAATCCACAATAGCAGGCAAGCCGTTTTTTATCGGTGAAATCAACCAGCAGGAAGCGGCAGCCAGCCTGCCTGTCAATGCGCCGTACCGGAGCATGCTTTTACTGGCTGCCAGTGCATACGGATCGTTTAACGATTGGAGCGGCGTCGATTGGTTCGCATGGGAGCACGGCGACCGCATGCTCGGCAAGGACGGATGGTCGATGTGGGAGGAGCGCCAGCCCAATGTCCTTGGCGATATGGTCGGCGAAATGCAATCGGACGGCATGAATCTGGATCATCTGCGCACATCGGGCATCCTGTTCAAGCAGGGCTTGACTGCAAAAAGCACAAATCCGAAGACGATTTATGTGGATGATCCGACGGGGGCGACAGACTATAATTCGCTGATGACGCCCAAATATTCCATCAAGCCGGGATGGCAAAATATAAACAGCTTCCGGCGGACCTTTGGCCCTGTTCCGGCCTCTCAGCCCACGGCTCCTTATATGACAACTGCCCCTGCGAACCCGCTTGTTTCCGATACGGGGCAAATCGTCAAGAATACGCAGCGCAAACAGCTGACTATCGCTGCGCCGCAGGCGGAAGCGTTCAGCGGATTGCTGGACAGCCAGCCCCCTGCGCTGTTAAACCGGCTGCAAATTACAGGCAGCAGCGGGTCCGCCACGGTGATCATGGTTTCGAACGACGGGAACGATTTCCCGGATGCCCAGAAGCTGATCGTCAGCAGAACAGCGCTGGATGCGGCGAATAATGAAATTACCGGCCCGCAAATCAAGCTGAAGCAGCTTAAAGCGTCTACCGGCACCAAGGCCTGGTATATCAAACGGACGCGTCCGCGGGGCGAGACGGGCTATGAGCAGCTGGCCATGACGACACCGGGAGAGCTGAACCTTCCGGCCGACGCCTGGCATGAAATCGAGCTGGAATACGCGCCGATCGGAAGCCTGCCAACCCGTCAATCCACCGCTCAACCCGGCGATCTGATCCGTCCGGTGTTTGATGACAGCTTTCTCATCTCCGGCGTTCTGGGGACCGCCCAAGGCGGATATTCGATGAATTCGGGATACGCGATCGACAGCAGTACCGTATTTACCCCGGCGGAAGGAACCAAGTCGCTGAGATTGAAATTTACGGCAGGCTTCGATCCTTCGCTTGTCGGCATTAATTTTACAAATTCGGCTTCCAAATCAGTGCTCATGGATTATACATCGCTTGAAAATACAGCGGGCATTCATTTCTGGGTGTACACGAAGCGAAAAGTCGACAGCTTATCGGTTGAGCTTACAAGCGACAATAACGGGAAGCTGGTGGAGAGCAGGGTGCCGCTATCCAATTATTTGACAGCAGCCGATTACGGCAACAAGTGGGTGGAAGTGACGATTCCGTTCTCCGCATTCCCGGATACGGGCGTTTACTATGACAGCGCGACAAGCCTGCCAACAACGATGCCTTTCCTGTGGAATCGGGTCAAGGGCATAGGATTCTATGCTTCAACTGTTACAGGCGGCTATTATGATCCATATGTCGATGATATCCGCATTGTAAAAAATTAACAAAAAAATCCAGGTGTCGATCAATCCGACACCTGGACTTTTTCGCTTTGAGCCAGAAAATCTGGTGACAACAGCCATTGGAAGCAGCTTCCGAACGCTTAGCCCGCCCTTGAATTTTCTCTTCTAAGGCGACTGAATAAGCGTCCTGTATTTCTGCGGATGCATACCGGTATATTTCTTGAACACGGTGCTGAAATAAGTCGCATTCTCATAGCCGACCATTTCGGCGATTTCCAGGATTTTCAGATCGGGCGACTTCATCAGCTCCTTGGCCGCTTCCATCCGCACCTTCATCACATATTCCGTAATGTTTTCACCGGTCTCCTGCTTGAAGATCAGGCTGATATAGTTCGGAGACAGGAAGACCTCCTCCGATAACCGCGCAATCGTTATGTTTTCCATATAATTTTGCGAGATGATCGCTTTAATTTTATTGATCATGTGGCTGTTCTTCTGGTTATGCTTGGCGGCAAAATAACCGGTCAATTCCCCGAACAGCGACAGCAGCATCGCACGCAGCTCCGAAACATCGCGTTTCGCATAAACCTCGCCGAATCTGGCGGAGAAATCGGCCCCGGCCTGCTCGATGCTTTCGCCCATTTCGTAGAACGATTTGGAAGCCATATTAATCAGCTCGATACAAACGCTTTGCACATATCCGACAGGGCAATTGCGGTCTGCGCATACGGAATCGAAAATATCGTTCACCTTAAGCGTCGCCTCTTCCCGATTGCCCAGCTTCATGGCATTGATGAGCTTGTTCTGGTCGTCGTACAGCTTGGGATATTCCACGACAAAGCGGTTCGACTTGAAATCGCTGATTTGCAGAATTGAATTTTTGCCGGTAAAAAATTTGTATTCGATGGCCGAGCGGGCTTCGCGGTACGAATAGTGCAGTTGAAGCATGCTGTGCACAGGCTCGCCAATCCCTGCGGATATGGGAATTTTCAAATATTCGTTGATGGAACCGATCATCTCCTGGCAGATATCGAGATGCCGGCTGGTGCCGGGGGCGACCGGATCGAACAGGACGACAAACTCATTCTCGTTCATGCAAAAAGCAATCCCCGCATCATGCCGATTGACGATTTCCTCCATAATGTTGTTGATGGAGAAGCTCAGCAGCTGCCTGTTCTCCTCGTTGTACCGCTCGATCGCCTTCTCGTATTCGTCGATTTGGAACGCCGCCACGCAGCGCATGCTGGACAGATCAAGAGGAAGCTCGAAAAAATTCAGCTTGTCAAGCACCTCCTGCTCGCTCTTGTACATGCCAAGCACCAGATTAGCGAAGAATTTCTCCCGCAGCGCAGGCATATTCTCCTGCAGCTGACGCTTGAGGCGAATGGCAAGCTCCTCCCGGCTGCGCTCGGCCGCAATGGAGGCGACGACCTTGCTGACCGTCTCCTGCAGCTCGGGAATTTTGATCGGCTTCAGGATATATCCGTCCGCCTTCAGGTTGAGAGCAGTCTGCGCATAATTAAAATCCTGCGCCCCGCTGATAATAATAATCCGGACCGGATCGCCCAGGTCCTTCAGCTTCAGCGCAGCCTCGAGACCGTCGATCATCGGCATGCGGATATCGGTGAGCAGAATGTCCGGCTTCAGCTCCAGGCACAGATCGAACGCTTCTTGGCCGTCGGCGGCGACTGCCGCGATTTCGATGCCCATCTCATCCCACGGAACGACTTCCTTCAAGCCTTCTCTTACATTGTATTCGTCATCCGCTATAATCATCTTCAGCATCTTCCACTATTCCCTCCAATGTCGTCAGACACGGAAACCTGACCGTGACGGTCACTCCCGGACCCTCATGACGGCTGTAATGAATCCCCGATTCCGCGCCGAACAGCTGTTTAATCCGGCGGTTTACATTAATCATGCCGAATGAGCTGCCGTTTCTTTTGCCGTCGTCTTCAAGCATGGCATTCAGCTCATCGATATCCGCCCCGATGCCGTTGTCGCTGATTTCGATGATGATCCAATTATCCGACTTTCGGGCTTTAATGGCGATCATGCCTTTCCCGCGCCTTCTCTCGATGCCGTGCAGGAGAGAGTTCTCAACAAGCGGCTGCAAAATCAGCTTGACGGCGTAATGGCCGTACACCTCCGGCTCCACCTCGATCGAATATTCCAGCCGTTCCCTGAAGCGCACCTGCTGAATCGACAAGTAGCTCTCCACCTGGCGGAATTCATCCTCGACACGGATGACATTGCGCCCTTTGCTCAAGCTGTAACGGAAGAAATCGGAGAGGGAGGTGACCATCTGGCTGATTTCCGGAACCTTGTGACGCAGCGCGATCCAATTGATCGAGTCCAGCGTATTGTACAGGAAATGCGGATTGATCTGCGCCTGCAGCGCCTGCAGCTCCGCTTCCTTCTTTTTGACCTCGCTTACGTACAATTTATTGATCAGTTCCTTGATTTGCTTTATCATCTTGTTATATTGACTGAATAAGTAGGTGAATTCATCCTTTCGCGAATACTGGATTTGCAGATCGAAATTACCTTCCTGCGCAAACGACATCGATTTGATAAATTTGCGGATCGGACTTGTAATGTTATTGGACAGCAGCAGAGCGATCAGAAAGGCCAGAATCATGCACAGCGCCAATACGACATACATCACCTTGCGGAAGGAGACAAGCTTGCCGTTCAGGTCGCTGATGGGGGATATGGATACGACCGTCCAATCGAACTCTCCGATATGCCGGTAGGAGACGAGCATTGCCTTGCCGTCCATCTGCTCTTCGAAGGATTCGGATTGCTGGCCGAGCTTATCGTTCATCAGCTTGCGGATATACGGCTCGGAGGACAGGTTGCGGTTCAGCTGCGACGTATCGGGACTTACAACGACGCTGCCCTTGCTGTCGATGATAAGCACCGAGCTATTGACGGATGGCTTCAACTGGTCGAGTATACGGTTGAAATCGTCCACGTCGTCTTCAATGGTGAGCAGGCCGACGTAGGGAATGATCGCATTGTTCAGGCCGAACAGCCGCTTAGCCAGCATGATCGTGTACACATTGGGCTGCGCGGGTGAATTGGCATGAAGTCCGACAATGGAATAACGCGATTTTTGAGGCAGCTTGACGTACCACTGCTCCGTCTCGATTTGACTGATGATGGACACATTCCGGGAGAAATTGTACTGCAAATATTCCGGCCGGTCCATCATATACAGCTTCGATATATATTGATGCTGGTCATCTCTGGGCAAATCGTAGCTGTTGATGATTTTGTTCAAATTGGTCAGCTCATTCAAGATTCCGACTCCGACAGGGCGTTCAGCGGAAAGAATATCGGTCATATCCGGATTCAAGTAAATGGAATCGGCGATGCCGTTCATCTCTTCGAATTTTTTGAGCAGCATCGTTTCGACCATGTTCAAGTTTTTTTGCACGGATACCTTGATGTTTTCCGTTATCGTCTGGTAGGATTCGTTGTAGATCGTCACGGAAATAATGGACGTCGGGAGAATGACCAGCAGCAGGAAGTACAGCAGCAGCCGGTATTTCAAGCTGATCGGGTAGAATGGATAATAGGCGGCCAATTTCCGGAACATATATAATGCCTCCTTTGTCAGTGAATAAGCAATTTTACGCAGATTGAAAGCGTTTTACCCGAAGCTTGTCTCCATATTATAAAAGAAGGGACCATATAAATGAACAAAAGCTTTCGTACGCGATTATCGAAATGGTTCCTTGCTCTCATTACGGCTGCTATCTGTCTGAGCGGATGCTCGCAGAAGGAGAACGCCGTTCAGCAGGCAGATCCGTCAGGAGCGGATGAGCAAAGCAAAACGATTACGCTTGCCGTTCAATCGAATGTGGAGACGAAGCCGCTGGAGAGCCTGATCAATCAATTCAATGCGGCTCACCCCGGCTATACTGTCCAGCTATTGAAGCTTCCGCTCGACCGGTATGATGAAATCCTGAACATGCGGATGACCTCAGGAGAAGGACCGGATGTGTTTCAGCTCGAGACCGGGTGGCTTGCAACGTACATTTTCAAAAACTGGCTCGTTGATTTGTCGACTGTCGTAGACAGCCAGTTTCTGAAGGCATTCCCCAAATGGGTGATGGATTACACGAGGGAGAACAGCCATTTCTATGCGATTCCTTCGGAAATCATGACGCTTCGGCTTATTTACAACAAGGAACTGCTGAAGAACGCCGGTTTGAATCCGGACAGTCCCCCGACTACTTTACAACAATTGAGAAGCGATGCCAATCAAATTTCCAAGGCGGGAACGGGTTACCGCAGGTACGGCTTCGCCCTTCCGGCAGGCGATGACGGGGCGTTCCGCAAGGCGCTCGAAATGGCGGGCACTTACAGCGGCGTCTATCACTATGATTTCAGCAAGGGAAGCTACGACTTCACCGTGTACAAACCCTGGTTTCAAACCATGCTGGCGATGAAAGAGGAAGGCGGTTTGTTTCCCGGAGAAACGTCGCTGCAGAGCGACACCGCTTTAACCCAATTCTCGGAAGGGAACATCGGGATGATGTTCGTGACCGACCGCGACTTCGCGCTTCTAAGCGGCATGAGAACGATGGATTTTCCGCTCGGCATCGCGATGCCGCCCTTATTGTCGGCATCGGATAAAGGAAAAGGCGCTTTGATGGTATCTCCGGAATCGCCGTTCGTCATCAATGCGTATACGGAGCATGAGGAGGAGGCGGCTGATCTGTGGAAGCTTCTGCATTCAAGCACATTCATGGGAGAACAGTATAAGCAAGGCTACACCATACCGGTCCTGAAAGAAATTATCGATGATCCCGGGTACCAGCCGACGCTGGATAATTTCGATCAATTTTTGCCTGGCGGTGAAGAATCGCCTTATCCTAAGGAACCGAAGTTTATATTGCAGAGTGAGCAAACCCCGTCCTCTCCGAAAAATTTGGGCGACGGGCTGCGCATGAAGGCGTACAGGGATATTTTGCAGGGGATAGGCCCGCCGGAGGAAATTCTGGAGGAGCTGTCGCGGCAATATAATCATTCGCTGGACGACGCCGTCTCTAAAAATCTGATCAGCTTTAACGAATATGTGAACCCCAGGTTCGATCCACGGCAGCCATTAGGCGAAACACAATAGATTATTAAAAGTAGTCATAGATTATTTAATTCAGTTTCAGCGGAAAACAACCTATACTGAAACCGTAATCATTTACATCATAGCTGGAGGGGTTCCAATGAAACAAAGAAGAAGGCTTTTTACCAGTATGCTTGCTCTCGTAATCGTGTTGACGATGGTGCTTGCAGGATGCTCGCAGAATGGCAAGTCAGGCAGCAATGCGGATGAGAGCGGACAAAGCAATACGCCAAGCGACAACACGCAGAATAATGCTAATGCGCCAGCAGCTGAACCGGAGAAGCCGGTTCTGGATCCGGTTGAGCTGTCGATTTACTATCCGGGAACCGAGCAAAAAGACACAGCAGCAGTCGAAGAGGAATTAAACAAGCAGCTGAAGGACAAAATCAATGCAACGATCAAAATTCATGCTATCGACTGGGGCAGCTGGGCTCAGAAAATCAATTTGATGGTATCCTCCGGCGAACCATTCGATCTGATGTTCACAGCAGGCTGGGATAACTTCAGCGGTAATGTGGCCAAAGGAGCATTCCTTGAACTGAACGACCTGATCGATCAATACGCACCGGAAATGAAAAAACAAATCAATCCGTTTTATCTGACAGGCACAGCGGTAAAAGGAAAAAATTACGCAGTTCCGGTCGAAAAGGAGCTTGCCAGCCAATTCGGTATCGTTCTGAATCAATCGATGGTCGACAAATACAAATTTGATTTGACTACAATCAAAACGTTTGCGGACCTTGAGCCGATGCTCCAAACGATCAAAGAAAATGAGCCGGATGTGACGCCGTTCTGGGCCAACCGCAACGTTGTCGGCGATCTTCCGATCGAAGCTGTAGGCAATAACCAGGTCCCTGGCGCAATCATGATTGGCGACACGAATGCGAAGATCATCAACCAGTTTGAAACGCCGGAAATGAAGGATTTACTGAACCTCATGCGCAGCTGGAACCAAAAAGGGTATTTCCAGGAGGATCCTGCTACGAAGAAGGACGCCGCAGCAGCTAATAAAGCAGGCAAAGTGTTCGCGCAGTGGCAGCAGCTGAAGCCGGGTAAGGACGCGGAGCTTAGCACAAGCTTCGGACAAAAGCTTGTGCAGGTGGAGCTCACCCCTCCATATACGACGAATGGCGATCTGAACGGATCGATGACTGCGATTTCCCGTACATCCAAGAATCCTGAACGCGCCATGATGCTCATCAACCTGCTCCATACGGATGCGCAGTTGGTAAATACGCTGGTTAACGGCGTTGAAGGCAAGCATTATGTGAAGTCCAGCGACAATATCATCAAGCTGCCTGATGGCGTACAAGCAGGCGGAAGCGGTTATACACCGGGCATCAACTATATGTTTGGTAATCAATTCCTTAATTATCTGTGGGATAATGAAGATTCGCAAAAGTGGGAGAAATTCCAGGCATTCAATGACTCTGCGACGCAATCCGCGCTGCTTGGCTTCAGCTACGATGCGGAGCCTGTGA
The DNA here is from genome assembly GCF_056269365.1 of Paenibacillus sp. JT22N12. Taxonomy (NCBI): domain Bacteria; kingdom Bacillati; phylum Bacillota; class Bacilli; order Caryophanales; family Paenibacillaceae; genus Paenibacillus; species Paenibacillus sp. JT22N12. Next base: position 528,730 of record NZ_JBWDNU010000001.1, on the reverse strand, counting down.
AAAATGAAGAATCAGCTATCGTTAATATTTTCGAAGCTTATATTGACGGCTTGACGACAGGTGTTATGGATCCGGCCAAAGATCTGCCTGATTTCCTCGATAAAATGAAAAAAGCCGGTTCGGATAAAGTGCTGGCCGAGAAGCAAAAGCAGATTGACGCATTTATGGCTGCCAAATAAAATAATGCTCCATTGAACATGCAAGCATCTCAGGCCGGCAGCCATAGCCGGTTTGGGATGCTTGTTTTTGCATGCCCGGAAAGGCAATAGATATTTTAAAGCTTTCATAGATTGTTTTATTCAAGAACCTGACCTTGAATTATAAAATGAAAGTACAACATACAAAAAGAGGAGAGGGCTTGACTGCATGAGACGCAATTTTCTGTTTAGGATCTTCCGATATCGCGCTTTATTTCTGATGCTGCTTCCTGCAGCGGCAATATTGATTTTCAACAATTATATACCGATGTTCGGGGTCATTGTCGCCTTCAAGAACTATAATTTCGACGGGGGCATATTGGGGAGTCCATGGGTCGGATTGGAGAACTTCAAATACCTGTTTCAGACGGAGGACGCCTGGAACGCGACCCGCAACACGGTCCTGTACAACGCGGTATTCATCTTCCTGAACACGGCAGTCGCTATTTTCCTGGCGATCGCGCTGAATGAATTAAGGAACCGCAAAATGGCCAAATTTTTTCAAAGCAGCCTGCTGTTTCCCTACTTCCTTTCATTCGTCGTCGTCAGCTATCTGGTATATGCCTTTATTGGCGGAGGCTTTGGCTTTCTCAACAAAGCGATCCTCGAACCGCTCGGGTTTGATTCCATCTCCTGGTACAGCGAGCCCAAATATTGGGTCTACATTTTACCGCTTGTGAATCTGTGGAAAAACGTCGGCTACACCATGGTCGTCTATCTTGCGGCAATTGTCGCGATCGATCATGAATATTATGAGGCTGCCGTCATCGATGGCGCTTCAAAATGGCAGCAGATCAAGAAAATCACAATTCCGCTCATGCTTCCAGTTATTATCGTCATGGTCATTCTGCAGGTCGGCCGGATCTTCAATGCGGATTTCGGACTGTTCTTCCAGGTTCCGCTCAACTCCGGTCCGCTTTATCCGACGACCAACGTCATCGATACCTTCGTCTACCGGTCCTTCCTGCTGACCGGAAATGTAGGGATGTCGGCAGCCGCCGGATTCTACCAGTCGATCGTGGGCTTGATCATCGTCTTTGCGACCAACATGGCGGTACGTCGAATCAGCAAAGAAAACGCGATGTTTTAAATTCCGCTGAAATAGACAGGCTGCGCTTGCGGAAACGTCTTCCGATCGCTATTGTCCCCAGATTTCCCTGAATTTATAAATTCTTTAGAGGTGGAAATCCCGTGGACAAAGGCGAACGCTTACGCTTCTCCAGACTATTTCCGCCTGCTCCGCCGGTTAATCACCGGACTTACAAACAAATGCTAATGAACGCAGCGCATGCAGAAACATCTTCCGCCCGCTTCGCTATAAATCACCGAGTTTTTAAGTGTTTAGGAGGAACAAGAGAATGTCTACCAACAGTCACGAAGCCGCAGGGCGCGTCAATGAATCGCAATCGTACAATTACAGCAACAAAATCTCGACAGGCTCGAATGTGGCGCTGAACGTTATGTTCTGGTTAATCAGCCTCGCATGTTTGTTTCCACTGCTGCTGGTGGTGTCCGTATCCTTCACGGACGAACGGTCCATTGTGGAATTCGGCTATAATATCATTCCAAAAGATTTCACCCTGTATGCATATGAGTACTTGTTCAAGGATGCGGAGAAGATCGTTCGCGGATACGGAATTTCGATCCTCGTGACCGTCATCGGCACGGTCATCAGCCTGATTGTTACTTCCTTGTTCGCTTATCCGATTTCCCGAAAAGATATGCCTTACCGGAACTTTTTGGCGTTTTTCGTTTTTTTCACTATGCTCTTCCATGGCGGACTTGTTCCCTGGTACCTGACGTACTCTGCTGCCGGATTGAAGGACACGTTGGCGGCGCTGATTATCCCGCTGCTCGTCGCGCCTTTTAATATCATCATTATGCGTATTTTCTTCATGAATACGATACCGGATTCGCTCATCGAATCGGCCAAAATCGACGGCGCGGGGGAATTCAGAATCTATGCCAGAATTATTCTTCCCTTGTCCCTGCCGGTTATGGCGACGATTGGTCTATTCCAGACCTTGGCCTATTGGAACGATTGGTATACGAGTATGGTGTTCATTAACGACGACAAACTGGTCAGCCTGCAGTACCTGATGTACAAAGTAATCACACAGATTCAATATTTGAATTCCGGCATGGTGGATGCCTCGGTAGCCGGGGGAGAGCTGGCGAAGGTGCCTACAGAAACGGTGCGGATGGCGATGGCCATCATCGGTATCGGTCCGATCATATTCGTTTATCCGTTCCTGCAAAAATATTTTGTAAAAGGATTGACGGTAGGAGCGGTGAAAGGCTAGTACGGTGAATAGGTACACAACGATTGCGAACATTCATACGAAATGGAAAGGTGACACGATGAATTATCAATTAAACGACTTTGCGTTTGACTTGCGGGCCAGCCTGGCTCCGGAGAATCATATATGGGTTTGCAGCGGTTACAGCACCGTCGCTCCCATGGCGAATACCGTAACGGGAATTAAAGGCTTATATTCGCCTCCGTTTGCGGCTGGCGATGTGGAGCTGCTGCTGGATTTTGAAGCTGACGGCCATCTCGTCAGCGATACGGGAAACCGGGGGAAAGGGGACTGCGGCTTTCTGTATTCGGGCGCGCAGTGGCGTCCTGATCGGATTGAGCGTACCGGAACCTACCACTATTTTGTCGACGGCCGGTTAATATCGCTGTCTGCCCACAGTTCTCTGGTCCCGCTGGCGGACCGGCCGGGATTTATGATAACGGTGCGGATCGGCAATCGTACCGATCGAACGATAGAAGTGAGCGTCAAGCCGAAGCTTGTGCCCGGCCGACTCGGTTATCAGCCGCTTGGAGATTGGGATTACGGGCATCCTTCCCCAGGTGAGCCTGTCCAGGCAATCGATGCGGGGATATGGGAAAATGAGCGGGTGCGAATGACTATATTTAATGAAGAAATACAACCGTCATCCCTGCTTCCCGGACAAGAGTCCGTCTTCCGGCTGGCGGTCGTATTGTCGGCCAGCGGTGAAGCATGCGCTACTCCCGGCGATCTCTCCCGGTGGGAGCGGAGAACGGAAACGGTATGGCAGGAACGCGTCGATCGAATGTGTGAATCCATCCCCCGGCTTACCAGCGATATTCCCGGGCTTGAGGATTATTACCGCCGTTCGCTGGTGAGCGGTCTGGTCTGCATGTGGGAGCATCCGGATTTTGCCATGCAGCCGTTTCCGGTCGTGTCGGGCATAGAGGGAGCCGGGATCTGCTGCTATCCATGGGATGCCGGAGGATATGCCGGCAGGACGCTGGCGATGATGCTGGGAAGCGATAAATTGCTGGAGTTTGCGAGGCTTATGGCTAATAGCGGGATTGCCCGGCATTCAAGATTTTCACCTGACGGCCAGGGCAGGGATGTCCCGTATGCATACAGTCTCTGGTCGTTCTTCAATTTGGTATGGAGCAATTTGCAGCAGCATGGAGAGGGACATGAGCTGTATGATGTGCTGCGGAAGCTGCTGCTGGATGACGAAGAAAGGCTCCCTGTCTGGAATGAACTGCTGGATTACGGGAAGCAGCATAATTTGCTGGAAATGAGAAGCGCCGCACACGAGCATGTTGTCTCCAGTCCCAATGCCGAACGGGCATGGTGCTATGACCGGCTGGCGGATCTGGCGGAACGGCTGGGCGATGGGGAAGCCGCCCAGTGGCGTGAAAAAGCGGAACGGATCCGCAGCTCGATCAAGGAACATCTGTGGGATGAGAAAATTGGCTGGTTCCTCTGCCGGTATCCGGATGGACATATGGAAGAAGTATATTCGATCCAGGCTTACGATACGCTAAGAATGGGAGTATGCACCGAAAATATGACAGATGCTCTGCTGACTCATTTGCGCGACGGAGCGTTTCTGGCTCCGTACGGCGTAAGCAGCATATCGGCGGAGGATACGGTTCATTACGAGCTGAATGATCCGGACTGGTCCGGCGGAGGCAGCTATACCGGGGAAAGCACTGTTCTTGCCCTTACTTTATGGGAAATCGGCAAGCCTGAGCTGGCTTGGGATGTGCTGAAAAGATTGTTCTGGATGGGGCGGCATCTGCCCTATTACCCTCAGGAGCATTATTGCGACCGTCCTGCCGTGCCGGGTCACAAGCGGGCAAACGTCATCGCAGGGCTGGGCGGAGCTGAAGCCATTTTGTTCGGTATGGCCGGTTTGACGCCAAAGCCTGACGGAGCGCTCACCGTGTTCCCGCAGCCTTCTCAAGAAGGAAGCATTTCGATTACAGGCTACCGTTACCGGGGACAGCTCATTGATGTTCATATGAGGCCGGGATATTGCAAGGTCGTCAAAGATGGTGTTACAACGTATGAAGGAGCGCCTGCTCCCTGCGAGATATAGAATCCACCGATTGAAGTGATGACGCCGGTTCGTACCGGCGTCATTTTGCTGTCCAGGCGGTTTTTCATTGTCCGCTGAATGGGTTCTTGACCATCCCGCTGAATGGGTTATTTGATTGGCAACAAAAAAAAGCCCGAATAATATCAGACTTTCTTGAAATATCAGAAAGGATAAATTTGTCCTCATCTTTTCTGATATTTTATGAGAAGAAACTAACTTTGCCGCCAAAGGACGGCTTCAGCCATTTCTTCTTAGGGATCTAGATGCAGTTCAAACTAATTTACACCGCTTGCTATTTCGCTCTGTGAGTTATCTATAACATCAGGGTCATTCGTGTTCGTGGCGCTTAGGGCGTTATTGGAAATGGCCACACAGCCAGTTAAAAATGCGCCGGAACCAGCATATGACTTTGATGTACTGGAGGGGGACAATTGAACAGCATCGCCGTATTGAACAACAGAACTGGAGCTTACGCTATTAATATTGGAAATTCCAATTACTACGGGCATTATTCTTCACTCCTTCTTCAACCGTTTGATATTCCATCATATGCTACAAACGCCCAGCGGTTCCGTCAGCTTCAATTCGACTCTTCACCAAAGGTCTCCATATATTGGCGCCCGAAGGATTCGCAGATGCGGATCCTTTTTTGTCTGCCTTTCGTTATATGACATTTGTCATCCGCAAGACATTACATTCATGAATACCAGCCTGATGCTTGTTTCGGTAAGATGAAGTCAGTAAAGCGTCACCGCAAACCTGTTGATATAACGCGGGGAACACTTAAAATCGAAGGGAGATTTTCAATTATGTCACAACAAGCATCAAGTACCATTCCTGGAGCCGCAGTACGCGGAACTGCATCGGGCGTTCTATTTATGGCGGTTTTTGGCACACTTTGGGCGTACACGGGAATCATGGGGCTGCAAGGATGGGGAATGCCTTTGTTGTTGTTAGCCGCTGCCGTAACCGTAGGGATCGTGCTCTGCATCGGCGGCGGTTCGCTGATACGCGCCTCGCGGAAATTAACCAATCAAGTAATGAAAGGTGATACAAGGGGAGGCAAGCGCGTTGGGATCTGGTTTAATATCATTTTCGCAGCCGAAGGTGCAGCAATCGCGATCTCGGCGGCCATCTGCAGTCATACCCATCACACGGATCTTATACCTCTTGTAACAGCCATTATTGTCGGTGTTCATTTCTTCCCGTTGGCTTCTCTTTTCAAGGTCAGACTCTATCATATTACAGGCGCACTTCTATGCTTGCTCGCTATTGGAACCTGGCTGTTCGTGCCGGTGAACGTGATGCTGGGAGATCATCAGATCAGTGCATTTATGTCTGTGGTTGGACTGGGCTCTGCCTTGATCCTCTGGGGAACCAGTGTGGTCATTTGGCAAATGGGAAGAAGACTGCTGGGAAGGGCAGTATGAAGCAAGAAGAAATGGCTAAGGTCTGACGGCTAAGCCAAGTCACGACGCCACCAACATGCGCCATAATTTGCTCCGCGTGTCGGCTGAACAAATCTCAGCGATTTAGAAGGCACGTTGGGGCATAGAAGTTTTCTTTCGAGGGATCAAGCAATATCTCAATGTAACACCTTAATTAAAATTCATTTTATTTTTTTTGTGAAGTTCATGATTTGTTGCCCAATCATGCATAGCTGTTAAAATAGGTTCTAAAGTTTTGCCGTATTCGGTAATTGAATATTCAACTTTTGGGGGAATTTGAGGGTAAACTTTACGCTTGACAATATCTTCTTCCTCTAATTCCCGGAGTTGATTGGTTAACATTTTTTGCGTAATCCCCGGCAAACTACGTTTTAACTCGCTAAAACGCTGAGTACCTTTCACCAATAAATGCAATAAAATAAGCGATTTCCATTTACCGACTATTATGCTTAAACCATCATCTACACGACATAATTCAAACTGTTTATCCATAACAGCATCTCACCTTTAGTATCTTTTTGTATACTATACCACTTTAAAGTACGCTCTTACATTATTGAACCGTATACTACATAGTAACATTGTGAAGGAAAGATTGAAAGACAGACGCATATGCTAGCATTTCCTATCGACAAAAACGCAGAAACAACACAGGATGAATAGAAAGGCTGGTAAAAAGTGAAAACATACCGTATCGATAAAAGCAAGGGATTGGAATTTGGTATTTATACGTTAGGCGATCACCTTCCTAACTATCACACTGGAAAACGAATATCTTCTGAGCAACGCATCCATGAAATCATTGAATTAGCTAAGTTAGCCGATCAAGCAGGCATTGATTTTTTTAGCGTGGGCGAAAGCCATCAGGAGTATTTTACAACTCAGGCTCACTCTGTTGTTATAGCAGCCATTGCTCAGGCGACAGAAAAAATTAAAATAGGAAGCTCCTCGACCATTATCAGCACGTCCGACCCCGTTCGCGTGTATGAGGATTTCGCGACCATCGATCTGATTTCCAAAGGACGCGCAGAAATTATTGCCGGTCGTGGATCCCGAGTAGGCCTTTTTGATTTATTAGGCTACAATGTTCGTGATTATGAAGAGCTGTTCGAAGAAAAATTTGAACTGTTAGTGAAGCTAAACGAGGAAGAGATTATTACATGGGACGGTCAGTTTCGTGCTCCCTTAAAAAATGCCAAGGTTTCCCCCCGTCCTAAAAACGGCTCACTGCCGATTTGGCGTGCTGTGGGAGGGCCTCCTGCAAGTGCAATTAAGGCCGGTTATGCCGGCGTTCCTATGATGCTTGCTACATTAGGCGGTCCTGCTTCCAGCTTTAAGTTATCCATTGATGCCTATCGGGAGGCTGCGAAGCAGAATGGCTTTGATCCAGAGCTTCTTCCGGTTGCAACAGCAGGCCATTTCTATGCTGCCGAAACAACACAGCAAGCGCTGAGCGAAGCCTATACACATACTAACGTTGGAGTTGAGCTGCTTACCGGAAGAAGCTTTCCAAAACAGCATTTTGCTCAGGGAACCGATATACGTGATGCCATGATGATTGGAAGTCCACAGCAAATTATTGAAAAAATGCTCTATCAACATGAGTTGTTTGGTCATCAGCGTTTTATCGCACAAATTGATTTTGGCGGTGTTCCATTTGAAAATTTAGCAAAAATAATTGAGCTGATTGCAACGAAAATTTTACCGGACGTACGAAAGCATACAGCAAAGTAGAATGGAATTAACCATGAAAATAGTTGGATTATCGGGTTCAAAAGTTGACACAAAAACGCGCAGGCAATGGACTATACAATAAAATCATAAATATATCTATCTATTAAAAAAGGGCTCTTGTAACTCCTGAAACAGCCATGGCGCATGAAACATGCTTTTCATATATATATTATCTGATGATATTATGAAAAGGACGCTGATGCTGCCATGTGTTGTCATATCGGGTTGGTGATAATCGGTAAGAACGAAGGAACGGTCATTTTTGGAAATGTCAAAAACCTTTCCACATCTTCTAATTCCGGCTCCGAGGAAGAGAATTCGGATACGGATATGAATACGGATACGGATACGGATACAAGTAATGAGCAGGATGACTGCTGCTGCACCAGTGGAGTTCCAACAAATAAGAAGAAGTGCCGGGCAAAAAGAAAATAATCTCCTTAAACTTGATTCTGCAGCATCATTTTCAAATGGCGGGATTGTAGTATGATTTAACGTAACGCTCAGCAGCTGCCCTTGTTGTTGCTTCAACGGATATAGTGTGAGTCAATTGAGGGCTGCCGCGAGGCAGCTTTTTGCTTCTCTCAAAGCGGCAATTGCGATGCGGGAGAGACTCTTACAAAAACAGGTATTGCACCATGGATATATATCAATGGTATTATCTAATTACGTTAAAAGCCGCATGGAAGGGTGATTGCTGTTGGAATTTACGTATCTGAAAACCTTTCGCGAGGTAGCAAAATGGGGAAGTTATACACGCGCCGCCGAAGTATTGGGATACGCCCAATCGAGCATTACGATGCAGATCCAGAAGCTTGAGGAAACCTATGGGACGGTTCTGGTAGAGCGATTCGGACGAAATATGAAGCTTACGATTGCCGGCGAGGCTCTTCTGTTGTATGTGAACGATATACTAAGACTTCACGAGGAATCAAAGGAAGTTGTTTCACAACAATCCAGAGGGACACTCTCTATTGGAACGATCGAAACGTTGGCAGCTTATGTTCTTCCTCCCCATCTTCAATCGTACCGCCAGCAATATCCCGGAATAAGTGTGACGATTCAACCGGCAAACGAGCCCTTTATTATTGAAGCCGTAAAAGAAGGCGCTCTGGACATCGGAATTATTATGGATCCGCCTTTTGCCGACCCCGAACTTCACAGCAGCATCCTGAGAGAAGAGGAACTGGTCGTAATTGTTGCCCCATCCCACAGGCTTGCCGGTCATAGCGAAATTCAGGTTCAAGATTTCGAAAGCGAATCTTTGATTTTGACCGAAGATGGCTGTACGTATCGGGCATTGCTGCTCAAAACGCTAAAAAGCAACCAGGTAAATTATACATTATCCTACGAGTTTGGTAATCTGGAGGCGATCAAGCAGTGCGTCATTTATGGACTTGGAATTGCTTTGCTGCCTCGTGTCGTGGTTGTTGAAGAGATTCAGAAGGGTCAGGTTACGGCCATCCCATTTGTCCATCCGGATTTTAAATTCTATTCACAGCTTGTTTACTCCAAAAAAAAGTGGAAATCCAAAGCTTTTCTCGGGTTTCTGGAAATTATTTTCGGAACCAATTATCAAAATCATTGAACTATGGTTTCGATTTCTATCGATAACTCCATTTGCAAGGGCTGTGCTATAGTTAATTCAAGTCATTCGCCGGCTTGAATGCAAATCCCTGATGGAGGCAACGAATATGAATAATACCCCCCATGTATCTCTTGTACTCGAAACACCCGCTGCTTTGCCGGAGGATGCCCATCGGCATTTTATGAACAAGCTATCGGTCGAAACGGACGCAGCAGATGTCCGCCATGATTTACAGCTTGGCATTAACAGCTTCCGGCTGATCGATGTCCGAAGCACCAAGGCTTATGAAGAATGCCATATTCCGGGTGCCATCAATCTTCCATCCAATCAAATCAATGAAGAGACAACCGTATCTTTTTCCAGAGATCTGGTGATTGTTGTCTATTGCTGGAGTCCTGCTTGCAATGGCGGGACAAAAGCCGCTGCCCGCCTCTCCGGACTTGGTTTCAAAGTCAAAGAGATGCTCGGCGGGATCGAATATTGGCGGAGGGAAGGCAATGAAGTAGAAGGAAGTTTAGGACAAGCGGCTCCATTGATTGGATAGATCACGATACCCCCAAAAGAAACACTTGGAATAAAGAATATTATCGTATATTCTTTATAAAGAACATTATTTTTCTTTAAAGAGAATATTGGGGGTATTTATCTGAGTATAAGCAGACGCTTTGATGAGCTTGATTCTATAAGAGGTCTGGCTGCGGTATCGGTGATTCTGGCGCATTTGTCCATTATTATTCCTAATGTCAATTGGATTGACACGTTAAAGAACACACCGCTGCATCTTTTTTGGCTTGGTCATGAATCGGTCATATTATTCTTTATTTTAAGCGGATTTGTCCTTTCACTGCCATATTGGGAAGGGAAACAAAGTAGTTATAAAGCTTACATGATAAGAAGAATGTGCAGAATTTTGCTGCCAAGCGGGGTTTCAGTTTGTATAGCTGTGCTGATGATGAAATTCATTTCACCTGGTGGAATCGCAGGGATGAGTGAATGGTTTAATGAAATATGGACGAAAGGGCTATCCACCCCGGAACTGATCAAACATTTGATTCTGCTGGATGAAATAGAATCGATGACGTTAAATCCTGTCATCTGGTCATTGGTTCATGAGTTCAGAATTTCATTGTTCTTTCCTGCTGTTGTATTTGTGCTGATGAAAACCAATTTAAAAACGAATATTGGCATTTTGATGGCAATGCCTGTTATGTACTTCATTGTTTATTATGTTCTGCTGAAAGGGTTTGCTTATGACATGACACAATTTAATGGATATTCCTCCTATTTGCTGACGCCGCATTACGCGGCATTTTTTGTATTGGGCGCCTTATTGGCAAAGCATCGGAAATTAATCAGTCGTACATACGGTGAATTGAATAACAGGGTAAAAGCTGCGGTAATGGTTATTGGGTTGGTCCTTTATATGTACGTCTGGTTAATCATGCCAAACAATTCCACGATTCATCTTTTCATTATCAACGATTGGGCGATTGCTGCGGGAAGCTGCATTTTTATTGTCGCCAGTATGAATTCGATTGCACTCAAACGGATTCTGCTCATTAAGCCTGTTCATTTTATAGGGAAGATCTCTTTTAGCTTGTATCTTTATCACATGATCGTCATAGTAACGATGTTTTATTTGTTCAATGGGACAATGCCCGTTATTATATTAATAGGGTTGTCATTCATCATATCCTTTGGGGCGGCGGCTGTGATGTATTATACGGTGGAAACGACCTCAGTGAAGTTGGGGAAATATTTGACCCATTCCGGTTCGAACGCAAAATCGCATATTAAATATTTATTGAGCAGGTACCGGCAAGGATAGGGAGGACAATAATAATGACGCAATATACCGGTGTTGGAGCAACGAATGAGCATGCTCGGTTAATCATGGACAGCTATGAGAGATTAACGGGCACATCTCTCCTGGACGAAGCACCCGAATCCGGCAAGGAATTCGATCAGCTGTATAATGGGCCTTTCGTGATATTGTCCCATGGACTGGAGGCCGATCCAATCTTGAATTTCGGCAACCGGGCGGCACAGGAGCTGTGGGAGATGGACTGGGACATGTTTACAAGCACCCCGTCGAGACTGACTGCAGAGCCGATGGAGCGCGAGGAGCGGGCAAGCTTTCTTAAAGCCGTCAGCGAAAATGGCTATGTCGACAATTACACGGGAATCCGGATTTCCAGCAATGGCCGGAGATTCTACATCATGCAGGCGACTGTGTGGAATCTTATTGACGACAAGGGTATAATCCATGGACAGGCTGCTGCTTTCCGGGAGCATCGTTTTATTTGAATTGAAGATTTGAAAAAAAACAGATACGATAAAAAGCAGCCAAATCGGCTGCTTTTTTGCTGGCAAGCTGACAAAAGGAGAGTCAATCTCGCCATGGTCTTTCCGTTTTTGGATCGGCCTTATTAGCCGCCTTGTCCATCATGAGGTGGGGGCATGTTTTATACTAGGAGATATTTTGTATAATAAGAAGGAGCTGCAGCATCCTGCAGCGGGCCTGCTGACACTGGAGTATAACAGCTTCCTTGTAGCAGAGGATCCTGATCTGATGCTGACTGTTTTTACACCTGATCTTAAGTCGGATACCCAAGAGAAATTAATGGGTTTGATGCAGTAGAATTTCATCTATATGATATGAGCATGAGCAGGGGGAAAACTGATGAATCTTGTAAATAGACGAAAGACCGGTTATGGACCAATACTATTGTGCGGGAATGAGGTGCTCGCGATTGCTGGAACGTAAGGAGCGTGCAGAACGAAGGGATGCCCGGGAACGCAGGCAGCTGATCTTGCAGAAGGCGTCTGAGCTGTTTGCCGAACATGGAGTCGAGAACGTCAGCATGCGGCAAATCGCAAGGGAGGCAGGAGTAGGACAAGGCACCTTGTACCGGAGCTATGCCCATAAAGGCGAGTTGTGCCTGGATTTGATCGAGGAGCAATGCATTCGCAATCATGAGAAGATGGCAGATTATCTCAAGGAGAACAACCATGAATCTCTTCGGGTGCGTCTGGAGGTTATTCTGGGATATCACCTTATATCCCTTCAGGAAAATTCCCAAGTGCTGGCCGCCATACAAGCGCCGACTTCCGAGGAACGGCAGAACGTGACCTTTCATACCCTGCATTATGAATTGGTTCATTCGGTCATCCATGGCTTGTTTCAGGAGTATATCGAGACGGGCGGCGAAAAACAGCTTGATCCCGTTTATATGGCGGACTCCATCATGGCGACGCTTCGACCGGATGTTTATCTGTTTCACCGGCAGTATCGCAACTATTCGGCGGAGGAAATCAGGAGCAAGCTGTTCCAGATTTATATTGATCCTATTTTTGGAGGGCACCCGGACCCCCAATAACAGCTGATTATATACAGAGATTAATGAAAGTCCGCATAAATGCGGGCTTTTTTTGCGCCAAATGATCAAAGAGAATCAAAAACTGCTATAAAAGATTATTAGATATTGTAAATTCAATCATTATCATTGAAATCAATTATTTTATTTGATATATTCTACTCGTAATTCAGCATTTATTATAAAAAATGGAAGGTTGTGATTGAAATCGATCAATTTGTTTGAATGTGACACCCTTGAGGAAAAGAAAGAAGGTATGGGGAAGAACTCGATTGGTGAGAAAATTCATTTATAGCGGGAGGAATCGTGAATGTTGATTAACCGGTTTTTGAACTCATTAAGAAGACCTGTTATTTTCCTGGTTGTGCTTGCAGTAGGGGCAACGACCGTGCCTCTTAATGCCATGGCTTTGCAAGAGCAGGCAATGACGCAGCCGGAATTGGTAAGCTCCCAGGCAACTATCATGAATTCGCAGTGGATTGAGGTTTATCTGCGTGAGAAAGAGTATAACAGCTCCAATGTATCCAATACCGCTTATTATTCGATCAGCAGCAGCACCGACCCTGATTTTTCATCCGCGATACATCCGGCTGCCGTCCAGAATCGTTACTACCCCGAGGATGCCCCATATCTGTCCACTACAGACACGCCGCGTCTGAACATGATCTATCGGATCTATTTGCAGATGCCAAGCGGAACGAATTTAAAGGAAGGCCACTCCTACAATGTAACGGTAAATCCTGCTGTGGTTAATGTCCCGGGAATGTCGGCTGATTTTGACTTGTCTGAACCGAATCCGGTTATTCATGTCAACCAGGTCGGTTATGGAGATGGAAGCCCGAAGGTAGCCTATATGTCCTGGTGGACCGGTCAAGGCTCCATTTCCTTCAATGACGCGATCCCGTTTCAGATCGTCAATGAACAAAACGGCAGTTCTGTATACAGCGGCGACATTGAATTGAAGAAAACAGCCGCCCAGGAAAAATGGTCCAAAAGCGATGTGTATGAAATGGATTTCTCTGATTTTCAGCAGGAGGGAACCTTCCATCTGTATATTCCGGGTGTGGGCGTGTCTTTTCCTTTTGAGATCAGCAGCACCATCTATTCGGACAACATCGGCTACACCCTAATCCGCGGTTTGACCATGCAGCGTGACGGCGACCATGGCTTGGACGATACGGCTGTCACCCATTGGACCCGTCCTGCTGCGCATCTGGATGATGCTATCGACCAGGCAACGGGGCAGCGTGTCGATCTGGTAGGCGGTCATATGGACGCAGGAGACCGCGGCAAATATCCCATCAATGTAGCGACAACTTCCAGCACGCTGCTTGCGGCGGCCCAATTATTTCCTGATCAGATCGAAACGCTTGGCGAATCTCTGGAAATTCCGGAATCGGACAATGGCGCTCCGGACTTCCTGGATGAGCTCGTGTACGAATTGGATTATTTGAGAAAAGCCGTCATGAACACCTCCAAAGAAGGCGCACTCCCGCGTTTTCTGCGTCCGGCAGGCGGGGGATATGAACAGGGCTTTGCTCCTGAAGGCGCGACGGGCCGGGTGTTCTTCTCCGCAACCGAAGGTCCTTTGAAAGCCGAAACGTTGTACGCTGCAGGTGCTCTGGCTATGGCCTACAACACTCCGCTGCTGCATGAATATTATCCTGCCGCCAAGCTGGAAGGTTATAAACAAGCGGCTTTGAAGGCCTTTGGGGCTTTTGAAAATCATGCAAACGACAACGCATTCTGGAACAGCAATCTGGGTTATGACGTCTATACCGCCGGTATTCACACCTGGTCCGATGAAATGCTGTTTGCTGCTTCCAATCTGCACAAAATAACCGGAGAGAGCAAATATTTGGCATGGATCAACAGCGAGCTTCCCGCTAATCTCGGCGCCGAACAAAAACGTTGGTCCTGGGATAATCAAGGACCTTGGTTAGTTGCTTTTCTTGGGTTGTACAACGATTCCAATTTGAGCGGTGCTGTCCGCCAAAACGCTTACAATGCCATTCTGGAATGGGCTGATACGATCATGAGTGCGAACAATCAGGCTCCATACGGAGTGCCGATGGTGGATTCCACGTATACGAGCGTAGGATGGTATTTTTCAGGCAGTCAAGTTGCTTTTCCCATGAGTGTGGCTTATGGTGTCAGCCGGCTGCAGAAATATAAAAACCAAATCGCGACGACGTGGAATTACCTGCTCGGCTCCAATCCGCTCAGCGAATCTTTCATAAGCGGAATGGGAGACCCTGAGCACAGGCCGCGCTGGCTGGTGCATGAAATATCCCAGTACAATTATGCACAATATTCCTTAGGCAACGGCGGATGGAGCGAGATGATTCCGGGTATTCCCAACAGCGACCTGCAGCAGGGCAATTTCCCGGCATATTTCGCTAATGACCCATGGAACAACGCACGCCGTGAGAAATGGTTTCCGGCACTTGGAAGTTATCCTGCTCTGTACCGTTATTCCGACTCCTGGAATGTACAAAATGAATTTGTTATCGCCAATGTTGCCCATAATGCGGCTTCCATTATTCCGCTTATCGCTGCTGATGGGGGAGACCCCGGAGATACGACGCCTCCGGCGGTACCGACCGGACTTACGGCAGATGCTGGAGATTCTCAAATCACGCTGAGCTGGAATGCGAGCAGCGAGAGCGATCTGGAAGGATACAATGTGTATGTTAATGGTGTCAAAAAGAATGCCAGCCCGTTAACAGCAACCGGTTATACAGCTGCTGGGCTTGCTAACGGTACGACGTATGCCTTGACCATAACCACCGTGGATCAAAGCGGCAACGAATCGGCGCATTCTGCGGCAGTACAGGCTGCACCGGAAGCGGATATTGGCAGCACGGTGTCCAGTATAGATATCGGAACAGCCGCCGCTGTGCCCGGAACGACTTTCGTGAACAGCGGCGAATACACAGTAACCGGAGGCGGGGAAAGCTTCGCAACAACACCGGATGGCTTGCGCTACGTCTATCGGAATGATTTGACAGGCGCCTTCTCCATCTCGGCCAAGCTTGAATCGGTCAATGCTGACAATCCGGTGAAAGGCATGGCAGGTGTTATGATACGGCAGGGTACCGGGGTCGATGATGTGTATGCGGCACTATTCGTTCGCAATGGGCAGTTGATCGCCCAGTACCGCAAAGGCGGGCCTTGGTCGGAGGAGGTACTGAACAAGGCGGTCACGGTGCCGATTTGGCTCAAAGTCGAACGTCAATCGGCATTAAATCTGATACGGACGTATACTTCTTCAGACGGAATCAACTGGACGTTGAACGTCACGACCAAGTCCGGCGAAACACAGGATACCACGGCTAACTTCTGGGCATGGCATGAAGCCGGTACGGAGCTGAATGCAGGTGTGTTCGTCTCAGCCGCGGAAGCCGGTAAATCGGTGTCGGCTGTATTCAGCAACATTAAGGATACAGCGTCCTGGCCGAATACGCCTTGATCATCATCTCATTTTGATATTCATATGATTGCGTAATTAAGGCTTTGACCCGGGCTGCGATTTTCGAAAGCAGGCTCGGGTCAAAGCTCTATATCAGGTTGGCTGCGCGAGAAAAACCGCAAATAAAAAGAGCCCGACCGGGCTCGCATAGCGCAGGAAAACCGTGATCATGCAATCAGACAAGCGTCACCAAAATGCCCCTGCTCCTGAGAGTCCGGACGTCTTCCTCAGGCGCCGAATTGTCGGTAATAATATGGCCGATTTTATCAATGCTGCAGACAAACGCGGCAGTAATAACCCCGAATTTGCTGTGATCGGCAACGAGATGCACTTTGTTGGAGTGTTCAATCATGTTTTCCTTGATCCGTGCCGTCGAGAGATAGGCATCGGTAACGCCCTGTTTGATGTCGATGCCGGATGTGCCAATGAAACAAATATTGGCGCGAAACATCGAGATCATTTTTTCTGCGACCGGACCCACAATGCTGTCCATATTCGTCTCGCCAAGCGTCCCTCCGCAAATCACGACGGAAACGTCCTTCTTATCTTTAACGGAATGCAGCTTGTAGGCGATCTCCAGGCTGTTCGTTATAACGGTTATATTGGTCTTGCCTACGAGATGCTCGGCGATTTGCCGATTGGTCGAGCCTGCGTCCATAAAGATGGTGTCCCCATCCTTAACCAGCTCTGCTGCAGCCTTGGCGATCCGGATTTTTTCGTTCAGGAAGGGCAGGGGAGGCTTTTTTTCGTCCAGACGGCCGTCTTCCGCCTTTTTCTTATAGATCGCCCCTCCATTAATTCGAACGATATCACCGGATTGTTCCAGTATCGTCAAGTCGCGGCGCACGGTTGCGGGTGAAACGCTCAGCTCGATGCATAGCTCTTCAATGGTTTTGAACGGCTCATGCTTCAAAATCCCGATGATTTCTGTATGTCTGGTTCTTGTTTTCATTTCGTGGCTGCTCCTAATTCAATAAATGGATTTCAAAACGATTGATTGTTACCGAATTTACAACAGATTAATTAAATATACCATTGCCATGATGAAATTCAACTGATTTGTGCCGAATCATCGAGGGAAAAATGAATTTTTTGAAAAAATGATTATTAATGATCAATAAATAAAAATATTTGACTCTTATATATCATAAAATGCATTGACTTTTGATTGGATGTTAACTAATCTAAGGATCATGCGGGGTGAAAATCTTTAGCTCAGACTCGTAACGTCCAGCAAAATACCGAAGAAAGTGGTGGAGGCCATGCCGGAATTATTGATATTGGGTACAAGCGCGGGGGTGTCGACTGCCAACCGCCATCATTTCAGTATGGCGATCAAGAAGGACGGCCGGCTGTATATGATCGATTGCGGCTGCCCGGTGAGCATGCTGCTGAAGAAAATGGGAGAAGATCCGAAAAATATCGAAGCGGTGTTTCTGACGCACTGGCACCCCGATCATGCAAGCGGCCTGCCGATGCTGCTTCAGGATCTTCAGCTGACGCACCGGTCGGAGCATCTGCCGGTTTACGGCCCTGAAGGCACGATCCGCAAAGTGAAAT
Organism: Paenibacillus sp. JT22N12; assembly: GCF_056269365.1. NCBI lineage: Bacteria > Bacillati > Bacillota > Bacilli > Caryophanales > Paenibacillaceae > Paenibacillus > Paenibacillus sp. JT22N12. The sequence continues at coordinate 510,980 of NZ_JBWDNU010000001.1, read as the reverse complement.
TGCTGCAGAACATATTCATCATCCCTCAGGATATTTATCCTTATGAGCTTGAGGCGGTTGAATATAATGAGGATACGTTATTCGAGCGCGACGGGCTGAAAATCAATTTTTTCAAAACGAAGCATCTCGCTCAGGATGCCTGGAGAAAAATAGATGATAAGCATGGCAATGAAATTGCTCCAGTCGCATACGGCCTGGTAATTCATATGGACAACAAAAAAATAGTCGTCAGCGGGGATGTATTGTCCTCCCAGGACCTGGTTCATGTCCTGCATGATGCCGATCTGGTCATTCATGAGTTTGGGCATATTCATCCGGAGAAGCTGAATCATTTTCTGAAAGAACAGCAAATTTCCAACCTGCTCATCACCCATATCCATCATGAGTGGGATTTGAAGACGGAAGAGCTGCAGCGAATCGTCGGGGCGGGGCACCCAGGCGAAGTTCAAGTGGCCCATGATCTTATGAGAATCATCCTGTGACGGAGGGGAATTAATGATGACGCACGATGAGCAGACCAAGATTACTTTTTTTGGCACTTCCGGTGCTGTTCCCGAGGTTGGCGGGGACTCGCCGACCTTTCTGATCAACGACAAGTATCTGGTCGATACCGGCTGGTCGGTTATCGACAACCTGCGAAGCAGAGGCCATGACCCGCTGCAGCTGGAGTATCTGATTTTCACTCATTTTCATCATGATCACTATATGTCGCTGCCGTTCCTGCTGTTTTATTATCTGATGCGGGGCAAACCGCTGGAAGAGCTCAAAATCATCGGACCGGCGGAAGATTTGCATCTTATCGTGAGACGGGCGATCGATTTTCTGCATGCCGAACGCTATGGCTGGGCCAATCTCTCTCCGCTCTTGATCCCGCTCACGCCGGGAGAAGCCTATGAAGAGGAGAACTTCCGGCTCGATACATGCTCGACGGCTCACCCTGTTCAGGGTTTATGCTATCGCTTCCTGGATAAGAAGAGTGGACGGCTGTTCTCTTTTACCGGAGATACGGCGTTCCATCCGCCGATTATCGAACATGTAAGAGGAAGCGCCCTGCTTATTCACGAATCGGCGCTCGGACCCATTGCCGCAAACCCGGATAAAAATGACTACATGCATTCCGGTGCTATCGATGCGGCTACGATCGCGGAAGAGGCCAAGGTCGGCAAGCTGCTGCTGCTTCATGGATCCGCCCAAATCGCGGATCCCTGCGTTCAGGCCGCAAAGCGAATTTTTTCTGGAGAAGTGGAGTGGCCGAAGGACGGACAGACGTACATAATTTAATACGCGATAGGAAGCAGCGTGCCGCGGGGCAGCTGCTTTTTTTTCTACGTTGGCCCAATTAACGACAAGTACGTTGTTCGAGACACTGCGGGACATGTTGGGATTCCGGCGGAAGCGAAGTCGGTTTGTTCCCTCCGTAATTCGAGTCTCCCAATGCGTACGTTCCTCAAGATAGACAGCGTACTCCACTTGGCGGAGTCGCTTCAGGGGATCATCTTGTTCCAATGCATCGTCGACCAAGACCGCAAATTCTCCATTGCACCAGATATAGCGGCTCCAACTGCGCAATCCGGTCATTCGGCGTACCAGACTCCGTCTCTAGACGGGGCACCATTCAGTACCTCAGTCTGTTTGCGCTTCCTCATAAATCATCTATCATGAAATTAACACAAAAAAGGATTTCGAATAGAAAGAGTATGCTCTTCTAGACGATTTCAAATAAATAAGTCAATCAAGGTGAAACGGCTGTCGCCGTCTTTTGGCGGCGGGGCGCGTTTCATTCCGGTGAAATATAAGCAAAGTATAGGCCAAAATTTATACTTTCTTACTATTTTAAAATAAGAATGAGGGAAGGTTGGTATAAATGTTGCTGCGTTTACGCAAATCCTCATTGCAGACTGGCTGGATGATGTGGGAAAGAGGGTTCGAATGGATTTCAAAATTCCGCAGCTCTCATACATCACACTTTGGAATTTGCAAAGTAATGATTAAGAAGCATCACGGAGAGAGTATCGTATGTGCGGACTCCACCATCATCCATAAAGGAAATTGGGTTGGGGAACTCCATCTCAATAATAAAGCGATCCTGACTCTGATCAAATCCGAAGGCTCGGACCGCGCAGCACTCATGACGGCCCGGCTTGCACGGAAATCCATGCAGCAAATAAGTGACGCGTTTGCAAGTCAGCCGGAGTTCAATGAAGTTAAAGCGTTAATCGGAATTACGCTTCTTCACCGTGGTTTGACACATGGTCTTGGTTTTGAACAACAACCCATGAAATCCGATTTGTTCCAAAGAATCACAACCGTCTATCTTCGATTATTGTTATCCGTTATGCACCCTGAGGGCAAGAAGCGGATTGGCCGAAAGACCGAACAACTGATACCGATGATGTTGATTCATTCCCGCGCATCGCTCAAGAACCGATTTACGGCGGTGAAGAGGTTGCCCATTCAAGATGAGATAGGTTTACCCGAAGCGAGCTCCTGTTAATTGGATTACAACGATAGACACTAAAAGTATGGTGAATATATTGCCGTAGGCAACCTATTTTCATCACGCTTCTGATACGAGGGCGGGGATAAGCATCATGGATAAAATCATGGACTTTTTACAGAATTTCGGAGCGACGGGACTTTTCATTCATGCCATGCTGGATGCGATTATTTTTCCAATCCCGGCGTTCTTCCTTCAACTTTCTCTAAGCGCCATGCAGCCGGAATCGGCTTTATGGCTCGCTACCCTTGGTTTTGCCGGAAGCCTGCTTGGGACGCCAATCGGTTATGGGATCGGCAAAGTGTCGGGAAAGCATGTTCTGAGCAGGGTGATGAAGAAAAAATGGCTGGACTCGGCAACCGAATTATTTTCCCGCCGTGGCGAGGCTGCAATATTGATCGGATCTTTTACTCCGATCCCGTTTAAAATATTCACGATTTTATCGGGATGCATGAATTATCCGTTATGGAAGCTGCTCAGTTATGCAGCAATTGGACGGTCAGTGAAGTTTTATGCAGTCGGGTTTCTTTTCTATATGTATGGCCGCGCGGCAGAGCACATGGTTGATCGCGTTCTCACGATCACACTGGTGGCAGTTGGAGTACTCATAGCGGCAGGATGGTTCTTGATACGGAAGCTGCGTGAGCGGAGGAAGATGAATGACGAGAACCTACCGATCGATAAAGCAGGGGACGGAGGCGGGAAACAGCATGCAGTGGATAAGGCGGTTTGATCAAACGATGTTCTTCTGGTGCAACCAGCGGCTAAGCAGTCGGGCCCTGGATCGGTTGTTCGGATGGATTACCCATTTGGGCGGAGCTTTGTTTACAATTATTTGCGCAGTTTCCCTGGCATGGTTCGCTGCGGGTGAGTTCAACGGAGCCGGACTGCAAAGTTTGATTGCCTTGGCCGTTAGCCATATAGTTGCCGTCCTAATTAAGAAAAAGGTGCGCAGAGCCCGGCCTTTTCGCAAGCTGGAACATGTGAAGGTAGGCAAATTCCCGCTCAAGGACTATTCCTTTCCATCCGGCCATACAACCGCCATTTTCGCTCTTGTTACACCTTTTATACTGGCTTCATCGCCTGCGGTTATGCTTGTCTTGATTGGTCTGGCTTTGTTAGTTGCAATATCCCGGGTTTATTGGGGCTATCATTACCCGATTGATTGTGTGGCAGGAGGGCTGGTCGGGTTTATAACCGCGCTGCTGGTTGCCTGGTTCATGAATAATTGAAATTTCAGAAAGACGCTTTCCTTCTTGCAGCAATGTGCTTAAGCTTATACAACTTGCAATTCGTTCGTCTGGATGATAGGGCTTGACGAATGAAAGAGGTGACCGCAATGAGACAGGAACACCATATTTTAATTTTAACGGCCGATTACGGCGAAGGCCACCATCAAGTGTCCAAGGTACTGAAGCAAAGCTTTGTTCACCATGGTTATAACCAGGTGGAGATTATCGACTTGTTCCGGGAAGCTTATCCTGTGCTAAACAAGCTCATCCGTTGTCTGTACCGGCAAAGCCAGTATGCAGCCAGCCTTGGAATTCCGTATTATGGATGGTCCTACTATTTGACCAACCGGCTTCCCCTCAAAGGAAGGATCGCAGCCTGGATGAACAGTCTTGGCGGCGTTAGGCTCATGAAGATCATTCTCCAGTACAAACCGGATGTGATCATCTATACATTCCCATTCGGCAGTTTGCCAATCAGGGACGATGTATCCGCAATCCGTCCCCGGACAGCTGTTGTCATCACGGACTTTGACGTTCACCTCAGATGGCTGTTCTCCAGGCCGGACCATTATTTTGTCGCTGCCAGCGACGTGAAAGAGAGGCTGGTCAGGCAGGGTGTCCCTGAGAGCTATATTGCCGTTACTGGAATTCCGGTCCGGGAATCGTTTCACGATGCGGCAGTTATCGGTTCCGGCAAAGCAACAGACGAGAATGTCATTCTGCTCATGGCTAATGTTTGCGGCACATTGCGTTCGCTCATGAAGCTGATCGGCAAGCTGCTGATCTTGTCAAACGTCCGCATTCAAGTTATTTGCGGCCGACAGGAGGGTTGGCGGCGGAAGCTTGCGGAAGTTTGGGCGGATGATGCAAGAGTATATGTATTCGGTTTTACCGATCAATTGCATGTGCTGATGAAGAGCGCATGCTGCATCGTCACGAAAGCTGGTGGCGTTACATTATCCGAGACGATTCAGGCCGGAGTCCCGATCTTTATATTAAAGCCATTTCTGGGGCAGGAGAAGGAAAATGCCCTTTATTTGCAGCGCAGAGGAGCGGCAGTCGTATCCTTTACGATTCACGATTTGACCTTGCAGATCCAAACGATGATTTCCTCTGAGTCCATGAAACAGTCCATGAGGAATGGGCTGCTCTCGGCAAGACAGGATGCGGCTGCGGACCACATTGTCAGGCATTTGTTTCCCGAGGCAAGCTCATTAAGAAGGAGTGGAATATGATGAGTGGGAGTAGCGCGTTCAAGCTTTCTACTCTGACGCTGTTCACGGTTCTTTTCTGCACAGAATTTGTTCGAAGCGCTTTCTTGTTCTCGTTCCTGCCCAATTTTGCAGTCAATCAGTCGGGGCATACCGTTGCTTTGGTCGGTCTCGCCGTCTCGCTTCATTATGCAGCGGATACGTTGATTAAGGCGATTGCAGGATATTTGCTAGACAGGTTTTCGCTGCGTTGGCTGCTGCCCGCTACTTTTGTCCTGATGCTGACAGGGCTAGCTGCCGTGTTCTTCAGTCCGCATGTCTGGTGGCTGGTTGCCGGGTCCGTTATGCTTGGGATGGGGGCGTCGCCCATCTGGCTTATTTGCATGGAAAAAATCCGAATGACGGAGCGCGCGGCCCAGATGGGGGCGATCTACACGATTTGGCTTGCCTGTATGGGACTGGGTCCGGTCACGATCAATCTCACATTCGATTATGGCTTCGAACCGGCGTTCCGGCTGATGCTTGCGCTTCTCGCCGTCGGCTGTATCGCATCGTTTGCGATTAACCGAGAAACCCCGTTACACCTCCAGAACGTCAGCTTTGCCGATCAGGCAGCAGGACTGCGGAAGAAGCTCGTTCAGTTGAAATGGCTGCTGCCTGGCATGATCCTGCAGATGACCGCTGCGGGACTGCTGCTTCCGATAATGCCCGGCTTTGCCGCTGACCATCTCGGTTTAAGCCAGCCGCAATATTCTCTCATGCTGATGCTTGGCGGAGCCGGCGCGATACTGTTTCTCGTTCCCTTGGGGAAACTGGCCGATCGATGGGGACATAAGCAAATGCTGGTCTCCGGCTTCGTATCGCTTACGGCCATATTGGTTTTACTTGCCTTATCCATGCCGCCGCCTGCGTTAACGATGCTGCTTGCATTTATGTTGGGCTTGTCTTATTCAGCGGTGCTTCCGGCCTGGAATGCGGTGCTGTCGTACCTTGTCCCGGATGATCAGAAAGGTACAGGGTGGGGAGTTCTCTCCGGGATTGAAGGGCTCGGCATTATGATCGGCCCGGTCATCGGGGGATGGGTGGCCAGTCAGTATACGAATGCCGCCGCCATCAGCATTAGCGCTGCTTTGCTCGCTATTCTTGCACTCTTTTATTTGATTTTGCCGCAAAACAAGCTTGTCTCGGCTTGCGGGACTTCGCAGCACAAGAAGGAGAACTCTCATGTGCCTGATCGGGGTAGTTGAGCAGTTGTTTGCGCAGTATGGATATCTGGTCCTTCTCCTTGGCCTGCCGTTGGATTTTATCGCGCTTCCCATCCCGCCGGGAAACAGCACCTTAACCTATACCGGTTTCTTATCTTATAAAGGAGTGCTGCAGGGGGGGCCGGCTATTGCGATGGCTTTGGCTGGATCCATTATAGGGGTCACCATCACGTACATGATTGGGTACAAGGCAGGTATGCCTCTAATCGAGCGTTACGGAAGATGGCTTTTTCTCAAGCCGGAGCTTGTCGAGAGGACGCGACGCTACTATGACAAATATGGGGACCGATTGCTGCTGGTCAGTTTCTTCATTCCCGGAGTCCGGCAGTTTGTTGGATATTTTATCGGCATTATACGGGTGCCATATCGCAAAGTATGGATATATGGATATACCGGAGACGCTCTTTGGGTCATTGTCTTTTTTTCAATCGGCTACTTCTTTGGGGATCAGTGGGGATATGTATTTCGTATCGTTGAACACTATTTAAAGGTCATCTTTATCGGATTGGCTGCCCTTGCGGTTGCGCTGTGGTTGATCAGGTATCGCATCATGAGGGGCAAACGCAAAAAAGACAAAAAAAGAAGCAGAGCGGGGGAGCATTATCGGAGCGAATGACTGGTTTTTAACGTTCGCATGACGTCACTTCCGCTCCCGCTATGAGTGCGCCAAACGCTGGCTTTGACCTCAACTGAATTCAAATGTACTTATCATTACTTAGTTATATTAAGTAATTGACTTACTAATTATACAATACTATACTTAAGTAAGTTTATGGACAGAAATGGTTTTATCCATACTTTACCGGATGAGTGTATGAAGGAGGGAGGAAAATAGAGGGAGGAAAATAAATACACTCATTATCGCGGTTCAACGAGTGCCGCGGTCACAGCTGGGAGCTTGAAAAAAACATCGGGACCGATCAAAATATAGAAAGCGGTTGTTGGACATAAGTCTGCTTACAAAGCTGCCGGTAAGAATGGAACATTGATTAGGAGGTATTGTAAGTGGAGATTGGGATCAGCACTTTTGTAGAAACAACGCCGGACGTGGAGACCGGAGAGGTGATCAGCCACGCGCAGCGATTGCGTGAAGTCGTCGAGGAAATTGTACTCGCCGATCAGGTAGGGCTGGATGTATTTGGCGTGGGCGAGCATCACCGCAAGGATTATGCCGCGTCTTCTCCTGCCATTGTACTGGCTGCGGCTGCGCCGCAAACCAAACGGATACGGCTGACCAGTGCGGTCACCGTGCTTTCTTCGGCAGATCCGGTGCGCGTGTTTCAGGATTTTGCCACACTTGACGGAATCTCGAATGGACGGGCAGAGATTATGGCAGGCAGAGGTTCTTTTATCGAATCCTTCCCGCTGTTCGGATATGATTTGGATCATTACGATGAGCTGTTTGATGAGAAGCTGGAGTTACTATTAAAGATACGGGAATCTGAGAAAGTTACCTGGAAAGGCGGGCATCGGCCGGCCATCCAGAATCTGGGCGTCTATCCGCGGCCTGTTCAGAATCCATTGCCAGTATGGATTGGCAGCGGGGGCAATTCGGAATCGGTGATACGCGCAGGGCTGCTTGGGCTGCCCCTCGTTCTGGCTATCATTGGAGGGAGCCCCGTACAATTTGCGCCGCTTGTGGAGCTTTATAAGAAGGCGGCTGCGCACGCAGGCCACGACGCATCGCTGCTGCCGGTTGCCTCTCATTCGCATGGATTCATTGCGGAGAGCACCGAGCTTGCGGCAGACCAATTTTATCCTTCTACCCGGCAGACGATGAACGTGCTGGGGAAGGAGCGCGGATGGGGACCGTACGACCGCTCAAGCTTCGATTCCGCACGCAGCTTCGAAGGAGCGCTGTACGTAGGCGATCCGGAGACGGTAGCCCGTAAAATCATTCATCTGCGCAAGCAGGTGGGCGTAACGCGCTTCCTGCTGCATGTACCGGTTGGTACCATGCCCCATGAGCAAGTCATGAGAGCCATAGAGCTGCTGGGAACCAAGGTCGCGCCGCTGGTTCGCGAACAGATAGCAAGATGGGAAGCCGGGGAAGAGGCGAAGCAGTAATTTCTAGGCCTTAATTGGCCGCAGGGACCATGCTCCGCAAGAGAAAAGCACCTTCAAAACCACTATTATGGTGGAGTTGAGGGTGCTTTTCGTAATAAGTGATGTGCGGTTGGGGGAATTGAAGCAGTCCCAGGATGATGTCGATCTGAGTTATGACATCATTTTCCTTCCTCTATGCAAGCCGCGTGATAACAAGATGTGCAGAGACTGGTCTGGTTCCTCCTGCCAGAGGCGTGATGGTCAATGCCGCGGCATTGCCGGCAGGATTTCGTACAGTAAGGATCGAATTGATGGCAGTTGTTTGCACGAGAGCCATTCCCACGATTTGAGAAGTGCCTGTTGCCCGCCCGACCACCGTGTAGGCCAGATCCGCGCCATTGAGTGTCAGAATAAGTTGGCCTGCTTCGCTGACACTCACTTGAAACAGCACCTGATAAGTACCAATCGCAGATAGGCTAAATGTACTTGGACCCGTACGGACAATTGCAGCCCCGCTTGTAGGCCCATTTTGCGGAAAACTTACATCTGTGCCTGGAGCAACCGTTGCTGCATTATCGGGAGGCATTAACGCGAAAAAATCGGCAAACCCCAATACGCCTCCGGCAGCTCCGGTAGCTCCCGTTGCGCCTGCCGGTCCGGCAGCGCCTTGAGGGCCCGGCGGCCCGGTCGGACAAGGGGGACATATGCCTTGTGGACCCGGAGGGCCCTGTGGACCTTGAGGGCCAGGAGGACCCGGGGGACCTGGTAATCTTCCCATTTGAGCATGCACTCTCCTTTAACGGATAGAAGTTAAAGTTCTTTTTTGATTCAGAATAAGTTTATTCCCGATCGCGATGCTTCATGTGCGAATTGTAGTCTGGAACGGCTTTATAAATTAGATTTCGAAGCTATACGGAGGCTGGCGAGCCGTATTATCAGCATTGTGGTACACTTAAATTACGTGTCTTGTCAGTTGAACGATTAGGAAACAGGAGGATGAAAGCATGAAAATCTTGATTACCGGAGCTTCCGGCAGTGTAGCCTCCGGCGTAACCGGGCAATTGGAGCGGAAGCATGAAATCACCTTGTCCGATGTTGTTGCCGTTGACACGCCGCTCCCTTTCCACCGGGCTGATGTCCGTCAGATCGGCGCATTGGATCAAGCCTCTGAAGGAATGGACGTCATCATCCATACCCCTGCCTTTCATGGCATCCATATGGGCAAGCACTCCGAGCAGGAGTTCTATGATCTGAATATTACGGGCACGTTCCAAATGTTCCAATCGGCTGTCCGCAACAAAGTCCGGCGCGTCGTATGGCTTTCGAGCATGTCCTTCTACGGGGACGATTTCTATGCCTATACCAAAAAAATCGGCGAACAGCTATGCCGCTTCTTTCATGAATCCCATGGCATTGAAGTTATCATGCTGCGTCCTGCAGACTTCACGCCTTATCCGGATATCCGGCATTATGGCGAGCGATTACTGCATGGCGGCGTTGATCGCCGGGATGTGATCGGGGCTGTTTCCTTGGCTGTGGAAGGTACGGCGGCTTTCGGCGCATACCGCATTGTCCGTGAGGATCGTTTTACCAAGGATGATGTGGAAGCCTATCCGGAATCTCCGTTGGAGGTATGGGACAGGCTTTACCCCGGTGCCAAAAAGATCATTGAAGCTTACCATTTCAAGCTGCCATCCGAGATCCGGATTCCCGATTTGTCCAAGGAAAAACAGGAGCTGGGCTACTCGCCCAAGTATAATTTTGGCACTTTCATGCAGGAATACATAAGAGATGGTGTGATTGCCCCATAGGTGACAGCATCAGCCGAAGCTGCAAGAGATTAATAGACAACCAGAAGGCTGCCGATGATTGTTTCCGGCGGCCTTTGTTGTACCGGAATCCAATATATCACTTGAGGGAGTGAAAAATTTGGAGGTCAAATATCAGATCGAAGACAGCGTTCTTATGATTCACCTGAATAAAGAGTACGGCATTGAAATTAAAAGGATCGATTTTATTCCCGCAGGGGATTCGGCATACTCGTACGGGATCAGCTGTGCGGACGGACAACGGTATTATATGAAACTGTTTGATCATCATCATGACCGGCAAAAGGCAGGTATAGATCGGCTGGATTACTATCTGCCGCTGACTTGGCGCATGTATGAAGAGAAGCTTTTCACCAATCTTACTTATCCGATCCTAACATTAAACGGTGATTTTAAAACAACGCTGTCCAATGTTACGGTGGTATTGTTTAATTTCATCGAGGGGGAGACATTGGCTGAGTCTTATCCATTCTCGAATGATATTCTTGAGGATATCGCGGAGTCATTGGCAGCCATTCACCGGATTACGCCTTACATCGACCCTTCCATGCTGTTGACCGAAACCTTTGATATTTCCTTCGCGCCTGAACTTGAGAAGTGTCTTGCAGCGCTTGAAAGCATTCAAATCGCAGACAGCTCTATTAAACGGGAAACAAGAGCGCAGGTATTGCCCAGGAAAGAGCAAATCCTTGCCCTCTTGAAGCTCGTTCGTGAACTTCGCGGCAGGGCAGTATCGGATACCAAAGCAATGGTGTTATGCCACGGTGACATTTGGGGAGGCAATTTGATCCGTCATGATAACGGGCTTTATATTCTGGATTGGGAATCCGCCATCCTGGCCCCGCCGGAATTGGATCTGATTGGCTACATTGGTGAGGAGTTCGATGTTTTCCTGGCCGCTTATGAACAGCATCTCGGTCAACAGGTGACAGTAGACCTTGACTTATTACGTTTCTACTCCTACCGCCATCATCTCCGGAATTTGGCCCACTGGTTAATGAATATCCTCTATCGAAATACGGAAGAAGCCCAGAATGAGAATGATTTGGAAATGATTGTGCATCATTGTATGGACCGATGGGATAGTATTGAAGCCAGGGTTCGTGCTGTGGATGCCAGGTTGAGAGCAAGGGGGCAGTGGGCGAAGCATCCTGGTAATCCATGATAGATATCTATGAAATTATGGTGTAAGCCTGCCTGATCATGGTATAACAAGTAGGGATAGGAGAATATGTGCGGCGGAGGAGAATGCGAGATGTCGGTACCCTTATTGTTTGGCCCATATGGAAGCGGGCAGCTGCCTGCCAACATTAAAGATTATGGTGTCAACGCCAGATGGTTTCACGGGTTTAACGAAGAATCCTTCGCAGCCTGTGCGGAGCAAAAATTGGAAGCCTGCGTAGAATTCAAAACGTTTCGCGCCGATTTTGAAGAGCATCCCAAGCTCATACCTATCGGGGCAGACGGAAAACCCATCCGATACGGCCGGTTGGTACAGGGAATCTGTTTATCGCAAAAGGACTATTTGGCTGAAATCGAAGAGCAGCTGCTGGCCGGCATGAAGCAATTCAAACCTAGAGGTATATGGCTCGATTACCTGACCTATGCAGGCTGGTTCGAAACATCCCAGCCCGATCTGCAGGAAAGCTGCTTTTGCCGGGACTGTATTGCCGATTTCTGTCATTTTGCAGATGTTGACGTCCGTACACCGGAAGAAATATTGACCGGCTATCCGGAGGAATGGAAGAATTATAAATGCCGTAAGATTGCCGGCCTGGCGCTTCATTATTCAAAACTGATCAAGGCCGTTAATCCGGATTGCGTAGTGGGTGCGTATATGTGTCCATGGACTCCTGATGAATTCAATGGCGCCTTGACCAGAATATTCGCCCAGCATTATGAATGGCTGGCAGAAGCTATTGATGTGTATACCCCGCTTATTTATTGTTCAAAAAGCGGCCGCAGCCCGGGCTGGGGGCGCTGGTGGCTCGAGCAGTCGGCCGGATTCGTCCCGGCGCAGTGCAAGGTTCAGCTGATTTTGGATGCCTTGGATTATCCAGAGAGCCTGACGGATGCTGCGGCTTCGGAGGTGCCATCATGGGGTATTCAGCTGTTTGCAGGCGCCCCGCTGTTTCATGATCCGGAGAAAGCGCTTATGTTCAAGCGTTCGGTTGAGGCTATTTCGGAAGCTTTGCAAAAATGAGGAGGTTTAATAATGAATCTTTTTGAAAATCAACAGGGTGAGCAATCAGCAGCAAGCTTTCACTGGATTAATAAACCTGAATCCTGGGGATTTGACGGTGACGGCAAGCTGACAATAATCGCACCGCCTCTGGCAGATTTCTTCCGCGACCCGAAGGGAGGAAATGCGAGGGAATCGGCTCCTTACCTTTACACCGTTCTGAAGGGCGATTTTACGGTATCGACCCGGGTCGAGGTGGACATGATTGAAGATTTCGATTCCGCATGCATCATGTTCATGGTCGATGACCAAAACTGGGCAAAGCTGTGTTTTGAATATCCCAATAAAATTCCTACCATGGTAAGTGTGGTTACTAAAGGTACTTCGGATGACTGCAATTCGGAGACAGTAAGCGTGAAGAAGCCATATCTCAGAGCTACCCGGTTCGGAAACTGTTTTGCCTTCTCCTATTCAACTGATGGAAACTACTGGACTCTGGTCAGATATTTCTATATGGATGCTCCGGAGGAAATCAAGGTTGGAGTAGCGGCGCAGTCGCCTGCGGGCAATGGCTGCAGAACATCCTTTGATTACCTCGAATATTCCCCTGTTCCGGTAACAAATTTAAGATCCGGGGAATGAATCAGGTTTTATGGAGATACATGAAACCAGCCAGCCGAATTTTCCTGATCCAAGGGAAATTCGGCTTGTTGTGCTTCCATCCGCAACCTGCGTGCCGCCGCTACGTATTGCTTTGTGTGAAGGAGGCACGGCAAACGTGTTGGGAACCTTTAAGGGCTTATATGAAGCTTGGATCGACCATCCCGAACGGGAAGGGAAGCTGCTTCACGGAGGCAAATATCGGATTTGCCGGTTTCTCGGGATGGGAAGCTACGGGCTGACCTACTTGTGTCATGATGTGGAGTCGGGTGAGGAGATTGCAGTCAAGCAAGCCAGACCGAGCAAGGGGCAATTGGGCCGGGAGCTCCTGCGCCGCGAGATTGAGATTATGGGACAGCTGGGGCATCCGGCCATTCCGGGCTGCCTGTCATCATTCGTCCATAACAGGCGGCTGTACATGGTGACCGAATATGTGAAGGGACGGACTGTGGAAGATTTGATTTTTGAGAAGGGAGCGGTCTTCCAGGAAAGCGAGGCGCTTGGCTTCATTCGCAGATTGATGGAGATTGTGTGTTTTATTCACGGGAAAGGAATTGTCCATCTGGACATCCGGATTCCCAATGTCATGCTGCAGGGGGAACAGATCCGCCTCATTGATTTTGGTCTGGCCTCGCGCTTGTCGGAGCCGTCCCGTGTGGAGCCAGGAGCGGATGAGGAAACAAGGCTGAGAAGAACCGCTGATGTGACGAGCGATCTGTACGCCATAGGCCATTTTTTGCTTTTTATGCTGTATTCCGCCTATGAACCTGACGAACCGGACAAGGATTCTGCAGCCGGATGGGAGGGGGAGCTGAGCATATCGGCAAAGACCAAGCAGATGATCCGTAAGCTGCTCCAAATCGATCAGCCCTATGCGGATGCCCAAGCATTTATGCGGGAATTGGATGATTCGTTGATGATACAAGATGAAACGGCTGCGCCGTCGTGAAACTTATAGATTCTATAAGGATAGAAAAAAAGCCGCTTAGCGCGGCTTTGCATCAGGAGCTGGATCTTTTGTATCTGTTTTTGTAATAGCCTTGACCTTGATTTTTGTGTCCGTAACCAGATTGGTGGCCGGATGAGTAGGAGCGGCCGCTATGCCGGTTCGTTCCGCTGCTGCTGTTATAGTGATGGTTGTGTCTGGAATGTTGAACGGAACCAAAGATTTTACTAAGCAAACGCCTGAGCATTTCTCAATCCTCCTTTGGTTTTTGTAAAATATAGCCAAAGTATAAGCTTCTGTCTACTTTGGCTATATTTTTTTGAAGTGAGGAAACTTGCTTCGGCCGTCAAAGGACGGCGAAGCCGTCTCTTCATGAAATATCAGCAGGTATAAAAGGTGTCTTATCCTTTTCTGATATTTTTGGGGAAGAAACTTACGCTGCCAGAGGACGACGAAGCCGTTTCTTCTTACACTTTACGAAATAAAAGACGAGTGGTTTCGAAAGTATACGCCCAAAATGGACGATAACTTCAACCGCTGCATGTATTCAAGGGGGTAATCCTTAAAATGAGTCCGGATTGGATGAAGGCGGATGATCCGCTCCAATGTATAACGGTGACCGGAAGCGAGCGGAATGATATGGTTGTTATTTCCGGCTATTCGGAAGGTCTTCACTGCATTGGGGTAGGGACGGATGCGGCAGTATTCACGTATGAGCCTGCGCCGGGATTTGCATATAAAGTGTACTCGGATCTGGCGCTTGAGAAGAAAGCGGCCGAGAGGCATGTATACGAACGGCTTGAGGGGGTCCCCTATTTTCCCCAGTATCACGGGGAGGGCCGGAACTACCTGGTAATCAGCCATGAACCGGGCGTCACGCTGCAGGATTGTCTGCTGCAGGGTATTCCGGTGCCGGAGCAAGTTATTCAGGATGTGGAGGAGGCGCGCGCGGAGGTGCGCCGCCGCGGGTTGAATCCGCGCGACATTCATTTGAAAAATGTCATCCTGCAGAATGGGCGCGGTAAAGTGCTGGACGTGTCCGAATACGTACTGGAGGGTGACGACAAGCGCTGGGAGCACCTGGTGTGGGCATACCGCGTCTGTTATTCAGGCTTTGAAGGCAAAAAAATTCCGGCCTGGCTGCTTGATGCGATCAAGAACGGATACGCCAGACTGGATCAGGCGAACCTTAGTCTTGACGATTTCGCGCAGCGAATCAGTCAGCTGTTCTCCAAATTTCTGAAATAAGTCCGGGAAAATACGGGAACTGTTTTTCAATTCCGTAAGAAATCATAATACCTATGTATGGCAGGCAATGTAAATGGAATTTCCGCAAATTTTGTTCCTCCCCGTTTGATATTCATTCTTCCTGTTCTTTAGGAATATCTTAAGGAAATGGGTCTGCTTCGAGTCGTACTAACTTTATATAGTACAGGCTGAACATGTCAAACAAAACGAGCCCTTCGGAGTTTGTCCCAGGCTCGTTTTGTTTGTTCCGGGAATTCCCGCCAATCCAATTCCGTTATTTTCCCGACAGCCGGTTTTCCAGACGAAGCTTCCTCTGCAGTATGCCGAGAATGATGTCCGCCACAATGGCAAGCAGAGCGGCAGGTATCGCTCCGGCGAATATCCGCAGCGGATTTTGGCCGTTAAGGCCGGCATATATTTCGCGCCCCAAGCCTTCGCCGCCGATCAGCGGCGCGATGGTCACGACCCCGATGGCGATGACTGCGGCAATTCTGAGTCCGCTCATGATATAAGCGAGCGAGAGCGGCAGCCGTACTTTGAGCAGGATTTGCAAGGCGCTCATGCCGACGCCCTGTCCGGCTTCCACATAGCTCGGATTGACCTGCTTCATGCCGACATAAGTATTGCGCACGATCGGGTTGAGCGAATAGAGGAACAAGCCCACAATGACGGTATCCGATCCCAGGCCAAGCCAAAGCATCAGGAGCACAAGCATCGCCAGGCTGGGCAGAACCTGAAGAACTTTGGTTATCGTAAGTACAATTCTCGCCAGAATCTCGTTTCTGGCGCATAACACGCCGAGCGGAACGCCGACGACGAAAGCGAGCCCTACCCCTGTCAGCACCATGCTGATATGCTGAAGCAGATATTCCCACAGCAAGCCGATGTTGCGTCCCATATAATCAAGCAGATCGACGATGGTCAAGTGGTTGTCTTCCATGTCAGTTCCCCCTATTTCAGCAGACCGGTCTGTTTCAGGTATGCCAGCGCGACTTCGCGTTCGCTTTTTTTCTCGATGTCCATCTGGTAGTTCAAATCGATCATCTTCTGCACGTTGAGAGTGCCAATCAGAACAGACACGGCTTCTACCACATCAGGATGCTTTTCGGCCAAATCATTGCGCATAATGGTTGATGCGTCGTACGGCGGGAAAAACTGCTTGTCGTCCGCAAGCGTCTGAAGGTTGTAATATTTCAGATGCGGATCGGTGGAATACGCCAGAACGATGTCTACCTGATTATTCGCTGCCGCCTGATAAACGAGACTTTGCTCCATTGGAAAAGTACTCCCGAACTTGAAGCCGTAGGTTCTGGTAAAGCTTCCGTAACCGTCTTCGTCGCGCTCCAGCCATGTGGTGTCGACGCCGAGACGGAGGTTGGAGGCATCCGGGCGGACGTCGGATATTTTCTCATACCCTTTCTCATCGGCCAGCTTTTTGGAGACCGTGAACGCATAAGTGTTTTCGAATCCGAGCGGATCGAGCCACTTGAAATGAAAATATTTGTCAAAGCCCTGCTTGGCCTGCTCCAGGACCTTCGCACGGTCCTTCGTCTGCTCGATCGGAAAATGATTATTGAAAATTTCCCCCGTGTACAAAGTAGCCATCTGCAGCTCGTTTCGTTTCATCGCCTGTATGACGACAGGGCTCGCTGCCAAATCGGGTATGACCTCGGCACTGAGATCAGTGCGGTCTTCAATTAGGGCCTTATACATCTCCGCCAGGATCTTGGCTTCCGAGTAGGTCTGCGCGCCGATAACGACCGTATTGCGGCTTGTGCACGCGCTTGCCAGCGTACCCAGAAGAAGCAGGCAGGCCAAGGCTGCGGACGTTCTTGCTATTCTCATTTGCCATACTCCCTTCACACCGTTATCCGCCCCGTTGACCGGTAGCGCTTCGTCAGCCATTTCTCCAATAGCCCCAGCAGCACATCGGCGACGAGCGCGAGCAGGATTGCCCCAAGCGCACCGGTCACGATCAACTCCGGTTTGTTGACGCCGAGGCCCGATACGATCAGCTGGCCAAGACCTCCGGCGCCGATAAGGGTGGCGAGCGTTGCCCAGCTGATGATATATACCGTCGTTACCCGGATTCCCGACATGATGTAAGGCAGCGACAACGGCAGTTGAATGCTCAAAACGCGCTGAAGCGTGCCATAGCCCATCCCCCGGGCCGATTCGAGGACGTTTGGATCGACGGAATGAAAACCGTCATAGGTGTTGCGGAGAATCGGCATGATCGCATAAAGCAGCAGGGCAAAGACCGCCGGCTTCGTACCGATACCCATCAGCGGGATCAGGATGGCCAGCAGGGCCAGGCTTGGCACAGTCTGCAGAATGTTGGCGATAAAGAAAACGATGCTGTTGATCCACGAGATTCTGTTATATACAAGCACGATGCCGAGCGGTATGGCGACTACACTCCCAAGGGCGACGGCAAGCGCCGAAATAGTTAGATGCTCCTGTAAGGCAGTGGCAATTTGAGCCCATCTCTCATCGAAAAAAGCGATCAAGTCGTTCACCTGTTATACCTCCTCTACCGGTGATTCGGCGGCTTCCTGAAGATAACCGTCAGCCAGATGGCGCACGACGCTGCCCCTTGTGATCAGGCCCGCCAAACGGTTGTTTTCGTCGACAACCGCGAGGTTGGACAGCTGGTGACGGCTGAGCAGCTCGACGGCAGCGGGCAGCGGAGTTCCCGTACGGACAGAGTACAGCACAGGCTGCATGACATCGGAAACCGTCTTGTTCTCCTCGCCGTATTGATCGAGCACGCGGTAAATGGAGACAATGCCCTGCAGCCGGTTATCCCTGTCCACGATAAAGAGGGAGTCAACCCTGCGCCGTTCCATCACGGTGATGGCTTCGGCCAGCCCGCGTTTGGGCAGCGCCGTCACCGGTCTTGTGACCATCACCTCGTCGACGAGCGGGATTTCATTCATACTCTCGGCTTGGAGCCGCTTTTGGCCGATAAAGGAACGGACGAAGTCGTTTGCCGGATGGCGGAGAATGGCTTCCGGCTTGCCGGTCTGAACCACTTCGCCATCCTTCATCAGAACGATGGTATCGGCTATTTTAATCGCTTCATCCATATCATGCGTGACAAAAATAATCGTCTTGTGCAGCTCCTGCTGGAGCCGGACGAGCTCGTCCTGCAGCTGCTCGCGGCTGATCGGGTCGAGCGCGCTGAACGGCTCATCCATCAGAATGACGTCGGGATCGGCAGCGAGCGCGCGGATAACGCCGATCCGCTGCTGCTGCCCGCCGCTCAGCTCCGACGGGTAGCGTTCCCGGTACATTTCCGGCGGCAGCCCGACAAGCCCAAGAAGCTCATCCACACGCCGGTTGATTCTAGCGGTGTCCCATTTATTCAGCCGGGGGACGACGGCAACATTCCTGCCTATCGTCATATGCGGGAACAGCCCGATGCTCTGGATGACATATCCGATACTGCGGCGCAGCTGCACGGGATCAATTCCCTTTACATCCTGCCCGTTGATCAGCACCGAGCCGCTGGAAGGGGCGATGAGGCGGTTGATCAGCTTCATCGTCGTCGATTTGCCGCAGCCGCTCGGACCGATCAGAACCGAAATTTCTCCTTTTTGAAACTCCAGATTAATATTTTTGAGGGCTTGAAAATCATCGTCGTATACCTTGTGAATATTTTTCAGAATAATCATGCTGTTCCCACCTTTCCTAAAATTTAGCATTTCCATTTCCGTATATTTTTACCCGGAATCCTTACATTCAGATTAAACGGCTCCGAATTTCATTTTGAGGCGCCAAATCATGCTGTATAATGGTTGCAAACAACATGGTGAGGGAGTTATGGATAATGGAAATTCGGGTGCTGGAACCAGCAGATGCAGAAATCTACCGTGAGCTGCGGCTCAATTCCTTAGTGGAAAGTCCGGAATCATTTTTAACCACATATGAAATCGAGGGAGAAAGGCCCATTGAACAAACCCGGCAAAGGCTTCAGGTTGCGGATGGCATATTTACGTTGGGCGCATTTAAGAATCACGATCTGATCGGGGTTGTCACCTTTGTGCGGGAAAGCCATATAAAAACAGCCCATAAGGGAAATGTTTACGCGATGTATGTCTCGCCTGAATATCGCGGGCAAGGAATCGGCAAGGCCTTGGTGAACGAACTACTTAGAAAGGCGAAAAATTGCGACGGTCTGGAGCAAATTAATTTAACCGTGAATTCATCCAATACGCAGGCAAAAAGGATGTATGAATCAATAGGATTTGATACATACGGAACGGAAAGGAACGCCTCAAAATGGAGGGGGCAATATTGGGATGAGGATTTGATGGTGATCAAATTTGACGGCCATTGATCCGGTTAACCAGACTTGAATTAACAGATTGGAAATGACATTTGGCAAAAGACGCGGATCCCCTGTGGTCCGCGTCTTTTGCTTCAAAAATAGTGATTTTCAGAGCTGCGAAATGAAGTACCTTCTCCCGAAAAAGGGAAAAAGAAGTCTTTTCCATTTTCATAGACCCTTACATGAACTTAAGCAAACCTTAACACGCGCTACATATCGACAAGATAAGCTTGATTACAGGACGGAATGAGAGGAGAGAAACAGCTATGACACTTACTTACATTAATCAAGAAGCGCGCAAGCGCAAGCCATTGTCCCCGGAGCCGGTTATCGATGAGACAGCGGTCGTCCAGCGCAGCCGTCTGGGAGAGTGGACAGCTGTCGGCGCCAGAAGCCGCATGATGGAGAGCACGATGGATGACTACAGCTACTGCGTTGATGAGGCGATTATCCATTACGCGAAGATCGGCAAATTCTGCAATATCGCCTCCCATGTCTGCATCAATCCGGGCAACCATCCGATGTGGCGCGTTACGCTGCACCATGCGACCTACCGCCGCGTTTCCTACGGCTTCGCCGAGACGGACGACGAGCAGTTCTTCGACTGGCGCCGCTCGCATCCTGTTCATATTGGTCATGATGTGTGGATCGGCCACGGCGCGACGATCATGCCCGGCGTCACCATCGGCAATGGCGCAGTGGTCGGATCGGGGGCGGTTGTGACGAAAGATGTGCCGGCGTTCACAATTGTTGCGGGTGTTCCCGCCAAGCCTATCCGCGAGCGTTTTCCGAAGGAAATTGTTGAAAAATTGGAGCGAATCGCCTGGTGGGACTGGACTAGAGAACAGCTGGAGGAGCGCTTTGCCGACTTGTATGACCTCGAACAATTTCTCGGAAAATATGCATCTTCATAAAAACGATATAATCATTTAACATTCACATGATGTTTACAAGTTAGGTTCAATGAAACAAGTCGTATCAAAAGGAGGTGAAACGCCAATCATGCAACGATTCGTGAAGCAGCAGGTTCCCGAATACCAGATCATTGCCGACAAGCTGTTCGCGGAAATTCAGGCCGGCCAATACCGCGAAGAGGGCAGGATGCCTTCCGAGCAGGTGCTCTGCAAGAGATTCCGCGCCAACCGTTATACGATCCGCCAGTCGCTTGATCTGCTCGTTCATACCGGAGTCCTGCGTCCGCATCAGGGAAAAGGCTACTTCCTGTGCGAGAAACCGCTGGACATTCAATATACGATTACTCCGGCGATGCGCTTCTCCGACGTTATCCGCCAGCTTGGCCGCCGTCCGGAAGCGCAGCTGCTGAACCGCGAATTGATGGCAGCACCGGCGGTTGTTGCCGAGGGACTTGATCTGCAGGAGGGAGATCCGGTATACCGCTTGCAAATATTGCGGCTTGCGGACGATGTGCCGCTCTCATGGAATGAAACATGGCTGCCGGCCGCTTATTTCCCGGAGCTGCTGGAGACGCTCGCCAATATGACTTCTTTGTATTACTTGCTGGAGCAGCAGTATGGCATGCAGCTTTTCCGCATTTGCTCCTCATTCCGTTCGGGGAACCCGACCTTGGCTGAAGCCGGCATGCTGCAAATTTCGCCCAACACAAGCATCCTTCATATCGAAAGCGTCATGAGAGATCAGCACGGCCGCCGGGTCGAATTGACCTCCGCCAAATATCGCGGCGATTTATGCAAGGTATCGATACAGTTTGAAGAGTAAGGATTGGTCCAAAAATTCGGAGGTGCTTATAAAGTGAAAAAGCGTTATACGAATATTTTTCTGACTATTCTGACAATTACGTCCATTTTATTGATGATTGCCGGCTGCGGCAAGGCCGATTCCACGGCAGATGCTGCGAACAGTGGCGGTCAGAACGCGGCACCTGCTGCAGAAGACAGCAAGAAGGACTGGCCGGAGGTGCTTCGTCTGGGCGTGCTCCCCGGTGAGGAAGAAGGCAAATTGTCGCGGGGCAACAAGCAGTTTGCCGAGGATATGGGCAAAGCACTAGGCATCAAGACGGAGCTGTATGTGGGCGAGGATTACACGGCGGTTATTGAAGCGATGCGCACGAAAAAAATCGATATCGCCGGATTCGGCCCGTTCTCGTACATCATTGCCGCCGAGCGCAGCGGCGCGATTCCATTCGCCGTGAAGGCTCTCAGCAAGGAATCAGCGTTCTATCACAGCCAGATCGTGGTTCCCGCTAATTCTCCGGCAAAGTCAATCGCGGATCTGAAAGGCAAGACGTTCCTGTTTGCCGACGCGGCATCGACCTCCGGCCATCTGTTCCCGCGGATGATGATGATTAAAGAGCTTGGCATTACCAATGATCAGGTCGAATCCTATTTCTCCAACGTATCGTTCTCCGGTGGTCACGACAAATCGATTATTGCCATTGCCAAAGGACAAGCCGATGGCGCTGGCGTATGCGATACCTGTATTCAACGCGTTGTCGACGCAGGCTTGGTCAAGGCGACGGACTACCGCGTCATCGGAACATCAGATCCGATTCCAGGCTCTCCGCTTGCATATCGCGACGATCTGCCGGCTGATCTGGTGCAGAAGATTAAAGACTTTGTGTTCGGCTATGACAAACAGAATCCGGATTTCTTCAAGGACAGCAACACCACTGCCTATTTCCCGGTGGATGACTCGGACTACCAGGTTGTCAAGGATACGGCAAAGGCGCTCAATATGAGTCCCGAAGAGCTGCTGAAATAAGATGAGGATTAGGCCTGGCGGCGAAGTTAGTCTCACTTTAAAAAGGTTCAGATTTGACGACTTGATCGATCTGGGCTTTTAAAAAAGGGCGGTGTGCGAAAGAATGTCTTCTTTACTGGAAATCAAAGAGCTGAGCAAGGTGTATGCGGACGGAACGGCCGCGCTGAAGAGCGTCAGCTTCTCCGTAAGCAGCGGAGAGTTCGTGGCCATTATCGGTCCAAGCGGCGCCGGCAAAAGCACGCTGCTGCGCTGCATCAACCGGCTGGTCAAGCCAAGCGGGGGCGCGATCCGGTTCCAGGATATCGACGCCGCCGGGGCAACCCGCCGGCAGGTGCGCAATTTGCGGCGCCAGACGGGAATGATCTTTCAAGGCTACAATCTGATCGAGCGGGTTACGGTGCTGCGAAATGTGCTGCACGGACGGCTCGGCTATATGAACGCGGTCAGCGGATCGCTCGGCCTCTTCTCCAGGAAGGACGTGGAGGATGCCAAAGCGATTCTGCACCGGCTCGGCCTGTCGCAGCAGATCTACAAGCGGGCCGACGAGCTTAGCGGCGGACAGCAGCAGCGGGTCGGCATCGCCCGGGCGCTGTCGCAGAAGCCGCAGCTTATATTGGCCGACGAGCCGATTGCAAGCCTTGATCCGGTGACGTCCAAGACGATCATGGAGCATCTGAGCGCGATTTGCCGGGAGGACGGCATCACCTGTATCGTAAACCTCCATCAGGTAGAGATCGCCCGCGATTACGCGACAAGAATTATCGGCATCCACAAGGGCGAGGTCGTGTTCGACGGTGCTCCTTCCGCACTGACGGAGGATGTGATTCACCGCATTTACGGCGCTGCGCCGGATCGGAGGGAGCAGGATGGAGAAGCGCTTGCTCGAGCTTAGACGCCAAAAGAAGCTGCAGACGCTGATAGCCCTCGCTATTGGTTTGGTGCTTGTGATCGGCTCGGCCGTGCGCACCCAATTTACAGCGTTTACGCTGTTCGAAGGGATCGGCGAAATGTTCAAGTTCGTTTTCAACGACTTTTTGCCGCCTGATCTTTCGACACTGCATGAACTGCTCGGTCCTGCGCTCGATACGATATATATGAGCTATATCGGCATGGTTATCGGTGCGGTAATCTCGCTTGTGCTCGCTTTTCTGGCTGCGCAGACGACTTCGCCGCATCGCGGCATTCAGGTGGCGACGCGGGCTTTCGCCTCGGTCATGCGCAATATTCCGACTTTGATCTGGGCCATCGTGCTTGTCGCCGCCTACGGGCTGGGTACGCTCGTAGGCACAATGGCGCTTATTATTACGGCTATCGGCACGCTGACGAGGGCCTACGCCGAAATCCTGGAAGAGATCGATATGGGCCAGGTGGAGGCGGTGCGCGCGACGGGCGCCTCGTATTTTCAAGTGCTGTCGCAGGCGGTATTTCCGCAGTTTTTCCCCGGTTTCATCGCCTGGTCGCTGTACAAGCTGGAGCTTAACGTGCGGTCCTCGACGATCATCGGCATGGTTGGGGGCGGCGGACTGGGTTTTGTCATTCAGAAGGGACTGAAGCTGTTTCAGTTCAAGGAAGTGAGTCTGGCTATCATCCTGGTGCTGCTTCTTGTGGCCGGTACGGAATTTGTGACCAGTAAAATCAGGGAGAGGATCATATGAATACGGAATATGTGACAGGACCGAAGCTGCTGGAACGGGAAGGACGGCTGGCTTCGCAGCAGGAAAGCAAGCCAACGCGCAAGAAACGCGATCCCGTGCTGGTAGCGGCGGCAGTGTTCGGCGCAGTGTTCTTCGTCTTCTGTCTGGTGCAGATGAATTTCGACTACTCGCTGCTGATGCATGGGACGGGCAAGCTGTTCTCGCTTCTTGGCCAAATGTTCCCGCCCAACGCGGCAGACTGGAATTATGTACTCGCAGCGGCGTTGGAGTCGCTGGAGATTGCGCTGGTCGGTACGGCGCTCGCAGTCGTTCTGGCGTTCTTCCTGTCTTTTGCCGCAGCGGCCAATGTGTCGCCGCGCACAGCGTGGGCGGTCAAGGGCGCGGCCTCGCTCATCCGGGCGATTCCGACGCTGGTCTGGGCGCTCCTGTACATCGTCGCCGTTGGCATGGGACCGCTCCCGGGCATTCTGGCAATCGGGACCCATGCGGTCGGGATGCTGGTGAAAATGTTCGCGCAGTCGATCGAAGAGGTCAATCCCGGCGTCATCGAGGCGCTTGAGGCGACAGGAGCGGGGAAGCTGCAAATCATCGCCCAGGGCATTCTGCCGAGTGTTGCGACTTCGTTCGTGGCGTGGAGCGTGTTCCGGCTGGAAATCGATATCGGGGAGTCGACGATTCTTGGAGCGGTGGGAGCCGGCGGGATCGGCTTTGAAATCGCCAATGCGATGCGGATGTACGAATTCGACAAAACCTTTTTTGCGGCGCTGGTCATCTTCGTGATGGTATTCAGCGTGGAATGGCTGAGCAATCGGATGAAACTGAACGTCAAGTAGGAGAGTGGGGAGCAGGCATGAAAAAATCACAAATCACCTGCATTTTGATCGAGGGCTCGGCGCAGCTGCCGGAGAAGCTGGCTAAGTCCGTGGAGGAGCGCTACGCGGTTGCCGTCGTGAAGACGCCGGAGAACAGCCTGGTGCTGGCCAAAGCGCGCGATTCGGTCTCGCAGGAGCCGTTTTACCTGACAGAGGTGCTGGTGACGGAATGCACGGTGTCGATCGAGGGTACGTTCGGCTACGGTATTCTGATGGGCGACCGCCCTGAGCTGGCTTATTATCTGGCGATCGTGGATGCGGCGTTCAACAAGCAGCTGCCGGAAACGGAAGGCTGGGAGGCGCTGCTGCTGGAAGAGGAGCGGGCGCTATTGGACCGCCGGCTGCGCGAGCAGGAGCTGGCCATGGCCACGAAGGTGCAATTTGAGACGATGGAGGAATCGTATGATCGCGCAAAATGAGACGC
Source organism: Paenibacillus sp. JT22N12 (assembly GCF_056269365.1). Taxonomy (NCBI): domain Bacteria; kingdom Bacillati; phylum Bacillota; class Bacilli; order Caryophanales; family Paenibacillaceae; genus Paenibacillus; species Paenibacillus sp. JT22N12. Next base: position 485,841 of record NZ_JBWDNU010000001.1, on the reverse strand, counting down.
TGTTCGATCCCGTTCATGATACGCAGCAGCTGTACCGCGAGCTGCTGGACGCATTTGCCGAACCCGGCAAGGTGAAGAAGGCCGCGCGGCTGACGGCCGGCGAGGCGGAGCTGAAGCCCGGCAGCCGCATGCTCGCTGCGCTCGCGCTGACATTGCTGGACAGCGAGGTGCGCTTCGCGGTGGACAATGACGACGCGCAGCAATCGAGCGCTTTTATCCGCATGCATACTTTTGCAAGGGCGGTGCTGCCTGCCGAAGCCGATTACCTATTCGCTGACGGACGCGGTGCGCTGCCTGACTGGACAGCCCATGTCATGCTCGGCACGCTTCTGGAGCCGGAGCATGGAGCCACACTGTTTCTGCAGGTGGATGAACTGGCGGAGGATGAAGGAAACGGGCATGCCGCCGATATGCAGGTGCTTACGCTGTCCGGACCTGGCGTGCCGGGAGAACGGAAGATGCTTGCCGCCGGGCTTGCAGCAGAGTGGCTGGAGCAGCGCCGGCTGTGGAATGACGAGTACCCGCTTGGAGCCGACGTGGTGCTGTACACGGAATCGGGCAAGCTTGCCGCGCTGCCGCGGACGACGAAAGTCATATAAGGAAAGTTCCGATATGGGAGGTTGAGACCACATGGCTTATGTTGCAGTAACGGGCGGAAGAGAAGCAATCGAGAAAGCAAATGAGTTGAATCATTATTACCGGCTGAAGGAATCGGAGACCGCGCTGGCTCTCGGCATGATTGAGAAGCAGATGCGCCTCTTGATCGACCGGATCATGGGCGAAGCCGGTCTGTATGCGCCGGAATACGCGGCGCTTGCGCTCAAGCAGGCGGAAGGCGATCCCGCCGAGGCGGTATTTCTGCTCAGGGCGTACCGGTCCACTCTTGCGCGCAATCATGTGTCGCGTGTGACGGACACGTCGGAGATGCGGGTTATCCGCCGTATTTCCTCGTCGTTCCGGGATTTGCCCGGCGGACAGGTGCTTGGACCGACCTACGATTATACGCACCGGCTGCTTAATTTCACGCTGCGGCAGGAGAGTGCCGAGGATATTCAAGCGTTTCTCGAGGATTTCGTGCAATCGGAGACCAGAGAACGTCTGACCGAGGTGCCGACCTTCCGCAAGGTCGCCGATCTGCTCCGCGAGCAGGGGCTGATGCCGGAGATGAAGGAGCGTCGCAACAGCGAGCCATTCGATATTACGAGGCGGAAGGTGATCCTTCCTGCTACGCGCTCGGCGAGGCTGCAGATGCTGGCCCGCGGCGAGACGGGGGCGATGACGGCGCTCGCTTACAGCTCGATGCGCGGTTATGGCGCGGTGCATCCGACGATCGGCGAGCTGCGCGTCGGTTACGCCGAGGTGACAATTGCCCATCCATACGGGGCAGGCGATCCGGATGACAGCCTGTATCTGGGCGAAATGATGGTAACCGAGGTCGAGTCGATCAATTCCTTCAAGCAAAACGCGGATACCGGTGAAATTCATTTTGTGATGGGCTACGGACTGGTTCTGGGACAAAACGAGCTGAAGGCGATCTCCATGTCGATTCTGGAGCGCAGTCTGGAGACGGAAGGCACCTCGCCGACTCAGGACGAGGAATTCGTCCTTACGCATATCGACAGCCTGGAATCAACTGGCTTCGTATCGCATCTGAAGCTTCCGCATTACATCACCTTCCAGTCGTCGCTGGACCGGATCCGCAAGGCTCAGAATGAGAATCCAAAGTCAACGAAGAGTACGGAGGTCGAAGATGGAAAAACAGAGCATAAAGCAGCCGTCGAAGTATAATTTTGCTTTTCTGGACGAAGGCTCGAAGCGCGAAATCCGCCGCAAGACGCTGAAGGCAGTCGCCATTCCCGGCTACCAGGTGCCGTTCGCATCCCGCGAGCTGCCGATCGGCCGGGGCTGGGGCACCGGCGGGCTGCAGCTGACGCTGTCGTTGATCGGCCGGGGCGATACCGTCAAGGTTATTGATCAAGGCAACGACGACAGCGTCAATGCCGTCAGCATACGCAAATTAATCGAGGATACGAGCGATATCGCAACAACCGAGGATACGGAGGAGGCGACGCTCATTCAATCGCGCCACCGCGTACCCGAGGAAAAGCTGAAGAACGGTCAGGTGCTGGTGCTGCAGGTGCCGCAGCCGGAGCCGCTGCGCAAGGTGGAGCGGAAAGAACAGCTCACCCGCAGGCTGCATGCGGAGATGGATTACAGCGCGATCTGGCTGACGCTGTACGAGAGCGTCGTCAAGTGGGGCAGCATTACGCTCGGCGCCGATTATCCCGTACTCGTGCATGACCGCTATATTATGGCCCCCAGCCCGATTCCGCGCTGGGACAATCCGAAGCTGCACCAGGCCGAGCATCTGACTTTGCTCGGAGCGGGCCGGGAGAAGAAGATTTATGCCGTGCCGCCTTATACGAATGTCGTACCGCTGCAATTCGAGGACTATCCATTCGAGGTCGAGAGCTTCGCGGGCAAAGCATGCTGCCGCTGCGGCAGCGTTCATTCCTTCCTCGACGAGGTGACGGACGGCGCGACAGGGCAGATTCTGCACCAATGCTCGGATACGGCATTTTGCCGGAAAACGATAGAAAGAAGGGGATCCCATGCCGCTTCCATCCACGCTTGAAATGAATCAGGACACTGATGCAATCGCCGCCGCCAGTGAGCGGCCGATGCTGCGGGTGCGGAATATGAATAAACGGTTCGGAAGCGGCTGTGACCGCTGCAGGGACGCAGGCCCTGAAGACAAGAGCAACCGCTGCGAGCATTGCGGCTCGGTCATGGCCTGCATCGATCTTAATTTCGACCTGTATCCAGGAGAAATTCTCGGGGTTGTCGGAGAGAGCGGCTCGGGCAAGAGCACAATGGTGCGCAGCCTCTACTTCGATGAGGATGCGACATCCGGGGATATGTTCGTGGATTCCTATAAGCGCGGGGAAGCCAATCTGCTGACTGAATCGGCGCAGCAGAAGCGTTATATCCGCAACCATGTTATGGGCATGGTCTATCAGAACCCATATCTCGGGCTGCGCATGAACTACTCCAGCTCCGGCAATATCGCTGAGAAGCTGTTTGCCGCCGACTATTTCCACGTCGGCAAAATTCGCGAGCGGGCTGCCGAGCTGCTTGGACGGGTGGAAATTCCGCTTGGCCGGATGGACGAGCCGCCGAAGCATTTCAGCGGCGGGATGCAGCAGCGCGTGCAGATTTCCAAGGCGCTGGCGAATAACCCGCCATTGCTGCTGCTTGATGAAGTAACAACGGGACTCGACCTGTCCGTTCAGGCGCGCGTGCTCGATCTGATCCGCAGCCTGCGCCGCGAGCTGAAGGTCGCCATGATTGTCGTCTCGCATGATCTGGGCGTTATCCGCATGCTGGCGGACCGGACGATGGTGCTGCGTCAGGGAAGAATGATCGAAATGGGCTTGACTGATCAAATTTTGGAGGACCCGCAGCATCCGTACACGCAGCTGCTGGTTCATTCCTTGCTGTAAGGGAGGGCATCACAGATGCTGGAGGTTATCAACCTGACCAAGTCCTTCGAGCTTCATGTCTCGCAAGTCGGCAAGGTCTATCCGATCCGGGAATTGTCGTTCAATGTCCGCCAGAGCCGTTTTCTTGGCATTGCCGGTCCGAGCGGCGTCGGCAAATCAACGATTCTCAAATGCATATACCGCACATATGTTCCAAGCTCCGGCCAAATCTGGTACGACTCGCTGCAGGAAGGCCGCATCGATCTGGCGCAGGCCGACGACCGGACAATGATCCGGCTGCGCGAGCGGGAGCTTGGCTATGTCTCGCAATTTCTCAAGGTCATTCCCCGCGTTCCCGCGCTTGACGTGGTCGCGGAGAAGCTGCTCCCTCTTGGCTGGTCGCAGACCGACGCCCGCAAGGAAGCGGAGCAGATGCTGGAGCGGCTTCGCATCCCGCAGAAGCTGTGGCAGGCTTTTCCCGCCACCTTCAGCGGCGGCGAGCAGCAGCGGGTCAATCTGGCGCGGGCATTTATCGTCCGGCCGCGGCTGATGATCCTCGACGAGCCAACCGCTTCACTTGACCGCGAGACCACTTCGGCGGTTATAGAGATGCTGCAGGCAATGAAGCAGGAAGGCACGACGATGGTCGGTATTTTTCACGATTGGGATGTTATGGAGCAGGTGGCCGATAACATTCTGGATATTAGCCGCTCCGCTGGCGATGACGCCGTGCCGGATGCGGTAACCGCGGCTGCCGGGGCGGAGTAGAACCCCAGCTGCCTTGGCGGAGAGGGTGGAGTTTTATGCCCTTGCCGTTACGGCTAGCCGTACGTGAAACCGACTGACTCTGGAGAGGAGAACTGGCAATGAAGCGAACGCAACGGATTTACGGCGGAAACATCGTGACGCCGCAGGGTGTCATTCATGGAGGCACCATCACAATCGAGGACGATACGATCACCGAGGTGCGTGCCGGCTCGGGAGGCCTGCCGCTGCCGGGGGATGTCGACGCCACGGGGCTGTGGGTGCTTCCCGGCATGATTGACTCGCACAGCGATGCCATCGAGCATGAAATCTTTCCCCGTCCGACGAGCTGTCTGCCCGTAGACATCTCTTTTTATGAGCTGGAACGCAAGCTGGCCGGACAAGGCGTGACGACGATTTACCATTCGTTCAGCCTATGGGGCGACGAGCGCAATAACGAAGCGCGGAAGAATGCCAGCGTCCAGCAATATATCCGTAATATACGCGAGCTGCGCGAGGAGAAGCATATGCTCCGGCACTGTATCCATGTGCGTTACGAAATGACGAATCTGGCCGGTGTTCCCTTCGTAGAGGAGTTTCTGAACAACGGGGAGATCGAGCAGCTGTCCTTCATGGATCATACGCCTGGTCAGGGGCAATACCGCCAGCCTGACATTCAGGTCAAATATATCATGGGCAAGCAGAACAAGACCGAGGAGGAAGTGCTCCGCCAGCTGGAGGAGAGAAAAAAATTCCCCAAAGCCGATCCTGCGGATTTGCAGCGGCTGGCTGATTTGGCCCGCAGCCAGGGTATTCCGCTCGCTTCCCACGATGACGACACGCTGGAGAAGCTGGACCGCGTTGCAGGCTGGGGCGCGACGATCAGCGAGTTCCCGATCACGCTGGAAGTAGCGGTGGAAGCGAAGCGCCGCGGCCTGCATGTTGTCATGGGAGCGCCTAATGTACTGCTTGGCCGCTCCCACAGCAACAACCTGTCGGCACTTGATGCGATCCGTGAAGGCGTGGTCGATATGCTGTGCTCGGACTATTATCCGCCGTCGCTGCTGCAGTCGGTCTTTCTGCTTCACAGCCTGGGCTATGAGCTGCCTTACGCCGTCAATCTGGTATCGCGCAACCCGGCCGTCGCGCTTGGCATCGACAACCGGACCGGATCGCTTGAGCCGGGCAAGTCGGCGGATATTCTGCTTGTCGGCCTGCATCGCGACCGTCCGATGATTGAGAAGGTGTTTGTCGAGGGCAATATTGTGTGTCAGATGTCTTATCGCCAGGGACTGGCAGTCTCTTCACTGTAGGGAAGGAAGTGCATGAAGATGCATATAGAAGCGATGGGCGTCAGCCTGCTGTCCAATGATACGGTGAACGCTCCGGACCGCTTGGAGGCAAAGCTGGCGAAAATTCAGGAGCTCGGCTTCGGGGCCGTTGAGGTGCCCATTCATGGAATGAACATTATTATCAACGGCCGGCTCAATACAGACAGATTGGACCGTTATGTCCGGCTGTTCAGGCAATTCTCCCTGCAGGTTACAACCCATGCCCCGTTCGAAATTAATTTGTTCCGCAGGGGCGAGCTGCTCAAGGAGCGGCAGGTGCTGCATGCCGCGATTGAGATCAGCGGCGCTCTGGGAGCTTCGGCGATGGCCTATCATCCCGCCCGCTTCGTCGGCGAGGAAGAGCTGGTATACCGGCATGAATGGCCGGTGTATACAGCGGGGGAGCAGGAGCTGCTGCTGGAGCGGGAGCGGGAGGAGCTGCGGATTGCCGGCGACCTGGCCCGCTCGAACGGCGTGAGAATCGGGATGGAAAATATGCGGCCGTATCTGGATTGCCCGCATTATTGCTATGCGGTGCGGCCTGCACTGCTGGCCGAGCAGATGAAGCTTATCGATCATGCCAGCGTCGGTCTTACGTTGGACACGGGACATCTGCTGCTGGCAGAACGGATGTATGGGCTTGACCGGCAGAAGGAGCTTGAGGCGATGGCGCCTTACGTATTCCATCTGCATGTCCACGACAACTTCGGAGAGCCGAATTTCTCGCTGGAGAAGAACCAGTACGATCTGATTCCGCATGGCCGCGGCGATATGCATATGCCGATCGGCAGCGGCGAGGTCCCTTTCCGTGAAATTGCGTCGCATCTGGCTCCGTACTTCAAGGGCTTCCTGATGCATGAGGTGCGCGAAGTGTATGAACAGGAATGGCCGCAGCTGATCGGACGGATGGAGCGGATGCTGCCCCAGACGGAGCAAATGCCGGACCGCAATACGGCAATCGGCTGAAAGGAGACTGTGAATCGCTTATGATGAAGGCAACGACGGGTATAACCGACCTGCACTGCCACACCAACGCCTCGGATAATACATTTTCCGTGGAGGAAGTGGTCCGGCAGGCTGCGGAAGCGGGGGTCGCGACACTTGCGATCACCGACCATGATACGACGGCCGCCGTTCCGGCCGCGCTTCGTCTTGGCGCGGAGCTTGGCGTGGAGATCGTGCCGGGCATTGAAATATCCGCCTACGACTTCGACCGCAAGCGGCGGGCTCATATTCTCGGCCTGTTCGTCCAGCCTGAGCATTCTTCGCTCGCTCAGCTGTGCGCTCCGACCGTGGAGCTGCGCAGCCGGTTGTCCCAGGAGATGACGCAAAGACTGGCCGCTGCGGGCTACCGCATCACGTGGGAGGGCGTCCGCCGTTATGCGGCGGACGGATCGTCCGTCTACAAGCAGCATATTATGAATGCGCTGGTGGATCTGGGCTATGCGGATGAGCTGTTCGGCGACCTGTACCGCAAGCTGTTCTCCCGCGGCGAGCGGGGTGAGCCCGGCATTGCCTACATGCCGATGCGCTACGTCGATGCGCGGGACGCGATCCGCGCCGTGCTGGAGGCGGGCGGGGTGCCGGTGCTCGCTCATCCGGGCCAGCTGGGCAATTTCGAGGCGATCCCCGGCTGGGTTGACTGCGGCCTGCAGGGCATCGAGGTCTATCATCCTTCGCACAACGTGGAGGACCGGGGCAGGGCGCTTCATGCTGCTGCCGAGCATGGCTTGATTGTCACCGGCGGAGCGGATTTTCATGGCGGCTACGGCGATTCGGGATGGCCGCTTGGCAGCATCGACGCGGGTCCGGAATGTATGGCGGCGCTGCGCGGACAAGTGCAGCTGAATAAGGTTCGCTAGAAAGTCGCATACGATACGTTCAAACAGGAGGGAGCAATCATGCCTTCCTGTTTGTTGATTTTCGCGGTGGGTTGAGGCAATATCATACCCGTGATTTTTGTGTTCCCCAGGAATGCATCCTTCGAGATAATATTCTTTCCCCCCCCCAGCGATAGAGTCAACAATCTTTTTCAGAGCTTCATACTTTTTTGTTATTTCCTCTTGATCCGACGTGACGCAGACGCTGCGCTCCTGGACGAAGAATGCGTAAGTATATATCAGCAACGAACTGGGCTGTCATGCCTGTATGACTATTCATATTGGACGGTTAACTTAATCTTTTGATCACGACAGAAGCGTTCACGTTTGTTTGCGTGCCGCCGGCCAATGTCTGAAGGGTTACCGCAGCAGATGAACTATGATTCCGCAGAGTAAGAACATCGCCGGCAATGAGTGCGATCAGAGCTTGCCCGAAGTTCAGCTGAGTACCGGCACCTGAACCATACACGGTTCCCGCAACCGGAGCGCCATTCAGGAAGAGTCCGAATTGGTTGGGTTCCACGCCGGATACGGAAAAAGTAATCTCGTAGCTGCCGGGACTTGTAACTGTAATCTGAGAGGTTCCGGGGGTATGGGCAATGACAGGATTAAGAATTCCATTAGTGTCAAAAATAACATCGCTTTCTATAGGAACTGTTTGCGCACTTACATTAAAGATAAATCCGGAAATGATTGAGAAGATAGGGGATATGATCGGCAATTAGATTCATTTCCTTTCTGCGTTTGAAATGACAATGCCGACAATCCCGGGAAGCAAGAATTGTCGGCATCACGTCATCACAAAAGATTAGTTTACAACAAATTCGATTACTAGAGGTGTCGCAGGATCAAGGGTGTCTCCGTCCGGAATGGTGATCGCAGTAATGGTAACGCTTGAAGTGTCAGCTGTTTGAATCTGCGCGTTGATATAAAGATTGTAATAGGCTGGTGCGGTTGGGAAAGCTGTTGCAGCAACACCGGCGTCATCAATAGTGGCCGTTGCCAGAATATTGTAGGCCGCGCCTACTCCGGTTCCATCTCCTATTGTGGCACTGAATCTTCTTGCCGCCATAAATGGTTTTGTAATTGGCATCTCTATCACCTCCATCATCACCGCTATCAGTAAATGCTGGAGGTAGAATAAAAGGAAGTGCTAATGATAAGGGGGATCTGCTTGATTTTAAGAGATTACCTGGGCAAAGAAGCGAATGATTTCAAGAAGGATGGGCGTACCTGCAAAAATCGTCTGATTATCCCCTTCTATACGCAAACCTATATTGTTTGCATTATACATACTGCTTTCCTGGGTGAGGCCGTTGATGTAGAGGTTAGCGTATCCATTTTGACCCGCTTCAACAAGTGCCGTCACGGGCTCCTGATTGTCGTTTGTGAACAGAGCAGCTGGAAAAATGGCTGGAAGATCAGTATCCGACTGCACAATATAAAGATATCGCTCAACGAGCGGAGTTATCGTGACAGTTGGAATAGTTCCCGACCCGGGAAGTCCCTGAGGCCCGGTTGCCCCTTGAGGTCCAGGCGGCCCCTGAATTCCTGGCGTTCCTTGAAGTCCGGGCGGCCCTTGAAGTCCAGGCGAACCCTGAAGTCCAGGAGGCCCCTGAAGTCCAGGAGATCCTTGAAGCCCAGGCGACCCCTGAAGCCCCGAAGGTCCTTGAAGTCCCTGAAGTCCCTGAGGTCCTTGAAGTCCTTGAAGTCCCTGGGGTCCTTGAAGGCCCTGAAGCCCGGGAGATCCTTGAAGTCCAGGAAGCCCCTGATGCTTGACTGACCCGGAAGTCCAGCTGACTTTTGTAGCTCTGGAGGCTTTGGGTGATCGCGATTTTCCTGACAGCCTTGGGCATGATGTACTTGCAGAATTTCTTCTCTTCCTTTTTGCAACAGCTTTTTTGCGTTCTTTTTTTTTCTTTATGAGATGAGCGGTAACGGAGCTATGATCATCCATCCATTTGTGAGAAATGGGAAGAACCTTTTGCTGTGAAGTTGTCCTGCCTGTGATTGGCGTCATGATGAAAACCTTATTTTTTCCTGTTCTTTTCGGAGTGAAGATTTTGGACTTCAATTTCAGGGCAACTCCTTAAAGGATCTTGATGACTCCTCGAATTAAAATTCCATTCATGTCCTTGATTCGAATCCAGAACTTGCTAAAACTCCCACATATTTTTATACTATGTCATTTGCGGAATAAAGGGATGTACATCCACCTAACAGACCCTAACTTTCTTTATTCATTTATTGGCCCTTGCGTACCTGAAGAGAGATATCAAAATACCATAAGTTACATCAAAGTTATAGAAGAATTTTAATTAGAAAGATTATAGAATGAAAGCAATCCGTCATTTATCAAATGAGAGTTCGAAAGGGAGGATGCCCGTAGAGAATGACAAGCCTGCCGTTATTGAAAGCGTCTTCAACATGGATCGCAACGATTGCCGGCTCTCATTTTGAATTGCGCCATGTTTTATCAAATGCACCATCCTGTTTTGAAACGTTCCGGGAATAAGGGGGGAATGGGTCCTTGAATAACTTACGATTGATGAGAAAGCACTGGCACTTTTATGTCCTGGTCTTTCCGCCCGTGCTGTACATTATTATTTTTAAATATCTCCCCATTGTGGGCATGCAGATGGCCTTTCGCGACTACAACGTTGTTGGCTATCATCAGGGGCATGGCGGAATGCGCAATGTGAATATGGAATTATGGAATTGGAAGGCAATTACCGTTATTAATGCGCATGAACGCAGGGACCAGGTCCTGATCAGGCAGATGGAAGCGGGACTCAAGCTTATTGCTGGCGGCAAGCTGAACATGAGGGATCTGGTTACCCATGTTTACGGGTTGGACGAGGTCGATCAAGCCTTCGAAGCGATAAGAACGAAGCCGGAAGGCTTTATCAAATCGGTTGTGAAAATGGACGAGTAAAGGGAAGCCCCAAGTGAGAACACAAGCTTAATAGAGTCTACTGACGGCTGCCGGAGGTTTCTTGCCGGCAGCCATTGCTGCCGGCGGACAGGGCAGCCATTTCATTGATTTCGGAGAACGGCTCCTTTATACCACTGATAGCAAAATATCGTGATCATCAGCAATTCGATGGCGTCGCCGCCGAAATACATGAATTGCGCACCATTTTTGACCTGCTCAATCGGTACTCCCTCCTGAGGGGAAGCATATATGATTTTCGATAGTATACTATGTCCGGCAAACGCCATAATCAGCATGGATGCCCGGTATTTAAAGCTGAAACGATGAGAAACGGGATTCATATAAATAATCGACGCGGTAAACAGATAACCGGCCAGAAAAACATGGATATGTACGGCTGTATTAATAAGCATGTTTTTATGCATGGCCTCGTACAAGCCGGTTGTATAAAGCACCCATAGTCCTCCAATGTCGAGGAGGGAAGCAGTAAAAGGATGCATAAAAAAATGCATAAACCGGCTTTTTAATATACGAGAGAACCGCCGGGCTGACGATATTTTTAATGAACGCAATACCAATGCTGCGGGAGCGGCCAGTACCATAAGCAGGGGAGCCAGCATGCCCAGCAGCAGATGACCCGTCATATGTGCCGTAAAATCCGTATGCCCGCGATCAGCCAAAGGTCCGATAATAGCCAAGGCTGCACACCATACACCCGCACACCAGCAATAAATACGGTACCTCGGCCATTTGCGATAATGGCGATTGGAAACAACAACAGCTCCGATATACAGGATCGTAATGACGAAAAAAATCAAGGCTACGAGCATCGGTTTATACGGAAAATCTCCGCTTTGCTCATGATGTTCGATCATATTGTACATATTAGCATCATCCCTCCGGAAGGGAGGTGTTTCTTGTTCGGACAATAAGCAGAATGCCGGTTACTATCAACAGCGCGGCAATGATGTTCCATGTCAAATCGTAAGGAATAATATCAACGTTATACCGAATCTGATGCAGTCTCATAAGTTTGTGCTGAATCAGTCCATCATAGAGTTGAAAAATCCCCGCACCCAGGAACACGCCGCCCCACCAGCGTTTGATCCGCAAGACTTGATGCCGCCTGAGATCGGCCAACATAAACAAAGAGGCTATCGTAGCGAACCAGCTGAATGCATGAAAGAGACCATCTGAAACCAGACCGGCCCCCGTCGTCGATTTATCGTAAAAATGATGCCAATGGAGGAGTTGATGAAATACAGTCTCATCCATAAAAGCGACAATGCCAAAACCGAATAAAACACCTGACCATAAGTTACGGGCAGAACGTGCCGCATATGCTTTATCCTTTGATCGGGTTGACGGTGCAGGATCCTTAGACATGGCGTAAACAAGCTCCTTTATTGTCGATATTTTACTTTCCTATACTCTTTTATTGCCCTTAATCCATCCACCTATCCATAAAAGGGAAGAGGGTTTGCAGCTTCGATATTGAATTTTGTATAAATCACAAAATTACATTTACGATCCATGATCGGAGGAAGCCATGCGGGAAATACAATATGAAAGTTACTTCTGGCAGGATGAAGAAATCAGATTGCGCGGCATAGAGCCTGAAGACTGGGAGGGGCATTACATCAACCGGTTTGACACTCCGGCCAGGCGTCTGCTTGAGTGTGCCGTCGAGCTGCCGCCGACGATTGCCGAGGCGAGGAAATTCGCGGATTCCAACGCCGATTTCTCCCCGGACAATCAACGTATCATGTTTACGATCGAAAACTTGAACAATGAAAATGTTGGGGGCATCAACCTGAACAGCATCGACGAGCGAAACGGGACATTCAGTATCGGCATCCAGATTGACCGGGATCACCGCGGCAAAGGCTACGGCACAAGGGCGTTGATCATTCTTCTGCGGTATGCCTTTCTCGAACGGAGGCTGAATAAATTCAACGATTATGTGCTCCAGGGAAACGAAGCTTCAATCAAAATGTTGACGAAGCTGGGCTGCTCGCAGGAAGGCATACGGAGGCAGGCCATCTATTCAAACGGCCAATACCTGGATGTCATTTTGTTCGGACTGACGAAGGATGAATTTACCGGGAAGAACAAGGATGGCCTTTATTGAAGTCCCGGTCATCGATGGAGGGTGAATTCAGTGAGAAGTGAACAAGAAATGATGAATATGCTTGTTGATTATGCTGCGAATGATAACAGAATCCGACTGGTGACGCTGGAAGGATCGCGTACGAACAAAAACATTCCACACGATACCTTCCAGGATTATGATATTTCATATTTTGTGACGGACATGGATACTTTCAAAGAAAGTGATCAATGGCTGAATATTTTCGGAAAACGCGCAATGATGCAAAAACCCGAGGATATGGAGCTTTTTCCCGCAGAACTAGGCAATTGGTTTTCGTATATCATTCTCTTTGAAGACGGCAACAAAGTAGATCTGACCCTGATTCCAATAAACGAAACGGAAGATTATTTTACCAATGGCGACGGTTTAGCAGAGGTCCTGCTTGATAAGGATGGTCTTGTCAAAATGGAGGTGATGGTAAGTGACCGTCAATATTGGATCAAGAAGCCCACCGCAAGAGAATTTGATGATTGCTGTAATGAATTCTGGATGGTTTCGACTTACGTCGTAAAAGGATTGGCGCGAAAAGAAATCCTATTTGCCATTGACCATTTAAACGGGATTGCCCGGCCTAATTTGTTAAGAATGATGTCCTGGCAGATCGGTTCGGAGCAAGGTTACTCCTTCAGCGTGGGGAAAAACTATAAATTTATTGACCGTTATCTTCCCCAAGAGGATTGGGAAGCTTTGCTGTCCACTTATTCCGGGAACGGCTGCCAAAACATGTGGCAGTCTTTATTCACTTGTTACGGGTTGTTCAGAAAATACTCAAAAGCCGTGGGGGAAAGTCTCGGATATAAGTATCCGGATTATGATGAAGCCATCACCAGGTATACTGAACATATTTATCATTCATTGAACAGATAGAAACCATTTATGGACGGGATAACCCGCCTTTTTCAGCAGGCGGTTTAGAATGGAGCTGATTTGCAATGTCTATGAAGCGGATGGAATGGCTGCAGGGTCCCTGGTCTGTGAAGCTTTATTCCGTCAATACCGCCTCTTATTCGAATCTCGATTTGATTGACCGCCAATTTCCCAATTGGATCATCAGTTATATCAAGGAAGGCGGCGTCATCACGGGAACAGGAGGCGTATCATATCCGGCGCGCGCGGGAGATGTGATGCTCCATCCGCCCGATCTGCCGTTTACGGAGAAAGCGGAGACAAAAGGGACTCATTTGTGGATGCAGGCTGCTGTTTTCTGCTCGCATCATTTGGATCTGCTGCAGTTATGCCGGATTGCGCCGGTCATCACCCCGTCCGATCCCGGGCGGTTCGAAGCGCTGTTCCACCGGCTGCAGCAGATCTGGGAGAAGAAAGATGAGGCGTTCTGGGAGCTGAAGCTGTCTTCCTGCATGCTGCAGCTGACAGAGATGATTCTGGCCGGCTGGGAGCGGGCCGGCTGTCCGGAGCGTCCCGAGGCTTACGATTCCGTGAAGGACCGGTTCGGCCGGCTCATCGGGCTGATGACGCACCGGCTGCATGAGAAGCTCGGGCGCGAGGAGCTGGGCGCGGCGGTACGTCTCAGTCCCAATTATCTGGATAAGGCTTTCGGGCAGCGGTACGGCTTGACGCCGATGCAGATGCTCCGCGACATGAGGTTGAAACGGTCCAGGCAGCTGCTGGAACGGACCGAAGCCACGCTTGAATCCATCGCATCGCAATGCGGAATGACAGACGCATCATATTTGTCCAGGCAGTTCAAGCGCGCATATGGGGTCCAGCCCGGCGAGTACCGTGAATCCGTCCGCATTTTGCAGGCGGAGAATCCATACGGGAATACGGGCGGGCGAGGCATATAAAAGGAGGAAAAAATACAATAAGAGGCGGAACCGCTTCATTGAGAACAAAGAGGCAGGGGGGGATAATGAGGACATGAAACAAATTCTATCCATGACAAGGGAGCGAGCGCGCAATGGCATCAGTCGATCCAGGCAGGACCGTCAGCATTACGGATAAGCAGATGAAGCAGTACGAGGAGAAAGGCTTTATCATTTTCGACCAATTATTCTCCGGTTATGAAATGGATGAGATCCGCGGCATTATCGATGAGCTCGATGCGGAATCGGAGAAGGCGCTGCTCGAGAAGGGGCAGGACTTTATTAATGTGGCAGGCAAGATCAACTTTAATGGGAATATCAATTTTCTCCGCCCTGAGCTGCAGCGCTTCACAGTCGATCAACGGTTCGTCGATATTACAACAGCGATTCTCGGGCCTGACACGAAGCTGTACTGGGATCAATCCGTATACAAAAGGCCGGAAGCCGACAAAGATTTTCCCTGGCATCAGGACAACGGGTACGTCCCGACCGATCCCGTTCATTATGTAACCTGCTGGCTTGCGCTCGATGACGCGACGATTGAGAACGGCTGCATCTGGATACAGCCGGGTACGCATAAGAAAGGGTTTGTGCCCCATATCAAAACAGATCTCGGCTGGATTTGCTACTATGGCGATATTGAGGGCGAACCGGTCGAGTTGAAGAAGGGGAGCATGGTGGTGTTCCATTCCCTGTTGTTCCACCGCAGCAGGCCCAATCTCAGCAGTGCAACCCGCAAAGCCTATGTCATCCAATACTCGGTTGACGGCGCGAAGAATCCGAAAACAGGCCATGTGTTTAATAACGGTCCGCTTATAGCCAAGGACGGCAAATCCGTCTATACCGGTTTCGTTCCCCGCGAGCATTGCTAGAAACGGAGCCTTGGAGCATCTGATCCCTGAATCATGTCAAACAAGACTTGGCGGCAAGGTCTTGTTTGACATTTTCAGCGGGTCCGAATACTAGCCTTGATTCATGGGAGTCGGCATCTCATTGTAGGTCTTCTGACAAACCATATGGGAGATACGGGGGATATTCACCATTTCGCCGGCCCTCAATTGGTTAGGATTGGTAATATGCGGGTTGGCTTCCTCCATAATGGAGTGAGGCATGTTGTATTTGTGGCCGACAGCGGCTAATGTGTCTCCAGGCTGAGCCTGATGCTGCGCGAACAACATGTCATCCGGGTTTCCGTCCCTGAAGAAAGGAAAAACGAACGGAGACAGGAAGAAGAACGGAAACAAGGAACGACCAGGGAAAAAAGGGTGAGCAAAGGGACGAAAGAAAGGACGACGGCCAAAACCTCCACCAAAACCACCACCAGGAAAAAATCCACGATCCATTAAGATAACCTCCAAAAAATAGTCATTTGACTATATAAGATATTATCCTGGAAGCGATTCGTGACAATATCTTCAAAATTGGGCTTGTTCGGGCCAAGTCTTACAGGAACCGCAGCCGGATGCTTAGGCTACTCTGTATCAACAGGATTCTTAATCCCGTCCCGATAGACATCCCAATAGAAATTTCCGCTTGAGCTCTTCACGGCATAGAAAATATCGGGGATTTTCAGCTTACGCTTCTTCAGCTCCTGATCCAGCCATGCCTTTAAGTCATTCTCCTTCAGATTCTGCCCGATCAGTTCCCCGTCCATAATCAATTCAATGGGGAAGTTTGCAGTCGGCTGTGGAGCAAGGGATAAATCCTTTTGGACAACCTGGCGGAATTCCGGTTTCTTCAGGACGGACAGCTCCCCGTTCAACTCAAGCACCGCATACTCCACCTCCTCAATATTGAAGATGTCCTTCAGTCTTAATTCCTGGTTCAATGTGTCCAATGAATAATAGATTTTTTTCAGATTTTGTTCGAGAATCTTACCTCGCTCAATGACAACGGTCGGTTGTCCGGAAATCCATTTTCTCACAGTTCTTGATTTAATGATCCATAATGACAGCAGAAAGGACGCTGCGCCAAATGTGACCAAGGAAACAACGAAATACCATGTGCCTATTTTGAGGTTGAAGGCCAGGTTGCCCGCAATCGATCCCAATATGATGACAAAGGCAAAATCATAAGAGCCCATCTGGGATATGGCCTGTTTTCCCACGACCCGGGCTATCACGATGACGATAACAACGGTGAGGATGGTTCTTAAAATAACTTCAATGCTTGCCGGCAATTCCCGCTCACTCCTTGACAATCTTCTTAGAGGCTGCGGATACCGAAAATGTAGACGCAGATACCTCTACCATACATACAACATTTCCACTTGCTCTTGGTTTCAGACCTCGACAGACGTAATACGTTGACCGTTATAAAGAAATCGGGCCCTCCATATCCGTTACATGATCTGCAGCTGCCGGAACCGGATGGAGCTCCACGGATATTTTTGCCAAATTGTTAAGCGGCGGAAATCGGTTTGTTTGCCTGAAAAAGCCATGCGCGGCAAGGTTTTGACTAATAGATTCGAAACAGAAAATTGATAATTGTTTTTATGCGGAGCTTCCCACTATACTCAATCTGCAAGCGGTTACAACGATATATATAGGACTGGGGATGAGCGAATGCGATTAGGCGGTCCAATCTTCAAGCATGGAGAAAGAGATCCGGCCAGGCTTGTGAAGATTCACCAGCGGCTGGGCTATTCCGCCGCATACTGCAGCTATATTGCAGACGGTAACGAACGGGAAGAGTACAAACAGGCGTTCAGAGAGGCGGATATCGTGCTGGCGGAGTTAGGTGCGTATTGCATTAATATTTCCGATCCCGATATTGCCAGGCAGGAGAAGAACATTGCCGAAATCATGACCCGCCTCCGTCAGGCGGAGGAAATGGAAACGGTCTGCTGTGTCATGCACGGGGGCAGCTACAACAATATGGGATGCGTAATGAGCCACAAGGACAATTTTGCGGAGGCGAACATTGAGCATAACATTCGGGTGATCCAGCGCATCATCGATGAAGTGCAGCCGCGCCGGACCAAGCTGGTTCTGGAGACGGAGTCCTACGTTCTGCCGGATAATCCGGATCTGTATTTGCGGATGATGAAAGAAATTAACCGCGACGCATTTGCCGTTCATCTGGATCCGGTTAATATGACCTCCGATCCGAGAAGAGTTTATTACAATGGAGATTTTATCCGCGAATGCTTCGAAAAGCTTGGCCCTTACATTGTCAGCTGTCATGCTAAAGACACCAACCTGGTCCATCATGCCACAACTCAGATCACGGAAACGTATTTGGGAAATGGGACATTGGATTATGATGAGTATTTAACGCAGCTGAGCAGGCTGCCTCAGGAGCCGCCGCTCATGATCGAGCATTTAAGCGAAGATGAGCTCCCTGCCGCACTGGATTATATTTTCGGCAACGCAGAGCAGCTCGGACTCACATTCAAGCATGGGGAGAAGCGGGAGCTCTTCGGCCAAACGCATAACACGATATGAACCTGTCCGACATTAGGGGGAGTGAGAAAAGATGAAACAAGCGGCAATCATAAGTGAAAGGCAAGCGGTACTGGTGGATAAGGAAATGCCTGAGCTCCGTGAGGGGTGGGCGCTGGTTAAAATTCACGCCGCGCCGATGTGCGCCGAATATAAGGGCTTCGTGCATGGGCATGAGAGCGATTGTCTAGGCCACGAAGCAGCGGGCGAGGTTGTTCAGACCGCTCCGGGGAGTACGGTGAAGCCGGGCGACCGTGTCGTCGTCATGCCGCAGTATCCATGCGGAGAATGCGGGCTTTGCGTGCAGGGGGACTACATTCATTGCGAGCATAATCTGGATGTCCATGCGGCAACCATGAGCCAGTATATCGCCAAGCCTTCCGCGCTGCTGCCCAAAATCCCGGACGGCGTTTCTTATGAAAAGGCAAGTCTCGCCTGCTGCGGGCTGGGGCCGTCTCACGGCGCGTTCGAGCGCATGGGTGTCGATGCCTTCACAACGGTATTGATAACCGGGCTTGGTCCGGTAGGCCTGGGTTCTGTCCTGAACGCCAAGTACCGCGGGGCGACCGCCATTGCCGTTGAAATGCAGGAATACCGGATCAATCTGGCCAGAGAACTGGGCGTCGATCACATTATCGATCCGCGCGATCCTGAAGCTGTGCAGAAGATTAAAGCGTTAACCGGCGGCAGAGGGCCTGACTGTGGAATTGAATGCTCCGGCGTTGTCGCGGCGCACCGTCTGCAGATCGACGCCGTCAAGAGAATGGGCCAGGTCTGCTTCGTCGGGGAGTGCGGGGCAGAGACCCCGATCCGGATCAGCCCCGACCTGATTCGCAAAGGCATTTCCCTAACGGGCTCCTGGCACTACAACATCAATCATTTCCCGAAAATCATGCAGGTGATTCAAAACTCGCCATTGCTGGATACGTTCATTACCCACGTCATTCCGATGAGCAATATCCAGGAAGCCTTCGAAATGTCGGCTTCCCAGCTTAACGGCAAAATCATCCTGAAGCCCTGGGAGTGATTCGATGAAAATCGGCGTCAATTTGCTGCTGTGGACAGATTCACCCGATGCGGTCCGGCATGCCGCATTATTTCGCCAAATCAAGGAGTGGGGCTTCGACGGCGTCGAAATCCCGGTCGACGGATTGACTGATGAGACCGCCATCGCATTAGGTGCAGCGCTGGATGAGCTGGACTTGAAGCGGACCACGATCTCCGCTCTGGATGCGGCTGAGGCCGATCCGGCAAGCCGGGCTGCGCCGCTCAGGCAGGCTGCTGTGGACGCCTTGAAACGAAGCATCGATCATACGAAAGCCGCCGGTGCGGATTTGATGTGCGGCCCTCTGTTTCAGGGGCTCGGACGCTTTACCGGACGCGCTCCGGAGAAGGACGAATGGGGCTTCGCAGTGGAGACGCTGCGGGAAGCCGGCAAGTATGCCGATTCTCTTGGGGTTACGCTCGCCCTGGAGCCGCTTAACCGTTTTGAAATGTATCTGGTCAATACAATGGCGGAGGGAGCCCGGTTCGTCCGTGAGGTGGCTCTTCCGAATGTAGGCTTGCTGGCGGATACCCATCACGGCAATATCGAAGAGAATGACGTAGCAGAAGCCTGGCGAAACACGGGGCCGTCGATCAAACATGTCCATATATCGGAGAACAACCGCGGTGTACCCGGGAGCGGTCATGCCATTAGTCCAGGGATATTCCAGGCGCTTGATCAGATTGGATACGATGATTGGCTGACGATTGAAGCATTCGGGATGACCGTGCCCGGATTGATCTCCAGACTGCATCTGTGGCGCTCCTTCTCCGAGCATAACGATGACGCGGCAAGACTCGGAATTGACTTTATCCGCAATCATTTGAAAGCGAGGTGAACGGTTATGCCAAGCGTGAGAACGAATGGCATTGATATGCATTACGAGGAGCGGGGAAGCGGCGAGCCGCTGATTCTACTGATGGGCCTGGGTGCGGACGGATCGGCCTGGGAGGATCATGTGAAGGCTTACGAACGCCATTTCCGCTGCATCCTCGTGGATAACCGCGGGGCAGGCCGGTCCGGCAAACCGGAA
The DNA here is from genome assembly GCF_056269365.1 of Paenibacillus sp. JT22N12. Lineage (NCBI taxonomy): Bacteria > Bacillati > Bacillota > Bacilli > Caryophanales > Paenibacillaceae > Paenibacillus > Paenibacillus sp. JT22N12. The sequence goes on along the minus strand of NZ_JBWDNU010000001.1, from coordinate 465,973 downwards.
GGTGCATACAGTACCCGGATGATGGCGGAGGATACCGCCGGTCTGATGAAGGCGCTGCAGATCGGGAAGGCGCATGTATCCGGCATCTCGATGGGCAGCGGAATTGCCCAGGAGCTGGCTCTGCTCGAGCCTGGCAGAATTCGCTCGCTTACGCTTATCGCATCCTGGGACCGGTGCGACATCTACACCAAACGGATCTTCCAAGCATTCCGCTCGCTTCGTGCCGCTTGCGATCCGGTCGCTTTCAATCGTCTGCTGCAGCTTTGGATCTTTACGCCTGAGTGGCATAATAACAGGCTTGACGACCTGCTGCAAAGAGAGAAAGCAGGCTTGTCCGATCCCAATCCCATGCCGCTTCACTCGTTTCAGGCCCAATGTGATGCTTGTATTGCCCACGACACCCGGGACCGCCTGCATGCGATTGAGGCTCCCGTGCTGGTCACTTCAGGCGATATCGACCTGTTCACACCGCTTCATTATTCCGCAGCGATTGCATCGGGCATTCCCGGCGCCGAGCTTGCCGTATTCGCAGGCGCCGGCCACACCCACCACTGGGAGAAGCTGGACGAATTCAACCGGACCACGCTGGCATTTCTTCTTCAAGCATAAAGAATAGCAGCAAAGGAGGTTAAGCTCTTGCATCCTAAATTATCAATCGGCTCGTGGGCATTCGCGTTCGGACCGTTCGCGTCGTCGCCCTGGCCGTTCAGCAGAATTCTGCAATATGCCCGAGAAGCCGGCTTCGACGGCGTGGAAATCAACGGCTTCGCTCCCCATCCGACACCTGAGAGTCACCCCACCCGCGGGAGCCGGCTTGAACTGCTCGATGAAATCGAAGCTCGCGGATTGGGTATCTCCGGCTATGCGCCTGATTTCACCAAGGTTCCCCCGGCGCTTGTCTCGAAAGAGTCGTACCTTGAGCGTTTGAAGAGCTATATTGATTTCTCCAGAGATTTGGGGATTTCGACCATTCGAGTCGATACGGTCAGCCCTCCCGGTCGTCTTGACGAGCGGGAATATGAGGAACGGTTTCACCGGCTTGCCGTGACATGGCGTGATTCTGGGGCACTGGCAGAGGAAGCGGGCATGCGGATCGTCTGGGAATTCGAGCCCGGCTTCTGGTTGAACAAGCCAAGCGAAGTCAGGCGGCTGGTGGAGACGGTGGATCACCCGGCCTTCAAGGTCCTGTTTGACACGAGTCATGCTTATATGAGCGGCACAGTCGGAGCCAGGCACGCTGGAGCGAAGGAGCTTCTTCCCGGCGGGATAGCCGAATATGCCCGGTTATTGAAAGGTCATATCGGACATTTTCACCTGATCGACTCGGACGGCACTCTGCATGACGATGAGACCAGTACGCATGCCGCCTTCGGCGCGGGCCTGATCGACTTCCCCGAAATCCTCGCTGAGCTGAAGCCTGCCATTGAGACTATGGAATGGTGGTGCGTGGACTTTTGCTTTAATGCGGAAGTGGAAGAGTGGGGAAGGCAGGCAATAGCCTTCATCCGGGAACGTATCAGGGAGGCGGGATAAGATGCCGGTTCAGTTCGGATGCCAGACCTATACCTGGCAGATGTCGTATGACAGATACAAGAATTCATTCGCCGAGATTTTGGATACCATCCAGAAATCCGGCTTCAGCGGAGTCGAAGCGGAGGTCTGTATGCTCGGTTCCTTCTATGAGGATCCAAGGCTGCTTCAAGAGGCATTGGGGAATAGAGAGCTTAAGCTCGCGGCTCTCACGCTGGCGCTTCCCTGGCTTCACCCCGAAGAGACGGAGGAGGAAGCAGCGGAGGCGGAGCGGCTGCTTGATTATTTGGACCATTTTCCGCAGGCCAAGCTCATTCTCGTTCAGCTTCCCGGCTCTGACCGCTCCAACCTCGACGAACGGCGCCATAATGCGCTCCAGTGCATCAACGCTGTAGCCAGACGGGCCAGCGGCAGAGGAATTATCTGCGCGTTCCATCCCAATTCTCCGCCCGGTTCGGTCTTTCTCACGGAAGCGGATTATGCTGTCATGTTTGCCGGCCTGGATACCCGCTATGTGGGATATTGTCCGGATTCCGGTCATATTGCCAATGGCGGAATGGAGGTATTGGACGTATTCCGCGCACATGCTTCTCTAATCCGCCATGTGCATTTCAAGGATATTTCCCGGGGCAGGCAGTGGCGGGCTATGGGAGAGGGCGTTATTGACCATCCCGGAATCACGGCTTTCCTGAGAGAGAGCGGGTATGACGGCTGGATTATGGTTGAAGAAGAATCCGAACAGGCGGAAGCAGATCCGGACAGGGCTGCTGTCCAGAATGGAAGATATATGGAAGAGGGGCTTAGCTAGGCAGGCCGCACAAGAAATTCTTCGAGAGGAGGAGCAGCGATGGCAGCAAATGCGGACCATGCCGGCATCACCGCCGTTAACCCTGGTACCGGGAAGACAAATCTGATCCAGAAAAGGCTTGCGAGGTACTGGCAGCTATATCTGCTTGTGCTTTTGCCGCTGGCTTATATTATCATCTTCAAATATATTCCCATGCTGGGTGTACAGATCGCTTTCAAAAACTACAATATCGCCAAGGGGATGTGGGGGAGCGATTGGGTAGGGCTGCAGCACTTTCAGCAGTTCTTTGGTTCCCCCAACTTCTGGCCGATTCTCAGGAACACCCTGCAGATCAGCCTGGTCACACTGCTGTTCAATTTTCCGGCACCGATTATCCTGGCGTTATTTCTGAATGAAATCCGGACCGGTTTTTTCAAGAAAACCGTTCAAATGGTCACATACGCCCCTCATTTTATCTCAACGGTCGTCATGTCCGGCATGATTCTGCTCTTCCTTGCGCCAACGGGAGAGATCGGCAAGCTGTTCAAGCTGCTTGGCATGAAGGCGGTCAATTATTTGGGGCTGGCCCAGGATTTCAAATATGTCTATGCCCTCACGGATATGTGGCAGCATATGGGCTATGCCTCCATTATCTACCTGGCGGCACTATCGGGCATCAATCCCGATCTGTATGAGGCGGCGAGAGTGGATGGGGCGTCGCGTTTCAAAAAAATGCTTCATGTGGATATTCCGGGGATCATGCCGGCGATCATCGTCCTCCTGATTCTCAGTACGGGGGATGTGCTGAATGTGGGTTTCGAAAAGACATATCTGCTGCAAAACTCGCTTAATCTTCCAGGCTCGGAAGTGATCGCAACCTACGTCTACAAAGTAGGATTAATGAATGCCAATTACAGCTATTCCACGGCAATCGGCGTATTCAACTCGGTCATTACATTCATTCTTCTTATTCTGGTTAACTGGATCGCCCGGCGGTTCTCGGAGCACAGTTTATGGTAGATGGTGAAGGGAGGCGCATCGATGTCTGGCATTAAAATCAAGGAAAGCCCGTCTGACCGGATCTTTCTGGGATTGATCTATGCCGTGTTGATTCTGATTCTGATTATTATTGCTTATCCGCTGCTCAATGTTCTCAGCTCATCGTTCAGCGATTCCAATGCGGTTGTTGCCGGAAGGGTCTCCATTTTCCCGGTTGAGCCCACACTTGCCGCGTACAAAGCGATCTTTGCAAGCTCACAGCTGCTGACGGGTTATCTGAATTCTATTTTTTACACCATAGCCGGTTTGCTGTTTCAGGTTTCCCTGACAGTTATGGTCGCTTATCCGCTCGCCCGCAAGCAGCTTTATGGAAGGGGGCTGATCACGGGCTTGCTGGTATTCACCATGTTTTTCGGCGGCGGCCTTATCCCGACGTACTTGGTTGTCAAGTCACTTGGCATACTCGATACGAGATGGGCGCTCATTCTTCCGGGAGCGCTTGCGGTGTTCCAGGTTATCGTCGCCCGGACTTTCTTCCAGACGAGCGTTCCGGATGAACTATATGAAGCCGCTGAACTGGATGGATGCAGTGAAATCGGGATATTCTGGCGCATTGTGCTGCCTCTTGCGAAGCCCATTCTTGCTGTGCTCGTCCTGATTTACGGGGTAAATAACTGGAACGCCTATTTCGATGCGATGATCTATCTGAACTCGGATCATTTGTTTCCGCTCCAGCTGATTCTGCGGAATATTCTGATTCTGAACACGCAGCCCGGGAAGATAATGGCTGATCCCGAACGCATGATGGCTTTGCAGGAGATCGCGGCACTGCTTAAATATGCGCTGATTGTAGTGGCAAGCCTGCCTGTCCTGATCTTCTATCCGTTTATTCAGAAATATTTCGTCAAAGGCATGATGATCGGCTCTTTGAAAGGTTAATTCGAGAGGGAGGGTTACAGTTCATGACCAAAATATTCGGATTGTTACTGGCTGCCATGCTGGTCTTAAGCGCATGCTCAAATTCAGGAGCCGGCACCGGCGAGGACACAGGAGGCAATACTCCGGCTTCTGCAGAGGGCAGGATTTCGCTTCCCGCATTTACATTGCAGTCCTCCGCCATTCAGGATTATGATGATAATGACTTGACGAAGCTGATTGCGGAAAAATTCAATGTGGATATCAAATGGACCCTTGCGCCGGCCGATGCGGTGCTCGAGAAGCAAAATGTGCTGCTGGCCAGCGGCAACTACCCGCCGATTTTCTTCGGAGGCCAATTTAACCAGAACGATCAAATCAAGTATGGCCAAAGCGGAATCCTGCTTCCGTTAAACAAGCTGATTGAGCAGTATGGACCGAACATCCAGGCCGCATTCGAGAAATCGCCTTATCTGCTTAAGGGCGTGACCGCTCCCGATGGAAATATCTATGCTTTGCCGGGACTCGAGGAATGCTACCACTGCGATTACTCGCAGAAAATGTATATCAATAAAGAGTGGCTTCAGAAACTGAATCTGCAAATGCCGACGACGACCGATGAGCTGTACAAGGTATTGAAGGCGTTTCAAGAGCAGGACCCCAACGGCAATGGGCTTGAGGATGAAATTCCGCTTACCGGCGCCACGAAGTGGTGGCATGGCGAGCCTACCTATTACCTGATGAATGCGTTCATCTATGCGACGGATGAGACCTTCCTGACTCTGAATGATGGAGTTGTGGATATCTCCGCCAACAAGCCGGAATGGAAAGAAGGCTTGGCCTATGTCAAGAAGCTTTACCAGGAAGGTTTGATTGACCCGCAGGCGTATACGCAGAATTTGGAAGGCCTGCAGAAGGTGACTGACAACCCCGACACGATAATTGTAGGCGCTTTCACCGGCGGATGCTGCGTTCCAACCATTACGGATGACGCCAGATGGACGCAGTATGAAGTCGTTCCGCCGATCAAGGGGCCGGGCGGCGTACAGCTCACCGGTTATTTTGGCGGAAGCGTCGGAGACGCGCAATTTGCGGTCACGAATATTGCCAGTGAAGAGCAGCAGATTGCCGCCATAAAAATCGTGGATTACTTCTTCTCGCAGGAAGGCGCGCTTGATTCCATGTATGGTCCCAAGGATATCGGCTGGTTCGACGCCAAGCCGGATGAGAAGGGAATTGACGGAAACCCCGCCATTTATCAAGGAATCGAGGCTTACACGCGCAAGGATAAACGCAGCGTAACCTGGGATAACAACTTGAAGTATACGCCGGCCGAGCTCTTTAATGCCAACGTTCAGGGGCAGGATATCACCAAACCGGACGGTTTCGAGAAATATCTCGCCCTTCAGACCGACAAGCTCGTGCCGTTCAAGCCGAAAGAGACCTTCCCGCAAGCGATTTGGTACAATCCTGAGGAAGCGCAGAATATTGCACAGATGAAGACCGATATCATGAGCTATATCAGCACGAATGCGCTTCAATTTATTACGGGCAATAAGGATCTGGATAAAAGCTGGGATGACTACGTGAAAGGCTTCGATGGTCTCGGACTGGTGAAATATATCGAGGCCAATCAAAAAGCTTACGATGAGCAGTATAAATCATAACAGCAAAAAATAGAGATAACGGGTCTGCCGCGCGGCAGACTCGTTATCCGCATTCATTCCCTTATGAGGTGCGCCGATGAAACGACCCTGGTATTACCGCATGCTCTTATCGTATTTGCCGATCCTTCTCTTCATCTCATCCTTCCTGTTTTTTATCTTTTTTCAGGAACTGGGCGCGCAATCGAAGAGGGATGCAGTAAAGGCGAACCATGTGTTGAATCTGCTGGCGATGAATAAAGTCGAGAATTCGCTCAATGGAATCGATTATGCGCTTGTTGACTTTACGCTCAACAATAAGGTATTGAATCAGTTCTTTCAGTCGAAGAGCAAGCAGAATGTGGTACTGAATAAGGAAATGCTGAAGGAAATTGAGACGTTCAAGAGGCAGAATCCCCTCGTTGATTCGATTTATCTGGTGCGGTCCCAGGATGAGATCGTTCTGACGGAGCGATATATGTTCAGTGAGGACGACTTCCCGGAAAACGCGTATATTCGTGAGATGGAGCAGTCCACAGGCTCCATGAAATGGACATCTCCCCATAGCTACCAGGAGTTTGCCCAGTCCACGCCGAAAAATATGGTTACACTGGCAAGAAGCTATTTTACTCCTCTTGGAGAGCGTTGTCTCGTCGTCGCCAATGTGAAGGTGGATACGCTTCGATTGCTGGTGGAGCAAACCTATAACCCAGAGGTCAGCTTCGTGTCCGTCGCCGGCGCCGACGATACGGACATCCTTGGGAATGGCGGCAATCTGAATGATCACCAGATGTTGTCGGAAACCAGGTCCGACTATCTGAATTGGACATTCCGCAGCGGATTGGTGAACGGCGCTTTCAGCAAATTTGCTTTCGAGGCATCGAAATTCTGGATTATCCTGGGTGCGATTACAGTCATTCTGGGCCTCGTTGCGATTGTCTATGTAACCCGGCGCAATTACCGGCCGCTGGAGAATGTCGTATCCCAAATCCAATCTCTTGGCACCGGCAAGCCGATCAAAACAGGAACCAATGAGTTTATGCTTATCGAATCCGCCATTGAAGATTTAAAGAAACGTTCCACAATAATGGAGAAGCAGCAGGAAGAAGAGATTACACTCCGTAAAAAACATTTTCTATATGAAGTGATTGAAGGGATCCGCCACATCCGTGAAGACGAATGGGCTGACGAGATGGCCAAGTACAATCTGCCGGAGGCGCTACAGGGAGCCCAGGTGCTCGCCATTGAGATCGACAACTATGCCGTATTCAACCGCAGCTTTACCAAACGGGATCAATTTCTGTTTAAATACGCCATTCATAACAGCGCCACCGAGATCTTCCATAATTATTCCTTGTCCTGCTGGAGTGAATGGGTATCCGGCAAAAGGCTGATCTGCATTGTGCTCCAGTCCGAGCATGCGGGCACGGAGAGAACCCGGCAGGCCTGCGGGGAATTCCTCGAGTGGGTGACCCATCATCTGCCCTTAACCGTTACGGTAGGCATGGGCGCTATGGTGAGTCATCATGATCAAATCGCGGAATCGTACCAGGAAGCGCTTCAGGCGCTCAAAACCAAATTTTTCAGAGGGCTGGGCACGGTCATTCTGCTTGCGGAAACGAATGTCAGGCAGGGTGCCGAGCTGTTCACCTATTTGCAGCCGATCCGCTCGCTGGCCCAGGACTTTCGAATTGGCGCGGCCGGATGGGGTCAGACCTTCAAGCAGCTTTTTGATGATTTCCATTCCGATCACTTGTCGGCGGATGATGTGATAAGCCTGCTGAACTATCTGATTTTCCAGCTGGACAGAACAATCAGCGAGCTTGCTCCGGAATATCAGAAGCCATGGAGAGACAAGGGGATGCCGCTCCTCACGGATGTACTCGATACTGCAGAGACGCTGCAGGATATCCAGCTTCCGTTCTTCAGTATATTATATGAAATCGGAGAGAAGATTGGCAGCGCCCACAGCGCGAACAATCATCATCATCTTCTGCTGGAGATGCGGGTATATATAGAAATGAATTTCACCAATCCCGATCTTTCTCTTGAGCGTCTGAAAGAAGAGTTCGGCTTGAATCCGAAATACCTCAGCCAATTGTTTAAAGAGAAGTTCGGTGAAGGCTTCATGGATTTCTTGATCCGGCTGCGGATTGAATATGCCAAGCAGCTGCTTCGGACTACGCCCGACCCGATCCAGTCCATCGCGGGAAAAGCCGGCTATCAGAGCGTCATTTCCTTTACGCGGGCTTTCAAAAAAGTGACATCGGTGTCGCCGGGTGATTACCGTAAACAGAAGGAGCAATAGCGGAGGTTCTGATTTTTTAGAAATGGATGATACCAATCTGGTAATTGGGAAGGAGCAGGACAAACATGAATAAATTAACTGCAGCCGTTGTCGGAGGGGGGCAGGGCGGACAGCTGAGTATGAAGGCGCTGGAATTGTCGGACAGCTTCGAGCTCAAGGCGGCGGCCGATCTGAGGCCGGATGTCTGCGAGCGGTTGAAGGAGAAGTATCCGGGGATTCTTACATTCACGAATCACAAAGAGATGTTCGAAGCCTGCAAGACGGATATCGTCTGTGTCAGCACATTTCCGCCCTCGCATGAAGAGGTTGCGATGGATGCGCTGGCCATGCTGCCGTTAAGAGGGATTCTGGTTGAAAAGCCGCTCGGCCACACGGCGGCTTCGGGCCGCCGGATTCTCGAGGCGATCAAGTCCCGGAGACTTCCTGTCGCGGTGCCGCATGGACTGCTGGCGAAGGCGACGCCAGTTGCGATTATCGAGCGGGTGCAGAAAGGGGAGATCGGTGCCCTCAAGCTGGTGGAAATCCAGAATGCCAAATGGGATATTATCAATGCTGGAATACATTGGCTCAATTTCTTCGTCAAGCTGACTGGCAACGAGCCGCTGGACTGGGTGATGGGCCAATGCGACACCTCCACCCGCACTTACCGGGACGGCATGCAGGTGGAGACAGCTGCAATTACTTATGCGCAGACGCGCAGCGGCATCCGCGTTGTTATGAACACAGGCGATGATGTGCTCGTGGCCCGTGAAGGCAAAGAAACATTGTTCCGGCTTGTCGGTACGCATGGACTGATCGAATTCTGGGGCTGGGAAAACGGCTATTGGCTGCTCAACCAGGAACATCCTGCCGGGGAGCTGATTGAGCCCCATGAGTTTCCGGTAACGGGACATCAGCTTCATCTGGAGAATATGGCGGATTTGATCGCTGCAGGCAAGTCCGATTACACCTTGGCGGACAGCTCGCTTGCCGCGCTGGAAATCGTCGAAGGGGCATATCTGTCCGCCCGGACCGGATGCCGGGTCACGTTCCCCGTCGATGACTTTGAAGTTCCGGCTGGCGCCCGCGATTGGGAAGCGGGAATCCCTTATTCAGGAACAGGCGGCGGCCGGGACGGAAGGTTGCTGTGAGAGCCCTCTGGATCTGTATCGACTGCGGGAGCTCACGACCAAATTTTTGCATATAGCGGCCTGGCGTTATAAACAATTAGGATTCAGGATTCTTAATCGGGAAACAGGCTGCCGTGGCAGCCTGGGATAGAATATCATTGTCTGCAAACAAGGAAGTCTGCTGAACCACCTTTGGCAATCTTCCTTGTTTACTCAGCGAGTGAAAAATGAAACACATCCTGCAGAAGAACGGAGGCAGCAGCAATCAGCTTGGCTTCCTGGCCGAGGGAAGAGGTGCAGATTTGAAGCTTGTCCGAAAGTGCATAAAGCGCGTGCTTGGATACATAGGCCTTGAGCTTTTCGAACAGGACGCCGGAATTATCGATCAGCTCGCCGCCGGTAATGATTACCTCGGGGTTGAGCAGGTTAACTAGATTAACGATACCTGCACCCAAATAACCCGTGATTTCGTCTGCGATATCGGATGCCAGAGCATCCCCGGCATCAAGCGCCTGATTGAAGATGACAGGTGTAATGGCATTGCGGTCGCCGCCTGCCATCTCCATCATTGACGTTGCCCTCCCTCTTGATATCGACGTCACGATCCTCCAGTATACAGCGGGCCAGCTCACGTAATTCTCAAGGCAGCCGACATTGCCGCATTCGCATCGGATTCCGCTCCGGTCCACGCTGGTATGACCAAATTCCCCGGCGCCACCGCGCGCTCCGCTAAGCAAAGTATCATTAAGAATAATACCCGCACCGACTCCATCACCGATGGTTATATACAACAGGTCACGGGCTCCGCCATATTTTCCTGTTTTTTTCTCCGCGAGCACGGTGGCATTTGTGTCATTCTCCACCCAGACCTTGAGTCCGTAACGTTCCTCCAGTGAGGCTTTAAGATGAACGTTCATCAGATTCAGTTTAGCATTATAATGAATAACTCCAGCACCCTTGTCGACAATGCCTGGTGTAACGACAGAAAGACCAATGCATTTTTGCATATCGGGGATCTTTGCGATTACACGGTCAATCATTTCATGCATTGCCAAGATCACCTTGTCACCTTGAAGCTCCCGGCTTGGCATCGTTTGTTTTTCGATGATTTTGAAGGCCAGATTCATCTTGGCAACCTCAATTTGCGAGTTCGCGATCGATACGCATATCATAAAATGATTGTCCGGCGAGAAGGTGAGAAGAATTGGTTTTCTCCCCCCGTTAGACACGCCGACGCCAATTTCGTTCACGAAGCCTTCCTTGATCAGCTCCTGAACTGCTGAAGCAACGGTAGTAGGGCTGATCTTATTACGTTTGGCAATCTCGCTTCTCGAGATCGGGCCATGCTCCCGAATCATATTCAGGATAATAAAGCGATTCAATTCCTGAATTAGTTTTAAATCGCCCGTTCGAATTTTCTTCAATGGCAGTACCTCCGGATTAAGAATGTATAGTGAAAATGCTGCATTCGTGTTACAGCCAATAGTAGCCGATAGGGAAGAATATCGGCAATAACAAATTGAAACTGGATGGAAATCAAAATATTGACATTAGAGGGAATTGCCTATAAAATATCTTGCAAGCGCTTTATTTTTTTGAATACATAATCCAATGAATGGATTAACTTTATGCCGCTTCAAAATATAATCCGCTTATCTTATTTCATACAGCTCCCGTATCCTTCTACCTTTTTCTATCGTTTGTATTCTATCTATTAGCATATTAAAGGAAAAATATTCAATGGCTTGCTCCCGTCCAGACCATATACATGACATTCACCTGCGAAACCTGGCAGGGCTTCAGGATAGAAACAGGTGATTTCAATGTCAATTATATGTTAACTATATCTTAAAAACAAAAGTTTATAAGGGTATTTATGTAAAATATATTGACATGAATTTCCTGAAAGGCATATAATTCAGCTAAGCTCTTCATTATGCGCCGATAGAATCCCGGCTGGAATAATGTGACGGCAATTTTCTATTTTCTTAATTTTCCGAATAATGAAATTATATAAAGATCAATCACAATCTTCCGCAATCGAAGTGAAGTATTTGCTCGTTATTTGTTTACACCCGCCCACTTAATCCAATGGGAGGATAAAGATATGATTTCATCCTTTTTAAGGAGGTGAAAATCCGGCATACATCGGGTCCGGCAACTTTTTTTCTCATTAGCTTTCAGCTGCCTTAATTCTATTTTATAGGAGGTATTCAGATGAGTAAGAAAGCAATTTCTTTATTGGTCATGCTTGTGATGGCGGGTTCTATTCTTGCTGCCTGCAGCGGTAACGGTTCCAACGGCAGTTCCAGTGGAACCGATGGCAAAAAGACGCTTAACGTTGCACTGTGGGATGAGAATGCCAAAGGCTTCATCGACAAGACTATCGCCCTCTATAAGAAAGACCATCCTAATGTCGACGTCAAAGTGACATATACACCATTTGCCGATTATTGGACTAAGCTGAAAACCAGTCTGGCTGGCAAGGGCGGCCCCGATGTCTTCTGGATGAATGGTCCGAACATCTATGCCTATGCCTCCGCGGGCCTTATTAAAGACTTGAAGCCTTTGATCGAAAAAGATAGTTTCGATACTTCCGTTTACACGCCTGCACTGGTAGATCTATACACGTACAGCGGCGATCTGTACGGCGTTCCTTACTTCCTGGATTCCGTAGGCCTCTATTACAACAAAGAAATCTTCGACAAAGCAGGAGTCAAATATCCAGATGAAACCTGGACATGGGACACCATTACCGAGAACGCCCCGAAGCTGACGGATAAAGCGAACGGCATTTACGGCTTTATCGCACCTGCCTCCAGCCAGAACGGTTACTACAACTTTATCTCCCAGGCAGGAGGTTATGTGCTGAATCCCGACAAAACCAAATCCGGTTTTGATACGCCCGAAGCCCTATCCGCTTTTGAATGGATGGACAGCTTCATGAAGAACGGTTACTCGCCGAACCAACAGCAGCAATTGGAGACGGAGGCTATCCAGCTCTTCGGATCCGGCAAGGCGGCTATGTACCCGGGGCTGTCCGTTAATGGTCCCGAGCTTTACGAGCTGCTTGGCGACAAGCTGGCGGTTGCTGCACTGCCCGCCGGCAAGCAAAAGGCTTCCATCGTGCACGGTCTAAGCTGGACCATCAACAATAACACCAAGAATGAATCGGATGCATGGGATCTCATTAAAGTCTTGACCGGTAAAGAAGGAAATACGAATCTTGCCGATTCCGGCTTCAGTATCCCCGCTCTCAAGGGAACGGAAGAAGGCTGGTTGAAGTCAATTCCTTCCCTGGACCTTAAGGTATTCGTCGACTCCCTGGCCTTCGGTGTGCCTTATCCTGTATCGGAAAAAACAGCCGAGTGGCAGGCAATTGAAACCAAGGAAATCCAGGATGCTTTTCTCGGCAAGAAATCCATGGCAGACGCGTTGAAGGCCATCGGTCAGGGTATGGACAAGATTCTCTCCGAAGAAAAGAAACAATGATACTGCTGTCGGACAGGTGAAAGGACCTCTCTTTTCACCTGTTTCACCACAAACGGAAAGGGTGGCGATTGCATGATGGAATTGGACGCGCAGGCAAAGGGCCACGGGCGGGAAGGCATGCGCCGGAAGCGCGGATTCTCCGGACTGGCGTTACATGAAGCCATGTGGGCGTATTTATTCATTGCACCGGTTGTGCTGGGACTTGGCATCTTCTATATTGCGCCCTCTCTGGTATCGCTCTATCTGTCCTTCACGCAGTGGGACGGATTGTCGACGCCGGTGTTTATCGGAATCGATAATTTCACGGCGCTTGCGCATGATGAGGTGTTCCTGCGAGCAATGCTGAATACGCTGCTGTATACGATCGGGACTGTACCGCTTACCTGTGCCTTTGCGGTTGTTCTTGCCGCATTGCTGAATTCGCAGATCCGCGGCATGATCGCCTATCGTACGATTTATTTCATCCCTGTCATCACCATGCCGATTGCCGTCGGCATGGTCTGGAAATGGCTGTACAACTCGGAGTACGGACTGATTAACTATGTGCTCGGCAGCTTGCATCTTCCGCAGCCGAACTGGCTGTTCGATGATAAGATCGCATTATTCTCGATTATCATGATCAGTGTATGGAGCGGAATCGGATACAGCGCCGTTATTCTGCTTGCGGGCCTGCAGGGCATCTCCGCCTCTTACTACGAAGCGGCCTCTCTTGATGGAGCCAGTAAGGTGTATCAATTCTTCCGTATTACCATCCCGCTGCTCGGACCGAGTCTGTTCTTCGTCACGGTCATTTCGTTTATCAACTCATTTCAGGTATTCGATCTGATCTTTATTCTTGTAGGAAAGAACGATTCCATGCTTGATTCCACGCGGACAATTGTTTATAGCATATGGGAGAACGGCTTCAAGTTTTTCAACATGGGTTACGCATCTGCTGAAGCATTCATCCTGTTTTTTGTCATTCTGATTTTCACCATTGTCCAGATGTATCTTCAGAAGAAATGGGTTCATTACCAATAAAGGAGGGGTTCGAAATGGCTCAGGCCCAAGCGGCTGTTCAATCCCAGGCCAAACCCCGGCGTTCCGGACATTTGGCCGTTCATATTGTGCTAATCATCGGTGCGGTGTTTATGATACTCCCTTTTCTATGGATGATCTCCACTTCAGTCAAGTCGTTTGCGGAATCCATGCAGGTTCCTCCGGTATGGTTCCCTGTCAAATTGCATATCGAAAATTACGCGAACGTCATGGATAAGGTGAACTTCGGCCGCTATTATCTCAATACCTTTCTGATGACGACCGGGAGAACCGCAGGCCAGCTCGTATTGTGCTCTCTGGCCGCCTACGCGTTCGCCTGCATGAGATTCCCGGGCAAATCCGTCATTTTCGTTATCATGCTGTCGGTTCTGATGATTCCTTCCCAGGTTATCATGATTCCAAGCTTTGTTATCATGCGCAATTTGAACTGGCTGGACAGCTTCTACGTGCTGATCATTCCAGGCATCTTCAGTGCCTTCGGTACCTTCCTGCTGCGCCAGTTCTTCATGGGTCTTCCCCGCGAGCTGGAAGAAGCTGCGAAGATTGACGGCTGCAGCTATTTCGGTATTTACAGCAGAGTCTATCTGCCGCTGTCAACGTCGGCACTCGTATCACTGGCGATCTTCACGATTCTGAACTCCTGGAATGATCTGCAGTGGCCGCTGATTATGACCAGTCAGGATGAAATGCGGGTGCTCTCGATAGGAATCTCAACGTTTCAAGGACAGCATTCAACGGATTATCCGCTGCTGATGGCCGCGGCCGTAATGGCAACCATCCCCATTATCCTGATATTTATATTCTTCCAGCGTTATTTTATTGAAGGGATTGCCATGAGCGGTATTAAAGGATAAAATCCTATCTACTGCTGGAAAAGCAGTCTCATCTGACCATAAAGGAGACAAGGGCAATGATGCATATATTATTGATCGGGGCGGGCTCCATGGGCGGCAACCATGCGATTTGTTACTCGCAGATGCAGGGCGTAACGCTTGCAGGTATCGTGGAAATAAGGCCGCAGAGAGGCGGGGAGCTTGCAGCACGTGTCGGTACCAGGGTATTCCCTTCACTGGAAGAGGCGCTCAATCACTTGGACAAGGTTGATGTTATTGACGTTTGCCTGCCTACTTTTCTCCATAAAGAATATGTGATGAAAGCGGCGGATGCAGGCAAGGATGTCATCTGTGAGAAGCCGCTGTCGGGTACGCTCGAGTCTGCGCGAGAGATGATCGACTACTGCAAGGGCAAGGGCGTCAGACTGTTCGTCGGCCATGTGCTGCGCTTTTTCCATGAATATGAAAGGGCCAAGGAATTGCTCGATGCAGGCACCGTCGGTCCTGTGGCCGTAGCCCGGACGAGCAGGGGCGGCGGCTTCCCTGCGGGTTGGAACAACTGGTATAACGATTTCTCTTTCAGCGGAGGATTGACGCTTGATTTGATCATTCATGATTTTGATATTCTGCGATGGTATTTTGGCGAGGTTGAGCGGGTATACGCGAAGGGCCTTTATCCCACAGCGCCGGATAAGCTGGATTATTCGCTCGTAACGCTGCGGTTTAAGAACGGCACAATCGCCCATGTTGAGGGGTCCTGGGCCCATGACGGCTTCGCGATGAAGTTCGAACTGGCGGGCAAAACAGGCGTCATCGACTATGACAGCTCAAGGGATAAGCCAATTATCGCTTTAAGCCGCGTGGCTAAGGAAGGCATCGTTGGCGTTGCCGTGCCGGAAAGCCCTGTCAAAGAAAGTCCTTATTATAAAGAATTGAAGCATTTCCTGGCTTGTATTGCGAACAACGACGAGCCGCGTGTGTCGGCCGAAGATGCCTTCAAGGCGATGGAAATCGCGCTTGCAGCTATCGAATCCATGAAATCAGGCAAACCGGTTAAGCTTGGTGCTGAGTCGGCAATCAACATCCGGAACGGGGAGGGTTCACGATGAAGATAGGGATTATCAGCTTCGCCCATATGCATGCCTACAGCTACGCACACGCCCTTAAAGGCATAGAGGGTGTCAATCTGGCGGGGATTGCAGATGACAATAGGGAGCGCGGCGAGAAATACGCGGCCGAGTTCGGGACTGTCTATTATTCCGATTACAAGCAGCTTCTGAAGCAGGGGCTGGACGGCGTTATCGTAACTTCGGAGAATATCCGTCACAAGGAGCATGTGGTGTCGGCGGCTGCAGCCGGTATTCACGTCATGTGCGAGAAGCCGATTGCCACCACACTTGCGGATGCCCGCGAGATGATTGCGGTCTGTGAGGAGAATGGCGTCATGCTCCAGACGGCCTTCCCGGTCCGATTCAGCACGTCGGTCCGGCGGGCCAAGGAGATTGTCGACTCCGGCAGCTTGGGTGACATTATTGCCATGAAGGGCACCAACCGAGGGCAGAATCCCGGCGGCTGGTTCATCGACCCTGCCTTGTCCGGCGGCGGCGCCGTTATCGATCATACCGTTCATGTCGTTGATATCATGCGCTGGTTTACCGGTGCAGAGATCACAGAGGTCTATGCTGAAATTGACAATCTCGTATACGATACGCCGATTGACGATACCGGAATCATCACTATGACCTTCAATAACGGCATATTTGCGACGCTTGATTGCAGCTGGAACCGCAACCGAAGCTACCCCACCTGGGGGGATGTCACACTGGAGATCGTTGGTACGGCAGGTACGCTTTCCCTCGATGCAATGAACCAGAAAATCAACGTATTCTCGGATAATAACGGCTTTAAGCATGCATTCTGGGGTGACGACATGGATACAGGCCTTGTCGAGGATTTCATAACCGGAATCGGAGAAGGGCGCAAGCAGGCTTCCGTGACCGGCGTTGACGGGATGCGCGCCATTGAGGTTGCGCTTGCAGCCTATGCTTCGGCGAAGCAGAAGGATACCGTCACGTTGGGTGCCGATGGGGCTGTACCGGGAAACCATTCATAAAAAAGCTGGATGAAAAATAAAGTATCTGGGATCATAGGCTTCCGCTGGGCTTGGCATAACTACGTTCCTTGCTGGGCCGACGGGACATGAGATCAAGATGACAATTTAATAAAATAAATGGTCCCTGTATCTTTCGGATACAGGGATTTTTGTCGTACGTTTATTTTCACATCAACTCGATCAATGTGAAGGAAAAAACATATTTTTGCCCAATCAAGGAGCCGCCAGCGGCTTTTTTAGCCAGTCCTGCCAAACAGGTTACCAGATGATTATTGACGATAATTTGGCATTTTGACTATGATGGACCAAATTCTTCCTTCAAGCAAAGCCCAGCTGTTCATTAGAAAGGGGGACCCGTATTGAAGAACGAAGCCGCCAATTTATCCTCGCAAGCTGCAGCTGTTTACGGCGGGGGACCGCAGCGTACTACCGGAAGAAAGCTCGCTGCCTTTAAGAAGTATTTTTGGCTTTACACCATGATTCTGCCGGGGTTGATCTATTTTCTGATCTTCAAGTATTTGCCGATGTGGGGGATGGTCATCGCCTTCCAGGACTATATCGCATTCCTCGGCGTGACGGGCAGTAAGTGGGTCGGATTCAAGCATTTTGTCAACTTCTTCAATGATCCCGATTTCATGCTGCTGTTCCGCAATACGATTTTGCTTGCCCTGTATAATCTGTTTTTCTTCTTCCCGCTGCCGATTCTGATTGCTTTGATGCTGAATGAGCTGAGGAATCAGATTCTCAAGCGCTGGGTGCAAAGTCTGATTTACATTCCCCATTTCATGTCCTGGGTCGTTATTTCTGGAATCGTATACATTTTATTGACACCTGAGGCGGGAATTGTGAATGAGCTGATTGCCTCCATGGGCTGGAACAAAATCAATTTTCTCGCCAGCTCCGACTGGTTTCGTTCTTTAATTATATTGGAGGTGATCTGGCGCGAAACAGGGTGGGGAACGATTATCTTTCTGGCCGCTCTTGCCGGAGTTGACCCTCAGCTCTATGAGGCGTCAAGGATCGACGGGGCGGGCAGGATGCGCCAGCTATGGCATATCACCTTGCCCTGCATACGCAGCACCATTGTGATACTGCTTATTCTGAGGCTTGGGAATTTCATGGACTCCGGCTTCGAGCAAATCTTCCTGATGATGAATGCGATGAATCGGGAGGTGGCAGAAGTCTTTGATACTTATGTTTATACGTACGGCATCGTTCAAGGGCAGTTCAGCTACAGCACGGCTGTCGGCTTGTTCAAATCGTTGATTGCTTTGATTCTCGTCATTGGCGCCAACTATGCCGCCAAGAAGTTTGGCGAAGAAGGCATTTATTAATCTTTCCCGCTGTCTGTCCAAAGGAGGTCGCCGCAGTTGATCGAAAACAAGAACTGGAGCAGCCGGCTGTTTAATGCCGCGAACCAGACGCTGTTGATTCTCATTTCCCTGATTACAATCATTCCGTTTATTCATGTATTGGCGGTTTCGTTCTCGGACGAGAATGCCATCATTGACCGCAAATTCGTCTTATTCCCGGTTGATTTCTCACTGGACGCCTTCCGATATATATTTTCCACCGATACGGTGTTCACCAGCCTGATCAATACCATTCTGATTACCGTGGTCGGCACGTTTGTCAATATTCTATTGACATCGCTTATGGCTTACCCGCTTGCCCGCAAGGACCTTCCCTTGCGCAGCACCATCCTGTTTCTTGTGACCTTCACCATGCTGTTCGGGGGCGGGATAGTTCCGACCTTCCTGATCGTCAAATGGCTGGGGCTGCTGAATTCATACTGGTCACTGATCATTCCTACCGCCATCAGCGCCTTTAATCTGATCGTGCTCAAGAACTTCTTTCAGCAGCTCCCCGAGAGCCTGGAGGAGTCGGCCAAAATAGACGGCTGCCATGATTACGGCATTTTATTCCGGATTGTCATTCCGCTGTCGATGCCGGCGCTGACCACCTTTTCTCTCTTCTATGCCGTAGCGCATTGGAATTCCTTTTTTCAGGCGATTTTGTATGTCAACGATTCGTCCAAATGGCCGATACAGGTGCTGCTCAGGCAGATCGTCCTTCTCTCTCAGGGAGGGATCGGGGATTCGGTCGCGACGACCAATGTCATGTATACGCTTCCGGATACCGTCAAGACGGCTGTCATTGTCGTAGCCACAGTTCCTATTTTGTGCGTGTATCCGTTTTTGCAGAAGCATTTTGCCAAAGGCGTCATGTTAGGCTCGGTAAAAGGATGACGTTGCTTGCGGACGGCATCATCTTTACGCATATCAATTAGGGAGGTTGTTCGTATGCCACGAAAATTCATGAGAAGTATTTGTTTGTTCATGCTGGCTGTCACGATGATGATTGCGGGCTGTTCAAGCGGGAACGGCAATGCGCCTGCGGAGGGGAACCAGCCCGCCGGAGAGAAAGGCCCGACGAAAATCAGCATGATGGTCATCTATTACGCGGCCGAACCGCCCAAGCCCGACGCAGCCGTATTCAAGAAGCTGCAGGAGCTGACCAACACTGAGCTGGATATCACATGGATTCCAAGCTCCGCATATTCCGAGAAGCTGAATGTGTCCGTCACATCAGGGGATATGCCGATGGCGATGTTCGTCAGCCAGCCGATGAATGCAACCATCGTCAGCAGCGCGCGAAGCGGGATGTTTTGGGAGATCGGACCCCTGTTGAAGGATTATCCCTTGCTGAGCAAAATCGATCCGCTGGCTTATCATAATTTGAAGATTGACGGAAAGGATTACGGGCTTCCACGCCCGCAGCCCATTGGGGTTGATACGGTAATTTACCGCAAGGACTGGATGAAGAAACTGGGGCTCTCGGAGCCGAAGACGATCGAGGATGTCTATCAGATGGCCAAAGCGTTTCAAACGGGTGATCCTGATGGGAATGGCAAGGACGACACGATCGGGTTTGCCACAGATACTTCGCTTGCCGGTTTGAATATTGTGCTTGCCTGGCACGGAGCGCCCAACAAGTTCAACAGGGACGAGAGCGGCAAATTTACGACTGATTTTATGACCCCGGAATATGTGGAAGCCTTGAAATTCTTCAAACGCATGTATGACGATAAAGTGATGAACACGGATTTTGTGCTGACTCAAACGGCGCAGAAGGTCGACCTGATCAGGAAGGGCATAGCAGGGATGTATTTTGAGGCCAACTTCAACTCCGCCGAGCGCCAGCTCGATATCAGAACCCATACGCCGGAGGCGGAGATCGACATCGCTTACCGCATCCAGGGCCCCAAGGGAGAACGACTGCTCGCCGCGCTCGGCTACAACGCCAGATATATGTTTTCCAAAACAAGTGTGAAGACGGAGGCGCAGCTGCGGGATATTCTTGCCTTCTTCGAAAAGATGCAGACTCCGGAAGTGGTAACGCTGCTGAAGTGGGGCATCGAGGGCGTCCATTACAAGGTTGAGAACGGCAAGAACGTCAGCATTGATGAAGTGCTGTATAATAAAGAGGTCGAGCCGCTCAAGTTTCTCAGGCTCGACAGCGAGAATGCCGATTTGACGGGCAATTCCCCGCTGGATACGAAGGTGAACGAGACCTATGCCGATATGGCGAGCATATCCGTGCAGGACCCGGCAATTGCGTTAATCTCGCAAACCATGACGGAAAAAGGAGCGCAGTTAACCAAAATTATCGACGATGCGAAGATTAAATTTATTCTCGGCGAGCTGGATGAAGCAGGATTTAAGCAGGAAGTGGATAAATGGTTAAAGAGCGGCGGACAAAAAATTCTTGACGAATATGCCGCTGAATACGCCAAAGAGAACAAATAAAGGCTGATCAATGAAGGAAGAAGGGACGTACCGGTATGAATCAGCAGACCGCTCATGAGCCTTCCGCACCAGAGACCGTTTCTCCGAAGAAACAGGGAATAATCGATTGTGATGTACATGTTTCACCGCAGCATCCCGATCAAATCCGCAGGCATATTGCACCCGGATGGCAGGATCGCTTTGCCATGAGCGGACGGGATCTGTATGGACATCCCACCTATGTCAACCGGACGGATGCCAATCCGCCAAGCGGGCTGCCAATCGGCTCGGACCCGGATTTTCTGCGGAAGCAGCTGGTTGACGAATATGGGATGGATCATTTGATTCTGATTCAGCGACCGTTCACTAATCCGCAGCCGAATCCCGAATTCGCCACTGCGCTTGCGGCGGCATGGAATGGCTGGATTGCCGAGACCTGGCTTGATGCCTACAATCATGATCATGTGTTTAAGGGATCGATCTGTGTTTCGACTCAAGATCCGGCCGGAGCCGCGAGGGAAATCGATCGATGGGCGGGCCACCCGCATTTCGTGCAGGTTGTCACCGATTCGGCATCGGCAGCCGCATACGGGCAGCGGCAGTTCGATCCTATCTATGAAGCGTGCCAGCGTCTGGGTCTGCCGTTTGCCATGCATGCGGGCGCAGACGGAACCGGCATCACCTCCATACCCTCATCGGGGTATCCGACGCATTATATCGAATGGAGCACTTTGCATGTTCTGTCCTATCAGACGCATCTTGTCAGTATGCTGGTAGAGGGCGTGTTCGAACGTTTTCCGGAACTGAAGGTCGTACTGGTGGAAGGCGGCGTGTCCTGGCTTCCGGCCTTGCTTTGGCGCCTCGATACGCAGTATGGGCGCTTCAAGAAGGAGCTTCCCTGGCTGAGCAGGAAACCAAGCGAGTATATACGCGATCATGTGCGCTTCACCTCGCAGCCGATTGAACGGCCCGAACAGGACCGCCATTTGCTGAAGATGCTGGAGCTCATGGACGCCGAGCATATACTGATGTTCTCCAGCGATTACCCGCATTGGGATTTCGACAGCCCGCGGCTTGCGTTCCCGAAGCTGCCTGAACCTTTGCGGAGCCGCATTTATCATGAAAATGCCCGTGAGCTTTATCGCTTGTAGGCAAGCGAAGGAGGGAGAACCAGCTATGAGCAGCAGCCCGTCGAGATTGATCGATTGCGACGTCCATGTCTGTCCGCGCAGCGCTGACGAAATCAAAGCGTATCTGGAGCAGCCATGGAAGCACCGTTTCAGCATCCGTAAAAACACTTACTACAAGAACCCAAACCCGCCTGTCGATAAAATGCCCCCAGGGGGAGGCGCTGCGGGCAGCGATCCCGATTTTCTGAGGAGCCAGCTGATTGACCGGATGGGCATCTACCGGGCGATTATCATGACACAGGCGCATCTGACGGCGGATCATGATCCGGACTACTCAAGCGCGGTTGCAACCGCATACAACAGCTGGCTGGCCGATACCTGGTTGGGTGAGTACAATGCAGACGGCGTATTTAAAGGCTCCATTGTCGTCAACCACCGGGACCCCGCGGCGGCGGCCAGGGAAATCGACCGTTGGGCGGATCATCCGCATTTCGTTCAGATTCAGATGGACACCGGCGCGATGGCACCGTTCGGACAAAGGCAGTATCACCCTATCTTTGAAGCGGCAGAGCGGAATGGACTGCCGGTGGCGATCCATCCCGGAGGAGAGTCCATTGGTGTCAACAAGCCCGTATGGATCGGGTATCCGGCGCATTACACGGAATATTACACGGGTTTCAGCTTTGCGGTACAGTCCCATCTGGTCAGCCTGCTGACGGAAGGTATCTTCGAACGCTTCCCGAAGCTAAAGATCGTCATTGCCGAAGGAGGAGTCACTTGGCTGCCGGCTTTGCTGTGGAGGCTGGATCAGGAGTGGAAGGGGCTTCGTTCGGAGGTGCCCTGGGTGATGAAGGCGCCGTCGGAATATGTGCGGGATCATGTCCGATTCACTACACAGCCATTGGAGCGGCCTGAAAAGGACGAGGATTTGCTCGCGGTGCTGGACATGATGGATGCGCATAATCTGCTGATGTTTTCCTCCGATTACCCGGAAAGCGACTTCGTATCGCCTGAAGCCTCGCTGCCGCGTTTGCCGGCCGAGTGGGAATCGAAGATGCTGTTCGAGAATGCAAGGCAATGGTATTCGTTGTAATTCAACTCGTTGTGTACGCGCTTGCAGGAATATGGATGAAACCTATTTTGATCAGGAGGTTGGGAATTCAATGGAGCAGCAGGTAGAGACCGGTGTGATGAAGAGAACAGAGAACAAGAAGTATGGCGTTATTGATTGCGATGTACATCCTTCTCCCAGAAATACAGAAGAGATTCGTTCTTACATGGCCCAGCCATGGAGGGACCGCTATCATGGAAGCACGCGCGGATTCTTCGGCAATCCGGTACATGGCGCGCGCCTGGACGCAACCCCCCCGCAAGGAGGTCCAACGGGATCGGACCCCGATTTCCTGCGGGAGCAGTTAATCGATAAATATGGCCACGCACATGCCATTCTGCTGCCGAGGGCTTTTTGCAACCTGCAGCCTGACCCTGATTTTGGAACCGCTATCGCGGCTGCTTATAATGATTGGCTGGCAGATACCTGGCTTAGTAAATACAATCATGACGGCGTATTCAAAGGCTCGATTACGGTCAATCACCAGGACCCGCAGGCGGCGGCACGGGAAATCGAGCGCTGGGCAGGTCATCCGCATTTTGTCCAGGTCATGACTGATTCCGGTGCGCGGGCGCCGTTCGGCCAGCGGCAGTATTATCCGATCTATGAGGCGTGCGCACGCCACGGCCTGCCGTTCGCCATCCATCCGGGTACGGACGGAATGGGCATTAATATTCAGCCTACCCCTGGATACCCGACTCATTATATTGAATGGCATACCTGCCTGTCCCTGGGCTTTCAAGCCCATCTCGTAAGCTTTCTGACGGAGGGCGTATTCGAGAGATTTCCGAACTTCAAGATCGTCCTGACAGAGGGCGGCGTCTCCTGGCTGCCCGGCTTAATCTGGCGTCTGAATGCCGAATACAAGGCGCTGCGGTTCGAAGTGCCATGGATGAAGCGCCGCCCCAGCGATTATTTGCGGGATCATGTCCGGCTTTCCTCCCAGCCGCTGGAGCGGCCCGATGACGACAAGGAGCTTCTTCAGATGCTGCAGATGATGGATGCCGAGCATATTCTGATGTTTGCCAGTGATTATCCGCATTGGGACTTCGATTCGCCGACGCATGCTTTTCCGAAGCTGCCTGAAGCGATGCACAGACGGATCTTTTTCGAAAATGCCAGAGAGCTGTACAATTTATAATCAAACTGCAAGGAGGACGTTCAGAGATGGGAAGACATGTGATTGGAGCAGCAGCGGATTTGCCGCCGGGCACGAACAGGATTCTGACGGTCGAGGGACGCTCGGTTGGCGTGTTTAATGTGAGCGGTACGTATTACGCGCTCAAAAACAGCTGCCCGCATCAAGGCGCTCCGCTGTGCGCGGGCAAGGTAACGGGAATGACATTGCCGTCTGAGCCGGGACAATATCTGTACGGCCGGGAAGGCGAGATCCTGCGCTGCCCCTGGCATGGCTGGGAGTTTGATATTCAGAACGGCAAGTCCATTTTTGACCCGCATAAATGTCTGGTCAAGACCTATCAGGTTGCCGTCGAAGCAGACGCGGATGCGGATATGGAAGAGGAATCCCCTTCAGTAGAGACATACGAGGTGAAGGTCGAAGAGGCGAAAGTGGTCGTGTATATTTAGTAGATGTATATAATTAGACTAAAGTTCAGTGATATACCTGTGGAGCAGGCGGAAATAGTCTGGAGAAGCGTAGGCTGAAAGCTTTCGTAAGAAAGCTGCTTCGGAAGCCTGCACTTACGACCTTTGTACCCCGAATTTAACAGCTATAGGTGCAAAACCAACCACATCCATACCGTGAATGGTTTTGCACCGAGGTGACAATGCTACCCGCGGTGTTTATTGTGGGCAGCATTGCACCAAAGGTGTCCAACGAATTTGTCATGAGCAATATAAACAGGAAGATCAATGTCCAATGAGAAATTCTCATAATCGGAGACAATTATGAAAACAAGATCCAAATATCTCGTGAACATTTTTTTATTCAGTCTGTTTATAGGCATGACTCCGGTATTGATGCTCGGCTTCTTCTCTTATTCCAAGGCCTCCGTGGAAATTCAAAGGAAAGTGAACGAAGGGAATAGCCGGATACTCGAGCAAACGCAGTTCCGGGTGGA
This sequence comes from Paenibacillus sp. JT22N12, assembly GCF_056269365.1. Taxonomy (NCBI): domain Bacteria; kingdom Bacillati; phylum Bacillota; class Bacilli; order Caryophanales; family Paenibacillaceae; genus Paenibacillus; species Paenibacillus sp. JT22N12. Next base: position 441,096 of record NZ_JBWDNU010000001.1, on the reverse strand, counting down.
GCAGGTGTTGAAAACCGTCGATACGGTGACCAACCAGTTTATCCATTCTCCGCTGACGATTTCCGTCATGGAACTGGAAATGGAGAAGGAGCGGTATCAGGATTTTCAGCAAATCAGAGACGGATTATACAAGCTGCAGGCACAGGGGCTCGGAATCTTTGATGTCTTTCTATACAATATCGAGAAGAATTGGTTGATCAATAACAGCGGCTTCTTCTACAAGATCGATAAAGAAAGCCTGGATCTGCTGCAGGATTATGCACAAATGCCGGCGATTTCGCAGTGGACGATTAACAGAGAGCCCGTTCCCGGAGACGGCGACGATCTGGACAGCGTGAAGACCGTAAATTTGATAAAGCGGATGCCGATCATCTCATCGAATCCGGATGGCTTCCTGGTCAGTAAAATCCCCATCCATGAGATCCGCAAGCTTCTGTCCAAGAATGTAATGCCCGGGGCAATGATGATTCTGGATGCGGATAAACGGGTCATTGCGCTTGACGGGGAGGATGTGGAGGGTGCTAATATGCAGCCCGGACAGATCACGGAGCTGCTGCAAAGCCATACGGAGGAAATCGGCTCATTCGAAACAGAGCTGGGACAAGGGAACGTGATGCTCTCGTACCGCCAGTCCTCTTATAACGGATGGGTTTATGTATCCTCGGTCTCCATCGCGCAGTCAACCCGGGATTCCAAGGCCATCGGGTGGTTTACCCTGGTTGCGTGTCTGACGATCTGCGCCCTGACTTTAATTATTGCCTGGCTGGGATCGCGCCGGATCTACCGTCCGGTGAGAAAGCTGTATACCTCTGTCCTTGCGGAGTCGGGCGAAGATTCGCTGCTCCACAAGAACGAATTTGAATCGATTGAGCTAAGCGTCCAGCGGCTCACGCAGTCCAAATTCAGAATGGGGAATCAAATTGAGGGACAAATCAAGCTGCTGAAGGAATATTTCTTTTTCAAGCTGTTCCAGGGGGACTTGAGGCGTAAAGAAATGGAAGAGGGCCTGGTGTTTCATGGACTCCCGGCGGAGCTTGAGCGTTCGATCGTACTGGCGGTTGAGATCGATACGCTGGAAGGCACCCGCTATAAGGAGCAGGACCGCAGCCTGCTGTTGTTTGCGATCGATAATATTTTGCGGGAAATTGTAGCGGAGCGGCAACGAATCGGCTCCGTCATCATTCAGGATACGGTTGGGGTGCTCATAGACAGCGCCAAGCCGGGCGACGGGGCTTTCAAGGACTGGATATTCGGGCTGGCGGTGAAAATTCAACAAGCGGTCCGCTCCTATTTGCATATTAAAATCAGTATAGGCGTAAGCCGCGAGATCCGTTCACCGGGAGCAGCCCCGGCAGCCTTCAAGGAAAGCCAGGAGGCTTTGAAATACAGGCTTCAGCTCGGGCAGGAGGTGATCCTGTTCATCGAGGATGTGCAGCTCCGCTCCAGCGGCTCCATCCAATATCCGCAGGAGACGGAGAAGGAGCTCGTTGAAGCGGTCAAGAGCATGGATGCCGGCAGAGCGCAGGATATCCTGCACCGGTTTATCGCGGAGGTTACGGATAACAAAATCGGCTGCAACCAATACGAAATTTCCTTGTCTCTGCTGCTCGGCGAAATGGTCCGGATTGCGAAGGATTCCGGCTTGCCATGGAATCTGATTGATGACAAGAACCGCTCATTGTTCGGCGAGCTGCTGCATCTGAAGACCGGACTCGAGGTGGAGAACTGGTTTTGCGACAACATCATTCTCCCGGTTATCCGGTTCTTGACGCAGCGGGAGGAAACGCAATACCGGAGGATATCGGATGAGATTATCAAGATCATCCACGCCGACTATGATAAAATGCTGACCTTGGATGCATGCGCGGCAAGGGTGAATTACCATCCCCATTATGTGAGCAGGGTGTTCTCCCGGGAAATGGGAACGAGCTTCGCCGATTACTTGTCCCAATACCGGCTGCTCAAGGCCAAGGAGTGGCTGCAATCAACCGATTTGAAGATTGTTGAAATCGCTTTAAAGCTGCATTATACGAACCCTCAGAATTTTATCCGGTCTTTCCGCAAAATCGTTGGCATGACCCCGGGACAATACCGGACCTTGTTCAGGTAAAAGGTTTAAAAATATAGCCAGGAAGCAGGTATTCAAACATGAAAATTGCCAGTATAGAGACCTTCACAACAAAGGAAATCAGCATTGTCAGAGTCCGGACGGACGACGGAAGAGAAGGCTACGGGCAGACGGCTCCCTATATTCATGCCAATATCGCCGCCCTGGTGCTTCACCAGCAAGTCAGTCCCTATGTATTGGGAGCGGATGTGAGCCGGGTGGAGGATATCGCTCCGCTGGCCGAGAAATGCATTGAGGGCGAGCATAAGTTTCCGGGATCTTATATATGCCGTGCGGTAGGCGGGGTCGATACGGCCCTGTGGGATCTTCATGGGAAAATCCAGAATAAAAGCGTGCGGGAGCTGCTGGGCGGCCAAAAAACAGCTGTCGAGGTGTATGGCTCCAGCATGAGCCGGTCCATCACCCCCGAGCAGGAAGCCGAGAGGCTGAAGCGGTTAAAGCAATCCCATGGCTTCAAAGCGTTCAAAATCCGCATCGGCAATCCCTTCGGGCATGATGTTGACGCCTGGCCTGGCAGAACGGAAGCCATTGTTCCGGCAGTGCGCGAAGCGATCGGTCCGGATACCCTGCTGTATGTGGACGCGAACAGCGGCTTCTCGCCCGAGCGGGCTATCGAGGTAGGTCATATGCTGGAGCAGTACGGCGTTTGCCACTATGAGGAGCCATGTCCCTACCCCGAGCTGGAATGGACACAGCAGGTAAATCAGGCTTTGAGCCTGGCAGTGACCGGAGGAGAGCAGGATACGGATCTGGCCCAGTTCCGGCGCATGATTGCCATGCGGGCTGTGGATATTGTACAGCCCGATGTTTGTTATGTGGGCGGATTGAGCCGCGCTCTGCAGGTGGCGAAGATGGCGGAGGAAGCCGGAATCCCGTGTACGCCGCATTCATCGAATCTCTCGATGGTCACGGTATTTACTTTGCATATGTTGGGAGCCATTCCCAACGCCGGCCGGTTTATGGAATATACGATAGAGTGGAACAACGCCTGGACAGACGGGCTTTTCAGCCCTCCGCTCAAGGTCGTTGACGGCTCCGTGGAGATTCCCAAAGGTCCTGGCTGGGGTGTTGAGATCAATCAGCAGTGGCTGGATAAGGCTGATTACCAGATTAGCCGACTATAAACCTGAGCCTGCAGAAGAATAGTTATGGCTGCTGTGCGGTAAGGGCGCATCCTTAAAGGATGTGCCCTTTACTGTTATCTGCCCATGCCGCAGGTCGAAGGACGCTTGGCAAACGCCCGGCAGTATGCGATTATGAGAGCAGATCCGGTTGGGAAGGGGTAATATGAGATGAAATGCGCTGTGCTTGACGATTATCAGCAGGTTGCCATGTCCATGACGGATTGGACGGGGCTCGCCGATCGAGTGGATGTTAAAGTATTCCATACCCATTTCGAGAATGAGGACGAGCTGGCAGCTGCGATCGAAGATTGCGAGATTGTAGTCATAATGCGGGAGCGCACTCCTTTTCGGAGCGGACTCTTCAAGCGTCTGCCCCGTCTGAAGCTGCTGGTGACGACTGGAATGCGCAACGCTTCTGTCGATCTGGCCGCCGCGGCGGACAACGGCGTAGTCGTATGCGGGACGCGCGGGGGAGGCGAAGGCACGACGGAGCTGACATGGACGCTTATTCTGGGACTGGCGAGGAAACTTGTGCAGGAGAATGAGGCGCTTCGTTCCGACGGGCAGTGGCAGAGTACGGTCGGCATCGACCTTCTCGGCAAGCGTCTCGGCCTGCTGGGACTCGGTCATATCGGGAGCAATGTCGCGCGGATCGGACAAGCGTTCGGCATGGAGGTTGCGGCATGGAGCCAAAATCTGACCGCGGAAAAAGCTGCCGCCGCGGGTGTGAAGCTGGCTTCCTCGAAGGAGGAGCTGCTCGAGAGCAGCGACTTTGTCTCGATTCATCTCGTGCTTGGCGATCGCACAAGAGGACTGCTCGGAGCACGGGAGCTCGGGCTCATGCGGCCGTCAGCCTACCTCATCAACACCTCGCGCGCGCCGATCGTTGACCGGGATGCGCTGATTGAAGCGCTGCGCAGCGGCACAATTGCCGGAGCCGGACTGGACGTGTTCGAGCAGGAGCCTCTGCCTGCGGATGATCCGCTCCGCACACTGCCCAATGTGCTGGCGACGCCGCATATCGGGTATGTTACTGAAGCGGCTTACCGCGGCTTCTTCCGCGGAATCGTCGAGGACATTGATGCTTATTTGAATGGATCGCCCGTGAACGTTCTCGGCTAGCGGGAATTCATTCCTCATCCGCTGATCAAGCGGCTGCTGCCGGTTCCGGGGGAATGGCCCTGAACACCGGCGGGCAGCCGCTTTTTCGGATGGATCTGAACGGTCGCAGCTTGGAAGGACTGGATATTTCTTATTCTTTATCGATCGTTCTATATTGGGTATAATGGCAGTAAAGGAGCTGTTGGTATGTCCAGAAACAGAGAGTTTGAAGTTAACGATGTGCTTAATAAGGCAATGGGTCTTTTTTGGTTTCAAGGATATGAAAAAACATCGATGAGCAATCTGGTGGAGACCATGGGCGTCCACAGGAAGAGCATTTATAATACCTTTGGCGACAAGCATTCTTTATACATGAAAGCAATGGAACGCTATGATCAAGCTATAGGAGCAGAAACAAGGTCATTGATCAAAAATACCGCTTCCGCCAAACAGGCCATCCGGCAGTTGTTTGAATTTACCGCGATGGCAGAAGCAGGGACCCGAGGCTGCTTGATGGTCAATTCTGCGGTTGAGCTTGCCCAGCATGATTCTGAAGTGGCAGTCAAAGTGAATGAGAGCTTTGCCAGTGGCGAGAAGCTGCTGCTCGAGCTGGTCACACTCGGCCAGAATACAGGCGAAATTGCTGATCATCACAATGCCGAATCGCTGGCTTCTTACTTGAACAATGCGTGGATCGGCATGCGCGTTCTGGTTAAGACAACGGAAGATAAAGAGAAATTGAAAGGGATTATCGACACAACCCTCGCTATATTGGAAAGATAAGAGGCTTTGATGCTTGCAGCAGCCCGTCCTTGAACATCTAAATTAAGTGTGCTGCAATTTGCATATTAAATCAAAGAAAGGAGCAGTCGCCCGATGGCTCAGTTGACCCGCTTCGGATTCGGGGTGCAGGCTCTTATCGCGCTCGCGTCGCGTCGGGACCAATGGTCCAGCGCCGAGATCGCCGGCCTTATCAGCTGCGAGCCGACGGCGCTCCGCAAGATTTTATCGCAGCTGGCGGAAGCGGGCCTGATTGATGTGAAGCAGGGCCGGTCCGGAGGCTACCGCCTGGCCAAACGGCCGGAGGAGATCACCCTGTTCGAAGTATACCAGTTCCTTCATAATGAAGACCCGCAATGGGGACGGATGGCCGACACGACCGGAGTAGGCTTGTTTGGCGCGAAAGTCCGGGAATCCTTCACGCGGATCTCGACCGATATCAACATTCAGGTCACGCAGGTGCTTGGGAACTATACGATCGCGGATTTGGCGGAGTAAATTTTTTTTACTGAAAATGTGCAAATTATTGCACAAATAATTTTTTCCAGAAAGGTGAATGACTAATGAAGATCACAGGGTACGGCCAATCGGCATTATTGCTGAGCGAATTACGATTACGCGGCGTGGTGACGTTTCAATACGAGCAATTGCGAACAAGCGGAAGCGATTAACGGCGGTGCGGCTGTGTCCGCCTGATTTTTTATAATTTCAGTGTACTCCGGTGCAGTATTGCTTTGAGCTTGGCAGCCATACTATGATGGCATCATACAGACCAAGGAAGTCAATTTCGACGAAAAGTTGGGGATCGGCATGGAATTCAAATACGAGTTTGAAAAAGACCTTCCCATTATGTTCCAGGAGTGGACACCAAGCACGATGGTCGAGACTTTTCATTGGCACACGCCGCTTGAGATCGGTTATTGTCATACGGGTAAAGGCTGGTTTTATTTCGGCGAGAAAAAATTCCGCGTCATGCCCGGCGATGTGTTCGTCGTCAATAATATGGAGCGGCATATCGCCCAGTCCGATGGGGACGACCCCAGCCATTTTTCCTTTATGTATTTCGATCCCGAATTCATTGAACAGGGTGAGAAGGAGCTGCTCCTTCCTTTCGTATACAACCCGACCCAGTTCCATAACCACATTCCGGCCCATTCACCCGCGGCCAAAGAAATCGGCGGCTTGCTCCTCTCGATGGAGAGGGAGTACCGCGAGCGGAGGACAGGCTACAAAAATATGCTCCGCGGCGGCTTGCTCCAAATCTGTACGCTGCTGCTGAGGCACTATGGCAGCGACACGCCCAAGAGCGAGATTAACCGGGTCGTTAATCTGTATCATAAACTGAATCCCGCACTATCCTTCATGAAGGAGAACTTCCGTGATCCCATAGAGCTGGAGGATGTCGCGCGCGTGCTTATGCTCAGTCCGTCGCGGACGCGCCACCTATTCAAGGAAATGCTTGGCGAGGGCTTCAAGGAATACCTGACCCAGCTGCGCATCAATGAAGCCAAGCGGCTGTTGATCACCTCGGACATGCAGGTGATGACGATTTGTCTGCACTGCGGGTTTCAGAGCCTGACTCCGTTCTACCGGGCTTTCAGGCAGATAGTCGGCATGACCCCGCAGGAGTACCGGGCTGAGGCGTCCGTGCTTGCCCTGACCAGAGAGAGGGCAATGGCGCTTTCAGCTGAATCCGATAAATGATGAACCCTTCTAACGTTCCTGCAGGGAGGGTTATTTTTTTTAGGGATCCAAAACGGCAGGTCAAACATACAGCGGATACGAAATCCAGCCGTTTTTGACAAGGGAAGTGTGCTTATTAGCAAGACGGCCGATTAGCAGCGGTGGTATGATATAAATGCAAAATGAAAGCGCTTTAATTAAAGATATGCAGGTGGCAAGTGAAGTAAAAGAAGTAAGCAGCACACTCTTTAAAAAGGGGTTGAGGTTCATGGTGAGGAAAACAAACATTCATCTATTGATCGTATGTTTACTGGTGCTGGGCCTGCTGGCAGGCTGTACGAAGGACTCCAATGGAAGCGGCTCGGGAGGGAAGACGGAGCTCGTATTCTGGCAGCCGGACCTGGCGAACTGGCAGCCGCTGTACGAGAAGCTGGTCAAGAAATTCGAGGAGAGCCATCCGGATATCCGGATCAAGATGGCCAATATTCCGGAGGAAGGCTATTTTGAGAAGCTGAACACGGCGTTCGCCGCAGGCAAGGGTCCGGATATGTGGGTAGGCTGGTACCCCGGCAATGAATTCGACCGGGGCTACATTCAGCCAATCGACGAATTCATCGAAGCGAGCGGGTGGGATATGAACCAATATTTTCAGCCGATAACGGATCTTAGACTGAAGGGTGCGGACGGCCATTATTACGGACTGCCCCGCGACTATTCCAGTTCTGTTGTCCTGTACAACAAGGATCTGTTCGATGCGGCGCAGGTGCCTTATCCGACGGAGGATTGGACGGTTGATGATTTCCGCAGCATCGCGAAGTCTGTGACGAACGGGGAGAAGAAAGTGTTCGGCACCGATATCGCAACAGGCGACTCGCTGCTTACGGGTACGCCGCTCGTATGGAATTACGGCGGCGATATGATCAGCGAAGACGGGCTTACGGTGAAGGGCGTGCTGGACTCGCCGGAAACGATGAAGGCCTACGAGCTTGGCCAGCAGCTGATGAAGGATGGGAGCGTGCTTCCGTCGTCCATCTCGGAGACGATGACCGGCGACAACGGCGCGTTCGGCTCGGGTACGGTGGGCATGACAATGGGGACGCTGTGGGGCTATAACTCGCTGAAGGATGTCACGTTCAAATGGGGAGCCGTATCGTTTCCGAAAGTGCCGGGCGGAGAGGATTACGCCTGGGCCGACATCGTCAGCTGGTTTATGAATGCCAAATCGAAGCATAAGGAAGCGACATGGGAATTCATGAAGTTCATGTCGAGCACGGAGATCGGCCAAGATGTGGCGGAGGAGCTGACATGGGGGCCGCCGATTCCGAAGATCTGGGAGGATCAGAAGCTGCTCGACAACGAGGCGCTGAAGGTGTTCTATGATCAGGGCGCGAAGCCGACGAAGAAACCGGTCTATGTCCGCAATAACGCCTACGATGATATTACTTCAGACATGACCCAGACCTATACGGATATCGTGAATCCGCTGAAGGGCGTCGAGATGAAATCGCCGGGCGACGTGCTTCCGCAAGCAGCCGAAGAGATGCAGAAAAAGCTGGATGAAGCCCAAACAGTCAAGTAACGAATCGGAGGTGGACATATCATGGTGAAGCTATCCAAAAGCGCCCGGCGGGAAGAAAGGCTCGGCTACTTGTTTATATCTCCCTGGATCCTGGGGTTTCTGGCGTTCGCCGCCTTCCCGATCCTCGCATCCCTGGCGCTGAGCTTCATGCACTGGGATATCTACGCCAGCCCTTCCTGGATAGGGCTGGACAACTTCAACCGCCTGTTCCGCGATCCGCTGTTTTACAAATCGATGAAGGTTACGCTCACCTACAGCGCGATGGCCATTCCGCTCGGTCTTGTGATCGGCCTGCTGCTGTCGCTGATGCTGAATCTTAAAGTAAAGGGCATCAATTTCTTCCGGACGTTGTTCTACCTGCCTTCGGTGCTTACCGGCGTGGCCGTCTCCATGCTGTGGCTGTGGATCTTCAATGCCGATTACGGGCTGCTGAATTATATGCTGTCCTGGGTCGGCATCGAAGGACCCCAGTGGCTCAAGGATCCAAGCTGGATACTCACAAGCTATGTCATCATGAGCCTGTGGGGGGTTGGAGGGAACGCCATCCTGTTTCTGGGCGGCCTCCAGAACATTCCGGAGCAGCTGTACGAAGCCGCCAAAATTGACGGCGCCGGTATGTACCGGCGGTTCTGGCGGATCACGATCCCGCTGCTGACGCCGACGCTCTTTTTCCTCCTGCTCATGGGCATCATCGGTTCCTTCCAGGTCTTCACGCAGGCGTATATCATCAACGGCCGGGGCGGAGGCGGTCCTGACAATGCAGGCTTGTTCTATATGCTTTATCTGTACCAGAAGGCCTTCAAATCATTCGATATGGGCTATGCTTCGGCCATGGCATGGATTGGCGGCCTCCTGTCGCTGGTGCTTGCGCTGATTGTATATGCGACGCAAAACAGGTGGGTCTATTATGAGGCGGATGAGACCCAGGGAAGGAAGGCGGTGGTGAAATGACGAATGTGAATGTATCGGCGAGGAAGCCTTTTGGCAAAATTGCCGCTTACTGCTTCCTTATCATCCTGTCGTTCGCCTGCATGGTTCCCTTCTTCTGGATGATATCGACATCGCTGAAGACCAAAGCGACCACGTTTCAATTTCCGCCGCAGTGGATTCCGGCAGACCCGCAGTGGGCGAACTATGTGAACGCATTTTCCTTTGCTCCGTTCGCTACCTACATCACGAATACGCTTACGATTGAGCTCTTCGTCATTATTGGCCAGGTCGTGTCCTGCACGCTGGTCGCATACGGCTTCTCCCGGTTCCGCTTCCGCGGACGCGAGGTGCTGTTCATGATCATGCTCGCTACCATGCTCATACCGGAGCAGGTGACGATGATCCCGACCTTCCTCATGTTCAGTAAGCTGAATTGGGTGGATACGTACCTGCCGCTGACGGTCCCGGCTTACTTCGCGAATCCGTTCTTCGTCTTCCTGATGCGGCAGTACCTGCTCACGATCCCGAAGGACCTCGACGAGGCGGCCAAGATCGACGGAGCGAATGAATTGCAAATTCTGTGGAAGGTGCTTGTCCCGGTCCTGCGTCCCTCGATGACCATCATTGTCGTATTTACATTCACGAATGTGTACAACGATTTCATGGGACCGCTCATTTATTTGAATTCGCCGGAGAAATTCACCTTGGCCGTCGGCCTTGCCAACTTCGTTTCCAGCAGAGGCTCCGAGTGGAATCTGCTCATGGCGGCTTCGACTGTCGTCGTCGTGCCGCTGCTGCTCATCTACTATTTTGCGCAGCGCAATCTGATCGGCGGAATTGCCAGCATGGGGATCAAGGGATAAAAACACAAGCAACATAACCGAGAGGAGAATGGAATCATCATGAATAAACAGATCCTGCCTGCAGATTATCCGGAACGCGTCTATGCGGGATGGCTGGGGAAAGTAATAGGCGTCCGTCATGGAGGCAATATCGAGCAGTGGACGTACGAAAGGATCGCAAGAACGTTCGGCGAAATCACGGGCTATCTTCATACGTTTAAAAATTTCGCGGCGGATGACGATACGAACGGACCCATGTTCTTTCTCCGCGCGCTGGAGGATTACACGCATACAAGCGAGATTACAGCCGAGCAGATGGGGCTGACCTGGCTTAATTATGCGCCCGATGGCCACGGCTTCTATTGGTGGGGCGGCTATGGCAAATCGACCGAGCATACCGCCTATCAGAACCTCAAGAACGGGATCATGGCGCCGCGCTCGGGATCGATCGAGCAGAATGGGGCTGCGGTGGCGGAGCAGATCGGCGGGCAGATCTTCATTGATGTATGGGGATTGATCGCACCGGGCAACCCGAGACTTGCGGCAGAGTATGCGGAGAAAATCGCCAGCGTGTCGCATGACGGCAACGGGAAGTATGGCGGCATGTTTATCGCGGCCTGCATCGCAGCCGCATTCGACCGCCAGGATATGCAAGAGATTCTGGAAGCGGGGCTGTCCGTGATCCCGGAGGATTGCGATTTCGCACGAATGACCCGAACGGTTATCGAATATCATGGGGGTCAACCGGAGGATTGGAGGGAGGCCTTCCTGTTCGTGCGGGAGAAGTTCGGCTACCATCTGTATCCGGGCGAATGCCATATCATCCCGAACGCGGCGGTCATTGTGCTGTCGCTGCTGTACGGCGGAGGAGACTTCTCCCGCTCGATCAATATCTGCAACATGTGCGGCTGGGATACGGATTGCAATGTCGCAAATGTCGGTACCATCATGGGCGTGCGGAATGGCCTTGACGGCATTGATGATTCGTGGCGGAAGCCGATCAACGATTTCCTGTGCTGCTCCAGCGTCATCGGAACGCTGAACATACTGGATATTCCCTGGTGCGCTTCCTATATCGCAAGCTTCGGTTATAAAATCGCGAACGCGGACATTCCGGCCAAATGGCGTCCGGTCCTCACCGGCGAATCGCCGCGTTTTCATTTCGAATATCCGGGGTCGACGCATGCGTTCCGCACGGACGCAGATGCAAGCGGAGCGCATGTTACCGGCGTCGTCTCGAACACGCCGGAAGCGGCGGCAAGCGGCGGACGCTCCCTGAAGGTGCTGTTCGACCGGGTGAGCGGCGGGTATGGCTATCGTGTCTATCACCAGACCTACTACCGCCCTCATGATTTCAACGACAGCCGGTACGACCCGAGCTTCTCGCCGCTGCTCTACCCCGGCCAGACCATCGAAGCCCAAGTCATGATCCCTGAATTTGTGAACATCGGAGTGATTGCAAGGCTGTACGTCAAGGATGTCAATGCCGATGTGCGCCACTATGCCGACAGCATCGAGCCCGTGAAAGGCGAATGGACCACTCTGCGCTATGAGCTGCCTTCGATGGAAAATGTGTGCATCGGCGAAGCGGGCATCGAGTTCGTCCCTGCCGAAGGCTGGTCCGCGAATCTCGTAGCCTATGTGGATGACTTCCATTTCTCGGGCGTGCCTGATTACGCCATAGATTTTGGCTTCGAGCGGATAGAGCGCTGGCACGGACTGCATCAGGAGGTCAGCCAATTTACTTATTTGCGCGGATTATGGACACTGGAGCAGGGCGAATTGTCCGGCAGCTACAGCGGCGAATCCGCAGAATGCTATACCGGCGATCTGAAGTGGCGGGACTATGCGTTTGAAGCGGTCGTTCGGCCCGTATCCGGAAGCCACCACAGGGTGCTCGTCAGGGTGCAGGGCGGTATCCGTTCTTACGCCGCGGGTCTTGCCCCCGGCAATAAAGTGAGCTTTTACAAGAATGCTAACGGATGCATGGAGCTTGCTTCTGCCGACTTCGAATGGGAGCATGGCCGGGACTATACGATTGCCGTCGAAGCGAAGGGGAACCGGTTTACGGTAAGCGTGAACGGACAGCATGTACTTGAAGTGGAGGATGCGGGAGATAACGGCCTTCCTTATTGGACGGGGCAGGTGGGATTGTCCAATATGGCCGGCAGCCACACCCATTATAAGCGCTATCGCGTGTCAAGCCGCTGACGGGAAACCAGGGGCGCAGCCGCGCCAGAGGATGAGAATGCATAATTGTTCATTAAATCTGATTGTGGCGGATATATTTGGAGATGAGGCATGTCAGCATTGGTTAAAGTGGATATCCGGACTATAAATTCAAAGCAGGAGGATAATTGATGACCCAAAAAATTCGCGTAGCCATTGTCGGATTGGGATTTGGAGCCGAGTTTATTCCTATTTATCAAAATCACCCGCACGCAGAGATGTATGCGATCTGCCAGCGGTCGGAGGATAGCCTGCATCGGATCGGCGATCATTTTGGGATCCATGTAAGATACAGCAGCTTTGAGGAACTGCTTGAGGATCCGGATGTGGACGCCGTCCATATCAATACCCCGATTCCCTTTCATGCCCGGCAATCTGCCGCGGCTCTGCTTGCAGGCAAGCATGTGGCCTGCACTGTGCCGATGGCCACCTCAGTGGAGGATTGCAGACGGATTGTCGAGGCGCAGAAAGCCTCCGGCAAGCACTACATGATGATGGAAACAGCCGTGTATACGCGCGAGTTTCTGTATGTGAAGGAGCTGCGCGACAGCGGGAAGCTGGGCAGGCTGCAGTTTCTGCGGGGCGCTCATCAGCAGGAGATGTCCGGATGGCCGGGTTATTGGGAAGGGCTGCCGCCCATGCATTACGCAACCCATGCGGTAAGTCCGCTTCTTGCCTTGGCCGGGAAAGAAGCGGAGACGGTGGTATGCTTCGGTTCGGGGCAAATTGCCGGGAACCTTGCTTCCAAGTACGGCTCGCCTTTTGCTGCCGAGTCGGCTCTCGTGCGTCTCCGCGATTCCAGCCTGGCGATGGAAGTGACCCGGTCCTTATTCGAAATTTCCCGTGAGTATATCGAGAGCTTTAATGTTTATGCGGACAAGATGAGCTTCGAGTGGCAGCAGCTGGAAAGGGAAGAACCGCTGGTATTCCGCGGGGAGGACGGCGAGCGCGTGAAGATCCCGGATTATGCCCACCTGCTTCCGGAGGGCATCCGTAAATATACGGCCGAGGGCGTTTACAATGCGGACGAGAATCAGCATCTTTCGTTCAAGCAGGGGAATGGCCATGGCGGATCCCATCCGCATTTGGCGCATGAGTTTATTATGAGCCTCGTAGAGGACCGTCCGCCGTTTCCGGATGTGTTCGCATCTGCGAACTGGACGTGTACGGGACTTGTTGCGCATGAATCCGCCATGCAGGGCGGAATCCCCCTCAAATTGCCTGATTTCCGCTAAAAAAACTGAAGGACGGAGGCATGCCCATCATGAAATCTTGCGAAGCTGAGCTTCATGCCGTTAGTACCCCGCATTCCATTGAAATCTTCCGGGCGGGCGGAACGCGGCCGGTTCTGGTGCAAAACGCTGCAGCCAACAGCCGCCCCTATATTCATCCGATCCTGTCGCCCGACGGGATTGGCGAGCTTACCGAAAATGCTCCCGCCCATCATCCGTGGCAGCATGGATTATATACGGGGCTGAATGAGGTTAATGGCGTCGGTTTCTGGGAGGAAGGCTTGCGGAATGATCCGATGGATGGAACCTTCCACCCGAAGCCTCTCCGGCCTCCTGCAATAAACGGGAGTAAAGTGGAATGGGCCGTGGAGACCGACTGGCGTTCGCCTGACGGTACTCCCCTCCTTGCCGAGGAGCAGCGGTGGACCTTCTGCGACCGCGGGAACGCCTATGAGCTGGACCTGGAATGGACGCTCAAGGCTCAAACTGCCTTAACGTTCGGACGATACGACTACGGCGGATTATTTATCAGAATGCCATACCGCGAGGCATTCGGCGGGAGCAGCATAAGCAGCGAGGGGCTCGCAAGGGAAGAGGCTGACGGCAAGCCGGCCCGCTGGATGGCTATCTCCATGCCGATAGAAGGCCGTGAATCGGCAGCCGGCATAGCGATAATGGACCATCCTGCTAATCCTGGCTATCCGGTTCCATGGCGCGTGGATGGCCAATTCGGGGCTGCCCCAAGCCTGTGCATAGCCGGAGACTGGCAGCTCGAAGCGGGCAGTTCGCAATTGTTCAGACATCGGGTCTTCGTCTATACGGGTGAAATCGACGCAGCGCAAATAGAAGCGAATTGGAATGAATTTCGTAATGGGAGGAACAATTGACGATGAAAAGCGCTGTTGTCGTGCATCCGAATTTTGATACCGTATGGCCGTTTGCTGCAAATCATTTGCACAGGATGTGGAGCGGTCAAGGGGACACGCAGCTCATTCGGCTCCTGACTGGAAGTGAGGAAAAGCTCGGAGAGGTTGTCCCGAGCCCAGCCGAGATCACCCGACTGGCAGTGCTTGGTGTAGACATTACAGGAGATTGCCTGGGGGCATTCACATCGCTTAGGGAAGCGGCAATCTGTACCGATGGATACAATGAAGAGCTGGAGCCGGATATTCGAGATGCTTGGGAGCAGGCCGGGGTTAGAATCTATAAGCATCCCTCGGAGGGCTTCTGGGGCCAATCCGTGTCGGAATTCGGCCTTGCTCTGACGCTTTGCGGCCTTCGGCGCATTCCGCAGTCCCATCATGCCATCATTTCCAGCCAGGAGCCGTGGGATTATAATCCTCCGGGAAATATGGGGGTGCCGGAAGCGAGAGGCCACCAATTCGGCGACGATCCGAACTTCACAAACGGTACCGTGTTTGGGAAGAAGGTACGGATTGTAGGAGCAGGCAATATCGCCAGCCGTTATGCCAGTTTTGTGAGCATGCTTGGGGCGGAAGCAGCGGCATGGGATCCATTCGCGTCCGAACCGTCGTTCCACCGTGCGGGCGCCCGCAAAGTGTGGCATCTGGATGAGCTCGTCAAGGATGCGGATATCTTCGTGCCGATGGTCCCTTTGACCGCCAAGACACAGGGAATTATCACCGCCGATCATATTCATGCACTTCCCAAGGGGTGTCTGGTAGTTATGGCGACTAGAGCATTAATTTGCGACATGGCAGCGGTCAGGGAAAGGGTATTGGCCGAGGAGATCAGTCTTGCCGCCGACGTATTCGATATTGAACCGCTGCCGCTGGACGATCCTTTGCTCGGCAGGCACAACGTCGTACACACTCCCCATAATGCAGGACGTACGATACACGCGAACGAGCAGTGGGCGGAGATGCTGATGGCGCAATTTCGTCCGGTGCAATCGATTAAAACGAGCTAAGGATGTGAACAGAAGCCGCTGTGCAGGAGGAATGCTCTACCAATCGCTGTTGTTCCCGATTTCCTGAATATAAGGTTAATGGTCAAAATCCGGGAATAAAGGCGAACACAAACCCTTCTACAGAATCATTCTTCCTGCTCCGCTCTTTGTTCATTTTTATAGCGCGTTTTATTTACAAATGAAGAGGGGGCAGATGTCCCCTTCTATTTTTTTGCGTAGTTTTTAGTTCGGCTTTATTTTACGATATCAATGGTGACAATTCGCTATCCTAAGGCGGCCGCCAAATGGCGGCTGAACCGGATTTTATTGATGGACAGCATCCATCAGGTACCAAGTGGAGACGGGAATTCGGCCTACGACTTACTTCAATCTGGAATAACCATTGGACTCTAACTGCTTATAAATGTATAAATCAACAAAACAGGTATAATATGTTACGATTAGAAGTATTCACAAAGGGAGGGATTGAAGTGAAAATAACGAAAAGCTTTGTCCTTGTGGTCGTGAATTTGATCGGTGACTTATGGTTGGGGACGATGAGAAAGCCGGAATTTTATGATAAACAGACCGCTGCGGTGCGTACCAGACTGGGTTATGCTGGATTTGTTGCTGCGGCCGCGATCATGGCGGCAGGGGTTGTTACATGGTTATGTCTGAACATATATTGAGTAACCAGAGGGGAATCAGGAGGTGAGTAAATGATAAATGAGTTTTCTTTGATCATGATCGTTTTCCCCATTATTTTCATTCTGCTTGGCTTTGTTGGGTACATCATTCTGAAGAATGTTTTCATTGCTCCAACACTGACGTTTGGGGTTTCTGTTGTGTTGACTTTTACCGTATATAATACAACATTCCTCATTTGGTTGATGATTTACACATTGTTGTCTTTTGCTTCCAGTATGATTGCAAAGCAATTCTTCTATATGATCCAAAAATTTAAAATATCCGATAAATAACGAAAAACCGGCTGTCGACGACTAAGGAGATGGGGTATTTGTCGATATTCATATACATAGGTATTATTTCATTAATCCTGGCGGGTATTTTAGTTGGAGCATGGACGGATGGAAACAGGCAGAGAGGAAACTATTATTCCCAGAATCCGGATCCCAAAGAACGGAGAGTAAAAGCGAAATTATCTACATGGTTTTTTCTGATTTCGCTAGTATCGTTTGCAATCGCAGCTATCTATTATTTTTGGATAAAAGGTTCCTAAACAAGTACTAGCCCGTTTTTCGAATTTGGGACGATCAAGCAAAAAAGGGCGGCGGGCCGCCCCTTTTTTTATTTCAAGCGATGCTCGGTCGATCCCCGCAGGATCAATTCGGAATCGACCTTGAACACGCATTTGGCCGCGAACTCGTCGGCGTTCATCTGATCGATCAGCTTCTCGGCAATGATCGCGCCCATCGCGTATTTGGGCTGGTTGACCGTAGTCAACGTCGGCGTCAAATACTTGCTGATCCGGTTGTTGTCGACACCCACAACGGCCAGCTGCTCCGGGATGCGGATGCCGGTTTCCCGGCAGGCCTTGTATACGCCGAGCGCCATCTCGTCATTTGCCGCATATACGGCAGTGAAAGGGATATTTTTGGCAAAAAGCCTCATCATGGCTTCATATCCGCCGTTCTCATTGAAGTTGCCATTCTCGACGAGCTCCGGACGGAACGGGATCTGATATTCCTTCAACCCCTTCAAGTACCCTTCAAGCCTTTCGAAGCTGTCCACCGCTTCGGCGTACCCGCTCAGGAACACGATATTGCGGTGACCGAGGCCAACCAGGTGATCGACGACCTCCTTCGAGAACTTTACGTTGTCCGTGTAGATGCAGGGCACCTTCGGATGCTCGATATGTCTGCCAATCACGGCGATTGCATACCCCTTGTCCGAGAAGCGGACGATCTCCTCATCCGCAGTGGCGGGAGTAGCCAGGATCATGCCATCCACGGTGCGGCTCATAAGCAGACCAAGATAATCCAGTTCCTTGTCAGGCTGATTCTCCACATCGCAGATAATGACCTTATAGCTGCGGGAATAGGCCATATTCTCGATGCCCTTGATGATCTCAGCAAAATAAGAAGCGTTAATATCCGGGACGATGACCCCGATTGTCATCGTTTTCTGTGACCGCAAATTTTTGGCCACGGCGTTCCGGTGATAGCCGAGGTCGGCGATCACTTTATTTACTTTGTCTTTGGTCTTCGCCTTGACGTAGGAATTGCCGTTCAATACACGGGATACCGTTGCAGGGGAGACGCCGGCCTTGTTCGCAACATCGATGATCTTGATATCCATAGTCATCCTCAACTTTGCTCTAAAAATTTGTTTGACAGAAGCTCGATATCAACACTATAATTCAAAATGAAATCGATTTCAATACTGAGACCGGACAAATCAATCCGCTTGTAACGAAAGTTTTTGTTGAAAGCGTATTTTATGAATGCGAGGCGGGAGATCGGCCCCATATCAGCGTTTTGTGCTCAGATAGGTTAAGGAAACCTAAAACGGAACGACGTCATTTCATTTAGGAAATCGATTTCATAAATTGATGTGGGAGTGATGCATTTTTACAGTTAGTCAGTCCGCTTTGTCCATTACTCATTCATTCCGGTACGGAGGTGCACGATGGTCGGATTTTTCAGAGAACTAGGGAAGAATCGGGTCATGTTCCTCATGATCGCGCCCGCGCTGTTGTTCTTTGCCCTGTTCAGCTACGTCCCCATGGTAGGCGTCTATTACGCTTTTACCAATTACAGTTTTGACGGCGGCTTGTTCGGAAGCCAGTTCGTCGGCTTCGACAACTTTCAGTTCTTGTTCAGCTCCGGACAATTGGCCACGCTTACAAGAAACACAATCTTGTACAATATTGTCTTCATTCTGCTTGGCAATACGCTTCAGCTGTTTTGCGCAATCTTCCTGGCGGAGCTGCCCGGCAAATGGTTCAAGAAATCTGCGCAGTCCGTCATGTTTCTTCCGTTTTTCATTTCTTTCGTTCTTATAGGCGCTTTCGTTCTGAACCTGTTCAGCTCGCAGACCGGAGTTATCCCGACGCTGCTTGCGCAGATGGGCTTTCCAAGATACGACTTCTACATGCATACCGCGCCGTGGAAATACATTATCGTGTTTTTTCATGTGTGGAAAGGCCTCGGATACGGCACGGTCATCTACCTGGCCGCGATTATGAGCATCAGCGACGAATATTACGAGGCTGCTAAGATCGATGGTGCGAACATTTTCCAGCGGATCCGGAGAATTACGATCCCGATGCTGGTGCCGACATTCATTCTGCTGATTCTGCTCAGTCTTGGCGGCATCCTGAAAGGCCAGTTCGATCTGTTCTACCAGATCGTCGGCCAGAACGGCATGCTCTTCGAATCGACGGACATCATCGATACGTATGTGTACCGCTCTCTCGCCGTCAATTTCGATATCGGCATGGGGACCGCGGCAGGGTTGTACCAATCCTTGTTCGGACTCTTGCTCGTCCTTGGCGTGAACTACGTCATTCGCAGGACGCGCGAAGATTACGCTTTATTCTAGGAGGAGCCTACATCCGATGAAAATGGAAAGATCTACACTGGTATTCAACGTGGCCGGCTATTCGTTTCTGACGCTCCTGTCGGTGATGTGCCTGCTGCCCTTCCTGGTCATTATTACAGGATCGCTCAGCTCGGAGACGGAGATTATATCGGAGGGCTTCAAGTTCATTCCGGACCAATTCTCGCTAGACGCCTACCGGGCCATGTTCACGAACCCGATCCAGATCTACAAGGCGTACGAAGTAACGATTCTGATTACGCTGATCGGAACGGCGCTGGGCCTGTTCATGACCTCCATGGCCGGCTATGTTCTATCCCGCAAGGAGTTCAAGTACCGCAACGGCCTGTCGTTCTTTATCTACTTCACGACCTTGTTCAGCGGCGGGCTGATTCCGTGGTATATCCTGATCGTCAACTATTTGAGCCTGAAGGACAACTATATGGCGCTCGTCATCCCGAGCCTGCTCAGTGCGTGGAATATCATTTTAATGAAAAATTTCATGAAATCGATTCCAGATTCGATTGTCGAATCAGCCAAGATCGACGGCGCCGGCGACTTCAAGATTTACCTGAAGCTGATCCTGCCGCTCTCCACACCGGGTCTGGCAACGATCGGGCTGTTCATGGCGCTGGCATACTGGAACGATTGGTTCACCGCTAATCTGTTCATCACCACGGAGAGCAAATTCCCGCTGCAGTTCCTGCTCTACAAGATCCTGGCTAGTGCCTCGGTTCTCAAGACCAGCATCGCGGGGAATCTGTCTCCGAATTTCAAGCCGCCGACTGAGACGCTCAAGATGGCAGCTGCGGTTGTCGTCACAGGACCCATCATTCTGCTTTATCCGTTCCTGCAGCGCTACTTCGTCAAAGGTCTGACGATCGGCGCGGTCAAAGGTTAGAACCGGATTGCCGGCTAACATACATTCAAGCCAATCAAAAGGGGGATATTACATGTTCTTCAAACGCATGAAATGGGCGACGGCTGCCATTTCGCTGACATTGACAGCAGCTCTTCTCGCCGCGTGCAGCAACGGCGGCTCAAACAATGGCGGTTCGAACGCCGCCGCAAGCGAGCCGCCTGGCGGCAATGCTTCCACGACCAACGCCCAAAACCAGGACCCGGCCAAGCCGGATACATCGAAGAAGGTCGAACTCATATGGTATCTGCTTGGAGACGCTCATGCGGACACGCCGAAGGTTCTGGATGAATGGAACAAAATGCTGGAGAAGGATCTGAATACGACGGTCAAATTGAACTTTACCTCCTGGAACGAATGGCAGAGCAAATATAATCTGCTGCTCGCCTCAGGCGAGAAGGTGGATATGCTGTTTGCTTCAAGCTGGGCGGATTTCTACAAATATTCCAAACAAGGCGCATTTATGGATCTGACCGACCTGCTGCCAACCTATATGCCGCAAACCTGGGAGCAAGTGCCCAAGGAGGATTGGGACACGGCAACCGTAGGGGGCAAAATCTACGCCGTGCCGAACACGAATCCGGAGTATACGCCGAACGGTCTCGTCTACCGTGAAGACTGGCGGGAAGAGCTGAACCTGCCGGAGATTACGGATCTGGATTCGATTGAAGCCTATCTGGACGGCGTGAAGGCGAACAAGAAAGGCGTCACGCCGATCGGCGGCAAAGCCTGGAATGAAGTGTATACCCTGTTCCAGGACTACTATGACTTCAAGATTTACGGCGGCGAGAGCAGCGTTATTGCTTCCTCTTCCTATGACAATCCGCGGGATATCGTTGCCTATCCATTCACGACGCAGTTCGAGGAATATGTCAAACGCATGAAAACCTGGGCGGATAAAGGCTTCTGGGCTTCCAACACGCTGTCTTCCCAGACGGAAGCAGGAGACTTGATCAAGGCAGGCACGGGCGCCGTCTATTGGCGGAATGCTCCGGGAGCCGGCGGATTTATTACGGACGTATCCAAAACAAATCCGGACTACAAGCTTGGCTACTTCCCGTTCACCAGATTCCACAATTATTCGATTCCAACGCTCCCGATGGCCAACGCCATGGCGATTCCGAAGAGCGCCCAGAACGCAGAGCGTTCGCTTATGGTGCTCGACAAGCTGCGGAACGATCCCACTTATTTCCGTCTGATGACATACGGCATCGAGGGCACGCATTATTCAATCGAGGCCGACGGCAAAACATTCGTCTCGCCTCCTGTGGGAGTAGAGGTGACCAAGGACTGGAAGAATTATGACATTACAAGCTGGGGCTGGCGCAACAAAGACAACATGCTGGCACAAAAAGGCGGCTGGGACGGCATGCAGGCGCTGAATGAGGAGTTCGAGGCGGAAAGTAAGCCTAACATCTTCGAGCCGATCACGATGGACTATGAACCGGTTAAGGCACAGCAGGCTGCTGTGAACCAGGTGATCAAGCAATACGGCCAGCCGCTCATGATGGGTCTTGTGGCCGACCCGGTGAAGGCGCTTGAGACATACCGCAGCAAGTTGAAAGCGGCGGGCGTGGATAAAATTCTGGAATATGTGAAAGAGCAGGCAACCGCTTATTTCGACGAAAAAGGCATTCAATAAGAAATAAGCTGAAGCTCCGCAAGAGTTCAGAAACCTTAATCAGTCTAAACCTGTGTTTTCCAAGGTTTAGACTTTTTTTGGTCCAGAGCAAGAAACCCGAAGCTTTCGTCTGTCCTAGCTGCTGCCGTTTTCATTGACGGCAACCGGTTTTCCGCGTTTTTTGCGAATTACCGCAATGAGCAGCAGCAAGATAGGGTAGCAGATCGTAATAAACAACCCTATCTTCCCGAAGAATTCGACGAACTCATACATTTGAAGCACGCTTTGCGGCAGCATGGCAATCAGAAAGATAAAAGGCAGCAAGAAAAAAGCGAACATTTTATGATCCTGCAAATGAAGCATTTGGGTTATAGATTTAATCGTAAGGTAAAAAATCGACAGCAGTGTCGTGAACACATTGGTCACCCATACCGCCAGAATCGCTGCATCCAGCCGTTCCAAAATGTTAGCTGGGAGTGCGGTTGTTTTCGCCAATTCCAATGTCGGCCACATCAATAATTTGATTTCCTCAGGTCCAAATACGGCCACAGCGGAAATGACAGTGAGTACAAAGAAAAAGCTCGGCATAAACCAGCCCCAAATCATTGATAAATAGGCTTTCTTTGGTTTTTTCATGAACGGGATGACCATCGTGATGATGAAGGAGCCTTGAAACAAGGCAGCAATCGTTAATATTCCGAAGAACAGCTCATGATGCTCATTTCCCCATACAGGCAGCAGGTTCAGGACGCGGGAGTTTTTCAGAGACAACAATACAATGATCCAGCCTGGCACCATAATAAAAGGCAGGTAAAAAAGATGGATGCTGGCGAACGTCACGATATCCGTTCTGGCGAATACGGCCGCAAGCAGCAGCATCGCAAGGACGGTCACTTCCAATGGAGTCCTTTTTAATATGGAGGTGATGACCACTTCCCCGAATTCGCGGGAGATGAGTGCCATTAATATGCTAAAGAAGGAGACAATGCCCAAACTGGCCACAAATGCAACACCTCTTCCAATAATATCTTCGCTGTACTGGATGATCGATTGGTCGGGAAAACGTATGCCGAGTACCGTAACAAGGAGCAGCCCGAATAATGCGACCAGTGTTCCGAGCAATGTGACAAGCGGAGCTCCCGTATCTGCTGCGCGAACAGCCAGAAGGGGAACTGCGAGAACGCCGACTCCAATCGTGGAACTAGTCACAATTGCTGCTACCTGAACCGCGGTGATTGGACGCATTTGATCTTCTCCTCTCTGAATAAGCGATGATATAGCTAGGCTTCCATTTTTTTCATTCAATTATGTATCGCAATCCTTCCAAATTGAAGTTGAGTCAGGCATTTCGTACAAATAATGATTGCGGTATGAATGGTGGAATGGGTTTCCCGGTCTTATAATGGAGTCATCTTTCAAAACAGGAGGGTGGCGGCTATGAGCTTATGGACATTCCTGGACGGGGCGTACAGCATGCCCGATAAACAAACGCTGGGACGCAGAATCAGCTGCAAGGTGGGATACTGGCTCGCAAACCGGCATCGCAATGCGGTCATCCACCGTACCTGCCTGATTAGCCCCGAAGCCAAAATAAATCCGCGTGAAGGCAGGCTCGAAATCGGTGAAGAGTCCACCATCGCCCTTGGCGTGCTGCTTCAAGGAAACGTAACCGTCGGCAAACGCAGTTCCATTCAGGCGTATTCCAACATTGTCGGATATGGCCTGCCGGACGAGCGGCAGGGGAGGGTAATCATCGGCGATGACGTCCGCATTGCTTCACATGCCATCATCATTGCCGGCAACCATCGCTTCGACGATCCAGGCCGTCCAATACGGGAGCAAGGACATGAGCTGCTGCCCATTACGATTGAAAATGATGTATGGATCGCGGGGCGGGTCAGCATAACCGCAGGAGTAACCATTGGCAGAGGCTCCGTCATTGGCGGAGGATCGGTCGTCACAAGAGATATTCCTCCCTACAGTATTGCGGTAGGGGTTCCGGCCAAAGTCGTCAAAAGCAGGAAATAAACAAATGAGCAGCGCGGCCCGAAGTTGAAAATATAATAGGAGTTAAAAACATAATATGGGAAACTTTTTCATTCCTGTTGGCGTCTAAAAGTGTAAAGAAGGTTCTGAAAAATTCCAGTGAGGCAGGTGTGATTTCATGGGGAATGAACGGATACGGCTGATTACAAGAGGCGACGATTGCGGAAGCAGCAAATCTTCAAATCGCGGTATATGGGAAGCATATAAAGAAGGTATTCTGAAAAATACATCAGTGATGGCGGTCTGCCCCGCGCTTGAGGATGCGGCGGAGCTTTTGGCTGGCGAACGGGAATTATGCTTCGGCCTGCATGCCGTGCTGAATGCGGAATGGGACCGGGTCCGGTGGGGTCCGGTACTGTCACCCGAAGAGGTGCCGACCCTTGTTGCTGCAGACGGCACCTTCTTCCAGACGACAAGGGAGCTCTGCGATCACGGGCCGCGGGTTGAGGAAATGATGGCCGAGCTTCAGGCTCAGCTCGATAAAGTGAGGCGGGCGGGATTCGATGTCCGGTATGCGGATCTGCATATGGGTTTTGATTGGGTGAATGACGGTTTCCGGGAAGCCTTCGCGATGTGGTGCGGTGCGGAAGGGCTGATTAACGATTTGGAGCTGCACCGCAGGCTGCCCAAGGTCGATTCCGTGCCTGGCGATCCCGTTGATCAGCTGATTGCCAAGCTCGCGGCGGCGGAGCCGGGGACCTATGTGTTGGTCGGTCATCCGGCGTATGACAATGAGGAGATGCGGACACTCGGACATTTTGGATACGATGGATTGACTGTAGCGCATGAGAGGGAATGGGAGAGGCGAATATTCACCGATCCGCGGGTTCTTTCATTCTGTCAGCTCAATGGTATCGTGCCAGCCCGGTATGATGAAGTGCATGTACCATGATCAGAATAACAAGCAGGCTTCCGTTGTGGTTCAGTGTATAGCAAAAAGAAGGGGAGCATGGTGCTTCGGCAGCTGCTCTATTCAATTCGATCGGCAGAGAGACCGCCGAAATTTCTGATTCCCGGGAGCGTGGTTGTTCCAATGAAAAGATTAACTTTATCGATAGTGTTCTTGTCATTTTGGTGTCTGACGCTTAGTTTTCCCGTACATGCCGGCCAAGCCGCAGCAGAGGATGGAATCATACATACTTTAATTAGAGGGGATAAGACGATTGGGGGCAAGCTTATAGACGGTCATATGTATGCGGATTCATTGGGTTTGCAGAACTGTTTGCCTTTTCTCGTCAGTTCCAGGGGAGTTTCGTGGAACCCGGATTTGAAGACAGTATCTTATGACAGTGATATCGGGGATGGAGAGGAGCATCTGAAATTCCAGTTGGGAAAGAATTATTTTACAGATCATGGAGAAAAGGTCATGCTAGCTTCTGCAATCATTTCAATGAACGGGAAAATCTATATTCCTGTCAAAGAGGTGGCCCAATATTATGGGCACAGCCTGAAATGGGATAATCGGAGCATGACCCTGACGATCACCCCGGATATTAAATATGATGTACCGCCCGAAACCGGTGAGGTTCAGTTTGAGCATTTTACCGTGCTCCGCGAATTTGAACCCGATCTGAACCTGGATGGAGTGCAGGATGAAGCAAGGATGGTCACGAATTATGATGAGAACAATCCGGATTATTTCACAGCTCCTGTCTATTTCGAATATCGAACGAATGCTCACGAGCCGTTTCACCGGATCGCTTTGGATATTCCTCCCATCGATTTGACCAAAGATAATTTAAAGGTCCGGACTGGTGATCTGGATGGTGACAGCAGGATTGAAATCGGTTATTCCATTGACTATCCCCAGATGGAGCATACCGAAAGATGGCCTCATATTCTGCAGTACCGGGATGATCGATTTGTCGACAGCAATCTCGCCAAAGAATATGACTTGCTCCTGGCCAATTGGGATATTACCCCTACAGACACAGGCGATGCGCAATTAGCTTTATATGAAAAGAATGGGGTGTTCGACGATAATCCCGCCATTCATTATTATAGGCTTGGACAGAGCGGTGAGCTTGAACGGAATTAGTTCGCGGCAAGAGCAGGGAGTATGAAGGGGAAAGGAGAAGGATCGCTATGTTTATCCGAATGACTTTCCTCGTTGGCTTAATTATTTTGATTACCGCATGTTCTGCTTCAAACGATGATCGGAAATGGGAACCAAGCGGAACCTTTGAAGCCGGTGGAATGACCATGTACGGAAAAGAAAACCGGTTGGGATTTGATCCTCAAGGCAATAGCGTTATATCAAAAGGCGGACACTTCATTATTTATTTTTGGGGAAAGCCGGAAGAAATAGCAGATACGTTCAAGTTGATGGGTGTGCACCAGAAGACGGGGGCGATAGAGACATTGTACTCCGACTGGGAGGTCACAAGGACAGAAAATAAGGTTGGAGCAGACGCGCAGGGCGGCGCCAAGTTCATTCTTAACCAGGATGGAACCAAAAAGGGAAAGTGGCGGCTTGAGGTATACATGGGTGACACGTATTTTGACAGTATTGTTGTAGAAGCCGCATGATTTCACTCAAATAAACACGCAGGTGGTTACATCGCGGCAGACTTGCATAGTTCGAATGAATCAAAAAGCCATGTTTCTCTACTCATTGGTAGAAACATGGCTTTTAGCAATTGGCTGGCAGCCCGTCATCTAACTGAAATTGTTACAGTTCGGGCAAGAATCAATCACAACGTCTTTGTTCCCGGCTTCGTCATCACATGATCGCCGGGCTTTGAAGGATCTAACGGCTGCTTGGGCTCGATCGGCACGGTTGAGGGCTCTGCGCTTTCATCCAGCGGGTCCCAGATCCGCAGCGCCGGGCGGAATGCCAGCAGCAAAGCGGCTGCAACGATCATAAGCATCCCGTTGGTCCTGATGACATACGAAGAGCCAACGAGTTGAGCGACAAATCCAACCGTTAATGAGGATATGGGCTGTGTGCCTACGGCGATCATGACCTGAAGGCTCAATACCCGGGCCCGCATGTTTGAAGGGGCCAATACCTGAATCAGCCCCTTGACCGTAGTCAATACGACAGGCTGGGCGAAAGCCGCGCAGAAGATGGCCAGCAAGGAGAAAGGCAGCCAGCTGGAAAGCGAAAACGCGCCGAACCAAAAGCCGGACCAGGCAATGATGGCTGCAAGCGCCAGTCCGGTCCGCCGCACCCGCTGCAGGATTGGCGTCAGCAGCAGTGCGCTGAAGAATGAGCCTGCTCCGAAAGCCCCCATCATCGTACCCAGCGTTTCCGGTCCGCCGCGCAGCAAATGATCAGCGATTTCCGGAAAAAGCTGCGTATTGACGAAGCCAAACAGGGTTGTCATCGCCGTGAACAGAATTAAATCCTGAATCCGCGGCTTCCTTCGGACGAAGCTGAGACCTTCCCGAAAATCCATCAGCGGATTGCTTGCGCTGATCTGCCGCTCTTGAGTGGCTTTTACCGAGAACAAGCTCGCAATCACCGCCACATAGCTAAGTCCATTCAGCCAGAAGGCCGGGGCTTCTCCGAAACCGCCTATCATCAAGCCTGCCACCGATGGCCCGATCATCCGCATGACCTGTTCCATGATCGCGTTGAGGGTAAATCCCTTGCGGACATGCTCAACACCGGACAGATCGCCGATGAAGGCTTGCTGGGAAGGGATATCCAGGGCGTTCACGCATCCGAGAATACCCGCGAGAATATAGACATGCCAGATACGCACCTCACCCGTATATACCAGCCCGCCCATGATAACAGCAAGGGTCATGGCCAGAATATTGGTGTAAATCAGCAGTTTTCGGCGGTCGAGCCGGTCTGCCCATACACCGGAGAAAGGGCCGAGCAGAAGGACGGGAAGCGTATTCAGCATGGCAACGATTCCAAGTGCGGCCGTTGAGCCGGTCAACCGCCACACCACCCAGGCCTGGGCAGTGCCCTGCATCCAGTTTCCGAGCATCGATACGCCCTGACCGCCCAAATAGATCCGGAAATTTCGGCTGCGTAAGGGAGATAGAGTATCCATCAGAGAACGAAACAATTTGTCACCTCAATATCCCATGTAATGGTATTGAAATCGCGCATTCATTTTGTCTATCGTCATCATAACATCATTGATGTCCGCTGGAAATAAAGCTCAAGGCGCACGAAGGATTCGCCATCGCCGAACTATCACTGTTTTTTTTAAGTTTATCACTGTTTTTTCTATTTTGAGGCTCCCGTTGAAAATCTATAATGGAAACAAATCTCCTCGATTGTGGCGGTTAAATTTTTTGACAAGGGGTGAAAGCGGTTTCCTGAAGTTTGTAACCTGTTATAATCGTCTTCTCATCTATGCTTCGAAATTGAAGGGAGTATTTTGCAACCGCTTTATTGCAGGTATTCAATTAAAAAGATGGGCAGGTGATCGCTATGGTTTCAAGGAAATTTTCCTTCATCAAGAAAACGCTGACGGCAGCTTTGGGGGCATCATTGATTTTGTCCAGCATCTCCGGCATTGCGGCAGCCAGTACACAAGTCAGCCAATCATCAGTCAAAAACGGGTATCAGCTGGAGTATCTGGATCGAGGACTCACAGCTGCCAAAGTATCCAATGGCGTGTTTTTGAGCTGGAGGCTGCTGGGCCACGAGGTAACGGGATATTCGGACAAGGGCCTGACAGGGACGAACTTCAACGTCTACCGGAGCGGTGAGAAGATCGCCACTGTCACAGACAGCACGAACTATCTGGATGCTGCCGGAACGGAGGCAAGCGAGTATTCTGTCGTTGCCGTCGTTGACGGCGAAGAGACGGATGCAAGCGGTATCGTGAAGCCGTGGGCAAGCAATTATCTGGATGTTCCGCTTAAAGTTCCGGCACCCGGCACGACGCCGAAAGGCGAAAACTATACGTATTCGGCAAATGATACAAGCGTCGGCGACGTTGACGGCGACGGCCAATACGAGCTTTTCGTCAAATGGGACCCCTCGAATTCGAAGGACGTCTCCCAAAAAGGTTATACGGGAAAGACATACATCGATTGTTATACGCTGGAAGGCAAGCTGCTCTACAGAATTGACCTTGGCGTCAATATTCGGGCAGGTGCCCATTACACCCAATTCAACGTCTATGACTTTGATGGCGACGGCAAAGCGGAAGTTATGTTTAAGACAGCTCCCGGCACAAAAGTCATCAAATATGACGATGCGGGCAATGTCGCTTCGGAGAAATACATTACCATGCTGCCGGAAGATATCGCTGCCGGTTACAGCAATTCGGACGACTACCGATACAGCGCAGGTGACTACTACGACCATCTTGTCCAGATGTTCCAGGATTACCAGAACCATCCGGAGGTTGTCGCAGGCCACTGGCCGGCAACCATTGAAGAGGCATTCCGCCCGTTGGAGGCGCTCTTCACCGGCAGTCAGGCGTTGCCACCTATGCCAATCCATCACTATCCGTTGTCAGTTGAAGATGCGCGGACCCTTGCGGATTATTATATCGATGTTCTTGCCCCTAAACGGAGTGCGAACAATCAATTGCGGACATTCGATGGCTTCATCCTGACAGGACCGGAATATTTGTCCGTTTTCAATGGCGCAACCGGCGATGAAATGGAGACCATCCGGTTCAAGATGGGACGCACGGACGATGGTCTCATGTGGGGAGACTATGCGCTTGGCAGAGTTGAACCAGGCAATCGTGTGGACCGTTTCATGAGCGGTATTGCGTTCCTGGATGGCAAAAAACCTTATTCCATTATGGTCAGAGGCGTATACACCAGAGTGACCATGGTTGCCTACAGCTGGAATGGCCAGCATCTGGAGGAGTATTGGAACGTTGACAGCGGCTGGGTGCCGATGACGAATCCATTCTTCGATTCTCCGCATGGCAGACCGGGCACGAATCCCGGCTATGAAGGCTTGACGACGCAGGGCGGTCACTCCATGAGCGTTGCGGATGTAGATTTCGATGGCAAGCAGGAAATCATCTACGCCGCGTCGACCATTGATGACGACGGTACGGTCATGTACAATTCATCAGGCGCTATGCCTCCAGCAAGCGAGGCGCCGGGCGAGATTCGCAGAATGGGACATGGCGATATGCTGCATGTCGCGGATATCGATCCGGATCGTGCGGGACTCGAGATTTTCATGGTGCATGAGGGGGCAACGAGCGTGCCTTACGGTTATACCATGCGCGATGCCCGGACCGGTGAAGTTATTTATGGCGCTTATACGGGCAGAGACACGGGACGCGGCATGATCGGCGACGTTAATCCCGATGTCAGAGGCTTGGAAACGTGGGCGGTATCATTATTGAGCGCGACTGGCGCACCCGTGAGCGGGGGGATGCCAGGAACGAACATGAGCATTAAATGGAATGCGGATATGACAACGCAGCTCATTGACGGCTCAGGGAACTCGACACCGACCATCCAGCAGCGTTATCCATCCGTCTCCACCGTATTGACAGCAGCAGGCACGAGAACGAATAACTCGACCAAAGGCAATCCAAACCTCGTTGCCGATATTTTCGGCGATTGGAGAGAGGAGCTGCTTGTCAGAACGGCAGACAGCTCAGCTCTGAGGATCTATATGAGCACAAGCGTAACCGATCACAAGCTTCATACGCTGATGCATGACGCTCAATACAGACTGCAGGTTGCCGGGCAGCAAACCGTCTATAACCAGGCGGATTACACCAGCTACTATTTTGCAGGTGATACGGATTTCTCCAAAGTCAAGGTACTCGATTTCTGGACCCCGGTGGTGAATGAAGTGTCCAGCGGCGGTGAGCTGAGCGGTGTTGACACTGCCGTGGCGGGTCAACCATTCGATATTACGTTCAGCTTAAATAACGTCCAGGATGAGGTTGTTGCACAGGATATCACCATTGCCTATGATTCAGATAAGCTGGAGGTTACTGCACCGCCGGTTTCGCTGGATGAGCAGAAGGTTATCATAGCCGGTTATGATGATAAGCCTGGATCACTCCGGATATTAGCCGTTCATCTTGGCGATAAACAAACGAATCCGAACGGTGATTTGATCAAGCTGAGCTTCAAAGCCAGACAGACAGCCGGAGAGGGAATGACCAGCATTGCCGTCAGCAAGCTGATCAACTCGAACAGCTCGGGCGAAGAGTCCATACGCAGCGGATCCTCGCACGAGGTTCAAATTACTGTCATTGACAAGTCGGCGCTGACCACTCTCATTGCGGAAGCGCAAAATGTGAAGGACAATGCGGTAGAAGGCAGCATGGCTGGTCAATATCCTGCAGGCTCCAAAGCAACCTTGCAGGCCGCGATTGACAAGGCAGCGCAAGTTGCTGCTGACGCCGCATCGACGCAAACGCAGATTGAGCAGGCTGTGAGTAAGCTTAGCGAAGCTCTGCAAGCCTTCAAGGCAAGCGTTATCGTCGCAGCCCCAGGCGATTACAACAATGACGCTCAAGTTAGCATCGGCGACCTGGCTATAATGGCCAAGGCATATGGTGCGACATCGGCTGACGCGAATTGGAATCAAGTGAAGCATCTTGATATGAATCATGACGGCGTGATCGATATCGCCGACCTGGTCGCACTCGCTGTGCTTATCTTTAACTGGAAATAAGCCGGGGAATAAGTCCGGCCTGGAGGGGGAAGCCGCTTCTCTCCTCCCGGCCGCTTCCTGAAAGGACTGCTGCATGATAAATCGAAGATGGATTCATTTCAGTTTGATACTTCTACTGGGTCTCTCAATGTTTCCATTCACAGCTGCGGGCGCGGGCAAGCCTTCTTTTGCATTGTCATTGGACCAATCCACGCTGGAAACCGGTGAGGAAGTGCTGGTTACGGTGAAAGGCGAGCAGCTCGAGGATTTGTTCGGTTATGAAATTCGTCTGACCTATGATACCGGTCGCCTCCGGTTCAAGAGCGCTTCTGCCCTTTGGCCAGGCTTTTCTGTCCCGGATTCGGACGATGATGGCGAAGTCATTTTCGCGCACACGAAGCTCGGCAAATCACAAGGTGAGAAAGGCGCCGCCGATATTGCCTCATTCTCATTCGAAGCCAAAGGCGTGGGTGATGCAGCTATCACCCTGACAAGAATCAAGCTCGTCGATTCGCAAGTCCAATCTGTCGTAGAGACACCGCAGGCCAGAGCCGTGCTGCATATCACATCTGCACAGACCAGGTCCTTCAGCGACCTTGACGGCCATTGGGCAAAATCAGCCGTAGAGGAGGCAGCCGGTATCGGCTTTGTCAATGGCTATCCGGACAATACCTTCCGTCCTGACGCCAAGATCAACAGAGCGGAATTTGCCGCCATGCTGGCGCGTGCTGTTCCGTTGTCTGCCGAAGGGGAGACAATGTTGAGTTATGCCGATGCCGATCAAATTCCTGAATGGGCAGCACCGCATATTGCGGCTGTAACGGCTTCAGGCATCCTTATCGGTTATTCGGATCGCACGTTCCGTTGGAACAGCAGCATTACCCGGGCTGAGATGACGGTTATGATCGCTCGAACCGCGCATCTCGAGTTATTAGAAGACACACCGGCGGGCTTTGCCGATGACAGTGAAATTCCTGCATGGGCTTACCGGGAAGTGTCTGCGGCCAAGGCTAGCGGCTTGATTCAAGGCAAGAACAACAATCTGTTTGATTCCTCCGGCAGCGCTACACGTGCTGAAGCCGTGACGATTATCTTGAATCTGCTTCATAAGTCTGAAGGGTAGCTGTCTGTTTAATCCGCGAGGGATAATCGAAGATCATAAAACAGCAGGCCGCTTGTACGATGGTATTCATCGTGCAAGCGGCCTTTTTCCGATAGATCGGATTCAAAGTATGGGGATGTTCAGGTAAATTGAGCACGGCGGATGAAAGCAATGGTCGCCGCGGCGACAGGCCCGATCTGCTTGAAGACGCGGCAGATGTGATCTCTATCACGGAATCAGGATCGTGACAGTCGTTCCTTCCCCTATGCGGGATTGCAGGGTGACGCCATATTCCCTGCCGTAATACAGCTTCAAGCGGTCGTCCACATTGTTGATGCCGACGCCGCCCAATTTGGGCAGGGGAGACGACGATCCGATGCCAGCGGCCTCTTTGCGCAAGTCCGGGTCGAAGCCGACTCCGTCATCCTTCACAACGAATATTACATTCCCGTCAGCTGTGCTGCCGCATGTAATTTGCAGGAAGCCGGGGCCATCTTTTTCCCGGATGCCATGATAAATCGCATTTTCGACGAGAGGCTGCAAAATGATTTTCGGAATTACCTTTGCGGATAATGCCGGGTCAAAATGAATATCGTAATGAAGCTTTTCGCCATACCGTTCCTTCTGGATAAATAAATATTGGGCGACATGGCTCATTTCATTTTTAATCGTCGTCATTTCACTTCCGCCGCTCAACGATAATTGAAAAAATTTGGCCAGCGCTTTGGTCGTCGAAATCACGCGGTCGCTCTCATTGAATTCCGCCATCCAGACAATCGTGTCCAAGGTGTTATACAAAAAATGCGGGTTGATCTGGCTGTGCAGCACGCTGAGCTCATAGGCATGCAGAGCCTTTTCCTTCGTTTCGATCTCCTGCATCAATCGCCGTATCTCCGACACCATCGTGTTGAAATGCTGCGCAAGTCCCTGGACCTCCGTCACTCCGGTCTCCGGTACGCTCACCTCCAGCGTGCCCGTCTCCACCTTCTGCATGGCCTGCTCCAGCCGGTGGATCGGACGGGTAATGCTCTTCGCGATGAAGGGGGATACCACGATTATAAGCAGCAGCAGTCCCAGCCCGACAATGGCGAACGAACGCAGCAGCTGGTTGCGGACCTGCTGCAGGCCATCCAGGGAACTGACGCCGACCAGCGTCCAGTCGGAATTTCGCAGCTTCGTTTTGTATACGAGCAAATTTTGCGTCTGATCAAAGCCCTGCTCCGACATGCTGATCTTCCTAAGCTGCTCCTGCTTGTCCTGATCGGTGAAATAAGCGGGATCCTTGTGATAAACAATCTCGCCTTTATTATTGATAATAAAAGCAAAGCCTTTGCTTCCAAGCTTCAAATCGTTCAAATAATCCTCGATGCCTTTATATTCGATGTCCAGAAGGACAACGCCGAGATTGCGGTTATCCGCGTCTTTAATTTCCTGGCTCATCGAGATGACCCAATTATTCTTGTCCATCGAAAATTTCTGCATCCGGGCAGAGGTGAGCGCCGGGTTCGTGCTGTTGATCGCCGCGACGTACCAAGGCTCGTTCATCATATCGGAAGAACGCCGCATATTCAGTTTTTTCTCATTGGACAGCACATATCCATCCTTGCCGATGACCACGACGGACTTGATATAGGAATCGGACAGCAGCACATTATTGATAAACTGCAGCTCGTCCTTCTCTCCGGTTTTCGTTTGCGAGGAGAGGGTCTGGATCGTTTGGGGACTGCGGGCAAGCAGGGTGGACAGCACCTTCAGCCGGTCGATATACATTTCAACCAAAGTGCCGCTTTTTGAAATCGCCATATTGGATGATTGAATGGAATCATTCAGTACCACCCGGGAGATGCCAAAGTACAGAACGGCCCCGATGATTCCGATCGTCACGAAGCTGATCAGCATATAGATCCAGGATATTCTAAACTGGAGGGAGCGGGGAAATCGCTTCACGAGTGTTTGGTCCTTTCCCGGTATTGCAGGGGAGAGAGCCCGAATTTCTTCTTGAAGGCGGCGCTGAAATAATTCGGGTTGTCGAAGCCTACGGCCGATGAGATTTCATACACTTTCAAGTCGGATATAAGCAGCTGCAGCTTGGAGCGCTCCAGACGGGCAGCCAGCAGGTAATCCTGAAAAGACACATTAAACAGCCTTTTGAACAGGACGCTCATGTACCCGGAGCTAAATCCTTTCTGACTTGCCAGCATGGCCAGCGAGAAATCCGGATTGGCTACATTATCCTCGATGATTTGGGCGATGGATGCTTTGCTGTCGGATTCGTCCGTCATTTGCAGCGTCGTTTTATACTCGGTGACCAGATGCTGCAGCTCGGATTGCTGCTGCTCGTTCTGGAGCTTTACCACCAATTTGCGCAGCACCTCGTATACGTCGCTTTTGGAGACCGGTTTCAGCACATAGTCATCAATGCCGATTTTCAAGGCGGCAACCGCGTAATCGTAATAATCATAACCCGTAATGACGGCGATTTTGACATTTGGCTTCAGTTCCTTGGCTTTTCTGGCAAAATCCAATCCGTTCATCTTGGGAATGTTAATATCCAGCAGTACGATGTCGGGACGGTGGGCGAGAAAGAGCATAAGCCCTTTCTCGCCATTATCCGCTTCCATGATTTCCGTTATGCTGAACGTCTCGAACGGCACGAGCCGTTTGATTCCATTCCTGACCAGTTCCTCGTCCTCCACGATCAGCAGCTTATACATCGGCTTTAGACTCCTTGAATTTTATTCGACTTCCGATTGCAAATATCCGTAGCCTTCTTTTTGCATATCGTCGAGCGGCACAAACCGGATGGAGGCGCTGTTAATACAAAATCTTTTCCCGCCCGTCTCCTTTGGCCCATCATCGAACACATGGCCCAGATGGATGTCGCCGACGCGGCTCCTGGCCTCCGTGCGGACCATATTGAAGCTCGTATCTTCATCATACGTTACCACATCCGGATCGATTGGCTTCGTGAAGCTGGGCCATCCGCAGCCCGCATCATACTTGTCGCGGCTGGAGAACAGCGGCTCGCCCGTTGCGACATCGACGTAGATTCCGGGATCGAATGTATCCCAGTATTCGTTGGAATAGGCAGTCTCCGTATCCTCGAGAACCGCGACCTTGTACTGGATATTCGTCAGTTTTGTTTTCAGCACTTCGTCGCTTGGACGGGAATATAGAGAAGGATCGACTTTTACCGGTTCATCCAGGATGCTGAGGTCGACATGGCAGTAGCCGTCCGGGTTTTTCTCCAGATAATCCTGGTGGTAGTCCTCAGCCAAATAGTAATTCGTTAACGGCAGCACTTCGGTGACGATTTTTTTATCGTATTTTTTCTGTTCCTTGGCCACGACTGCGTTGATGACGGATGCGTCGGCGTCATTGATATAGTAGATTCCCGAGCGGTAATTGATGCCTGCGTCGTTCCCCTGTTTGTTCACGCTTGTCGGGTTGATGACTTTGAAGAAATCGGTCAACAGGTCGGACAATTGAATGCGTTTGGGATCATATTTTACTTCTACCGTTTCGGCAAACCCGCGGTCACCGCGAACCACATCTTCATAGGTCGGGTTCTCGCCTGTTCCGTTAGCATATCCCGAGGTTGCGTCCTGTACGCCGATAATGCGAGAAATGTAGGCTTCGATTCCCCAGAAGCAGCCTCCCGCCAAATAGATGGTTTGCAGGTCGCTTTGGGAGTAATCGATCTTGTCATTCGGGTTTGCGGATCTGGTCGTTGTTGGCCCTGTCTCCGGAGCAGACGCGGTTGTAATGGAAGAATCCGCAGCCCCCGCCGCTTGCGAGGCGGATGGGCTGATCAATTCCTTCGGACTGCCGCAGGCTGTAACAAACAGAAACATCAGCAGTGAGACTGCACATAAAAGTCGTTTCAAGTTATTCCCTCCCTTTGAATTTGGATAAGTCTTTAAGCGACACGCTAGGAAATCGCTTTAAATGTATTGGTGATGATATCATTGGAATTTTGACCCGGTGCTGTTTTGACGAGAACGCCGTCAGAGCCGATATAGAGTGAAGTCGGATATCCTCGTATCCCGAACTTCTGGGCCCATTTTCCGCCTTCATCCAGCAGCACGGTAATGTTCTTGCCCGTTTCCTCAGCCTGAAGCCCCTTAAACCACTGCGAAAAATCCTCCGTGGACTGTTCGCCTTTAAAATTAGGGCTGACGATCGTGATCACCTTGAAATCATTGCTCTGACCGGCCAAGGTGTTCAATTCGTCCATCCCGGCCAGACAAATCGGACACCAGGAAGCCCAATATTTCACATACACCTTTTGCCCGGCAAGGCTGGCCAATGTGACCTCGTTCCCGTCGAGATCCTTGAGATCGAACATCGGCGCTGCAGGTCCTTTGTTCAATACCGTCTGCGCTGCTTGTGCCGTCTGCGCATTCGGCGCATTGTCCTTATTCCCGCAAGCGGCAAGGATCAGCAGCATGGAGAGCAGGCCAATGATGGCCGCCGGCCATTTTCCTTTACTCATGGGTAAAACCTCCTTCTGTTTGTGCGTACAGCCATTAAAACATCGTTGTAATCATGTTCAATTTATTCGTCATAAGCAGAACCCCCATCACAATAAGCAGGATGCCGGAAACCACTTTTAACATCGGCATATGCTTATTGAGCGATCTCAGCCTTCCTATCAGCAGATCCGAGAAGATTGAAAGGACCAGGAATGGAATCGCCAAACCAAGCGCATAAATGAGCATATAGCCTCCGCCCTGGGCGGACGAGCCTTCGCTGGCAGAAAGGCTGAGCACAGCCGCGAGTATCGGACCGATGCACGGCGTCCAGCCGAAGCTGAACGTGAAACCAAGCAGAAAGGAGGCGGCAAAGCCCTTTTTCCCACTCCGCCCAAGCGTCAGTTTCTTCTCGCGCTGCATGAAAAGCAGCTTGATAACACCCGTTTGAAAGATCCCGAAGACAATGACAATGATTCCGCAGATGACGATAAACCAGGAAGTATTAATGACACTTCCAAGCGCCCCTGCGCCGAAACCAAGCAGCACAAAGACGAAGGATATTCCGAGAATAAAAAACAGCGTGTTTCCAATCAGGAGGGGATGAATCCGCAGCTTTCCCCATTTGACCGCATTCATCCCGCTTCCCGGGACAGCGCCTCCGAGCTGGGCGATATAAACAGGCAATAACGGCAAAATGCACGGTGAAAAAAAGGAAAGCAGACCTGCAATAAACACACTTCCAATGAATACCTGCTCCGTCAACACGGCAACGACCTCCTTGCTGCTTCCAGTTTACGACTTTTCCAGCATGATTGGTATGTACTCTGATGATTAGTTTCTGTGAAATGATAATGTCATGTTGTTATGAAAGACACTTAATTGACAATAAAACATCTTAGAATGCAGGATAAATGATCTTATTAAGGTTTATAATTTTAAGGTATTTGATAGAAGGAAATAACCAGGGAGGGGAAAACCATGAGCGCATCAAAACAAGACGAAACGCTTCTCTGGACACCCGGGGAGCCGCAAGATTATCCGGAGAGCCCGCTGTCAAAGGCTTTCGCCCAACCGCTTATGCTGGGGCTTTTTCTGCCGCTTCAAACCGGAGGGTGGTCGCAGTCGACGCTGCCAAGGGGAACCGACTGGTCATTTGACTATAACGCCAGACTGACGCAGCAGGCAGAGGAGCTGGGGTTTGACGTGGTTTTCGGTCTTTCTCAGTGGCTTCCGAAGGGCGGCTTCGGCGGTGAAACCGGATACCGGGAGAATTTTCTTGATCCTTTCGTGTCAACGGTCGCGCTCGCAGCCGTAACGAAGCGGATTCTTCTTCTGGGTACGATTCATATTCTCTACGGTCCATGGCATCCGATGCATCTGGCCCGTTTTTTGGCAACAGCGGATCATATCTCGCAGGGTCGTTTTGGCGCAAACATCGTGACAGGCTACGCAGAGAATGAGCCGCGCATGTTTGGGTCGACCAAGGCCGATCACGATAAACGCTATGTACAGTCGGCCGAGTTCATCCGAATCTGCAACGCCCTTTGGGCCGGCACCGACAATCTGACCTACCAGGGGGAATTTTATTCTCTCGAAGAGGCTTACGTCTCGCCCCGGCCGCGTTATGGCCGGCCCGTTCTGGCTTCAGCATCGGGGTCGCCGGCAGGCTTCGGCTACGCGGCCAAATATTCCGACATCGCGTTCATCTCGAGTCCCGCAGGGGAAAAGCTCGCGGATGCGCTGCCGAAGCTTCCCGCTCACGTTTCGGCCGTCAAGAACGCCGCCGCCGCCGAAAACCGTCAGGTGCGCGTCATCATCAATCCGACCATCATTGTGCGTCCGACAAGCGAAGAGGCATTCGCATACTATCATGCGATCATGGATCATGCCGATTTTGGCTCAATCCGCAGTTTCTCTGCCCGCCATGCCGCAGGCGACAGCCAATCATGGCTGGAGCACTCGGACAAGGGCCGCGCGGTCGGCGGCCATCTCCATATTGTGGGCTCGCCCGAAGAAGTCGTGGAACAGCTGAAGCAGCTGCACGCGACCGGCGTCGACGGTATTCAGATCACGTTCTATGACTATGAACCGGAGCTGGCCTATTTTGGCGAGAGCGTCATTCCACTATTGGAACAGGCGGGACTCCGGCTGCCTCAAGAATAACTGTGATTTATCGCTGACCGACATGAAACAAAGGACAGTGTTCTTCCAAAGCCGCATAGCTGCGGCTTTTTTCTTTATAAGAAAGGCCGGCTATAGTCCAGGTGCAGCGGCACCTCCAAACACAGCAATCCATAAGAAATCCCGCCTGATGCGGTTTGCTATAATGAGAACGAACATAACAATAATTGGATGGAAGGATGATGGAGAATGGCAGCGCTTAAACCTTTCCTGATTTCGGAGGACTCCAGAGCTCAAGCGGATTTCTATGTTGGAGCGCTTGGAGGGACAATCAATTCTGTCATGACGCATGCACAGGCTCCGGAGCCTAATGATGCGATTAAAGACAAAGTCATGCATTTATGCCTGGAGGCCGCAGGGGTAACGATCTTCATGGCCGATTCCCTCGGTCCTCTTACGCACGGGAACGGCATCAGCCTGAACCTGGAGTTCGAATCCGCGGCAGAAGGCCGGGAAGCGTTCGATAACCTGGCGGCAGGCGGCAAAGTGATTGATCCGCTCGAGCCGGTATTCTGGGGCGGCATGTACGGGCAGCTGGAAGATAAATACGGCGTCTACTGGATGATCAGCTGCGGAAGCTGAAGAAGGCGCAGCCCGACCGGAGCTGTGTGACTTAAATGAGGAAGAGTAGGGCTGGTGCAGCCCTGCTTTTTTTGCGTTTTATACTATATACAGATTTCTTCCCGGTTCCAATTCACAAGTTCCCGATACTATGTCTTGACTTGTACTGCTTCGTATCGTTATGATAAACAGAGTTGAATGCAGTTACACAGGAGATAAATAATATGATGGATTTAGGAAATAAAATCAAGAAATTGCGGATCGAGCAAAACCGGAGTCTAAGCGATATAGCCGCCGTTTGCGGATTCTCAAAAAGCCTGCTGTCTAAAATAGAAAACGGCAAGACCGTTCCCCCGATCTCCACATTGATCAAGATTGCTGATGCGCTGGGTACGAAGGTATCCATCCTGCTCGATGATCACCAGCAGTCGGGGACGATTTATACAACCAAAGAAACGAGTGAATCCAGATTAGTCAAGACAGATAAAGGCTACTCCTTTTTCACCTTTGCCGTTGAGCGCAGCGAGAAGCTGATGCAGCCGTTTCTTTTTGTATCCAGAAAAGAAGAGAGCGACAACAGAAATATATACAGCCATAACGGGGAAGAGTTTATCTATATTCTGGAAGGCGAAATGCGATACAAAGTGGGCAATGTGGAATACACCCTGAAGCCGGGGGACAGTTTGTACTTCGATTCCATTGAAAAGCATAAATTAACCTCGATCACAAATGAAGTAAAATACATTGCTGTATTCACCCAATCGAAGCTGAACGAAGGATAGCATCCGCAGTGAACCGTACGACTTAAGTCCTCAAATCCCACCGTCTTCTCCATAGTTAGTCAGATAACATGATGATTTTATCCTCATGTTATTTCCTCTGCTTTCCCGCTTTACAGTTCTGCTTTACTAAAGTCAACGGCTATACGGGTCAGGGTTCTCAAGAGAGAACCCTGTTTGGGTTGTCTCTACAATCCAGGCGATAATTTTTTGAAATTTTGCTGAGAAAGCGATTGCAAACTAGGAAAGAGTGTTATACAATGATCTCAATTCAACTAAGTTGAATTAAATACAACTTAGTTAATTATAATTCCATAACATTGAAGGATATTGATCAGATCATCAAGCTCCTCTCAATGGAAAGGAGATGAAATCAGCAGGAAGCGGCTGACAAGGCTGCAGCTTGGATGAATTTAAGTAACCGCTTTCAAAATTTTTGAGGATTTATGGCAGCTGTTAATCTCAATTCTAAACTTAGAGGAGTGACAATGAAGAATGAAAAAGTACAAAGTGGGTATTGTTGGTGCTGGCGGCGTAACTGAATTGCATTTTGTGGGATACAAGGATCATCCGGAACGTATCGAGGTTGTGGCCTTATGCGACAAGGATGCGGAAGCGCTCCACGCCAAGGCCGACAAATACGGCGTGCCGCAGCGGTTTACGGATTTGCAGGATTTTATCCAAAACAGCGGCATCGATGTGGCTGTCGTCTGTACGCCAACCTCCATCCGCAAGCAAATCGTATTTCCGCTCATAGAAGCCGGCATTCCGGTATTTGTGGAGAAGCCGTTCTCCGACACGCTTGCCGAAGCGGCAGAAATCACGAACAAAGCGAAGCAATTTGACGTGCCGATATCGGTTAACCAGAACTTCCGCGGCCATTTTCCTTTCAAGCTGGTTAAGGAGAAGGTTGCGGCGGGTTTGATCGGCGGCGTTACCTCCATATTGTTCTCCAATCTGTTCTTCCGGCAGGACGCAGGCTGGCGGCTGGATTGCGAGCGCCATGCGCTTTCGGTGATGGGGATTCACTGGTTTGACGGATTCCGGCAGATTCTGGGCAGCGAGGCCGTATCGGTTGTCTGTCAGACGCGTTCCTCCTCCGCCATTAACTGCGCGGGCGAGACCGATGCCACGGTGCAGATTGTCTTCGAGAACAATGCGGTAGCTACTTATGTGCAGAGCTTCTCCTCCACATTCAACAAAACGGAAATGATTGTTATTGGCGAGACGGGGACGATCGTGACCAGCCACAACAAGGCGGAACTGTATCGTAAAGGCGACAAGACGCCGTCCGAATCATGGGACAACTACATATCAAGGGAGGTACAGACGTACGAGGGGCTGAATCTGCTTCTGACCAGTCTGGAAACCGGAGAGGAACCGTCCAACAGCTCAAGCGATAATTTGAAAATCGTATCCATGCTGGACGCGGCTTATGTCTCCGCCAAGGAGAACCGCATCGTTCAATTGCAGCAAGGCGCTTTCGTGTAAAGAGGTTCACTTACGTTTGAGCATCAAAAAATCGATTGAAGTGGAAGGTAACGAACATGCGCGAACAATCTGCTGTTTTGCAGTCGTCCGTTTCCGTAGGTGAAAAGAGCAAATGGCATTCTCTCAAATCTGATCTCAAACGCGATAAATATCTTTATTTTCTCGTGCTGCCTGGTGTTCTCTTTTTTATCCTTTTCAAATATGTCCCCATGTGGGGGGTTATCATTGCCTTTCAGGAATATTCGCCCTATCTGGGTATTCTGAACAGCGAGTGGGTCGGTTTGGAGCATTTTATCCGATTCTTCTCCAATCCTGACTTCACGCTGCTGTTCCGCAATACGATGATGATCAGTTTCTTGAATCTGGTATTCTTCTTTCCTCTGCCGATTGTATTGTCTCTGCTGCTCAATGAGGTCAAGAGTCAGGGCTTCAAAAGAGTTATTCAATCGGTTGTGTATCTTCCGCACTTTTTCTCCTGGGTCATCATAGCCGGGATATCGTTCCTATTGCTGTCGGAGTCGACAGGCATCATCAATATGATAATGGCTGCTCTGGGGCTGCCCAAATACGATTTCCTGACCAACACGGATACGTTCTGGGGCCTCCTGGTGCTGCAGAATATTTGGAAGGAAACCGGCTGGGGGACGATCATTATACTGGCAGCCATTACGTCCGTTGATCCGCAGCTGTACGAGGCGGCCAAAATAGACGGAGCCAACCGGCTGCTGCAGGCCTGGCATGTCACGCTGCCCTCGATCCGCAGCGTCATTCTTGTCCTGCTGATCCTCCGGCTGGGCCATATTATGGATGTCGGCTTCGAGCAGCTATTCCTGATGGACAACGGAGCCGTAGCCAAATTTGCGGATGTGTTTGAAACCTATGTCTACCGCAACGGGATTCAGCAGGGACAGTTCAGCTACAGCACGGCTGTCGGATTATTCAAATCCGTAGTCGGCCTTGTGCTGGTCGTCCTTGCCAACAAGCTGGCCAAACGGTTTGGCGAGGATGGAGTTTATTAAGCACAAGACGACAAGGAGGCGGAATATGAAAGAGAGCTTTGGAGGCCGGCTGTTTAACGGAGTGAACGCCTTCGTACTGATTATAGTCGGCCTCGTCACATTGTTCCCGCTGTATTATGTGTTTATCGTTTCGTTCACCGATTCGCATGAATATTTGCAAAAAAACGGCTTCGTGCTGTTCCCCCAAAACTGGACGCTGGCGTCTTACAAGTATTTGCTGGGTACCTCGGCTTTTATGGACGCCACCCTGGTCAGCACATTTCTGGCAACGGTGGGAACTGCTTTGAGCCTGATTTTCACCTCGGCCATGGCCTTCGGG
This sequence comes from Paenibacillus sp. JT22N12, assembly GCF_056269365.1. Taxonomy (NCBI): domain Bacteria; kingdom Bacillati; phylum Bacillota; class Bacilli; order Caryophanales; family Paenibacillaceae; genus Paenibacillus; species Paenibacillus sp. JT22N12. Next base: position 397,924 of record NZ_JBWDNU010000001.1, on the reverse strand, counting down.
ATGTCCCGCAAACGATTGCGGGGAAGAAGAATCATGATGCTGATGATTCTGCTGACGATCCTGTTCAATCCGGGCATTATTCCCAATTATATCGTCGTCCGTGACTTTGGCCTGATCAACAGTGTATGGTCGCTCATCATTCCCGTGCTTATCAGCGGCTGGAACGTCATATTGATGAAAAGCTTTTTTGACAGCATCCCTGTTGAGCTTGAAGAAGCGGCCATGATTGATGGCTGCAACGATCTGGGGACGTTTTTCCGGATTGTGCTGCCCTTATCGGCTCCGGCGCTCGCCGCATTCGGATTGTTCTACGCGGTCGCTTACTGGAACACATTCTTTAATGCCGTCCTGTACATTAATGATTTCGCCAAAGTCCCCCTTCAGATTGTGCTGAGGAATATGCTGATCGATTCGGACACCACCACCGGGGGCGCGGCAGCGGTCGAAATGATGTCGGATAATCAAATCCCGACCCAAACGATAAAAATGGCGGCTGTCGTCATTGCGACCTTTCCTATTTTGCTGGTTTATCCGTTCCTGCAAAAGCATTTTGCCAAAGGAGTCATGCTTGGTTCGGTCAAAGGTTAACAAGGGATACAAATCGCTAAGGAGGTTAAGGTGTGAAAAAAGCGTCTGTTCGGTTGTCCCTGGCTGCGCTTCTGGCTTTGAGCCTGGTGACGTTAGCAGCCTGCTCCAGTGAACCACAGGGCGGAGCAGCAGCAAACAAGCCGGTTGACGGCCAGTCGGAGGAGACCGTCACTCTGAATATTTTAAGCAATTTTTCTATTGCCCAGCCACCTGGACCGGATAATCCGGTTACCAAGGAATTTGAAAAACGGACGAATACGAAGCTTAACATTACCTGGGTGTCCGACGGTGTATATAATGACAAATTGAATGTATTGCTGGCTTCCGGCGATCTGCCGGATCTGATTAAGCTGCCGGATACGACGACGATTCCACAGTTCAGCACAATGGTCAAGCAAGGTGCCTTCTGGGATTTGACGCCACTGCTCAAGGATTACAAAAATTTGATGGATTCGCCTGCGCAAATCTGGGAAAATACCAAAATGGACGGGAAAAATTTCGTCGTTCCCATTGTACGGCCACTGGAGGGGGGAGCCACCCTCGCCATCCGCCGGGATTGGCTCGACAAACTGCATCTGCAGATGCCGACTACGATGGATGAATTGTACACGGTCATGACAGCGTTCAAAGAGAACGCGCCGGACGGTAAACAAAATACTTTCGGGTATACGATGCGTACTAACGAGATTATTGATAATACGTTCAATGGATCGAACGGAAAGTGGAAGGAAGTGGATGGCAAGCTTATTGATGTTACCCTGGAGCCCACGATGAGGGACGCCATCCTGTACAAGAAGAAATTATTTGACGAGGGGCTTATCCCGCCTGATTTCGCCATTATGAAAGACGACCAGTTCTGGGACCTGGCAACGGGCGGAAGCGCCGGAGTGACGGGGGAAACGATTGAAGCCTTGTGGAGATGGACCTACGACCAGTGGAAACGCGATCCTTCTGTCGTCTGGGAGCCACTGGTTTCGATAGCGGCTTCGCAGGGTCAATTTAACGCCCAAAACTCGGGATTTATCGGCGTGGCGGCCATTCCCAAAAGCGTTCCCGAGGCGAAGGTAAAGAAGATTTTATCCCTGCTCGATTATGGAGCGTCGCTGGAGGGAAGCACGCTGTCCCAATACGGCATCGAGGGCGTGCATTATACCAAAGAGGATGGTTATTTTGTGACGAACGAGCAATCGGTCAAGGACAGTCTGGGTACGGGATCGTTCGGCAAGCTGTTCATGAAGCATGATCCCTACATGTATGCATTTGCTCCCGGAATGCCCAAGGATGTGTTCGAAAGAAACAAGAAGATCATCGACGCCAAATCCAAGGTCAGCACACCGAATCCTGCCATTGGCCTGGCTTCCGAAACCAACGTGAAGCTCGGAGCCGAATATACGAAGAAGATCGACGACTTGAAAGTACAGGTCATCATGGGCAAAGCGGGCATTGACGCCTGGGACAAACTTGTGGCCGATCTGAAGCAGGACGCCAACTATCAGAAGATTATTCAGGAAATGAATTCCGCCTATAAAGAGCGTCTGGCATCCAAGTAAATATAAACAAAGGAGAATGAGAGAATGGCTACCATAACTGACTTAAGGAATCAGGATCCATCCCGCATACTGAACGAAAGCTGGGGTAAAATTCAATGGCTATGCGGGAAGGAGATTGACGAGGCAAGCGAAATGACCTTCGGCATGGTGTATATCAACGCGGGTGATGCCAATCCCAGGCATGTGCATCCCAACTGCGAAGAGATTATTTTCATCCTGTCGGGAGAGTGCGACCATACGCTGGGGGCAGAGACGTTTCATCTGGAGCCGGGCATGATGCTGCGTATTCCGCGCAATGTCCCGCATAATGCGACAACCACCAGCTGGGAGCCATGCCGGATGATAATTGCTTATTCCTCGGGCGACCGGCAGACTATTGGAGAGTAAGCGGGGATTCCGGTTCATCATCACGTCCCGCTCCATGAGGTATAACCTATGCTTGAGCTGAATGCTTTGCAAATCACCATAATCGTCGGGGTAAGCGTCCTGATCGGCTTTGCCAAAACGGGCGTGTCCACCATGGGCATTTTTAACGCCATGCTCATGACGCTTGTTTTTCCGGCCAAATTATCCGTAGGCATTATGCTGCCCATGTTAATCGCGGGAGATATAATAGCCGTTGCCTATTACCGGAAAAACGTCATCTGGAAGCATTTGATCAGCCTGATTCCATGGGTGCTGCTGGGCATTCTTGGCGGCTATTATGTGCTGCTGCTCGTGGACGATAACCAATTAAAGCTGCTCCTGGGAGCGCTCATCGTCGGTCTGATCCTCCTTCAGTTCATTAGAGAGCGGCTGGGAACGAAGCTGGATTCCAGGTTTCCTTCTTCGCTGTGGTTTATTGGCACGATGGGATTCCTGGCCGGCTTCGCGACAATGGTCGGCAACGTGTCCGGTTCGATTATGGCCATTTATCTGTTTGCCAAGAGGGTCCCCAAGCAGGAGTTTGTCGGTACCGGGGCATGGTTTTTCCTGCTGGTCAATCTGGTCAAGGTGCCTTTTTGTATCCATCTGGGGATGATTACCTCCGAGTCCCTGCTCTTTAATGTCTGGATGATTCCGCTTATTGCTCTGGGCGCTTACGCGGGGATCAAGCTGCTTCCATTAATACCGCAGGCCCACTTTCAACGGATTATCCTGTGGCTCGGAGCCATCGGGGGATTGAATCTTCTGGGGGAGAGCCTGATTGCGTATCTTCATTAATAGATGTTAAAGGAGAGTTGTTATGAGCATCAAGCTTGCGTTTTCAAGACCTACAGCCGACGCAGAGGAGCAGAAGCTGCTCTTCCGGGAGTTTCATAAGGAAGGCTATGACGGTCTGCAATTGAAAAGCGGACAGTACGCGGCTTTTCTGGGAGAGCCGGCCAGGTTCACGGCAGAATGGGGAGAATTGCCGGGCATCGCCTCGGCGCTGATTACAGGCGGGAGACTGGAAGAGGCGGATATAGAGCAGCTTCGCAAAGTATTCAGCTTTGCCGCTCATGCGGGTACGGAGCTTATCGTCTACTGCCATGGAATCGGACGCGCTGAGGTTGCGGAAGCGGATATCCGGCGTTATGCAGATGTATTGTCGGAGCTGGGCAATGAAGCGCAGCAGCAGTATGGCGTCAAGCTGTCGCTCCATCATCATCATAATAATCCGGTCATGTACCGTGAGGATTTCGATATCTTTTTTGACCGCGCCAGGGAAGGCTCCGTAGGATTGACGGTGGACACGGCGCATCTCGTCAAGTCCGGCATCACCGACATCGCAGAAGTTATCCGCAGCTTCGGCCACGTAATCGACAACTTTCATATGAAGGATTTCGAGCAGGGCGAATGGAGGGTGTTGGGTCAGGGCGCTATCGACTTCGAGCCCGTCTTCGGCGCGATTCGGGAAATCGGCTATAGCGGCTGGATATCGGCCGATGAGGAGAGTGGGGGCGGAGTAATGGAAGGAATGAAGACCTGCTATTCGTATCTGCGCAACGGGCTGAAATCATAGGTTTGATTCGTCAAATGCAAGTTCAAAAAGTACGATTCTCAACCTCTTGAAAGGAGCTGGTACTTATGGGAAAAAAGCAGTATTGATCGGTGCCCTGGATACGAAGGGGCAGGAGTACCGGTTTGTACGGGATACCCTCGAAGCTTGCGGATTGGAGACCTATGTCATCGATACGGGAGTGCTCGGGGAGCCAGCGTTCCCGCCGGATGTGTCTGCCGATGAAGTGGCGAGGGCAGGCGGTTCGAGCATGGAGGAGCTGCGGAGCGGGAACGACCGCGGCAGGGCCGTTGCCGTGATGACGCGGGGAGCGGCCAATATTGCAGCGGAGCTCGAGCGGCAGGGGGTGATCGGAGGCGTGCTGGGGATGGGCGGTACGGCGGGTACGACTGTTGCCGCTTTCGCATTGCAGGCGCTGCCGATCGGGATTCCGAAGCTGCTGGTATCTACCGTCGCATCGGGAAATACGAGGCCTTATGTAGGCGTGAAGGATATTATGATGATGTATTCCGTGGTCGATATTGCCGGGATCAACCGTCTGTCCCGACGAATTCTGAGCAATGCGGCCTACGCACTCGCGGGAATGATTAACCGTCAGCAGCTTGAGGAGCAGCAAGGAGCGGACGTTGACGACAAAGTGACACTCGGCATTACCATGTTCGGGGTTACGACACCCTGCGCGACCCGGGTCCGCGAATTATTGGAGGATCGGGGATATGATCTGCTCGTATTCCATGCTACCGGAGCAGGCGGCCAGGCGATGGAAGAGCTGATCCGGGCGGGCTATATCAAGGGCGTCGCCGATATCACGACAACGGAGCTTGCAGACGAGCTCGTCGGGGGAATCTTCAGCGCGGGAGCAGGCAGGCTGGAAGCGGCAGGCGCAGCCGGCATCCCGCAGGTAGTCTCAGTGGGGGCACTGGATATGGTCAATTTCGGTCCGCCGGAGACGGTACCGGGCAAGTTCAAGGAGCGGCTGTTCTACCAGCATAATCCTACAACTACACTTATGCGCACAACAGCCGCGGAGAACCGCGAGCTGGGGCGGATTTTGGCGGAAAAGCTGAATCACAGCGCTGCCCCAACCGTTGTTGTGTTTCCCCGAGGCGGAGTATCCTTACTGGATATGAAGGATGGTGCGTTCGAGGGCACGCAGGAGCGGCAGGCTTTATATGAGGGAATGAAACAGCATCTTCAGGCAGATATTGCCATAATTGAAATGGAAGAGGATATCAATCACACAGCGGTCGCTGACATCATCGCCGGCCAGCTGCTCAGTCTTCTGGAACTGACCAGGAAAGGATAGATTCAATAATGGCTATAGCGAGACAGGAAATAGTAGGACGGCTGCGATCCCAACTGGAGCAGGGCCGTTTCATCGTAGGAGCGGGAGCCGGAACGGGCCTGTCTGCCAAGTGTGCGGAAGCAGGCGGCGCCGATATGATCATCATTTATAATTCGGGCCGGTACAGGATGGCAGGCCGGGGTTCTCTGGCCGGATTAATGCCGTACGGAGACGCCAATCAGATTGTGGTTGAGATGGGCGGGGAGGTGCTTCCCATTGTCAAGGATACGCCGGTGCTGGCGGGAGTGTGCGGTACGGACCCGTTCCGGCTGATGGATGTCTATCTGAAGCAGCTGAAGGAGCAGGGCTTCTCCGGGGTGCAGAATTTCCCCACCGTGGGACTGATTGATGGTGTGTTCAGACAAAATCTGGAGGAAACCGGGATGGGGTATGCTTTGGAGGTCGAGATGATCCGCCAAGCGCATGAGCTGGATTTATTGACGACTCCTTATGTGTTCAACGAAGAGGATGCCGTGGCCATGGCACAAGCGGGTGCGGATGTCCTGGTTGCGCATGTCGGGCTGACAACCAAGGGGAGCATCGGAGCCAAGACCGCGCTCACGCTCGATGAATCGGCGGAGCTTATCCAACGCATTCATGATGCGGGCAAAAGCGTGAATCCCGGGCTTCTCGTCATTTGTCACGGTGGGCCGATCTCGGAGCCGGAGGATGTCGACTATGTGCTGGCGCGCACGCATGGCATCGCAGGCTTCTTCGGAGCTTCCAGCGTGGAGCGGCTGCCAACGGAAGTTGCCATTACGGAGCAGGTGAGGAAGTTCAAGAAGCAGGGTGTACGGGAGGCTGCGCAGGAGTTATAAAAAGAAAATATGCATCCCGTATCTGCCTCCGGAGAGGTTCAGGTACGGGGTTTTTGGTTTTGCAGGCTGCTGCTGAGGCGCTTTGATAATTATCATGCTGCTATGATTCTTTTTCTATTGAACGTAGGATGCATGCTGCACTATGATAAGTGTGAACAAAAGCATTTATCCATCAAGTATACGGAATAAAAAGGTGATCAAGATGCAGTTTGAATATACGGTTTTAAAAAAGAAGGTTGATATTTATGGTGTCAAATACTTTCTGGACGAGAGGGATCACCTTCCTAAATTCAACGATATATCCTTTATACGAGTTTTAAATATTCTTGGAGATCAGGGATGGGAGCTTGCGGTTAAAGAAAGCCCAAATACATATATTCTTAAACGTCAGGTGACATCATAAAAGAATGATTCAAATCATACGCTAATATTCAGAATCTGTGGTAGGATATGGAGTATAGGCTTGCGCTTATGCCGCAGTTTTACTGCGATATAATAAAAGATGACAGGAAGGGTGTTCAAAATGAAAAATACATTCAACGCAACTATAAACATGAATATAATCCGGAGGGTGACTCATGTTTAACCCTCCAAAATAATGGAGGAGAACATATTTGAATTCCAGAATCAAGAAATTTTTATCTTATTACAAACCCTATTTAAGATTATTTTATGCAGATATGGCATGTGCGTTTATGATATCGGCCGTTACTCTGGTACTCCCATTATGCATAAGATATGTCACTAAAAATATATTGGACGGAAATATGGCCAATGCGCACCAGCAGCTTTATGTAATGGGAGCAGTTATGCTCGTATTGGTTGCCATTCATACCATCTGCAATATGTTTGTGGATTATCAGGGACATACGATGGGCGCTATGATGGAACGCGATATGCGCAGGGAATTATTCGAACATTATCAGAAACTATCGAACCGCTTTTATGATGAACAAAAAACAGGTCAGCTGATGACACGGATCACCAATGATTCCTTTTCGCTTTCTGAATTGTATCATCATGGTCCTGAAGATATCGTCATTTCCATGTTGAAATTTGTCGGTGCCTTCATCATCCTGATCAATATTGACGTCAAGCTGACCTTAATTGTCTTTCTCTTCTTGCCGGTCATGGCCGTTTATTCCTTTTATTTCAATAAGAGAATGAACATTGCGTTAAGAAAAAGCAAGGATAGGATCGGCGACATCAACGCGCAGGTAGAGGATACTCTTTCAGGCATTAGAGTCGTCAAATCATTTACGAACGAGCCGGTAGAAGAGCGGAAATTCGCCTACGAGAACAATCGTTTTGTGCAAAGCAGAAAAGAAGGCTATAAAAGTGAGGCGTACTTTTCTGCAGGTTTGATTGCGTTCACGCAGCTGATTACCATTGCCGTCATCGTCTTTGGCGGAGCCGGGATGCTTCATTCTTTTCTCGATTTGGCCGATTTGCTGACATTTATATTATGTATCGGCATCCTCATCGAGCCCATTCAGAGATTGGTTAATTTCGCCAGGCTCTATCAGGAGGGAATTACGGCATTTGACCGGTTTATGGAAATGCTGGAGATCGAGCCGGATATCCAGGACTCGGCGGACGCCATTGAGCTTGCGCATGCTCAGGGAAATGTGGAATTTAAACAGGTCAGCTTTAAGTATAACGAGAACTATGGCTATGTCCTGAAGGACATATCACTGGATATAAAAGCCGGTGAATATGTTGCATTCGTAGGGGCTTCTGGCGTCGGCAAAACAACCTTATGCTCGTTGATTCCCCGTTTCTACGAAATAACCGGAGGGAAGATCCTTCTCGACGGCAAGAATATCAGTGATATCAGCTTACGCTCGTTAAGAAGGAACATAGGCATTGTCCAGCAGGATGTGTATTTGTTTGCCGGCACCATCTCCGACAACATCCGCTATGGCAAAATGGATGCAAGCGAGGAAGAAATTAAGGAAGCGGCCAAAAAGGCGAACGCCCATGATTTTATCATGGAGCTGCCGGACGGGTATGATTCCGATATTGGTCAGCGCGGCGTAAAGTTATCCGGTGGTCAGAAGCAGCGCCTGAGCATTGCACGCGTTTTCTTGAAGAATCCGCCTGTTATCATTTTTGACGAAGCGACAAGCGCTCTGGATAATGAAAGTGAAAAGGCCGTTCAGGAATCATTGGAAAAGTTAACGGACAACCGGACCACGCTTGTCATTGCCCATCGTTTATCCACGGTCCGAAATGCACAGCGGATTATTGTATTAACGGATAGCGGGATTGACGAGCAGGGAACGCATGAAGAGTTGATTAAATTGAAAGGCACCTATGCGAATTTATACAATCTGCAATTAAAAATATAAGACGTGAAGTCTTAATAAACTTCATTGGTGTTTACCAGTTATTTCTAAATAATAAAATATTCATGTGGTAGAGTTGTCTTTCAGGCTGTCGAGAAAGTCTCGACAGCTATCTTTTTGTTTAATTATTTGAAGAATACAAATTAACTGCAGCACTGGCATACGAATGGGCTATCGCCATCAGTCAGACAAAAGAAAGAAGGTTGCAATCATGAAATGGATTCAGGTGGAACGGACTTCAGGCTTGAATGGAACTGTGAAAATTCCCGGCTCAAAAAACAGCTCATTAGCCTTATTGGCTGCTTCCTGCATGTCGGACGAGCCTGTGAGGTTGGCAGGCATACCGGAAATTGCAGATTTTAAAGTGATTTGCGAAATTGCAGAAGATATCGGAATCCGAATCGTACGCGAGTTTTCAGGCGAGGTGTATATCGATCCAAGCGGGGTCCGGTCTGCTTCAATTGATCCGGACAAAGCATCCCGGTTTCGAACGTCCTATTATTTTGTTGGGGCCCTGCTTGCCAAATGTGGAAAGGTCATCGTGGGGTACCCGGGCGGGGATGATTTTGTAAAACGCCCCATCGATCAGCATATTAAAGCCTTAAAAGCATTAGGCGCCAAATTTACGTTTCACAAGGAATATTATGAAGTGGAAGCCAGGGAATTAACAGGCTCGAATATTTATTTTGATGTGATTACTTCGGGGGCAACCATCAATGCTATGCTGGCAGCCGTACGCGCAAAGGGCCAAACGGTGCTGCGAAATGCAGCCAAGGATCCGGAGGTTGTCGATACCGCAAATTTATTGAGCCATATGGGCGCTAAAATCAGCGGTGCCGGGACCGATACGATTCGTATTGAAGGGGTCCGGTCTCTTCGGGGCTGTACCTATACGGCTATTCCCGACCGGTTAATTGCGGGAGCCTTTCTGATCTCTGCAGGTGTGACAGGCGGGATAATTACAGTTGAAGATGTGATACCGGAGCATCTGGGCTCATGCTTGGCGAAATTAAAGGAAATCGGAGTGGATATCGAAATCCATGGCAATGCGATCACGGCTTCATCCGCGGGAGGTTTAAAAGCAACACGGGTCCGGACCTCCATGTACCCCGGTTTCGCCACAGACCTTCAGCAGCCGCTGACCGCGCTGCTTACCCAGGCGCCGGGAAGAAGCATCGTCAGCGATAAGGTATATCCGAACCGGTTCAACCATGTTTATCAATTAAGGAGAATGGGAGCGGATATCGAGCTGCGTTCGGGAACTGCCTTTATTAAAGGCGGCGCTCCTTTGCGGGGCAATTTGGTGCATGCTACCGACATCAGAGCCGGTATTTGTCTTCTGTTGGCCGGTTTAGCCGCAGAAGGAAAAACCAGCATCACCGGTATCCACCATTTTGAACGGGGATATGAAAATATAGTTCAGGAATTCCGCTCATTGGGAGCCAGAATTGAAGAAATGGATTCCAGTGATGACGGTATGGAGATGCTGCATGTTGCAGAGAAATGAAATATCCGATAAAAGGGTGATGGATGTTGATCAAAGCTGTGCTTTTCGATTTGGATCTCACTTTGTTAGACAGAGACGCGTCGGTCAGGAAATTCGCAGCAGCGCAGCACTTGCGGCTTCATTGTTTATTCCATATCCCCATGGACACTTATGTATCCCGATTTATTGAACTGGATGAAAGAGGATATGTCTGGAAAGACAAAGTTTATCAACGTTTAATGGATGAATTCGGCATCGCAGGTATGACGTGGGAAGAGTTGTTGGAAGATTACATATCGGAGTTCCATAAAAGCTGTATTCCTTATCCTAATCTGCTTGAAATGCTGGACCGTCTAAAAAGGGAAAATTATAAATTAGGCTTAATCACCAATGCAGTGGGAGATTTTCAGTCCAGAAATATTCAAGCGATCGGAATTGACCACTACTTTGAAGTTATTCTTATTTCAGGGTGGGAAGGGATTAGAAAGCCGAATCCGGAGATTTTTTTGAGGGCTCTAAAGAAGCTTGGCGTGGAAGCAGGGGAAAGCATCTACATCGGCGACCATCCGGTTAATGATGTCCAAGCCGCACGAAATGCCGGGATGATGGGAATATGGAAGAAAGACTCCCAATGGGAGACGCCGCAGGATGTTGACGGGATAATCAGCGACTTATCGGAAGTACCGGACCTTATCCGGGATTTTAACCAAAGTGGGGTCAGTATAACGGATAATGAACGGCTTGTCCGGACCATCCGTTACGGTTCAACCCAGCCGCTGCCGCAGCGGCGCCTGCTCCGGGCTGGACCGCTGACCGCTGTTCTTGAGGACGGAGGATTAAGATACATCCGCTATGGCAGTCAGGAAGTCGTTAGAGGCATTTATGCCGCCGTACGGGACCGGAACTGGGGTACGATCAAGCCGGTCCTCCGAGGATTCGAGGTGTCGGAAGGATCAGACTCGTTCGAGGTCCGATTTGTCGCCGAACACCGGCAGGATGACATCGATTTCGTGTGGGATGGTTCGATTAAAGGGTCAAGGGACGGTACGATCTCATTCTCATTCGACGGTGCGGCCCGCTCGTCCTTTCAGAAAAACCGCATCGGGTTCTGCATTCTGCATCCTGCGGAGCTGGCAGGCGCCCAGGCGGAAGTCGAGACGGCAGCCGGTACAATGGCAGGGAGCTTCCCTGACCGTATTTCGCCTCATCAGCCATTCATGGAAATGACGGGCATCCGTCACGAGATTCAACCCGCTTTGAAGGCGGAGCTGCGATTTGAAGGCGAGCTGTTCGAAATGGAAGACCAGCGCAATTGGACAGATGCTTCCTACAAAACATACTGTACGCCGCTCCGGCTGCCTTATCCGGTCAATATGCGGCAGGGACAGCAGGTCCGGCAGACCGTAACGCTTAGGCTGATTGGTGAGGGGACACCCACCGGGCATCCGGAGTCCGTTTCTTCAGAAGTGAACAGACCGCTTCAAGTGGAGCTTGAAGACCGCTCTGCCGGCCGCATCCCGCAGATTGGCTTGGCGGTAACGCCAGGGCATATGATCAAGCCGGATGAGGCGGAAGCGCTGCGGGCACTGCGGCTATCCTTCCTGCGGGCGACGATTCGGCTAAACGTCCCGGGCTGGGAGCGGGAGCTTGGCTTTGCCGCGGAAGCCGCCAGAACACTGGGCATCGGACTGGAGCTGGAAACGGTTGGATGCGAGGAAGAGGGACAATTGAAAGCGCTAATTCGGTCGATTGCCGAAAATCAGATTCCCCTTGAGGCCATATTCGCCTTTTCCTCTTCTGAATATGTAAGCAATCGGGACATCATATCCACGTTGATTACGCTCAGGGACGAGGCTGAGCTGACCTTCCGCATAGGGGGCGGCACACGGGGATATTTCGCCGAGTTCAACCGGGCGGAGCTGCCGGTCGACCGGATGGAAGCGGCGATGTACACAATCAATCCGCAGGTCCATGCTTTCGACTTATCATCGATGGCGGAGACGGTGTCCGCACAGGCTGATACTGTGCGAAGCGCCCGTGCTATCATCGGCGGTTTGCCGCTCAGCATCGGACCAATCACGTTCAAGCCGCGCTTGAATCCGGATGCGGCAAGCGAGGAAGCGGTGCGCCGCTCGCAGGACCGCGCGAACCATTCGGACCCGCGGCAGCAGTCCTTGTTCGGAGCGTGCTGGACGCTGGGCAGCTTGCGCAGTCTGGCCGAGGCCAGAGCCGAGCGAGCATGCTACTTTGAAACGATGGGCCCGCTGGGAGTTATGCCTGAAGGCGGGGGAGCACCGCCCTATCCGCTTTATCTTGTCCTGGCGTCTTTAGCCACGCTTCAAGGTTCGGAATTGCTTGTCTGCCGCGTGGAGGACCGGTTAAGCTGTGATGCGCTGGCCATTCGCCGCGGCGACGGCGGGATCACGATGCTGTTCGCCAACTATACAGACGAGACAAAGCGCATCCGGGTACAGGCGCCGATATTACAACCAGCCCGATTCAGGGTGCTTGATGAACGCGGCATGCAGTTGGCGTACAGGGGCGCTGAACGGTTCCCGCAGCTTCAGGACCTGCCAGTTCGGGAGGTCGGGAACGGATGGTTCGAACTGGAGCTGTTTCCATTTGCCTTTGCCTCTGCCGAGGGGGAGGGTACCCGATAATCGGGTACTCTATGCGATGAAACGAAAGAAACACAGCCGGCGCAGCGGGAGTTATATTTTCACCGATTTTCTTTTGATGACCGTTATGATCCATAACAAGAGGGGAATTCCGATACCGCAAACTGGGATTACCCCGAATTCCCAATATTTCTGGAAGAAGGTCACTTTCGTTTCATTCGGGAATAAAACAACAGCTATAATAAAAATCGCCGGCGCGCCGAACCAGATGAATTTACGCCAATCCTTCACATTGAACCAGTGGGCAATTTCATAGCTGGTAATAAACAAATATAAGGATAACTTCACAAATACTCCGAAAATCCAGATAAAAATGACGAATAAATCGACATTTTGGATGAAGTCTAAAATATTGATGGATCTTACAAGCATGAAATATGGAAACCTTAGTTTGGCTGCTACATTCGGTCCAAAAACCAACAGTACCATGATTGTAGAGATAAAAACCATAAGTGCGGTGATGGCTACGCCCAGAATGGAATGAGAAAACGCTTTTTTGGGGTTATGCGTAAAAGCAAGGATAACCATTAACATGAGCGATTCTGCGAAAAAAGAAGCAGGAGCAAACGATCCTTTTATTATGTTTTTCCATCCGGAATCGGAATAGACAGGGAATACATGATTCCATTCCACATTGCCCGCGTTTAAAAAAAAGCTGAGAATTAACGTTAAAAACGTGATGGGGCCAGCTATTTCACAAAATCGGCCGATTCCCGTAATGCCCCCGGAATAAGTCAAATATGTCATTAAAATGATCATGAATGTCATAATCAGCCACACGGGTGTATTATCGAGAAGCGTGAGATGAATAAAATCTGTGAATAAACGCAGTACATCAGCAGACAGCAAGTACCAGGTAATGAAATACGGAAGAACAATGAGTCGCCCGAACCATTTGCCCAGCAGAGCTTGACTGAATTCGGTCAGGGTTTGATTGGGATGGAGAAGGCTCAGATGTACGAAAAGAAAGGTTAAGCCTACGCCTAAAACGCCAGCGACCAATATCGAAAGCCATGCATCTTGATTCGATACTTCGATCGAAGGCGAAATTCGCAGCATGACCGCAATAACGACTTCAACCGTTGCTACGATCCAAAAAATTTGCGATCCTGACAGCTTCATAAGCTTCATACGTCTCCACCACACCCCTTCACCGATTTCTGTTTGATGACCGAAATAATCCATAATAAGATAGGGATTCCGATACCGCAAGCGGGGAAGACAACAGATGACCAATAGATGTCGAATGATGTAATTGCCGCCTCGTCCGGAATCAAAATGGCCAGAATAAAAAACGCTGGCGCGGAGAACCAAATGATTTTCCGCCAATTTGCCCCATTAAACCAATGTGACATTTCATAATTGACTACAAAAAAATATAATGATAATTGGGCAGATACTCCGAAAATGAAAATAAAAATGACGAATACATCGAGGCTTTGTATGAAATCCAGGATATCAATGGCTCTTACAAACAAAAAGTAAGAAAATCTCATTTTGGCCGACAAATTCGGTCCAAAAACCAACAAAACCATCAGCGTGGCAGTAAAAACCATGAAAACGGTTATACCAACGCCTATCAAGGTTCTTGAAAGCGCTTTTTGAGAGTTCTTCATAAAAGAGACGATAACCAATAAGATGAACGGACCCGGGAACCAATAAGCAGGGGCAAGCGATCCCTTTAATATGTTCACCCACCCAGAATCAGAGTAGAAAGGAAGTAAATGATTCCATTCCACGTTGGTTGCATTCAAAAGGAAACTGACAATCAGCGTGAAAATCGTAATGGGTCCCATGATTTCACAAAATCGGCCGATTCCCTTAATGCCTGAGGAATAGGTTAAATACGTCATTAAAACGATTAAGAGCAGCATGATTATCCACAAAGGTGTTACGTCAAGAAAAAGAAGATGTATAAAGTCTGCAAATGATCGCAGTAAAAAAGCGGACACCACCCACCAGGCAATGAGATACGGAAGGACAATCAATTTCCCCAACCATTTGCCCAACAGAGCTTGGCTAAATTGGAACAATGTTTGATTGGGGTGGAGAAGGCTCAGATGAACAACAAGAAAGGTTAAGGCTACGCTTATGACTCCCCCGACCAGCATCGACAGCCAAGCATCTTGTTTCGATATTTCGATCGCAGGCGAAATTCTTAAACCGATCATCGCGACGATTTCAGTCGTTGCAATAATCCAGATAATTTGCGATCCTGACAGCTTCATAAGCTTCACCCCCCTTGACTAAAACATATCCAACCAGGATTAGAGCAGTCCCTTCATAGATGAACTGGTTTGTCCCGGATCCTTGATTTTAAGCTTTACCTGAACTGAAACATCAAGTTGGGGAAAGGTATCTTTCCAGGATTGCTTCATGGTTTTCCACTGACGAGGGTGTTGTCGGTGCATACTTTCACCAAACCCGAAAATATCGGTCTTATACTTCTTCTGGACCTGCTCAACCAGCAGTTGTACCGATTTCTGCGTCGATTGAGTGAATTCATTTTCTATGAGACGGAGATCCTTTTTTTTGGATGGATCCAATGTTGAATTGTTTTCGACAATCGTTCCATTTCCAGTGAGGCGGACGTCAATTTGTATTCGTTTACCGATTATTTTCACACGGATACGCCGCTTTAATGATTGCATGCTTAAGCTGATGTTTCCATCTCCCTGGTCGAAGGAAGAAGTGAGAATAAAACCGGTTTGTCTGTTCGTGATCCAATTGGCCAATCCAGCTTCTTTAGCATTCAGAAACCCCGCCAATTTCAAACCATTATCTTTGTTCAAGATGGCGGATCCACTATAAATATACTGATTTGAGTTAGTTACGCTAACAGCCGGCAACAGGGGTTGCGTTCCTTGACTCAGAACATCCGCCAGAAAATGCCGGTAATAATAGGGTCTCAAACGTATTGAGATTTGTTTGCGCTCGAACGTTGTACCATTAAACGGATCAAAAATCGGCTCAATAGAAAGAACGTCTTTCGCTTGACCGTTTTTCACAACAACGATCATGGAGCGCATTTCCGACTCAGGATTACGAACGAACATGTCGATGAAGTTGCTTACTCCATGCTCAGCCATTCGTTGTCCGACGAGGATGGTCTGGCGATGACCGTAAAATAGGCTTCTCGAGAGCTGTGCCTGCATGTTCTGTCCCGCATCCATAATGTTCTTTCCAGTAGCGCTGACTACACGGAAGCTTTTTTTCGTATTGCCGCCGCCGCTATCTTGCCCGCCGCCAATACCAGCTGGTATCGCGATTTGGGAACTTAATTCAAATTGACCGTTTTTTGTGAAATCCACCCCGGCACCCACTATGAATGAAATCTGATCCGGTTCCTTGAGGTTCCAGCAACCGGTTGCGCTTAACAAAGTAAGAAGCAATACGAAACAAAGTTTACCTATCCGCATCATGGCTGATCCGCCTCACTTTTAGGTTGTGAACTACTCCTTCGGGGCCATCGCATAAACACGTCCTTAAGACGGTTGATGATCAGCGGAGCTGTCGGAGTCAGATAAGGAAGTCCGAAAGGACTTAGTTGAATCAGGTGAATTAAAATCGCAATGATCCCGATCGCTGTACCGAACAATCCAAATAATCCGGAGAGGATTAATAACGGGAATCGCAGCATCCGCAGGGGAAAACCAAATCGATACCGTGGAATTACAAACGATGAAATTCCTGCAGCCGATACGACAATGACAATAGGCGCGGAAATGATGCCGGCACGGACAGCCGCTTCTCCAATGACCAATGCCCCAACAATGCTTACCAGCGGACCTATCTGTTTGGGCAGGCGTATTCCCGCTTCCCTTAAGCCTTCAAACATAAACTCCATTATAAAGACTTCAATCACTGTCGGGAACGGAGCCCGTTCTCGCAGCGCCGATATGCTCATCATCAGCTTTGGAGGGACCATCTCGGGGTGAAAGTTGGTTAATGCAATAAAGATTGAAGGCAAAAAGACGGAATTAAGAGCAAATATATAGCGAATCCAACGATTCAATGATACAAACAAAAAACGTTCATAATAATCGTCAGGCGCCGTAAGTCCATCCCAGAACGTCATTGGAACTATTAGTGCGAATGGGGTTCCGTTGGTTAATATGACCACTTTTCCTTCCAGCAATCCGGCAGCAACAACGTCAGGGCGTTCACTGGTCAGTATTTGGGGGAAAGGGGAAAAAGAAGTATCTTCAATCGCTTCTTCGATATACCCCGATTCAAGTATTCCATCGATTTCGATTTTATGTATTCGGTTACGAACTTCATTCAGTACGGACACCGAAACCGTTCCTTCAATATAAGCAACAACTACATCGGTCTGCGTAAGTTCTCCGATTTTTAAGGATTCCATTTTCAGCTTTGGTGTTGCTAATATTCTGCGCACGAGCGTAAGATTCGTCCGCAGGAGCTCCGTAAAACTTTCTCTGGATCCTCGAAGGGTTTCCTCGTCAGAAGGCGCATCTATGCCCCGGGTATCAAACTGTGAGACATCGGCCACAAGGGCGGTATTCTCTCCATCGGCCAATATAGCAACGCATCCCTTTAAAATGTGTTCCGATATTTTTCCAAAGCTGGAAAGCTTCGCGGTATTGATAAAGGAAGAGAGCTCTTGCTCACACATTTGGGCGATGCTATCGATTGTCCCTAGACCCTGAGGCAGCCCGCTGTACATTAACGGTCTGAGAAAGTTTGAGCTAATCATATTTTCATCGATCATACCGTTTACGTAGATCATTAAAACTCTGGTTTGGCCGTGAATCGTAATTTCACGGAAACAAACATCCGAACAATTCAGAAATATATTTCTAAAAATCTGCTCATTTTCCAGTAGATTGTTGCTTAAATTTATACCTGAATCCTCGTAGGATCGGTTGTTATGGGTTTTGTGTTTGTTATTCATAAGCTGACTCTCCCGACCATCTCATGTTTTTACCCGCTTTCGTGATGCGTGTTTCTAGATACTATCCCCCAATTCATGAAAAGCATACTTTATTTACCTCGGATTCTCCATTCCACCAAAAGCTTCCTTTTCAGCCCGGATAAAAATAATTGAAGCATACAGGTGAACAGCTTCACACTGTAGAAATACTTTATAACATTGCTGTTATTTTTCAGTAATTGTACGTATGATATGAAATTCATCATGACAAGGAGAGTCGAAAATGAATAACGAAGTGATTTGGCACGGGGATTTGGACCAGAGCTTATGCGCATTTACATTCGACGATGGGCCGCACCGCTATCCCGTTGAACTGTGGTTGGACATTCTGGAGCAGGGAGGGGCGATTGGAACATTTTTCTTCACTGGAGAATGGATTGACCGCCATCCCGGGGAAGCCCGGGCAATTATTGCCCGGGGCCACGTTCTTGCGCCTCATTCCTACCATCATCGGCGCATGGCCCAGCTCCCGAGGGACGTGTTCTTCGAGGAGCTGAAGCTGACAGAGCTTGCCTATCAGGATGTTACCGGGCAGCCGTGTCCGGCATTCATGCGTTTTCCCTATTGTTCGTTCACGCCGGAGAATCTTGCCTGGCTCGCAGAGTGGGGTTATACGGATGTGGAAGGGGAAGATTCGGGGGATTGGGCGGGCATCTCCGCCGAGCAAATCATGGAGCGGATCGAGCCGCGTTTGCAAAACGGGGCAATCGTCGTTCAGCACAGCAACGACATCGCTCTCGGCACTCCGGCCGCACTTAAAGCATTAATTCGCAAAGCGTACGAAAAGAGGCTCACTCCCGTCGGCATCCCGGAGCTGCTGAGTTCGCTGGGAATAAAGGAATCGTTCCGGGCGTGGAAAATAGTCATTGACGTTCCGGCTGAAATAGACGTTCCCGCAGATCATTGGGAGCCGGCTTCCAGGGAGGAAGATCTCCGACGGTTGGCCTATGAATCAGCGGACTGGCGAGTGCCTCAATTTACATCCTCGTATACCAGCGAGCGGGACTGGTATGAGCATCTAAGTACGCCTCTGAGCAGCGGGGCTGTCATTGAGAACCGCGAGCTGCTGTCCGTAAGGCATTTCTCGGATAGCTGCTGGGGTTACGTTCGGGCAGGGGTTGACGGGGATACGCTTGTCCTGATGGATTACGCAGCCAAGGAAACACAGGCTGATACGCTGGTGTATCTGCTTCGCTGGGCAGCGCAAGCCTCGATGCGGCTGGGCTGTACGCGAATCGAAGCGGGAAGAGATATCCGCAGGATGAGTGAAATGTGCAGACAGCTGGGGTGGGAAGCGGAGCTGGTCCAGGATAATCAAGCTGCGCCGCTTCTTGGCATTCGATATCTCGCCGGGACAGGGCATTGCCCTGTACGGCCTGTATAATCTTGACAATCGGGAGCCCTTGAGGCTCCTTCTTTTCTGACAGAGGACAGTCTTAGCTTGGTCCTTCTCACATTTGGTCGTACCTTCGTTCGATGATAAAGTGGGACACATTGGTGCGGAAAATGCTTTCGCTGTATTCGATAGGCGTATTATCCTGCAGATAGGAAACGGTTTGAATGTGAATGGAGGGGGACCCGGGATCAATATCGAGCAGCCGCGCCACATCATCGTCCGCGATGACCGGCTTCAGCGTGTCGAGGGAACGGTCTATCCGGTGCCCGTATTTTTCCTGCAGAAGCTTGAATAACGAACCGATCTGCTTCTCGTTCGAGAGCCCTGGAGCCAGGGACCAGGGCAGATAAGAGGTTTCGTAAGCGACCGGCTGATCATCCGCCAAGCGCAGCCGCACCAGCTTTGTGACGGGGGACAGCTCCGGAATTTCGAGATGCTGCTGGAACGGTGGTCCGGCCGGGACAACCGATGCTTCCAGAACCCTTGTTTCCGAACGGCGGCCAAGCTCCTGCATGTGATCGGAGAAGCTGACGATCGGAGCGATCATATGATGAACGATCCCCGATTTGGCAGTGGAAATAAAAGTCCCCTTGCCTTGTATTTTATTGATGCGGCCTTCCAATTCCAGCTGCTGAAGCGCCTGGCGAATCGTCGTCCGGCTGACATTGTACATTTTGCACAATTCATCCTCTGTCGGCAGCTGTTCCCCCGGTTGATACTGTCCTTCTTTAATGGCTTCCCGCAGTTTTTGTTTCACGACTACATATAACGAAACGTTCTTGTTTGTTGACATATCGATGCTCCTCATATGACCTTTAGGCAATGAATTTAAACAAATCAGGCTGAAAACGTAATCATAATAACATATTTCCCCGAACTTCGAAAGGTAACAATTTGTGCCTTCGCTTCTTCGCAGACAATATTCCGGACAAATATGATCCCTATGTCTGTATTTTCGCCTGCTTTCCCTGCGATTCAAACATCTTGGCTTTTCAATATTCAGAATATTTTGTATTGACTATTTGTTATTATGAATTTATAATTCGTTTATAAATGTAGTAACAAATAAAACAATGACATGCTGCTGTAAAGGAGTGTGAGTCATGATTGACTCTATTTAAATGTCCGTCGGCATTATACCAATTCCCTACATGGAGGTTGCACAATTGTGAGAAAAGAAAAAGATCGGTTAAAAGTGGCGGTTATGGGTGGCGGATCGTCTTATACACCGGAGCTGATCGAAGGCTTCATCAATAATCAGGACGTTCTCCCGGTCCGGGATTTATATCTGGTCGATATTGAGGCAGGGCGGAACAAGCTGGAGACGGTCGGCAATCTGGCCAGAAGAATGATTGAGAAAGCGGGGGTGCCGATTAATCTTCATACTACATTTGACCGCCGGGAAGCGATTGAAGGCGCTGACTTCGTCACCTCCCAGATGCGCATCGGCATGCTGGACGCACGCTCCAGGGATGAGAAGATTCCATTAAAGTACGGATTGATCGGCCAGGAAACAACGGGAGCAGGCGGCTTTGCCAAAGCGCTCCGTACGATTCCGGTCATTCTGGATATCGCCAAGGACATGGAGGAGCTGGCTCCGGACGCCTATATGATCAATTTTACGAATCCGGCCGGTATTGTCACGGAGGCTGTACTGAAATATTCCAGGATCCGCACGATGGGTCTATGCAATCTTCCGATCGGCACCAAGATGCAAATTGCCAGGCTATGCGATGTGGATGTGTCCAAAGTCAGCATTGAAATGGTCGGCATCAATCATTTGAACTGGACGACGCGCATCGTGGTGGATGGTGTCGACATCACCGCCGATGTATTGAATAAAGCGGCCGGAGCGAGCGGGCTTACGATGAAGAATATCCCCGATTTCGGGTGGGATGCGGAGTTCCTGCAATCCGTCGGAGCACTGCCATGCAGCTATCATCGTTATTATTATATGAAAGACCTCGTATTTGAAGATATGAACAAGGCGTTTCTGGACAAAGGGACAACCCGCGCTGACGATGTGAAACGGGTTGAAGCCGAGCTGTTCGAATTGTATAAAGATCCTGCGCTCACAATCAAGCCCCCTCAGCTGCAGCAGCGTGGAGGCGCCTACTACTCAGAAGCTGCCGTCAATCTGATCAAGTCGATCTACAACGATACGAAGGATATCCAGACGGTGAATGTACGCAACAACGGCATTCTGCCTTTTCTGCCGGAGGATGTATCCGTTGAGATCAACTGTGTCATCGATTCCCAGGGAGCGCATCCGGTTCAAATCGACACGCCGATCCCGCCGCAGATCAGGGGCCTGCTGCAAATGGTGAAAGCTTATGAGGAGCTTACCGTGAAAGCGGCAGCGGAGGGGGACTATTTGGCTGGTCTGCAGGCGTTGACGCTGCATCCGCTGGTTGGAAGCGCGAAGCTGGCCAAGCAATTGCTGGATGAGATCATCGAGTCGAACAGAGAGTACCTTCCCCAATTCAAATAAAAACTCTTGAAGTAACAAGTTTTCAATCATATAGAATCATCACTATGATTTTTGTATTTACATAAAAGGTAGTAACATATATAATGAAAAAAAGGTTTTCAGCCATTTTCGTATATGCTTGCTAACCGGATCAAACAGGAGGTGGGGGGTTGCCCGCAAGCAATGCTGAGCCGGGCATGCGGAAATTGCAAAAGTGGATTGTAAACGCTGTCAATTTTACAGCTGCATCGATTGTTTTGAGGCAATTCCCTTTCGTACAAATATCAGAACGTATACCATTTGGCTCCACCTTTTCTGATATTTTTGAGGAAGAAACCAACTTTGCCGCCAAAAAACGGCGAAGCCGTTTCTTCTGAGCTGGCAGAGTTATACCTTTCGCAAGGTTACTAACGATTTAAGGGAAGGAGACCCCATATGACGGGCAAGCGTCTACGGCAAAAAGCGGACTTTCGTGAAACGAAATACTTCTACCTCTTCATTTCTCCTTGGATCATCGGACTCATACTCTTCACAGGCGGACCGATTCTGTTATCCGGCTACTATAGTTTTACACGCTACGATATCGCCCACGATCCCGTCTTCATCGGCTTGCAAAACTACACCAATCTGTTTCACAATGAACTGTTCTGGAAATCCTCAGGGGTCACCTTGTATTACACCCTGGTAGGCGTTCCGGTAGGTCTTGCGGTTTCTCTGCTGCTGGCCATGCTCTTGAACGTCCGTATCCCGGGTCAGCGCATATTCAGCACCATTATTTATCTCCCGTCGGTTGTCTCCGGCGTAGTGCTTTCCTTGTTATGGGTCTGGCTGCTGGACCCTGATTTTGGAGTCGTTAACGTGCTGTACTACAAAATAACCGGCTCGGTCGGTCCCCAATGGCTGGCGGACGAGAATTGGGTCATTCCTTCCCTGATCATGATGTCGCTATGGACACTGGGCAATAATGTGGTGATCTATCTTGCCGGCCTCAAGAGCGTTCCTGCCAATCTGTACGAAGCGTCCCAGATCGACGGGGCATCCCGCTTCAAACAAATGCTGCATATTACAATTCCGATGATTTCCCCAGTCACGCTGTTCCTTCTGATTACAGGAATTATCGGATCCTTCCAGGTGTTTGTCCAGGCGGATGTCATGACCAAGGGCGGACCGAACTATGCCTCGTACTTTTATGTGTACTATTTATACCAACAAACCTTCAGATCGTTCAACCTCGGCTACGCTTCGGCGATGGCATGGGTGCTGTTCATCGTCGTGGGGATTCTGACCTGGCTGATGATGAAGGTATCCAAACGTTGGGTTCATTACGAAGGAGGGGAATAAATTGTCCGTGCCTACCCAGGTTAAACAGCAAACAGCCTCCCGAAGCAGCTCCATTGCCTCAGGAGAGCGGGCCGTTAAAATTTTTGCCTTCAGTATTCTGATTATTCTATCAGCTTTGATGATCATGCCGCTTTATATCATGCTCAGCACCGCGCTCAAAACGCAGCAGGATGTCTTCTTGTTCCCGCCCAAGTGGATTCCAAGTCCGATGGTATGGCATAACTTCATTGATGCGTTCAATGCCAGACCGTTCGGCCAATATTTTTACAATACCGGTATGTACGCTATTGTCGGAACATTCGGAGAAGTCTTTTCTTCCGCTATTGTGGCTTACGGATTCTCGCGATACCGCGGATACGGCCGCAATGCCATGTTCCTGATTTTATTGGCCACCATGATGATCCCATACCCCGTAACGATGATTCCGCAATTCGTCCTGTTTAAAAACCTGGGTTGGATCGACAGCTATCTGCCCCTGAATGTTCCTGCTTTTCTCGGTTCAGCCTATATCATCTTCCTGCTGCGGCAATTCTTCAATTCGGTTCCCGTAGATTTGTTCGAAGCGGCAAGACTCGATGGCTGCAGCGAGCTGCGGACCTTCTGGAATATCGCACTGCCGCTATGCAGTCCAGCATTGGCAAGCGCCGCAATCTTCGGTTTCATGTGGCGCTGGAATGATTATCTGGGCCCGTTGATCTATCTCAATACAGATTCCAAATACACCGTTTCCATCGCATTATCTTCCTTTACCAGCATGTACAACATCGTACCCTGGCATTTGCTGATGGCCGCTGCCCTGATGGCTGTTCTGCCTCCGATTATCATCTTCTTCCTGGCGCAGAAATACTTCGTGAAAGGGATTGTTGTCTCCGGGTTGAAATAGGGGACCGTCCTGAAGGGAGTTGATTCCGGCCGAGGTTAGCGGTTCATGACAGCTGTTCACATCTACAATATTATGGGAGGGTTACACATGGTGAGAAAGTGGTTAGGCGTTACAATCGTTTCGTGTATTTTGGTCGTATTGGCTCTTAGCGGCTGCAGCTCGAGCACGGACAATAATGCGGGCAACAGCCCCGAAACCGCCGGAACGAATGAACCGGCTGGCAATAGCGGCGGCAATAATGCAGGCAGCGGCGAGAAGGTCACCATCACCCTGCTTAATGCCCAGGACAACGGGATCCGCGACAAGTTTCTGCCGGACGTCATTAAGAAGAAGTTCGAAGAAGCGAATCCAAACATCACACTGGAAATTATCAGCGTACCTTATGAGCAGTTCGATTCCAAAATGAACACCATGGTTGCGGGCGGAACTCCGCCGGATGTGTGGAGCCATTGGGGGCAAAGCGGTTTCGTCGATTATAATGTCCGCGACATGGTGCTCGATCTTACTCCTTATATGTCGCAGTTCAATAATCCCAACATTTCGCAAGCCACGCTCGATATCTACAAAGTCGGCGACAAACAAATGGGAATTCCGCTTAATGTTTACTCCAGCATGATCTTCTACAATAAGGCTATATTCGAGAAAGCCGGCGTTACGGTAGAGAACTACAAGCCGGGAGATGCTGCATGGACCTGGGAGAAATTAACCGAATTGGCGAAGTCGGTGAGCAAGGATTACGGCAAGCCAAGCGCCATATACGGCTTCACGTACGGCATGGGCGAGCATTTACTGACCTACAGCTGGGACTGGGGACTTGATGTTTTTGACAGCGGCTATGCGACCGGATTTGTAGACAAAGCCGACTTGACCGATCCCAAAATCGTAGACTCCACGAAATTTTTCCAGGATCTTATTTTTAAAGACAAAATCATGCCGACAGGAGCCGTTCTGGACTCCATCAGCAAAATCGGCGATCCGATCCTCACTGGCAAGGTAGCTATGTCACTGGTCGGCAGCTGGGCGATGGGCGGCTTCAAAGAGACAAACACGAAGTTCGGCGTGCTTCCGCTTCCAACCGGACCTGCCGGAACATCGACGCCATTCATCTATGCGGATCCGCTTATGATTTCCTCCAAATCGAAGAATCCGGATGCGGCATGGAAGCTGGTTCAATTCATGACCAGTCCCGAAATGCAGCTGGAAATGACCAAGGAAACCGGCTATCCGCCGGCTGACAGCGTGGCTTATGAAGAATGGTTCAAGCAGTACAGCGATTTGACCGATATCCAATACCTGGAGGAAGTCAATACGGCAGCAATCGAGAAGGGCAAAGAATCGCCGAACCATCTCATTGCCGGATACGGAGATATTACCTCCTTCATGCTGAACGAGCAGCAGCCGATTTTCAATAAGGAAGAGGATCCGGCTGGTGTGCTGGAGAAGATGAATCCTAAGTTCCAAAAGCTGCTGGATGAAATCAAACAGAAGGCCGGCAAGTAAAAAGCACGGTAAAATAAGAAAGGCTGGCTGCGCAGGTTAATCACCGGATTTTTAAATTAAGGCTATTGTGATACAAAAGCCGGGAGGGCTCGACTGTCGTCCTCCTGGTCATAAAATCAGCTTGGATAAGGAGAGTGGGCATTTTGTTGAAGCTTTCAATTGGGGCTTATTCTTTTTTTAATACGATGCGGGCGGGGAAAATGGATATTTTCGGCTACCTCGAATCGGTTAAATACCGGTACCGTCTGGATGCCGTCGATTTGTGGAATGGATTTTTCGCGGCGCAGGACGATAGCGGTCTGCTTATTCTGCCCGAAGAAGAGGAAATCCGCAAGATCCGCGAGGCGATCGACGAGAAAGGGTTAATCGTTGCGAATATCGCCCTTGACGGTGTGCATCTCATCGATCAGGACACGGACCTGCGCGAGCGGCTGTATCAAAACGCGCTGCTTCACCTGCGCGCTTCCGAAATTCTGGGAGCCAAAACCGTCCGGATCGATATTTGCAATAATCGGACAGAGGAAATAACCGAGCGGGAATTCGACTATATCGTGACTCGTTATCGTGAATATTGCGACCGTGCGGCAGAGCATGGATATACGGTCGGCCCGGAGAATCATATGGGCGCGGCCTTGAACCCGCATCTGCTCAAACGGATTGCCGAGGCAGTGGACCGCCCGAACTTTGGCATCCTGCTGCATTTGAAACGCTGGAAGCCCGAATTTGCCGACGGCGATGCCATAGTGGCACCATGGGTGGTGCATACGCATATCGATGCGAAAACCGTAGCTTCGGGTGATATCGAAGTCTCGATTCGGGCCTTGGAGCAGGCGGGCTACGATGGGCACTGGGCCGTTGAATACAATGCCAAGGAAAACCAGTATGCGGAAATCGAGTGGCTGCTGTCATCGATAAGACGGAAATTTTATCAAATGGCTGAGGCCTGAGAGGAAGCGGCTATGGAACCAGTCAGAATTGGAATTATCGGCGTCGGTTTGATAGGAAAGCATCATATTCAGCAATATTCCGCCATTGAAGGCGTTGAAATTGCCGCCGTGTGCGATATTAATGAGCAGGAAGCCCGCAAAACCGCAGAACAATACCAGATTTCCAGCGTATATTCTGATTACAGGCAGATGCTGGCGCGCGACGATCTGACCGCTGTGGATGTGTGTTTGCACAATAACCTCCACGCGGAAGCGACAATCGCCGCCCTGCAGGCAGGGAAGCATGTGTACTGCGAGAAGCCCATCGCCGGAACTTACCGGGATGGCCTGACGATGGTGGAAATGGCGCAGGAATGCGGAAAAATGCTGCATATCCAGCTGGGTACGCTATACCGGAACGAGACGAAGGCGGCCAAAACGCTGATTGACGCCGGCAAGCTCGGCAAGCTCTACCATGCCCGGTCTACCGGTTTCCGGCGGCGCGGGCGTCCTTTTGTTGACGGTTATGGCTCCAGGATGTTTACGCGCAAGGAGTTTGCAAACGGCGGCGCTCTCCTGGATATGGGCGTATACCATATCGCGCAGTTGTTGTACCTGCTTGGCATGCCGGAGGTCGCACGGATTTCCGGAAAGCTGTATCAGGAGATGGACATGGACCCCAAGCGCAGGGCAGAAAGCGGCTTTGACGTAGAAGAGTCAGGCATGGGATTCGTCCGTTTTGCTGGCGGGGTCTCCATGGATATTATCGAAGCCTGGTCTCTTCATCTGGACGGGTTCGAAGGCAGCAGCATATCCGGTTCGCAGGGCGGCATCCGGCTGCCGGCTTATTCGGATATTCACCCCAAGTCAGCCTTCAGCTATCACACGACGGTCTGTGATATGGATTTCGACAGTACACTGGACCTCAATGCTATGAGCGAGCGCAGGCACCGGCTGAATCCGGATGAGGACGCATACGATTCTTCCTCCAAGCATTGGGTCGCGGCGCTGCAGGGTAGAGTAGGACTGTTGCCAACCGCCGAAATTGCGCTGAAGACCATGCTCATCAGCGAGGGCATATATTTGTCCAGCCGTCTGGACCGGGAAGTCGCCGCAGATGAAGTGGCAGAGCTCTCGTATTTGACTGCAGAGAAGGAGATCTAGATGATGAAATTCGAATCCTTGTTTAATCCTTATCCATCCCAACGCATGACAACCTATGGCAGCAAAGGCATGGTTGCGACTTCCCAGCCCCTCGCTGCCCAAGCAGGGCTCGACATCCTCAAGAAGGGCGGGAATGCCATCGATGCGGCAATCGCAGCGGCTGCCTGCTTGACGGTAGTGGAACCGAATTCCAACAGCATCGGAGGCGATACATTTGCCATTGTATGGACGGAAGGAAAGCTGCACGGACTGAATTCAAGCGGGCCGTCGCCTGCCTCGATAAGTGTGGAGAAGGTGAAGGCGGAAGGGCTGGAGCGGATTCCCGCGTACGGGATGGTCCCGGTGACGGTGCCCGGCACTCCCGGAGCCTGGGCCGCATTGTCCGAGCGCTTTGGCCGCCTTCCCCTGACGGAGGTGCTGCAGCCGGCCATCGACTATGCGGAGCATGGCTTCCCCGTATCGCCGACCATCGCGAAATATTGGGCGGACGGTTTCCGGAACATCAGCGGCCTGAACAGTGAGCTGTATCATCCATGGCTGGATACTTTCGCGCCGGAGGGCAGAGCCCCTGCCGCCGGGGAAATATGGCGTTCCCCGGATCATGCCAGGACGCTCCAGTCCATCGCGGAAACAAAGGCGGAATCGTTCTACAGGGGAGAGCTGGCAGACAAGATCGACCTGCACTTCCGCGAGCATGGGGGTTTCCTGCGAAAAGGGGACTTGGCGGCATTTTATTCCGAGTGGGTAGACCCCATTCATGTCGCTTACAAAGGCTATGAAGTATGGGAAATCCCCCCCAACGGTCAGGGGCTGGTGGCGCTGCTCGCGCTCAATATTCTGAAGGGCTTCGACTTTGCCGCCAAGGACCTGGCCGATACCTATCACAAGCAGATCGAAGCGGTCAAACTGGCATTTGTCGACGGACTCAAATATATAACCGACCCCAGGAAAATGAACGTCTCCGTCGAGGAGCTGCTTTCGGATTCCTACGCCGATAGCAGAAGAGCACTGATCGGGGATCAGGCTGTCACCCCTCAGCCGGGCGAGCCTCCGAAGGGCGGCACGGTGTACCTTGCTGCCGCTGACGGGGAGGGAAATATGGTCTCATTCATTCAGAGCCACGCAGGCGATTTCGGAGCGGGCGTTGTTATCCCCGGAACCGGGATTTGCATGCAAAACCGGGGCACAGGCTTCTCCTTGGACCCCGGGCATCTGAATGTTCTGGAGCCGGGCAAGAAAACCTTTCACACGATTATTCCCGGTTTTCTTACCAAAGGCGGTGTTCCTGTCGGACCTTTCGGCGTCATGTGCGGCTCCATTCAGCCGCAGGCGCATGTGCAAATTCTGCTCAATACGATCGATTTCGGTCTGAATCCCCAGGCTGCCCTGGACGCCCCGAGATGGAGATGGCTACGGGACAAGATTATCGAGGTGGAGCCGCAATTTCCGGATTATCTGGCCCAGGCGCTGGCCCGCAAAGGGCATATTGTGCAGCGGGCGCTGGATTCCGGCATGTTCGGCCGCGGTCAGATTATCTGGAGAGATCCGGATAGCGGCGTGCTGGCAGGCGGAACGGAACCGCGGGCGGATGGCGAAGTCGCGGCCTGGTAACCGTTTTATGCAGGGCAAGGCCTATATACAACCTGGGAGATTTCAACTGTGGGTATTTTAGCGGCTTATTATTTTTTTCTGTACCTTTCCATGTCCGTATTCATGCCGTATACGAGTCTTTATTTCAGTGAAAAAGGGTTCAGCACCTCGGAGGTCGGATTTATTCTGTCCTTATGGGCGTTGGTGAGCGTCATTGCACAGCCTGTCATGGGACTGATTAATGACCGCATCGGAAGTCCAAGAAAAATAATCATGATTTCGGTCATCGCGGCGCCGGTTATCGGTCTTGGTTTTCATTACGTGAATGAATTCGGCGCCGTTATCGCTTTATCCGTGCTTTTCACATGGTTCCATTCCTCAACAGGACCGCTCAGCGATTCCATTGCAGTAGAAATCGGCAGCCGTGCCGGATTCAGCTTTGGCAGCATCCGTCTGTGGGGGGCGCTCAGCTACTCGGTTGGAACAATCAGCACGGGATTCCTGTATGACAAGTACGGTTACGGCAGCATTTTTGCCTATTATCTTGGGTTCAGCCTCCTGGTCTTCGCCCTGCTGTTCGGATTCCCGAAGTCCAGGACCTCTTCTACGCTTGAAATTACGCTGCTCCAGCAGGCGAAAGAGGTGATCGGGAACAAGCCGTTTATCGCCTATCTGGGCATCTGTCTGATTCTGGTCATGTCCATGGCCAGCAGCTCCACATTTCTGCCCCTGTATTTTCAGGAAATGGGGTTTGATAAAGCGCTTCTTGGCAGCGCGTTTGCAGCAGCGGCCTTGATTGAAGTCCCCATGTTCTGGGCTGCCGCCAAGCTGAGCCGGAGGATCGGGAGATTCCGGCTGCTCGCGCTTGCTGCGTTTATCTTTGCGCTCCGGTGCCTGATTCTGTTCTTATTCCACCATGTTTACCTTACGCTTGGCGTCCAGCTGCTTGACGGGATTTCCTTCGCGTTCGCTGCGGGCACCTTTGTTGAGGTCGTGGAAAGCTACGCCAGCAAAAATACGAAAGCAACGTTTCAGACGATCTTTGCGGCTGTCAGCTCGGGGATGGGGGGCGTCATCGGGATTGCCGCTGGCGGCGTTATCGTGGAGATTTGGGGAGCGCCGGCGCTGTATCTGGTTTTGTTCATACTAAGTGCTGCGGCATCCGTTTTATTCATCGGCATGCGGCAACCCGGGGCTGCTGAACTTCAGCTGTCTGACCGCTCCAATACCTAGATGAAAGGGAGACGAACAATGGCATATATGATGGGTGTGGACGGAGGAAACAGCAAGACTTTTACGGTTATAACGGATGCTGAGGGCCGCCTGATCGCCCGCGGACTGGCCGGCTGCGGGAATCATCAGGTACCGGGGATCGACACGGCGCTCGCCAATATCATAAAGTCTGCCGACATGGCGCTTGAACAGGCCGGATTGCGTTATGAGGACATTGCTTTTGTGCAGTATGGGCTGGCAGGCGCCGACCGGCAAAAGGATTTTGATATTCTGCGACCCGGACTCGCCAGCCTGCCTTTCTTGAAATGGGATGTGGTTTGCGATACATACGAGGGGCTGCGCGCGGGTACCAAGGACAACATCGGCATCGTTCTGGTTTGTGGAAGCGGCACCAATGCGGCAGGGAGGAATCGCGAGGGCCGTATGGTACAGACTGGCGGCTTCGGTTATCTGTTCGGCGACCGGACGGGAGGCGGGGACCTGGCCAGAGAGACCTTCAGTCACGCCGTCCGTTCCTGGGAAATGCGGGAGGAACCGTCGATTCTGCCCGATAAAGTAGCGAAGTATTTTGGTTTTGCCGACATGGGGCAGGTATTCGACCACTTCCTTGATCACGACATTGCGGAAGTTCCCCATGACATGACGCTGATTTTGCATGAAGCGGGGGATGAGGGAGACGAGCTGGCCATCCGGCTGCTGCGCCGGGCGGGAGATGAGCTGGGCCGGGGCGCGAATTCCGTGATCAGCCGGTTGGGAGGCTTCCCCGGGGAAACGATACCGGTCGTCATGGTTGGCAGTGTCGTGCAGGAAGGAAGAAATCCGCATCTGCTGGCCGCTTTAAGAGACAGGATCGCACAGCAGAACGAGCATTTTGAATTCATCATTCCGAAAATGGCGCCCGTATTCGGCTCCGTATTGTTGGCCATGGATCAGTTGGGAGTACCGGTAACGGATTCGATTATAAAACGTTTCGAAGAATATGGCAGCTATCAATAGCCCTAAGCAATCGGAACGAAAGCTCAGGACTGCCGGGTCACCCGGCAGTCCTGCTGTGTGTTAAAGATATCCAATCTTTATGGATGCGCCAAAAAGGATAAACAAATGCCTGTCTCGAATACAATAGGAGTTGCCGGAGAATCTGAAGGGAGCTGCAGGAATGAAGATCGGATTATTGATCGTGGATATGCAAAATGTTTATCTGAACGGCTATGTGGAGAAAGCAAAGATAAGAGGAGCGAGCGAGTATATCAATTATGTGTCCAACATGATGCGGGATAAAGAGCAGACGGTCATCCATATTCAGGATATGGATGGTGCGGATGAGGACACGGATCCGGAGGCAAGAGAAATTGTGCCGGAGATCGTCGTGGGTCCAAAGGATATACGGGTAGAAAAGCTGTACTCCAACGGGTTCTGGAAGACGGATCTGGAGCAGGTGCTTCGTGATCAAGGAGTTGGATTTATTGTTGTTGCCGGTTTTTCTGCGGAATATTGTGTGACCTTCACGACGAATGGCGCATTGGAACGCGGGTTTCAGGCCGGCATATTGCAGCGGGGAATTATAAGCGCAAACAACGAGGCTGTCAGCTCGACTTACCGGGACCGTCATGTCGTCTCCTATCCGGCGATTAAATTCATGTTGAGTGAACTGGTTTAAAAACGGATAGGCAATCAAGCTGGCAAATCTATCATTAACTCGTTTACAATAATCAAGAATGCAATCATAGAGGAGGAGAAGTCAATGAAATACACCAAGCTGGGAAAATCCGGACTAAACGTCAGCAAGCTTTGTCTGGGTACGATGAATTTCGGCGTCGACACCGAAGAGAAGGACGCGTTCCGCATTATGGATGCAGCGCTTGATGCGGGGATTAACTTCTTCGATACAGCTAATATTTACGGTTGGGGAGAAAA
Source organism: Paenibacillus sp. JT22N12 (assembly GCF_056269365.1). Taxonomy (NCBI): domain Bacteria; kingdom Bacillati; phylum Bacillota; class Bacilli; order Caryophanales; family Paenibacillaceae; genus Paenibacillus; species Paenibacillus sp. JT22N12. Next base: position 365,759 of record NZ_JBWDNU010000001.1, on the reverse strand, counting down.
TGCCGGCCGTACGGAAGAGATTATCGGCCGCTGGTTCGCGCAAGGCGGGGGCAGGCGGGAGAAGGTCGTGCTTGCGACCAAATTCTACGGGGACATGAGCGACAAGAATGACGGTCCGAACAGCGGACCCGGCCTGTCGGCTTATAAGCTGCGCCGTCATCTGGAAGGCTCGCTTCTCCGGCTGCAAACGGATCATATCGAACTCTATCAGATGCACCACGTCGATCGCGATGTTTCCTGGGACGAGCTGTGGGAAGGCTTCCGCATCGCCCAGTACCAAGGCAAGATCGGTTATGTCGGCTCCAGCAATTTCGCAGGACGCGATCTGGTCAAGGCTCAGTACGAAGCCAAATCGAAAGGCCTGCTCGGACTCGTGTCCGAACAGCATAAATACAGCCTGCTTACGCGTCAGCCCGAATTGGAGCTGCTGCCTGCGGCATTGGAATACGGCATCGGCGTCATTGCCTGGAGTCCGCTGGATGGCGGCATCCTGAGCGGCAATGCTTTAAATCCCGTGGCAGGCTCAAGACGCGCCAGCGATCAGACCCGGGTGAACAAGCACCGGGCGCAGCTTGAAGCCTTCGCTGGACTTGCCAAAGAGCTTGGCGAGTCCGAAGCCAACATCTCACTTGCCTGGACGCTGGCTCATCCTGCCATGACGGCGCCGATCATCGGACCGCGCACGATGGAGCAGCTTGAAGGAGCGCTTCGCGTCGTCGATATCGTTCTGAGCGAAGAAACATTGAAGCGGCTGGACGAAATTTTCCCTGGTCCCGGCGGCGAAGCCCCCAAAGCTTACGCCTGGTAAGGTTATGCCAAGCCGAGCTCCGTTGTCAGAGGCAGCACGATTAAATTTTTGAAATGGCACCCGTTCGGCATGGGCCGGGCGGGTGTTGTTTGTTCAAATATCAGAAAGGATAAAACTGGTCTCTACTTATATGATATTTATTGAGGAAGCAACTGACTCTGCCGCCAAAAGAACTTCAGCCGTTTCTTCTTATGCGAAGGGCTTTAATAGTTTGCTTTTTCTGCAAGGGGTATCGTTTGATTGACCTGGGTATAACATAACGAGTACCATATGGATAACGGAAGACAATCTAGAAACCATAATCCTTTCGTGCAGAACGTATTCAAGGAGCGATGCATAAGATGCCAAAAATAATCGCACCATCCTTTAATTTTATTGGAAATCATCCGATTCTGGATTTTATAAATACGAAGATAGTCCACAATGGAAAACCATATGATCTGCTTGAATCGTTTGCGGATCTACTCGATTGGTTAAATCAAGCAAATATGCTGGGCCAAGAAGAGGCTGATCATAACGTACCGGGATGGAGTAATATGGATGAAAGACTTCATGTTGTGCATGAAGCCCGAAGGTTGCGAAGCAGTCTGCTCACCCTTGTCCAGAACGGGTTGAATCAAGAAGAGGCTTGCGGTGAGTGCATTGAAAATGTGAACAGCTTTCTTATAGACCGGGTAATTACAAAGAAAATAATAAAGACAGATAAAGGTTTTGGCACTTTACAGCATACAACTATGCAAAGGCCGCTCGATATTATTGCTCCTATCGCCGAAACGGCTGTAGATTTTTTAAGTCATTACAATTTATCATTGGTCAAAAAGTGTGAGAATCCGGAATGTGTCCTTTACTTCTATGACAACAGCAAGAACAGTACACGCAGATGGTGCAGTCAGAAAACCTGTGGGAACAGGATGAAGGTGACAGCTTATCTTGAACGGCAACGGAATAAAGGAAGCTTGTGAAAAGGGTCTTAGAAGATATCTTCTAAGGCTCTTTTTTTTCATGGGCAAACAGTAAATAATTAACCATCAAAAATAATGTTTACAGGTTAAATAAATTATTATATAATGCTCTTAATTGAGTTATGACGGTTAAATAACCAATCGAAAGCAACCAGGCCCCGCCATATCAAATTAAGATAAGATGATCAGCTTTATTGGGTATGTTAAGAGAAACTAACCGACTTATACAGTAATTCGTCGTAAGGGGTGATCAGAATGTCGGAAAATTTTCATGCGGGAGAGTTAATGGTTCAAGAAATGGCAGAGGAATCGGTGATAGCTGCTCAAAACAGTAAAATGATCAGTTCGCATCTTTCAAAAGGTGCGGCTGCATTTTTAAATAAGCAAATGTTTGTTGTGGTTGCTTATGGAGATACAAACGGAAAAGTATGGATTTCGTTTTTGACGGGAGACGAGGGATTTATTGAAGCGTCTGACGAGAAAACCGTCCAAATCCATGCACCGTCCTATTTGAAAGATGTCAATTTTCAATCCATCAGCCTGAATCGGCCATTGGGATTGTTGATCATGGACGCAAACAGACGAATACGTCTTCGGATTAACGGAGAAGTCGATTCCTTTGATGAAAATGGATTGAAATTAAACACCAAACAGGTCTACGGGAACTGCCCGAAATATATTCGCAAAAGAAATTTACGTGAAGACGGAGATAAGCATCGCAGCCTGGTATCGGAGCATCGCAGCCGCATATTGAGCAAAGAACACCAAGGGTGGATTGAATCCGCTGACACCTTCTACATTGGGAGCTTAAACTCGGCTTACGAGGCTGATGCTTCACATAGGGGCGGAAATCCGGGATTCGTTCAGGTGGCGAGCGAGTCGGAATTGGTGATACCTGACTATTTCGGGAACTCTATGTTCAATACACTCGGCAATATTGTTACGAATTCAGCTACAGGGTTATTATTTATCGATTATGACAACGGCCATTCCCTGCATCTGGCCGGACAAGCTGAAGTGATATGGGATGAGGAAGAAATAGCAGAATTCCCGGGAGCAAGCAGATTGGTGCGTTTTCGTATCGATGAGGTGCTTCAACTGAATAATGGCTCAAGACTGGGGTGGATTAACGGCGAAGCTTCTCCGTATAATCCAACTTTATAAAAGATTTAAGGTGGTGGTGTGTATAAGCAATCGCGGATTTAAGCAGGTTTTATTTTGTATCAACTACTATTTAGGAGGAATTTTACATGAGTACAAATAAATATATAATCATTGTTCAAGCAGGTAAGCAGGATATGGCCAGAGCGCTGCATGGCTTGTTGTACGGCATCGAACTGCATGAAGCGGGCATTGAAGCGGAGCTCTATTTTGACGGAGCTGGAACGTATTGGCCAACTGAATTTGCCAAACCGGATCACGAGTTGAACCCTCTGTACAAACAGGCTCTCAAAACCGGTATTATTAAAGGCGGCTGCACTGCCTGCTCAGGATTTTTTGAAGTTGCAGAAGAAATGCAGCAGGCGGGTGTACCACTGGCAGGCAGTGAGGCAAGCGGAGGCCATCTTCCTTTTGCCCAATATATTAAAGAAGGTTTTATCCCGGTTATTCTCTAAAATTCAGCCATCTGGCCGGTTTTGCCCAGGCAAAGCCGGCTTCTCCTCTATATGACAGGATCCCATTCATTTTTCCAGCGGTTGATTTCCATAAAAACACCGGTAAAGGCCTTCCCTTTATCCGTCAATGAGTACTCCACAGTCAGCGGTACAGTCAGAAAAACACTGCGGGTGAGCATTCGGTGTTGCTCAAGATTGCGTAAGGTGTCAGTCAATCCCTTCGTGCTGATTTTCCCCAAATTTCTGCGTAGTTGATTAAACCGTTGAGGCTCTCTCAGAAGCTCGGTGATAACTAAAAAAGGCCACTTGCCTGCTAGAAGCTGTAAAACCTCGGATATGGAAGCAATGCATTGGTTGTCCTCCTCAGTCGTGCTCACAGTTCTGTCATCTCACTTTCAATAATATAGTAATATTAAATTATTAAGTAAATCATAACATGCAGTGATAGGTTAATCCACCCCATAATTGCACCGTGACAGGTACCAATCAGGAACTGGGCGAATACTCTGGTTTTGACTAGAAAAGCAATTGGAGGTTTCGCTGTGATTCCCATGTACCCCTATTACGGTTATCAGACAAAATGCCAGCAGGTGCCGATCACATTTCCGCCCCAGCATCAGGACGTGCAGCCTGGTTTAGAGTATTTAATGAACCCGATTCCTATATCCGACAATCCCCATTACAAGGGAAGCTGCAAGCTGGAGGGGAAAGTAGCCATCATCACCGGGGGCGACAGCGGAATCGGCCGCGCAGTTGCCATCGGCTTCGCCAAAGAAGGAGCGGACATGGCGATCGTCTATCTGTACGAGCGCGAGGACGCCGAAGCGACCAAGCGGATGGTAGAGTATTATGGCGGCCGATGCCTGCTGATTGAAGGAGATTTGCGCCAGCCCGGTTTTTCCGGGGATGTGGTGAAACGGACGATTGAATGCTACGGCAAGCTTGACATTCTTATCTTGAACCAGGGCGTCCAGTTCCCGCAGGAGAGCATAGCTAATATTTCCAATGAACAGCTTGAGGACACATACCGGACCAATATTTTTCCGCATTTCTACATGACGAAGGCTGCGCTGCCTTATCTGAAGCCTGGAAGCGCGATTGTATCTACGGCATCCGTTACCGCGTATGCAGGCGCCCCTTTGCTTGTCGATTATTCTTCTACCAAGGGCGCGATCGTATCCTTTACCCGTTCGCTGTCGCTCCAATTGGTCAGCAGGGGAATCCGGGTCAATGCCGTAGCTCCGGGACCGATCTGGACACCGCTAATCGTATCGAGCTATTCGGCTGAATATGTTAAAACCTTCGGACTTGAAACGCCGATGAAACGCGCAGGGCAGCCATTCGAGCTTGCGCCCGCCTACATTTATCTGGCATCCGACGATTCTTCCTTTGTTACGGGACAGGTGCTTCACGTCAATGGCGGCGTAATTACGGAAACTTAAGCAAAGCCTGCAAGCCTTACGAATATGTCATTTAGTCGATTGAAAAAGGTTGGACGTCCCTTGTCGAGAGACAGGAACGTCCATGCTTTTTTTTTGAAAATATAGAATCTCCCTTACATAGCTTATATTTCAGAGGTGAGGATACTCGCTGTGCCGCAAGAGGAAGGCGATAGCCGGTTCTTCCTATATTATTGTCAGATATACGTCGTATTTAAGACCGTAATCTATATATCTATTATTATATGTTATTTAATATTACATAAAATCGTTGACAGTCAGATATTTTCCGATATAATAAAACTCAACAAAGCAAAACACCCAATAATATGTTAGAAAATATAACAATCCTAGGGTGTGATGAATTGGGTTGGACAGCAGGCAGTATGAAACAAAGCATTCTCAAGCTGTACAATGAGATTAACATGGGGATGTTCAACGCCGGCGTCAGCCGTCAGAAGGTTGATTTTGTCGGCAACAAGATATTGATTCTGTCTATCAATCATCGCGTACCGGTATTAAAGCTCCTGGACGGGAAGGACATCGCGTCCACCAGAAGGTTGGACATGCTGTTATCCGAGCATTTCAAGGCTGAAATCAAGAGGGAATTTGAACAGGCATTTCAATTTAATATCGTTGCGATTCTGAAGGATTACGATATCGAGACCGAATACTCCGGTACGATCGTCATCCTGGATCGAGACGTGGAAAGTTATCTGAATGATGCGTTGTAGCTCCGCAAGGAGAGCCGACAAAATCGTCAGTTCCTGGGAAAGCATAGGCACATCTGTGTCTTCCCGGAGCTGGCGGTTTTTTTATTCTATCGCGGGAGGGAATTTGGTATGGAGAATGCGGCGGGACAAATGATCGAGATCAACGGTGTGAGTAAAATTTTCCGGAAAAACGGGAAAGACATCATGGCCATGCAGGAAACGAGCCTGTCGATTGAAGAAGGGCGCTTTGTCAGCATCATCGGACCCAGCGGCTGCGGGAAATCGACGCTGTTCAACATTATTGCCGGGCTGGTTCCCCCGTCGACAGGTCAAGTACTGGCTGGCGGCACCAATATTATCGGGAAAACCGGGCATGTCGGTTATATGCTCCAGAAGGATATGCTGCTGCCTTGGCGCACGATACTGGACAATATTATTCTCGGCATGGAAATTCGCGGCGTCCCCCGGAAACAGGCGGTGGAGCGGGCGCTTCCCCTGATGGAGCGGTATGGGCTGAAGGGCTTCGACAGGCATTATCCGAAGGAGCTTTCCGGAGGCATGAAGCAGAGAGCCGCACTGCTGCGGACGCTGCTGTACGACCGGGATATTATTTTGCTGGACGAGCCTTTCGGGGCGCTGGACGCTCAGACCCGGATAACGATGCAGAACTGGCTGCTGCAGCTGTGGGGCGATTTCGGCAAAACGGTGCTGTTCGTCACTCACGATATCGACGAGGCGATCTATCTTTCGGATGAAATCTACGTGTTCACCGCAAGGCCGGGCAGGATCAAGACAAAGGTGACGGTCAACATGGAGCGGCCGCGCAAGCAGGAGGATCTTACCTCGCCCGCGTTCATGGAGCTGAAAAATCATCTGATGGGTTTGCTCGCAGAAGAGCAGCAGACAGCGCAGGCGGCAGAAATGATCTCTTAAATAAACGATAGAGGGAAGGGACTGCACTTATGAAAATCGAGAGCGAGGCAACGTTTCTGAAGTCGGCTGTGATTGAAAACCTGCTTCATAAGAAAGAGGCGCATCGGGCTGAGGCGCCGGTCATTCAGGATGAGGAGCTGCAGGAAAGAAGAAGCCAGCGTTTTGTCATGATGGGCCGGTTATTAATCACCCTGCTGGTGCTGGTGGTTTGGGAAGGGTTTACGCGGATTGGCTGGCTGGATTCCTACTATTGGAGCAGTCCTGTAACAATCGCCCAGACTGCCTGGATCCAGGCAACGCAAAATCATTTGCTGTCGGACATGCTGTATACTTCGGGCTCCACCATTATCGGCTTCGTCGCCGGTACAGCCATCGGCGCTGCGATCGGTTTATCGTTCTGGTGGTCGAAACAATATGCGCTGATCAGCGAGCCGTTCCTGATTATTCTGAACGCCATGCCGAAGCTGGCGCTCGCTCCCATCATCGTTATTCTGCTCGGCATCGGCTTCTTCTCCAAGGTAGCGCTGGCCTTCGCCCTGACTGTCATCGTCTCGGCGCTTTCCGCCCACAGCGGCGTCAAGAGCGTCGATCCCGATATGGAGAAGCTGATGTATTCGCTGGGTGCCAAGCGGAGGCAGGTGTTCACAAAGGTTGTCGTCCCGTGGTCGATGCCATGGATTATCAGCAGCCTGCGCATCAATATCGCGCTTGCTCTGGCCGGCGCTATCGTCGGCGAGTTCATTGCTTCCAGTCAAGGGGTTGGGCGGATGATCATGTATGCCGGGACCATTCTCGATATTGATCTCGTCTGGGTCGGCGTCGTTGTGCTCTCCATCCTGTCCATGGTCATGTACTGGGGCGTCGTTGCCCTGGAGAAGTGGCTGTCCAAGGGCTTCATCAAGCAGTAGCTCCAGCCGAAACGGTTGTTTGCTCAATAGAGATGGCCAATGAGCCAAAAAAGGGAGAGATGAAATCATGCTGCGTACCCGTAAATTGTTGGCTGCTTTGATCTGCGTCTGCCTGTTCAGCCTGGCCGCCGCCTGCGGCAGCAAGACCTCGAACAACACCGTGGATACCGGCGCTGCTGCGCCCGCATCCGGAACGGAAACCGTCGCGGCAGGCCCGCTCAAGAAACTCGTCATCGCGGAGCCGCTCCATTCTATCGGCTACCTGCCGCTCTATATTGCGCAGCGGGACGGGTATTTCAAGAAGAACGGTCTGGACGTAAAGGTGATCACGGCAGCCGGAGGCACGCATGTAACGGCAGTCGTCAGCGGCGACGCCTGGGGCGTTATCGGCGGACCGGAATCCAACGCCATGGCCAACAGGAAGAACGACGATCCGATCATCTCCGTCGTCAATGTCGTCAACCGGGCCAATGTATATCTGATGGCGAAGAAAGGAACCGGGCCGAAGAGCGATTCGCCTGAGGACTTGAAGGCTTTTCTCCAGGACAAGAAGCTGATTGTCGGCCGTCATGGCGGCACGCCCAATCTGCTGAGCCGGTACCTGCTCATTGAGCTCGGCCTTGATCCCGATAAGGACGCTCAGCTTCTGGAGCCGGCGGACAGCTCCGCGGTTGTCGCCATGATGCAGTCCGGAGCTGGGGAGATCGCGAACGGCGCCGAGCCGCAGGTGAGCGATGGAATGTCCAAGGGCGTATGGGGCGAGCCGTTCTACAAGTTCCATTCGCTTGGCGACTATGCCTATTCCGTACTAAGCGTCAAGAAATCGACTATCGAGAAGGACCCGGAGACGGTCCAAAAATTCGTGAATTCGATTCTGGAGGTGTTGCAGAAGGTCAAAGACGATAAGGAATATGCAGCTGCTCAGGCGAAGCTGGAATTTCCGACTATGACGGATGAGGCGCTTAAAGCATCGATGGAACGCGCATATGCGGACGAGCTGTGGAGTCCGGACGGGCAGATTTCCGAAGACGCGCTCAAAAACGACATGGATGTCATGGCCAAAACCAAGATATTTACAGATCCCTATACGTATGACGGCCTGATTGATATGCAATTCGTGAATAACGCGAAATAACTACATTAATCCATGAGGTGACGACAATGAGACTCGTAAAAGAAAACCTGGAGCCTTCAAAAACGGCTATTATCGTAGTCGATGTACAAAACGATTTCTGTCATCCCGACGGCGCCTGTGCCCGTCGCGGCAGCGATGTCAGCGGGGTGAAGGAAATGATGCCGCATCTGCACGGTCTGCTTAGCGGAGCAAGAACATACGGTGTGCCGATTATATTCATCCAGACGTTCCATGAGAAGGCGACCGACTCCGCTGCCTGGACTGGCCGCTCGGACGGCCGCTCGGGCGAAGTGTGCCGGACCGGCACCTGGGGCGCGGAGTTCTACGAAGTGGCTCCGCTGCCGGGCGAGATTATCGTCAACAAGCACCGGTACAGCGCCTTTATCAATACCCGGCTGGACTCCGTGCTCCGAACTCTGAAAATCGAGACGCTGGTCATGACCGGCGTCAGCACGAATGTATGCGTGGAATCCACTGCACGCCATGGCTACATGCTGGATTACAATATTGCGTTCGTAGCCGATGGCTGCGCCGCTTTCTCGCAGGCGGAGCATGACACGACGCTTTCGAACATCGACAGATTCTTTGGTACTGTCGTGAATTCCGGCCAATTGATCGAAACATGGGAGTCAATGGCTGCCAAGACCGTTACGACGGCAGGCTGAAGATCACAATCATAACCGGAAGGAGGCGTCTCCAGCGGCAATTATGCCGCCTGTGGGCGGCCTCCTTTCTTTTTCCCGGCACCCGCACGCTGCGCTGTTTATTACGTTACAGAAATGGGAGAATGCTGCTGTGAAAACCAAATCAACCGCTGCCATCCAGTATGTCATATGTCTTGGAGCGTTCCTGTCCAATCTGTCGGCGGGGATGTTCAATATTGCGCTGGTCGATATCGCAGGAGACTTTCACCGCTCCATTCCATCGACCCAATGGGTGGTGACGATCTATCTGTTGACCATATCCGTTTGTCTGCCGCTGATGGGCGCGATTGGAGATCTGCGGGGCAAGCGGGATATTCACAATCTGGGATATTTTATATTTATGATCGGAGGCTTATTCTGCGCATTGTCGCCTAATTTGCCTGCGCTGATCGGCTTTCGCATCCTTCAGGGCATCGGGGCGTCCATGTACCAGGCGAATAATATGGCACTCGTCGTCTCGCTGTTCCCTCCCGAGAAAAGGGGAAGAGCGCTTGGAACAGTCAGTACCTTCGTGGCCGCCGGCGCTCTTATCGGTCCAAGCCTGGGCGGTGTCATCATTCAGTTGTCCTCCTGGAGGTTCAACTTCTGGCTGCTCGCTGCCGTTGCACTCGGCGCGTGGCTGCTCGCGCAGCGGCTAATACCTAAGGACAAGACAGTCGGCAAAGCTATGCCCGATTTGCCCGGGGCCGGATTATTCGCCGTTTCCCTCACTGGACTTGTTACAGGTCTGAACCTCGGAACGACCCTGGGATGGAATTCGGGGGTCGTCTGGCTGCTGCTTGCGTCCTTCTCCATATTCGCCTATCTGTTCGCCAAGTGGAGCTTATCCGCCAGATGGGCGCGAATTGGCCGTGCGCCCTTCATCCGGCTCGCCATGTTCAATCATCCCGCAATCGTCTTCGGGATCCTGCTGACAATCGTCACGTATGCCGCAGCATTTGCCACCCAAATCGTACTTCCTGTATTTCTGCGCAGCGTGATGGGGCTGGAGCCGGCCGCTGCAGGTCTGGTGGTTATGGCATATCCGGCTTCGCTGATCATATCCGCGCCGCTGAGCGGCGGCAGCTCCGACAAATACGGTTCTACGCCGATCATGCTCATAGGACTGGGCTGTATGGTCGCCGCCATGACTGCGCTGAGCTTCCTTTCAGTGGACACCAGCCTGGTTTATGTCATCACGTTCGTTGTGCTGCTCGGCTGCGCGATGGGTATGATCACGTCGCCAAACAACAGCATCGTGATGGGCCGCACGCCGAAGCAGAATCTGGGCATGATGAGCAGCATGATCGCACTGAACCGCAATCTTGGCATGATGACCGGCGCGGCCATCGGCGGCATGATTATGATTGCCGCGCCTGGCAGTCAGAGCGCTGCAGCAGGAGGCAGTGCCGGTCAGCTTGTGCGCAGCTTCCGGGACGGGTATCTGTCGATGGCGGCGATTGTGCTCGCAGCCCTGCTGGTTTTTGTATGGATCGTGCGCGTCGGCGCAAGATGGGATCGCACCGGATCGCACGCCGGTGTGGAACAGAAATCGATGGTCTAGAGCTGCCCCCGAGATATATGGGGAGCATTGGGATTAACGCTTGATTCTATTCGGGTCGGCCATAGTTTAAAGCACATAGCCGCGCAAAGCTGCGGCTTTTTTATTTTGCGTATCCCATTGAACGAAATAATCATGCAAGCGTATCAAGGACGGATTTGGAAGAAATAATAACGAAATGCCGCTTGACTTGGAGTGCACTCCAAACGATAAGATATCCCTTGCAGCGAATCAATCCTAACCAAAGCGTCCAACATACTGGAAGGAGAGCAGGAGGCTGGAGTATGGATTTTCGATTGCATGGAAAAAGAGCAAGCACAGCTATTCGGCAGACGATGGACTTTATCTTAGTCCGGCAGAGACTGGGGCTGAATAGCCGGATAATGTTCGGAACATCATATCTCAAGACATGAGAGGAGACTGGTTATGCATACGGATAACTTATATAAAATCACCCCGCAAGCGCCGATTCCATCGGGCTTCGGGCATCAAACAACGGCGCTTGAGGCGCTTGGCGGACGCGACCTGAGCGGCAAGACTGCAATCGTAACCGGCGGCTATTCAGGCATTGGCCTTGAAACAACCCGTGCTCTGGCAGAAGCGGGAGCGACAGTTATTGTACCTGCAAGGACGCCGGAAAAAGCCCGCGCTTCAGTCGCCGGGATTCCGAGGGTGGAGCTGGAATCGCTTGATCTTATAAACCCGGCTTCGATCGATGCCTTCGCCCGGCGGTTTCTCGATTCCGGCAGGCCGCTGGATATTCTCGTCAACAGCGCCGGGATCATGGCTGTTCCTCTTACGCGTGATGCGCGTGGATACGAATCCCAATTTGCCACCAATCATCTGGGCCACTTCCAGCTGACTGCCCGGCTCTGGCCCGCCTTGAAAAAGTCGGGAAACGCACGGGTTGTCTCGGTCAGCTCGGGGGCGATACGCTATTCGGGCATAGATTTCGGGGATCCGAACTTTGAGCGCAAAGAGTACGACAAATGGATAGCATACGGCCAGTCCAAATCAGCCAACGCGCTGTTTGCCGTCGAGCTGGACAAGCGTGGATATTCGTCCGGCGTGCGCGCCTTCTCGCTCCATCCCGGCGTGATTATAACCGATCTATCACGTCATCTGTCGGATGACGAGATGCGCGCCATGGGCGCGCTCGACGAACAGGGCCGCCGCGTCGCTTCCGATCCTTCTCGGTACAAGTCCCCTGAGCAGGGTGCGGCAACAAGCGTTTGGTGCGCAGCAAGCACACAGCTGGACGGAATGGGCGGCGTTTACTGCGAGGATGCCGACATCTCCGTGGTTGTTCCCGATGACGCTCCGATTGGTCCGGGTGTCGTGCAATGGGCGATCGATCCCGAATTTGCGGAACGGCTGTGGCTGCTTAGCGAGGAACTGACCGGCGTGAAGTTCACGATTTGAACGGATGAGACGCGCTGATCCGGGCGGTTGATCTTTTTCAAGCATTAATGCTCCTATGCATACACTTTGAGGGCCGCTCAGATTCCTGTTTCCAGGAATTGAGCGGCCTTTTCACATTTTCTGCAAATCGCCTTCAGATAATTGTCTTCTTGACACTTGAATCATCCTCACTCTATAATGGTCACTATATTAAACGTAATTATTACGTTTAAAAAGGCTAATCGAATCGGAATTCGATTATTCATTTCATATTAATCAGCACGCGATGATTAGCATGAAGATGGATTCAGAACATAAGGAGGGTCGGAAAGGCGCGGGCGGCAATGGGAAAATGGAGTTGGATTATGAGACCTATACATATTTGGGAGGATTACCATGAGGAAATCAATTAAGCTTTCTTTCACGATCATTGCGGTTTTGATACTGGCCCTGACTGCAGCAGCCTGCGGGCAGGAGGACGAAGCTGACCCTGCATCTAATTTGGCGAACACAACCAACACAACCGCGGCGGCAGCTCCCGTGCAGGAATTATCCCCGACCAAGGAGGAGACCGCCGCAGACGGCCAATCCACGGTTTTTTATACGTTCCAGGATGATGCGGACAAAACCGTCACTTTGACGGCCAAGCCTGAGCGGATTGTTGTGCTGGCTCCGGAGTTCCTGCCCGTGTTATACGAGCTTGGCGGGAAAGCCGTCGGACGTATCACTGTCAACGCCTCGCCTGTGCCGGAGGCAGCCGAAGATATTCAACAGCTGGGTACGGTGGGGCAGGTCAATGTGGAGCAGCTGGTTGCCTTGAAACCGGATCTGGTCATTGGCTCCACAACCTTTGATGCAAAATTAACCGATTTGATGGCAAGCAATCACATTCCTTTGGCATTGCTGAAAATGTCTTCCTTTGAAAGTGTTAAAGAAAAAGCGAAGCTGTTCGGTATTATAACCGGCAATGAAACGAAAGCAGGCGAGCTGATTGCCAAAATTGAAGCCGACATGGCCGGGATCAGCAGCAAAATACCGGCAGACCAGCATCCGACCTTTACCGTATTAAATGTTACTCCATCAAGTATTTCGCTGCAGCGTTCGAACACGACGGCACTGGAGATCGGACATCTTCTGGGCATGACCAATATCGCCGAAGGCATGAGCGCGTCTCCAAACAGCGCAACCTCTGCGCCATACAGCATGGAAGCTTTAGTGGCCGCACAACCGGATTTCATCTTCATGACCATACACGGAGCCCAGGACAAAGGGATGGCCAAAATCCAGCAGGACCTGGAGAAAAATCCGGCATGGGCTTCCCTCACTGCGGTGAAGGAAAAACGCGCGATGGTCATTCCTGCAGATAAATTTCTGACGAATCCCGGCTTTAATTATGCGGAATCCATGAAGCTGATGGCGCAGATCGTATATCCGGAGATTTTCGGGTGACAGCCAACAATAAAGCATTAAGGCACCGGGGCGGCTGGAGGGCGGGGATGCTCATCCTTTTTCTTGTGGCAGCGGTGATGGCCTTTACGTTCAGCATGAACAGAGGGGCCATCGCGATTCCGCTCGGAGATACGTGGAGATATTTGTTCCACCCGTCCCAAGAGGGCGTGATGAGGGATATTATCTGGAATATCCGTTATCCGCGGACGCTGGTAGCGGCACTGGTAGGTGCGAATTTGGCGGTTTCCGGCGCATTGCTTCAAGGCGTCATGCGCAATCCGCTGGCTGACCCCCACATCATCGGGGTATCGAGCGGTGCCGGTCTCCTGGGGATGATCGTCCTCATTGCGCTGCCGAATATGTCCTATCTGTTAACGCCTTTCGCTTTTATCGGCGGGACGGGCGCTGCTCTGTTGATCTATTTATTGGCGTGGAAGAACGGGATTGTGCCTACACGAATCATATTGGCCGGCGTAGCCGTATCTGCCTTTATGGGGGCGGGAATATCCGCATTGTTAACGTTCTACAGCGACCGGGTTCAGGGTGCGATTTCGTTCATGGTCGGAGGGCTGTCCGCCAAAAGCTGGCCGCAATTCGATACGATTTTGCCCTATTCGGTCGTTGGCCTGGCGGTCGCGTTCTTATGCGCAAGAAAGATGAACATTCTCATGCTGGGCGACTCGACGGCGAAGAGCCTGGGAACGCGCGTGGAGCTGACGCGGATTATCGTGACGATGGTGGCTACTTTTCTGGCTGCGAGCGCGGTCAGTATTGTCGGTTTGCTCGGCTTTGTCGGCCTGATCATTCCTCATACCGCAAGAATGCTGGTGGGCAATGATTATCGCGTGCTGCTTCCTGCTTCCGCGCTGCTGGGCGTTGCTGTTATTACCGCTTGCGATACTGTAGCGCGGCTTGCTTTTGCCCCTATCGAGCTGCCGGTCGGCGTCATCATGGGAGCATTGGGCGCGCCGTTCTTCCTGTATCTGCTAAGGAGGAAAACCGTATGAGCTTCATCCGGGCAGTGGGAATCACTCAGCAATTTAATGACAAAACAGCTGTTAACCAGCTGGATCTCTCCATCGATCAAGGCAGGATTTACAGCATTATCGGGCCGAATGGCTGCGGGAAGAGCACTCTTCTCAGGATACTGGCGCGGCAGCTGAAGCCGAAGCAGGGCGAGGTATTCCTTGAAGGAGAAAATTTGTACAAAATGCCGCCCAAACGGGCAGCGCTTAAGCTGGCTCTGCTGGCCCAAAGCGCCGAACCGGTCGATTTGACCGTTCAGCAGCTCATCGCATATGGGCGCTCTCCGCATAAATCGATGCTCCAAAAAATGAACAAAGACGACGATGAAATCATCCGTTGGGCGATTGAGCAAACGAATCTGCAGCATTTGGCAGACCGCAATGTGGCAACATTATCCGGCGGAGAACGCCAGCGCGTATGGATTGCGCTGGCTATTGCCCAGCAGTCCATGGTGCTGCTTCTTGACGAACCGACGACCTTCCTCGACGTTTCCCATCAGCTGGAGGTGATGGAGGTGGTGGCGGGGCTTAACCGCAATCACGGGACGACGATTATTATGGTGCTCCATGATATGAATCATGCGGCTGCCTATTCGGATGAAATTATCGTCATGAATCATGGGAGGCTTTATTCCAAAGGCGCTCCGGACGAGGTGATGACACCCGCCATGCTACGGGAGGTTTTTCAGGTTGAAGCGCGGATCTATACCGATCCGGAGGACGGGAAACCGGCATACTTACTCAAAGGTCTTGCTGACAAAGAAAGGGCAGGTAAAGAATATGTCCACTAAAACCTACCGATATCCGATAACGGCGATTGTCGGGCAAGAGAAGATGAAGCAGGCGCTGCTCCTGAATGTCGTCAATCCAAAGCTCGGCGGGGTCTTGATCCGCGGGGAGAAGGGGACGGCGAAGTCGACGGCCGTTCGCGCGCTGGCGGATTTGTTGACGGAGCTAAAAGTGGTAAATCTGCCTGTAGGAGCGACGGAGGACCGGGTTGTCGGGACGCTGGATATCGAGCATGCCATCAAACACGGCGAGAAGAAATTCGAACCCGGCTTGCTGGCAAAAGCGGACGGTCATATTCTCTATGTGGATGAAATCAATCTGCTGGAGGACCACATCGTTGATGTGCTGCTGGATGCGGCAGCCATGGGGATCAATACGATCGAGCGGGAAGGGATTTCTTATTCGCATTCTTCACGGTTTATTCTGATCGGAACGATGAATCCCGAGGAAGGGGATTTGCGCCCGCAGCTGCTGGACCGGTTCGCCTTATCCGTCGAGGTCAGCGGGGAGAGGGATGCCCGGCAGCGGGTCGAGGTCATTAAACAAAGGCTCAGCTACGAGAAGGATCCGGAAGCTTTTTGCCAATCTTACGGGACAGATCAGCTTCTGCTGGAATCGCAGATCCGTCAGGCCCGGGAAACCTTGAAGCATGTGCAAATAAGTGACGACATGCTGTCGCTTGCTGCCCGCTTATCGATTGGTTTGGATATGGACAGCCATCGCGCCGATATTATGATGATCAAAACCGCAATGACGATTGCCGCCGTCGATGGAAGAACGGAAGCATGTCTGAAAGATATGAAGCAGGCGGCACAGCTTGTCCTGCCCCACCGTCTGCGTCAGACTCCGTTTGCGGCAAGGGAAGTATCCTATGACCGGATCGATCTATTGATCGATGAAATAAGTGTGGTGAAGTAAAGCGGATGACCAGCTTTCCTTATTGCGCAATTACAGGACAGGAGAAGGCAAAGAAAGCATTGATTATGCTGGCTGTTAACGAGGATTTGGACAGCATTCTGTTATCCGGGGAGAAAGGGGCGGGAAAATCCTTATTAGCCCGGGGCTTTACCGATTTACTGCCCCGGAAGCGGCGGGTGGACATCCCGCTTCATATAACAGAGGATCGTCTGCTGGGCGGTGTCGATCTGGAATATGCCTTGAAGCATGGAGAGAAAAAGGCTCAAGCCGGATTATTGGCAGCCGCACATCAGAATATTGTTCTTGCGGATGACTTGAATCTCATGGCTGACTCTAATGTTCATGCGATCGTTAATGCCGTCGCGAGCAAGCAAATTGAAGCGGAGCGTGAAGGTTTGTCCATCTCGTATCCAAGCGACAGCATTCTTGTTGCGGCGATGAATCCGGACGAAGGCGGGCTTTCTGCGGGCGTGTTGGACCGGTTTGGTTTATTTGTCTCCATGACATGTGAGCATTCAGTTGAACACCGCCGGGATATTATCCGCTCAGCACTGGCGTATGAGCGGGACCCGGAGGGGTTCAGCCGGTCGAAGGAGCAGGAGACCCTTCAGCTCCAGGAATTGATCATTACAGCCAAAGGTTGTTTATCAAGGATGAATATAAGCGGGCAGCTGCTGGAGTTGGCTGCATGGACCACACTGAACGCGCAATGCCGCGGACACCGCGCCGATTATTATTTGGTCGAAGCGGCCAAAACCATCGCGGCATTGGCCGGCCGGGACGAAGTGGAAGCAGGCGACATCCGCTTGGCGGCGGAGTATGTGCTGCTTCATCGGATGGGCAGAGAGCAAAACAGCTCAGCAGCGCAAGAGCAGGAAGCGGATAACGGTGAGATTCCCCTGCAGCCGCAGCGCCCACAGCCCAATTCATCGGATTCACCGAATGCGGGCCAAGGCGCTCAACCGGATGCAGCTTCAATGGATCATGAATCGGAGCGGCAAACTAAGACCAAGTCCGGATCGGATCAGGATAAAGTGGAATCTATTGGAGCCATTATAGAGCCGAAGAAGCTGGTCTTCTCCGCCCAGGATGACAAGATCCGCTCAGGTACCGGCAAAAGAAGCAAAACGAAAACAGGAACCAAACAAGGACGTTATGTGAAAGCCGTTTACCCGAAGGGCAAGACGCTGGACATTGCGTTCGATGCTACCCTGCGGGCGGCGGCGCCCTTTCAGAGGATGCGTCCGCAAAAAGAAGAAACGGCCTGGAACATTAGCCGCGAGGATATAAGGGTCAAGGTGCGGGAGAAACGCGTTGGCGTAACGATGCTGTTCGTTGTCGACGCAAGCCGCTCCATGGCGGCGGAGAAACGGATGCAGGCGGTGAAGGGGGCCATTCTCTCCCTGCTGCAGGATGCCTATCAGAAGCGGGACCGTGTGGGTATGGTCGCATTCCGTCAGGAGTCGGCGGAGGAAGTGTTATCCATCACCCGCAGTGTCGAGTTGGCGGAGAAGCAGCTTCGTTTGCTGCCTGCGGGAGGCAGGACACCGCTCGCGCTTGGCCTGATGAAAGGGATTGAGCTGCTTCGTCAAGCCCTCAAGCGGGATCCGGAAATTGTGCCGGTGATGGTTGTGATTACGGATGGCAAAGCCAATGTCGGCCTGCAGCAGGGATTATCGATCCAGGACATTCTTGCAGAAAGCAGGCAGATTGGCAGCGGGGTGCCGGCAGCGGGTATCCATTCGCTTGTGCTCGACACGGAGCAGGGCTTTGTGAAATTGCATCAGGCCCGGGAGCTGGCGTCGGCGATGCAGGCACAATATGTTCAGCTGGAGCAACTGGAGGGATCGCATATCACGGCAGCGGTAAGAGACAGTCTAAGGATATAGATCATATCTATAAGCGGGAGCTGGAAACCTATGCACATTATAATAGCAACAACGTCCTATTCGACATTGGCGGATATCGCCGCTGCCTATCAGCAGCTGTCCGGGGCGCAGCAAGCCCGGCTTACCATCGCTTTATTTAATATTGAGGATAAGCAAGGAGATGACCGCCGGGCGTATTTTGCGGAAGATGTGCAGCGTGCAGATCTCTTTCTCTATGATCCCCACGGAGCCGACGCCGAAACCATGATGGAGATGAACAAAGCCGGTGAAGCTCACGGGATCAATCAAATATCGATGATGCTGCAGGAGGCCGGCTCGCTGCGGTTTTTGAGATTGGGGGAATTGCGGGGCAGCGATATTGAGATTGATCCTGTCACACAGCTGCCTATACTTGCCGATGATGCCGTGGAGACCAATCTGCATGGGGATGAAGCAGGAAGCAAGCAACAGGCTTTGCGGCAGTTGATTAAAATCCAGGCCTATTGGCGGGCAGCGGGAGCTGCGAATTGGCTGCAATTCTTTTATTATGCGGGACGTACATACGGAAAGTTTGATTTCCCTGAACCGGGCGAACCGGCAGCCTACCCGGACCTTGGCATTATAGATCCTGATACTAAATTGTTCTATGAGAATGCGGCGGCTTATGCGGCGGATAGGCCTTTCGATAATGAAAAACCGGTTGTCGCCTTTATTTATTTGGCGAATAACTCGCGTTTGTATACCTCGGGTGTAGTGGCAGAAATCGCTGAGCGCATGAGAACGGTGGCCAATGTGCTGCCGATCGGTTTGGTCAGCTCGATGAAAGTGAATGTGCAGCGCTTAAAGCAGCTGCTGGCGCAGCCTGGCAGTGAAGCGGCCTTGCTCGTGAACTTTCTTGGCTTCCGCCTGGGAAGCGGCCCGCGCAGCGAAGGTATATCCGGCGTAGTTGAGATGCTGGAGGAGCTTACGGTTCCGATCCTGCATCCCTTCTTTCTATCCAGATTAACGCAGGAGGAATGGGAGCAGTCAAAACGGGGCCTCAGTCCCTCCGAGTTTCTTGTTCATGTGGTGCTGCCGGAGTTGGATGGCAATA
This sequence comes from Paenibacillus sp. JT22N12, assembly GCF_056269365.1. Lineage (NCBI taxonomy): Bacteria > Bacillati > Bacillota > Bacilli > Caryophanales > Paenibacillaceae > Paenibacillus > Paenibacillus sp. JT22N12. The sequence goes on along the minus strand of NZ_JBWDNU010000001.1, from coordinate 346,458 downwards.
TCGACATTTATCCAGTGGCGGCGATGAAGGATGCCGGTTATGACGAAACGCATCAGATCCGCCATAGACAGCTCGCTATTATTGAGGAGCGCGTAGAACGTTTGGTCGCGCGGGTGAAGAAGCTGTTGGCGCTTCAAGCGAAGGTGAACGCGGAGAAAAGGGTTGCGCTGATTTGCTATAATTATCCGCCAGGTGAAGGCAATCTCTTCGGCGGATCCTTCCTGGATACCTTTGAATCCGTATCCCGTCTGCTGACCCGGCTGCAAGCGGAGCGTTATCAGGTTGAGCCGTTATCGGCAGAGGAGCTGCGCGGGCGGTTCCTCCAGGGACAGCTGGTAAACTCGCCGAGATGGGCGGATGAACAAGGGGCAGATCGTTTGATCCGTTACGACAAGATGAATTATGATCAGCGCCTTCAAGCCATGTCGCAAAGCTTCATAGAGTCCATGACGGCTCAATGGGGGGCTTCGCCAGGTACCGTTATGGCCGAAAATGAACAATTTCTTATACCCGGCATACAAAACGGCAATGTTTTTATCGGACTGCAGCCTACGCGAGGCATTCATGAAAATCCCGAAAAGGTCTACCATGATGATATGCTTCTTCCGACTCATCAGTATGCGGCTTATTATCAATGGCTGTGCGAGGAATTTGCTGCGGATGTCATTGTTCATGTTGGAACTCACGGCACGCTCGAATTTCTGCCGGGCAAGGAAAGCGGCATGTCGGGAGATTGCTTCCCGGACAGCTTTATAGGAGAGGTTCCGCATCTATATTACTACTATGTGGGCAATCCCTCGGAGGGGATGATCGCCAAGCGGCGGTCGCATGCGGCCTTGATCAGCTACCAGTCGCCCCCATTCGTTGAAGCGGGATTATACGACGCGTTTGCAGAGCTGGAGTCGCTTGTTCACGAGTATCGCGACGCGAGGCAGCTGGATCCGGATCGCTGTGAATCGATATGGGCGGAGATGAAGCAGCAAGCGGAGCATTTAGCGTTGAATTGTGAGAATTTTGAGCAGGTAGAGGACGAATTGTATCTCATGAAACGCTCCGCGATTCCGCGCGGGCTGCATGTTCTGGGCGAAGGGTATGAGCATGACGATGCACTGCGGCATATGGCCTTTGTCCTTCGTCATGACCGGACAGAGGCGCCTTCCTTGCGCAGGCTGTTGGCAGTAGCGCAGGGAAAGGGCTACGATCAATTGATCACAGATAATGCCGTCGATCAATTGTCGATTCTGGATGAAGAAGCCCATCGGGTCATTGAAGCCTATATTCAATCGGGAGAAATCCCGGATGTGCGGAGCGAGCTGGCAGGGGATTTTCAGAGAACGCTGGCTTTTGGCAAAGCCGCATATGACGCTGCATTGCATAATGAAGAAATTGAAGGCCTTCTTCGCGGTCTAAACGGTCGATATCTCCCCGTTAACCTAGCAGGTGATGTTCTGCGAAATCCGGAAATATTGCCGACCGGACGGAATATGTACCAGCTGGATCCCCGAGCGGTTCCAAGCGCCTCGGCTGTGAAACGCGGCATCGAGATCGCAGCCAATACCGTTTCGTTATTTTATGCACAAAAGGGTGCTTATCCGAATACGACGGCGATTGTGCTGTGGGGAATCGAAACAGCCCGGACGCAGGGAGAATCCATCGGACAGATCATGCATTACCTGGGTGTGCGGCTGGGCAAACGCGGTCATAATCTGAAGCCCGCGTATGAGATCATACCTTTAGCAGAGCTTGGCCGTCCCCGTTTGAACATTGTGATCACCATTTCCGGCATTTTCCGCGATATGTTTTCCAATGTGATGGAGGACTTGAATCTGCTCTTCAAACAAATCGCCAGTCTGGATGAACCGGAAGACATGAATATTTTCAAGCAGCGCACCGGTAAATTGCTGAAGCAGCTGGAGGAAGACGGCTATGCGCCGGACGATGCCTTCGACCTGGCCTGCGCGAGAATATTCGGCCCGGCCGAAGGGGAATATGGAACGGGTGTAACAGGAATGATTGAGACGAAGAATTGGACGGACGAGGAGCAGATCGGAGACCGGTTTAATCAGAGCATGCATCATGTCTACAGCAGCAAGATCCGCGGACAAGAAGCAGGGCAGCTGTTTAACGCCAATCTCGAAGCTGTCGATATAGTTTCGCAGCTGCGCAGCAGCCATGAGCATGAAGTGGTTGACATTGATCATTATTATGAATATTTTGGCGGGCTCTCCAAAACCATCGAGAAGATCAAAGGGGAGAAGGCGGAAATCTACATATCCGACACGACGGGGGAAAGCGTGCTGACGGAGGATGTGCGCGGGTCCATCAACCGAGGGGTTCGCACACGATTGCTGAATCCCAAATGGATTGATGGCTTAATGGAGCATCCCTATCACGGCACGCAAAAAATAGCGCAGCGGTTCGAGAACCTGTTGGGACTCGCTTCAACCACCAACAAAGTAGATAACTGGGTGTTCTCAAGCCTCCATGACACCTATGTAGCGGATCCGGAACGCAGCAAGCAGTTGGAGGAAAACAACGCTTTCGCCTACCACGAGATCATCGAGACGATGCTGGAAAGCTATCAGCGCAGTTACTGGTCGCCGACGGATGAGCAGCTTGAACAGCTACAGCAAAAATATATGGAGATCGAAAGCGGCCTGGAATCTTAATTCTTTCCTGGTGCCGAAATAGTTGATTCGTCCCCTAGCCTGGTAGTCCTGTTACTAGTATAAGCATACTGTGGCTGCCTCCATACGGATCGATTAGAATGAATCTATATTCAATCAACATCAATCCAGGGAAGTGAGGAAACCATATATGCAAACAAGGAAACTGGGACGCGAAGGGCTGGAAGTGTCGGCCCTGGGCCTTGGCACCATGATGATGCCAAACGATGAGGAGTCTGTACGCACGATCCAGGGAGCGCTGGATCTCGGCGTAACGATGTTCGATACTGCAGATATTTATGGAGAATTCCTGCAGCAGCGCTTCGGAAGCAACGAGAAGCTGGTTGGACGGGCGCTCAAGGGCCGGCGGGAGGAAGCTGTGATCGCGACCAAATTTGGGATTACGCATAGTCAAGGCCCGAAGGGAGATCCTGCATATATCAAAAAGTCCGTGGACGCCAGTCTGTTCCATCTCGGGATCGATTATATTGACCTGTATTATCAGCACCGTCCTGATCCGAATACCCCGATTGAGGAAACGGTGGGAACACTGGCCGATCTGGTCAAGGAAGGGAAAATCCGGTATATCGGCTTATCCGAAGCATCGCCCGATCTGATCCGCCGTGCACATTCGGTGCATCCGATAAGCGCTGTAGAAACTGAATACTCATTGTGGAGCAGAGAAGTGGAGGACGAAATCCTGCCGCTCCTGAAGGAGCTGGGGATCGGTTTCGTGCCTTATAGTCCGCTGGGTCGCGGCTTCCTGACCGGCCAGATCAAGAAGTTCGACGATCTTCCGGAGGATGATTACCGCCGCCATTATCCCCGGTTTCAAGGTGAGAATTTCGTCAAAAATCTGGAGGTCGTGACTCTCATTGAAACAATGGCTGCGCAAAAGGGCTGCACCGCCGCCCAGCTGGGACTGGCGTGGCTGCTGGTGCAGGGCGACCATATCGTCCCGATCCCGGGGACGAAGAGATTGGATCGGGTGCAGGAGAATCTCGGCGCTCTGCAGGTTTCCTTATCGGAAAACGATCTTGCGGAGATCGAACGCATTTCGCCTAAAGGCATCGCTATGGGGTCCCGATTTCCAGGCTAAGAGCCCCGGACACGAAAGATGAAACGAATAAAATTTGAACGTCGCCTGAATCTTCCGTAAACAGAACTCGAATATTGAACGCTGAAAAAAACCAGCCAAAGCACAGCACGCCTGTGATTAGACTGGTTTTTCGTTTTTTTATCGCGCGGAAAATTCAAGAAACACTATGATTATTCCATCTCGTCGTACATATCGGTGACAGCTGCAGCCAATGCTCTGGCTTCAAAATCTGTGGAGGAGCTGAGTTTCTCCCAGCGTTCCGTCTCGGCCAGCTTGGCCTGATCGACAGCCTTGGCGATTGCTACCGCATCGCTGCCAAGCAGAAGCCGCAGCGGTGGATTCTCCTCGTTCACAACGGCAATGATCGCAAGAGCCGCTTTGGCCGGATCGCCATTTTCTTTGCCTGTCGTTTCACGGGCATGCTTCAAGAGACCGCCTACTGTAGCCTGGTATTCCTCGCGGGGCTCGATATGGTTCATGGATGACCCCGCCCAGTCGGTGCGGAAGCCGCCCGGCTCGATGATTGTCACCTTCAAGCCAAGTGGGGTCACTTCTTTGGACAGGACTTCCGAGAACCCTTCAACCCCCCATTTGGCTGTCTGATAAGCAGCCAGTCCCGGTGCGCTGGTGCGTCCGCCTATGGAGGAAAACTGCAGAATATGCCCGAAGCCTTGTTCTCTCATCACGGGCACGGCAGCCTTGGTGACGTTGATGACACCCCACAGATTGGTCTCGATCTGAGCCCGGAAATCCTCGAAGGATGTCTCTTCAATCGATGAAATATTGCCATAGCCCGCGTTGTTCACCAGCACGTCAAGCCGGCCGAATGTCTGAACAGCAGCTTCAATGGCATGATTAGCCTGTTCGAAGTCTGTTACGTCAAGCGTTACGGCGCGAACCTGATCGCCATAACGTTCAACCAGGTCGGCAAGCTGTTCCGGCTTGCGGGCGGTGGCGATTAATTGATCCCCTTGAGCGAGGACCGCTTCTGCAAGACTGCGGCCAAAGCCGCGCGAGCTGCCGGTGATAAGCCATACTTTTTTCATTACAAATCATCTTCCCTTCGTTGTGTTGGTATGGAATGTTTAATCCAATGCTAGTATAGATCCTTAACTGGATATAGTCAAGAGATTTTGGATTAAATATTCCGATAAAATTTTATACAGTTATGAATTTCATGATTTATAGAAAAATACGCATAATTACAACAAAGAAAAAACGTTGATGTTGGATTAAATACTCTTAAATATTTATTAAACAGAGCCTTAAACATAAATAATAATAGGGATGTAAACCGAGATATATGGATCATATGATCCGAAATAAGCTTGACATGGCACAGAGGCAGCACTAAAATAGTGGTTATCGAGGTGTGAATAATGAGCAAACGCCAGGATATTATGAACGCTACGCTGGATTTGATCGATGAAGAGGGGCTGCAATCCGTCACCTTCGCCAAAATCATAAAAAGAGCAAAGGTTGGCTCCGGCACCATTTTCAATTATTTCAGCAATAAGGAAGAGCTGGTCAACGAAGTTTATAAAGAGGCGAGAATGCATATGGGCCGCTGCCTCTTATCCGGCTATGATCCCGAACTGAGCTTGTATGAGAGATTCAAATGCCTTCAACTGAACAGACTCCGGTTCGCAGTTGATTTTCCCAAGGAATTCAGGTTTATTGACCATTATTCGTACTCGCCTTATATCTTGCCGGAAATACGCGATATGGATGAAGCCGGCTCCTCACAGATTGTGCAGGCAGTTATTGTAGAAGGGCAGAAGCAGGGAATCATCAAGGAGCTGAACTCCCACTTATGCCATCAGCTTATCCACGGTATTATTTCCTCAATCGCCAAAGGATATTATGTCCATAAATACCCTTTGACAGAGCGGGAGATTCAGCAAACCCTGGAAGTATCCTGGAAAGCGATCCTTGTTTAGCGGGGTGACATGAACAGCCAGTCAGATCTGACAGGTTAATTTTATGGCCGTTCGGGATTGATTCATATATTTTCTGAGGAAGATTTCTTTACAAACAAGGATAAGTATGATAAAAATATAGATACTTTTTTATTAGCCAGCTAATTAAAATAATTTGAGGAGCTATGCTAATGATTGATGAAGAAATTCGGGAGCGTCTCTTTAAAATATCCGCTCAAATGCGCCGTAATTTTTCCGAGCTGCTGAACAGTGTAGATCTTTATGTTGGACAGGATCAGTTATTATGTGAGCTTTGGAAAGAGGACGGAGTGACTCAGGTCCAGTTAAGTGAAAGTCTTAACTGTGAACCGCCTACTGTAACCAATATGATCAATAAGCTTGAGAAGAAAGGGATTTTATTGAGGAAGCGCGATGATGCAGACGGAAGAGTGAGCAGAGTGTACGTTACACATAAGGGGCGGGAGTTACTTGAGCCGGTCGAGAAAATCTGGAGACAGCAGACAGACAAGCTGCTGGTAGGATTTTCTCCGGAAGAACGTATTACGCTAAAAAATATGATGCAGCGAATGGAGAAGAATCTTTCCTGAGCTTTTTTTATTCCAATAGTTAGCCTGCTAATAATTTATGGAGTAAAGCTAATAATAATATTTATAAGGAGCTGATTTATTATGAATAACAATAAAGTCCGCGTTGGTATTATTGGAGGATCCATAAATAATGGATGGGCTAAGGGGACACATATTCCTTCGATACAACAACTTCCAGAGCTTGAACTCGCTGCTGTAAGCACAAGCAGGATGGAAAGTGCTGAGGAGAGTGCCCGCGAATTCAATGCCGCTCATGCTTTTGCCAATGCAAACGATTTGTCGCAGCATTCCGATGTCGATATGGTGGTGGTCAGTGTGAAGGTCGGGGAACATTACGATGCTGTAAAATCAGCTGCGTCAGCCGGGAAACATGTGTATAGTGAATGGCCGTTGGGTGCCAGCACCGCCGAAGCGATTAAGATGCAGAAGTTAGCGGAGACGAGTCATATTCATAACACAATCGGTCTGCAAGCAAGACAAGCACCCGAAATCAATTATCTCAAGGATCTTATTGCGGAGGGATATGTCGGAAAGGTACTGTCGGTAAATTTGCGAGCTTACACAGAAGTCATGGGGGGATTTGGTTTTAGCTCCAGCAGATATGTTTTTGACAAAACGGCAGGCGGGAATCTATTAGCCATATATGGCGGACACTCCCATGATGCGCTCACCTATATACTAGGTGATTTCACAGAATTATCGGCCGCCCTGGAGAATCAGTACAAACAAGCCGAAGTAATCGGCACTGGTGAAATCGTGGAAAAAACATCGGATGATCAAATATTGATTCATGGCAAATTAAACAGCGGGGCCATGGCCAGCGCCCATATTCAAGGCGGGGTGAAACAACCGGGACTTTATTTGGAAGTTTATGGTGACAAAGGCATGCTTGTTCTTCAAAACGCAAAGGGCAGTATTCAAATGGGACCTTACAAACTGTCCGGTGCGCATCAGACCGAAGAAGAACCAAAAGCTTCGCTGAAGGAATTGACTGTCCCTGATTCCTATCGCTGGGTACCTGACGCAATCAATAACCAGGGGGGACCCGTCATAAATGTGGCGCAAGCGCTCAGAAAGTTTGCCAAAGATATTCAGGAAGGAACATTCCGGATGCCGACCTTTGCGGATGCTGTTAAAGTCCACCAGCTTCTGGATACGGTCGAAAAAGCAGCTGAATCCGGCGAACGCCAGTATTTATAAAAATTGATTCCTTATATTTGCGATGTCATTTTTCTCAAACAATCTGTATAGCTGCTCGGCCATAAATTGAGGGGGATGCGGCATTTTATGCTGTATCCACCACTCCACGATACCAACAAAAGCCGAAGCCATAAATTGGGCATTCAGTTCATTGTCTATATTAGATGGATGGTCTTGCGTTTCAAGTTTATTTTGAACGCTGGCTGATATAAAATGCAGCAGACGATCCCGGAATACGAAGGTTCTTCGATTCGCGAACAAGGCGGAGAAGAACTGAAAGTTCTCCTCGAAATAAACGAACACCGGCTTCAGATCGCTAAGCAGCACGGTTTCTTCCCGTTTTATATCGTGAAGGCTGCAAAAAGCGATCAGTTTGCTCAAATGGTCTTCAATGCATTTATTAAGCAGATCGTATTTGTCTTCGTAGTGCAGATAGACGGTTCCCCGGTTTACATTGGCCATTTCCGCGATTTCGTTGATGGTGATTTGTTCAAGTTCTTTTTCAGAAAAAAGATCAAGAAATGCCTTGTTGATGGCTTCCTTGGTCTTTACGATTCGTCTGTCTATTTTGGTCGCGCTCTCCATGCTTTGCCAGCCCCCTCCGATAATAAACGCATTCATCCTTGTTGTTGGATATGGAATAAAAGAATTCTTATTAGCGATTGAATTCCCATCACTTCTCTATATAATAATCAACAAGCGCCAAATAATCAACACACGTTGTAAATAGGGCCGGAGCGGGCCGGTTTTGTGATGCCAACTCACGCCGAGGAGCTTGGGGAATGTCCCGGAACACAAACAATGCCCTTCCTGCCTGCGGGGAGGCGAAAGGGCTGAAAAGTCTGCTTTCTCGGCATAAGTAGCTTTATTAACCTTTTGGCATTGCCGTGTACGGAGTTAAGTTTATCATATCTGCAGCTTCAACTAATAATTAATCTAATTAAATATTAATTCGATTAAATAAATGACAACTATATGCGATGAGTCTTGAAAGCCAACAGTTACGGAGTAAAAGCGAGCTTCATGAATTAATTAATGGCATTAACAAGATGCTGTTAAGAATAAATCTTACCTTTGATACAAAGGATAGTCGACAGTTGTTGGCAGTTCAATGGCGAACATCCGCACATTGCTATCCCGATCGGCCCGGAGCCCGATGCTCTTGTTATCACCCGCTGCTTCAATCACGCTGAAATCCTTATGATGGAACAAAACAGGTTCATTCTCCGGGTTCATATTCTCCCATGTTCCGTCGCCCCTGACTGCCAGCGCCGCCCAGGAATATCCCAAGGGAATTACATGCTGGTAGGCCTGGCCCTGTACGATTGTAATGTCCCACATCTTAACATCAGTGACCAGCTGAATCGGCGCTCCTTCACCGATCAACGTCTTCCGGCTGACGCCCTGTGCCGGCGCCGTCACCGGGAAATCTTCATTCCGGTAATCCCGATAGGTGGGTGTCCGTTTCATGGCTTCGCTCAGATAGGGCTCCAACCAGATCTGGAAACTTTCCGCATCGGGTCCCTGAACCTCCTCTTGGTGGGATACACCAGAACCGGTTTGCATAACCTGCACTCCGCCAGGACCGATCGTGCTCTTCGTTCCAAGCGTATCTCCATGCGTCAACTGACCGTTGATGACATAGGACATAATTTCGAATCCTCGATGCGGGTGCAGGCCGATCCCGCCTTTCTCTTTGGTATGAGCCCAGGACCAGTAGAATAGAGGACCGACGCGCTGCACGACAGAATTTTCCTGGGGAAAGCCGATCGGCTTCTGCACGCGTATATTGGTCCCGTCGAACCAGGAGTCGTCCTGCTGTTCCGGCGGATAAATTTTAATTGTCATCATGAATCATTCCTTTCGCAGAGAGATTATGCGCCGAGTCCAGACTGCCTGAGCAAATCGGCTCGCTCTCGGGGGCGCTCGTTATACCGCGATCATTTACCCTAATGTTAGGATAAAAATATCCTAACATTAGGGTAAATGAATGTCAAGACCAATGGTCTCGTGCGATCTATCCATTTGATGGCCGTTGGATACCTTGTCAGATGGTTGAAGCTGCAGAAGGATCCCAATTATAAAAGAAATGCAAAACCCCTTTCCATCAAAAAAAGCGGAAGGGGGTCTTTGATGTTTATAATAACGCCGGTTCGATGGGAGTCTGCAGTTCCGCCCGGCGCGTTTTGATTGCAAGCATCCTCGGGATTCCTTTCTTACTTGTCAAATAACTTCTCCAATGCTTCCCGCTGAGGCGGACGGATGCTTATAGCGGAACGGATGCTCTTGGCCTGCTGCTCTGCATCATCAATAGAATCGGCTAATCCCAGCTTAATTAATGTTCCGATCGCGACTGCACCCGTCCGGCCTTTACCTCCGCCGCAGTGGAAGCCGACCTTCTTCCCGCTGTTGTAAGCATCAAGGACGTGATTAATAGCTTGGTCAATCAGCTCGGATTGCGGGGTGTCGGAATGATCCCCGATCGGAACCTGGATTCTTGTAATATTCTTATACGGATAGTCGCCTTCAGCGGCTTCGGCGCGCAAATCAACAATGACCTCGCAATGCGCTTCCGAAATCATCTCTTCCGCATCTGCCGCCCCGCCGAAAAAGATTTGGTTTCCTACTAGGGCTTGATAATTTCCGGACATAGGTAACACTCCTCAAATATTGGATTTTCATATCACAACGTGATCGCTGACTTGGTTTGATTATTCGCCATTCAGGACAAATTTCTCGATTCGAGACTTTATGGCATCACGGACCGCACGGAATTGGTTCATGATTTCTTCTTCTGTACCGGTCGCTTTCGCAGGATCGTCGAAACCCCAGTGCCATTTCATAACATTAGGGTTGGAGATCACGGGACAATGCTCATCAGCATGTCCGCATAAGGTAATGACATAGGCAGCGCGGTTTAACGTTTCGGGATCAATGGTTTTCGACTTGTTAGCCGAGATGTCGACACCAGTCTCGGCCATGACAGTTACGGCGCGGGGATTCAAGCCATGTGCTTCCAAGCCTGCGCTTTTCACTTCATAAAGATGACCGCCGATAGCATTCAAAAATCCATCCGCCATCTGACTTCGGCATGAATTGCCTGTACAAAGGAAATAGACGAGTTTCTTATCCATGAATAAAATCCCCTTTAGCTATAATGGATTCAGCCCACGATTAATAACCAGAGATACAGGCTGATCAGCGTAATCAACAAGACGGGAAGCGTCAGAACAATGCCAACTTTGAAGTAATATCCCCAGCTTATTTTAACTCCCTTGGCAGACAATACATGGAGCCATAGAAGAGTTGCGAGGGATCCGATCGGTGTGATTTTGGGACCCAAATCGGAACCGATGACATTGGCATAGATGAACGCTTCCCTTACGACACCGGTGGTATCCGTTCCCTGGATAGCCAGAGCATCAATCATGACAGTGGGCAGGTTGTTCATAATGGAAGAGAGAATAGCGGCTATAAAACCGGCGCCAACCGTGGCAATGAACAATCCTTGATCTCCGGCCCAATCGAACACCGCTCCCAGCTCATCGGTAAGCCCGACATTCCGCAGCCCGTAAACGACAACGTACATGCCGATCGAGAATGCTACGACAGCCCAAGGAGCTCCCTTTACCAGGCTCCATGTATGAATTTCCTTGCTTTGTCTGGATAGAAAGAGAAAGACAATTGCTGCAGCACCTGCAATAATCGATACCGGCACATGGATGAATTCACTTGTCAAATAAGCAATCAGCAGCACAGCCAGGATTACCCAGGAAATCCGAAACATCTTGTAGTCTTTAATGGCTTCGCCTGGTTTCTTTAATTGATCAAGATCATAGCTCTTTGGAATGTTCCTCCCGAACATGAGGTACAGGACCAGCAGGCTCGAGGCGATAGCGAAGATGGTAGGCACAATCATTCGACCGGCATATTCGGCAAATCCGATACCGAAATAATCCGAGGATATAATATTCACCAGATTGCTTACCACAAGTGGCAGGGAAGCCGTATCCGAGATAAATCCGCTCGCCATAATGAAGGGCAGAATCATCCTTGAGTCAAACTTTAAGGCTCTCACCATGGCGAGGACAATCGGGGTCAGGATCAGCGCAGCTCCGTCATTGGCGAAAAATGCGGCGACCGCGGCTCCGAGCAGGATGACATAAACGAACATTAGTTTGCCGTTTCCTCTGGCAATACGGGCCATGTGCAGAGCAGCCCATTCAAAGAAGCCAATTTCATCGAGGATGAGCGAGATCAATATGATGGCGACAAACGTTAGCGTAGCATTCCAGACGATCTGGGTGACTTCCCATACATCGTAAAAGCTGACGACTCCGAAAAGCAGGGCAATAATGGCGCCTCCGCATGCGGACCAGCCGATATTGAGGCCTTTTGGCTGCCAAATGACAAAAATCAGGGTAATCAAGAATATGAGCGAAGCAATCGTCAGCATAAATCCTCCAGGTTCAGTCGCAGCTTTGCGTATTTAACGCATTTATTCTGTCTTTCATAGATGGGAGATGGGCCAGAAGATCATTCAGATAAGGCTTGTCAGCCAAATTCAATGAATAATAAACCCACTGCCGGCGTTTGGTTTCGTTAATGAGACCTCCTGTTTTCAATTTCTTCAGATGCTGGCTTACATTTGGCTGCGTGGTCTCGAGGATCTCCACAATATCGCAGACGCACAGTTCCTGTTCCCTGAGAAGGGTCAGGATGGTCAACCTGCTTTTATCCGAGAGCAGCTTGAGGGATTCCAGCATCTCTCCGACATTGGTCATCTCGTTCAACTCCTTTCAAGCACCTCACACATGAGCCCATCATAATTATACACACTCTAGTATATAAGTAAATGATTATATTAGTATCGAATAATATGAGTCACAGAATGATGGTAGTTGGCACTAAATCAAATTATTTTGATTTAGTGTTGAATTGGAAAATGTTTCGTGGTAGGATGAATACATCAAAATAATTTGATTAATGGAGAGTGGCGAATATGACCGAACTATTTTCTGCCGGGTTGCTGATGTTTCAGAATCACATATATGCGGCATGCTGCCAACCCATTTGCTGCTAAGGAGAATCGACATGATTAAAGAACTTCCCATAATCGTTTCAGAAGCAAAGACCCCTGATTTCACGCCGTATGAGAACAAATTCAAGGCTTTGGCTGACCAGAAAAGACTGCAAATCATGTATGAGCTTACCCAAAGAGGAAATACATGCGTCTGCGATCTGGTTGAGATCTTAAACATGCCGCAATCAAAGCTGTCCTATCATCTGAAGATCCTGCTGGATGCCGGATTAATTCTCCGCGAGACCAAAGGGACCTGGAGCTACTATGAGCTGAACCAGGAGGAAGTTAATAACTTGCTGTCTCCAGCGTTGTGCTGCATGTTCCGTAATGCTGATGCAACTAAAAGCGGGTGTTGTTAATTGAAACCAAAAGGAGCGAAAAAACATGAATCAGGTTCAAAACGATGAAATCCGCCAGCATGTCCGCAGCCGCTACAAACAAATCGCCTTGTACAACGAAAACGAATCTGACGCAGGCTGCTGCGCACCTGCAATCAGCTGCTGTGACACACCTGGTGATTTCAACGATGTCTCGTCGAAACTGGGTTATTCGAATGATGAGCTTACCAGCGTTCCCGAAGGGGCAAACCTGGGGCTTGGCTGCGGCAATCCGCAAGCGATCGCATCCTTGCAAGCGGGAGAAGTCGTGGTTGATTTGGGCAGCGGGGGCGGATTTGACAGCTTCCTTGCCGCAAAGCAGGTAGGCGATAGCGGAAAGGTCATCGGAGTGGATATGACGCCAGAGATGATCAGCCGGGCTCGTGGCAATGCCCTGAGAGGCGGGTATACGAATACAGAATTCCGGCTGGGCGAGATTGAGCATTTGCCCATTTCCGATGATAGCGTGAATGTAATCATCTCGAATTGCGTCATTAATCTCTCTCCCGATAAGCAGCAGGTGTTCAATGAGGCCATTCGTGTATTGAAACCAGGCGGACGGCTGGCCATTTCGGATATCGTGACGACTGCTGCACTGCCGGAAGAGATCAAACAGGATATGGACTCGTTGGCAGGGTGCATCTCTGGAGCCTCTTCTATTGATGAAATACAGACCATCCTTGAGAATAGCGGATTTGTTGATATCGTTATTGAGCCAAAAGACGAATCAAAGGCGTTCATTCGAAATTGGATTCCTGGCGCTCAGATAGATCAGTATATTGTGTCAGCCGTGATTAAGGCGGCTAAAGCATTATAGTAGAAGGCTAGTTAACGCATTTGTATATTTCATATTCAGCAGAAATCCGGGCTTAGTGACCGGGTTTCTTTTTTTAGTCAGGATTGTGCAGCAGTCATTTCTTCTTCGGCTTTTAATGAAGTGTTGAAAATACCGCTGCCGATACTTGAATTTATGGATTGCCCGGGAGCGAAAACGGATGATATAGTGAAGACGCTTCCCCATATTTTCATTTATGTTGAAGGGAGATTCCAATGAACCAAGAAAGTAAAGGCAAGACGTTTTTGAACTTTGCACACAGAGGGGCTTCCGGTTATTGTCCGGAGAACACGATGGCCGCCTTTGTAAAAGGGCTGGAGCTTGGAGCAAACGGCATCGAGACGGATGTTCAAATGACTGCTGACGGCAGGCTGGTGCTGATTCATGACGAAACGCTGGACCGGACGACGAACGGAGCAGGCAGGGTCATGGACCTCAGCTGGGACGAAATCAGAACAAAGGACGCCGGTTCATGGTTCGGATCTGAGTTTCACGGTTCGTCTGTACCTGTCATTGAAGAACTGTTCGAGCTTGCGAAGGACAGGGATGTCATATTGAATGTGGAGCTGAAGAACAGCCTGTATCCCTATCCCGGGATGGAGGAAGCCTTGGTTCGCAGCATCAGGGAATTTGGACTGGAGAGCCAGGTTATTGTTTCCAGTTTCAATCATTATTCGCTGGCCCACTTCAAGAAGCTGGCTCCGGATATGAGAACCGCTATTTTATATTCGGCAATTCTCCATGAACCCTGGACTTATGCGGCTTCGATCGGCGCTGATGCGCTTCATCCGCCATATCGTGCGGTAACCGCAGACTGGGTAAAAGAAGCAAGCAAACGCGGAACTGTCTATCATCCATACACTGTCAACGATATAGCGACGATGCGGACGCTGATCGATATGGGCGTTGCCGGCATCATTACGGATTATCCGGACCGGCTGGCCGCTCTGATCGGCGGCGGGACGGGAACCGGTGTGCGCTAAGCAGATACATGCCGATTCACGTTCTTTATTTTATCCAATTTCTTTCTTAAGTTTATGGAGTTCTTTGCCCTCGCATCGTCTGTATAATGGACGGTACGAGGGACTCAAATCGAAGACAAGAAATTCATATTGCAGGATTTTAATGTAAATTTCAAGATGATGGAAATATGCAAAATATCAAGTTTGTCCAGTTTATTGTCGGAATGATCCATTGAGATCGCTTACATATTACGGCATAATTAGAGCAGGCAAGAGACCAGACCGGAAAGGGATGATGAATGTGCGTAAAATAAAAGCAGGTGTGATCGGTGCAGGTGTCATCAGCAATATTTATCTCAAAAATCTGACCGGCATGTTCAGCAATATCGTGGAAGTCAAAGCCGTCGCCGATCTGGTGCAGGAGCTTGCGCGCAAGCGCGCGGACGAGTACAACATTCCTCATGTTTACACGGTTGACGAGCTGTTGGCGGATTCCGAAATCGAAATCGTCCTTAATTTGACAGCTCCTGTCGCGCACGCGCCGCTTAATCTCAGAGCGCTGGAAGCCGGAAAGCATGTCTATACGGAAAAGCCTTTTGCACTGAACCGGGAGGATGCCGATCAGGTGCTGGCCCTGGCCCAGCAGAAAGGGCTGCTCGTCGGCTGCGCGCCGGATACCTTTCTTGGAGCAGGCATCCAGACCTGCATCAAGCTGATCGACGACGGTTGGATCGGTACGCCATATTCGGCCAATGGCACCATCATCATGGGAAATTCCTCAGGAGGGATGCATCCGAATTTCCAGAATTTCCTGAAGCTCGGCGGCGATCCCATCATGGATATGGGCCCCTATTATTTGACCGCACTCATTGCACTCCTGGGTCCAGTGCGCCGCGTCACAGGCTCCGCGCAGCAGCTGAACGGGGAAATAACCATCCTCAACCCGCAATCCCACGCGTTCGGCCAGACTTTCCCGCTTGAGGCGCCAACGAATGTACACGCTGTTCTCGACTTCGCAAGCGGCGCTGTGGCAAGCCTCCAGGCAGCCAAAGAAAGCTTCGGCTATTCGCCGCGGCTTGAAGTATTCGGGACCGATGGCAATCTGATTGTGCCCGATCCCAACTTCTTCGGCGGCGCTGTTTTCATCAAGTTTCCCAGCGGCGAGACGAAGGAAATCCCGCATTCGCATGCCTACGCGGAGGAAGGCCGCGGCATGGGCGTCGCCGATATGGCTTATGCCATCCAGTCCGGCCGCGCCAACCGCGCCAGCGGACAGCTGGCGCGTCATGTTCTGGACATTTCGCTCGGTATTTTCGAGGCTTCCTCATCAGAGAAGCATGTTCATCTTCAATCGACGGTGGACCGTCCAAAGCCGCTGCCGCTCGGCTTGAAGTACAACACTCTCGACGCCTGAGGCCGATTACGGAGAAATACTGCAGATGGCCGATTCCACAGAGCACGGCAAGCAATCCGTAACCATTCCGCAACCATTCGCATTCCGCTGCAAAAATAGAGAGGACAGGTGAATCCCGTTATGAAGAAATTTCCGGTTGCCGTTCAACCGTACACCATTCGCGAGGCGCTGTCACAGGACTATGCCGGCGCGCTGGAGAAAGTCGCCGAAATCGGCTACAAGGGCATTGAGCTCGGCCGTCCGCCGGAAGGCATGACCATTGCTCAGCAGAAGGCGCTGCTGGACCGTCTGGGTCTGAAGGTCGTCGGTACCCACGCAGGGTTCGATACGCTGGAATTCGACACTGACCGGATCGCCGACTATCTGGAAGAAGTTGATGGCGGCAAATTCGTCGCGATTTCGATGAAGTTCGATTCCAGGGAAGACCTGCTGGAGAAAGCGAAGAAGATGAACCGGATTGGCGAATTGTTCAAAAAAAGAGGCATCACCTTCCTATATCATAATCATAACTGGGAATTTGAGAAATTCGACGGCGAATACGCGCTGGATATTCTCCTGAGCGAGACTGATCCGGAGCTTGTGCAGACGGAACTGGATACATTCTGGATCAAGAAGGGCGGAGAGGATCCCGTCACCTATCTCAGCAAGCTCAAGGGCCGTGCGCCAATGCTGCATATTAAGGATGTGGAAGCGGGAGAGGAGCAATTTTTCGCGGAGATCGGCGAAGGCATTCTCGATTTTCCGGCGATTGCCAGGGTTGCCGAAGAGATCGGTGTTCAGTGGATGGTCGTAGAGCAGGACCTGAGCCGCCGCGATCCGTTCGACAGCCTTCGCATCAGCTATGCCAATCTGAAGAAGCTTGGCTTCATGGAGCAATAAGGGAAAGGTAGGGGGATCCTTCATGAACCTTCCGGACGTCACTGACAGCCGGCTGCCATATGTTTGCCTGCCTTCGATCCATGTCGCCGGCGATGTTGTCAAGAAAGCCGGAACGGGACTCGGGCCGCGTGAAATTCATGATTACGAGCTGCTGTATTTTCCCGACGGGTCCAAAAGCATGTATCATATCGGGGACAAAGCCTTTATGCTGAAGGAGCCCTGCTTCATCATCACCCGTCCGGGCGAGCATCATCGTTATGAATACGATCCTTACCAGCATTCGCGGCATATGTTTATTCATTTCGGCTTCGAACGGATTCCCGATATGATCCCCCCTCTGGAGATCATGCAGCCGGGCGGTCCTTCCTGCATCCCGATCGACAGCGACCTGCTGGTCGGCATGATGAAGCAGATTCTGTATATTTCCTATTCGTTTCCCGAAAAGCTTCAGCAGCGGGGAAGCTCTCTGCTGCTCGCGCTGATTGAGGAGATCAACGGCCATATCGTTGATAAGCCGCACGCTTCGCAATCAAGCCGCATTCCGCCGCAGATTGTAAAGGCGCTTGATTTCATTGAGAAGCATATGGAACAGCCGCTGTCAGTCGAGAAGATTGCCAATAAAGTGGGCTGGACGCATGAGCATTTTTCCCGTTCGTTCGTCCGCTTTATGGGCCGTACGCCGCGCGAAGCGATTATCCAGCGGCGGATCGAGCGCGCCTGCCAGCTGCTGCTCTATGAGGAGCAGAGCGTCAAGCATGTTGCGTACGCGGTCGGCTTCGCCGATGAGAATTATTTCTCCCGCGTATTCAAGACGGTGAAGGGCATTACGGCGACGAAGTACAGAAAGAAATATTACAACCCCATCTATCATGATCTTGTTCCCGTCAACGAGGGCGATTCGCTGTATCCGCCGAACCGGATTCTGTATAATGCGGGAGCAAATTGAAATATGAACGATTGAATTAAGGCAGTTTCAGGCTGTCTGCGCGGTATGCGATGTGTTGGAAGCTCTGACCCCGCGGGGTGTCAGAGCTTCCGATGTTTTGATCACTAATTCAGCAGAAAATAAGGAGGCTTCCACATGTCATTTCCATTCAAAACATCCTTGAATATGTCGACGTTATTTCCTTTCAAACTTGACGTCATTCAGCAGATCGACGTCGCCGCCGAAGCTGGCTATGAAGGCATCGAGCTGTGGGTCCGCGATATCGACGCTTACCTTGCGGCTGGCGGATCACTGAACAAATTGCGT
The DNA here is from genome assembly GCF_056269365.1 of Paenibacillus sp. JT22N12. NCBI lineage: Bacteria > Bacillati > Bacillota > Bacilli > Caryophanales > Paenibacillaceae > Paenibacillus > Paenibacillus sp. JT22N12. The sequence goes on along the minus strand of NZ_JBWDNU010000001.1, from coordinate 328,164 downwards.
CAGCGCATCGAACAATCCGGCCTCACTTTCGCCAATGCCATCGCGTTCTGGAAGTGGGCGGACTCTGTCGCAGCGGAACGTGAGCAGGGCTTCGAGCATGCGAAGCGTGAGCTTGAGCTGCTCGCCGAGCTCGGCTGCGTCGCCGCTGCAGCGCCGCCTTTCGGCAATGTGGCGTCCATGACGCTGGGCGAAATCGCGGAACAGTTCGCCAAGCTTGCGGCTATCGCCCGCAGTATAGGGGTAGAGCCTTATCTGGAATTCTGGGGCCGGGCGCAAAAGCTGTCGCGGCTAAGTGAAGCGGTATATGTCGCGATGGAGAGCGGTGTGCAGGACGCCAAAATCCTCCTTGATCCCTTCCACATGTACACGGGCGGCAGTGCAACAGGGTGGATCGGTTCCCTGAGCGGGGACAGTATCGGCATCGTTCATGTCAACGATTATCCAGTCGAGCCGTCGCGTGACCTGATTGCCGACAGCCATCGCGTATTCCCGGGGGAGGGGATTGCCCCCTCCGCCAATCTTGCGAAGCTGCTGCATGCAGCGGGATACAGCGGATTCCTGTCGCTGGAGCTTTTCATCGAAGACTTCGGCAGCCTGTCTGCGCTGGAAGTCGCGAAGCAGGGACTCGCCAAAGTGAAATCCGTCTATAGCCTGTAACGGCCAGCAACCATCTGGAAGAAGGAGATATATATGGTCACCAAAACCGTTGCCAGGCTGTCTCTGTTCACGATTACGTGGCCGATCTTCGTGGAATCGGCTCTGCAGATGCTGCTGCGGATTTCGGACACCTTTATGCTCAGCAAGGTGTCAGATGACGCTGTGGCATCGGTCGGAGTCGCCAATCAGATCATCATGTTCGCCGTCCTGATGTTCAATGTGATTGCCGTCGGCTCCGCCGTCGTCATCACGCAATATCTGGGGGCCAAACGATATTCAGAGATCGGCAGACTCGTCTCATCCTCGATCGCGATCAACTTCCTGTTCGGTCTTGTGGTCAGTGTGCTGGTTGTCGGCTTTAGCGGCATATTGCTTGATATTTTCGGTCTAACGCCGGATTTGTTCCGGCAGGCGCAGCATTTTCTCTACATTGCCGGCGGCGCTCTGGTCGTGCAAGGGGTGCTGACGGCCGTCATCGCTATCATTCAAGCGCATGGGTTCACTCGGCAGACGATGATGGTTACAATTGGCATGAACATACTCAATGTATGCGGCAACTATCTCGTCATCTACGGGCCGTTCGGCTTCCCCAAGCTGGGCGTGGCAGGCGTGGCGATGTCGACGACGATTGCACAGCTGGTCGGGCTACTCGTCAACCTGCTCATTCTTCGCAAGGTCGTTGGCGCCCAGATACAATGGTCGCATCTGCTGCATTGGAAGCGGGAGCATGTGAACAAGGTGCTGCGAGTCGGTTTGCCTTCATCTGCCGTCAATTGCTCCTATTCCGCAAGCCAGTTTGTGACGACGGCATTCATCTCGTCGCTTGGAGCGACGGCGCTCACAACCCGTGTATATACCCAGAACATCATGTTCATTATCATGGTGCTGGCGATTTCCATTGGACGGGGCGGGCAAATCATTATCGGACATCTGATAGGTGCGGGCGAGAGCGAGACGGCTTACCGCCAGGTATTCCGCAATTTGTGGTCAAGCATGCTGATCACACTCGCCGCCGTTGCCCTGATCAGTCCGTTCCGCAAAGAGCTTATGGGGCTGTTCACACATGAGGCATCCATTATTCAGATTGGCGCATCGCTGCTGCTGCTCGGCTTTATTCTGGAGCCGGGCCGCAATTTCAACATTATCATTGAGCGGTCGCTGCAGGCAGCAGGCGATGCGCGTTTTGCCATGGTGGCGTCCATCTCGGTATCGTGGCTGTTCAGCATGCCTGTTGTTTATTTGCTCGGGATACATATGGGGTACGGTTTGATCGGGATCTGGTCTGCCTTCATCATCGACGAATGGATGCGGGGCATCATCCTCTACCTGCGCTGGCGAAGCAGGGCTTGGCAGAAGAAATCACTGCTGCAGATGGATGAGAGGGAGCCTGCCGTTCGAGCGGCAGATGCTTAGCCCGCGAGCACGGGCAGCCGGGATTATTTTTTTTTGGTTAAGCAAGAAGAAGCGCCTGTCGCCGTCCTCTGGTGACACGGCAAGATTTTTTGTCTCAGAAATATAAGCACGCATGGAAATTTATACTTTCTATAGTTGAACAAAAACCGCATGGGATCAGGGATTTTTTGGGTTTTTTAAAAATTTCTTGACATATAGAAATACTTTCAATTATCATTGGCTTCAACAAACCAAACGGATAGAGGGAGTGAGAACGGTATGTGGAACCGATACGGCATAGAACAGCATCAGAACATTCAGCCGAACGGATGCGGGCAATTTAAGCAGCCCTTATTCCGGCATATCGCGATCCCGACCTCCCTATATAAGCGGAAGTTTAACGAGGTGTAGCTGCCTCCGGTTTGACACGCCAGAGGGCCGCCAGGATCGTTCAACAGACGATCCCGGCGGCCCTTTTTATGTTCGGAGACGAACTCGAGAACATAATTATAATATTGAAAAATAAGGGTTGAAAGTAAAAAATATCCTGTGATAAGATCGGTCACAAGAAAAGAAGAAGGAGGGGAACAAGCATGAATGCCTACGGGATCAAGATTCATCCGGATAACCGGAACCAGCAGTTTTCTGAGGAAAATATCAATCCGTTCGAGCAAGGGTTCAGTATATCCCAATTTTACAGATTTGCCTTTTACGCTGCAATTCTTAGAAATCTTTCGTTTCATGAGGTTGTCCCGCTTCATTTCAGCCGTGGATGATACTCTCGTGACAACAAGATATCTTTAAGCGTAAAGGCTGCTCTCCAAGGTGGCCTTTCTTCATGCCCAGATGAAGAAAGGAGCGTTGAAGGTAGCTTTTTATTATACCCTTATGAACGAACAAATGTTCTTCTATCGGTATAAAGTCATGAGAAGTTTACGCGGAGAGTGGAAGCCCGGAATTAAAGCTTCATTCCGGATCCATCGTCCATGGAGACCATGGTGAAATGGCAACACGACGGTTTGTGGCACCGTTAATTGCGGGTTCGATTCCCGCTGGTCTCCCCAATCTTTCATACGGATGGGAAATGATCAGATAGGCTGACGCTTCAAAACGGCGGCTGACAGATTTGCGGGTCATGTCCGCTCCTATCCTCCATCGGGGCATAGCTCAGTTTGGTAGAGCGCGTATGTAGGGAGTACGCGGCCGCAGGTTCAAGTCCTGCTGCTCCGACCATTCTTTATCCGTCACGAATCATATTGCTCCTTAGCCAAGTGGCAAGGCAACGGTCTTTGACACCGTGATCCTTGGTTCGATTCCAAGAGGGGCAGCCAACTTTCAGTTGGCAAGCGCGGGTTCGAATACAGTTCTCCCGTGCGAAGCAGAGTGCAGGTGGACAGACAGTCACCCTGCATCATAGATGGTTAAATTCCATCCCTCTGCACCAATTACATAAACCCGCTTACCCTTGTATCTGTAAAAAAACGCATAGGTTCGGAGGCTTCGTCATACCATATGGGTGTAGCAAAGGCGGTAACGCGGTCCTTCATCAAACCACGGAAAGGAAGATAGACCCGTTGAGGTATAGGTGATGATATGAAAAGTAACCCAAAAATACCCTGGATTCACAGCATGGAATTTATGAACACCACGGAGCGGTGCATGGACTTGAATACGGTCTTCTCGCGAATTGAGTCCTTCATGAAGAAGGAGCCTCATGCCAATTACAATCTGATCATTGGTTCGGACGGCCAAGTGCATCGGGGATTTACAAAACTGATCACGGGGATCATTATCCGCCGTGAAAGCAGGGGAGCATGGGCATGCTACCGGCAGGTCATTATACCGCGGGAGATCCGATCCGTGCGCAACAAACTTTCCACGGAGACCAGCCTGAGCGAGGAAATTGCATGCTATTTTGATAATCGCAAAAGGAGTCAGCTGGAGGATATCATCCTGCCCTATGTCTATCAGGGAGCCTCTTTCGAGGTGTCGATCCATATTGATGCCGGCAGTGACAAATTCATCAGCAAAACCGCGTTTTTTGTTGCCGAAATGGTTGATCGTGTGGAATCCCTGGGCTGGTTGCCCGTCATCAAGCCTGACTCTTTCGGAGCCTCTTCTTATGCAGACCGATACTCGAAAAGCAGCAAGATACCCGCAAGTTCGATCTGACGGCATCAGTCGGATGACAAAAAAAGGTTGCATTAAAGCCCTTGCTTTTCAAGGGCTTTTTGACTGGCCATTTGCACGGCTATCCAGGAAGAAGCACAAACCGGCCTTCACTCACTATACTGAATGTTACTAAGTTTCAAACAATTCAGTCATTTCCACCTGCTTCCATGTGATTTATAATAGGACAGGCAGGGGCAAATCTTGGATGCTTAGTCTGAGCTACAATTAACGCATAGAAGATTGAAAGCATTTTCAAGAGACTGTTAACGCGGATTCAAGAGAGGAGAATACGGATCATGGAATATGTCAGATTAGGAAAGTCCGGACTCAAAGTTTCGAGAATCAGCCTTGGCTGCTGGAATTTCGGAAGCCCGAATCCGCCCTGGGGGAAAGCGGGCAAGGTCACTCCCGAGGATTCGATACAAATTATACATGCCGCCATCGACATGGGAATCAATCTGATCGATAACGCCAACCGGTACACAGGCGGAGAAGCCGAGGAAATTCTCGGCAAAGCGATCAAAGGCAAACGGGATGAGGTTATTGTAGCTACGAAGGTTCACGGAGAGGTCGGTCCAGGCCCTAACGATAAAGGCCAGTCCCGGGCCCATATCATGAAGGAAGTCGAAAACAGCCTGCGCCGGCTGGGCACCGATTATATCGATTTATATCAGGCACATAACGTAGATTGGGATACGCCGCTCGAGGAGTCCCTGCGCGCGTACGATGATTTGATCCGTCAAGGGAAAGTGCGGTATATCGGCTGCTCGAATTTTCCCGCTTGGGTGCTGGCCAAGTCGCTTTGGGTCAGCGATGTGAACAAGCTGTCAAGCTTTGTTTCGGTGCAGCCCAATTACAGCTTGACCAACCGTGCGGTGGAGAAGGAGCTGCAGCCGCTGTGCGTTGACCAGGGGATCGGGATGATTTTATACAGCCCGATGGGCGGAGGCATTCTGTCGGGGAAATATGAGGGCAGCGTTCCGGAAGGAAGCAGAGGCGCTGACGAGCCTGCGGTTGCCGAGAAGGCACAGAGATTTCAGAATGGGGTCAACCAGTTGAAGGACATAGCGGAGCAGCTGGACAAAACACCGGCGCAGGTCAGTTTGAACTGGATCATCAATCGACCTGCCGTGTCCTCGGCCATTATGGGCGTGAGCCGATTGGAACAGCTGCAGGAGAATGTCGGTGCGGTTGACTGGAAGCTTTCCGAGGAACATATGAAGCTTCTAAGCGACGCTTTCCCTGCTTAACTACGGCGGAAGAAGACTCGAATTGGGCGCTTTATGCAGGCATTTTCATTATATTTCGGGAGGAATGACAAAATGGCAGGAACGTATAAGGTAGATTTTCGTCAATTAGGCCGTACCGGAGCCAGGGTTTCGAATCTCTGTCTGGGTGCGATGAATTTTGGTTCGCGAACGGAAGAAAAGGAATCAGTCGAGATCATTCACCGCTTTCTGGATGAGGGCTTGAATTTCATCGATACGGCTAACGTCTACTCCAAGGGAGTATCCGAAAGCTTCGTCGGCAAAGCGATCAAGGGCCGCCGCGATGAGGTTTTCCTGGCAACCAAAGTGCATGGCAGGATGGGCGAGAAGCCCAATGACCAAGGGAACAGCCGCGTCCATATTTTGAAGCAGGTGGAAGAAAGCCTGAGCAGATTGCAAACCGACTATATCGATTTGTACTGGATTCATCGTCCCGACTTGAACACGCCTATTGATGAAACGTTGAAAACGCTTGATGATCTGGTGCGTCAGGGAAAAGTCCGCTACATCGGTCTTTCCACGTTTCCGGCCTGGCAGACGATGGAATCCATTATGATCAGCAAGCAAATGAATCTGGAGCAGTTTGTGGCCGAACAGCCGCCATACAACCTGTTTGACCGCAGTGTGGAGGAGGAAGTGGTCCCGGTTTGCCAAAAATACGGCCTTGGCATTATGCCATGGGGGCCATTGGCTGAAGGCTGGCTGACCGGCAGATACCGCAAGGATCAGCCTTTCCCGCAGGATACGCGCGTTTCCCGCAAAAATGTAGATTTGAATTCGGGCTACATCGTGGATCGTCTGAACGCGATCGAGGCGTTGATGCCAATTGCGCAAGAGAAGGGAATTACCTTAAGCCAGCTGGCTCTGGCCTGGCTGATTCAACAGCCTGGTGTTACTGCGCCGATTATCGGGCCAAGAACCATGGAGCAATTGGACGATAATCTGGGAGCGCTTAATGTTGAATTGAACCAAGACGATCTCGATCGTATCGATGCGGCGATTCCACCAAAATCCCGTGTAGGCGGGAAACGTCACTGGGAATAAGAAGTCGAGCAACGTAAATCCTGGTGCGGCCTTTTCAAAATTGCTTTCTAAGAAAGGGCCGCTTCGGGAAATTGAGCAGAGTTCCATGGGTACAAGCGGTTTAGATAAAGTACGGCAGCCGGGCTCGATTGCGAGCGCCGGCTTTTTTTGTGCCTCTTTCATTCCAGATAAATACTAATAAATTAAATAAAAAACATAATATTACATATTGTTATAGATATATATCTGTTATTCAGAAGTTGTTCATCCATTCATTTTACGCTTTCTTCAACGCAGGGCATAGTCTCCTAATAATCTGAATTTCAAATGATAATTACCAAATAGAGATAGTCAATTTAAAGCGTGCGTGATACATTGAACTATAGCATCAAACACCGTTCATTATAATGAACGGCTGTCCGGGAAGGGAGTGATGACATTTAAGATGAACTTGAGACCGTGTTAACATCATACAACTCTGGTCAATGCGATTGTCGATGGCAATCGTTTTTTCAACGCCAATGAGCAGGAGCTGATTCATTGAACATCTATGGTTATTTCGTAAACCTCTATCAATCCATCTTAAATCACCACAGCCAACTCACTTTGAAAAAAAGAATTGTATTCATTTTTGCCGCCAGTACCTTTATTCCGTTTTTCTGTACGGCAGTTATTTCCTACAATGCAATCAATTCGATTCTGACAAGCAGACTCGAATCCGGTATCGAGAGCAATCTTGATCAAATTGTGCTGTCGCTTGAAAATTCCATTGACAATATCAATCATATCTCCCAGCAGCTTGCTTATCCAGGGAGCATCGCGGTCAAACTGGAAACCTATCTGGATACCGGCAACCCCAATATACGCCGCAATTTGGTCGATCAAATTAAACAGGAGATCAATCATGCTACGTTCACCAATCCCAGTATCGGTTTAACCATGTACTATCGGGAAAATGGCCAGGTTTTTTTCGAAAATTTCCCCCTGAAAGACAGTTTTGACATCGGGAATCTCCCTGCTCTGGCGAAGTATTATAAAATTACGTATTTTGGACCGCATATCAGCAATCAACGGTTCACGAATGAATACGTGCTGTCGGCTACGCGGGAGGTAGATATCCCCGGCAAAGAAAGCCTCTATATCTATATCGAATCCGGCTATAAGCTTACCCAGAACATATTGCAGGCCGACCGGAGCGCTAAGAATACCTTTAACCTGATTATGGACAACAACGGAAAAATCGGATACAGCGAGCTGGAATCGGTATTTCCGGTTAGTTCCCGTTTTCAGGGCAGCATGTCCGGGAAGCAATCCGGTATGATTGGCGATTATTATTGGTTCGGCAAAAAAAGCAACCAGGGATGGGAATTCGTGACCCTGATCCCGATTTCCGAGTACAACAAGGAAAAACAACACTGGATCACGCAAATGGTTGTTTTATCTCTTATGTTCGCCATCATCAGTCTGTTGATTGCCTGGATGTTATGGAAGATGGTATATAAGCCGCTCAACCGGTTCAGTCTGGAAATCCGCAGCATGGCTCACAGCGATTTTGATTCCAGGTATGAAGAAACCAGGATTCCGGAATTCGACTTTCTGCTCATTCAATTTCAAAAAATGAAAAAACAGATCAGGGAGCTGTTTGTGGAAGTAGAGCTAAAAGAAAAGCGAAGAATGGATCTGGAAATTGAAAAGCTCCGGTACCAAATCAACCCTCATTTTCTAATGAACACATTGGATACGGCCCATTGGTTGGCCGTTATGAACGGTCAGAAAGAAATTGACCGGCTTGTGCTGTCGCTTAATAAATTGCTGCATTATAATCTTGGGAAAATGGGAGTGGTCTCCACCATTTCTCAGGAAATTGAGTCGTTAAAAAATTATTTGATACTGCAGCAAATTCGCTATGATTTTGAATTCGTTGTTAGAATCCATGTGGATGACAAAATATTGAGTGAACCTGTACCAAGATTTATTCTGCAGCCCTTGGTTGAAAACGCTCTCTATCATGGAATAAAGGATAACGGCAGCATTCTGGTGGAGGTCAGATTCGATCAAGGAATCCTGATTTCGGTTTTCGACAACGGAATCGGCCTGTCACAAGAAACCATCGACAAGCTGCTGGATCGGGACAGCCCGGCAGAGGAGCAGCTCGGTATGGGAATTGGCATCAATTATGTGAAGCGCATGGTAGATTCGCATTATGAAGGCAGAGCTCGATTAGACATCAACAGCATGCCAGGAGAAGGCACAACGGTTTGTTTGAGTCTTCCGGTGCAGAAAGAGGAGGCGCGAAATGATTAATGTGCTTGTAGTAGATGATGACAAATTGGTCCGCAAGGGTTTGATTTCTTCCATGCCGTGGGACGAGTTCGACATGAAGGTGGTTGGAGAAGCCAATAATGGAGAAAAAGCGCTGGAGCTTCTGGAAACCCACAGGATTCATTTATTGCTGACGGACCTGGCTATGCCCGTTATGAACGGGCTCGAGCTGATGCGGGTCGTAAGGAATCGGTTTCCAGATATCCATATTGCGGTCCTTACTTTGCATCAGGATTTTGATTACATCCAGGAAGCCCTGCGGCTCGGAGCGATTGATTTTATTGTGAAGGTGCAGCTTGAAGAAGAACGTTTCGAGGAAGTGCTGGGTCGGATTCACAATCGCATTCTCCAGGAGCAAATGAAGAAAACGGTTGTTTCTTCAAGTGCAGCCGGCATGGATCCTTTTACAACCGATACGGGTTTTGCGCTTTTACCTGTAGGTGAACCTGACGATGTGGAATGGTTATACCAACTCATCGGCATCTCCGATTGGGTACTGAACGGGATTGATCATTATATATGGCTGTGGCTTCCCGGGGATGAGCCGGATTGTGGCAAATCTTTTGAGATCATGATAAATCAAGCACTTGATCGCAGCGGATGGCTGGTCATGCGTCTGGAGGGGCTGGCCGGGAAGTCCAAAAAGGAAGTGTTGAGCCTGCTTAGGAATTACCGGATGGGGGATTTGTTTTATGATTTTGATGACAGCCGGAACGATCTGCTGCACAAAAGCATTCATGAGCTGCCGGGCAAACCAAAATCATTGGAGGAAGAGGAATTCACCTCGCTAAAGGCTCGCTGGCTGTCCTTTGACTGGACCCAACAGGAAAGTCTCGAAGGTCTGAAGTCAGAGCTTATAAGGCTGCGGCTGCCCTCTTCTCGGCTCAATCACTTCCTTCATGAAATTGCCATGGATTGGAATCGGGTCTACGGCGAGCTATTGGAGTCCAACATCGAGCTTCCCGCCGTTTTCAAAAGCTGGGGCGAGGCTGCAGGCTGGCTTGCGCTTGTCCGTGAGACGGCTTGTCTCCTGCAGGGCACGGAATATTCCTGGGAAGTTGTCAACAGCATCATGACGGCAGTCAAGATTGTGAAAGATGAGCTGGATCAGCAGCTGTATGCCATTGATGTTGCCAAAAGGGTCAATATGAGCCGAAGTTATTTCAATCAATGCTTCAAGGACATCGTCAGTCAATCATTCAACGAGTACTTGCGGCAGGTGCGAATGAAAAGGGCCGAAGAATATTTGCTGCAGTCAAGAAAACCGGTTCAATGGATCGCTGAGCGGACGGGGTACGTGGATGTTAAATATTTCAGCCGCATATTCCGGGAATCTACCGGCATGACGCCCAGTGAATACCGAAAAAACAAGAGCAGGGCGATGAATGTCTGAGATTGGGTAGAATGATGTCCGGCTGCTGGAGATATTCGTTCAATGTTCACCCATTTTTATGATCATGCTTCAGATATAGAGCGCTTTCAACAATGATAGAATAATCAATATTCCTATCAGAGACAAGAAGGGAGATTGCAACGATGGCGAAAAAAGGGTTCATCATTCTCATGGTTTTTGCGATCAGTTTGTTAAGCGCTTGTACATCGGACACGCCAAGCAGCAGCAGCAACACTGCGGCCACGGCCACGCCAGGCAATACGGCAGATACGGGGGAGGCGCCCGATCCGTTCGGCAAGTATGAAGAAACCGTCAAGGTTTCGATTGGCCAATGTACCGATCCTACGAACAACAGTCTGCCGGAAGGGGATACGCCGGAGGATAACGTATTCACCCGAAACGTGGAAGAAGTGCTCAATGTAGACATCGAGTATGCATGGAGTGTCGCTTGCGGAGCCAACTGGGATCAAAAATTGGGCATATCCATTGCAAGCGGAGATTTACCCGACGCGATGGTTGTCAATCAATTAGCGCTTCGCGCAATGGTGGAAGCCGGACAGCTTGAGGACATGACAGAGGTATATGAGAAATATGCTGCACCAGGCGTGAAGGACGTCATTGACGCAACGGAAGGCTTTGGCATTAATGCGGCGACGTTTGACGGTAAACTGATGGCGATCCCGGGCTCCAAAGGGGGCGCAGACGGCGTTCACCTGATGTATATGAGAAAAGACTGGCTTGACAAGCTGGGTCTTGAACCGCCGAAAACGATAGATGAGTTCGAAAAAGCCATTCAGGCGATAACGGAGAAGGATCCGGATGGCAACGGTCAGAACGATACGTTCGGGTTATCCGGTCCGCAAAGCGGTGACGGCAAATTAAATGCTACATTCCTTGAATCCGGCAATAATCTCTATGGATTTGATCCGATCTTCTCCGCTTTCGACTCCCATCCCGGTTATTGGCTGAAGGGGGCGGACGGCAAGCCTGTGTACGGCTCCACGCTTCCTGAAACCAAAGAAGCACTGGCCAAGCTGCGCGACTGGTATGCCAAAGGATGGATTGATAAAGAGATGGGCATAAGGAAAGATTCAGCCGAGCCCATTGTTTCGGGCAAAGCAGGCATGTTCTCCGCCCCTTGGTGGATGGGTTACGGTCCAATCGTGGATATGGTTAAAACCAATCCGGATGCCAATATGCTGGCGTATACCCTGCCGCTTGATAAAGACGGGGAGTACAATCCGCATATCAACGCGCCGACAACGGAATTCCTGGTTGTCCGCAAAGGGTTCGAGCATCCTGAAGCGATTGCGAAAATTAATAATGTGGTTTTCCGGGACAGCGACAAATTGGAAAGCGATACAGGTCTGGATCCGGGACTTTCCCCGCTGCGCCTGGTTATGTCCAGATACGATAAATTCGAAGGAAGCGTAAAGCTCCTGCAGGAAGTGCTTGCCGGCGAGAAGCCCAAGGAGGTTTTGGCGGATCAGCCCTATGATCCGAATCTGCCGAACGAATATGATGCGATTCTGAAAGTCAAGCTGGAACCGTATGACAACCCCAGCATTGAATATTGGAATCCCGAGGCTGATTGGGGCGCTTTCGCCCGCGCCTACTGCCGGTTGATCGGCGTAGCCCCGCTGATCGACAAGCCGATGAATAAAGTAGGCAGCCTGATTTATTCTCAAACCAAATCAATGGAAAGCAAATGGGCCAATCTGGAGAAGCTGGAATCCGAAACGTTCATGAATATCATTATGGGTTTCACACCTCTTGATGCCTTCGATCAATTCGTTGCGGATTGGAAAAAACAAGGCGGCGACCAAATTACCGCTGAAGTAGAAGAATTCATTAAGGAATAGTAAGCGGACTCCAGGCAGAGGCGCAGGATTGACCTAGCGCCTCTGCCATACAAGTCCAGGGAAAGGAGAGGGACAGATGAGCACCAAATCGTTTATCAAGCACTATTATTTCATGCTGCTTCCCGGATACCTGTGGGTTATCGTCTTCAGCATCATTCCGATGTTCGGAATCGTCATTGCGTTTCAGGATTTCACTCCGGGCAAGGGCATGCTGGGGTCCGAATGGATCGGACTGGATACGTTCCGTTATATGTTTACGCTTAATGATACCAAGACCATTTTTTTTAATACCATCTTTATCGCTGTCCTGAAAATCATCGGCAATTTGGTGGTGCCGCTCATTTTTGCACTAATGCTGAATGAACTGCGTATCGCCGTTATGAAACGATGGATCCAGACGGTCGTTTATTTACCCCACTTTTTATCCTGGGTCATCCTTGGCGGTATTTTTCTGGACATTTTTTCGTTTCAAGGACCCGTCAATCAGATCTTCGCTGTTTTCGGCGTGGATCCGGTGCTGTTTTTTGCCAGAGCGGATCTGTTTCCTTATCTGGTTGTCGGCAGCGACGTATGGAAGGATTTCGGCTTTAACACCATCATTTATTTGGCAGCCTTGACCGGTATCAATCCGTCCCAATATGAGGCAGCGGCCATAGACGGGGCGAGCAGGGCGAGACGGCTTTGGCATGTGACCTTGCCTGGCATACGCACAACCACTGTGCTTCTGGCAGTATTGAGTCTCGGGAACGTCATGAACGCCGGATTCGACCAGATTTTCAACCTGTATAATCCTCTTGTTTATACATCCGGGGATATTATCGACACCTGGGTGTACCGAACAGGTCTGCTGAATCTTCAGTATGGCCTGGCTACAGCTGTCGGCTTGCTGAAATCGGTCGCCGGATTCCTTTTGATCTCCGTCTCTTATATTTTGGCTTACCGATTTACGAATTACCGCATTTTCTGAACAGATTGGATGGTGGAGGGATATGGTCAAAGATACGACGGTCAGCTCCAAAGTGTTTGATGTGCTGCTGATTCTGATTTTACTTGCAATTACGATCACATGTATACTGCCGATCTGGTATACATTGGCCCTTTCGCTGAGTTCCAAGACTGCGGCTGCCGCCGGTCAGGTTTGGCTATGGCCCGTTGAATTCAATTTCAATTCTTATAATGAAATTCTGAAAGACAACCAATTTTTTCATTCTTTCTGGATTTCCATACAACGCGTGGCATTGGGCGCGGTATTGAATTTTTTTGTGGTTGCGCTGCTTGCTTATCCCCTGTCGAAGAGCAGCCGGGATTTTGGTCAGCGGAATGTGCTTATGTGGGTGCTGGTTTTCACCATGCTGTTCAACGGCGGATTGATTCCCTTATATTTGACCGTCAAGCAATTGGGCTTGATCAACAGCATTTGGGCGCTTGTGCTGGTGGCGGGAGCGCAGGGGCTCGTGTTCAATGTGATATTGGTGGTGAATTTCTTTCGCAACCTGCCGAAGGAGCTGGAAGAGGCGGGGCTGGTGGATGGGGCGGGGCCGTGGACCTTGCTGTTTAAAGTATTTATTCCCTTATCCGTTCCGGTTCTTGCAACGGTGACGCTCTTCAGCATTGTCATGCACTGGAATGAGTTTCTATACGGCCTGGTATTCATGACGCGGGAGCAGTTCTATCCGCTGCAAACCTATATTCAACAGATGGTCGTCATGCTGGATCCGTCCACGATGACGGAGGATCAATACAGAAGGCTTAGTCAAATCTCCAATCGCACCCTGAATGCTTCAAAAATCTTTATCGCCATGATTCCCGTCCTGATCGTCTATCCGTTTTTGCAGCGCTACTTCATTCACGGGATTACCCTTGGCTCCGTCAAAGAATAGAAGTGGAAGGAGGGCTCGTCCCATTGACCTGGTGGAAGAACAATAACTTGCGGATGATTCAAAACAACCTGCGGGAATCCGATGCCAACTTGAATGTCGACCGATTAATGGATGATCTGAACCGCTTATCGGCAAATGTGCTCATGCTGAATGCGGGCGGTATCGTGGCTTTCTATCCGACTCAGCTCGGGTATCATTATCGCGCGGCCGGCCAGAAAAAGGATTTGCTCCGGGAAGCCATCGAGAAGACCCATGCCAACGGCATGAAATTCATCGCGCGTTTCGATTTCAGCAAAGCACATGAAACGATTTACGAGAGACAGCCGGACTGGTTTTACCGAACGCGGGCAGGCGAGGCCGTGAATTATCACGGTATCGTCCATACCTGTGTGAACGGCTATTACCAAAGGGAATATTCGCTCAAGATTCTTGACGAGGTTCTTTCCAATTACGAGGTGGACGGCATCTTCTTCAACATGTTCGGCTATCAGACATGGGATTACAGCGGCACGCAGTATGGGGCCTGCTATTGTGACAATTGCCGATCGCGGTTCAGGGATCTATACGGATCGGAGCTGCCCGCACCGGATGATCCGGGAAATATGAAATATCGGGAATTTCAGGAAATGACGACAAAGTCGATGCTCGACAGCATCTACGATCTGGTCCAAAGCAAGAACAGTGATATTGCCATATCTACCTATCATGAGCATAAGGTGGATATAGTCCGCAAGGAATCGAATACCGAAATTGGCCGACCTTATCCACTGTGGCCGTATTCCGCTTCCGAGAACGTCAAATCTCTCGAGGATTCCTGGGATGACAAGCTGGTCAGCAACTGCTGTATCAATGCTGTCGGGCTGGTGCACAGATTTACGGGCGTATCCGCGCATGAGGTCAATATTCGTCTGAAAGAGAGTCTCGCCAGCGGATCAGGGTTGGACTTCTGCATTATCGGCGCGTTCGAGGATTATCCGGACCGCCATAATCTGAATACGGTCGCGGAGATCTTCAAGTATCACCGGGACAACGAGCAGTACTACGGGCGTTTCTTGTCCGTCGCAGATGTTGCTTTGATTAAGCCGGGGAAGCTTTCCCCGGAAAACGGAAATGAGTATTTGGGATTGTTTAAAATGCTGAAGGAACGCCACATCCTGTTCGATGTGGTCCATCAGCATGCATTAGCGGAAAGAGGAGAGGAGCTGAAGCGTTACAAAGCGGTTGTCATCCCCGGTATTTCCGAAATGTCCGAACTGGAAATGCAGCTGCTGACGAATATGCATCTGCAGGGCGTATGCTTGATTGCAACCGGCGG
Source organism: Paenibacillus sp. JT22N12 (assembly GCF_056269365.1). Classification (NCBI taxonomy): domain Bacteria; kingdom Bacillati; phylum Bacillota; class Bacilli; order Caryophanales; family Paenibacillaceae; genus Paenibacillus; species Paenibacillus sp. JT22N12. The sequence continues at coordinate 312,880 of NZ_JBWDNU010000001.1, read as the reverse complement.
TTCCTTTACCGGGGGCGATGAAAACCGGGCTTTTTTACGGCGGATATTTGGGATAATTCCCGAAAGCCTTCAGCTGATCCGGAAAGAATCGGCCTATCTGTTTACGGAGGATAAACAAGTGTTCAAGCGCTTTACGGAACGCGACTGGATTTTTCTGGGGGAGCAATTTTATCGGGTCGAAATGGAACCGGATGTCGGCCGCCAGCTTCCTTATGTGGATTCCTCCACGTTCGGTCCGCCTGAACGCGCATTCGGGCACCAAATTACAGGCCAATATTACGGGGCAGGGCTGAAGAAAGAGGAGCTGCGCAAGTCCGCTTATATCCCTTGGCAGCCGGGGCAGCTCTACTATAATCACGGGTTCGCCGATCATAAGCATATTGTGCTGGATATTCTTGACCATATGACGGAAACGCCTTGGGAACTAGAAACGAACGGTCCGCAGAATGTTGAAGTTTTTTTCAACCGTTTGGATGCGCATACCTGCATTTTGCATGTATTGAATCTGTCAGGCTTCAATGGCGTCACCTATTTCGATCCATTGCCTGTTTCGGGCATGCATGTGAAGCTTGCCAATATGGGCCCGATCACTGAAACCACCAATCTGGCCGACCAGTCTTCCGTTCGTTTCGACAACGGAGGCGGCGGAGCCACTGTGCATTTACCGACATTGACCGACTTCGCGGCGATACTGATCAGGACTGCTGCTGCTGAGCAGTGAAAGCTGAAAGATGGGGCCGGACTTTTAGGGACTGGCAAATAGCTTATGGGAGGCGCCTTATATGTCGAAGGGAACCGATAACAGCTTGTGGTGGCGCAAGCCTATAAGAGTCATCCAACCCAACCTGCAGGTGAGAGATACGGCTAGGATTGACCCGGGAAAACTGGTCCATCAATTAAAGGAGCTGGGGGCAAACACCATTGTTTTTAATGTCGGGGGAATATATGCCTGGTATCCCAGCCAGGTTCGTTATCATGTAAGGAATGAATATTTGAGTGAGGACCGGGACCTCCTTCAGGAGGTAATCGATGCCTGTAGGGAGCAGGAGTTGAGATTTGTTGCCAGATTTGACTTCGGCAAGGCGGAAGACAGCGTTTATTTGCAAAGGCCGGAATGGTTTGCAAGGCAGCAGGACGGAAAACCAAATTATATCGGTGTTTATCGTCCTGGCGGATGGCCGCTGCTCCTGTACACCTGCATCAATGGCGGATACAGAGGGGACGAGGTTGCGGTTCAGGTCCTGCAGGAGGTGCTGGATCATTACGCGGTAGACGGGATTTTTCTGAACGCACCGAATTATACGACGTGTTACTGCCAAGAGTGCAAGCAAAAATATGCTGCTCTATACGGCGAACAATTGCCTGATGATGTTTCGCGGTTTGCCCAGGATTGGGCTGCCCGTTGTTATCACGATAACCTTTCCTTGCTGCGTGCGGCGATTAAGAGCAAGAACGCGGAAATGCCGCTTATTTTATATTATCAACTATCCCGGGAGGAATCGATTCTCGACCGGTCGCTCTTGGCTGACATCATGTGCACCGAACCGCATGATGTATTGTCCCGCGGCAGGAGCAGCCTTCCCGAGTGGTGTAATCCTGCGCTTTCGGTAAAGCTGGGCAGGACGATGGAAGGGCTGCCGAGTCCATTCGGGATTATTCATACCTCTCCCGGAATGGATTGGCGTCATACCGGCCTGCCGCCAGCCGAGCACAGGTTCTGGATGTCGCAGGTTCCGGCGAATGGCGGCCATATCTGGCATTCCTTGACGGGAATTCCCGATACCATTGCCGACAAGCGTATTCTTCAATCCGTAGCTGCGATCAATCATGATACCGCCGTCATTGAGCCATACATGGAGGATGCCAAACCGCTCTACGAGCTGGCTCTGGTCTGGAATGATGATCCATCGGGAGAGGGATGGTCCGATGCCTTGATGCAGAAGCATTTCTTGTTCGATCTGCTGATTCCCGGCCATATCTCCAAAGCCCGCTTGTCGAAATATGCAGCGGTTATTATTCCGGAAGGCACGAGCCTCTCCGAGCATCAAGTTGCAGACCTGTCCGGCTATGCAGCCGGGGGCGGAAATCTTGTCCTGGAAGGTCATCATCCGGATGAATGGAAGGAAATACTGCGTCTTCAGGGCTCGCAATTGAGCGAAGAGCTTGCAGCAGCCTATATCCGCCTGGACGGACCTGCCAATCCCCTGAGACGGGGTCTGGAAGATACCTCGCTAATCCCGCTTCGAGGCCGAGTAACGTACTGCCGGCCAGGCAGAAATACGCAGGTATTAGCGACGCTGGTCCCCCCTTTCTCTCCTTTGGAGAGTGTAGGCGCTCCACCGGAGAGAGCTTCCCTGCCTGCGGAGAAAACGGATATTCCCTTGACGATGCTGAATCCATACGGACAAGGAAACATCATGTACTTTCCATTTTCCCTGGGGCAGCTGTTGAGGCAGTACGGGCTGCCTGACCATTATACGTTGCTGTCAAACACCTTAATCATGCTGCTGAAGGATAAGCCGGTCATTGAAATCCAGGATGCCGAAGGGGTGCAGGCAAGCGTCTTCCAAAAGCATAATGATTACCTGATACATCTGGTGAACGGTACCGGACGGCGGCCGTTGGCTTCTTGCGTTCAGCTGCGTGATGTAGCCGTTTCCTTTGCTGTTCCCTTTGACCGGGAGGCCAAGCAAGTTAAGAAGCTTCTGTCTGCAGGCGATGCTGAATGGAGACAAGAGGGGAACAGGGTAAGGATAAAGGTGGATCTTCTGAAGACATGGGAATGTATTCATGTTTCCACAATGGAAGCATAAAGCTCCGAAAATTGTTGGCGCAGAGGAGGAATAAACAAAAATGACCATCCGCAGCAAAAAAATGATAGATTGCGACGTACATGTGGCTCCTCAGCATCTGGATGAAATACGAAAGCATCTGGATCCGAAATGGCATTGGCGGCCCCTGACAGGCGGCCGGGATTTGTTCCGCCATCCTACTTATGTGGACCGGACGGACGCAGCGCCTCCAAACGGGCTGCCGACAGGTTCCGATCCGGAGTTTCTGCGCAAGCAGTTAATTGATGAATACGGGATTACCCATGCGATTCTGCTGCATCGTTCTTTCGGCAACCCGATGCCCTTCGTGGAGTTTGCGACCGCCAAGGCAAGCGCCTATAACGATTGGGTCGCGGAAACATGGCTCGGAAGATACAACGCCGACGGCGTATTCAAGGGCTCGATTCAAATATCCCATCAAGATCCGGCCGCATCCGCACGGGAAATTGAAAGATGGGCTGGACACCCCCATATGGTGCAAGTACTGTCTGATTCAGGAGCGCGGGCTCCATACGGGAATCGGATGTATGATCCCATCTATGAGGCCTGCCAAAAATATGATTTGCCGTTTGCGACGCATGTAGGGACGGATGGCATGGGCATCAATCTTCAGGCATCCGTCGGTTATCCGTCGCATTATATCGAATGGAGCACCGCTCACTCGATCGGTTACCAAACTCATCTGATCAGCATGCTGATTGAGGGCGTGTTCGAGCGGTTCCCCCGCCTGCGGGTAGTGCTGGTTGAAGGAGGAGTCTCGTGGCTCCCCGCCTTGCTTTGGAGACTGGATACGCTGTACAAGCAATACCGCAATGAAGTTCCATGGCTGAAGCGGAAACCAAGCGAGTATATCCGCGATCATGTACGGATAACTTCACAGCCGCTGGAAAGACCCGATGACGACCGGCATCTTCTTCGAATGCTGGAGCTGGTAGATGCCGAGCATATTCTGATGTTTTCCAGCGATTATCCGCATTGGGATTTCGACAGTCCCCGCCTGGCCTTTCCCAAGCTTCCCGAGGCGCTGCATCGGCGGATCTTCTACGAAAACGCCAAGGAGTTCTACAAATTATAAGACCGAAAGGAGGCAGCGCCGATGGAAATCATAGATTGCGATGTTCATGTCTATCCGCGGAATGCGGAGGAAATCAGGCGATATTTGCCGCAGCCGTGGAAACACCGGTTTCATATATGGAGCAACGCCTACTATGCGGAGAAGGTGGAAGCAAACCGGGCGGTACCCCCGAATGGTGCAGGACCGGGAACAGATCCGGATTTTCTGATCCGGCAGCTAATCAAGGATGAGGGTGTTGCACAAGCCATTCTCCTCCCCCGGGCAAATGTATCCATCCATCACGATCCCGATCAGGCCGCCATGGAGGCAAGCGCTTATAATAACTGGCTCAGCGACACCTGGTTGACTTCGCATAATCCGGATGGCGTGTTCAAGGGCTCGATCACGATCGCGCATCAGGATCCCGCTGCTGCAGCGAAAGAGATTGAAAAATGGGCAGACCATCCGCATATGGTACAGGTCATCATGGATACGGGAGCGCGCGCTCCGTTCGGCCAAAGACATTATTATCCCATTTATGAAGCATGCGCCCGGCATCGTCTGCCGCTTGCGCTCCATCCGGGCACAGACGGCATGGGCGTCAACATTCTGGCATCACAGGGATATCCATCCCACTTTCTGGAGTGGTATGCAGGATTTTCGCTGTCGATGCAGGTGCATCTGCTCAGTTTGCTGACGGAAGGCGTATTCGAGCGTTTTCCTGAATTGAAGATGATATTTGTAGAAGGCGGCATTGCCTGGCTTCCGGCATTGATGTGGCGTCTCGATCAGGAGTATAAGGGACTTCGATCGGAAATTCCCTGGACGAAGCAAATGCCGAGCCTGTATTTGAAGGAGCATGTCCGTTTTACGACGCATCCTCTGGAGCGTCCCGAGAAGGACGGGGATTTGACTGATGTGCTGGCCATGATGAATTGCGAGGACCTGCTCCTCTATGCAAGCAATTATCCGCATCAGTACTGCGCATCTCCACGGGATTTGCATTTTCTACCCGAGACGTTCAAGCCCAAAATATTTGCCCAAAATGCAAAACAATTGTACCGCTTCTAAGCGGAAAATAAACAAGCCAGGCTCCATAAGGGGGGAGATCAATGGGAAGACATAAGGTGTGCTTGGTCAAGGAGCTGCCTTCGGGAATGAGCAGAATCGAGAGAATCGAAAACCGCTCGATAGGGTTATACAATATAAAAGGCAAATTTTACGCGATTCGCAACAGCTGCCCTCATCAGGGCGCGGAATTGTGCCAAGGGAAAATCCAAGGCATGATGCTGCCCTCAGATCCCGGCGAGTACCTGTATGGCAGGGAAGGCGAAATCGTCCGCTGTCCTTGGCACGGCTGGGAATTCGATATCAAGAATGGAAAATCCGTATTCGATCCGTTTCGCTGTCTGGTCAAAACCTATGCAGTGGAGGTTGCAGGGGAGGATGACGAGGCAAGTCCCGGCGTGGAAACCTTCCCGGTCGAAGTGGAGTCGGGGTGGATCGTGATAATCGTATCGTAGCTTGTTATAGAGCTGCTGACAATACACATAAGAAGAATTAAGGAGATGCAACCAATATGACAGATGAATCGGCCACGGAAACTCCTTGGTATCGGCGGACCTTGCGGTGGGGGCAGACCAATTTTACGGAAATGGACCCCGGCCTCATCGACATGGACATGTGGAAAGAATATTGGCGTGAAACGCGGGTTCAGGGGCTTATTGTCAACGCGGGAGGCATTGTCGCTTATTATCCCAGCTCCTTTGACTTGCAGTACCGGGCACAAGGTCTGGGCGACCGGGATTTTTTCGGCGAGTTCACATCAGAGGCCAGAAAAGAAGGATTGACCGTTCTGGCCAGAATGGATGTGAACAGGGCGACTAAAGACTTCTATGATAAGCACCCCGACTGGTTTGTGGTTAATGCCCAGGGGGAACCTCATACCTCCAACGGCCGCTATTTTTCCTGTGTGAACAGCGCTTATTATAAGGAATACATTCCTCAGGTGCTGCGGGAGATTATCCGCCTTTATCAACCTGACGGCTTTGCCGATAACAGCTGGACCGGTGTCAACCGGCAGATTATTTGTTTTTGCGATAATTGCAAACAGAAATTCAAGAAGGAGTATGGACATGATCTTCCGCTGTCGCAAGATTGGGATGATCCTGTTTACCGGAGCTGGGTCAAGTGGAGCTATAGCTGCCGGACGGAAAACTGGGACCTGTTCAATAAAGCCGCTCAGGAAGCGGGAGGCCCCCATTGTTTATGGCTGGGGATGGTTCACGGCAGCCCGATCAACTCTCATTCCTTCTGCGATTTGAAGGTCATCGGGGAACGATCCAGAATTGTCATGTGCGACCATCAGTCGCGGGATGCTCTGAACGGGTTTGAAATGAACGGACTAAGCGGCAACCTTCTTCACACGCTTGCAGGCTGGGATAATGTGGTTACGGAAAGCATGGCCAGTTATCTGCGCGGACCGCATATGTTTCGAAAAGCAAGCAATCCGCCGAAAGAAACCCGAATGTGGATGATCGAGGGAATCTCCGGCGGCATATCCCCCTGGTATCACCACATCGGCGCTGTCCATGAGGACAAGCGCCAATTTGACAATGCTCCTCCAGTCATGCAATGGCATGAGGCGAATGAAGAATATTTATATAACCGCCTGCCGGCAGCAAATATCGGGCTCGTGTGGAGTCAGGACAATACGGATTTCTACGGCCGGGAAGACGTTAAAGAGAAGATCGCGCTCCCATGGAGCGGATTCGTCAAGTCCCTGACCCGCGCAAGGATTCCTTATGTGCCGGTTAACGCCGACCATATCGCAAGGGACGCGCAAGGCCTGGATGTCCTGATTTTGCCGGACTTAGCTGCAATGACCCACGAGCAGTGCCAGGCTGTCCGGGAATTCGTGGAAGCCGGCGGAAGTCTCGTATTTACCGGGGCCTCCGCGACACTGGACCAGTGGGGTGAAACAAGAAGTGAATTTCCGTTGGAATCCATAACCGGGATGAAGCATCTCCATCAGATAGAGGGGATTTCGGCAAGCAAGGCTTTTAATCTGGAGGTTTATGACGGTCATAATTATTTGAGATTGCCCGATGACCGGCATCCGGCGCTCCAAAGCTTTGAAAATACGGCAATTCTCCCGTTTGGCGGAAAAGTCCATATTGTACAAACAGGCGCGCAAATGGAAAGCGTCGCTTCCTATATCCCGGGTTTCCCCATCTACCCGCCAGAGTTCAGCTGGATAAGAGAGTCCGGATCCAATATTCCAGCCATGCTTGCCGGAGAGCATGCCGCGGGAGGACGCCTGTTCTACTTCGCGGGAGATGTGGACCGTTGTTACGGCCGCTTGCAAATACCGGATCTGGGCGATCTTTTGTCCAATGCGGTTAAATGGGCAGCAGCCGGTACCATTCCGCTCAAGGTGGAGGGACCCGGTTATCTGGATTGCAAATTATATCGCCAGAATGAAAGATTGATCCTTCATCTGGTCAATCTTAGCGGGACTAATCAGACTCTCGGCTATCTGGAGGAGAACCTCCCTGTAGGTCCGATCTCGATTTCTATCAAAGTTGATGATATCGTTCCGGGCCGCGCAAGCTTGAAGGTCCGGAATATAAGTGTAAAACCCGAAATAAAGGATTCCTGGGTTACGTTCCAAATCGATTCGATAACCGACCATGAACTTATAATATTGGATTGAGCCTTGGCGCATATTTCACTGCAAAAGAGCTGTCCCCCAGCCATAAAGCGGCTGGGGGACAGCTCTTTTGTTGACGCTTGGCTTATTCCCAGACTATTAATTCATGCATATGCAGGGAATCGATTCGGATTTTCGCCCAGCCATTCCGGATTTCAGGCTTTATTATTATGCCGTTCACCTTGAGTGCAGCGCGAACCGGGGTAAAGCCATCCAATTTGATGGAAACCTCTATAGGGCCAACCGGCAAAACTTCTTCCAGATACCCTGGATTCCGGCTGCCGCTGAGATTAACCAGATGGAGCATTCTCCTGCCTTCCTGGCTGTACAGCTTGCAGTCCAGGTAGCCCGGGCCTTCGACTGTGAAGGGAGTTTTGTCTCCGACTGCCCACTTCACCGCATTGGCGAGCAGATCGCCAAGGTCCGGAAGACGCGACAGACCATAAATGCGATCTACGTCTCCGGCAAAATAGAAGATGCGTCCGCCTGCAGGATGCTCCCCCGCCAGCATGGCCGGAATGTCCGTGCGCGGCTCCCTCATCCAGCTGAACTCCGGCGGATAGATGGGATAGGAGGGGATATAAGTCGCAAGCGCCTGCAGCATCCCGTTCGACTCTACGCGCCGGATCGTTCCTCCGAAAGGGAGAATGGCTGTCTTCTCGAAGCCCTTCAGCACTTGATGGCGTTCCTCGGGCAGCCGGAAATAATTATGCGCTTCATGAAACTCCCAGCTTCCGCTCAGGTTTCCCGCGCCGCCCTTGGCCTTATCCAGCAGCGTAACGCCGGTAATCTCCTGCAGCGGGAAGTATTCCCGCAGTTCCCCCCATTCGTCGAGCGTGCCGGCTGCGCCTGTAATGACCAGACTGCCCCCGGCTGCCGTGAAATCCCTGATCGCCTCATACTGCGAATCGGTGATTACCGCCAGATCGGGAAGTATCAACACATCCAGCCCCTCCGCGTCTCTGGCAATATGGTCGGCATGTACAGGCACGAACGGCAGTCTGGCGCGGGTCATCGCCTGGACGAAGCCATGCCAGGGCAGGGCGACACGTTCCTCGACCTGATCGCGACCGTAGAATTCCGTATTTTCCTGGCTCCAGACTAGGCCGATATTCGCACAAGGACGCCGGTTGTACAGGTATGCTTCATTATCCTTATGCCACTGCATGACAGGAGGGGCGTTCTCGAACTGGCGTCTGTCCTCCTGCATGGCGCCGACGTGATGGTACCAGGGAGAAATGCCCCCTGCAATTCCATCGATCATCCACAAGCGGGATTCCGCCGGCGGGTTGCTGCCCTGACGGAACGTACGGACCCCGCGAACATAATTGGACATGCTCTCGGGAATGACAGTATCCCAGCCTGCAAGGTTATGCAGCAAATGGCCATTGAGGCCATTCTGCTCGAATCCCGTATTCCCATCCCGGGACTGGTGGTCGCACATGATGATTTTCGAGCGCTTTCCTACCTCCTTCAGATCGCAGTAGGCAGTATGAGGGTTGAAGGGATCGGCATTGAACATGCCCAGCCACAAGCAATCGGGTCCGCCAAACTCATGTGTGATTCTGTTGAACAAATCCCAGTTCTCGATGCGGCAATTATAACTCCATCTGATCCACTGCCGGTATGCGGGATCGTTGTAATCGGATGCGGAAGGAAGGTCAAGTCCCGTCTCCGCTTGAAATTTCGTCTTGCAGCTGCCGCAGCGGCAAATGATTTTGCGGGACGCTCCGGTCCAGCTGTTATCGGTGAAACCGTCGGGATGATAGTTTGCTATAATCTCCTTCAATATCTCGGGGATATAGTCCTTGTAATAACCGCTGTTCACACAGGAGATGTAACGCCCGTTCGATTGCACCGGCTCTCCCTTGTCGTTGACGACAAACCAGTCCGGATGGGCGTCATAGAAATCCCGGGTAGCCCGGTTAATATCCATTCTGGCCAGCACGGCCAGACCGGCTTGTCTGGCCTCCGCTACGAATTCTCCCAATAAATCGCGGTCTCCGAGACCCTGGGCCCGATATTGAAGAGCGAAGGAGCTGGGATAATAAGCGACGATGCCGCCTGCATTGACAATAACGCCCTGTACGCTCGTCTGCTCCCAGTATTCCTTCCACCACTCCTTATCCCAGTTGAGAGGGTCCATTTCCGTCAGATTCGTTTGTCCCCATCTAAGAGTGCGCTCATACCACGGCTTTTTTGCATCGGGCATTGTCTGCTTATTGTTTTCCATTGTCATGATCATCCGTCCTTTCGAGTCCGCTTGTACAAATCAATGATTTGGAATTTGTAGGAATTGATTTGAATTCGCTTTCACCCTTTATTTTAAATCGGAAATAGGGGAATATCTATTAACGATCAAGCTATTTTTTGTATAATTCAATGCTGGCTATGGAGTCAGCATTTATAGCGGCCGATGAATGATTGCGTTATACTAGATAAAGAGATTTCAGGAGGCGTTGTTCGTGTTCAAGCTGCATACTTGCTACATTTTTCAGGATAATCAACAAGACTGGCATATGGAGCCTTCCCAGGTCGCGCTGAACGTACTGATTTATATTTCGGAAGGCAGCTTGACCTATTGGGTCAATGGGGACACGATCCATCTGAAGAAAGGCGATGTGTTGTTTATTCCGGCCGGGTCGGTGCGTGGCGGGGAAGCGGCATCCGGTGCAGGCCATCAGCGGTTTGCAACCCATTTCAGCCTGAGCGGGGATGACAATAGTGAACTGCTGCCTTTGCTCAAAAGCGGGAAGTGGCTAAAGACCAGGGTACATGGAGAGGACTATTTCAAGCAGCGATTCTCGCTTCTGAACCATCATTCGCTGATGGAGGGAGCCTATCAGGAATTGCTATGTCACGCCATCCTGCTGGAAATGCTGATCATTATGAATCAGGACCACGAGCGCAGGCAGATCCCGGTCAAAAAGCTGATGCTTGTCGAGGAGCTCAAAAAATATATACAGCACAACTACCGGAAGGCCATTACGTTAACCGAGCTTTCGCATGTGATCGACCGCTCTCCGAGCTATATCACCAACTTGTTCAAAGAGGTGACGGGAGCTGCTCCCATTGAATACCTTCATTATATAAGGATCTCGAAGTCAAAGGATTTGATGCTGTCCGATCCGTCCATCCTGATCAGAGAGGTTGCCGAATTGACCGGTTTTTGCGATCAGGCTTATTTCAATCGTATTTTCAAAAAAGTGACGAGTGTGACGCCCACCCGGTTTTTAACCGAGCTGAGAATATACAAGGGATAATAGGAGGGCCGTTCCAGATGCTCATGGCTCTCAAATTTGACGCAATAAAGGGATCTTGACAATAAGAATTGCCCTGACTATACTCAGATTGAACGTTCGGTCTTTTATTTTGCAAATGATTTTTTATGGAGGAACGCGATATGTTTGAGAGATATAATAAGGTGCAGAAGGCTGTTCTGGAGACAACCCTGCGAATTATTAATGAAAAAGAGCTGCAGGCGACCTCGATGTCTCTGATTGCCAAGGAATCAGGGGTATCGACCGGAAGTATTTATCACTATTTCAGCAGCAAGGAAGATATCATCAATGAATTATTCAAAGGCATCGTCTTGTTTAACGGGGAAGCCGTCATGAAGGGTGTCCATGAGCTTGATAGCGTTCAGGAGAAATTTCAACGGGCATGGATAAATTATTTTCGGCTCAGCCTGGAATACCCGCTGGGCTTTCAGTTTATTGAGCAGTATTCTTTCTCGCCATATATTTATCAGTCCTCAAAGGATGAAGCCTATAAGGGCGGCTGGTGCGGGCCCATGACGAAAATTTATGCGGAAGCTGTTCAACAGCAATTGTTTATTGAGCTTGAGCCCAGGCTGATGGTTCAGATGCATATCGGCACCGCAGTTTACACGCTTAAAGGGCATCTGCAAAACTATCTCGAGCTGACAGATGATGATATACACAGGATCATTCAATCCTGCTGGAATTCGGTTCTCAAGTAAAAGAGCGAAAATCAGGGTTTTCAACCTGATTTTTGTTGTTATGAATCGACAGAACGTTCTGTTTAAGCTCATATATTCCTTCATTAGCTGATAGAACGAACATTCGATTTAGTTCTCCGTATCCGGGAAGTATGAGTATGGAATTGGTGTACTTTCTTCCAGCCTACCCCATTAGAATTGCTAAAAATATCTTTAGTCTAGACAACGAAATAAATTATGTTACTATATAAATGTTAGTTAATTACGTTGGATCGCTTTACACGCAATGATTCTCATAAGGAGTGATAAAAATGGAGGCAACAACATTTGTCTTGTTTGGAGCAACAGGAGATTTGGCCAAGCGCAAAATTTATCCTGCATTATATAATTTGTTTCTTGATCATAAGTTAAGCAAGTCATTCACCATCATTGGTCTCGGAAGAAGAGAATGGTCTGATGAAGCTTTTCAAGTACAAGTCGAACAGTCGCTGCATACGTTCTCCAGAAGATCAGCTGACGATTCCGCGTCAATCAAGGCTTTTGTCAAAGCTTTCCGCTACAGCGTAATGGATGTGGAACGCATTGAAGATTACCACAAGCTTCTGCAGGTCGTTGAGGAGCGTGAGCAGGAATTGCATTTGCCGGGCAATCGGATGTTCTACTTATCGGTTGGTCCTGAATTCTTCGGGAAGATAGCAGCAAGCATCCAGGAAAGCGGGCTTGGTTCGGCAAAGGGCTGGAAACGGCTCATCATCGAAAAGCCTTTTGGACATGATTTGAAGTCGGCGCAGGAATTGAATGAGGAATTGGGCAAAGCGTTCAAAGAAGAAGAAATCTTCCGTATTGATCATTACCTCGGCAAGCCTATGGTGCAGAAGCTTGATGTTCTGGAGCAATCCAATCCTGCCCTTCAGGACATATGGACAAATCAATATATTGCCAATGTTCAAATAACAGCCAGTGAAACGGTCGGCGTTGAGGAGAGGGCCGGCTATTACGATCATGTCGGAGCAATCCGCGATATGTTTCAGAACCATATGCTGCAGCTATTAATGACGCTAGGAAAGAATGACGGGCGAATCAGCAAACGTCAAGTGATGGAATCCGTAGCGCCTTTACTAAAGGAAAACGTTGTTAATGATGTGGTTCGCGGGCAGTACACTGCCGGCAGCATTCAAGGGAAGCCTGCAGCCGGTTATAAGGAAGAACCCGGTATTGATCCGTGTTCGACGAATGATACCTTCGTAGCGGTCCGTTTACGAATCGACGATGTTTTCTGGCGGGATATTCCTATTTATATTCGTACAGGAAAAAGAATGAAGGAAAAATCTACGCGTATCGTGATTGAATTCAAACAGCCATTCAAGCGCAGCTATTCAGCGCAGGAGCAGACAGCCCCGAATCTGCTGATTTTTGAAATTAGCCCGAACGAAGGCGTTACTTTGCAAATAAACCATAAAGATCTGCCAAATAAAGGTGTAACCTCCACCATCCCAGTGGATCTTCATTTCAATCAGAGCGGCAAGCCTGAAGCTTATGAGAATCTGATTTATGACGCTCTGCAGGGAGACCCGACGTTCTTTGCCCACTGGGATGAGGTCGAATTAGCCTGGAAATGGGTTCAGCCCATCCTGGAAGCATTTGATGAGGATCTTGTTCCTCTTCATCACTATCCGGCAGGGACTTACGGGCCGGACGCTTCCGATCTTCTGCTCGCGGAGGACGGCAATCATTGGTGGTTGGACAGCAAGCCCATTCACCTCGCTCAGAGGATACCAAGAGAAGCGTATGCCTGACACTCGGACAAACACAACTGTAATTAGAACTATGGCAGAATTGCAATGATTTTATGCGGGGACGTATGATTCGGGCAGCATTCCTGCAAAATATCAAGGATGGTTACGTCTGGACCGGAATATCAATGGATGGACTAATAAGAATTCAGGAAACTTTACAGGAGGCGGTGAGTTCCAGGGCAGATTGATGCCCGAGAATCAAGCGCAATACGACCGCTGCATCGAGATGGGGATTCTGGATCCGCTCAAAGTCCTGTCTATGGAGGATTTGGTCGGGGACGATGATGTGATTTTCTCGGCCACCGGCGTGACGGATGGCGAGTTTCTCAAGGGTGTACGATACCTCCTGATCAACACGCGGAAACTCATTCGATGGTAATGCGCGCCAAAACGAGAACCATTCGTTTTATCAAGGCGATCCATTATTTGCCGAACAAAAACCTGCAGCAAATAGGAAGCTCTGCAAACATATCAGGTCAGACACCGTAATTAATCCATACAGTTTGGATGAATCGCAATCTCCGTGCGGGGCTTGCAGACATAAACGAAAATCGAAAAGCGGCTGAGCAGGGTTACATCCTCCTCAACCGCTTTTTTTCCGTGAAGCAGCTGCTTTCATATCATGGATGGGACGCGATCCAATCGGCAATTGCCCGGTATTTTGGCGCATTCGCAGCCGGTTGCCCGGTAAATTGCTTGGCGCCCCAAGCTCCGCCCGTCGACCAGGTTCCAGCATTCGTGTAATGGCTGAAGAGAGTGAAATAAGGTGCGAATTTATTCAGCATGTAGGTGTACTCGTTATAAATGTCCGGATTGTCGCTCCACTGGTCGGCATTGACCAGCAAATGCTGTCCGCCCTCATAGGTGCCAAGCGGGACATGATATTTTTGAGCGATCGTCACGGCAGGCAGTACCCGGTCGTTGAACGTTGCATCAATATCCTGATGGAACGCGCTTTGAATATTCGGGCTTGCTCCGTCAAGGCCGCTGCCGACATATGGCGCAATGGCAAATAAATCCGCTTTTTGACTAGTCGGGTTCCAGGCGGTGCTGTTGATGACGCTGTTGTAGCTCTGATCGAATATATCATAGTTGCCGCTGAACGAGGCTACTCTCACGACTCTTGAAGACAATTGGTTGCCGAAGATATTGGCGAACTGCTGCCAGATATGAACTGAGCGGTACAGACTGAATGCGCCGCCCTGATACCATTGATTGGAGCCCGGCAGACCATTGATGACGCCTTGGTCGAGGGTATACTGGAACTGCGTGAATCCCCCGTTCCAGGTTTCATTGGAATATTCGACATACACTTTCAAATTGGTGTTGAGCTTCTGCTTGATGAGCGTTGCGAGCTGCTGTGCATACGAATCGTCGGTCAGATGAGGCAGGTTGATCCACATATCCTTATTTGTCCTGTTGCATAGATCAATCATCCATTCGTAGGCGAGACCCGCTTTCATCGGATCACCCGACCCGATATAACCGATATCGCTGTTTCCGGGATCTGTCGGCAGCCTCCGCTGCGACCAGGTCTGGATTTTGGAGTTATTCGTTCCTCCCCAATCCATGAACCGGAGGGTCGAATACGGAGCCAGCTCGCTGATAAAGACAGGATTCCAAATATCCGTCCCGCTTGCATACGCGGTCGACCAGTTTACGCTGGTTTTGAATGGTGTTTCTCCACTCCATGAAGCAAGGAACCAGAAGTTGGTGCCGATCTTCATCGTGCCAGTACCGCCGCCATTGTTGTCTGTTGTGATGACAAGCTGCGGCTTATTCCCGCTTTCCCGGGACTGGTATTGTTCCCATGTTCCGATATTGGTGCCGAAGCCCAGCGTCAAGGAAGATTGCGATGCGCTGAGCTTGTTTTGAACGGCAGAGGTGACATCGAATTCATAGTAGCCGCTGCCTGTAACCGTTTGACTGGCGATTTGCGTTCCGAGGCTTGGCTTCGCTCCGCCTTCGTTCCAGCTTTCCGTCGACGCGCCGCTAACGATCAGGGTATGGTTGAGGACATGTGAGGAATGATAAATTCGGACCTTCGCATTCGTTACCGTTCCGGATAAGCCAGTCAAACTGAATTTTGTGAAAATGCTGTTCCATTGACTGGCATACAAATTCGCATTTGTGCCGGCAGTACCGTCACTTTGTGTATCCGTATCGGCAGAAGGAGTGATGGTTGTGATCGCAGCCGCCTCAGCGACTGGACCGCCTTGATATAGCGTCATTGTAAAAAGCATGAAGACTATCAGCATGACCATGTACTTTTTGCGCATTAACAAAATTCCTCCTTAATGAGCGGATTTTTATTCAATAAGCGCCTTCACCCCCTTCACCCATTAAGGTATCAAAGTTAAGTATGGAGCGTACCGCGAAAACGGTCTTCTGCACAGTGCAAAATTGTCGCCAATTTATCCGATTCAAACAGATCATGACATTAAATGCCCCGTATAACATTCAGAGCCCAGCGGCAAAATATACATAAAGTGGGTGTATTGGTCATGCTGAAAAAAGAGAACCGAATCGTACTGGCGATCCTGATGCTGCTCTTGATGATCGGATGCCGCAACCCGAAGCAGGAAGAACAGGATTTGATGCGGATTAAATCCGCAGACAAAGACAATCCGAAAAAGGTCATTTTGCTGCTGGTGGATTCCTTGATGCCTGAAGCAATCGACCGGGGAATCCGTCAGCACAAGCTTCCGGCTATTGAATTTCTAATCGAACATGGTCAATATTACAGAGAGCTTGTAAGCTCGTTTCCCACGATGTCCGTCACGATCGACAGCTCCCTGATTACCGGAAAATACCCCGATGATCATCATGTGCCGGGTCTCACCTGGTACTCAGCCGGCCTCAAGAAACTGATCAATTACGGGACCGGACCGATGGAAGTGGCCAGACAGGGAATCAATCCGGTACTGGCCGATGCATTGATCCATTTAAACGGGAGTCACTTAAACAGCAAGCTGCCCACGATCTATGAGGATTTGGCCAGGCAGGGGCTGACATCCGGGTCAATCAACGGGCTGGTCTACCGGGGAATGTCCAATCATACAATATCAATTCCGGCATGGGTGCAGGGCCCAACCTCTTTGCCCAGGGAAATTAAGGTGAAAGGACCGGATATACTGGCCCTGGGTTCATTGTCCAATCCCTTTGAAGGCTCCATCAATCTGCCCGATGGTTTGATCAATAAAATGGGATTCAATAATGACTTTGCTGTGGAAGCCGTCAAATATTTGATTACATCAAATAAACTGCCGGATTTTTTGTATGTATACCTGCCTGACTTGGACCGCAAGCTTCACCGCAACGGCCCTTCCGAGCAGAATGGGGTCATTAAGGTGGATCAGCAGCTTCAATCCCTGCTTCAGGCATTCGGCTCGCCGGAACAAGCCTTGAAGGACGCGGTCATTATCATTGCCGGCGACAGCGGAATGACCCAGATCCTGCCTGATGCGCAGAATCCGGTAATCAACATCCACAATATGTTTGAAGACGCGAGTGTGTTAAATCCCGGAGAAACCGTGGATAAGGGGATCGACATTGTCCTCGCCGTCAATGAAACAATGGCTTATGTGTATGCCGTACATGCAGACCGTCCGATAAGAGACGTGGCAGAAGGATTACAAAAAGATCCGCGCATCGATCTGATTGCATGGAAGGAAGAGGGCTGGATATACGCGCAGCAAGGGGCATCCGCCAAACAGCTCCGATTCAAAGCAGACGGAGATCTAACCGATCCCTATCATCAATCGTGGAAGGTCGAGCAGGACAATGAGGTACTGGATCTGAAGGTGTATGCTGCCGGGCATTCCCTGGCTTACGGTGAATACCCCGATGTGCTGAAACGGCTGTCAGGCGCGTTGAATTCGCATCAAGGCGAATTTCTGGTTGTCACGGCCAAGCCGGGTTACGAACTGGCGGACAGAAGCTCTCCGACTCATATGGGTGGCGGGGGTCACGGCTCTATCCGCAAACGGGAATCGCTTGTCCCCTTGATCATCAGCGGAACCAATAAGCAGCCGCAATATTTGCGAATGGTTGATTTAAAGGCATATTTGCTTGAGCTGTTAAAGAAAAAAACGCAAATTAACCATTAGCCCGGGAGGGATCCCCGGGTTTTTGACATTCATTCCCCGGAATTTCCGGGGCAAATCGAAGTGTTCTGCGGTTGCAATTTCTCAGGAGACATGCTATATTCCTAATTTCGATAATGATGGAACGATTAAACCTGATTTTTGAAAGGATGGAATTCATGTCTTCCGATATCCTGCAGCATGTTTCTCATATAACCGCGCTCTTCCCGAGCTTAGCCGATATTTCCATTCAGGATTGGAGCGAAGAGGGGATCGCGATCATGGAGACTCAGCCCAATCATGTCATTGACGAAGGCCAGTTTCTGGAGTATGCGGTTCTCATTCTCGAAGGCACGGTAAGAATGTATAAAATCAGCAGCAGCGGAAGAGAGATCACCCTCTACAGAATCAACGGCGGCGAGTGCTGCCCCCTTATGATGGCCAGCATCCTGGGCGAGAGCGAATATGAAGCCTCGGCCTGCGTGGAGAGCCCGAGCGTTGTGCTCGCCATTCCGGTACATATATTCAGGGATTGGATGGACCGGTACAAAAGCTTCAGACAGTTTATTTTCAAAATGTTCGCCAAGCGGTTATTCATTATGTCCAATCTTCTGGACAGCATCAATTTCAAATCCATCCGCGGACGGGTTGCCGAATACCTTGTCCTGATGACAGAGGATGGGAGCGACAGTCTTGCCATAACCCATGATACCTTGTCCGTAGAGCTGGGAACGGCCAGGGAAGTGATCAGCCGGACCTTGAAATCCTTGCAGAAGGAAGGTCTCCTTAACGTGTCCCGGGGAAGAATTTCCGATATCAGACGGGAAGGGCTCAAAGTGTATGTAGAGTAATTGGCTCGTTATGTGACATTGTTACGGATGGCTCTTGTTCAATTTGTTATTATCGTCTTGTGGAAGCGAGATAAACAAATCGAAATGAGAGGAGCCGCTGGTCATGAAAAATGTTGGAGGAGCAGATCGTTTTATTCGTATCGTGCTGGGTATCGCATTATTGTCGCTGTTTTATTTTATGCCCGGTTACTGGAAGCTGACCGGGTTGGTTTCGCTGCCGTTCCTGTTCACGGGACTCGCGCAAAGATGCGCCATCAATCAACTGCTTGGACGCAATACCTGCAGGATTCGTTAAATCATATCAGGTAATATGGTTTTCGGGTGGCGCGCATTCCAGTTTTGTGAGGAAGTATGACAGTCTGTTGTCATACTTCTTCTTATATCATGTTCTCAGAAATGATTCACATACATTGCCTTGTCAATAGGAGGGCGACCTGGAAAGGAGCATGTTATGTTATCGATGGAAATTGAAAAGCTGATTACAGTAAAATCGAGAGAAGATTTGAGGAATTGGTTACAGGAGAATTGTAAGACAGAAAAATTTTGTTGGGTAGTCGTCAGTATGACGCCTCACCCCGATACTCTGTTATATCTGGACGCGGTCGAAGAATCTTTGTGCTTTGGATGGATCGATGGAGTCAAAAAGAAATTATCTGAAACGGGGCTG
The DNA here is from genome assembly GCF_056269365.1 of Paenibacillus sp. JT22N12. Taxonomy (NCBI): domain Bacteria; kingdom Bacillati; phylum Bacillota; class Bacilli; order Caryophanales; family Paenibacillaceae; genus Paenibacillus; species Paenibacillus sp. JT22N12. The sequence continues at coordinate 293,923 of NZ_JBWDNU010000001.1, read as the reverse complement.
GCGCAGAGACTGTCTCCCAGAAGTAAAAAGAGTTCATGGACCGAATTGAATAAAGAACGTGTCCGCCGCCTCGAAAAGCTGGGATTAATGCAAGACGAAGGAAGAAAGGTGCTTCCTGACATGGGCAGCGATTCTTTTAAAATAGACAGGGTTATAGAGCAAAGGCTAAAAGAGGATAAGCAAGTATATGAGAATTTTATGGCATTCTCAGATCTTTATAAAAGAGTTCGGATCGACACGATACAAAGCAATATAAATCAGCCGGTATTATTTGAGAGCAGATTAGATAAATTCATAACAAATACTAAAGAAAACAAAATGTACGGTCAATGGCATGATAACGGACGCCTTCTGGATTACTAAGATAAAAAATAATTATTTATCTTAAGGTACATAAATGATATAATAGGTCTGAATAATGGTAAATTAACCCAGATAAAAGTCATCGGGAGGAGTGATTCATTTTGCAAACTATGGCAATCATCGGAGCAGGTCCAGGTCTTGGACTTTCATTAGCCAAGAAATTCGGCAATCATGGTTTTCAAGTTGCGCTGGTGTCGCGAACACAGGAGAAGCTGGATCAATACTGTGAGCAGTTAAAGGAAATGGGAATTGAGGCAGCAGGATTCGCAGCCGATATAACCAATAAGAATCAGCTCCTTCAAGCTCTTCAGCGTATTCATCATACATATGGTTCCATTGATGTCCTTGAGTACAGCCCTCACAGCGGTAATATGCCGGTCACCTCGATACTGGACACGACTGATGAGTCTGTTATTCAAGCTTACAATAATCTGGTTCTCGGGGCTGTCAACAGTGCAAGACAAGTCATACCCGGAATGGTTGAGAGAGGAAGCGGGGCTTTATTGTTCACAACCGATCTGTCGGCGATGAATCCCAGTCCTATCTTCGGCAACGTGGGGATCGCGATGGCGGGCCTGCGGAATTATGTTTTGAATCTTCACGACAAGCTGTCGCCGAAGGGGATTTATGTAGGCCATCTCTCCATCAGCCCGTTAATAAGACGAGGAACTAATTTTGACCCTGATTACGTTGCAGAAGCCTGGTACAATCTCTATGAACAGAAGACGGTAAATGAAGAAACTTATCCTCAAGGCGTTATGCAGCACTTGAATTAATAATCAGATGTATGGCAAGAAAAAGAACATCCTCTGCAGCATAACGTGAGGATGTTCTTTTTCTTGTTTCACTGCCAATAAAACATCCAGGCGATCAACTTATTCAAATCGAACGGATGACGGACGATGATGCTTCCCCAGAGAGCGGCGCCAAGCGTCGTAATGCTGACAAAAAGCGCTTTATCCTTCTTGCCTGATTGATTGGACCGCATCATCCATATACCGGCTGCCAGAAACAAGATGAATAAAAAAATCATCAGGCTCATGTCGCCGTTTCACTTCCCTGCGAATGATTTGTCTTCCTCAGCCATGAGCATACAATGAGAATGGCGGGGAACGCGATCGCATATAGCGTGTAGTAATTGAATAAGTACTTCTGGATCCAATCGACGTTCTCGACAATGTTTTTGAACAACAGGGAATAGGCGGAAATGATCCATACCAGCGGATAGGCTACAACGGCTCGCTCTTTAATCTGGAACAGCTGGCATAAGGCAAGTACCGCGCAGTAAAACAGCAGGCTTAATTTAAGGCAGACGATAAGAAGGATGTTCACGGAAATAATCGATTCCAAATGCTCGACGAAATTCGTAAACTGCATTTCGCGAAAGATGATAAATACGGGATAGATAAGGTGAGAACTGCGCTCTACTCCCAGAATGCCAATCGTAAAAAACACACACATGCTGAGAAGGAGTCCCGCACCCCCGATTCCCGACAGGAATATAACTTTTAACCGGCGCTGGGCAAATGGAAATATCATCATAAAAATGACAGTCTCCATAAAGGGAAAAGCAAGCGCATAGCGGGTATGGATGAGCGTGTCCCAAGGATGAAAGACGCCAGGAACGTTGAAATTCTGCCAATCCCATTCTCTGATCATCACCGAGAAGGGAATCCAGAATGCCAGATTAACAATTGGAGCCAAAAACTCGCTCACCATAGCGATGGTTTCGATTCCTTTCACAACCGCATACGCACATACGAGCAGGATCATGATATTGAAGATCGACAGCGGTGTCCGGGGCATCAGATTGATATGCATGAAATCACTGAGGTTGCGCGTTACCCAGGATGCGACTTGGATGAAGAAAAGGATGTACAGGAGGGAAATCAATCCCCCGGCCCATTTGCCAAGCACCTGCACTGCGATTTGAACAATGCTCATCCCGGGAAACCGGCTGGACAAATACAACCAGAAGCAGGACAATATCAGGCCATATAGAGCAGCCCAGACAATTATAAGCCAGCCGTACTGTTTGCCACTCGCAATGAGGCTCCCCGGCAGCAGGATAAACGAGGTGCCGATGATGTATACAAAGGTCAGATTAAATAACTGCCACCCACTCAATTGAGCGTTCTCCATCTATTGGCTCCCTCTATTCTTCAATGTATGGTGTACTGGTGTTCCCGGTCGTTGTCATCCTGGAGTTGACCTTAATCGTGACCTTGGTCTGACGCCATGTTTTTTCGTTACCGCCATTATCCTGGATGCCGAGCATATCCCAGCCTTTTGTTTTGCCCATCCGATCCAATGCGAGCACCTTTTCTTCCAGCTTCCGGTTAAATGCCTCCTCGATTAAATGCAGATTCTGTACCGTCATCTTGCTCGTTTGCTGGTTGTTCAATATTTTCAGGTCGCCAGTAATTTGGAAAGAAAGCTCCGATGCAGGCTTGATCCATTTGCGTTTAACATTTAAATTCTTCGCAGTGACATCTACGTGCTTGCCCTTGATTTCCACAGTTTCTGTCAGTTCTCTGTACTTTTTATTCATGATGAAGAACAGGATCTTCGTTTGCTCGTCGATTTTGCCAACCATACGGGAATGGATGAGCACGGCTCCTATTTTGAAGCTGATTCCGTCTTCGCTTGCATCGATTTCTTCCACTCTGTCGCTATTGGAAGATGGCTTCTCTCCATGATAATGAATGATGGGCAGGACGGTTGGCGTATGAAGATTAATATCCTTGGCCAAGTCTTTGAACCGGATAGGATAAACACTCATACTAAAGTTGGGTTTGTATTGATTCGACAAGGAGCGGATAAACCGGCCCGGTACTCTGTCCAAAGGCGTGAAGCTGTTCATGACCGTGTGCATTGGACTATCCGTAATAAAAACAATCAGACTTGACCGGCGTTCGGGGTTAAGCTCGATAAAATTGATCAGATCCAATATCCCTTCCCGGGCATAGCGTTCGGATATCAAGTAGCTCTGCAGATGGGCCGTAAAAAACCGCCTTGGCATAGAGGTGCCTGTCTGCTCCGTGAATCTTCCGTGGCTAAAATCCCTAAAGTGAAAGGTATACACAGCAGCTTTCGTCGCAGCGCTTTGTCTGGTTGACAGACCGGTCGGATTAATGACCTGGTAATAGGCGAGAAGGTCACCAGACTCCGGATCTTTATCGACTCCAGCCAGGCTTACAATCGCAAGTGAATTGATTTCTTTCAAATCCCAGCAGCCGGTACACAACACCAGCATGAGCACAGCGATGAATACAACTCTCATATCAAGGCACCTTCTTATTTATCGACCATCCGTTTTTTGGGAAATCGCTTCATCATAAACCGTGGAACCCGAACCAGCGTATCTTTCCAGTCAGAGAAGACGACGGGGGCCAGCGGGGTGAGATATTTCACGCCAAACGATCGCAATGAAGCAAGATGCACCAGGAGAAAAAAGACGCCGCACATTAAACCGAATAAACCCATTAATCCGGCCAGAATCATAAATGCGAACTGTACGAGTCTCTGGGAAATCCCGAAGCTGTAGTTGGGTGAGACGAAATTGGAGATGGCCGTCAGTGAAACGACAATGACCATAGCAGCCGAGACAAGTCCCGCTTCCACTGCAGCCTGGCCCAGCACAAGCGCTCCCACGATCGATATGGATTGTCCGGCAATCCGCGGCATGCGCAGTCCCGCTTCGCGTAAAATCTCGAAGGTAATGATCATGATCGCAGCTTCGACAAAAGCTGGGAAGGGCACTTCCTCGCGCTGCGCGGCCAAGCTGATTAGCAGTGAAGTAGGAAGGAGCTCCTGATGATAGCTTACCACCGCGATGTAGAGAGCAGGCACGAATATGGAGAGCAGGAAAGAAAGCATCCGCAACCAGCGCGACAGCGTAGCGATATCCGCCCGTTGGTAATAATCTTCCGGCGAAGTGAAGAGCTGAAAAAAGGTAATCGGTCCGATAAGCACAATCGGCGTGCCATCCGTAATGACTCCGATCTGGCCTTCCAGCAGCTTGGCTGTGACCGAATCCGGACGCTCCGTGCTGATGAGCTGAGGAAACGGCGACAACGAAGTGTCTTGAATCCACTCTTCGATATAAGAACTCTCCAGAATACTGTCCGTATGAATGGACTTGAGCCGTCTGCGGAATTCATCCACGGTTTGCACCGACGCTATGTTATCGATGTAGGTCAGATAGACCTGGGTCTGGGTTTCAGTTCCGATCACCAATTGCTCAAACACCAGATGCTCGGATTTCAATCTTTTACGGATTAATGCGACATTCCGCTCGATATCTTCGACGAAGCCTTCCCGCGGACCGCGGATGGAGGCCTCTGTTGCAGGTTCGGATACGCTTCGCGCCTGTGACTGGGCTACATCGTAGCTAAGATAGTAATCGCTGAAGGCAGGAATAAGCAGGCAGTGTCCTTCAAGAAGATTGCGAATGCCTTCAGAGGCCCCCGAGCATTCTCTCGATTGCACCCTGGGTATGAAAGATTTCAACCACTCGATAGGGTCATGCGGCGGTTCCGCCCCCTGACTTCGTACCATTACAGGCTTTAAAATGAATTCGTCAATCTGTTCCGAGGATACGATTGTTGAGATATAGAGGCAGGATAAGCTCAAACCGGAAATCAGCTCGAATTCATGGCTGACAAAATCCGGCGATTGTCCGAGCCGTTCCTTAATTTGATCGACGACCTGTCTGCCCGTGTCTTTGAGAATCAGGATGATGCCCTCCTAACCAGCCAGCTTGCGGTTTTGTTTATCATTATCCAATTCAGGAAATATTATGCGGCGAGCAGTTGCACTGGAGCGGCTGTGCCACTTATGATATAGAAAAAAGCGCATTACCGCTTTCGACTGGAGGAGCCCTCTTCATGCTGGAGCTTCATACTAACAAAGATATTCCAATCGGCCTCATAGGCGCTCCCGAGCTGATGGAACCCATTCTCCGCGTTCTGCGGTCTTTTCCATCGTTCCGGCCCATTATTCGTCAGACGGAGCATGTCGAGGATATGATCCGCAGCGCAGCCGGGCTGCTTGGCGAAGTGGAGGTGCTTTTCATGACCGACCCGGATACTTTCAGGCTTGTGAAGGAGAGACTGCCATCGGCCGTACCGATGCATTATTTGCCGTTATCGGGCGCGGGCTTCTTCAAGGCGCTGTGCCGGCTGCTGATGCAGGCTGCGCAGGGATCGGCCACGCTTGAGGGCGTGACGGTCGATACTTTTCCGGAGGACATGATCAGGCACATGATCAATGGGACCGAACCTGGTTCGATGCGAATGATAAGCATTCGCCAGACAGACGGGTCCTCGGCAGATGAGATGTACCAGTTCCACCTCCGGCATTATCAGGATGGGACAAGCTCGGCGGCATTGACGGCGAACCGCCGCGTTGCCGAGCGTCTGGAGACGATCGGTATTCCCTGTGCCTATATGGAGCCGGCCGACAACGATATCGTCGTTGCCCTGGAGCGTGCCCTGCTGTCCACGGAAACCAGGAGAAGCAAGGAATCGCAAATCGTTGTCGGCATGGTTGTCATCGACAACTTCGACGCTGTCATACGCAGCTGCAGCTCCGAGCACGAGGTACAGAAGCTGCGGCTCGACGTGGAGCGGACCATGCTCGATTTTATCGAACAGCTGGACGGCTGCCTGACGCCGCTTGGTCCCAATGAATTCCTGTTCTTCACGACCCGCGGACTGTTCGAACGGGAAACAGGCGGGTACAAATATATCTCGCTTGCCTCGAAAGCCCAGAAACGGTTCGGACTGTCGCTTAGCGTCGGCATCGGCTTCGGCGTATCGGCCAATGCGGCAGGAACGAACGCCCGGGCCGCTCTGCGCAGCACGAAAGATGCGGGTGGAGGCACCTGTTTCATCGTCCGTGAGGATCAAACCTTCATCGGGCCGCTCGAAATGTCCGAGCCGATTCAGTACGATCTCAGCTTTGGCGACTCGTCGTTATTGAAGACGGCGGAGGAGGCGGGACTGACGACAGCGTACTTAAGCCGCCTGTTCGCCTCCGCATCGCGGCATGGCAAGCTGGACTATACCGCCGGCGAGCTGGCGGGACTGCTGGATTTGACGACACGCAGCGCGAACCGTCTGCTGGTGCAATGGGCGGACGCCGGTCTGGCAGAGCAGGCGGAAGTGCGCAAAGCGGGGAGAGGACGTCCTACCCAGGTATTCGTCTTCTCCTTTTTGCGCGCGCATCTGTCGGAGCATGGAATCAGCCTCAGGTCATAAGCAGCAAGAAACATTCAGCGAGAGGAAAGGTGAGGGCGATGACATTTGCAGAATCTCCGGCAGGCAACATCGGCTGGCTGGAGCGCCGGGCCGACGAGATCAGCCATATGCTGCAATGCCCGGTTACAATCGAGGATGCGGAGCACCGCGTGCTGGCATACAGCATGCACAGCGGAAGCACGGATGCGATCCGGATCGCGACGATTATGAGCCGGAGGGTGCCCGAGCATGTCATCCGCAGCTTCCATGAGGGCGGAGTCATCCGGAGATTACAGAAGGAAGAAGGTCCGCAGCGTATCGAAGCGAATGAAGAGATTGGCCTTGGTTCCCGCGTGGCCATCGCCGTTAGAAGCGGCAAACGCGTCATCGGCTATATTTGGGCGGCTGAGACAGACCAGCCTCTGTCAGAGTCAGATATGGAGAAGCTGCGCCGGGCAGCCGGTTCCATCGCGGGCGAGCTGCAGCGTCAGACGGAATCGCGCTGGCGCTCCGATCTGAGCCAGGATATGTTCCTGAGCCGGCTCGTTGAAGGGTATTTTGCTACGGAGGCCGAGATCCGGCACCAATCCGGCTGCCTGAAGCGACCGCTGCCCGAATATTACCGCATTGCTGCAGTCGACTTCAATCTCGACGCTTCGGCCGTATGGCCGCTCCTTAATCAGGCCGCCGGAGTGATTGAGGAGGAGACAGGCCTCTACAGTCTTGCCTATGCAGCAGTCGGGGAGCGCGTAGTGTTCCTTGCCGGTGATGCGAAGATGCTCAGCAGCCCGGGAGAATGGAAGGCATCGCTGGAACATTTGGCCGACCGGCTTGCCAGGGCGTTTCCGGATGTGCAGGCAACGGTCGGAGCCGGCGGATTGGCGGCAGGGGAGTACAGCCTGGCCCCGCGCAGCTATGCGGAAGCGCTCAAGGTGATCGGCATCCGCAGAAGGTTTCCGCGGGCTTCAGTCCAGGAGCTCGTCTATGAAGAGCTGGGCTACCGGCATTACCTGCCCGCTATAGCGGAGACGATTGAAGCGGAAGGTATTGTGAATTCCCATGTCAAGCTTCTGCGTGAATATGACCGCGAGCATCAGGCGGATTTGACCCATACGCTCTCCGTGCTGCTTGACTGCGACTGCGGCGTCCGCGAAGCGGCCGAGAGGCTGCATATCCATCCGAATACGCTTGGCTACCGGATGGTGCGGATGAATGAAATCAGCGGCATCAATCTGAAAAGCATGGCGGACAAAGTCGCCGCTTTCCTGTATTTGCAGAGCGGCGGTTGAAGATCATTCAATCAGACGGCTATGCCGGGCGAAGGTTTGTGGAATTTCACAAAATCTGTCCGGCATTTTCTATGTGCGCCACGATGTGGAAAAATTTCTTCTCCTATATACTGGGTTCAAATCATTATAACTTACCAGTTGGAGGATGATTCAAATGATAATTGGCGTGCCCAGAGAGATCAAGAATAACGAGAGCAGGGTAGCTTTAACGCCCGCAGGTGTGAGTGCATTGACCCGGCAAGGACATCAGGTACTGCTGGAAAGTTCGGCCGGTACCGGCAGCGGCTTTGCCGATGCGGAATACATAACCCGGGGAGCGAGGATTCTGGACAAGGCTGCAGAGGTATGGGGCCACGCGGATATGATCATGAAGGTCAAGGAACCACTGCCGGAGGAATACGGTTATTTTCGGAAAAATTTGATTCTCTTCGCTTATCTGCACCTGGCTCCGGAACCGGAATTGACCCGTGCGTTGCTGGATCGGGAAGTATGGGGCGTCGCATTCGAGACGGTTCAGCTGGACAACCGCTCGCTGCCACTACTTTCGCCAATGAGCGAAGTGGCGGGACGCATGGCGGTGCAGATCGGCGCGCAATTTCTGGAGAAGACGCATGGAGGCAAGGGGATCCTGCTGGGAAGCGTACCCGGAGTTCAGCCGGGCGAAGTCGTGATCGTGGGAGGAGGTATGGTCGGAATGAATGCCGCCAAACGGGCATTGGGAGCGGGAGCCCGCGTTACGGTGCTGGATGTGAGCGCGGAACGGCTGCGGACGATCGACGATCTGTTCACTGGCCAGGTCACGACGCTGATGTCAAATCCATACGAGCTGGAACGGGCGGTTCACAAGGCTGACCTGCTGATCGGAGCGGTTCTCATTCCAGGCGCAAGGGCTCCGAGGCTGGTCAGCGAGGAAATGGTCAAGAGGATGGCGCCCGGTTCAGTCATCGTCGATGTGGCTATCGATCAAGGCGGCTCCATCGAGACCGTCGACCGGATTACGACCCACTCCGATCCGACATATGTGAAGCACGGAGTTGTTCATTATGCCGTGGCGAACATGCCGGGCGCCGTTCCCCGCACCTCGGCGCTCGCGTTGGAGAATGCGACGCTGCCTTACGCGCTGAAGATCGCCGGTCAGGGAATCGCTGCAGCCGCGGCGTCTGACGAATCGCTGGCCCGCGGCATCAATACCGCCTGCGGCTCCATTACCCACGAAGCGGTCGCCCGCGAGATGAAGCTCAGGTACGTTCCGGTCATGGAAGTGGCCGCAGCCCGCCCGACAGCCTGATCGCTGTATGATTTACAGTCAGGTCCGCTGACCTTCCTGGTTGGCGGTCCTTATTTATTGCCAAGAACCGCTTTATCGAATAGAACTGCCAGCTCCGCGTTATACGACTCCAGGTCGACTTTGCCGGCAATGCCCGAATGCGCCATATATTCTCCAATGGCCCCCTGAATAACGCTCGCCATGACATGAACATTGAATTCACGAAATTCCCCGCTCGATTGCCCATCGTACAAGATCTGATGAAGCTCATGAAGAAGCGGCTCCTCTTCATCGTCGCTCAGCTTATAGTAGGGAATATTATCAGGCGTCTGGGCATGAAAAACAATCTCGATCAACGCGGTGTTGTGCTTGGGACGCGTAGCCTGATAAGCGAGACTTGCGGCGATAAAGCTGTGCAGCTTTTCCCGGGCGGTTGCTGCAGCCCGGGTTCTTTCCAATACATAAGCTGCGGCATCGGTGACCAGCATGATCAGCGTCTGGTCCATCAAATCGTTTTTGTCTTTAAAATGGTAAGAGATCAAAGCGGTGCTGATTCCGGCTCTTTTGGCGATTTGGGCGAGACTTGCATGGACGTAGCCGATCTCATCCAGCGTGGTGATCGCTGCATCGACAATTTGTGTGCGTCTCGCCTCGGTGATGAATGATTGTTTTTCGTCCGCTTTTTTGGTCATGCTATTTCTCCTTGGTTGTCTGTTTGGCTTTAGAGGCGGCCTTACCCCACAGGACAAACAGGATAACGACCGCCACTACAGCAATGTTAATGCCAATTTTGACGGGATTCAAATCATTTATACCGCTAAACCAGTCATTTACTGTCCCGTCGAAAAGCTTGCTGACAAGCTTCACGAGGAAGAGAATGCCGACAATCAGCAATCTTATAGCGAGTATAGCCGGAATGATGACAACGGCCATACGCAGTAGATCCCGGCCGGAATCCCTGCGCATCAGCAATAATACCGCCGCAATAAGGCACATAACGCCGCCAAGCAGCATCAGGACCGGCTGTATCCAACGATACCAGGGAAATCCGGGATCGTCCAGCGCATTATTGTAGAAAAACCAGGTCGCCCACAAGACGACAATACCGGCCAACGCACTAATGAGCGGCAGCAGCTTTGCATTCCAGTCCGGCTCCCCGGTTCCCCGCTGTTCCCCGTTTTCTTCATTCATGTGGAGCACCATCCATTCTTTGATAAATTATTTGATCGATAAAATAAATATTTGATCGATTAATCAGAATATAACTTGTGAAGCTTCCTGTGTCAATAGGCGTCTTAAAGGAAACTTTATTAATAGTGGCACATTGCATCGCAGAACTACTATATACAAATCGGGACTCTTCTAATTGAAGCGGGAAGCGCCTCAACACTAAGAAGTCATGATTTTTACACCCAGGTCAGTTTTTTTATAGGTTACAAACCGATAGCGTTTACTTACAATTCAGAATAGATTCGATAGAAATAACTGAATTGGAGGAATCAGCGTGAAGGGATGGAAGGGAAAAGTCTTTACAATTGCCTCGGTTCTCTTATTAAGCGGTATTTTGCTGCTGGCCGGTTGTGCGAAGGGGGAACCGCCGGGAGCAGAGAGCATTCCTGCGGCAGATGGGAATGCTGCCGGAGATGCGGAGAACTTGCCGTCCAATGAGGGGGGCTCCACGATGAAGGACGGCAAATTCAGTCCGCCGGTAACGATTACTACTGGTGCATGGATCGGCGGAGACACGAAGTTCGTGAATGGGGATTCGATTGACAATACCCCGATGATCCGCTGGGCCCACGACAATCTTGGAATCGATTTGAAATACCAGTGGGTTGTCGCCAAGCAGGGTGAAACACTGGAAAATAAGATCAAGCTGGCCATGTCAAGCGGCGAGACGCTGCCGGATGTGCTGAACTTCGGCGACAAGGTGCTTCTGAAGGATCTCGTCGATTCCGGCAATATCCAGCCTGTTGACGAGATGTTCGGCAAATACGCCTCCGAGCGGCTCAAGAATCTGTACGCGGAGAACAGCGATGTATGGAACTCCGTTACGATTAATGGAAAGCGGTATGGCATTCCGTTCATCTGGACCCATCAGTTCGATAATATATTGTGGATCCGGACAGATTGGCTGCAGAAGGTCGGGATGGAAATTCCACAAACGTTCGATGAGCTGGAGAAGGTGATGGAGGCGTTCGTAACCCGGGACCCGGACGGCAATGGCAAGAAGGATACGATCGCGCTCGCAGTGGCCGGCAAGGATTCACTCTTTGATTGGATGGCCTCGACGGATTGGGTATTTGGTTCCTTCGGCAATGAGATTCCAGGCATCTGGACGAAGGGTTCCGACGGCTCGCTTCAGTATTCGTCCGTGCAGCCATCAATCAAGCAAGGACTTGCCAAGCTGCATGACTGGTATGCCAAAGGCTACCTGGCTCAGGATTTGTCATTGAATGACGCCTACAAAGCAGCCGAATGGTGGCAGAAGGGCAAGGCGGGCATCATTGCCGGACCTGCATGGATGGGCGGCTGGCCGCTGCAGGACGTGACAGCCAATGTGAAGGGAGCCACCTATGCGCCTATCAAATTCCCAGAAGGCGCCGGCGGCCAAGTTGCCCGCAAATCAACCGCAGGCGCAAACGGTTTTATGGTATTCAGCAAAGAATTCAAGGAATATGAAGCCTTCTTCAGTTATTTTGACGTCCTATACGGACCGGCGTTCCTTGATCCGGATTCCCCTTTTAAATACGGGTATTCGGAGGATTACGACTACAAATTGCAGGATGGCAAGCTCCTGCCGAAGGAATCGCTGCCGGGCAAGAATGCGCCTGTTCCGATCGTTGGCGGAGTATCCGCGGGACAATTCTCCAAAGACGATTTGGTGAAAAAGGTACTTGCAGGGGATGTCTCCACGCCATACTTGCAATCGAGGGCGCAGGATCCCAAACCGGTACTGGAGGGACTGGTCATCAACGACGATCTGATCGGGAAGAGTATTGCGAATAACTTTACAGGCGCCAGCACCAATACGATGAGCTCGAAGGCGGAGCTCCTGGAAAAGAATGAGAAGGAGACATTCATCAAAATCGTATACGGCAAAGCGCCGGTCGATGAGTTTGACCGTTTTGTTCAGGAATGGAAAGCCGGGGGCGGGGACGAGATCACGAAAGAAGTCAATGAATGGTGGCAGGCGGTAAGTGTGAAGTAAGAATATTTAAAGGATAAGGTGCTGACGCTGATGAAGGTTTATCTGCAAAAAACATGGCAGCTGCACATCCTTCTGCTGCCAACGCTTGTATTCCTGATCATTTTCAACTATGTGCCGATACTGGGGTTGGTTATTTCATTCCAGGATTATAAGCCATGGCTTGGCTTTACGGGTTCACCTTGGGTCGGCTTTGACCACTTCGTATATATGTTTACTTACAGGGACAGCGTTCAGGTTATCTGGAATACCTTCGTGATTTCTTTTATGAAAATCGTTGGCGGCCTGTTCGTGCCTTTTGTGTTTGCTCTATTGCTCAATGAAGTCAGGAAAATGGTCTTCAAACGCACCATCCAGTCATTGGTGTATCTGCCGCATTTCCTCTCTTGGGTCATATTAGGCGGAATACTGACCGATATTCTCTCGATGCAGGGACTGGTTAACCGTCTGCTCGGATCCGTGTTCGGCGTGGAACCGGTCATGTTTCTCAGTGATGGCAACTGGTTCCGGGCGACTGTGGTGATCAGCGATATCTGGAAGGAATTCGGATTCTCGACGATTGTATATCTGGCCGCGCTCACAGGGATAAACCCGTCTCTTTATGAGGCATCAAGCATTGACGGGGCGAACCGTTGGCAGCAGACCATTCGGATTACCATACCATCCTTGCTGCCGATTACCGTCGTCCTGGCGACGCTATCTCTGGGCAATATACTAAATGCAGGCTTTGATCAAATCTTCAACCTATATTCCCCGCTCGTTTATGAAAAGGGGGATATCATCGACACATTCGTTTATCGGGTGGGTTTGCAGGGTTCCAATTACAGCTTTGCGACTGCTGTGGGGCTCTTCAAGTCCGTGGTCGGTTTCATCCTGATCGTGATGACCTACGGGGCAGCCAAGAAAGTGGCCAACTACAGAATTTTCTAAGGAGGATACCATGCACAGCACGCCATCCTATCGCATATTCACCTGGCTTAACATGGTCTTTCTTGCATTCCTCGCCCTTCTTTGTATTGCGCCGCTGCTCAATGTACTGGCTATTTCCTTCAGTTCCAAGGAGCCGGCCGATGCGGGAATGGTTACGTTCTGGCCGGTGAAATTCACCCTGAGCGCCTATGCGAAAACCTTCGACAATGCGAATTTTATCCGGTCGTTCTGGATCGCGGTGGAACGGACAACGTTAAGCACATTGCTGACTATGACGCTTACCTGCACGGCGGCCTATGCGCTTTCCAAAGAAGACCGTGTATTCCGCGGACGTTCGCTGTATGCCTGGATCATTGTATTTACCATGCTGTTCAACGGAGGGCTGATTCCGTCTTATCTCGTCGTCTACCATCTGGGGTTAAACAACACGCTTGCGGCGCTGATTCTTCCGTCGGCTGTGAATGTTTTCAATATTGTGCTGATGATGAACTTTTTCCGCGGTATACCGAAGGAGCTGGAGGAAGCGGCGCTGATTGATGGTGCCGGACATTTTATGACCCTTCTCAAAATCTACCTGCCCATATCCCTGCCGTCTCTGGCTACAATCGGTTTGTTTACGATCGTTGGGAATTGGAATTCCTGGTTCGACGGATTAATTTATATGTCCGACTTCCGGAACTACCCGATGTCCACCTTCCTGCAGACGGTCGTTGCCTCAACGGATTTCACGAAGCTCAGTATGGACCCGAGGGAATTCTCGAATTTATCCGACCGGACGCTCAAAGCGTCGCTGATCTTCATTTCCGCTCTGCCGGTGCTGGTGGTTTATCCGTTTCTGCAGAAATATTTCGTACACGGAATGACGCTTGGTTCGGTCAAAGAGTAAGAAAGGGTCTATACGAAGGCAAGGATAGCTTGGTACAATTGGACGTGAAAGCACTTTCAACGGAAGGGTGGCTGCGGGCATGCGGATTAAGTTCAGCATCTTCGGAAAAATCGCCATTCTCATTTGCTGCTTGCTCATCCCGATTCTTATCATATTCACGTATGTGAATAACCGGAGCACACGGCTGGTCGAGGATGAAATCCGCAAATCCAAGCTGAAGCAGCTCTCCGTCTTCATGAATCAGGTAAATACACAGATCGAGCAGCTGTCGATGTATTCCATGCAGCTTATGCGGGATTCCGATGTGCTTGAATTTCAAAACGCAATAAACGCAAGCAGCGGGTATGACCGGGATAAAACGATCAACACCATTTATGAGAAGCTCCTGCTTGGCAGCATCTCATCGAGCTATCAGAACCGGATCACGTTGTACTTGCCTGCGAGCGATCTGGCGATCACAACCGGCTCGGAAGCTCCCTTCGACCGCAAGGCTTTCATGCAGGACGTGTCGACGACAGACTGGAAGCTGCACCCGAAAAGCAGGGAGCTTGGGCAGAATAACGATTATTTCAGCAGGTATACCGTAGAGCCATTCTCCATGTACCTTCATCCCGGGGAAGCCAATGTCATCATTCAGACCACCTTCCCTGTGGATAATCTTCGCAAGATGATGGATGATTTCAAGCGCAATGGCGGCGACGATCCGTTCCTGTTCAACCCCTCCCAGGGGCTGATAACGAACCGCTCATCGGATGAGAAGCTCGTCCATGCGCTGAAGCAAGCCCTGGTGGGCAGGACTTTTCGGGATGCAGAGGCCGAGACGATAACGCTTGACGGTCAGAATTATATGATCAGTGTTGCGCTCATTTCGCGCCTGAATTGGTATGTCGTCGATTACGTGCCCATTGAGCAGATTCTGAATCCGATTCATGAGGTGCGGAACTTATTTTACATGTCCGTCTGCCTGCTTCTCATCCTGAGCATACTTGCGCTGCTGATGCTGTATCGCAATGTCCAGATTCCGATAAAACAGCTTATACACAGCCTCAGGGAGATGAAGCGGGGCAATTTCTCCATACGGATGTACCCTCGCCGGGCAAGCGAATTTTCATTCGTGTTCTCCAGATTCAATGAGATGGCGCAGGAGATTCAGGTGCTGGTGGAAAAAGCATATTTGGAGAAGATCCAGACGCGCGAGGCAACGCTGAAGCAGCTGCAGTCACAGATCAATCCCCATTTTCTGTATAACTGCCTGTTTTATATTCAAAGCATGATCCGGCTGGGCGTGCTTGATCTTGCCGAGACTATGGCGCTGAATCTTGGCGAGTATTACCGTTATACTACCCGTGTCGAGAAGCAGAGCGTTTCGCTTCGCGGCGAGCTGGGATTCGTAGAGAATTACCTGGAAATTCAGCAAATGCGGATGAAACGGTTCAACTATGAGATTCATGCTCCGCCGCATATGATGGAGCTGACGGTACCCCGGCTGATTATCCAGCCCATTGTGGAAAATGCAGTTGTCCACGGCATAGAAAATAAACCCGGCAGCGGGACGATCCGGATTCATTGCCGGCAGGATGCCGATTATCATTATGTAATCGTGGAGGATAACGGAGTTGGCATGAGTCAAGAGGTTTTACGCGAGCTCAAAGGGAGCTTGAAACGGAGCATGGACGAAGAGATGGGATGCGGCATGTGGAATGTCCATCAACGGCTTGGCTACCAATACGGCGAGGGTTCCGGTCTGGATATCAATGTATTGCCGACCGGAGGGGTCAGGGTCGTCCTTGCCTGGAGGAGATATCAAGCGGAGGGGGAGAGCGATGTATCAGCTGCTTATTGTGGATGACGAAGAAGCGGTCGTGGATAATTTGATGCTGACTATGCCGTGGGAGACGCTTCAGATCGCAGAAATTCATAAAGCCTGCTCCGCTCCCGAAGCACTGACGCTTCTGGAGGCACACCCGATTCATATTGTCATCACCGATATCCGCATGCCCGGCATGTCTGGTCTGGAACTCGTAAAAAGGATTGCAGAACGGTGGAGCAGGGTCAAGTGCCTTATTCTATCCGGATTCGCGGATTTCGATTACGCCAAGCAGGCGCTTCAAAATCATACCGTGGACTACTTGCTTAAGCCCATACGCGAGAGCGATCTCATGCAGGTGGTGGAACGCGTTATCGGGCAAATCCAGAGTGAATGGGAAAGCATCAGTTCATTCCAGCGGGCGCAATCGGCGCTTCGTGACCATCTTCCCCTGCTTAAGGGTAATCTGCTCAGCGAGCTTCTGCAGGGCAAGAGGATGACATCTGACGCTTTGCATGAAAAACTGGAGCTGTTTGAATTATCGTTCGGATCGGGCGATGCTTTCTCCATGATACTGGTGCGGTTGGAAGAGGAGTTCGCCCGCCATGACTTTCAGAGCTTGTCGCTGCTGGAATATGCGATCGGCAATATTGCGGAAGAGCTCAGCCAAGGCGTGTTTGAGCTATGGTCGTGCAAGGACGTTAACGATCACCTGGTGTTCTGCGTAAAGTTGACTGCCGAAAAATACGGTGAACTTACTGGGCTGGCAAACGGGGAAGAAGTCCGGCAGAAACTGCTCGAACAGTTTGCCATACAGATCCAGGGCAAAGTGAAGGTTTATCTCAAAGGAGGGATCTCGATCGTCGTTGGAGAATGGGCGATTTTCCCGGCGGATATGGCTGGTCTTTACCAGCAGCTGCTCGCCATGGTCCGCGAGCGTCTGGGCCGGGACCGGGAGATCATTATGATCATGGCTGCCCGCGAATGCGAAGCAAGGACCCGGATGCAATCATTATCCAGCCTGTATGAGCCGCCTCTCCTGCAGCATTTGCTGGATGCCGGGCGCTGGGATGCGGTACAGGTGAAGCTTCGGGCAATATTCGGGGAAGTGGAACAGCTTCAGGAAGTGTCTGCCGAGCATCATCTGGAGGTTTTTCTGTTGTTGTCCAGCTCTGCCGCCTATATCGTACATAAGAGCGGCCTCTCATTAGCCGAGCTCCTCGGGGAAGACGCCGAGCCCATTTGTAATCCGCTGCACCGCGCACCGCCCAATCTGCAAGGCTGGGCAGTGCGGGTCTTCGAGAGGATCCAGAATCATTTGGAGCGGGAAATGAAAGACAATCGTTCAGGAATCGTTGAGCGCATTCATGCTTTCATCAACCGGAAGCTATCGGAGGACGTGTCGATTCAATCCATTGCCGATCATGTTTTTCTGCATCCCGCATATCTATCCAGAGTCTATAAGCTTGAAACCGGCCAGAGCATCGGTCATTATCTGCTGAAGCTGCGGATGGAGAAAGCCGCTCAGCTGCTGAGAAGCAGCGACCATAAAATCATGGATGTCGCTTATTCGCTCGGTTATCAGAACGCCACATATTTCTCCAAGGTATTCAAGAATCATTACGGGATGACACCGCAGCATTTTCGTGACGACCGCGCAGTGCAATAATTATCTGTATTTGAGAAGGGGATGCGACATGGACAATTTGGAATTGGTGTTGGACGCCAGGGCGACGCTTGGCGAAGGTCCCAGCTGGGATGCCGGCAAAGGGCTGCTCTACTGGGTGGACATTATGGAATCGCAGATCCATATCTTCGATCCCGGGTCGGGAACGGACCTGAAATACGAGATTGGCCAGTATGTCGGGGCGGTCGTGCCTGACCGGAATAACGGATTTGTTATTGCCGCCAGGGACGGTTTCTTCCGGTTCGATCCCGCAAGCGGCCTGCTGCACCCGATTGGCGACCCGGAGGCGGGGATAGCGGCCAACCGGTTTAACGATGGAAAATGCGATGCAATGGGAAGGTTCTGGGCGGGTACGATGGAGCTGACCGAGCGGAGTCCGGGCGGTGCTTTATACTGCCTATATCCGAATGGAGACATCGAGAAGAAGGTGCCAGGCATTACCTGCTCCAATGGCATCACGTGGAGTCCTGATCACACAATGATGTATTATATCGATTCACCGACGAGACAGGTCAGGGCTTATCCCTTTGACCTCGATACCGGGCGGCTTGGAGAAGGGCGCGTCATCATCACGATTCCGGAGGGCGAGGGATCGCCGGACGGCATGACAACGGACATGGAGGGCATGCTCTGGATCGCACAGTGGGACGGTTACTGCGTATCCCGCTTCAATCCGGAAACCGGAGAGCGGCTGCTTAAAGTGGAGGTGCCTGCCGCGCGGGTAACCTCTTGCGTTTTTGGCGGAGACCTGCTTGATGAGCTCTACATTACGACGGCAAGGACGGGGCTGCCCGAAGAAGAGCTTCGACAGCGGCCGCTGTCAGGCGGAATTTTCCGCTTGAAGCCAGGGGTACAAGGGCTGCCGAGCTATCCGTTCGGCTCATGACCATGAAATGATGATCCTAAATTCCAAGGAGGCAATCAAATGCAATTAACGTATGAGCAGAAGAAGCAGCTTCTGGAGCAGGGCTATGTCAAGGTGCCGGGCGTGGTGCCCAGGATCATGGTAGAGCAGGCCATGAAGGCGATTAATCATTCGATCGGCAAAGGCATTCCGGCTGATCATCGCGGGGCCAACTACTGCAGAGAACTGGAGACGGAGCAGATCATTACGGATTTGTTTAACAAAACACCAGCCAAAGCGCTTGTCGATTCACTTGTCGGGGAAGACAGCTATCATCCTGTTCAGCTCGGACAAATTGCGCTTCGTTTCCCTGATTATCCGGATCATCCTGTGGATGATCATCATGGTGCGCATCTGGACGGCGTTCTTCGCGTCAAAGATGGCATTGCCCAGAACTTCACTGCCCTTGTCGGACTTATCCTAAGCGATCAAACCGGGCAGCACAGGGGGAATTTTACTGTGTATCCGGGAACTCATCGGGCATATGAGGCCTATTTCCGCGAGCATGGACCCGAGATTTTATTCCAGGATGAAGGGTTTCAGACGATCCACCGGTCAACCAATGTGCCTCTACCCAAGCCGGTGCAGATTACGGGGGAGCCTGGAGATTTGATCCTTACACATTATCAACTTATCCATGCAGGGGGGATGAACGCATCCGAGCGCATCCGCTATTCCCTGTACTTCCGGGTCGATCATATCGACCGCAAGAATGACTGGAAGGCGCCGCTTATCGATATGTGGCGGCACTGGCCGGGCATGCAGCCGATGCTGCTATCCACAAGCAGCTGACAAGCCGCGGATTAACAAAATAGAGCGGAAGGACCGGGCCTTCTTAAACCCGGAAAAATCCCCTCGAGGCGGACAATGCTTCAAGGAGTCTATAATAAGACTCCCGGCATCGTCAGTCTGGGGGGATTTTAATTAGAGCGGCAGATCCCGTTTGCTGAATGCAGCGATACCGGCGGCGAAGCCGGCTATGCCGATCACAAGCAGAATAATCGAGGACAACAGCGGGTCGCCGCCGCCATTTACAATTTCGCCGGGCTTGTATAGTGAAAAGACTGAAACGAACCTGAGCCATTCGACGCTGTCGCTTATTTTGCCGAGCATATCCAGACCGAACATGCCGAAGGTAAGGACACCGGAAATTCCCAATGCTTTCTTCTCATCGTTGGCAAGCGAGGAGACGAGGAAGGAGATCCCGCTGACCGCAATAAACAGCGTCCAAGCGATCGCATTCATCAGTATGAAACGGGATCCGTCAAATTCGAACTGATCGCCGATAAACCAGGCATATCCAAGAAAGCCCGCCGCTGTAGCAACGACCATAATCAGCAGAAGTCCCGCAGCCAGCACGCCAGCCTGGGTCGCGGCAATGCGCTGCCGGGTCGTCGGGGTTGACAGCAGATACGCCATGGAGCCTTGATCAACCAGCCTTGCCATTAGCTGCGTCGACAGCATAACGCTGAATATAGCAAGCAGGAGGGGGAGGATGAGCCCATAATACTCTCCGGAGATGAAAGCTTCCATGCTTCCGAATCCGCCCTGAATGCCGAACGCGTTCACCAGACCATCGGGCATCGCTTCCATCAGGTCATTGAGCACCTGTATTCTCAGCGATTCCGGGATAAAGCCAGAACATGAGCAGAATATAGAATGCCGAGCCGAAGGCGTAATTGCTTATGCCTTTGAGATTGATTTTCATCATTTGCTTGAAAAGAGGGAGGTTCATCGGACGCTCTCCTTCCGGTCATAATAATGCATAAAAACATCCTCAAGATTTTGCGCTTTGACATCAAGGCTGCGAACCGGATATTTGGCTGTTTCCTGGATCAGATCGTTATAATTGCCCTGCACGGCGACGGTGATCCGGCGGCCGTCATGCGATTCGACCGGCATATTGCCCGCTGACGCAAACTTCCCGGCATCCTCCTCATGCTCAAACACGATCTCGACCAGCTTGCGCTGCATGGATTGAAGCTCATGAATGTTTTTAACCGCTATGATCCTGCCATCCTTGATTATGGCGGCGCGGCCGCAGGTTCGCTCAACCTCGGGGAAGCTGTGGGAGGACATGAGGAACGTGGTCCCTTGCGCTTTCTCTTCAAGCACAAGCTCAATGAATATTTGCTGCATCAGCGGATCGAGGCCGGAAGTCGGTTCGTCCAGAATGATCAATTCGGGATCATGCATGAACGCCGCCACGATACCGACCTTTTGTTTCATTCCTTTGGACATCTTGCGGATTGGCGTATTGATGTCGAATTGCAGTCTTTCGATCAGACGGCTCCGCTTGGCCGAGTTATTGACTCTTTGCATCCTGGACATGAATTCAAGAAAATCCTTTCCTGTCATGCCTTCGATAAAAGCGATCTCTCCCGGCAGGTATCCGACCAGCTTCTGCACAACTCCCTGCTTCGTCCATGTGTCGAGCCCCTTGATGGACACTTTTCCCCGTTCCGGCTTCATGAATCCCATAATATGACGGATAGTCGTCGATTTGCCCGCACCGTTAGGCCCGAGAAATCCGAATACCTCGCCTCTGTTCACCGTGAATGATACATCCGCTATTCCTTTGCCATTGGTAAAAACCTTGGTCAGTCCCTCCACAATCAACATGCATTGCTCACCTCGAACTAAATTATGAAATTATTTTACTTTATTATTACATAAATTATGATAGATCTGCAGGATAAAGAAGTCAATGGGTTGTGAAATATATTTAATTTATATTTCATCAATTAGAGGTAATGCAGGGCATTCTTCGGCTGGTGAACCGAGTATTGAAGATTCGAGGGGGAGGATGGACTTGGCAGGATGAAGGCGCAGGAATATCAGGGATCCGTTTCTTGCAAAAATATTGAACAATATCAAAAAAGCGAGTCTTGCCCTGACTATCGCAACCCGGATCAGACCGCTCTTTTTCAAAGGGCGGTCTTGATAAGATTATTCAATGAGAGGATCCTTATCCCTGGAATATGGGTAATAAGTCAGGAAGGAATTAATTCAAGAGGAGGCTCGAAACATGCGAACTCAAACCGTAACACAGTTCTTCCGCGCGTATGAGCAGCGTATTAATGATGCCCTTGCTGACCCCGAAAGCATAGAAGTGCCGGCCATGACTGCCGCTTATACAGAAAGCTTCCTGGAGGCCAACCCCAAAGGGGTTCAAGTTTTCCAGAATGATGAACAATATGCGGAAGCACTGAAGCCCGCGTTCGAGAATCAACGGCGTATCGGGACAAAGTCAATGAGCATCACGTCAATCCATACCGTCAAGATGGATGATTTGCATGCGGCCGCTGCTATCCACTGGAGAGCCGTCTATTGCCGTCAAAAGGATGGGAAGGAGATCAGCATCGATTTTGATGAGACCTACATGCTTCAATTTATCGGGGATACCCCCAGAATCTTTGCTTACATCGCAGGTGATGAGGAGGCGACGTTGAAGGAGCATGATTTGATTGATTAACTTCTACGGAAGATTATGTTATCAATGGGCGTACAAGTATGACTTTACACCATTTCCGACAAAGGCTTTCCAGATGACCAGGTTATAGGGATAGGTCCAATCCATTTCATAGCCCCCAAACATCCCGTAAATCCGGTTGCTGTTGAAGAGAAGAGAACCTTTCTGGTCAAAAGCAACCCCGTCCACCCAAAGCATGCGGTCATCGGACACAAAATCCTGGAAGGTATTGCTGAAAGGGCTGTAGGCGCCTGCTCCCTTGCCTTCCAGCATGCTGTAGAACACATTACCTCTATTATCCGCGTGAATTCCTCCGGAGGTTGTTCGCTTGCTGCCGATGGCCCGCACAGCCTGGCTGATTTCCGCCAAGGGCGTATTGTAATTTCTTAATCGCGAGGTATCAATAGCATACAGATTGCGACCTGTGAGCGGGCAGTAATACAAGGTGGAGCGGTCCGCGGATAAAGCGATGCCGTCTGCACCGATTCGCACAGGCTGATTTTTGTATATCGGTTTGTCGTCAATTTGAAATCTAAAACCGGGATAATCCTGTGTGCTGTAATGCCGGTCAAGGACCCGTCTGAGCGTTCTCGTCCTCATGTTGTACACAATGATTCCCCCGTCCAGCGGGTGATCGGGCCACCCGCTGCCGGAATCGGTTATATAGACAAAGCCGTTCTTGTTATCCACGACCAGATCATTCAGGAACGAAGTCCGGTAAGATGCGATCTCATCCGGGATGTTAATGGAATCGATCATCCGATTGGTATTCAAATCCCAGACGACCAGCTTTTGCGACCCTTCGGGAGACGGCTCGTAGGCGATCTTTCCTTGATCCAGCAGCCAAATCCGGTTAAACTCATCAATCTCGTAACCCAGTACGGATTGAAGAGCATGGACATTCCCCGCCTGATTCCACTCCCAGCTTGGAAAAGCGTCGAGGAGCGGTTTTCCGTCCTTGATCACGATTCGGTTTATGGTAGCGGGAATACCCGCGGCCCAGCGCGGCACCGAAACATAATAGCGCCCTTGCTGATCCACTTTTACTCCGCATGCCGGCGCTTTTTTCCAATATTGATTGGCTTCGAAGTCCTGCTTCATGGCAGGGTCGGGAAAATTCCAATCCAATCGGTTCCAATGAAAGATCATTTGATATTGTCCTATAGGACTGGGATGGGATTGCATCAATATAACCTCCCGCAAGTGGTCAACGATAATAGCCTGGTCTTATAGATATATGTCTATTGCGGAAGAAGATGCTGGCTCCGGTTATTCAAATGATCTTGTTGTTGACCAAAGAGCCCTGCAGCTGGCATATCTGCAAGACCTGGCCGATATGATACGATTCGTCCAAGCTCCATTAATGTCCAAGGCTGCCCGTGACATAGGAGAGTGTGGAAGCCGCTATAATACGGGATGTCTTTACTGGATCATTGTAAATGAGAAATGCCGATCAAGCGCATAATTGATTGCGCCGAGAGCGCCGCCGACCTCTGTCAATATGGCGGTGTCCACCGCGATTCCGGCAGAGAGAGCCGTCATGGACCGCTGCTTCATAACTTTTGTGGCGGTTTGGACATAAGTGCTGCACATACTGGGTATGGAGCCCCCAAGAATGATAGCTTCGGGATTCAGCAAATTAACCAGATTAGCCAGTGCAATGCCCAGATAGGTGGCGGCATGATTCACGACTCTCATCGCCAATTCATCGCCCTGGTCGGCGGCCAGGCAAACGTCCTTTGCCTGAAGCAGCTGGAGGTCGTAACCTGGAATGACGCCGTTCAGCAAGCTTTCATACTGACCGGAGCGAAGGTGTTTGCGGGCTTCCTGTTCGATTGCGGAAGCCGTAGAATAGAGGTGCAGACAACCGTTATTCCCGCACGGACATACGGGTCCATCAGGTTCAACCGTAATATGTCCGAGCTCACCGGCTCCGCCGAAGGAACCGGACACCAGCTGCCGGTCATTAAAGATTCCGGCAGCTATGCCGGAGCCGACCCCGACATAAATCATATGCTTGTAGCTGCTTCCAGAGCCGAACCGGCATTCGGAAAGCCCGCGGGCATGATGCCTGTTTATGGCCACGGTAGGCCAACCAAGCTTTTTATTTACCATTTCCTCAATGTCCACGTTAGACCAGCCCAAATCCGATGCGCTCCTGATAATACCTCGTCTTGTATCAACAAGGCCCGGCACACCCAGACCGAACAATTTAATGACCTCTTTGTCGAATTCCTTCACAAACTTTGAAGTTTGATCCGTCAATTCATCAATCGCGGCTTCAGGCTGAGACGAGCTGACCGGTATTTTCGTCGTATGCAGGACATTGCCGAGTAAATCGAATACGCCAAGCGTCCATACCTGATCATTTAAATCGGCGCCCATAATAGCATGGGACCCCGGGACGAGCTCCAGTGAAATGGCAGGGCGTCCCCCTGTGGAGGGGGCTTTCTCCGTTTCTTTTACAAGATTCCAATCCATAAGCTCGGAAATCGTAGAAGAGATGGTGGCTCTGCTCAGTTCAGTTACTTTGGTCAATTTAATCCGGGGCATGGATCCGTGCATGCGCAAGGCCTGGATGATGCTGGTCTTGCTGCCTTTTTGATCGCTTTTGTTAGGAATTATCATGAACGTCACCATCGCTATATCATTATGTGGTTTAATTGAACCTAATGTTTAGTTTAATAAAAAACAGAACAAAGATCAAGGCAGAATTGCCTTTACTCGCCATATCAGTTTCAATATTTCACTCAAAACCAAAACTTAATTTATATATTGACATAAGTGTCCGGCATAAATTATGATACCTTCAGAAATGTAAGCGCTATTACGGAGGGGATAGGATGAAAGCGATGATCGTATTGGGCGGTAATATGTATGATGACTCCACTATCGAACATTTTTTGAAGGATGCGGCTGCGATTGGCTATGAAGGTGTCGAGATTCGCGGTGTAGGCGAGTTGGCGGACGGACATATTCCGCAAGAGCGGGCCGAGCAGATTAAAGAGCTGCTTGAGGGCAATCGTCTCAAGCCTGTCAATCTGTCTTTATTTGCAGGGAATTTCGCCTGTAACACAGAGGAGGAGAATCATGCGGAGGTTCAGAAATGGGAGCGCTACCTCAATTTTGCATCAACGATTGGCTGCGGCATGATGAGATTGAATCCGGGATTCCAGCATTCCAGTGAGGTTTCCAGGGATGATTATGCAAAAGCGGTGAAGTGGTTTCAACGATGCGCCGATGCCGCAAGCCAGCGGAATATACGGACGGTTATTGAAATGCACCATGGAACCTTATGTGATCATGCGGATTCATCGATCGCCTTTATTGAAGCGGTGGGGCGCAGCAATGTGGGGCTGATATTGGACCCGGTCAACCTGTATCAGGTGCCGGCCGATTACGGTACAGGAACGATCAAACGTTTGAAGCCATACCTCTTTAATGTTCATATCAAAGATATCGTGTTGTTGAAAGGAAGGCAGTATCCCTGGGCCTTCGAATATAGCGATTATGTTCCGCATATCGGCCGATATCACAGAGTTATACCGAGAGAAGGCGAGCATGAAGAACAATATTTTTGTCACCGGCTCATTAATCAGGGCGGCATCGACTGGTACGAAGTGTTCCATGGTCTGGAGCAGATCGGATACAGCGGTTATCTGACGGTTGAAAGTGTCAGCAAACCTGGTTCCGATCTCCCCGTACACGCTGTGCTGGCGCAGCAATGCTACAATGATGTGCAGCATTTGCTAAGTATTGCCAAATCAAATGTCGGCGTTTAAAAAATCGGCAGAAGGAGGTGCAGCACTACTGTGGAAAATCCATTCTCATTCTCACTCTTTGTCAAGCATTGGAAAGACAAACCGCCTGAAGAGCTGGCCCGTTTCGTAAGCGGTATCGGCTTTGACGGCATCGAGCTTCCCGTGCGAACCGGGTTTCAGGTTGAGCCTGAAACCGTCCAGAGAACGCTGCCGGAGATTTCCAGGCTGCTCGGTGGACACGGCGTCAAAATATTCAGCGTTGCCGCCTCAACCGATGAATCTGTCTTTGCCGCATGTGCGGAGGCTGGAGTGCCGGTCATCCGGATAATGGTCAACATCGAACAGGACGGGTATAAGGCAGCGGAGGAGCGAACCCGGCGAAAGCTGGAGCAGCTTGTCCCGCTATGCGTCAAGTATGGCGTGAAGGTTGGCGTCCAGCAGCATTACGGAAACTTTGTGATCGATTCCAACGGTATTATGCGGCTGATGGATAAGCTTAGCTCCGACCATGTCGGCGTCGTCTGGGATGCGGCGCACGACGCGTTCGCAGGCCAGCAGCCTGAATATGGATTGGAGATTGTTTGGCCTCATCTGGCAATGGTGAACCTGAAAAACGGTTATTATTACCGCAGCAACGGACCTGAAGCCGAAACAGCCGAGTGGAAGCGTCATTTCACTACCGGCCGGCATGGTATGGCGCATTGGCCGCGAATTGCGAGCTATGTGAAACAGCGAAACTACAAGGGCGTTGTCTGCCTGACTGCGGAGTACACGGATCTGGAGAACAAGGACCGTTATATCGCGGAAGATCTTGCTTACGCGAAGTCGCTTTTTGAGTCATAAATCTATATATTCCCAAAGCGCCAGAGTCTCTTAAAAAGGAGGTTAAGTACCGTGGCAGCCCAAAATGAATGGCAATTAGGCACTACTGCCAAATCCGTGCCGGTCAGCAGATGGAAGCATAGGAGAAACGGATTTAAACGAGACAAATTTCTTTATTTGCTGATTGCTCCCGGAGTCTTGTTTTTTGTGATATTCAAGTACATTCCCATGTGGGGAGTAGTCATCGCCTTTCAGAATTATTCCCCTTTCATGGGTGTTATGGATAGCCCATGGGTCGGGTTTGATCATTTTGTCCGTTTTTTTTCCAACCAGGATTTTTATCTGCTGTTCCGAAACACGATGGCGATCAGCTTGCTGAACCTGGTGTTCTTTTTCCCGCTGCCGATCTTACTTTCACTTTTGCTCAACGAACTGCGCAGTGAGGTCTACAAAAAGTGGATTCAATCGGTCGTGTATATGCCTCACTTTCTTTCGTGGGTCATTATCGCGGGAATTACATTCCTGCTCCTGTCGCAATCGTCGGGCATTATCAATAAGATGTTTGTCAGCTTAGGGTTTGCCAAGTATGACTTTCTCACCAATGAAAACAATTTCTGGCTGCTCCTCACCATTCAGAATATTTGGAAAGAAGCGGGATGGGGGACGATCATTTTTCTTGCCGCCATCGCCGGCGTGGATCCCCAGCAGTATGAAGCGGCCAAAATGGACGGGGCCAACCGGCTGCGTCAGGCTTGGCACGTAACCCTGCCGGCTATTCGCAGTGTCATTATCATTTTGTTCATATTGAAGCTTGGGCACATCATGGATGTCGGATTCGAGCAAGTATTTCTGATGATGAACGGCGCGGTCTCCGATGTCGCGGATGTGTTTGAAACCTATGTTTATCGTACGGGCATCCAGCAAGGACAGTTCAGCTTCAGTACCGCTGTCGGCTTATTCAAATCCCTGGTTGGACTGCTTCTGGTTATAGGAGCCAATAAGATAGCTAAACGCTTCGGTGAAGAAGGCGTTTATTAATCGCTAAACAGCGGGGGTGAGATTATGAAACGAAGCATCGGAGATCGTTTATTTGATTCAGCCAATATTTTGGTGCTGGCTGTGATCTCCATCATCATGCTTTTTCCGCTTTATTATGTATTTGCCGTATCATTTACGGATCCGGCGGAGTACATCCGGAAGCAGGGATATGTCCTGTTTCCGGAAAAATGGACATTGGATTCTTACCAATACTTGTTGTCCACCTCCTCTTTCCAGAACGCGACTTTAGTCAGCGGGTTTCTGGCTGTTGTCGGTACCGCGCTCAGTCTGGTAGTGACAGCTGCGCTGGCCTACGGCTTGTCGCGCAAGCGGCTGCAGGGCAGAAGAGTCATTTTGCTGATGATTCTCATTACGCTTTTGTTCAGTCCGGGCATAATCCCTCCTTACCTGCTGGTCCGCGATTTGGGACTGATCAACAGCATTTGGTCATTAATTTTGCCGGTGCTTACCAGCGGATGGTATGTCATCCTGATGAAAAGCTTTTTCGACAGCATTCCGGTGGAGCTGGAGGAATCCGCTGTTATCGACGGTTCCACCGATATCGGCGTTTTTTTTCGGATCGTGCTTCCGCTGTCGCTTCCCGCGCTTGCCGCATTTGGATTATTTTACGCGGTGGCTTACTGGAACACGTTCTTCAACGCGATCTTATACATTAACGATTACACCAAGTGGCCGCTTCAGCTCGTCCTGCGCAATATGCTGATCGATTCATCCACCCAGGCCGGGGGAGCCTCTGCGGCGGAAATGATGGCTGAACAAAATATCCCTACGGAAACGTTGAAAATGGCTGCGGTCGTCATCGCGACAGTTCCGATCATGTGTGTTTATCCGTTCCTGCAAAAGCATTTTGCCAAAGGTGTAATGCTGGGCTCGGTGAAGGGATAATCTATGAATATTTAATAGGAGGGTTTGGTATGAATGGAAAAGGGAAGTTCATTAAGCGTAAAGCGGTGCCTGCAGCGCTGGCATTCGTCATGATTGCATCGTTCCTGTCAGGCTGCAATGGCGGTACCGCCAGCCCGGATTCCGGAGCAAATGCTCCCGCAGACAAAGAAAAGCCGACGGAGATCAGTATTTTTACCGAGTTCAATACGCCTGAGCCTCCGGCGGCAGACAACCCGGTCACGAGGGAATTCGAGAAACGCACGAACACCAAGCTCAATATTACCTGGGCATCGCCAAACGCATGGGAAGAGAAGCAGAACGTGATGCTGGCCTCGGGCGATATGCCCGATCTGATGAAGCTCAAGGACATGAAGCAAACGCAGGCGATCACCATGATCAAGCAAGGCGCATTTTGGGATTTGACGCCATATTTGAAGGATTACAAAAACCTGTCGGAATACCCGCAGGAAATAATGGACCGCGTAAAAGTCGATGGCAAGCAGTATATCCTGCCGTCCGTGCGTCCGCTTCAGGGAAGCAGCTTCTTCAATATCCGCCAGGATTGGCTGGATAATGTAGGGTTGAAAATGCCCCATACCATGGATGAGTTCTATACGGCCTTAAAGGCGTTTGTTGAGCAAGACCCCGACAAGAACGGCAAAGCCGACACATACGGATATAACGGCAAGGGCTGGGAGGAAGTCATCGATATTTTCAACAACAGCAACGGGAAGTGGAAAGAATCAGGGGGCAAGCTGATTGACACCGATCTGGAGCAGGGGACGAGAGACGGACTTATTTATCTCAACAAAATGTACAAGGAAAAAATAATTCCTGAAGACTTCGCTGTTCTGAAGACGACCGATTTTGAGAATATGGCCAAAGCGGGCAAGGCCGGCGTCCAAATGGACACGACAGAAGGCGTTTACCGTGCCACGGAAGGGGCGCAGGAGCTTGATCCGAAGGCTGATTTCGTGGCGATGACATATCTTGAAAGCCCGGCAGGTAAAATGGTTTCTACAGGCAGCGGGTATGCCGGACTTTATGTGATCCCGAAAACGGTCCCTGAAGCTAAAATGAAAAAAATACTGGCTTTAATGGATTATGGGGCATCCGAGGAAGGCTTTGAATTGGCCTGCTATGGTCTTAAGGATATTCACTTCACGATCGTCGACGGCTTCAAAACGGCAACCGAACAAGCGGTTAAGGACAGCGCATCGCAAAGCTCGTTCGGTAAAATCTTCACAAGATACGATCCGTACCTGTGGGCTTACCGCGTGGGCATGCCGAAGGCGATGTTCGAGCGCAACAAAAAAATCATTGACGATCGCGCGAACTACGGAATAGCGGATGTATCAATCGGTCTGTTGTCCGACATCGATTTGACATTAGGTCCGGATTTTAAGAAGAAGATGGACGATATGAAAATTAAAGTGATCATGGGCAAAGAGCCGATCGAATCATGGGATGCTCTGGTTAATTCGTTCAAAGCGGATGCGAATTACATGAAGATGATCGATGAGTTCAACGAGGCTTACCAGAATAGGAA
The DNA here is from genome assembly GCF_056269365.1 of Paenibacillus sp. JT22N12. NCBI lineage: Bacteria > Bacillati > Bacillota > Bacilli > Caryophanales > Paenibacillaceae > Paenibacillus > Paenibacillus sp. JT22N12. Next base: position 263,792 of record NZ_JBWDNU010000001.1, on the reverse strand, counting down.
AAACGGCAAATAAACAAATCTGAAGGAGTCGAAAGGCATATGCTGCAAAAACTGCGATTGGCCGTTGTCGGATTGGGGCGTGTATCAAAATCACATCTTCCGGCGGTCAGGGAGCTGGCTGACATAATGGATTTGGCTGCGCTGGTAACCCGTGATGAAGGTAAACTGCGGCAGGAAGCGAATCAGTGGGAGGGGGTAAAAACGTACACGTCCTATGACGATGCGATAAGCGATCCGGATATCGATGCTTTCCTGCTGCTTCTGCCGCATGATATGCACGCGGAGTATTCAATTAAGGCGCTCCAGGCTGGCAAGCATGTGCTGGTCGAGAAGCCGATGGCGATGAATGTGCAGGAAGCCAAGGAGATGGTTGAGGCCGCAAAAGCCAATAACGTCACCTTGATGATCGGGCAAAGCCGCCGTTTTTATAAACCGGTAATGGAGTCGATCCGCCAGGTGAGAGAGAAAGCAATAGGTGATCTGATCAATATCAATGCGCTGCTTCTGGCACATATGGATAAGCCTGCAGCCGATTGGTGGAAGGATGAATCGAAAATCGGCGGCTTTATTATCCCGCTTTGGGGAAGCCATATTCTTGATTACATTCAATGGGCTTATGGCAGAGCTCCGCAATCCGTCTATGCTCAGGGGCATTCCAACAACCCGAATTGGACGGGGGAGGATGAGGTTGCCATTTCCCTGAATTTTGGCGAAGGCCGGATGGCGAATGTGCTGATGTCATTCAATGCGGGCAGCCGGCCTACCGATGAAGTCGGTCTGACAGGACAGCGTATCTGGTCTACGCAGAACAGCATCTATGACCGATATTTAATCGGCTCGAACGGCCTCTTGCACCTGAAGGACGAATATGAGCTGCGTTTGAACGGAGAACTGCTGGAAGCCTGTGAGAGCACCTTCTCTAATTTCAGATGGCAGCTGGAGGAATTCGCCGATGCCATACGAGAGGAACGTGAGCCGCTGGCTTCAGGCCGGGTAATGATCCAGGTCATGAAGATCATGGATGGCTGCTTTGAATCGATGCGGACCGGTCAGGTTGTGCAGCTTTAATCCTTGAGGGGAAAATGAAGGAGGACTATTGCCATGAAGTTGAAAACATTGGTGCTTTCACCGCAATCACGTCTGGATGAAGTCTGCTCGGAGGATTGCCGTGCGAGACTGTATGAATATTTCGAACCGGTATGGAATGAGACAGGACGCGATTATACACAGGAAGAGCTATCAGCTCTGGTTGCCGATGCGGAAGCGATTATTACCAGTTGGGGCTCCCCCGGTCTTACAGACGAAATGCTGGAGAAGGCCGTCAAGCTCCGCGTCATTGGCCATGCGGCCGGAACGGTGAAGAATCTTGTGCCGAAGCAGATTTTCTCCCGGGGGGTCAAAGTCTTCTCGGCGGCCCCGAGGATCGCGCAAAGTGTGGGGGAATACTGCCTGGCGGCGCTGCTTGCATCACTGAGGTTTTTGCCGGCCTTCGATTCTTCGATGCGGGAAGGGAAATGGAAGATCGCCGGTATGAAGGGAAGCGAGCTTACAGGCAGTACCGTCGGGATTATTTCCGCCAGCTCTACGGCTCGCGCCTTCATCAAGCTGCTTGCACCGTTTCAGGTCAGTGTTCTTATCTATGATCCCTATTTGACGGAAGAAGGGGCTGCCCGGTTGAACGCCAGAAAGGCAGCGTTGGAGGAGGTCATGAGCTGTCCGATCATTTCGGTGCATGCGCCGAAGCTGCCCGCTACGGAAAGAATGCTTACCCGGGAATTATTGGCGCTTATTCCGGATGGCGCGGTCTTCATCAACTCGTCCAGAGGTCCTGTGGTGGATGAGCAAGCTTTTATGGAAGAGCTGCAAAGCGGGCGTTTCTTTGCCGCACTGGATGTGTTTGAGAAGGAGCCTCTCGCTGCGGATCATCCGATCCGGTCGCTGCCGAATGTACTGCTGACTCCCCATATTGCCGGAGCCTCGGTTCAAGGACATCTGGCTTTGATGGGGGAAGTGGTCGAGGATATCATCAGAAGCCAGCGCGGAGAAAAGACGGCTTATGAAGTAACCGAAAAAATGTGGGAAGTGATGGCCTGATTGGCCCCAGAAGCCGGAGAAGTAGTTGAAGTTCCAGAATGACAGCATTCTGTCCTATCGGAAGGAGACATATACAGATGGTAACGAAAATGGCCGTTCCTCCCATGGAACTGGTAGAATACGAGGGTCCCGGAACTCAGATGTGCGCTGTTATGGATGCGATCGGAGAGATTAGCATCAAGCGCGCCTTGATCCCGGAACCCAAGGAAGGCGAAGTGCGCATCAGGGTCAAGTGGGTCGGGATTTGCGGAAGCGATGTTGAAGTATTCCGCGGTGCGCGCGAGCCCGAATTTATTTCATACCCTACCAGGCTGGGACATGAAGTTGCAGGGATTGTAGATAAGGTCGGACCCCATGTCATTGGTGTCAAGGAAGGAGATCATGCTGCTTTGCGGTATGTCTGGGGGGCCTTTGCCGAATATGTATGCTGCACCCCTTTTTCCCTTAAGGTTCTGCCCGCAGACATGCCCCTGATCGAGGGCTCGCTGATCGAGGTGCTTCCCGGTATTATCCATGCGGCGGAACTTGGGGACATTTCCCCCAATAAGAATGTGCTGATCACAGGGCAGGGCGTGAGCGGATTGGTGATGACGCAGGTGATCCATATGTTTAGCCCGAGGAATTTGGTCGTGACGGATCTGTTTGAGGAGAAATTGGCGCTTGCACGCAAATACGGCGCCACTCATACGTATAAAATCCCTCATGAGCATGCGGATACAATGGATATCGTGGGGGCAGATTTTCCGGACGGCTTTGACGTGGTCATTCCTTGCCTGCTGGAAGGAGCAGGGATGGTTGATGCGGTTAACGCAGCCGCGCAGAACGGACGTATTGTGATGTACGGCTGCATCGGCACCTGTCATAAACCGGTGGATTTCTTCAAGGTCCACAAAAAACGGCTGGATATTCTGTCTACGGAACCTAAGCGCGACATAGACAACAGGCGCTACTTCGATGAAGGACTGCGGCTGGTCCGTAACGGACTGGTCAACACGGGGGAAATGATTACCCACATCGTTCCGCTTGCCGAGATCGCCCGGGCTTTCCAGCTGAGGAATGAGCATAAAGGAGATACCATTCACGTCATGGTTGACTGCGAAGTGATATAATCACATGACAGAGGCTGGTTGACCGGATCGGCTGGCATACCGCCGACCGCCGAATAAACGAATATAATTCATGAAGGGCCGCTGAATCAGCGGCTTTTTTTCTTGCTATCGTGGTCCTATTGACTTAGAGCTCGCCCTAAGAGCTACAATAAAGCTATGGATCCAGTATTAGGAATACTATTCATGCCAGAGCAAAAGGAAGCGAAGTGAACTTCATGATGAATATTGGAATTGATGCCGGCGGCACGCTGATCAAGGTCGCCTGGATGAAAAATGCCTCGCCCGAATTCAAAAAATTCCCCGTAGCCCGGATGGAAGAGGCAGCCGCATGGATCAACGGGCTGGGGAACGCCAGGATATGCATGACCGGAGGCAAAGCAGCGTTATTACAATCGAAAATAAATAAAAAAGCCGCAGAGATGGTCGAGTTCGAGGCAACTTGCAGCGGGGTGCGTTTTCTTCTCGCCAGGAACGCGATATCCGAGGAGTCCTACATCCTGACCAACGTGGGTACCGGCACATCGATTCACCATGTGGAAGGCGACAAGCAGCAGCGGATTGGGGGGACGGGAGTCGGGGGCGGAACCATACTGGGATTATCGAGGCTGTTAACCGGGTTATCAGACTATGAAGCAATTGTACAACTGGCAGCCAAGGGCGCCCGAGATCGGATAGATCTGAAGGTAAGTCATATTTACGAGGGGGCTGAGCCTCCAATTCCGGGTGATTTGACAGCAAGTAATTTCGGTCATGTTCTGCAGTTGGCATCCATAGATGATTTGACGGAGGAAGAACGGCTCGCTTCCGTAATGGGTCTGGTGGGGGAAACGGCAGCGACAGTCAGCGTTCTGGCTGCCGGCCAATGCAGAGTTTCATCTGTTATTTTCATCGGCTCCTCTTTCATCGGGAATGACCTTCTTCAGGATGTTGTAAAACGGTATACGAAGCTGAGAGGGGCCTCACCCTTGTTTATTGAGAATGGCGAGTATTGTGGAGCCATTGGAGCATTATTGTCACTTATATGACCAACCGGTCAAGCTGTTTCTGCAAATGAAAGCAAAGCTTAACAATCATTTAAAAATTTGTTCACATAGGGGTTATGATCGGGGATTAAAGTAGGGATATGAAGTCTGATTATCCCGAGAGGAAGCTGATCCCATGAAAAAAGATCCGTGCATCTTAATTCTTTATTCTTCTTTCGGCGAAGGGCATATTCAGGCGTCCCTTGCGATCAAGAACCGGCTGGCATCCATGGGAGTCCACAAGGTTCATCTGGTTGATCCGCTCGCGGAGGCCCACCCTGTATGGAACGCTTTCTCCCGGTTCTGTTATATAAAAAGCATGTCCTGGCTTCCCGGCGCTTACGGCTATATGTACAGCAGGACGAACCGGGTCAAGGCGGATGAGACTCACAACAAGTTGATTCACCAGATCGGCAAAGGCAAGCTCAAGGAGATCATCAAGCGGATCAAGCCGGATGCGGTAGTCCACACTTTTCCATTCCTCGGGACGGAGATTTTAAAGGATGAGGAAGATTTCACCATTCCGACGTTTACCGTCATTACCGATTTCGTACTCCATACAAGATGGCTGCATGAGCATACCGACCGTTATTTCGTCGCGACTGAAGCGTTGAAGCAGGAGCTGCTCGCAGCTGGAATCGGAGGCAGCCGCATTATCGTGTCCGGCATCCCTGTCCGGGAGGCTTTCGAGAAGCCTCTGTCCAAAGAAAATTTGATCCGAAAGCATGGTCTGAATCCGCGTTCGAAGTTTGCGTTAGTCAGTGCGGGGGCTTTTGGCGTTTTGGCGGATGTCGAGCGGGTAACCAAAGAGGCGCTCAGAAGCACGGACTTTCATTTAATCATCGTTTGCGGGCGCAACCAGAAGCTGCATGACCATTTGATGGCCATCTTCGGAGAGGATCCCCGGGTGATCATTCTGGGATACGTTAGTTATATGGAAGAATTGATGGCCGTTTCCACCTGCCTGCTGACCAAAGCCGGAGGACTCACGTTGTCTGAAGCCCTGAGTCTGTCCCTGCCCGCAATCGTCTACCGTCCGCTGCCCGGGCAGGAGCAGGGCAATGCGGAGACGCTATCCGCAAGGGGAGCCGTTCGGATTGCGAATAGCCCCGGCGAGTTGACAAAAGAACTCCTGCTGATGCAGAAATTGCCGAATTGGTACCGGATCCGCGCAGCGATGCAAGCTCTCTACCGCCCTGAGGCCGCCCGCACGATTGCGGACGAGGTCATCCGGGTAACGCAGCAGACTGATCTCCCTATTCCTGCAGTTACGGTTCGGGCGAGCCGAAAGGCGGTCCGGGTCCATGGATATCGTTAACGGGCAGGCAAGACTGGGAGCGGGCATGAAAAACCTGTTCCACAGATTTGTATTGGCGCTGTTTCTCGTGGAGCTCATCCGGGGAGCATTACTTGTCGTATTGCTTCCGTCTTACGGCTCGTCCCGCCTCGGTTTCTCTCTTTCCGTCATCGGAACGGCCGTATCGCTGCAGTATTTAATTGATTCTCTGCTAAAAGGCTTCGTCGGATATTTGCTCGATAAGCTGCCGCCGCGGATGGTCCTGAATGTCGGGTTCTTAATGTCCTTATTGGGTATTGGACTCCTGATGACGGCACCGGGCGTCTGGGCGTTCCTGGCCGGAGCGTGTTTGATCGGCGCAGGCTTCTCGCCTCTATGGCTCATCTGCCTTGGCCAGATTGAGGAAGAGAACCGCGCGGCGCAGATGGGAAAGCTACATATCTATTGGCTGGCCGGGCTGGGGCTGGGACCCGTCCTGATCGGATATGTGATGGATATCGGCTATGGCACGGCCTTCTCAGTTATATTCTGCCTTTGTATCGCGGGCTGGGCGCTGGTCGGGACAGCAGCGATAGAGATCAATGCAGCTGCTCAGGACAAAGCTCCACTCCGTCAGCAATTGACAGGTCTTTGGCGTAAAATGAGAACGGGCGGGTTCCTGCTGCCCGGAATGCTGCTGCAAACGCTGGCCGGAGGCATGCTTGTACCCGTTATATCTTCTTTTGCCGTTGATCATCTGGCGTTCTCCCATACCCAATTTTCAATCCTGTTAATGACCGGCGGCGCAAGCGTGATTGTTTTGCTCATTCCGCTGGGCAGGGTATACGACAAGCTCGGAGGCAAATGGTTCCTGTCGGGCAGCTTCGGAGCCTTCGCCCTTGCTCTCTATGGCTTGACTCAAGTGAAGACATTCCTGGCCGCAGAATTGGTTGCACTCGGGCTTGGAATTGCCTATGCCGCGCTGCTTCCGGCCTGGAATTCATTGCTGGCGGGCTACGTGCCGGAGAACTCCAAAGGAATGGGTTGGGGGATTTTCTCGTCCGTGGAGGGACTTGGGATCGTCTTTGGACCGCTGCTGGGAAGCTGGCTCGCAGGTGGCGGTCATCTCACTCTTCCTTTCGTGGTCAGCGCTTTTCTGTTCGCCGTGATCGGCCTCATTTATGCCTTCTCACCATCCCGTTTATTCCGATGCGCAGCGGTGCGGACGTTAACCGGAAACGGAAGTTGAATGACTAAACATAAAGAAGAGCAGCGGAGATGCTGCTCTTCGTGCCCTCTCATTTGAGAGGGTTATTTGTCCATTTACCAGCCAAAATCAAGGGTCTTCCCCGTTTCGGCGTATGTCTTGATATTGCTGAGAATCATCGCCCAGCTGCCCTTCGTGCTTTCATAGGAAGGATGGTTGTCCGGCCACAAGTCGTTAATCAGCGTTATCTTCGTGCAATTGCCCACTGTCTCGAGCGTCAGCGTAACCCTCGTCTCAAGCTCGGCGTGGTTCTCGCGGTAAGACGGGCCGGGATGCTCGGTATAGCTCATTATCCGGTTCTGCTCGAACTCCAGCACCTTGCCGTACACATGCACCGTATTCTCCCCGTCGTTGCCAGGTCCAACATATTCATAGGGAGCCCCGATTTCGAAGGTTGAGTTCAGAATACAGCCGAAAAATATGGCTTTGGTGCCTTCCGGCGAAACGAAAATCTGCCAGACGTCCTCGGGCTTAGCCCCGACATAGAATTCGTATTTGAGCGGTTCCATAGGTATAACACTCTCCATTTCAGTATTGTCGCATTGCGGAAACAACGGTTAACTGCTACTTTATAATAGGATGACTGCATCAGACTGTATTGTAAAAACGCGACAATGGCCAGAGGGGTGAGCGATAATGTTGAAACCGGATACAGCGCCGTCAAACAAGGGCATTCTGAATGCCGAATCGGGCATGCGCAGCTTTTCGCTGTCGCGGCTGCTGCCTGGGCAGGACCTGGCTCCTTACATTGAGCATCTCTGGATCCTCCGCTGGGATCTGCGGGGACAAGCCCCGCACAGCCAGACGGTTTTATCATTCCCCAGTATCCAGCTGGCGTTCGAGAGGACCGGTCAACGAATCGAAACATTCTTATATGGTGTTCCGGACACTACCTTTACCAGAGTGCTGGAAGGAGAAGGGCAGGTGCTCGGCGTCAAATTCCGGATAGGAGGATTTTATCCGTTCTGGAACCAGCCTGTATCTTCTCTTACCAATCAGGTCATACCCTTCCGCGAAATTTTCGGTTCCGCCCCCGGGATGCTGGAGGAACGGCTATTCAGCGAGGTGAAGGAGGAAGAGCAAGCCCGGATCGCCTGGGAATTTCTGCGCGAACGGCTCCCGGAACCGGACGGTAATGTTGAGCTTGTGAACCGGATTGTCGACGCCATCATAAGGGATCGAGAGATGGTGCGGGTCGAGGATATCGTGTCTTTATTCGGCATGAACAAGCGAACGCTGCAGCGTCTGTTCAGCCGTTATGTCGGCGTCAGCCCGAAGTGGGTGATTCAGCGCTACCGGCTCCAGGAAGCGGCGGAGCTTATGGAGAGAGGCGGCGTCACAGACTGGACCAGGCTGTCGCAGGATTTGGGGTATTACGATCAGGCCCATTTCATCAAGGACTTCAAAACGATGATCGGCCAGCCGCCGGAGGAATATGTCAGGAACGTCAGACATCGATAGATTGTTATAGCAGGTTCGGGAGGCATCCATATCATTGAGAATAAACAGGCTGAATTTGAACGAGGAAGGGCTGCTGCGGTTTTTTGGCTCCCTCGAGGCTAAAATCATGAATACCATGTGGGAAAAAGAAAAACTGACGATCAAGCAGGCACATGAGCTGATCCGCGTTGAGCAGCCGATTTCATTTAACGCGGTTATGACCGTTATGATCCGCTTGTCCGAAAAAGGGCATCTGCGCAAGGAGACGAGCGGCGGAGGCCGCAGCAGGCTTACCTTTTTTTATCCGGTGCAAAGCAGGGAACAATTCATCATGGAGCAGACGAAGTATGTTACGGATGGTCTGCTGGATGATTTCGGCTCCTTGGTCGCCAATCACTTTATTGACCGGCTCGATAAAGCGGACCCGGAATGGATTGAGAAACTTCAACAAAGACTGGATGAATTGAAACGAAATGAAGGGAATTAAGATGCCAAGGCAACCCAAGATGGCGTTAGCTGCGATTTTTCTCACGGCGGGCTGGCTTATATTGCAGATGGGCTACAGTCTGATCCATCAGCTCCGGGATGTCGCATACAGCTCTGATTTGTCGCAATGGATTGCAAACGCGGTAAGAGCTGTTTTTCATAATCATGTGTTCTATGAGAGGCTGTACAACGGCTTCACCCTTTACTCGATGGCCGTTATCCTATACCTTGGCATGAGCCAGATGGTGGTTTATGTTCGTCTGCGGAGACATATCCGGAAGCATGTCCATCGGGATTTGACGCTTATATGGAACCGGAACTACCGGCAGGAAAATATGCGGATCTATGTTATTCATTCGCCTGCTTTTGCGGCAATGTCCTTTGGAGTGTTGCGGCCGGCAATTCTGCTGTCCTCGGGCGCCATCGAAAAGTTCACAACGGCGGAAATGGAAGCCATCCTGTTTCATGAGATTTACCATTGCAAGCAGCGCCACCCATTGCAAATGCTGGTTTTAACGATGGCCAGCCGGGGTTTTGCGTATGTGCCCCTGATTAAGGGTCTGACCCGTTATTATACCGTCTGGACAGAGCTGTTGGCAGACAGGTACGCGATCAGCCGGATGAACGGGACCGCTCCTCTGGGAAGCGCTTTGATGTCATTGCTGAAACTCAAACACGAGCCAATGCCCCGGATCGGCGTCCATTTTGCAGATGGGGCTGTCAACTACCGTATTCAACAAATTCTCAACCCGGAGGGAGATCTTGTTATACCCATCATCCACAAAAGGGCAGTAACAATTTCCATCGTGATCATGGTGCTGATGCTGGCAATGTTAGGGGCCGGACCATGTATCTGAAGGCACCCAAGCCGGGCTGTTCACCCCATTGATTTAAATAATGACAGATTATTGGATTTTATTCATAGGCAAAAGGAAAAAGGTAAACCGTCTCGAATTAAACTACAGTTCGTAGAATAATAGGAAAGGAACCGGTACCTATCAAGTTTTTGCACTTTATATTCAAGGAGAGGAATGTTTATATGGCTCAAGCCAAGAAAGGACCAAAAAATCTGGTTCTGTTTACACTAGTCATTGTAGTTTTATGTGTTCTGCTGGTTGTGCTGAATCAAGCCTCCAGGAAGGCTGAAGTGACAGAATCTCTGGCTTCCGCTCCGGATATAGCCAATCAACCCGTTGAAGGCAGCGTGGATGCCAAGGTTGCCATCATGGAATTCGGAGATTATAAATGTCCATCCTGCAAAGCATGGTCGGATCAAATCTATCCGAAGCTGAAAAAAGACTATATTGATACGGGAATCGTGAAATTCTCCTATATCAATGTCCTGTTCCATGGAGAGGAATCGCAATTGGGAGCCATGGCGGGCGAGTCGGTATGGTCCGAAAATCCGGAAAGCTTCTGGCCGTTTCACAAAGCCCTGTTTCAGGCGCAGCCGACCGACAATCATGACGCGCCCTGGATAACGCCGGACAAAATATTGGAGATCGCAAATAAGATTGAGCCGCCGATCGATGTCGCCAAGCTGCAGCAAGATTTGGACATGCAGGCGACATTGCCGCAGGTGGGCAGGGACCAGGAGCTCGTTCAAGACTTTCAGATCGAGCAGACCCCGACCATTATCGTGAATAATGTGAAGCTGCAGAATCCGTTTGATTATGATACTCTGGTCAAGCTTATAGAGGACGGGCAATAGGATAAAAAGCAGCGATTATCATTTTGGCCGCCGGCGATAGTCCGCCTATACGGCGGGCTTATTTGTTTTGTGCTTCGTTCCGGCAATATGGTACGATAATAAGTATATTAACTCTATAAATGAAATGAGGAATTATAAAATGAAAGCATGGCAAAAGCAAGGCATCGGTTTGGAAAATCTTAAGCTGGTGGATATCGGCACCCCTAAGCCGGGCCCGAAACAGCTGCTGGTGCGGGTGAAAGCCGTATCGCTCAACTTTAGAGATAAAGCCATTATCGACGGTATTTATTTGCCGGATATGATGAGCAAGAAATTTGTGCCCGTGTCCGACGCGGCCGGGGTTATTGAGGAAATTGGCTCGGAGGTGACACGGTTTCAGGCAGGCGACCGGGTCATATCCCATCTGTACACCAAATGGATCGAAGGGGCTCCGAACGATAATGATGCCCCCTATGCGATTGGCGGACCGAATGATGGCGGTCTCGCGGAATATATGATTTTGGAAGAGGACGCCGCCGTATTGACGCCTTCCAACCTGACGGACGAAGAAGCGTCGACGCTGCCGATTGCCGCGCTCACCGCCTGGTTTTCTTTGGTGGAATACGGCAATTTGCAGGCGGGCGAAACCGTGCTGATACAAGGCACGGGCGGCGTATCGATTTTTGGCGTGCAAATCGCCGCGGCTTTGGGTGCGCGGGTTATTGCCACCACCAGCAGCGATGCGAAGGGTGAGCGGGTAAAAGCTTTGGGCGCATCAGATATTATCAATTATGTGACGACGCCAGATTGGGAAAAGGAAGTGCTGAAGCTAACAGCTGGCAAAGGCGCTCAGCATATCCTCGAGGTCGTGGGCGGCGACAGCATCAATCGTTCGATCGACGCTCTTACTCCGCAGGGATATATCTATATTATCGGATTTCTGAAAAGCATGATGGCCGAGGTCAACCTGTTCTCGCTGCTGTCCAAGCAGGCCAAGGTGCAGGGCATTCTGGTCGGACATCGTCAAGCGCTGGAGAAGATGAATCTGGCATTCGATAAGTACAAAATCAAGCCGGTGATTGACACCGTTTATCCATTTGAGGAAGCGATTGAGGCTTACAGGCATTTGAGCAGCGGAGCTTTCGGTAAAATCGTCATCCGCATTTCCTGACCGAATTTCCATTCCTGCCGTCTAGGATAGGTTAAAACAATAGGATCAAATATGGGGTCAGCAGGACCCCTTATTTGCGTTGAGAGCGGTTGTCCTGAATAAAGCAGCCCATGAATCCTAGTAAAATTGGGACAGCGCCTTCTCCAGCCGCTGCGACACCTGCTGCAGCTTGACGGACTGTGACGACAAGCTTTCGCTCACAGCGCTCTGACCCGTACTGGCAGATGCGACCTGCTCCGTTGCTGCTGATGATTGTTCGGCCACCGCGCTTACATTACCCACAGTTTCCGTTAATTGGGACTGGGTCAGATCCAGGGATTCAATGTAAGAGTTTACCTTGTGTAGCTGCTGGGACAGCTCCCCGATCAGCGTTCGAACCTCCAGAAATCTGCGGGCGGCCTCTTTCACTGAATCGACCTGCTCGGTGAACAGGGGGTAGATTTCCGCGAACAGTCTGACCGTTTGAAGTATTTCCTGTTCGATCCCGTCTGTCGTTTCGTTCGCCTGCTCAATAAATCGCTTCGAGCTCTCCGCAAGCTTACCCACTTCGCCCGCTACAACCCGAAACGCGTTTCCTGAAGCTCCGGCACGGGATGCCTCGATTGATGCATTAAGGGCCAATATCGTGGTTTGACTCGTGATCTGATTCAGAAATGTGAGAATGCTGCGAATAGTGAGGGTGCTTTTTTCCAGTTGAGTCACTTTGTCAGCCATAATGCGGATTTTATTCTCCGAAATATCTGTATTTGCCATCAAGGCGATCATGAAGGAGGAGCCTTGCTCGCTTTTTGCCGACACATCCGAAGCGGCTGCTTCCATCTGTGTTTTGGATTCCAGAAGAAGCGTCATCTGCTTCTGAAGATTTTGGGCCAGATTGCTGCCGGATTCCGCTTCGGAAGCAAGGTTAACTGAGCCGGCGGCTATCTCTCCCGTCAGTACCGCAATTTCATTAGCGGAATGGGATGTTCTGTCCGCCACCTCCACAAGAGAAGCGGAAGAATCGAATACTTCCTGTGCGGAGACTTTCATTTCTCCTACGAGGCCGCCGATTTGGGACATCATATCGTTGAAGCTTTGGGCAAGCTGACCGATTTCATCACGGGAGCGAATCGTGGAGTGCACGCTTAAGTTGCCTTTCTTCCCTTCAATCATCAGATCGCGAAGCTTGGCGAGAGGCGCTGCGATAAGCCTGACGGCCAGCCAGCTCATTCCGAGTGCAAGAAGAGCAGCCAATCCCGCAATCCCCCAGGTTAACCAGGCAATCTGATCGGCTCCTTTCATCAATTCCTTATAGGGAACGGTTCCGATTAAACGCCAGTTATTCAGCTTGATCAATCCGAAATAGGTGACCAGCTTCCGGCCATCTTCTGTATGAAACGTTACTCCTGTTTGATTATTGCCGGTTCCGATATCGGATGGTTGTCCAATTAACTGGTCAGCGGGAGAGTACACATAATGATTGTCCGCATCCACAATCATCATTTTGCCGCCGCTGCCGATCGAAACCGATTCAAACCACTTTATGATGTCGCTGAGCCTGAGCTCGATCAGCAGGATGAAGGTGTCCTTTTTGCTCGCCGAGCTTTGCAGCAGAATAGCGACGCCAATCGTATGTCCTGCTTGCGAGGAATTTGATATATTCTCGGGTACGCTTGGGGTAATGGGAATCCACACCGGATTTCCTTTTGCCTCAATGACAGATTGGTACCAGGGCTGCTCCTTGATGTGATCCAGCAGGATAGAGGAAGTACCGATGATCGGAGAGGAGGTTGCTGCCAGATTGCCTGTAATCGTATCGTTGACGGGAATCAGGTAGCTGTCCGTAATGGCTGCATTATTCATGGCATAGGTTTGCAGGCGTTCAATAAGCGAGGTGAAGACCTGGAACACGGCATAGGAGCTTTGCCGATCCTTAAGAAGGACATCCATCTGCTGCTGAACGGCCTGATCGATGGCCAGCTGCTGTGCCAATGCCTCGAATTGGCCAAGGACGACATTCAGTTTATCGGAGGTTTGTTCAAGGGTCTGCTGTCCGGCGGAGTATACCTGGGATTCAATGATCCCTTTGGAAATATCATAAGCCACGAGTCCTACAGACAGAACGCTTATGATTATGCCGGAGAACAGAAAAAGGAACAGCTTGGCGCCAACCGATCTGAATACGTTATATTGCAATTGGGATTGCATAGAGCGAACAGCCTCACTTTCATCTGCTTATGTAGTTCCTATTTCCTAGATTAACGCCGAATTATATGAGAGGTGTTAAATATTTTGGTTGTTTGTGTAAAAAGAAATCTAATTTTATAGATATAATTATAGATAATATCTATATTCAGGACTTTGGATAGCTCCGGAGTGCTCACGGAATCCCTCATATAGAAGGGTAGAAATATTGCAATTTCATAGGATAAGATGATAGGGAGAGAATCGGGGTATGTAAAAAAACGCAGAATACAGGTTCGGCCAAGCTGCCGGTTAAATAGGCAAGCAGGCACATTAGAAGGAGGCCGTTATGAATCAAACCGATGTCACAGCTACCGGTTCCCAAATGCAAATCCCTTTCATCGCCACAGGCTCTTATCCTTTACGGAATGGCAATATGATCCGACCGCTTGTGGACAGCGGACCTGCCTTCCGGCGGATTTGCGAGGCGGTTGAAGCCGCGCGGCACAGTGTATGGCTTACGGTCACCTTTATGGCACCGGACTTCCAGATGCCGGATGGGCGCGGCAGCCTGTTCGACGTACTGGATCGTGCGGTGGCACGGGGGCTGGATGTTCGCGTCATTTTCTGGCGCCCTAATCCGGAGAGCAGCGGGTACGGGCAAGCGTTCTGGGGATCTCAAGCTGAACGCGAAGGGCTTGGTAGGCGTGGTTCGCGTTTTCGCATCCGCTGGGATCGTGCTCACGGGTACTACTGCCAGCATCAAAAAAGCTGGCTGATTGATGCCGGCCAACCTGACGAGACGGCATTTGTCGGCGGGATTAATCCCACTTTCAGATCCGTTGAACCCGGCCATGCAGGGGAGGGTCAGCGTCATGACGTCTATGTCGAAGTGGCGGGACCATCCGCGACCGACGTGCATCACAATTTTGTCCAGCGATGGAATGAAGCCAGCGAGCGTGCGGAAGAAGACGGTGTATGGGGCCACAGCGGCGACGAGAAGATGCCCTTCCCGACGAGCGTATCCGCTTCGCGGGGCGGCAGTTTGCTGCAAATCCAGCGGCACGTGTATGCAGGCCGCTACAGCGACGGCTGCCCGACCCCCGGAGGCAGTCCCTACGATATAGCCAGCGGCGAGAGGACCATTTTCGACCAGTACGTTCAGGCCATTAACGCCGCTCGCCGCACGATTTACATCGAGAATCAAGCTATCCCAGTACCGGAAGTCGCCGCGAGGCTGGAAGAGGCTCTGAAGCGGGGCGTAGATATCGTTCTGCTTGTTCCGGCCGAGCCGGAGGAACATGTGCGCAAATACCGCCAGCGTCCCGACAGCAAAAGCTTCTTCGAGCAGATCGCTGCACTGGGCCGATACGAGAATTTCGCGCTTGCCGGGATTGCCGGACCCAATGGGCGGGGCGGCCGCAGCAGCATCTACGTACATGCCAAAATCATGCTGATCGACGATGAATGGGCGACAATAGGATCCTGCAATCTTCACTCGAATTCACTATTCGGCCATACGGAGATGAATGCTTCATTCCATGATCCGCAGGTGGTGCGCGAGCTGCGCTGCCAGCTTCTGTCCGAGCATCTAGGTCAGGATACCGGGCAAGTGGACGACCGCGCCGCGCTTCGGCGTTATCGGGATATTGCTCACGCAAATCGCCTCGGTAGAGATCGCGGGGATTTCAATTGGCAGGGTCTTGCATTCAGCATGGATCCGGCAGCTTACGGACAATAGCAGTATTGCCGCTGCTGCGCTTACAGTTGCCCTTTATCGTAAAGATAATTTTGGAAGCAGAGGAAATGAAGGAGGGCTGGCTGTGCATGCTCCAACACCGTATTCAGAGGTCAATCAAGTGATCAGACAACTCCTGTCAGAAATGCAGCGCGTCTTAGGCAATAAGCTCGTCGGTTTGTATTTGTACGGCTCTCTGGTCAGCGGGGATTTTGATGCCGAGATTAGCGATATTGATTTGTTGGCCGTTATTTCCACAGGGCTCGAGAATGCTGAAGCGGACAAAGTAAGCAGGATGCATCAGGACTTTGCCCGCAGCCACGGCCGCTGGGATGACCGGATTGAGGTCGCTTACCTTAGTTTAGCCGCGCTGCAAACCTTCCGCAGTCGTTCCAGCATGATTGGCATCATCAGTCCGGGTGAACCTTTTCACCTCAAAGAGGCGGGAGCGGCATGGCTTGTAAACTGGTACCTGGTGCGTGAATATGGGCGTGTCATCATCGGACCTCCGGCAGAAGCCATCATCGGACCGGTTTCCAGGGAAGAATTTCTGTCCAACATCTACATGAACGCAATGGCTTGGCGGAGCAGGATCATGGATCTGGAGTCCCGCCGCGGGGCACAAGCCTATGCCATCCTGACCATGTGCCGCTCCTGCTATACACTGCAGACAAGAGAGCACGCTTCCAAGAAACAGGCGGCGTTATGGGCGCAGGAGGAATGGCCGCAGTGGAAACCGTTTGTCCAGCAAGCTCTTGTATGGCGGGAATCCCCTGAGGCGGAAGAGGGGGCAGCACTGCTGCAAACACGGGAATTCGTAGAATTTGCGGTCGATCAATGCAGGCTGCTGTTTGACGGGGATGGGAATCTCTAGGCCATTGGATTGACGGTGATGGACATGTCCAATCCGTTGTTGTCCGGGGGACTGCTGCTGCTGCCTTCGGCCGCTTGATGCATCGCAAGCTTACCAGTGCGCGGGGTGTGTGAGCAGCGGCGGCAGCTTGGTATTAGGGTCGCCCTTCGCCGCATTAAGCTGGGCCTGGGTGAGAAAGATACTCCCGGTAAGGTTGGCTCCCCTCAGGTCAGCGTCGCGGAAATCAGCGCCGATCAGGTCGGCAGCCCTCAGGTCAGCTTCTCGTAGATCAGCGGCAATAAGGTAGGCGCCGCGCAGGTTGGCTGCTCTGAGATCGGCTCCTCTAAGCTTCGCCCCGATCAGGTCGGCGCCCCGTCCATAGACATTCTGGCGTTTTGGCGGATTCTTCTGCTGGCGGCGGGCTTCTGTCCGCACCAGCTCGCTGGTCTGCAGGAGCAGAGCATTCACGTCTGCCCGGTGTGCCGCCACATTCAGCTCCAGAAGCGAGTCGGGACTAAGAAGCGTGAGGCGTTCGGTCTCGCCGAGCGCGGAGCTGAGTTCGCCGCGGATCGAGCGGGCCGGCTGCAGCGTCAGCGCTTCGGTCAGATACCAGAGCAGCTCATGGAGATGCCGCATAATCGGCAGCACTTCGAACATTTGCTGCGCGGATTCCGGTGCTTGCCGCCAGTCACGTCCGCGGTAGGTGACTTGGGAAACCTTTTGCCCCGCGCCGAAGCAGTCATAAACCGTACAGCCGCGAAAGCCCAGCTGCCTGAGGTTCTTGTGAACGCCGCAGCGGAAGTCGCTTTGCAGATTCGGGCAGGGCTGCCCGGCGTCTTTGTCTATCGCAAAATCTACGGAAGCTGCGAAGGGCAGCGCCGCGCAGCATAAGCCAAAGCAGTTCTCGCAGTCCGCTTGCAGATGAAGACGGTTACCGCCTTGCAGCGGTCCTGGATATTCAAGGTTCTCTGTCAAGATACGGACTCCTTCGTTTCATAATTTTTTCTCAATTCTTTTATACTAGTACTGAATATTTTTCCCGTCAATGCTTGTACCCCGGGAGATTCCGCCAGAAGCAGTGCTTGATGGACAAGCATTCCGGACGGCGGCATAAATCTGTTATAATAAGTGGCGGGGAAAGTCCCCGCATAACTTGACAGGAGAGTAACCTTTATGATTATCCAATTCATTCGTTACCGGTAATGTAAGGTGCAGATCAGTGAATCCCAGCCATTTTTAAGGAAAATGGGTTGGGTTTATTTGACTGCACCTTCTTTCATTCACCGACTACGAATGAACGGGGTGCTTTTTTGTGTCCAAAAACAGTATACACGCAGGTCTTATTTCAGCCTGTGAAGGCATTTTCAGATGCCCGATTTGTTACAATCCGATGAGAATGGTTCAATCCAGGAGCTTGATATGCTCCAAACAGCATTGTTTTGATCTATCGAAGCAGGGATATATAAATTTGGCTCTCCAGGGCTACAAAACAAAATACAATAAACGCTTGTTTGAATCCAGAAGGACGATTTGCAGAAGCGGCTTTTTCGAGCCATTGAATGAACGGATAAGCAGCAGGATCGGAACCGTGCTTAATACGGCAAACAAAGAGGTTCGTGTATTGGACGCCGGATGCGGAGAAGGCTCTCATTTGCACAGCATTCAGGGGAAGCTGGCACGAAACATCCCAGCTGATCTATTGGGCGTAGGCATGGACCTTTCCAAAGAGGGAATCTCCAGCGCTTCGAGAGAATATCCGGATCTGGTCTGGTGCGTGGCGGATATCGCGAAATGTCCATTTGCCAATGAACAATTCGATTTTATCCTGAATCTCTTGTCGCCATCCAATTACGCCGAATTTAAGAGAATGCTGTCGGACGACGGATTTGTCATCAAGGTAATCCCGGAACGGGAATATCTTCAAGAATTGAGAGACTTCCTGTCCCATAAGCCGAAGAAACTGCCGTATTCAAACAACAGCACGATTGAGCGTTTCAGGGAGCAGTTTGCGCGTATGGACATGGAGCGGGTCCGGTATCGGTTCCCCCTGGATCATACTCTTATTGAGCCGCTGCTCCATATGACCCCGCTGTCATGGGGAACTGCCGCAGAACGATTGCAGCAAATTCCTGAAATGAATATGACTGAGATCACGGTTGACTTGACCATCCTGATTGGACAGAAATAGTTCCGGAGGGCTTGATGAATTCAATTTTGGGAGGGGATCATTATTCATCAATCGGCTTATCTCAAGACAGTCCGCACGTCCGCTCTTGCACTGCCTGGAGTGGAGGAGGGTTCAGCCTACGGGACTCCGGCACTACGGGTGCGTGGAAAATTGCTTGCCCGGCTGCTTGAAGACGGGGAAACGCTGGTTCTGAGAACGGACTTTGAAACCAGGGATATTCTGATGCAGGTAAATCCCGAGTTTTTCACATTACGGATTATTACCGCAGCTATCCATACGTTCTCGTTAACCTTCCGGTTGTCGAGCCGGCGGAGCTGCAAGTGCTTCTCGAACAGGCATGGAGAAGCTGCGCGCCGAAAAAACTTCTGGACGGATACAGATCTGACGACGGGAACCGGGAAATTCCATGAACATCCTGATGGACTGCAATCCTTTAACCTATGTGGTCTTCCGGACAGCAAGCGCGTATAATTGATTATTATTTTAATGAGGGTGGGGGAGCTATGGGCAGTACCGACTTTCATCATAATTTCAATCATTTCTTCGACGGATTTGAATTGTACAGGCAGACGGATAACCGGACGGAGCGGATGAAGCTCCATCCGCAGATGGGAGAGGGCTCCGTTCATCGCTTGGTGCCGCGTAACGACCTGGGAGTGGCTATCGCGGAGTTCAGGCTGAACCGCAATCATACCGTGGATCTTCACACGGAAACAGCAATGGTGGAGCTGAGCTACTGCCTGCAGGGCGCCAGAGAAATCCGGGTCTCCGGCGCGGAGTTTGAGGTAGCCCCCGGCAGCTACACTCTGCAGTTCGTCAATCCTGCGAAGGCCAGCATGCATTTTGGCGGGGATCAAGCTTTTCAAATGTTAAGCATCGGGATCCCTGTTTCAACCTTTCATCACTTTATGGAAGAGGCTGGCGGTGCGCGGTCATTCGAATTTGACCGGATCATCGGGGATAAGCCGTACCGTATGTTCCAGCAGACCATAGATCCGGCGACGATTATCCTCCTGAGTCATATGCTGCAAGCCGCCAGAGGTCAGGCTGTGCGCAATATTGAGCTGGAGTGCAGAATGCTTGAGCTGATGTCTTCGGCGTTCGGCTCTTTCTTACTGGACGGCAAACCGCCTTCAACCAAACTGTCCAAGACCGACAGGTCAAAGATTGAACATGCCCGGGAGATCATTCTGGAGCGAATGGCGGAGCCTCCCTCGCTGATGGAGCTGTCGCGGCTGATCGGCCTGAATGATTATAAATTAAAAACCGGCTTCAAAGTAATGTACGGCAGCACGGTGTTCGGTTACCTGCGGGATCAACGACTGGAGAAAGCGTACCGGCTGCTCCGCAGTGGCAGCACCAGCGTGATTGAGGTGTCTTGCGAGGTGGGGTATTCGAATCCCAGCTATTTTGCGGAAGCATTTCGGGAAAAATACGGCGTTAACCCCGGCGAATTCGTTCGGCGTTCATAAACCGCTTGTCTCCAACCACTCTTCGGAGTGGTTTTTTTTCGTATGGGCTGTGGATAATCCCGCTAACCAGCACCGGGCTCCGTCCAGCGGTAGAGGCTTGATTGGGAGAACTGGTACGCTTGAAAGCATATTAAGTGGATTGGAGAGATGAACAATGACGAACCAACAGGAGCAGAAATTGCAAAATGAGCTGGAAGCCATGGCCAGACATGGCATCGAGGTTCTTCCGAAGGAGGTCGTGGAGGCTTTCGAGCAATCGGTCCGGGAGCTCAGGGAATCGGGCATCGCCAAGGGCTTGGCGGTGGGGTCGGTGGCCCCTGACTTCACCTTGGGCAATCAGACAGACATCGGGGTCACCTTATCTGATGAAATCGCGAAGGGTCCTGTTATTCTTACCTTTTACCGCGGGGAATGGTGCCCGTTCTGCAATCTGGAGCTCAGGGCATACCAGCGAATCATGGACAGCATTCGTGAAGCCGGCGCCCGGCTGCTTGCGGTCAGTCCGCAAGCGCCGGATCATTCGTTAAGCATGCAGGAGAAGAACGAATTAAGCTTTCACATATTGAGTGATCTGCGCAATCAGGTGGCAGAGAAATACCAGCTTAAATTCAAGCTTGCGGAGGAGCTGCGCGGCATTTACCGGTCACTCGGGTTTTCTCCGGATGCCTTTAACGGAGACGATTCCTGGGAGCTTCCCGTTCCCGCAACCTACTTGATCGACCAACAGGGCATAATCCGCATGGCGAGCGTAAACCCGGACTACCGGTCGCGGATGGAGCCTGGTGAGGTATTGGACCTTCTGCGCTCCTTATAGGAGAGGGGAATCGCCAACGGATCAGCGCGACCGCCATGAATTGTGCTGAATGGGATTTTCCTTTATACTGGTATCAACTTCAGGAGATGGGGGTTGGTATGGATGGCAATTAGAGATTGCCGGATTGGCTCCACTCATGCAAAGCCTGTTACAGGGCGATACTTTGCGTGAGGCGCGATAACGAATAACAACATCGCCCAAACCAGCATATATCGTTTCTAATAATGGGCTTTGCTACCTTATTTTCAATCCCTATAAAATAAGGAGCTGAGCATCAATGTGTGTACCATTTATTAGAAACCATCAATATAACGTGATCAAGAAGCAAGCCGGACTGCTGAAGCAGGCTCTGCGAACCGTTTCTGATCTGAAAGTGCTGGAATCGGTACGGGACAGTACAGAAGCCAAAATATTCGAGCTGTTTCCCGACCTGACCGACAGCCAGAGACAGCTGCTGGAGAAATTCCCTACACTAGCAACAGCGGAGGATTTTCAGAATTTTCTGGGTTCATTGGAACCGTATATAGTAGAATTTCCGCAAATTACGAACAAGCAGATTCAGAAGCTGTTCCCCAAGAACAAAAAATTAAAGCTTCCTGATTTGTCGCAGATTGATTTCCGGTATTTGACCTATCTGAGCTGGACGGACATTTCGACGGATAAATTGTTCATTGTTTATCATGCAGTTGGACAATTCATTGGTGTCGAAGGCAGATTCACGCCCACCAATAAGAAGAGTTACTGCTTCTTATGCAACAATTATGAAGAACTTGCCTTTTATTCAGTCAAAACAAGACCGGCGAAATCATCTCCGGATTATTACAAGGCGTTCGGCAATTATTTGTGCCTGAACAATCATCACTGCAATACCAGCATTACGGATGTTGCATTTCTGGAGAAATTTATTGATTCCGTTAAAAAATGACACTCTTCACGAACCTGGCTGCCTGCAAAAGGCAGCCGTTTTTTTCTAAATATAAGAAATATAAAATTTGACCTATACTTTGCTTATATTTTTGAGTGAAGAAACTTACTGCGCTGCATAAGGACGGCGAAGCCGTTTCATCTTATTTACGCGGTTTTAAGGTTGAGATGGTATGATCCTATATGGATCTGAAATTGGGAAAAGAAGGAGTTGTTATTATGATGGATTTTGATTCAGCTTATTATCCGTATCCTTCCCGAAGAAATGCCATGTTCGCGAAGAATGGCATGGTGGCTACATCGCAGCCGTTTGCGGCAGAGGCGGGGCTTGCCATTCTAAAAAAAGGGGGAAATGCCATCGATGCGGCTGTAGCGACCGCGGCTTGTTTGACGGTGGTTGAGCCTACTTCGAATGGAATTGGTTCTGACGCATTTGCTCTGGTCTGGACGAATGGCGAATTGCACGGATTAAATGCGAGCGGACCTGCCCCGGACAGCATATCCATCGAAGCCCTGCTCAAGGCAGGGTTTTCGGAAATGCCTGCATATGGGGTGGTGCCGGTAACTGTACCCGGGGCGCCTGCCGCGTGGGCGGAATTATCCGGGCGGTTCGGAAAACTTCCATTCAGCGAAGTGATGCAGCCTGCCATTGATTATGCCCGAAACGGTTTCCCCGTTACCCCGACTCTGGGGATAGGGTGGAGCAACGGGTTCAATAATTACAGTAGAAATGTGAAGGGAGAAGAATATGCAAACTGGTTTCAGACATTCGCGCCGGAGGGCAGAGCCCCAAGGATCGGTGAAGTCTGGAAATCGGAAGATCATGCGGCTACCCTGCAGTTAATTGCCGAAACGAAGGCCGAAGCATTTTACCGCGGCGAGTTGGCCGAGAAGATCGATGCCTTCTTTAAGAAGCACGGCGGTTATCTGACGAAAGAAGATTTGGCGGGCTACAAGCCTGAATGGGTACGACCGGTCAAAGTAAACTACCGGGGATACGATGTATGGGAAATACCGCCCAATGGTCAGGGAATCGTTGCACTCATGGCTCTTAATTTATTAAAAGGCTTCGAATTCACATCCAGGGAATCTCCGGACACGTATCACAAGCAGATCGAGGCCATCAAGCTTGCCTTTGCCGACGGGCTGAAATATATAACCGATTCCGCCAAAATGAAAATGCCGGTCGAGGCTTTGTTATCGGACGCTTATGCGGATGAGAGAAGGAAGCTGATTGGCGGACAAGCCTTGCTTCCGGTGCCGGGCAGTCCACCCAAAGGCGGGACGGTTTATTTGTCCACCGCAGACGGGGAAGGGAACATGGTTTCTTTTATCCAAAGCAATTACATGGGATTCGGCTCAGGCATTGTCATTCCGGGAACGGGAATCGCCTTGCAGAATCGCGGTCATACTTTTTCGCTGAACCCGGCACATGACAACAGCCTGGCACCCAGGAAAAAAACCTATCATACGATCATCCCCGGTTTCCTGACAAAAGGCAATCAGCCTGTTGGGCCGTTTGGGGTCATGGGAGCATTCATGCAGCCGCAGGGGCATGTGCAGGTCGTGATGAACACCATCGATTTTCACTTGAATCCGCAGGCTGCCCTGGATGCTCCGAGATGGCAGTGGAAGGAAGGCAATATGGTGGATCTGGAGCATTCATTTCCCGAACATATGGCGGGTGCTTTGGGACGAATGGGTCATCGTATTCAATATGCTCCAAGCCTGGGATTCGGCCGTGGACAGATTATTTGGAGAACGCCGGAGGGTATTTTGGTGGGAGGTACGGAACCGAGAACAGATGGAGCGGTGAGCGTATGGTGAACGGGGTAATGTTGATTGCTTAGTTTAAGCTGAAGCTGCATGCTTAACTTGCCGGTATGCAGAAGAGGACCGCCGCTGATAAGGCGGCGGTCCTCCTCTGTTCACGGCAGGGGCGGATATTGAATCTATCAGCGGTCTGCACCTTGTATGACAGGGGACTATGATAACGAAGGTACGGCAGCTTGACCTGCCTCGGCTATAGCCACAAAGCTCCGACACATCCGCAAATTATCCCTAAAACAATGACCGAGGACGTTACGAATACGAGCACTTTTTGCGGAAAGGCTCTGGAGACGAGCAGCAATGACGGCAAACTGATTGCCGGCAGGGTAATCAGCAGCGCCGCTGAGGCGCCTGAGCTTATTCCAAAAGAAAGAAAGGATTGGATGATTGGAATTTCGGCAGCCGTTGGGATAACAAAAAACGTCCCGGCGATGGCAAAGAAGATTATCGCTGCAAAGCCTGCATTCAACCACTCGGGAAACATAAAGCTTTGTAAAATGCCAAGGATAAAGACTGAAATTAGATAGGCCGGAATAACTTGTATGAGCATACGTCCGAAGCTTGTAATCCAGCGCGACCAAAGCGGGCGGTTGTCTGCTTCCACTGAAGGCAGATGATTTGAAATCAATTCATCAGTCTTGTTATCAGGTTTGGCGAAACGGTTTGCCAGATAGCTGATGCCGAAGGTAATAACAATACCGAAAACCAAACGGAGAATAGTAAATTTCCAGGATAAAACGAAAGTCATAAAAATGAGTGTAGCCGGGTTAAGCAGGGGATTACCCATCCAGAAAGCCAGACTCGCTCCGACGGACACATGCTGTTTGCGCATCCCTGATGCAATAGGAGCCGCGCAGCAGGAGCACATCATACCGGGAAGAGACGAGGCCCCGCCAATCAAAGTGCTTTTAAAAGAAGCCCGGCCCAGCAGCTTAAGCAGCCAATTCGCCGGCAGCAGCACCTGGATCATCGATCCGACGATCATCCCCAGCAGGGCTGCCTTCCAGACCGCTTTAAAATAAGTCATCGCGTATGTTGCGGCAGACTGCCATATCGAAACAGTGTCATCCGCATGAAAGCCATTCAGAATGGATGAGCCGATCGAATGTGTATCTGCCGCTGACATCGCCTTATGATAATACGGCGCCCATTTTACATAGGTTAATCCGGCGATGGTAATCACGATAAATAAACTAATCATCATCCATGTTTTTCGGGTGTGGACGGGTGTGCGTAAACTCGAATTCCTGATTGTTGACATGTTATCCTCCAGTATTCTATAAGGTTCATATGACTACACTGGATTATATCATATAATAAGGAGAGGGCAGGATATCTGCATTTGCATTTTTCTTGCGCAATCAGGTACCATTTATGATACAGATCATCACAATTAGATGTCAGAGAAGGGAAGAATATAATGAATATCAATCATACCGTAAAATTAACCTCCTTATCGAGTAAAGGCGGGTGCGGCTGCAAAATAGGACCGGCTGACCTTAAGCAAGTCATCGGGAGCCTCCCCCTGGCAGAGCGCAACCCTGATCTACTTGTTGGTATCGAGACCAGCGACGACGCCGGTGTATTTCGAATAAGCGATGAATTGGCATTGGTTCAAACGGTGGATTTTTTTACTCCTATCGTGGATGACCCTTATTCCTTTGGTCAAATTGCCGCGGCAAATGCAATAAGCGACATCTATGCCATGGGCGGGAAACCGTTAACGGTGTTAAATATCGTTGCATTCCCGATTGCCACGCTGGATAAACAGATTCTGGCGGAGATCCTCCGCGGGGCTGCAGATAAAGTGAAAGAAGCCGGCGCTACGCTTGTTGGCGGACATTCAATTGATGATAAAGAGCCTAAATTCGGACTTGCGGTGACCGGACTTATCCATCCTGATCAGATCAAAACGAACACAGGCGCAAAGCCTGGAAACAAGCTGATTCTGACCAAACCGATTGGCGTGGGCATCATGACGACTTCAATCAAGAAAGATCAGTTGAGTGCCGAAGAAGTTGAGCGGGTTACCCGCGTTATGGCCACACTGAATAAATCCTCAGCCGAGATCATGAGCAAATATGACGTAAGTGCGTGTACGGATGTAACGGGTTTTGGTCTGATCGGACACGCTCTGGAAATGGCAAAAGGCAGCGAAGTCGGGATTACCATCGTAAAAGAAGCGGTTCCTCTGCTTCCCCGGGTCAGAGAGCTGGCTGAAGCCGGATTTGTTCCGGGCGGCACAAAAAATAATTTTGCCTATATCGAAAATGATGTTGCATTTCCCGAAGCGATGGATCAAATCGACCGTTGGATCCTTTGCGATGCTGTAACATCGGGGGGCCTCCTGATCGCTGTGGCGGCTGAACAATCAGAGGAAATGCTGCAAGAGCTCATGGCAGCGGGGGTCGAAGCGAGCATTATCGGAGAGGCAGGGGCCGAAGGCGCTGGCCGCATTGTCGTTATTTAATGCTATTAAGTACAAATCGAACAGCATGAAGGGGTCTTAAAAACATGTTTCAAGACATCACGATTGAGGAATGGTCGGCGTATCGGGACCGGAAGGAGCTCGTCATGATTGATGTGAGATCTCCCTCGGAATATGCCGACGCGACGATACCCGGCAGCCTGAACATTCCTTTGTTCGACGACCAGGAACGCGCAGAAGTCGGTACGCTTTATAAGCAGGTCAGCGTACAGGCAGCAAAGGAAAGAGGTCTGGAAATCGTCTCTGCCAAACTGCCTGCTTTCATTAAGCAATTTGCTGAAATTCCCCAGAATAAATCGGTATTCTGCTGGCGGGGCGGGATGCGCAGTAAAACCACAGCGACGCTGCTGTCTCTGATGGGGATACATGCCTATCGGTTGACAGGCGGTTATCGCGCCTATCGGCAGTGGGTCGTAGAGCAATTAAATACGCTGCAGCTGGATCAGCAGGCTTTTGTTATTCATGGGAATACAGGCAGCGGAAAAACCGCTATATTGCGAAAATTAAAGGATAAAGGCTATCCGGTTCTTGATCTTGAGGGTTTAGCCGGCCACAGAGGCTCCATATTCGGGGAAATCGGATTAAAAGCCCATAATCAAAAAACATTTGATGCGCTGCTTATGGATGATTTGCGCGCATACAGCGAGCCTGCTTATATGCTGTTCGAAGCGGAGAGCAGACGCATTGGAAAAATTACCCTCCCGGATCTCATTATGGACAGGCGTGCAAGCGGGCACCACATTCAAATCGAGCTCCCGCTTGAAGCTCGTGTACGGCAAATTATCGAAGACTATAAGCCTTGGGATAATGCTGAGGCATGTATGAGGGCCTTCAAGCAAATAAAATCAAGAATCCATACACCCATCGCAGCGGAGATTGAATCCTGCCTGATGAATGAGCAGTATGCAGCGGCAGTGGAACTGCTTCTTGTTCATTACTATGATCCTATGTATTCCCATTCCTCGAGCACTCATGAAGAAGAAGTCACTTCTTACGTGAAGGCTGCATCGGTAGATGACGCTATGACCCAAATTGAAGAGATTATAAGCGAAGCAATGAGTGTTAAATTACAATTGAATGAAAAGTAAGAAGGTAGTGGGCAGCCTGGACTTAGCCTAGCCCGAATTCTTAAGAACGGGATAATCGGGCTGGGATTTTTCGGATTGAGGAGGGGGATAGGAATGACGGCAGTCGTGCAAAACGGGACCGGACAGAACCGCTATTATTTCGACTATAATGCAAGCACGCCTATCGATCAGGAAGTGCTGGATGAAATGCTCCCGTATTTACAGAACCATTACGGGAACCCTTCTTCTTCTCACTGGGCAACGCATACAATCAAAGATGCCGTCGATCTTGCCAGAAGCCGGGTAGCGGGCCTGCTCGGCTGCAAGCCGCAGGAGATCGTTTTTACGAGCGGCGGCAGCGAATCGAATAATTTTGCTGTCAAAGGGGCTTATTTTGCCAACCGCCACCGCGGGAATCATATTGTCACGACGAAAATCGAACATCCTTCGGTGCTGAGTCCGTGCAGCTTCCTGGAATCCATCGGGGCACGCGTCACCTATGTAGACGTGGATCAATACGGGCGCGTCCATCAGGACGATATCGCTGCCGCCATAACAGCAGACACGATTCTTGTTTCCGTGATGCATGCGAATAATGAAACGGGAACCATTCAACCCATTCATGAGATTGCCAAAATCACTCGCAGCAGGGGTATTCTGCTCCATTCGGATGCTGCACAATCTGCAGGGAAGATTGCTGTCAAAGCGGACGCACTTCAGGCTGATCTCATCACAATTGCAGGTCATAAGATGTATGCGCCAAAAGGAATCGGTGCGTTATTTGTAAAAGAAGGCACTGAACTCACACCTCATATCCATGGCGCGAATCACGAATCCGGCAGACGGGCCGGTACCGAGAATGTTCCTTATATTGTCGGCTTGGGCAAAGCGGCAGAGCTTGCTGCGGCACTTCACGATCAGATTCGAATCAAGGAATTGAATGACCTGCTCTGGAGGAAATTGTCAGATACATTTCATGATCAAATCGTTCTGAATGGACATCCGGAGGAACGGCTGCCCAATACGTTGAATGTCAGTTTTATCGGGAAAACAGGTCGAGAGCTATTAGATCGGGTACCGGAAATTGCCGCTACTACGGGTTCAGCCTGCCATACGGGAGATGCGGATATATCTCCTGTTCTAAAAGCTATGAACGTGTCTCCGGATATCGCGGCCGGCACGGTACGATTCTCGATTGGCCGCTATACGACCATCGATGAAATTGAGCATGTATCCGCATTAATCAAGGAACGCCTGTTGGAGAGAGAATAGGAGGAAATCATATGTACTTGCCGTCTTTTCAATTAGAGGGAAAAAAAGCAATCGTTACGGGAGCGGGCCGCGGCATCGGAAGAGCCCTGGCCGTCGGGCTGGCAGAGGCTGGAGCGGATGTGGCGCTGATGGCGCGTACGCCGGAGGATTTGAAGCGTACGGCGAAAATCATTGAATCGCTTGGTCGCCGGGCGCTGACGCTGCCGGTTGATTTGAAGGACCAGTCGGGTCTGAGGGAAGCCGTTAGGGAAGCGGAAGCCTGGGCAGGAAAAATCGATATTCTGATCAATAATGCCGGTATGAATATCCGTACCCCCGCGCTGGAAGTGACCGAGGATGAATGGGATACGATTATGCAAACGAATTTAAAATCGGCGTTTTTTCTCTCGCAGATGGTTGGGGAGCATATGAAGGCGGCCGGAGGCGGATCGATCGTCAATATTTCATCCGTCGCCGGCCATGTTGCGCTGCGCACGGGAGTCGTCTACGGCTCAACGAAGGCTGCCCTGATCCAAATGACCAAAATCCTCGCGCTGGAGTGGGGAAAATACGGCATTCGCATCAATGCCATCGGTCCCTGGTACTTTAAGACGCCGCTCACAGAAAAAATTCTGTCCGATGAAGTCTTCTTGCAGGACGTGCTGTCCCGTACGCCGATGAAGCGGATCGGCGAGCTGCCGGATTTGGTTGGCCCCGCCGTCTTTCTTGTTTCCGACGCAGCGGCCTACATGACAGGACAGACGCTTTACGTCGATGGAGGCATGACGATTTATGGCTTCTGACGCTTTAATCCGCTAAGGAAGGTTCGGAGGATATAGCGAAAGCTTTGATCACGGTCAAGGGCGAGACCGAAGCCTTTATTGATCTCCAGGGAAACAAATCCGTGAAAAATGCTTCGCAGTCCCCGAACCGCATGAAGCGCTTCATCCTCGGACAGCTCATACACCTCCATAACGCGAAGGATTAAATGGATGATCTCCTCGCCCAGTTGTACTGCATGAGCATCATTGCGCTCAGGTCCCCAAAAGGAGGCCTCATACAGGCCGGGATGCTTGCGGGCAAAAGCCAGATAAGCAAGTCCCATCGCCATCAATGCATCCTCGCCGGATACGCCGATAGCCGCGTCCGCAAGATATTCCTTCATTTGGCCGAGACTCCAGTGCGCCAGATCCCGGCGAAGGCCGGGCATGCCCTCCACGTGATTATAAAGCGAGGGGGTCTTTATTTTTAATTTTTGGGCGATAAGCGCCAATGTAATTTGTTCGAGACTCATTTCATCTGCAAGCTTTATTGCAGCTTGCAGCACAACCATTTTATTGATGCCAGGGCGGGCAGCCATCTGATCACCTCCATGCTTTCTCGGCTTGTTGTATCGCCTGATCCAGCTCTGAAGCAGGATTCACAATGACATTGCCATGGCCTACAGCCAGCAGAGATGGAGTTAATGCCCGCATTTTTCTTGCGCTGTCCAGGGCAGCCTGCTTGTTCCAGGTTGCCATGGCCGGGAAGGGGAATCGCCATTTTACTTTGCCGGAGACAGCGACGCCGCCACGGGTCTGCATGGAATCGCCGGCAATGAGCGCATTATTCCTCACATCAATGAAGGCCATATGTCCGGGGGTATGCCCGGGTGTCGCAATGGCTTGAAGCGACCCAATGCGGTCGCCTTCTTCGAGCAGGACATCGGGTTTCGTCCGGATGGATTTGGGAACACTTCCGCGAATCGGCGATTGTGGTTCTCCGGGCAGCAAGGATTTATTCCCGGCCAATAACTGGGCATCGCGTGCAGATATATACACCTTGGCTTCGGGCAAGGCTTGTTTCAAGCCATCGAGAGCGCCGACATGATCTCCGTGCCCATGCGTAAGGACAATCCGGGTGAGAGGCTTGCCGATCCCTGCCGCTGCTTCCAGAATGCCTTTGATGCTGAAAGGCATTCCGGCATCGACTAAAGTCAGCTCCGTTTCTTCCTCCACCAAATAACAATTAACAGGAAATGCACGGGGTAAAAATGTTAATTGATAAACCGTACCATACTTAAGGATCCGCATGAATCAACACTTCCTTTTCTTAAACTAATGATATTAGTATATTAACATTTATCGTTAGTTTGCGCAAAGTGTTTTTTGCCATGCGGTTGCCTGTTGGAGATACTGACAACCGATTGCGAAAACCTGCAGCTAACGGTTGCAGTATTACTGACAACCGATCTAAGAAAACCTGCAGCTAACGGTTGCAGTATTACTGACAACCGAGCTGCGAAAATCTGCAGCTAACGGTTGCAGATTTACTGACAACCGAGCTGCGAAAATCTGCAGCTAACGGTTGCAGTATTACTTGTTAACCTGGACATTTCGCAGTAAGCTTATACTGAAACGCTTTCATAATAGGAGGGAAAAATATGTACACATTTGGTTGGTGCAGTGGTATTGAGGAAGGGGAGAGACTTAAGCGGCTGGGCTTCGATTATATCGAATGCGCGCTTGTATCGCTTGATTTGGAAAATGA
The DNA here is from genome assembly GCF_056269365.1 of Paenibacillus sp. JT22N12. Lineage (NCBI taxonomy): Bacteria > Bacillati > Bacillota > Bacilli > Caryophanales > Paenibacillaceae > Paenibacillus > Paenibacillus sp. JT22N12. The sequence continues at coordinate 232,920 of NZ_JBWDNU010000001.1, read as the reverse complement.
GGCTGCAGCGGCCGAGAAAATTCCCGTCTATGCGGACAGTCCGATTCCGGTCCGGGCATTCAATGTTTTTTTTCCAGGCGATATTAAAGTCGTAGGTCCGGAAGTGGACGTAAACCGCATTCAGCGTTATATCCATAAAGCCGCATCTGCCATGAACAGAGTCGGCGCGGAAATTGCCGTACTCGGCAGCGGACGCTCCCGTAATATCCCCGACGGCTGGGAGCGCCAGCAAGCGGAGGAGCAGTTTGTGCAATTGCTGGAGTGGATTGCCGCAGAATTTGCCGGAACCGGCGTCACGCTTGCTATTGAACCGCTGAATTCGAAGGAGTCCAACATTGTGGGCAGCGTATCCGAAGCGGTCATGTTCGCCAAACAGGTGAATCATCCCTCTATTCGGGTGTTGGCTGATTTTTATCATATGGATGAGGAGAATGAGCCTCTCGGTACGCTCATCGATAACAAGGATTGGCTCGCCCATATCCATCTGGCCGATACGGGGCGTCTCTCTCCGGGGACGGGTCAATATCCTTACGCCGAATTTGCAGCTTCCCTGCATGCTGCCGGATACAGCGGCATGATCTCGGCGGAATGCAAGGTCAATGATCCCGACACAGAGTTTGCAGCAAGCCTGGCTTTTATGAAACGGGTTTTCAGCAAGTAGATGAGATTCAAATGATTGGTTGCTCTGCAGCTCTAAATTGCAGGGCGCCAATCTTTTTAGCCGTATCCCTGCCTCCTCAGCATCGAACGCTCAGCAGACTCCCTCACTTTTTCTTCTCCTGTACATATGAACTCCCATTATATACCAAATATTTCGCGTTATTTTTTATTTAAAACTTATCGTCATGGATGTCACAAAAATTACTCCTGTATCGTTTTATCTGCAAACGCATTTAAGGAGTGATTAAGATGAAAGAATTGACATGCGTCGTCGTTGGCGGCGGACATGCGGGCATTCATGCGGTGAAGGAGATTCGCAAAGCATTCAGGGATGAATCAGGAAAACATCAGCTACGGCTCGTCCTGATCGACAAGAATCCCTATCATCTGCGCAAGGTACTGCTGTTCAGGCCAGCTGTGACGAATGAAGACATCAAGATCCCTTTTGCAAAAATGTTTCCCGAAGGGGTAGAAATTGTACAGGCTGCAGTTGTGAAGATCGAAGCGGGAGAGAAAAAGCTGCTGCTGCGCAATGCAACCGGAACAGAGCATGCAATGAACTATGACATGCTTGTCGTAGCTGCCGGCAGTATCGTCCGGCAGCCCGACCCCGAGCAAGGGGGGCTGCCGCTTGCGACAATGGACAGCGCGCTGAAAATCCGGGACGTTTGGCGTGCAAATTTGAAACTGGCTGCGACGGAAGCCAATCCGGGAGAGCGTGATCGATTGATGACCGTTGCCATCGCGGGAGCAGGTATAAGCGGTATGGAGACGGCCTCTGAGATGGCTTATTATGTTCGTAAAGATGCCGAGCAGCTCGGACTTGATCTTTATAAGGTGAAAATCAACTTATACAATACGAATAAAAGGCTTTTTCCGGAGGGCCCTGCCAAGGTTGGATTGAAATTGGAGCGTTTGCTCCTGGATAGTGGAGTAAGGGTCGTCCACGGGAGCCGGGTGCTCCGGGAAACTGGGGGGAAACTAACACTGGCCAGCGGTGAGACGCAGTCTGTCGGTTTATGCGTATGGACATTGGGGCTGCAGCCCAACCCAATGCTGAGTAAAATTGGCCTGCCGGTCACTGGGGAAGGGTATGTGATGATCGATTCAAGCTATCGGGTTCAAGGCATGCAAGGGGTATACAGCATCGGCGACTGTGCCAAAGCTGTAGATCCGCACACCGGGCGGGCAGACGGGATGACCTGCAAGGAAGCGATCGCCCAAGCGGCAAGGCTCGGCAAGATTTTGGCGGCTGATCTTGAAGGACTTTCCGCACCTGTGCATACCAGTTATATGGATGCGTTCTGCATTGGTTTGGGTCCTGGGAAAGGATTGACCTGGGCACAAAAATGGGGAATCGACTTTGTTATAACAGGCAAGCTGGGCTGGCGTATAAAAAAATATATCTGGGACGCGGCAAGCCTGCAGAAATAAAGGGCAATGAAATTGTCATCCCTTCTGTTCAGATCCCTTTTGAATCAAGCGAAAAGGGAAGCAGCCTCTATAAAGGAGAAATAGGAAAATGAAAGGAAACTCGTACTATTGGCGCAAGCTGCACTCGCTGCTTGGGGTCATTCCGCTCGGGGGCTTCATTCTTGTACACACATTGGCCAATTATCAAGCGTTTGAGCGCGGGCCTGAAGGATTCGCGGGCGCAGTGCATTTCATCAACAGCCTGCCGCTTTTGCCAGTGCTTGAGTTTATTGTGATCTATCTACCGATTTTGTTTCACGGCATTTATGGCTTGTACATGGCCTATCAGTCCAATCTGAATTCGGGGCAATATTCGTACGGACGAAATTGGGCTTTCACGGTGCAGCGTATTACCGGTGTAATTACGTTTATTTTCGTGTGCTGGCATTTTTATAATATCCGTTTTCAAGTTTACATGGGCAATATCACGCATGAGGAACTTGGTTCGACGATGCATCAAATCACCACGAATCCCGCGTTCTTTGTCATTTACGTTATCGGCGTATTGTCGGCGGTATTCCATTTCAGCAATGGTCTATGGGCTTTTCTGATCAGTTGGGGCATCACGATTACCCCGCGAGCGCAAAAAATCTCCTCTTTTATTTGTATGGCCGTATTCGTGCTTCTGTCGGCGTTGTTCATTCTTTCCCTCCTTGCCTTCACTGGCGATGAATTCAAAGAAGCGGCTGGTTTGGCATGATGCGGATAGGAAACCGTCTCCGGAACGGGGGTCCATCGGGTCTGAAAATTATTGCCATCCGATAAGTCGCCCTAAAGGCGGCTTTTTTTAAATATAAGCAGGTATAAAATTCCTCCTTACTTTGCTATATTTCGGAGGGAAGGAACTGGCCCAAGCCGCCTAAGGACGGCTTCAGCCGGTTTCGTGTTGGCTAAACTGACCTGCCCTTGCTTATCATGGGCCAATAAACGTAAACTAATTAAATAAGCAATCATTCCAAGGAGGAATCCATTATGACTATTACTGTACAGATGGTGCTGGATCGGCTCACGGGCCCTGTCGGATGTCTCGATCCGACCGTCGATACGCTGAAGAGCGGGCGCATGGATGCCGAGGTCCGGAAAGTGGCTGTTGTGTTCATGACCACTTATGCGATTATCAAGCAGGCCGTTGAATCAGGCGCAGATCTGATCATTACTCATGAACCGACCTATTACAATCATACGGATGAGGGTGCCTGGCTTAGCGGGAATGCGGTTTATGAGAGAAAACGTGCGCTTATCGAGGAATCTGGCGTCGCAATCTTCCGGCTGCATGATTATGTCCATTCCTACAAACCGGACGGCATTCTCACCGGAATGCTGAAGAAGCTGGAGTGGGAAGCATACTCGGATCCGGCAGAAATAAACCTGCTTACGCCTCCTTCGAGCGAGCGGCACACTGTCCGCAGCATCGCCTCGCATATGAAAAGCAGGCTTGGCATAGACAGCATGCTGATAGCCGGAGATCCCGACTTGCCGGTGAGGCGGTTTGGGCTGATGCCCGGAGCGCCCGGAGGCCGCCGGCATATTGAATTTCTTGGAAACCGTGATATCGATCTGCTGATCGTTGGCGAGACGAATGAATGGGAGACGAATGAATATGTAAGGGACGCTTCCGATATGGGACTTGCAAAAGCGCTGATCATTACCGGTCATCAGAAGAGCGAGGAGGCTGGCATGCTGACCGTTGTGGAGATGCTGCACGAGGCATTCCCCGAGCTTCAGATAGCCTTCATGGAGAGCACGCTTGCGGTTCAGCGCATTTGACGACAGCCCGAATCGTTCACCGGGCCAAAGGGAATACGTTCAAGGACGATGCCAGTTATGGTATCGTTTTTTTGACCTTATAGAATTTATAAGTTTCACGGCTATAAATTTCTATAAGGTTTGAGGGAAGAAACTAACTTTGCCGCCAAAGGACGGCGAAGCCGGTTCTTCTTAAATGTCCGAATAAAGATGTCTTATCCCTTTTTGATATTTTCGAGGAAGATGCTAACGAAGCCAACAAGGGACGCAGAAGCCGCTTTTTCTTAGCTTTCTTTATACCGGTCGGATGCACCGATCATGAATAATTTCCGGGCGCGGTGGGGTATAACAAAATATCAAGGAAAACAATGGAGTGCAGCAGCGTTGGAGCCGCTTACTTGAAATTCAGGAGATGAACCGATTATGTTAACGAAAGAGCAGGTTCCGCACGAGCATGGTCTTGATCACACGCTTGCGCTGATGCGGGAAGGGTATTTGTTCATTCCAAATCGGATGGAGAAATATAAGTCCGATATATTTGTAACGCATTTGCTCGGACAGAAGGTCATTTGCATGAGCGGAGAAGAAGCGGTGAAAGTGTTTTACGATCCGGAACGGTTTGTGCGCAAAGGCGCCTTGCCCAAGCGTCTGCAGGAATCGTTGTTTGGCGCGAATGGCGTCCAGACAATGGATGGCGAAGCGCACATCCACCGGAGGCTGCTTTTTTTATCACTCTTGACCCCGCCGCATCAGAAAAGGCTTGCCGAGCTTGCCATGGAGCAGTGGCAGACTGCCTCCAGCAAGTGGGAAAGCGCCGATAAAGTGGTGCTTTTTAAAGAAGCGAAGGAAATTCTATGCCGGACAGCTTGCATTTGGGCAGGTGTTCCGCTGCAGGAATCAGAAGTCAAAGAAAGGGCAAACGACTTCAGTGCGATGGTTGATGCTTTTGGAGCGGTCGGCCTGCGTCACTTGCGAGGAAGGCTGGCAAGAAACCGGACTGAGGATTGGATCAGATCGTTGATTGAAGATGTCCGGGAAGGCAAGCTGAAGGCTCAGGAGGATTCAGCACTCTATTCGATGTCTTTCTACAAGGCGCTTGATGGAAGTCAGCTGGACACCCAAATAGCTGCAGTAGAACTCATAAACGTATTGCGGCCGATTGTAGCGATAGCAACCTTTATCACATTTTCAGCTTTAGCGCTGTATAAGCATCCGGAATGGAAAGAAAAACTGCGCGCCGGCAGCGGGGACGATCTCGAAATGTTCACACAGGAAGTTCGTCGCTATTACCCGTTTGTCCCTATATTGGGGGCAAGGGTGCGTGAGGACTTTATATGGAAGCATTATGAATTCAAGAAGGGAACCCTTGCCATTCTTGATATCTACGGTATTAATCATGACGCCAGAATCTGGAGTAACCCGGAAGAATTCCGGCCGGAGAGATTTAAGGAATGGAAAGGCGGCTGGTTTGAATTTATCCCCCAGGGCGGAGGCGATCCTGACAAGGGGCATCGCTGCCCGGGCGAAGGCGTAACAGTCGAAATCATGAAGGCGAGCCTGGATTTCCTGGTTAACAAAATTGAATTTGAAGTTCCTGAACAGAAGCTAAGGTATAGTTTGAGACGGATGCCATCAATACCTGGAAGCGGCTTCGAGATGAGTCATATCAGACGAAAGTGAGGACTTCCATTTCTAGATGGTATAATTAATTAGATTAAAAATTAACTATATTAAATATTATGTATATTAATTAAAATCAATTTTTCTTCGGCATAAGTAAGGAAAACACCTGTTCCATGGTTAATGTGAGAGCGACGAGCCATCACAACCATTCGAAACAGGTGTTTTTTATTATAGGATGGGCGCGGCTGAACGAGGGCCGGGTTGTTGCTCCCTAATAACAGGTACTTCAACCTGTTTATCTAATTCCTCACCGCTGGGGAGATACCTGCCGGGGCCGCCGCCGCCGGGACCACCACCGGGGAATCCACCGCCGGGAAAGCCACCGCCCGGGAACCCGCCGCCGGGGAAGCCACCGCCCGGGAACCCGCCGCCGGGGAATCCACCGCCGGGAAAGCCACCGCCCGGGAAGCCACCGCCGGGAAAGCCACCGCCGGGAAAGCCACCGCCCGGGAATCCGCCGCCGGGAAAGCCGCCGCCGGGGAAGCCACCGCCGGGAAAGCCACCGCCGGGGAATCCGCCGCCGGGAAACCCGCCGCCGGGAAATCCGCCGCCGGGAAAGCCACCGCCCGGGAATCCGCCGCCGGGGAAGCCACCACCGGGGAATCCATGCCCCGGGAAGCCGCCACCGGGAAATCCGCCGCCGGGGAATCCGCCGCCGGGGAATCCGCCGCCGGGGAATCCATGCCCTGGGAAGCCGCCGCCGGGGAAGCCTCCCGGGAACCCGCCACCGAGAATGCCGCCCGGGAAGCCGCCGCCGAGAATGCCGCCAAGGATGCTGCGGTTCCACCAAAAGTTCGCAGGATGATCAAATGAATTAAAAGACATATCATTTCCTCCAGTAATCGAATTTTCTAATGGGATATCTTATGCTCAGCGAATGCCCAGCGACACTAGCCTATATAAATTGGGTTAATGCTTTTTTGAGTATATCTGACTTCCAGGCTTTTCCCGGCAGCATATGAATTTTTCATTACTTCTGTATCCTTGAAAAATCGAATATTAAATCATGTTTTCATTCGCTCCTCTTGCTTATTCAAGTAACTTGTATTAATTTAGCTGGAAGGCCAGTGGAATGAGTAAATGAACCAGTCCTTATTTAAAATTCATAAACAAGGAGAATACAATGTTAACGACAAAGCAATTGCAAGATATTGAACAACTGCAGCACGAATGTGAAACGCATGATCAGTTGCAGCTCAAACTTAATTGGGGAATGCTGAGAAATCGGGAAGGGGATCAGCTTGACTTTATTCATTATGAGAATGGCAAACTCGCGGCGTTTCTAGGCTTGTACCCTTTTGGTTCCACAGTTGAAGTATGCGGTATGGTAAAGCCTGGTGAACGACGGAAGGGATATCTCCAGCAATTGTTCCGGCAGGGAATGGAAACAGCCAGGCATAACGGATACAAAAAAATATTGTTGAATGCTCCTGCAGGGTCGGATACGGCAAAAGCCTTTTTAAAGAAACAAGGCGCTGTTTATGCGTTTTCCGAACATCAAATGGAGTGGCAGGAAAGGCCGCTGGATGCCGCTGAGGGGGTTGCTCTCAGGCATGCGGCAGCAGAGGATTTTGACATGCGTGTGCATTTATCGGTCACAGGGTTCGGAATTGACGAAGCAGATGCCCGAGCTATGGAAAGCAGGGTTGAGGGCGACGAAGAGACCGATATGTTTATGATTGAGGTGAACGATAAGACAGTAGGGAAAATTCGTGTGAGCCGGAAAGATGGGCAGGCGTGGATCTATGGATTTTCCATTTTGCCTGATCAGAGGGGCAAGGGGATAGGCAGAGCAGTGCTGCGCCGGGTCATACAGGATCAACGTTCAACCGGTCATTCGGTACATCTGGAGGTTGAAACGAAAAACAACCATGCTCTGGGATTATATGAATCTGTGGGATTCAAGGCGGTACATGCGCAAGATTATTATTCGTACCAACTTTAAGCCTTCTCCCGCTCCTACATGTGATAAAATACAAATGTAATTAGACAAAATCCCATTGGAAAGGTGTGTTTAAGCAATGAGCAACTATCAAATCGTCGACTCGCTTACCGAGGAGGTTCAAGCAAACCGGAAATCGGAACATGAGATCGCCCCTTTGTTCTTGAACCGCTGGTCTCCTCGTGCTTTTTCCGATCGACAAGTATCCGACGAGGATCTGAACACCCTGCTCGAAGCGGCACACTGGGCGCCGTCCTCCTACAATGACCAGCCATGGCGCTTCATTGTGGCGAAGACGGAGGAGCATCTGCGAGTGTTCCATGGCTTCCTTACCGATTTCAACAGAACTTGGGCGTCCAGTGCGCCTGTGCTTGTTGTCATTGCCTCCGATACGCTGCGTGAAAATGGCGATCCCAATGGACCTCATGCCTTCGACAGCGGAACCGCCTGGGGATATTTGGCGCTGCAGGCGACCCTGAAGGGATTGTCCACTCATGCGATTGGCGGTTTTGACCGTCAGGCGGCGCGGGAAGCATTACAGATCCCGGACAACTACGAGCTGCATGCCGTAATAGCCATTGGCTATCAGGGCGACAAAAACGAATTGCCGGAAGCGGTCCGGCTTAGGGAAGTTCCTAATGGCCGCAGGCCGCTGAGCGAAGTCGTTTTTGAAGGCAAAGCAGGATCCTGAAGCGGTAAGTCCCATCTGCAAAGCCCAACGCGAGGCTGATAAAGCCACATGAATGAGGATCAAACCGGTCTTTCATATGAAACAGGGCATCACTATGAAATTGATCGTGAATTAGATAAGACCAGAAACAGGACAGAGCAGGGCGATTGCCGCAGCTTTGTCCTGTTTTTGCTTTGCAGCTGGATGCGGTCAGATCCGTTTTCCCGTCGGCCAGCCCCTGAAAGCGGTAGCCTCTTAGGACAGCGCCAGCTTCTGAATCCAGGCCCCGGATCCGACGCAGGCTTCATCACCGTCACAATGTGCCCTTCTTCCTGAAGCCGCGCTTGATCATGGTGGTAACCGCCGCCAGAATAATGGGGATTGTAGCGCACATATTGATAGCAGGCACGATGAGATACCAGGTTATACTGGATTCCATTTGAGTCGAGTACGTGGTCAGTGACATAAATAGCAACAGCAGTACCAGGGGAAGGATGACGGACCTGCTGTCCTTCAGCTTCAGAAGATGAGCGATCCCCGAGCTGAGCGAGATTAAAGCGATTGTTGCTTTGATATAGGATCCTGCAATCAGCGTAATACCGGCAATCGCGTCGCTCCTTTCGACAAATCCGGAAATATGAGTCACGCGTGCCATCACGTACAAGGTGAAATTACGATGGCCTGCCCCGCTTCCAAACGTCATAGTAGCGCATAAGACGACCAGGATAAAGATCAACATGTTAAGGGCGTATACGGAAAACAGAAGTCTGCCAAGCGGTTCATTCCTGGCAGGACGCACAAAATAAAGCAGTATGGAAAATGTGAAAATCTCTGAATAGGGAAAACCGAAATTGATGATTGCGCCATGCAAAATAGGCGATATGCCGCCCGTGAACTGAGGAAGCAAATTAGCCGGATGGTAGTTCCCCATGCCAAAAAGCAAAATGAGGATGATTGTAGCCAGCATTACCAGGAGGAACAGATTGAATAACCGGGCAGTCACTTCGATTCCGGCCAGTGCCGTGAGAGCGGCAACAAGAAGAATGAGGACATGAAACTCATACAAAGGAGTTCCCAGCATCATGGTGGTAGTAAAGAAAGCGCCTACTCCTATGACAATATTGGCGGTCATTCGTACGATTGCAAGGAGCATCAGCACGGCAAAGACCGTACCGATCCATTTGCCGAAGATGTCCCCCAGATATTGGATGGAGGATTTGTCCGGATAGATCCGGTACAGATAAAGGACGCTGAGAAGTCCGGGAATGCCAGCTGTTCCGGAGATGACGACAGAGATCCAGGCACTATTGCTGGCAGCATGGATGACCGGATTTGGAATAAAGACGATGGAGGAGCCAAGGGTAAAGGCAAGCAGCAGCAAGGCCATTTGAGAAGGGCTCACAAAATCTTTATGATTCATGCTTTTCTGGCCCCCTCTATGGATCGGTTCTCTCGCATATTGATATTATTTGCCGGCAGGCGGATATTATGCAGATGCAGACAAATGTGGAGTTTGTTCACTTTGACATCCTCTATCAGAAGGATCATAATGGATTCTATTAATAGACTGCTCAGGTCCTATTTATTTTTTATGCTGCCATCATAGGGCGACTGAAAGGAAGGTAGTATTCTGTGTCTTTTTTCAATCCTGCGCGCCTTCTGCGCGTAAGACCGTTCATTTTTTTTACAATTATTCTGCTGTTAAAAAGCGCGATTGCCTATTTTTCGATTTTCGACGGGGGTCTTTCGTGGAAGATGCTGGTGACCGAGCTGCCCTTCTTCTGGCTCTTGTTCTGCGTGATCGAGATGTTCGCCGTCAAGCGCAAGCTCGGGCTGTATATGACGGCCAACCTGTTCGTGACAGCGATTATTTTCGCGGTTATTATGTATTACAAATATTATGGCGTTATCGTTACCTATCATGCCCTGGAGCAGGTTAATCAAGTCACGGCGGTGAAGAACAGCTCTTTCTCGCTTCTTGATCCTTATTATCTGCTTATCTTTCTGGATATTATCGTCCTTGGCTTCGTCTTGTTCCGCAAAAAGACAGCGCAAATATGGAAGCGGATTGCGACGCGCGGCGTGAACCGGAAGGCGGCTACGGTTCTGTTCGTGGTGTCTCTGGTTCTCTGCTTCTTCAGCATCTACCCAAACCGCGCCAGCATGAATGAAATCGTCAAAGCCGAGGACATGGGTATTCTGAATTATGAGGTGTACTCGCTGTTCGCCAAGAATAATGAAGAAATCATCGATCCGCAGGAGATTACGCAGGACGCCATCGACAGGCTCAAGAATGTGCAGGAGCCTGCTGTCCCGCAGTACTGGAACGCCGCTAAGGGTAAAAATCTTATTATTCTGCAGCTGGAATCGTTCCAGAACTTCCTGATCGATCTCAAGATCGACGGGCAGGAAATAACGCCGAATCTGAACAAGCTGGCCCATGACAACTTTTACTTTCCGCATTTCTTCCAGCAGGTGGGGGAGGGCAACACGTCAGACGCCGAGTTCGTCGTGAACACTTCCTTCTACATCCCGCCGCAGGGGCCGGCTACGATGATGTACGCGAACAAGGAGCTGCCGAGCCTGCCGAAGCTTATGGCCTCGCAGGGCTACCAGACGGCGACCTTCCATACGGATGTCATCGAATTCTGGAACCGCAACAACCTGTACAAGGCGCTTGGCTTCGAGCATTATTACGACCAGAGCTTTTTCGGAACTGACGATACCATTTTCTTTGGCTCATCGGACGAGGTGCTGTACTCGAAGACGGCCGAGGAGCTGGAGCGGATGAACGACAGCGGCAAGCCATTTTACTCGCAGGTCATCTCGATGACGGCGCATCATCCTTTTACCATTCCGGAACGGAAATACAAAATGACGCTGCCCGAACGATATGAGGGCACACTCGTCGGCGATTATATCCGCGCGCAAAATTATGCCGACTACGCGGTGGGCCTGTTCATTGACGATTTGAAAAAACGCGGCGTCTGGGACAACAGCGTTCTCGTCGTGTACGGCGATCATATGGGCCTTCCCATGTACTCGCTCCATCATGACGACATGGATCTGATGGAGGAAATTTACGGCCATGAGTACAGCTATGCCGATATGATGAACATTCCGCTTATTATCGCCTCTCCTGGCGTCACAAAGCCGGAGATATTCAATCAGACAGGGGCGCAATCGGATATTCTGCCGACGGTAGCAAATCTGACCGGCGCGCCGCTGCAGAATCATATTCATTTTGGGCAGGATCTGCTGAACCAGACTACCAATCTGCTGCCTCAGCGCTATTACCTGCCCTCCGGCTCGCTGATCAACGACCAGTCGATCTTCCTGCCGGGCGAAGGGTTCGAGGATGGCTCCAATTATCCGGTTCCCGGGCTCGGAGATCCCGCCTCCAAAGCTACCCGGGATCAATTTGACCGGGCGCTCAAGCTGCTGAATATGTCCGACAGCTACGTCATCCAGCTGCCTGACCGGAAGCAGTAGACGGCCTATGGACCATAAATCCGCTGCGTGACCAGCGGAACAGGATCGTTTCAGTATTGAACGGCTTGAACAAACAAGAAACAGGACGAAGCAGGGCACTGGCGCCGCTTCGTCCTGTTTTTGTTTATTGCGGTGCAGGTACTTATTCTCCCAAATAATTCGTGCCGGCATTCTTCATTTTGATCTTCACGTTTACCGATGTCAGGGAATCCTTGTTCCATGTGAAATGGTTGCTCTGGAACCATTCCTTCCATTGCTTCGGATGTTTTCGGTGAAAAATCTCCTCCACGTTAAACAAATCCACATCTTTAGCGATTGTCGACTTGTATGTCTCCAAAATATCTGCTTTGATTTGCTGCTCAGCGAGTGGTTTGAATTCGCCTTCACTGTCTCTGCTTAACGTTTCGACTACTGTCGCCGAAAATATTAGATGCAGACTGAAGACCGGGTTCTTATCCAGGTTGGCAAATTGGATTTTTACTTCCGGTCGCTCCATCTGAAGGATAGCGACATTCCGTTCGCCCTTCTTTAGCAGCAGGGGATCGAAGACTGCTTTTGTGTTCAACCAGCGCATGCCGGTTACCGTCGCACCGTCAAAAGAACCTCTATATTTTTCTCCGCGCAGCATCATGACGCCGTCAATTACGGGGGTAGATTGATCCTTGCCGGACTCCGATTTGGACCAGGTTCCTTCCTTGATAGCAACAACCGGTATGGCAAAGGTGGCGTAATTTTTATTCGCATTCAACAGGAAGTCCTGCAGGTTCACAGGCTTGAAATAGGAATACTGCTTCAAAACCTGTCCAGGTCTCATGAGCAAGGAATTGATCAGGGTTGTATTGGAATTTGTGGAAATAGAAAACAATTCCTCCAGATTGCTTTGTGTACCGTAAAGCTGGGAAGTATAACGTAAATCTCTTTGGCCGGTTACTCCCTTAGTCAGAGGCATTATTCCAATTTCCAAGGCAGCTGGCGTGAAAACCATCATTTTGATGTGGCTCCAGAGAATAGGCTGCTGTGATAGTTTAATCATATTATAAAAAGCCATGTTGAGGGTCGGACCCGCTGCTTTTCCAATCCATGTGGTGTTTTTGGGTTGGCTTGAACTGCCGCTTTCCGATTTTGAAATCCCGGCAAGATCCATGAACTGAAAGTAAACGGTATATTCCTTATCCTTGTAATCAATTCCGAGAGCCGAGATATACATGTAATTTTGAACGATTTTCGAATCCCAGCAGCCTGTCGATAACACCAGTACAAGGATGCAAACAGCCATTTTACATTTCCACTTCAAGTCTCGCCGCCTCCTTCAGGTACATAGGCTTGCACATCCTGCGGCTTCCTCTTCCTGCTCCATGGTTTCTTAAGGAGCCCTGGGAGGATATCCCGGGATTTTAAAGGAGAGACAGGGGAAAGAATCGGCATACCGTATGATTTGCACCAGGATGCATAAATGATGATTAAATAAAACCCCAGATAAAATCCCACCATTCCAAATAGCGATGAAAGAATCATCAGCAGTATCCGGAGAATGGCAACGAAACCGGCCAATGTTTGGTTAACCAACGTATACGCAGCGATCGTGGTTGTCGCGATCACGACGATCATGGTCGGAGAAGTTAATCCTGAGCGAACCGCCGCATCCCCTACGATAAGACCGCCCACCACCGTCACAGTACCGCCTACAGCCTTTGGCAGCCGAACACCGGCTTCTCTGAACAGTTGAAACATGCCAACCATCAGAAAAGCTTCGAACGGCGTGGAAAACGGGATTCCGATCCGGGAAATGGCTATGGTGGCCAGAAAGGAGAGTGGGATTTGTTCGATGTTATAGTCCGTTAATGCAATAAACAAGCTTGGCAAAAACAACGAAACTACCAGTCCGCTGTAGCGGATAATGCGCTGAAATGCGGCGAAATAGAACGATACAGTTTCATCCTCTGGCGACTTTAACAAGGTTGCTATATTGATTGGGGCTATAATGGCCATAGGCGACCCATCCATCAATACGACAAATCTTCCGTTTAACAAACTGTCAGCCGCAAAATCGGGTCTGCCGATATAATTGACCAGCGGGATTAAATGATAAGGAGACTCTGACAGCGCTTCTTCCAGTTGGTTGCAGCCAATCAGACCTTCGGTATGTATCGAAAGCAGCCTTCGCTGCGCCTCTGCAATGATCTCAGGTGATACCAAATCATGAAAATACAAAAGTCCTACTTCCGTTTTGCTTCTCGTACCGATGACATAGCGTTTATAGGCCAGCTTGGGGGAGCGCAGCCGTTTGCGGATCAAAGCGACATTTGTGCCGAGCTGCTCCGTAAATCCGTCCCGGGGGCCCTTGACCGAAGATTCCGTATTCGATTCCTCGGTTGATCTTTCCGGGCGCATAGCGATATCAACGGATAGAGCAAAAGGATCGGAGTCAGGGAATACGATCACAAAATGGCCTGCAAAGATATCTTCCGCTATCCGGGTGAAGGAGATTGTGTCATCCAGTATCTCCGCATTCATCCATACCGGGATTTTTTCTTCCCGATTTTCAGACAATGTGTGCAGCAGCGGCAGAACCACCTCATTGATCTGTTTATCGTCGATCAACCCGTCGCAGTACATAATGAACGGGCCCCCAGCGGGATGGTCTGTTATCGCAGCTTTTTTAACAGTAACGTCCTCACATTGAGCAAAAAAAGAACGGGCTGCTTCTTCTGTGATTTGAATTTTATTCGGCACTTGGTTTCACCCTCATTCTCCGGAAGCTTAAAAGAAAGAATACCAATGCAGCAGCGCCGAATCCCAAGCCCATTGCAAGATCATGCCAACGAACGGAAAGCTGAATAAAATTCAAATCATCGGTAGACATCACGCATACACATGTGATGGCCAGCCAGATGACTACCATTCCTCCAATAGAAGGACTCATTGTTTTTCTAGGCATCAGCGAACAGACGGCAAATAACAAAAGAGATTGTCTGATGAGACTGACTGAAAAAAAATAAATGATGGAGAATGAATCGATATGCGAGAAATTCATTCCCAAGGTTGCCAGTCTCCATTGCTCGAAAATGGGGGTACGCTGCTGAATCGACTCAATAATCCCAAATGCGCTGAGAGAAATTACGATTGGAACAACAAGCGTAATGACATGGACAATAAGAAGAACATAAACGGTTTTAAAATTGATTTTGGATTTGGTATTCACGAAGGGAGTAAGGACGATCAGGATAAACCAATCTGACATGCTTACTAATGAGGAATATATTGATCCTCTTACCGGTGTCCATCCCCCCTCCAGGAGTGGAACCAATTCATCAAAATGAAGGAATTTGAATATTCCGAAGAGCAGAACCACAAAGAGGATGACCACGATCGGGAGCAACACGCCCGTAGCAATGGCTAAAGTACGCAGCCCAAGCAAACTGCCCAGCAATACCGGAACACTTAGGATGAGTACAACAATGAAATTTGGTGTAATGGGCAAAAACCAGATGTTAACCCAATGTACCAGATCTGTCATGTTGACATACAAATTTAGCAGCAGAATGATCATCAGAACCGCTGTAACCAGCATGGCTATGAATGAGCCCGCACGTTGTTTCAGCCAATCTTGAATCGTGTTCGAGGACATGCGATGGCTTATCCAGGCCAGTACGAAAGCCCAAATCAAGGCGGGTATTGACGACAGGAGTACGCCAATCCAGGCATCCCGCTGTCCATGGATCATTGTCATCATTTTGAAAACACCGAAGTTGTTGAAGCAAATGATTAATACCAGCAGAGACACCAGCTGCTTTTGTGAAATCATGGTTTAATTGTTCCCCCGATCATTGTGATCGTCTGGACGTCATTGGTATTATTTGCCGCCGCATGAAATTTATGCAGAAACAAAACGAGGTTAACCGGATGATGCCGGCTAACCTCGTTATTCGTACGCTCCCTATCGGGGAATGCCAACCTGTTTACCCATTACTCATGCGGGCTGATCCCGCCTTCCTTATGGATCACTATCGTCTCCTCGATTGCTTTGTTCATGGCCTCGTCAGCCATCCTCAGCGCAGTCTGATTGTCCTTGGATTCCGTTGAAATGAGCTTCCAAACCATATCCGTATTGGCATAGATATAGGTCAGGTTCGGCTTGCGGGCAGGCGGCATAGCACCGCCCAAATAGAAAATCGATTGAAGATGCTTGCCTTCCCAACCGGGCACGTCCTTTCCGTATGCCTCCTGAACAGCCGGATCGGCAAGCGGCGAGATGACACCCTGCCTGGACAATTCGGTTTGATACTCCGGCGACAGCAGGTATTGGATGACCTGGAACGCCAGATCCTTGTCGGCGGACTGATTCGTAATAAACATGCCGTTCGTATCGGGCTGGAATTTGGACTTCGGCGCATCGGGAAATACGGGAACCGATGAGATGTCAAAGTTCAAATCCTTGTTCTCGTCGAGCAATTTATTGACGTTCTCCAGTGAATCTACAATCATCGCAATTTTCCCCGTAACGAATTCATTCGTTTTCACCAGCTGATTGCCGGGAATTTCGTAGAACGCCCTGATATTGCTTAAAATCCTCAACCAATTGTCCGAGACCATGGAAGATTTGTCTTCATTGGGATTAAGCGCGGGCTCTGAGAGCTGATTGAATCTCATATAGTGGGCGGGGTTCATCTGAAAGCCTTTATAGGTGATATCACCGACCTGACGGGTAAGCTTTTTGGTCATTTCATAGGCTTCATCCCATGTCATCCCGTCCTTGGGGTAGTCCAGGCCGAACTGGTCGAAAATATCCTTGTTATATACGAGCACCCAGTCGTTTGAATTGAACGGAAGCGAGTACAATTTGCCGTCCGATGTATTGACGGAATGCTGAAAATCCGCCGGGTTCAATGTGCCGGTGTCGAAGTTGTATTTTTTGACCAGATCGGTCATATCGTATTCCATCTTAAATCTGCGGATTTGCCTGTACGTATTGCGGCCGACCTCATCGAATACAATGTCGGGTATCGTGCCCTTGGCGATCAAATCCTCATACCTCGTACCATCGTTCCAGGCAATATGCTTGAACGTAACATCGGGGAATTTGGCTTTGATATATTGGCCGACCTGTTTCTCGTATATGTCCTCGTTGACATAGAATGCAGGCCATGCCGTAAAGATAGTCAGCTCATTAGCGGATGTTTCCGCCGTTTCTTGAGATACCTCGTTTACGATGTTTGCTTTGTTTACTTCCGCGCCGTTTTCTTCGGTACAAGCCGCCGCCCCCATTATCGTCATAACCGTCAAGAGCGCGATACTGATAATTTTTTTCATGATCCGTTCAGACCTCCAAAATGTTTGTATGCATCGGGAAGATTCCTCATCGGGCAACCGCCAGCGGAGTCATAGATTGATAGACGGAATATGTCAGCGCTTACAAAAATAAAGCTTCATCACGATCACCCCCTGACATGAATTCATGTTCAACCAGCTGCGCGATATCCTGAAAAGGCGAAGGACGGCAGTGGAAGTCTATTAAACATATCTACAATGGAAATTGCCGGCAATGGGGTATTTGTTCAAATTATAGGCGTATCCCATCATGTATCCGTTCCTCCCGCCAGCCGGCAAAATGAGAGAATGCCAGCAGCGGCGGGAGAGTGAAAAAGCCTATAATAACGATGGAGTCAGCCTATAATGCCGCGGAACGGGACATATACAATTTATCCTATATTCATTACAATGCAAGATTCTGCAGCAGCGCGGAATTCAAGAGGCCTGCAGTACCTGAGGGGGGATTCTTAAAAATAGGTTTTTGTAAGCGCTTATCTGAAGATATTTTGCCTGAGAGGATGTAGAAATCGATGAGAAGTATCAAATGGCTTCTGGCTATCATGCTTTTGTTATCCGTATTTGCTTCGCCCGCAGCGGCGGAAGAGGACACGCCAGAGGAGGAGGCGCCTGCCGTAAGCCCGGAACCAAGTGCGGTAGAGGAAGAGGCGCCTGCCGTAAGCCCGGAAACGGGTGCGGCGGAGAACGCGGCAGACCGTTTTACGGATTTAAAGGATCTTCCCGCGGATGTTAAGGAGAAGTTCGGCACGCTGATCGAAGCGGGTGTATTCAAAGGGATATCCGACGGCCTGTTCGGATTGGACCTCAACATGACCCGCGCGCAATTCGCAAAAGTGGCGGCCCTTATATTCGCTTTGCCTGTTGACGATAAGCTGGCAATCTCCAGCTTCTCCGATGTCAAAGCGGACGATAAAGCCAATGGGTACGCTCTGCCCTATATTGAAGCCCTCAAAATAGCGGAGCTGACCAACGGCTACGGCTCGGATACCACACGCTACAACCCGTCCGGCAAGGTCAGCCGGCAGGAGCTTGCGGCGTTTCTGATCCGGGGACTCGGCATGGAAGCCGAGGCCAGGGAGGCCGATCCGTCCGATGACGCTACAGTCAGTCCATGGGCGCGAACGTATGCCACATTTGCGCTGGAGAAGAATTTGCTTCCCGCCAGTGACAGCGGCACATTCGAGGGTACATCGCCCGTTACCCGCTATGAACTGGCGTTGGCCGCTTACGAGGCGCGGAATTTGTTCCTTGCAAGCATTCAGGAGGCGGGCAAAGTATCCATTCTGGAAGCGAAGGCTTCCGGTGCCAGGAAGGTAGCCGTCAAGCTCAGCCAGGAGGTCGATACCGAAAAGGCGAAGCTGACCGCATCTGCTGGCGGAGATGAGGTTTCCGGGGAAACCGAGTGGGAGGAAGACAACATGTCCGCGACCATTACGTTGGACGATAAGCTGGCTCACGGGAAATATCAAGTTAAGCTGTCCGGCCTGGACGAAGGAACCGTTGACCGGGCGGAAGCGGAATTCGACGCGGAGGACGAACGGCTGGAAACACTGGCATTTGCCGCTCCTTCCGATATATTGCCGCGCTCCAAGGTGATCGTCGATTTCAAAGCGGCGAACCAATACGGCGAGACATCCGATTGGACGGCCGGCGATTTTGAAATCGAGGCGACCGGAGCGGACGTGAATGCGGTTCAGCTGCCGGGCAAACAGGCTTTTCAGCTGGATGTAAGCCGATTGCCCAAAGGTGCAGGGATCTCGATTATTCTGTTCCGGAAGCCGTTAACGGACACCTCTCTGAAGCCTGTCACCAAAGTCTTCACCGTCGGGGACCTGCCTGTCGTTTCAAAGGTGGAAGCAGGCGATCTTAAGTTTTTTGGAGCGGATACCGCGCTCAAGCCCGGCGGCCGAGCTTATCTGTTATTTGCCGCCTATGATCAGTACGGCTTCCGCGTAACCGATCCCGAGCTTCTGGGCGGAGAAAGAGGCATCGATACGGTGTTCTCGGAACCGGGAATTTTCAACGACAAACCGTCGCTGGACAAGTTTTTCGATTATGACGATGACGGTTATGTCGATCTGTCGCTTGAGGTTTCTCCCGACGTGAAGGTCGACAAGCAAGTAAACCTGATGCTGCTCTCCCGGATCTATGGCGAGCCTGCGTCCGTTACCCTGAAAGTCGTGCTCTCCAAAATACCGGCTTCGGTCGAATTCGATTATTCCGACACTCTGACGATCGGTGACGAAGACGAATATATCCCGATTATCGTCAAGGATGCGGAAGGCAAGGAATTGTCTCCCGAGGATATCGTCAATGCCGAGACAACCGGCCGGCTCCAGGTAACCGGTTCGAATCAGCTGGTGCTGGAGTCCGATCCGTCGACGCGGACCGATTACAGCGTGACGCCCAATGCGGTTCGCCAGACGGCCGTGCAGGCGACCGGCTCCGACAGGGGGAAAATCCGGATTGCCCGCGTCATGAACTATGGACCTGCTTTTATTTCCATTCTATTGCCGTATTCCTCCAAAATGGAGACGTTCAACCTCAATATTGAGCAGGCGAGGGAGAGGACGCCGGCTTCGGTCGAGCTTGACGGAGACAGCAATAATCTGCTCTTTCCCGGTACCGAGCACCAGGTCAAATTCAAGATTCTCGACCAGTACGGAGACCAATTAAATACGACGCTCCCCGATTACAAAGTCGATTACAAGCTGGAGCGGGTCAGCGGTGAGTCCGGCGCGATTACGACCAAGGGCGCTGCCGTTCTGACCGAAGCTGCTCCGGCAATCCGCCGTGAAATCAATGACAGCTCGGGCAAAGGCGTCACCTTCGTTGCAGACCCTCTCAAGATGGGGACCTACCGGCTGAAGGCCTCATTGGTGCGGGTTGACGCCGGCGGAGCGGTTATCGGCACCTTGGCCGCAGCTTCGTCGGTTGCCGAGGTATTCGGCGGCAGCCAGGCGTTAACGTATGAAATGGATCTGGATGACGCATTGTTTGCGGCAGGCAGATATTATTACGAGCATGGGGTGATCAGGAGCGTTACCGATGCCACCTACCTGTTTGAAAATAAAGACGTATTTGCCAGAGAAATCGAAATCAGCGCCAAGGATGAGCTGGGACGCGAGGTGACTCTGCCGTCCAATATCGTCAGAAGCATCGGATCGGCCAATCCCGATATGATCGGAGACGACGATGTGAACCGGATCATCGGCCTGAATGCCGGCAAATCGACAGTCACCGTCATTTTCGATTCGCCGACAGGGGCGAGGACGCTGAGCAAGGAAGTGGAAGTCAAATATGAACGCCCGGCGATCCAGGAAGTGAAGGTGGACAAGTCGGCGAATGTCGTCGACAGCGCGCAGCTGAACGGTCTGCTGCCCTGGAACGCGAATTTGATGAAGAAGATCACGGTCAAGGACCAATTCGGAGACAGCTTCGACAATGACAAACTGGCGCGCTACAACGATATTTTCGGCATTGTCTATTTGATTGGCGACATCCACTTCAGGCCGAATACCGCTCCGGCCATGAAGGATATTCTCTACATCGACGGCGGCGGCCGGATTGTCTACCAGCCAGGCAGCGGCAACCCGATTGACAATAATGTGGAAGACTTCACGCTGACAGCCATTACGCCTGACGGCAAAACGTATTCAACCTTCATATCCGTCCAGTAAGTTAAGGAAAGGCCATCATACCCTTGCCGGCATCCGGCAGGGGTATTTCACATGTGATATAGGGCGAATAGGGACAGAATCGGGGCGAATATCCGCCATGAAAAGCAGGATTCCCCCATAGTTCGAGCAGAATCCACCAATGAAGAGGGAAGCAAGTGATATATACTGATTTTGAAGATATGTACGACATTGTAAAATGTGAAATGGGGGATTCTTCATGAACGCAAGCGGCTTGGACGAGCAATTGGGCGGCGTCAGCAAATCGCTCCGCACGCTTCCCGGGTCTTTATTGCTCGGTTCGACGGGAGCCCGTTTATGGGCCGATTATTTGGAGCCCCGGCCCGGCTTTAGCGGCCGGTTTGATTTTATTCACAAGATCAATATTCCTTTGCTGTACTCCGTATCGGCAGACGCTGCCGACAATTACGAGCCCTGCCGCGCCCGCTGGTATCCGAGCCATATGCGGATGGAATACGAAGGTGTCCGCTTCTCGCTGCAAGAACGGAAATTTATTTCATGGGACGACTGTGCCGTATCCTTTCAGACCTGGACCAACAAGGATACCGAGGAGCTTGTTCTGCGCCTCTCCACGTATGGTGACCTCTTCCATACAACGCCAGAGGGCGGGCTTTACGGCACATTTCATGTACCGCACCTAAGCTTCGATATCGACGCGGCGTTGACACTTAGCGATGCGAAGCTGTTAACCGAGCTCCGGCTGAAGCCGGGAGAGACGAGAACCTTCGCAATCGCGGCCGCCCTCGGCATCCACGGGCAGGATGAGCCCGAGCTGCTCAAGCGGAGGGCTGGCGCCTATGCCCTCGACCGGCCAGTCGAGCAGGCCTTCTCCGATTATATACAGGCTTACAGCCAGTGGTTCGACCGGGCGCCGGCCTTCAGCTGCAGCGATGAGCTGCTGAACAGAACCTGGGCTTACCGCTGGTTTCTGCTCCGTCATAATTTGGCCGAACCCAAGTACGGGAATCTGCAATCCCCGTTGTTCTATGAAGGCAGATCCCACAAGAAAAGCAAATCCCCATTCAGCAAAGGGGGCTGGGAATTCTGCAAGCTAATCAATTTATCCGTCCCCTTGCACGTGATGGATGCCCGCTGGTACCACGACTCCACTTACAGTGAAGGCCCCTTCAATAATATGAAGGAAAATCCGAACGAGGACGGGATGTTCTGTTGTATGACCGTCGACACCGTCATGCACGCCTTTGCCAATTTCTCCTGCTGGGCCGCCTATCAGCTCTATCTGGTGCACCGGAACCGGGAGGCCATGGCGGCGCTGCTGCCGTCCCTGAAGGCGCAGCTGCCGGCCTGGAGCCGGGCGCACGGGAATGACCGCGACGAATTGATGATTGAATACCGCCACACCAGGACGGGAAAAGAATATCAGCCGAGCTACTGGTACTTCCACCAATTCCCGAGAAACCCCAAGGATCCGGCAACCTATACGCATGTGAAGAGAGTGGACCGGACGGTATACCATTATTTGAATACGCTTGCGGTAGCCAGGCTGTGCGAAGAGCTTGAGGACCCCGAAGCGGAGGAATTCCATAGGCGGGCAGAGGCGATCAAAAGCGATATTCTGTTAAAAATGTGGGATGAAGAGAGCGCTTTCTTCTACGACCTTCATCACGAAACCGACGAGAAGGCGCTGGTCAAAAATATCGTCGGCTTCTATCCGGCATGGGCGCAAATCATAGACACTGATCATGACGCGCTGATCGGTCATTTGTTCGAGCGGGGCGAGTTCGATACGGGCTGCCCGTTTCCGTCCGTATCCGCCGATTGCCCGGCCTATTCGAAGGACGGCGGCTGGATGGGCCATTTTGTCAAAGGCCGCAACGGCTGCGTATGGGACGGGCCGACATGGCCGTATACCAATTCCATCGTCCTTGATGCGCTGGCGAAGGAGAGCAAACGGCGCGATCACCTGTTTGACCGCCAGTTCGCCCATTATTTGCGCGAATATTCATTCCTGCATTTCTTCAACCGGGACTTGAGCCAGCCCGGGCTTGTCGAGCATTACAACAGTGCCACCGGCGAGCCGCTCAGCGACGAGCAGGAATACAATCATTCCTTTTATATTGATCTGCTGATCACGCATGTGGCCGGATTGTCCGTAGAGAGCGACCGGCTCGTTCTGGATCCAATCGATACGGGGCTGGATTATTTCTGTCTGGAGCGGGTCCGGGCCGCAGGGGCGGAAATCCGGATTACGTACCGTAAGCCCGGAAGCGCGCCGGATGCGGCAGATATCGAAGAAGGATACCGTTTGTTTGTTAATGGCAAGCTTGTTTTCTCAAGCGGCCGGCTTAGCCGGTTCGAACTGCCTTTACGGGAAATCCGATCGTAAGCGAAAAGGGGCGAGCAAGGTGAATGGAAGAGTGAAGGAGCTCAGGGGCGAACGGTTCTTTGACCTCGACATCGATATATTCGTGAACCGTCAACAGGAGTCGTTCTCCCTCTGCCAGCACACGCATGATTTTGTCGAGATCTGCATCGTCGGAGAAGGATGCGGCTTCCATTATATTGAGGATCAAGTGCTGCCCGTCAAGCAGGGGGATTTGTTTCTAATCCCGATTGGCACCTCCCATGTATTCCGTCCATCCTCTCCGGAGCGCGACAAAGTGCTCGTCGTGTATAACTGTATTTTCCGCAATAGAGCGATTGAGAACTGGAGGCATTATTTCGCCGAGGATTCAGAGATGCTCCGCATGATCTATTACCCCCATGAGCGCAAGGGAAGATGGCTGCAGTTCCACGACAAGCACAATACGCTGCAGGGCATGTTCCATAATATGCACTGGGAGTATTTGAAACGGAACCAGGGCTGTGAAATCATATTGACCACCTCGCTCATCCAGATGCTGATGCTGCTGCAGCGTCTGGAGATGGAGCGGGATTTCACGCCTTCTCCGAGCAACAAGCTTGAGGATGTCCTGCATTATATCAAGAATAATTACTCCAAGAATATTACAGCCCAGCATGTTGCGGACCATTTCTATATGAGCGTGAGCCATTTTCAGCGGCTGTTCAAAAAGTCGACGGAGCTGACGTTCATCCAGTATTTGCAGAATATCCGGATTCAGAAATGCTGCGATCTGCTGGAATCCACCGATATCTCCATTCACGAAACGGCCAATCTGGTCGGATATCTGGATATGAAGTTTTTCCATGCGTTGTTCCGTAAAAAAACCGGGGTTACGCCGAGGCAGTACCGGCAGAACTACCAGGAACCGAAAATCGATTAACATCCCTTGCAAAGCGCGATTCACCTATAGAATGGGCAAGCATCGCCTATAATTCGCGCAGGCGGCCCATATATAATGAGAACACATAATGATAGTTTTGAAACCGTTCTCATTACCGGGCTGCATTCCTATATAGGGCGGATGGGTACGAAGCAAGAAAAAACGGAGGTGTGCGAGCAGTGGGCTGCATTGTGCTGAACCATGTGGAGAAACGCTACGGCAAGGACAAATTATATGCCGTAAAGGATTTTAATCTGGAGATCAAGGACGGGGAATTTCTCGTTATGGTCGGTCCGTCTGGATGCGGGAAGTCGACGACATTAAGAATGATCGCGGGACTTGAGGACATATCCTCGGGCGAAATCTTTATCGGGGACAGGCTGGTCAATCATTTGCCGTCAAAGGATCGCGATATTGCGATGGTGTTCCAGAACTATGCGCTGTATCCGAATATGAATGTTTATGAGAATATCGCGTTCAGTCTGCGCATGCGCAAGCTGCCCAAGCATGAGATCGATCTGGCGGTCAAGAAAGCGGCGCGTACGCTTGAAATCGAAAATTTTCTCGGGCGCAAGCCGAAGGAGCTGTCCGGCGGCCAACGCCAGCGCGTCGCGCTTGGCCGGGCGATTGTGCGCAGCCCGCAGGTGTTCCTGATGGATGAGCCGCTCTCCAATCTCGATGCGAAGCTGAGGGTGCAGATGCGGACCGAGCTGATCAAGCTGCATAAGCAGCTTGGCGTCACGACGGTATATGTGACGCATGATCAGGTCGAAGCGATGACAATGGGCAGCCGTATCGTCGTGATGAAGGACGGCATCGTTCAGCAGGTCGATACGCCGCAAAATATTTACTTAAATCCGGCAAATATGTTCGTGGCCGGATTCATGGGCAGCCCTCCGATCAACTTCATCGAAGGGAAGCTGCTTGAGGGTCCGGAAGGCCAGCTGGAATTTCATACGAAGCAGTATGCGCTCGCCATCCCGGAAAGCCAGTCGAACAGGCTGATCGAGAAGCGAAAAGTCAACCGGGTCGTCACGATCGGCATCCGCAGCGAGCATGTGCATCTGGACCCGGCCTACCGCGATGCGCACCCGCGCTCGCAAATTCCAGGCAGCCATAAAATCAGCGAGTTTATGGGAGCTGATCTCTTTTTGTATGCGGATATCGGGGCATCCAATCTGTTCATCGCACGCGCTGATCTCGATCAGACCTATGATGATAACGAGAAAGTAACGCTTACTCTGGATCTGCGGAAAGCGCTTTATTTCGATACCGATACAGGTGAAAATTTAATGCAGTAACGATTAGCATGTGGAGGGATGCAAGTTGAAAACGTTGTTGCGTTTTCGGGCAGGGATCGTGATCATGCTGTTCCTGCTTCTGTTATTCGGCACAGCCATTGACGGTTACGCCGGATCGCCGGATCTGTCCGGCGAGAACACCGCCGCTTCCGGCGATCCGGATGCGGAGTCTCCGGAACCGGACATTGCCCGGTCCGATGCCGGAGCCAACCCTGTTTCTGGGGATATCGGCTCAGCGCTTGCGGCGGCGGATGCCCCGGAGCCGTATTATATCGAACTGCTGGAGCAGTGGAAGCAGAAGGGAATCGTTGCCGGGCAGAGCGGAACGATTGCCATACCGGGTACCGATTATTCGGGACAATCGGAGCAGGCGAAAGTTGCAGCAGGCTCCTTCGAGAACAAGGACGATGTTCTCATCTGGAGCGCCGTGTCCGACGAATGGATCGAATATGAGGTAGACATTGCGCAGGATGGGCTGTATGCGATCGATGTATCCTACCATCCGTTCATCGGTGAAAAATACCGCAAGCCGATTACGCTTGGCCTGACCTTCGATCATGTCAGCCCTTATCTGGAGTCAAGGTCCGTGCAGCTCTACCGGCAATGGCAGGACCAGATGCCGGCGAAAAAGGATGACTACGGCGATGAAATCCGTCCGCCGTCGATCGATGTCAGCGGGTGGAAGACAGAGCCGTTGAGGGATTCGGGAGGCTCCTACGAAAGCCCGCTGCTGTGGCATTTGTCCGCGGGGAAGCATATTATGCGGCTCTCGGGCAGCGATCCGGTGGCAATCGAGAAGATTGAGCTGCATGCGCCGCTCAAAATTGAAGATTACAAGACGGTCAGAAGCAAACAGCCCGAGAATCCGGCATCGCCCTCCGGCGATCCCATTGTCATAGAAGCGGAACAGGCGTCCTCGAAGAACGACTCCTCCATTCCGCTCGCCTACGACAACAATATTTCGTCCACTCCTTACGAGAGAGGCAAGATGGTCTATAACGTTATCAACGGAGAGCGCTGGTCGACAGGCAATCAGGAGATTACGTGGACCTTCGATGTTCCGGAAAGCGGCATGTACAAAATCGCCATGCGCGCCCAGCAGTCCTATTCGTCGAACCGCTCCACGTTCAGGACCATCTCCGTTAACGGACAGGTGCCGTTCTCGGAGCTTGCGGCTTACCGGTTCCCTTATGCGACCGGCTGGCAGGGCATTACGCTTGAGGACGAGGAGGGAGCGCCGTTTGAATTTGCGCTGAACAAAGGTACGAATACGCTGACGATGCGTGTGACACAAGCTCCGCTCAAGCCGCTTCTGGTCGAGCTGGAGAATATCATATCCGATATGAAGGAACGGGGATTGGATATCCAGGCGCTGACCGGCGGCACTGTGGACGCGAACCGGACCTGGAATGTCGAACGCGACCTGCCAGGGTTTGTCGGCCAATTCGGGGAGCTGTACGACCGTCTTGCCGGAGTCCAGCAGAGCCTTGTGGCCGTAAACGGCCGTTCCGATGCGGTAACGCAGGGGATCGTCACGGTCGTGAAGGATTTGAAGGAGCTTCTGGACAATATCAATCGTGTTCCTTACGAAGCGGATAAGCTGGTGAATATGGAGGGCAAGCTAGCCGATTATCTGCAGCAGCTCAATGCTCAGCCGCTCCAGCTCGACCGGATCTATGTTGTGCCGTCAGGCAAGAAGATCCCGAGAATGACCTCGACCTTCTTCCAGGAGCTCAAAGGTTCCATTTCCGATTTTCTGTATACGTTCAAGCCCAAATCGGAGCTGAGCAGCGTGGACGACGGAGTGCTGAACGTCTGGGTGCAGCGGGGAAGGGACTATGTCAATCTGATTCAGCAGCTGACCGATGAAATGTTTACGGCGGAGACCGGAATCAAGGTGAAGGTTAACCTGCTTCCCGATTCCGATCTGCTTGTCCTGATGAACGCCGCCGGAATCGCGCCCGACGTGGCGCTCGGATTGTCGCAGGATCTGCCGTTCGAATACGCCCTTCGGGGCGGATTGTACAATCTTGCCCAATTTCCGGACTTCAATCAGCTTTATGAGCGTTTTGCTCCGGGTACGTGGATACCGTTCTATTACAACCGAGGTTATTACGGCGTCCCGGAAACGCAAACCTTCGAAATGCTCTATTACCGCAAGGATATTCTGGACCGGCTGGGGCTGAAGGTTCCCGGCACATGGGAGGAAGTTTACAAGATGCTGCCTACGCTGCAGCAAAACAACATGAATATGCCTCCGGTGCCTTATACCCCGTTCTTCTACCAGAACGGCGCCGAATTCTTCACGCCGGACGGATTGAAGACGGCTTTATCGTCGCAGAAGGGATTCCAGGGCTTCAAGGAATGGACGGATTTGTACAACGTCCATGCCGCGGACCAGTCGCTGGCCAGCTTCTTCCAGGGCTTCCGCAGCGGAACGGTGCCTATGGGGATTTCCGATATTACCACCTATATTCAATTGATGGTGGCAGCACCGGAATTGAATGGCCTCTGGGGAATAGCGCCGGTTCCGGGCGTCAAGCAGGAGGATGGCACCATCACCCGCTGGATGAGCGGGGGCGTGCAGAGCGGCGTTATTTTCAAAAACTCGAAAAAGGCCGAGGAAGGCTGGGAATTCCTGAAATGGTGGACCTCTGCCGCCGTTCAGGAGCGGTTCGGGAACGATATCGAAACGCTCAACGGCGTGACCTTCCGGTGGAATACTTCCAATATCGAAGCCTTTATGTCGCTGCCCTGGAAGCCGGAGGATGTCGACAGCATTCTGGAGCAGTGGAGATGGTTCAAGGAGGTGCCGAATGTGCCCGGTTCCTATTATTTGGCCCGTGAGCTTCAGAACGCATGGAACCGGACGGTGCTGGACGGGATCAACTCCCGCAGCTCGCTGGAGACGGCGATCAAGGAGATCGAGCGGGAAATGACGCGGAAGCTTGCGGAGTTCAAGTTCATCGACGGCAGCGGCAAGGCCGTCCATTCCTTGAACTTGCCGGCCGTGACAGAGCCGTGGAAAGGAGTGGAGCCGTATGTTAAAGGCGGAAGCAAGTAAGGCGGGGCTCTCTCAGACTGCCGTTCAGGAAATGGTGCGGAAGAACAAGACGTTCTTCGCCACCGTGTGGTCCTACCGCGTCTCCTATTTGTTCATTGCGCCGTTCATGATCTGCTTCACCGTATTTATCATGATTCCGGTCGCGGCAGCCTTCGGGCTCAGCTTTACGTATTTCAACTCCCTGGAGCCTCCCCGGTTTGTCGGGTGGGACAATTTCCGCTATATGATTTCGCAGGATTTGCTCTTTATCAAATATGCGCTGCCCAATACGTTCAAGTTCTCTGTGATCGTCGGACCGGGGGGCTATATAGCCGCCTTTATGCTTGCCTGGCTGATCTCGATCCTGCCGGGCAGATCCCGTAAATGGTTTGCGCTGGCGATGTACTCCCCGTCTCTGACGGGGGGCGTCGCCATGGCGATCGTCTGGCAGCCGATGCTGACCGGGGACCGCATCGGATACCTGAACAGCTTCCTGCTCAAGCTCGGGCTGATCGGCGAGCCGCAGCTGTGGGTGACGAGCAAGGAATATCTGATGACCTCGATGATCGGCGTGACGCTGTGGTCCAGCATGGGGATCGGATTTCTCGCTATGCTGGCCGGGATCCTGAATGTGAATGCCGAGCTGTACGAGGCAGGGAAGCTGGATGGAATTAAAAGCCGTCTGGAGGAAATATGGTACATTACGATTCCTTCCATGAAGCCGCAAATGCTGTTCGGCGCGGTCATGGCCATTGTCGGCACATTCAAGGCCGGCGGAATCGGCACACAGCTGTCCGGCATGAATCCGACGCCGGAGTATTCGGGGCATTTGATCGTCAACCACATTAACGATTACGGGTTCATCCGCATGGAGCTTGGGTACGCCACGGCGTTATCCGTCTTTCTTCTGTTCATGATGTACCTGGCCAACAAATTTTGCTGGAGATTGTTCGGCACCAAGGAGGATGAATGATGAAACAAGCTGCGGCCTGGAATTTGCGGCTGTGGAAGAGACGCCCGAAGCATTTTCGCCTGAGTCCGACGGAGAAAATTTCGGCGTTCCTTCTTGTCCTTCTCAGCATTTTCATGCTGATGCCGCTCGTCTATATTTTCAATAATGCCCTAAAGCCCTATCAGGAGCTGTTCATCTATCCGCCAACGCTGTGGGTGCGCAACCCTTCGTTTCAAAACTTCATCGAGCTGTGGGCGATTACGAAAAATTCGGCTATCCCGATGTCGCGATATATCTTCAACAGCGTATTTGTAGCTGTGCTTACGGTTATTCTCGTCACAGGCGTCAGCGCCATGTGCGCTTATCCGATTTCCAAGCATAAATTTCCGGGACATAAGATTGTCTTCGGCGCCATTCTGCTCACCCTCCTGTTCGCACCGGAAACCGTGGCCATTCCGCGCTATCTGGTTGTCAGCAAACTGGGGATCATGAACACTTATTTCGGCCATCTGCTGCCGATGGTGGCGGTGCCGGTCGGCGTCTTCCTCATGAAGCAGTTCATCGACCAGCTCCCGAACGAGCTGCTCGATTCGGCCAAGATGGACGGGGCCAGGGAGTTTACCATCTTCCTGAGAATCGTCATTCCGATCTGCATGCCGGCAGTCGCGACAATCAGCATCATCGCTTTCCAGGACGCCTGGGGAAATACGGAGACGTCCAGCCTCTTCATGCAGGACGAGACGATGAAGACCTTTCCTTTCTTTATTTCGACGCTGACCTCCAACATGGCCAACAATGTGGCCAGACAGGGAGCGGCGACAGCGGCGGCGCTGATCATGTTCCTGCCGAATTTGATTATATTCCTGCTCTTCCAGAGCAAGGTTATTGCCACCATGGCTCATTCGGGCATCAAGTGACAAGAAGTATACGGAGGTCTAAAGCATGAATAACAAACGCGGCAGGCTGTGGTCGGCCCTTATACTGATCATGCTGAGCGCCGCATTATTGCCGGCAACGGCTTACGCCAATGTGAAATATGACACGTTCACGAAGAACAGCGCAGGAAACCTGGTCTGGCTGCAGCCAGCCTACATCCCGATCGATGTGATCGGAGAAGATCTGTATCTTGCCGATCCGCAGGACCCGTCCGTCATGATGGTATCGTCCATGCAGCATCCCAAGGACATTTATATCGATTCAGGCGATCAAATCTTTATTGCCGACACGGGCAACAACCGGATCGTCCATCTGGACAGGGACGGAAAGCTTATCCGCTACATCACAGTTCCGGAGAGCCCGCTGAACAAGCCCGAAGGGGTGTTTGTGACCGAGGCTGGCGACATATTCATTGCCGATACGGGCAACCGCAGAATCGTCAAGCTGGACAAAAACGGGAAGATGATCCAGGAGATCGCCAAGCCTTCTTCGCCCTTTATCTCCGACACCTTCGTATTCACTCCCGTGAAGCTGATCGTCGATGAACGCGGTTTTCTGTACGTCGCTTCGCAGGGCAGCTACGAAGGGCTGCTGGTGTTGGACCCAGACGGCAGTCTGCAGGGATATTTCGGAACGAACCAGACCGTGCTGTCTGCCCTGGATGCCTTGAAGCGATGGCTGTATACCGAGGAAATGTATGCGAGAGAAGTGCAGAAAAGGCCTGAAACGATCAACAGTCTGGCCACCGACGGCAGCGGATTCATCTATACCGTCACCGGAGGCGCAATTTCGGGCAATCAATTGAAAAAGCTGAATTCGCGCGGGGATAATATGCTTCGCAGCTCCCAGGGCTCGTTCGGAGAATTCCGTGCGGCTGATACGCGGGATTTGGCGCCGACCGCTCTGAAGACGCCTCAGCTGATTGACGTGGCTGTGGACAGCGACGGAAATATTGCCGTGGTCGATCAGCAATTCAAGTATATCAGCCACTACGACAGCAACGGGAACCTGCTTTATTTCTGGGGCGGGCCGTCATCGGCGGGAACCTCCCAGATCGGGCTCATGAAGAGTCCGGCAGCGCTCGACTTCAACTCCAGGAACGAGCTGTATGTGCTGGATGACCAGGAAAATATTATTCAGAAATTCCGGATGTCGGAATTTGGCAGCAAGGTCATTCAAGCGAACAAGCTGACCTTGTCCGGCTTCTATACGGAGAGCGAGCAGCTGTGGAGGGAAGTGCTGCGGATGAATGCCGAATTTCCTCCGGCAATCGAAGGCCTGGCGCAGGCAGCCTTCAAGAAGGAGCAGTATGTTGAAGCGGGAAAATTATTCAAGGCAGTCGGCAACCAGGAAGGATATTCCGAGTCGTTCTGGCAAACGCGCCTGCAGTGGTTTCAGAAAAACTTCTCGTGGATTGCCAGCGTCATCCTGATCGGCTTCCTGCTGATGGTTGGGCTGGAAAAATGGCCGGTAACGAGAAGGCTGCGGGCGAAGTGGCGCAGCCGGGAACGCTCGCGCAATCCGCTCATTACGCATTTCAAGCATGCCTTCTATATCCTGCGCCATCCGGTCGACGGCTTTACCGCCATCCGCTATGAGGGCAAGGGCACCTATTGGAGCGCCGCCATTCTCATTGCCGGCACCTATTCGGCGCTGCTGATCCGCGAATACGTGACCAGCTTCTCGTTTCAACTCACGGCTTTCGTCAATGTCTATACGGTGTTCACCCAATTCTTCATCGTATGGATCACCTGGGTCATCGCCAATTACCTGGTCAGCTCGATCTACCGGGGCGAAGGCCGGTTCAGAGATATTTTTATCGGCAGCGCTTATGCGCTCGTCCCCTACATTCTGATCGGCATTCCGCTCGCTTTCCTGTCGAATGCGATGACCTTATCCGAATCGTCCATTTATCATTTCATCTCCCAGGGTCTGGTCATCTGGATCGGTCTGCTCATGTTCTGGAATACGCAGTGGATCCACAATTACAGCGTGGGGGAAACGCTGATCAATATTTTCCTGACGCTCGTTACGATGATTGTAATCGGCATTCTGCTCTTCATTACGCTTGGCTTGACAAGCGATTTTATATCATTCCTTTATGAAATTTATCAGGAGGTGTCGCTAAGATGATGGGGCTTAAAGCGCTGTCGGGCAAGCGGAGCTTGTTCGCCATCCTCATTGCCGTCCTTATTGCGGCCTTCATCCTGTACGCTTCGGCCCGCGTCAAGATCGAATGGGGGCTGGCTGCGCCAACCGTGGCGGTGCCGACGGATACGGCGGCGGGAACCGCTCAAGCCAAGCCGTCCGTATTGCCAGAGCAGGACGGGTTCGAGCTGGCGGCGGAGACGGATGTTTTACGGCTTAAGATGAACCGGGCTACCGGACATTTTATTGTGGAGGACAAGCGAAGCAATGAAGAGTACTACTCGTACCCCGATCCGGAATATTGGTCGGAGGAGAAGGTGTCGAGCACGTGGAAGCAGCATTTGTCTTCACCTTTCATGCTTCAATATGCGGACTTCTCGGAGCCGATCGTAAATCCGAAGGATATGAGCTTCTCGCCGGGAATCGACCGGATTGATAATCTCGAGTTGATTCCCGGAGGATTCCAGCTCACGTATGTGCTGCCTGAGGCGGGTTTTGCGATTCCGGTGCAGGTCACGATTGAAGGCGATTACGTCCAGACGAAGATTGTAAGGGAGGGCATTAAAGAAGACCGCCTGGGTCTCATCTGGATCCGGCTGTTCCCCTTCTTCGGCGCAGTCCATACGGACGGCCGGGAGGGCTATATGCTCATTCCCGACGGAACGGGGGCTCTAATCAAATTCAAAGACAATACGTTGAACGTCAATAAGGTCTATGACGAGAGCGTGTACGGGGCGGATATGGTCTATAACGGACTGGACAACAACCGGAATCCGGTCGCCATGCCCGTCTTCGGAATGAAATCGGATGACAAGGGGTTCGTCGCCGTCCTTCACGAGGGCGAAGAATATGCCAATATCGTGGCGTCGCCGGCCGGGGTGTTCAGCGGCTATAACTGGATCGCCCCGCAGATGAATTACCGGTCCAGCTTCCTGCAATATACCAGGAGGAACAATGCCGAGGATCCGGGCTTTGTCGATTTCAACAAGGACGAGCTGTTTGGAAGCGACCGCGTAGTCCGGTATTACATCCTCGGCAAGGGCAGCACGGATTATGTCGGCATGGCCGCAAGATACCGCCAGTATTTAATGGAAGAGAAGGGACTTGCGAAGACGGAGGCCGGGAAGTCAGGCGTACCGCTCCATGTTACCGTTATCGGCGGGGACCAGGAGAAGGGAACCTTGACCAACCGCTATATTAAAGGAACCACCACGCTCGAAGCGGAGCAGATGCTTAAGTCTCTGCATGACAAAGGGATCGGAAATATGTCCGTCACGTATTCGGGATGGCAGACGGGCGGCTACAGCGAATTTGGACGGACGCTGCCGGTCGATCCGGCCATCGGCGGCGACGACGGGATGAAGAAGTTTGTCGACTACGCCCACAGCCTTGGGGCTCCGGTATTCCTGGACACCGAATATGGCTTGAACAATACAGGCGCGGGAGGCTTCGAGAAGAAATTCGCGGGCGTGGCGAATCTTGCCGGCCAGAATATCGATGTCCGCATGCTCTACAACACCGACAGCATATCTGCCGTCAGCGACAAATTCGCCATGAAATCCATGAACGATGATCTGGCGGATTACAAGAAGCTGGGTGTAGACGGCCTTGTCGTCAACAGGATCGGAAGTGAGCTGTACAGCGACTACAACACCCAATATGGCTCATCCCGGGACGATGCGAGGGACGTGCAGACCGATATTTTGAAGTCCATTCAAGAGAATTTGGGCGGTGTTGAGGGAGTCAGCTCGAATTTCTACGCATTGCCTTACGTGCATCATATTCAGAACATGGTCTCGGATTATTCCTATGATCTGTTCTCCGATGAGGCGGTTCCTTTCGCTCAAATTGCGACGCATGGCCTGATTACCTATTCATTCGATTATTCGAATAACCGCGACGAGAATATCAACGGCTTTCTGCGCGAAATCGAATACGGCTCCGTTCCCTCTTATGTGTTCACCCATGCGGAAACAAGCGATTTTCTGAATGCGTACGGCATCCGTTTCTACAGCACGAAGTTTTCCGACTGGGCATCGGTCGCGGCGGAGGAATACAAGCGGTTCAACGAAGCGCTGGGAGATGTGCAGAACCTCTTCATCGTAGGCCACAGATCGCTTGCGCCGAACGTGAAGGAAACAACCTACGAGAACGGCAAGCGGATTATCGTCAATTATAATACGGAGCCGTTCCGCAGCGGAAATGTGGACGTCCCGGCGCAAAACTTCATTGTCATGGAAGGAGGCGCGGCAGGCCGATGAACCGGAGAATCAAGCTTAAGGCGACATTGATGGAATATGTGGACGGCACGATATTTATAGCCCCCTGGTTTATCGGGTTCCTGTTGTTTATGGCCTTTCCCCTGGGCTTCTCCCTGTATATGAGCTTCCGCAAGGTGATGGTGGTGGCGACAGGGATCACAAGCTCCAGCGTAGGCCTGAAAAATTACAAAACGATACTGCTGGAGGACGGCAGTCTCCTGTATAAC
Organism: Paenibacillus sp. JT22N12; assembly: GCF_056269365.1. Lineage (NCBI taxonomy): Bacteria > Bacillati > Bacillota > Bacilli > Caryophanales > Paenibacillaceae > Paenibacillus > Paenibacillus sp. JT22N12. Next base: position 198,115 of record NZ_JBWDNU010000001.1, on the reverse strand, counting down.
GATTTGATCCCTTTCCTGCAGAAAACCTTGTTCATGGTGCCCATCATCGTTATTTTTGCACTGCTGATCGCGATTATGCTGAACCAGAAATTCGCCGGACGCTCGCTGTTCCGGGCCATTTTCTTTCTTCCTGTCATTCTGTCGACGGGGCAGGTCGTCAGCGAGCTCCTGACGCAGGGCGAGGGCGGTCTCGGCTTTATGTCCAAATACAATGTTTCGGGTCTGATCAGCGGGAACCTGTCTTCCACCTGGTCGACTCCGCTCTTGTGGATACTCAGCTCGTTCGTGCTGATTTTGTGGTATTCCGGGGTCCAGATTCTGATTTTTCTGGGCGGCCGGCAGACCATCTCCAATTCGGCCTACGAAGCGGCACGCATCGACGGGGCCGGTCCCTGGGCGACATTCTGGAAAATTACGCTTCCGGCCATGACGCCGTTTATTTTCCTGAACATGATCTATACGGTCGTCGATCTGTTCACTTTTCCCACCAACCCGATCATCATGCAGGTCCGAGACAGCGAATACGGGCAGTACAGTGCGCTGATCTGGATTTACTTCATTATTATCAGCTTCTTTCTGGCTATTATTTTCCTGTTCTTCAGCAGAGCAACCAGGTCGCAGCGGCGGTCCGTATAAACATGCCTGCAAAAAAACGAATTGAAGAGGTGAGACAAGATGGAGAAAATATTGGCCAAAATCGCTCTGCGAACAAAACGCCCGGACGCTTCCTCCTTCCTGAACCGGCTGACCAGGATCCGTTATTTGATTTTCGGCAGAGAAGCGGATAAAGGTCTGATTTACAAAGCGTTTATTTATCTCATTCTGATCGACGCTGCCTATATCTACTTGAAGCCCGTCCTGCACATGGTGACAACGATGGTCAAGAACGGGTCGGATCTGCTGGATCCCTCGGTGAACTGGATACCCAATGCCATCTACCTTGGCAATTTGCAGGAGGCGTGGACGTGGCTGAAATATCCGCAGGCGCTGGGCTTGAGCATGCTGCTATCCTGCTCCGTGGCGCTGCTGCAGACCTGCTCCTGCGCGGTCGCGGGTTATGCCTTTGCCAGGCTTAAAGTGCCTTTCAAATCGGTCTTGTTCTTCTTTCTGCTGCTGACGTTCATCGTTCCCCTCCAGCTGACGGTCCTGCCCAATCTGGTTTTTGCCAGAGTGACGGGGGTCCTGGACACGATCATTCCGATTATCGTTCCCGCGATTTTCGGACTGGGGCTTAAGGGAGCGCTGTTTGTCATCATCTACCGGCAGTTCTTCTCCACCCAGCCCAAGGAGCTGGAGGAAGCGGCGAGAATCGACGGGGCAAACGTATACAAGGTATTCCTCAGGGTCATGCTGCCCTTGGCCAAGCCGGCCATTCTCGTCGTATTCCTGTTCTCCTTCGTCTGGACGTGGAATGACTTCTACCTGCCGAGCATGTATCTGTCCAATGTGGAGACGCCGCCCCTGTCCCTGGGGATTTCGCGCATCGCTACCATGCTCCGGGATCAGGCTGAGCTCAGCGGGCCTTCGATCTTCACCGAACCGATCAGCATGGCGACGACGTTCCTGATGATCCTGCCGCCGATCGTGCTGTATATGTTCGCACAGCGCTGGTTCATTGAAGGCGTTGAGAGAACGGGACTTGTGGAATAAGCCATAGTTGAGAAATATCGCCTATAAAGGTGAAATAATCCGCCTACAAGCAGGAAGCGCTTTCGCGATAAATTAGAAGGGCAGTGGAAGGAAGTGGAATTCCAAGCGGGCACGAAATTTACAGTCAGGGGGAGGATAAATGAAAACAGCTGCGGGGCCGCGTCATGATGGCCCGCTGGTAAGAGCGGAGGGAATTACCAAGGTGTTCGGACACGGAACCGGTGCGGTGACCGTTCTGCAGGGAGCAAGCCTTGCGATCCGGCCGCAGAGTCTTGTGGCGATCAAAGGAAGGTCGGGCTCGGGCAAGACGACGCTCCTGAATATATTGGGAGCGCTTGACCGGCCGACGGAAGGAGCGGTGTATTACGGGGATGCGGAAATCGGCGGGCTGTCCGAGCACAAACGCAACAAGCTGCGACGCAGCAAAATCGGGCTGATTTTCCAATCGTTCGCTCTTGTGCCGATGATGTCCGCCTATGAGAATGTGGAGTTCGCCCTGCGCATTGCGGGCATTCCCGCCGCCAGCCACCGGAGTTATGCGGTCAAGGCGCTTGAACTGGTGGGGCTCAAGGACCGGATGAAGCACCGGCCGTTCGAAATGTCGGGAGGCGAGCAGCAGCGGGTCGCCATTGCAAGAGCCATCGCCCATAAGCCTTCGCTTATTCTGTCGGATGAACCGACGGCGGAGCTCGACAGCCGAATGGGTCTTCAGGTCATGAGGGTTTTTACGGATCTGGTCAAGCACGAGGGAATGACGATTATAATGACGACGCATGACGCAGCCATTATGGAAATCGTCGATCATGTCTATGCATTGGAGGATGGTCGCATTGTCGATTAGAGGAAACCGGCTTCGAGCCGTACTCGGCGTGTTCGTCGTTAGCTTGTGCCTGTCGGGCTGTTCGCTGCTTCCGGCCGAAGAACAGGTGCTCAAGCCGCCGCTTGCCAAGCCCGTCAAGCAGAATCTCGAAACGGCGGATGTGGTGCAAGGCGATATCGTCAAACAAATTACGGGAGTGGCGACCTTCGTTTCGGACAAAATGGACTATCTGTTCTTCAGGGAGTCCGGCGGCAGATTATCGCAAATAAATGTCAGTTCGGGCAAAACGGTAAAGGCGGGCGATATTCTGCTGTCCACGGAAACAGACGAACTGGAAGCGAAGGTGGAGCTCCAGGAAATCGCCATTGAGAAAATCAAGATCGAACTGGAACAGGCGATTGCAGCAAACGGGGCCAAGGATCCGTCGGTCCGGACCATTACACTTGATCTGAAGAGCGCCCAAATCCAGATGGATCTGCTGCGCAAGCAGCTTCAGAATACGAGACTCATATCTACCGTCAGCGGTCTTGTCACGTATATCGAACCGATGGAGCTTGGTGAACAGGTTACCGCCTACAAGAAATTGGTGACGATTTCCGATCCGGGCAAGATGAAGCTTGTGTACGAGGCGTCGGACCGCGGCAATTTGGCGGGGGTACAGATCAATATGAACGTCAGCGTCAAGATCAAGGACAAAACCTATCAGGGAAAAGTGGTGCAAATCCCGTCGACGGCGCCCAAAAACGATAATGAAGCGATCGAAGCCCGCAACGCCAAATCGGTTCTCATCGATGTGGCGGGGCTGCCATCGGACGTGAACATCGGCGACCAGGCGGACATCACCATCGTCACGGAAAACAGGGATGCGATATTGATCATTCCAAGATCTGGCCTCCGTTCCTACATGGAGCGCGATTATGTGCAGGTGCTGGAAGGGGAAAGCCGCAAAGAGATCGATGTGGAGAAAGGTATTGTAACCGATACGCAGGTGGAAATCAGAAAAGGCCTGACGAAAGGGCAGAAGGTGATTTTGGGGGGCTGAAGCAATGGCGTTATTGATCATGATCCTGCGCAAAATGGTCAGCAATAAATGGCTGGAGCTCAGCCTGCTGCTCGGCCTTGTCTTATCCGTCGCCTTGACCAGCAGCATGCCGATCTATACGAGCGCCATTCTGCAGCGGATGCTGAGTCAGCAGCTGCGGAATCTGCAGACGGACAGCGGGCAGTATCCAGGCACCTACTGGCTGACCGCGAGCGGCCCGGGCGCACAGCAGGGCTCCGGCTATCGGGCTACCGATGATTATATGAAAGACAAGGCTGGTGCAAGCTTTGGCATACCTGTGCAGCAATTTGTTCGCGAACGGTCGACCGAGGTGTACAGCTTCCTGCCCTCCGACACCGAGAAAATGGATGTCAACAAGCTGCGCTGGGCAAATTTCACCGCGATAAGCGATGCCGGGAGCCACAGCCGGCTTGTGGACGGACGGATGCCGAAGGATGAGCCCGTCGATGGCGTATATGAGGCGCTTGTCGTACCGGATGCGCTGTCCGAGATGAACCTCGTTCTCGGCAATGTCTTTACGATCAGGGATGACAAGGTCAAGCAGAGCATCCGCGTGAAGCCGGTCGGCGTCATCGAACCGAAGGATGCCGGGGATTTGTTCTGGTACAACACGTCGAGCAGCTACAAGAGCAGCTTTCTGATCGGTCTTGATCTGTTCGACCGGGAATTTACGGCCGGAGGCAAGCTGGCGATCAAGGCAAGCTACTGGTATTTCGCTCTCGATTACACGAAGATGACCCTGCGGTCCATGAACGATTTCATTGCCGGCAACCGGTCGGTAAGCGCCCATATGGCGGGGAATTATGAGAGCTATTCCAAGAATGTTCCCGCCTTGACGACATTGAATCAGTACAAGGAGAAACAGGCGAAGCTGAGGATACTGCTCTGGTCGCTGAATGTGCCCGTTTTTCTGATGCTCGGCTTCTATCTGTACATGGTGGCGAACCTGATAACGGACCGGCAGAAGACGGAGATCGCCGTACTGCGCAGCCGGGGAGCCAGCCGCACGCAAATCATATTAAGCTACACGGCCGAAGGACTGGTGCTCGGGGTGATTGCCTTTCTCATTGGACCGTATCTGGGCGTCCTGATCACCCGGGTATTGGGGGCATCCAGCGGGTTTCTGGAATTCGTGCAGCGCGCCAGGCTGGACGCCTCGGTCAATCGGGAGGCGTTCGGATACGCCTCGCTCGCCGTGGTCGTCTCCCTGCTGATGACACTGCTTCCGGTGCTGCTCGCGACCCGCTTCTCGATCGTGGCGCATAAACAGCAGCAGTCGCAGGCCAACAAGCCGTCGTTCTGGCACAAATACTTCATTGATATCATACTGATCGGCATTTCGCTATATGGTCTGCAGAGCTACGAAACGAGGCTGAGCCGTCTGCTTGCATCCGGGATCAACACCTCTGATTTGAGCGTCGATCCGCTGCTGTTTCTCATTCCTGCGTTTTTCGTGCTGGGGCTTGGCCTTGCGCTGCTGCGGCTTTATCCATGGCTGATCAAGCTGATTTATCTGATCGGCCGGCGGTGGTGGCCGGCGTCGCTGTATTACACGCTGATCCAGATCGGCCGCACGTCTGCTTCCTTCAAGTTTATTATGGTATTTCTGATCATTACAATCGCGACCGGCATTTTCAGCGCGAGCGCAAACCGCACCATCAACAAAAATGTGGCGGATAAAATTAATTACGGGACCGGGGCCGATATGGCTCTGCAGATCCGTTGGGAGAGCGACGCGCCTCCCATTCTGTTATCCGGGATGACGGATGACGAGGAGGGGGGAGAGGGGGGATCGCCAGAAAGCGCCGCTTCCGCTGCGGCGCCGCAAAAGACGCAGTACAGCGAGCCTTCTTTTCTCCCCTTCACCCAAATACCGGGCGTGGAGCATGCGGCGAAGGTGTTTATCAAGAAGGAAGTCTCTTATTATACGCAGGAGAAGGGACGAGGCGACGCCAATCCGCAGCGTAGGGAACAGGATAAGGTCGAAATGATGGGGATCGACACCTATGAATTCGGTCAAACCGGGTGGATGAGAGACGGTCTGCTCGACTATTCCTTCAGCTCGTATCTGAATCTGATTGCCTCTGATCCGTCTGCCGTGCTTATCTCCCGCTCGATGGCGGAGCAGCACGGCGTGAAGCCGGGAGATCTCATTCAACTTGGCTGGTATGGCGTGGAAGCCGTTGATTTCATCGTATACGGCATCGTCGATTACTGGCCGTCCTGGAATCCCGGCGCCGGCGCCCAGACGCAGACGGCTGCGGAGGACGGTGATTCCAGCCAGTCCGGCAGGCCGAATCTCGTCATCGGGAATCTGTCCTATATTCAGAACAGTCTTGGGCTTGAGCCCTATGAGGTATGGCTGAGGCTGAAGCCGGGGACTTCAAGCGAAACCGTGTACAACGACGTTGTGGATAAAGGCTATGATATTCTCTCGCTGCGGGATGCCAATCAGGAGCGGATCCAGGAGCTTAACGACCCGTTCCAGCTTGCCATCAACGGCGTGATGACGCTTGATTTTATGATTTCGATCGTCATTACGTTTCTCGGATTTCTGCTCTATTGGGTGCTTTCGCTTCTCTCGCGGACGCTGCAATTCGGCATTTTGCGGGCGATGGGAATCTCATATTTCCAGCTGATCGGCATGCTGATCGTCGAACAGCTGCTGATTTCGGGTGCGGCTATCGGAATGGGGATGCTGAGTGGCAATGTGACGAGCCGCTTGTTCGTGCGGCTGTTCGAAATGTCCTTCGATCCCAAGACACAGGTGCTGCCGTTTGAAGTAACCTTCGATGCGCGCGATCAGCTGCGGCTGTATGCCATTGTTACTGGAATGGTGATCATCGGCATATTCATCCTTGGGTATACCGTGTCCCGCATCCGGATTCACCAGGCTGTCAAACTGGGGGAGGATTGAAGATGATCCGGTGTGAAAATCTGGTGAAAATTTACAAGCGGGCCGATTTGGAAGTGGTGGCCCTGCAGGGTCTTGATCTGCATGTGGAGGCCGGCGAGCTGACAGCGATTATCGGCAACAGCGGAAGCGGCAAATCGACCCTGCTGAATGTGCTTGGGGGGCTGGACCGCCCCACCGCCGGACAGGTGACTGTGGACGGGAAGGATTTGCTGCAAATATCGGAGAATGAGCTGGTCCTGTATAAGCGGGAAAGCGTCGGTTTTGTCTGGCAGAACAACGCCCGGAATTTGATTCCGTACCTGACCGCGCAGGAGAATGTCGAGCTGCCCATTCTCTTGAAGGGACGGCGAAAGCAGATCCGCGCTCTTGAGCTGCTCGATGCAGTCGGTCTGAGCCACCGGCGGAAAAACCGGCTGAACCAGCTCTCCGGCGGCGAACAGCAGCGGGTGGCCATCGCCATTGCGCTGGCCAATCATCCGAAGCTGCTGCTTGCCGACGAACCGACGGGTTCGGTCGATTCCAATATGGCCAATCAGATCCTCGATCTGTTCCGGAATCTGTGCCGCAGCCTCGGACTGACGATCGTGATCGTCACCCATGATCCGCTGCTGGCCGGGAAAGTGGACCGCGTCATCGCGATCCGCGACGGCAAGACGTCTTCGGAAATGATCCGGCGCAAATCCTATGCGCAGGAGCTGGAGGAGCTGGGCAGCGGCGCCGGGGCGGAGCAGTCGGAGCAGTCGCATATTGAATATGCGGTATTGGACAGGGCGTGCCGTCTGCAAATTCCGTCTGCCTATCTCGATGCGATCGGCATGAAGAACAAGAACAAGATCCGGGTGACCTTGGAAGAAGGAAAGATCGTGCTGTCGCCGCCGCAATAGCGTCAAGGGCAGAAATACGCTGGAATAAGCTAGTCAATCTTGAATTGGGATGGGGGAATCGAATCAATGAAACGTATGATTCTGATGCTCGCTGCCGTGTTGATGACGGTGGCATTGGGAGCATGCTCAAACTCCGCTTCGGATGAGCCGGAGAAGAAAACGGTTATCTATGTCGGCAGCGATACCATCGGAGATACGCTGACGAAGGGTCATCTGACGGAGCTTGGCTATGAAGTGACAGAGATGACCGACCGGGAGATTACGGATGAGAAAGCGAAGGATTATTCGCTTGTTTATATCAATTCCACCATCAGCAGCGCCGGCAATATCGGCACGAAGCTGTATAATACCCCTGTTCCCGTGATCTATGCTTCTCCGAAGGTGATGAGCTATAACGACGTATCCGGCACGCAGGAGAATACCGACTACGGCAAATTTATCGGCAGGACCGTTACGATTAAGGACGGCAAGCATCCGATGGCAGCCGGGCTTAGCGGCAGCGTGGATGTCTACAAATCCGACGGCAGCTTCCAGTTCGTGGTGCCGGGCGGCGAGGTGTCGGTGATTGCGACGGCTCCGGATGACGACAAGAAAGCGCTCATCTGCGCCTACGATACGGGTGCGAAGAATATGATCGGGAATGCAGCGCCCGCACGCCGCGTGTTTTTCTATCTGTCGCCGGAGGACATTATCTATCATACCGACGAGGGCTGGAAGCTTTTCGATGCGGCCATCGATTGGGCGGCGGGCGCTGAATAAGCCGCCCTCAGATGAAGCAAACCGCCTATAAAGGTGAAAATATAAGCCCATAATTCTGCTTTTATTCCGTGGTAATTTTAGTAAGGAGCTCGCAATGAATGGAGTTTGGCCTTTTCAATCCATGTTTAAAGGGGGGATGCGGCCAAGTTGAGCGCGGCACGCACTTTGTAATGAAAGCGCTTCTAAATCAGATTGATCCTATAAGGGAGGAATCCATGTTCATGAACAAATTGTTCATCTCGGCTCTGCTGGTTATTTTGACGCTCACAAGCATAGCCGGCTGCACAGGCAGCAATAATGGCGGTGGAACGCCGGAGCAATCCAATACCGCAGAGAACCCCGGAACAGAGAATACACCGACGACCCCCGATGATACGGGCGGTGAGGCGGACGACAACACTCTTTTCTTCTATACCGCACAAAATCCGGTTTATGAAGACGAAGCGAATTTCGACCGGCTGATCGGCCAGTATATCAAGAAGAAGTTCCCGGATATTACGCTCAAGCATGTCCACTGGAACGACGGCACGAGATACGAGGATTTGATCGCCAAAGGCACGATTCCGGATATCGTGTTCGAGCAGGTCCGCCGCAATACCTCCAGGATGGTCAAAAAATTCAAGTTGGAATACGATATGTCGGATCTGATCAAGCAGTACAACTTCGACATCAGCAAGCTGGACCCCGCAAGCATGGAGGTTGTGAAAACAGCTTCGGACGGCAAAATTTATTCGTTGCCCTTTGAATTGAGCGATTTTGTACTGGCGTATAACAAGGATATTTTCGATAAATACGGTCTGGACTATCCGAAGGACGGCATGACATATGATGAAGCCTACGAGCTGGCGAAGAAATTGACCCGCCAGGACGGGGATATCACCTATAAAGGGCTTCAGCAGCATCCGAGCCATTATATGATGTATAACCAGCTGTCGGAGCCTTCGCTTGATCCCAATGAGGATAAAGGCGCGATGGATTCGGACAATTGGCTGAAGATCGTCAACAACATCAGACGCTTCTATGAGATTCCCGGCAACCAGTTCACCACGACAAGCGACTTCCCGAAAGGGCAGATGGGCATGTCCGTCGATGTATTGGAGAACGTTCTGAGATGGTCGGTCGAAAATCCGGATTTGAACTTCGACATCGCGTCTGTGCCCGTATTTCCGGAAGCGCCCGGCGCCAAATATCAGCCCAACCTGAACGGGCTCTTCATTACCCAGCAGTCCAAGCACAAGGAGCTTGCCTTCGAGGTTATTCAATACCTGCTCTCCGATGAAGTGCAGGCCGAAAGAGCGAAGGAGGCGATTATCGGGCCGCTGAGCTCCGATGTGGTCCAGCAGGCATTCGCCCAGAACATTCCGCAGATGAGCAGCAAGCATACCGAAGCGCTGTTCGCTCTGAAAAGCGCGATGCCGGCGCCCCGCAAACCGGGCCTGACGTTCATTAACCCGCCGGTGCAGCAGGTGTTCCAGCCGAATATTTTCGAGCAGTCCAAGGACAGCGCGACGGCGCTTAGGGTCGTCAATGAAATGATCAACAAACAGCTGGCCGAGACCAAGGCGGCGATAGAAGCCGGAGGCGACGGAACCGCCTATCAATAACAGTTTGCGAAGGCCTCTCCTGAATGGGGAGGTCTTTATATCCATATAAGAAAGTATAAAATTCGATCTGCCAACAATCAGGAGGATACATAAAATGAAAAAGATTATGCTGCTGCTTGCATCACTTATTATGCTCGTTGGAACCGCCGGCTGCTTCAATAATACCGAGCCCGCGGACACTCTCGGCCAGACGCCGGGAAACGCAGGAAGCAACAATGCCGCAGACGGGACAGATTCGGGTGATAACGTGCTGTTCTTCTATACGGCCCAGAATAAAACCTATGAGGATGAAGCCAGCTTCGACCGCCTGATCGGCCAATATATCAGGAAGAAGTTTCCCGATATTACGCTGAAGCATGTCCATTGGAACGATGGCACGAGGTATGAGGATTTGATGGCCAAAGGAACCATACCCGACATCGTACTCGAGGAAACGTACCGCAATACCCATCGCATGATCGAGAAGTTCGGCCTGGAATATGACATGTCGGATTTGGTCAAAAAATATAATTTCGATATCAACCAGCTGGACCCGGGAAGCATGGAAAAGACCAAAACGGCATCGGACGGCAAGCTGTACGCGCTGCCATTCGAATTAAACGATTATGTTCTCGTCTACAACAAGGACCTGTTCGATAAATACGGCGTGGATTATCCGAAGGACGGCATGACCTACGACGAAATCTATGCGCTGGCCCAGAAGATGACCCGCCAGGATGGCGATATCACCTACAAGGGCTACCAGCAGCACCCGAGCCATTATATGTATTACAATCAGCTGTCCGAGCCCGTGCTGGATCCGAATGAAGACAAGGGGGATCTGGATTCGCCGGAATGGCTGAAAATCGTCAACAACATCAGACGCTTCTATGAAATCCCCGGCAACCAGTTCACCACGACAACCGACTTCCCCAAAGGGCAGATGGCGATGTCGGTGGATGTGATCGAGAATGTGCTGAATTGGTCCGTCGATTATCCCGATTTGAACTTCGACATCGCATCAGTTCCTGTATTTCCGGAAGCGCCGGCGTACAAATACCAGCCGAACGCGAACGGTCTGTTTATCACGAAGGAGTCGAAGCATAAGGATCTTGCTTTTCAGGTGATCCAGTATTTGCTGTCGGATGAGGTTCAGGAGGCCAGATCAAGGGACGCGCTCATCAGCTCGCTGAACAGCGAGTCTGTCCAGCAGGCCTTCGCGCAAAATATTCCGCAGATGAAGGATAAGCATACCGCAGGTATTTTTGCTCTGAAAAGCGCCATGCCCGCATCACGCAAGCCGGGTCTGACGTTTATCAACCCTCCGGTGCAGCAGGTGTTTCAGCCCAATATATTTGACCAGTCCAAGGACAGCTCCACGGCGCTTCGGGTCGTCAATGAAATGATTGACAAGCAGCTTGCGGAAACGAAGGCGGCCGTGGAGGCAGGGGGCGATGGAACCCAATACCAGTAAGGCAGCCATATGAGACTGATTCCACCTATGTTGTCTTTCGGGTTTTATCGAAATTTGGCATCGGGAACCGAATCCGTACAGCGTGTCTTCCTTTAGCCCGCGGGAAAGCTTATATCTCTGCTGCGGGCTGATAGCATAAATCACCTATAGATTAAGTGATCATCACCTATAATCGGCGAAAAGGATCGCAGTATAATGAGGGCAACGATCGGGATGAAAGGAGTGCGAAACGATTGATGGAAGTCCGGCAAACTATGCAGGAAGTGGAACGATGGGCAATGTTGGAGCTAAGCTTTAATGTCCCGTCCGAAGGGGAAGAAAATCCGTACCGGGACGTCCGGTTCTCCGCACGTTTTCAATACAGAAACCGCACGGTTGAGCCGGAAGGCTTCTATGACGGCGATGGCGTTTACCGCATCCGCTTCATGCCGGATGAAACCGGGCGGTGGAAATACGAAACATCAAGCAGCCTCACCGGGCTGGATGGCCATCGCGGCGAGTTTCTCTGCATCCAGCCGTCACCTGGCAATCACGGCCCCGTTCGGGTGAAGGACGATTACCGGTTTGTCTATGAGGACGGCAGCTCGTACATGCCTTTTGGCACGACCTGCTATCATTGGACCCACCATGGGGATGACAAGAATGAGGAGCTGACGCTGCTGACGCTGCGGGACTCCCCTTTCAATAAAGTGCGGATGTGCATACTGCCGACACGGGGGATGAGACCACCGCATATCGCTTTTGCCGGAACCTGTCCGGAGGATGCGGACCGCTCGCGGTTTAACCCGGTATTCTTTGCCCATTTGGAGCAAAGGCTCGGAGATCTGCAGCGGCTTGGCATCGAGGCCGATCTGATACTGTTCCACCCATACGATAAAGGCGAGTGGGGATTCGACGGCATGGACCGGGAAGCCGATTTTTTCTATTTGCGGTATATCATTGCACGCCTGGCGGCCTACCGGAATGTATGGTGGTCCTTATCCAATGAGTACGATTTCAATAAATTCAAGACGGTGGAGGATTGGGACAGGCTTATTCAATTCGTCCAGCGCATCGATCCTTACCAGCATCTGCGTTCCATCCACAACGGCACCAAGATGTACGAATCCTCGCTGCTGTACGATTATACGAAGTCCTGGATTACCCACCAGAGCATTCAGCACTGGGACCCCGAGTTGACGACGCAGTGGCGAAGCATGGCCGCGAAACCGGTCGTGATCGATGAAATCTGCTATGAGGGAAACAGCTCCCGGAGATGGGGAAACATCTCCGGCGAGGAGATGGCGCACCGCTGCTGGGAAACGGCGGCGCGTGGGGGATATGTCACTCACGGTGAAGCCTTCACCGATAAGGAAACGCGGGCTTGGGTATCGTCGGGCGGCGCGCTATACGGGGAGAGCATGGACAGAATCGCTTTCCTGCGCCGAATTATGGAGGAAGGACCTGAGGATTGGCTGGGCTCCGCAAGAAATGGCGAGTATTTCCTGTATTATTTCGGACGGCATCAGCATGCCTATTATGAAGTAGCCCTGCCGGAGGAAGGCTCGTATTCCATCGAGCTGATCGATGCCTGGAACATGACTGTAACTCCGGTTATCGGTTCGATCCGGGGACGCTTCCGAGTCGAGCTTCCCGGCCGCCCATATATGGCTCTGCGCATCCGCAAAAACAATCATGGCTTCGCAAGGAGTGAAATCGCTTGAAGGTTACGAAAGAGGTAGAGCGCTGGGGCGTGTTTGAGCTCAGTCTGGCGGGGCCGGACGATGGCAATCCGTTTGTCGACATACAGTTTGGAGCCCGGTTCAGAATAGGAACGCAGGAGTTCGAGGCCGACGGCTTCTATGACGGCGACGGCGTGTACCGGGTCCGTTTCATGCCTGAAACGGAGGGCGTCTGGACATATACGACCGTAAGCGGCTGCCGGTACCTGGACAAAATTGTCGGGGAATTTCACTGCACACCGCCTTCGGCCGGCAATCACGGCCCAGTGCGGGTCAAGGACGAGACACTATTCGGATATGCGGACGGTACCCGCTATTTTCCGCTGGGCACAACATGCTATGTCTGGCATCTGCAAGACGGGAAGCTGCGGGAGAAGACGCTGCAGACACTGAAGTCTTCGCCTTTCAACAAGCTTCGCATGTGTCTGTTTCCAAAGTCGTACCTGTTTAATCCCGATGAGCCGGAACATTATCCGTTCGACGGATCGCCAAGGGACGGATTCGATCTTGCAAGATTCAATCCCGCATATTTCGGGGAGCTGGAGCGTAATGTTCTGGCGCTGTCGGAGCTCGGCATCCAGGCGGATCTGATCCTGTTTCACCCGTACGACAAGGGGCGCTGGGGCTTCGACCGGATGAACGCGGAGCAGGATGAGCGCTACCTGCGCTATACGCTGGCCAGACTGGCCGCATATCGGAATGTATGGTGGTCGCTCGCCAATGAATATGATTTGATGACAGAGAAAAAGCCGGAGGATTGGGACCGGTATTTCCGCATCGTTCAGGAATGCGATTACGGCAATCATCTGCGTTCGATCCATAACTGCCGCGAACGGTACGATTACGGGAAGCCCTGGGTTACCCATGCCAGCATTCAAACCAATGATGTCAAGGCCGTTTCCGGGTGTACGCGCAATTATGGCAAGCCGGTCGTGATCGACGAATGCGGTTATGAAGGCAACATCCATACCCGATGGGGCAGTCTTACGCCGGAAGAGATGGTATGCCGGATTTGGGAAGGGACGTTCCGCGGCGGCTACGTGACGCACGGGGAAACCTACGTCCATCCAGACGATATTCTCTGGTGGTCGCATGGAGGAGAGCTCCATGGAGCAAGCGTGCCGCGGATCGCATTTCTGGCGCGGCTGCTCGCGGAGGCGCCGGATTCGATCAAATACTGCACCGCTCGCTACGACGCCTCGACGCTGGAAATCGCCGGCGACTTTTATTTTCAGTATTTCGGACCGCACCGCTTCGCTTTCCGGGAATTTGCCTTCCCCGAAGGAACGTACAAAGCGGATTTGATCGACACCTGGAACATGACGGTAACCCCTTTAGAGGGACGGTTTGAAGGAAGATCGCGTATCGAGCTGCCGTCGGAGCTTTATTATGCTTTACGGATTCAAAGGGTCAACGAGGATAGTAACGCTATAACGGGAGAGTGACACGGCCTTGGATAAAACAATGGAATCCGCACCCTATTCATCAAAGCTCTGGTACGACAAACCGGCCAAAATTTGGGATGAGGCGCTGCCGATCGGCAATGGACGGCTGGGAGCGATGATTTTCGGCAAGGTCTATCTGGAAAGGCTGCAGTTGAATGAAGATTCCGTGTGGTACGGAGGCGTGAAGAACGGAGATAATCCCGAGGCGAAACGGAATTTGCCCGAAGTCAGGCGGCTGCTCAGGGAAGGGCGGCAGCAGGAGGCGGAGGAGCTGGCCCAGATGGGGATGATGTCGATTCCAAAATCGCTGAATCCGTATCAGCCGCTCGGTGATTTGAACATTTACCATAATGGGGAGAAGGAGATGATCTCGGATTATTACCGGGATCTTGATATCGGGCAGGGAATCGCGCATGTAAGGTACCGCTTGAACGGCGTACGCTATGAGCGCGAGATGTTCAGCAGCTCGGTTGATCAGGTGATCGTCATCCGGATCGCCAGCGAAACGCCGGGCAAATTGAACCTCCGGTTTCAATTGAGCCGGCGCCCCTTCGACGAAGGCACGGCTACGCCCACCGGCGACAGTCTGCTGATGAAGGGGGAATGCGGGAAGAACGGCATCTCCTTCTGCACCGCGCTCAAGGCATCCGCCAAGGGAGGAACGGTGCAGACGATCGGGGATTTTCTGCTGGTCCGCCATGCCGAGGAGGTCACGCTCTATTTGTCGGCGGCAACGACATTCCGTTTCGACAACCCCGAAGCGGAATGCCTCCGGCAGGTGGAGGCGGCGGCAAGCAAAGGCTTCATGGAGGTGAAGCGGGACCATACTGCGGAGCACACCGCCAAATTCCGGCGGGTCCGGCTTGAGCTCGGGTCCCCTGACAGCGGCGCCCTTGCACAGAAGGTCCCGACCAATGTGCGGCTGGAACGCTTCAAGGATGGAAAAGAGGACCTTCCGCTTATTTCGCTTTATTTCCAGTATGGGCGCTATCTTCTCATGTCCAGCTCGCGCCCCGGCAGCAATCCGGCGAATTTGCAGGGCATATGGAACGAGAGCTATACCCCGTCCTGGGAGTCGAAGTATACGATCAACATCAACACGGAGATGAATTATTGGCCAGCCGAATCATGCAATCTGTCCGAATGCCATGAACCGCTGTTCGATCTGATCGAGCGGATGAGGCCCAATGGCAGAAGAACGGCTGCCGAAATATACGGCTGCAGCGGATTCGTCGCCCATCATAATACGGATATGTGGGGATCGACGCAAATCGAAGGCAATCATATGCCGGCATCGGTATGGCCGATGGGCGCTGCCTGGCTCTCCCTGCATCTATGGGAGCATTTCCGGTTCGGCATGGATGAGGCGTTTCTGCGTGAGAAGGCGTTCCCGGTCATGCGCGAAGCGGCGGATTTTTTCCTGGACTACTTGACGGAGGATGAGCAGGGACGGCTCATAACCGGACCTTCCACTTCACCCGAGAACCGCTTTATCCGTTCCAATGGTGCAGTGGGTTCGCTCTGCATGGCTCCATCCATGGATACGCAAATTGTGTATACGCTGCTAAGCGCGTGCCTGGAGGCGGCGAAGACGGTGCCGACAGACGAGATGCTTTGCCGCAAATGGGAGGATACGCTGCGCCGTCTGCCGCAGCCGCAGATCGGCAAATACGGCCAGCTGCAGGAGTGGCTGGAAGATTGGGATGAGGCCAAAGCGGGACATCGGCATATCTCCCATCTCTTTGCCCTTTACCCCGGGGAAATGATCCATGTCCGCGATACGCCGGAATGGGCGGCGGCGGCGGTGCGGGCGCTGGAGCGCCGGCTGGAAAACGGCGGTGGACATACAGGTTGGAGCCGGGCATGGATTGTGAATTTCTGGGCGCGGCTGGAACAGCAGGAGAGGGCTTATGAGCATTTGAAACTGCTGATTGCCAACTCCACGCTGCCGAATCTGTTCGACAATCACCCCCCGTTCCAGATTGACGGCAACTTCGGTGGAACGGCGGGCGTCGCGGAAATGCTGCTGCAGTCTCACCGCGGACAATTGAATCTGCTGCCTGCGCTGCCGGGCGCATGGAAGCAGGGCAGCGTTCAGGGACTAAGGGCGCGTGGCGGTTATACAGTCGATCTGGAATGGGCTGATGGACAGCTTGCAGGCTGCCGGATTATGGCGTCGAAGAGCGGATTATGCCGGGTCGTATACGCTTATCCGCTGATGACGCTGCATATCGCTACGGATCAGGCGGAGGTCGCACGAACCTCGGATGGGTTCATCACGGAATTCGAAGCCGAAGCGGGAAGAACTTATTTCCTGACCCCGGTGCGCCGTGAGCTGCGCGCTTCAGCGTTTATGGGGAACGCAGGCGAGATGGACAGGAGTGAAGCTCTTTAACGCAGAAATCCGGCAGCGCAGTGCTGCCGGAATTATAATTTTCCGCCAGGGGGGCATGAAATGGAGCGACATCGTCAGCACGACCCGTTTGCGGAAATCGCTTCCCGCGAACATCCGTCTAATGGGGAACATTTTAAGGAGATCCCGCCGTTAGCTTATCAGAAAACCTATTTTGCGCCTGGCCGGCAAGCATCGGATCAACCGGAGGAAGCCTCGTATGAGCAGCAGCTTGTCCTTTTCCAGGAACAGCTTGAGCAGCTTCGCGGCCAATATGCGCCATTTCTGCGGAAGCTGGCGCCAGAGGCCAGCCTGGAGCGATCACGGATAGAGCTCGCCGAATTTCAATTCCGTTACAAGGCGGAGGAGGACAGCCGGTTCCGGCGTATCCTGGAGGGCGCGGGCGAATGGGAGACGGCGGACATTCCCGATTTTCGGGGACCGACGGATGAAGAAGGGCGTTGGACGGGATATTACCGCACCGAATTCGCTTTCCGCCCGGCTTCGCCGGACAATCGCGTTTATCTCGCATTCAAGGGAGTCGACTACAAGGCGGCTGTCTATTTCAATGACAAATGCGTAGGCGCGCATGAGGGCTTCTTCGCCCCTTTCGAATTCGACGTGACGGAGCTGCTGCAGGAGAACAATACGCTTGTGATCGAGGTGCAAAACGATTATCCCATGATGGGTGTCGGCGGAACGCTGCTGGACGGGGACAAAATATATGCGGCGACCGGTCCGGGGTGGGACGATCCGGAAAGCGGCTGGCATCACTGCCCCCCGGGGGCCGGCTTGTATAACAAGGTGTATGTGGAGGAAAGGCCGCCGCTGTTCATCAAGGACATATTCGTCAGGCCCAATATAGACGAAGCGTATGCGGAGGTATGGGTGGATGCGGAGAACGCGACGGACGGACTGATCGAGGACAGGGAAATATGCATCGAAATCCTGCCGGACAATTTCACCGGTGAGACATACGGTCCTTTTCCGTTCGTTATAGCGTATGCCGGCCCGGGTATGAACTATTTCCGGTACAGGATCGAATTGCCGGCTTACCGGTTGTGGGAGCTGGAATCGCCCTGCTTGTATATAGCCCGCGTCTCTCTGGGGAGCGGCGGCCAATGGACCGATTGTCGGGACCGACATTTCGGGATGCGGAAATTTCAACTGGATGAACAGTCGCTGCCGAAGGGGTCTCTCTATTTCAACAACCGACCGATTATACTGCGAGGCGCCAATGAAATGGGCCATCTCCAGCAGTGTGTGATGCGCGGTGATGACGGGCAGCTGATCGACGACATCCTGATCGCCAAGCTGGCAAATATGAATTTTTTCCGGATGACGCAGCGTCCCGTGCAGGAAGAAATTTACGATTATTTCGACCGTCTTGGCATGCTGCACCAAAGCGACTTGCCGACGTTCGGCCATATCCGGCGCAATCAGTTCGTCGAAGCGGTGCGGCAGGCTGCGGAGATGGAGCGGCTTATCCGGAGCCATCCGTCCTCCGTCATCGTATCGCTGATCAATGAGCCTTCGCGGACGGAGAAGAGAAGGAAAGGCCATCGCTTTCTGTTCCGCGATGAACTGGAAGCGTTCTTCGTCGCGGCCCGGCAGGCGATTTATATCGAGAATCCGGATCGCGTCGTCAAGAACACCGACGGAGATTACGACCCGCCGACCCGCGAGGGGATTCCCGATTTTCATTGCTACACCATGTGGTACACCGACAATATTATGCCCGTCGGCAAAATGCACCAAGGCTTCCTGCCCCCCATTCGGGAGGGATGGAAGGCGGGTTGCGGCGAATACGGAGCGGAGGGGCTCGATAATCTGGATGTCATGAGGACTTATTATCCCCAGGCATGGCTTCCAGCCGGCGAAAGCGAGAATGAGCCCTGGACCCCCGAGAAAATCGTCCGAGCGCAGACATACGGCATGCACGGCGACTGGTATACGGAGCAGCGGACGATCGGGGAATGGATTCGCGCCAGCCAGCGGCATCAAAGCCTGGCGACGAAATGGATGACGGACGCATGGAGAAGAAGAGCCGATTATGTCGTTTCCACCGCCGTGCATCTGCTGATTGACGCATGGCCTTCCGGCTGGATGAAGGCGTTGGTCGGCGTCGACCGGGTCCCGAAGCCGGCCTATTTCATTTACCGCTCCTGTCTGGAGCCGGTCCGCGTTCATCTGCGCTGCGACAGGCTGAAGGCGTACGAGGGGGAGCAGCTGGAGATCGAGGTGTGGCTTCTGAACGACACGGCAAATGTGCTTCAGAACTGCCGCATTCTCGCGACGCTGCGGGACGAAGCTGGCGATTATGGGCATTATGAGCTGCCTGCGGAGTCCGTCCCGCATACGGCCTCGAAGTATGCGGGCACGATCCGGTTCACCATTCCTCAGGTCACGGAAAGGCGTTGTCTGTATGTGGACGCTTCCCTGCTTGACGATAGCGGAAATGCCCTGAACCGGGAACGCCTGGCATTCGAAGCGTTTCCGGATATTGCAGCCGGAGGTCTTCGGGTTAAGGCCGCTTATATCGGGGAGGATGCCAAGCGGCTTGCCGCCTCATTGCGGCTCTCCGCGGAGGCGGTTACGGAGACCGGGGCGGATGAGGGTGCGGACTGGCGCGGCGATATTCCGCTTATCGTCTCGTCAGGCAAGGAATTCGCGGTCCGCAAGGCTTCCCTGCTGAAGCGGGTGAGGGAAGGCGCTTCACTCCTGCTGATCCGCGGCAGCGGCAGCGGAGGCGAGCAGGATGCCTGGGAGATTGAAGGGGCCGATGTGGAAGCGGTCAGAATGAAAACCAGATACACGCTGGCGATTGAACGAGGAACGCCCGGCCTGGAATGGATGAGAGAAGACGATTTCTCTTACTTCTATGACAAGAGCTGCGGGCGGATCGAGGGAATTGCCGACAGTCAGCTGACCGGGGAAGGGCTGGAGACCATTGTGTTCACCTATCTGTACCGGCGCTCGGCCGGCGAGAAGGTTAAGCTGCCTGTCGTTGCAAGCAAGCTTCTCGGGAAGGGCGTCATCTATTTCATCGCTCTGCCGCTTGCCGGACGGGTTGGCTGCAATCCGGTGCTTGACCGGTTCCTTATTTCCTTGCTGGGGAGTTCCGGCCGCGGTCATGAAGCCGCTGCGGTGCAGTCGGTGTCCAGTCAGGAAAGGCAGGAATAAATCCGGTGCAGCGATTCAAGCGTTTCCAGCGATTTCAAGGAGGAGGCGACTATTCGGCCATGTGGGAAAAACTCGAGAACTCGCGGGTTGCAGGCTTCGATGTGAGAAGCCAGCTGCCGCGGCTGGTATACGAAGCGGCGATGCGCGCGGCGGCGGAAGGTGAGCGGGAGCGAGCGAAGCTTCAAACGATTGCGGACGTGGAGCGCCGGCAGATTGCCGTCCGCGAAGGCATCGAGCGGTCCATCGGGGGCATGCCGCCGATGGACACTCCGCTGAATCCATGGATTTCCGGGATCGTCGAGGGCAGCGGCTTCCGTATCGAGAAAGTGATTTTTGAATCGAGGCCCAATGTGCATGTAACCGCGAACTTATACGTTCCAGCGGGCATCGAACGGCCGCGCGGCGCGGTGCTGCTGTTATGCGGCCACCGCGAGAAGGCCAAGCATTGCGACGAATATCAGACCGCCTGCCATCACCTCGTTCATGC
This sequence comes from Paenibacillus sp. JT22N12, assembly GCF_056269365.1. Classification (NCBI taxonomy): domain Bacteria; kingdom Bacillati; phylum Bacillota; class Bacilli; order Caryophanales; family Paenibacillaceae; genus Paenibacillus; species Paenibacillus sp. JT22N12. The sequence goes on along the minus strand of NZ_JBWDNU010000001.1, from coordinate 177,737 downwards.
CGGACTTGTCGTACTGGTGATTGACCCGATCGGCCAGGGAGAGCGGTTGAACTTGTTTGATCCGGTCACGAGGCAGGCCCTCATGTCAAGCGTGCGGGATCATGAGAATGCCGGCCGCAGGCTCCTGCCGATGGGCGACAGCCTGGCGCGCTTCATGCTGCACGACGCAGTCCGGGCGATCGACTATTTATGCACCCGGCCGGAGGTCGATCCGAACCGGATCGGAGCAATCGGCCATTCCGGCGGAGGGATGCAGACCTCGCTCCTGATGATGTACGACCGCCGTTTAGCGGCTGCCGCACCCGGCGGATTCATCATGAACCGCCCGTACTTCCTGCTTACCGGCAAGACGCAGGACGCGGAGCAGAAATGGCCCGGCTTCTCGGCGTCCGGCTTCGATCATGAAGATATCGTGCTTGCCATGGCGCCCCGTCCGGTTCTTGTGCTTGCGACAACATACGATTCCGTCCCGATCGAGGGGCCGCGTCATACGGTCGGAGTGAACAAAAGGTTCTGGGAGCTGTTCGGACAGGGCGATCGTCTGGAATTGTACGAGGACGAGAACGCGCACCGCTTCACTGTCCCGTTGGTGCGCGCGGCCGTCCGGTTCTTCTCGAAGCATCTGCTGGAGACTTCCGGGCCTCCGGCTGAGAAAAGCATTGAGCTGCTGCCGCCGGAGCAGCTGTGGTGCACCCGGAGCGGACAGGTGATCGGAGAGCTGGACGGAGCAATGGGCACATATGATGAGAATGGGAAGCTGCTTGCAGAGATCGAGTCGGAGAGACGGCAGCTTCAGGGCGGTATGCTGAAGCAAAAAGCTGTGGAATGGCTGCAATCAGCCGTTTATGCGGGCCGGTGCCCCGTTGACATGAATCCCCGCCATGCCGGAGGCGGCGTTTATGACGGGATGCTGGTAAGTCGCACCGTATGGTGGAGCCAGCGCGGCTTGTTGAATCATGCCCTGTTTTTCAGCGACGACTGTCCGGAAAGCGGCAAACGTCCGGTAACCATAGCAGTTTGGGACCGCGGGACACATTGCCTGGAGCCGCATGCTTCATGGATCCGGCAGGCCTGTTCGGCGGGTAGAATCGTTATGGTGCTCAATCCTACAGCGGTTGGCCCCCTTCTGCCGCATCTGGACGAACCGGATGAAGATCCGTATAAGCTGTTTGGTGTTCTCGACAAGCATACGGATGAATTGATGTGGCTTGGTGACAGTCTGGCGGCCATGCGCGTCTATGATGTTCTGCGCGCTGTGGATCTGGCGGCGGGAATGGCTGACGTGGTCGACGAAGAGGATATCGAATTATACGGCTGCGGCAGGTATGCGGTATATGCGGGCTGGGCCGCAATGCTCCAGCCGAAGGTAAAAAGCGTCAGGATGGACCGCTCCTTCGGCAGCCTGGCGGAATGGATCCGCAGTCCATGGGGCGAGCCTGAAGACTCGCTCAGCTATATACTTCCCGGCATGCTGCGGTATTTCGACCTGCCGGACATGGACCGGTGGCTGGAGGCGGAAGGCCGTTTGAAGCGGAAAGCGGAACCCGCCGCAGTCGAAGCTGATCTTAACCGGGCCAACTGATCTGTTCCAAGAATCGAATGATGGAGGTTGAAGCAAGTGAAGCTGCTGCAAGGAGTTATTCCTGTGATTATGACGCCTTTTACCGAGAACCAGGAAATAAACGAGGGCGCGCTGCGCCGGTTTGTCCGGCGCTTTCTGGACGCTGGGGCACACGGGCTGTTTGGTCTCGGCACGAACGGGGAATTTTTCTCCCTTACGCAAGAGGAGAAAATCCGGATCATGAAGATTGTCGTGGAAGAAGCGAAAGGAAAGGTTCCGATTTATGCGGGAACGGGCGGCATCAACACAAGAGAGGTCGCGGCGCTGTCCGAGCGGATGGAGGAGATCGGAGTGGATGCGCTATCGATCATTGCGCCGTACTTTCTTCCCTTCACCCAGCAGGAGCTGATCGACCATTACCGGAGTGTCGCCGCTTCGGTATCGCTGCCGATCGTGCTGTACAATTTCCCCGCCCGGACGGGTGTCAATCTCGAGCCGCGGACGGTCGCGGAGCTTGCGAAAGTCGGCAATATCGTCGCGATCAAGGACAGCAGCGGCAGCCTGGATTTGATTAAGCAGTACATTGCCGCTGCGGGGCCGGATTTTGCCGTCCTCTCCGGTTCGGACGCTCTGCTCCTGCAGACGCTGAGAGCTGGGGGAAAAGGCGGCGTCAGCGGGTCGGCCAACGTGCTGCCGGAGCTGCTTGTATCCATCTATAACCTTTGGCAAAACGGTGATGAGGAGGCGGCCGAGAAGGCGCAGGCGCTGCTGGCTCCGCTGTCGCAAGTGTATCAGAAGGCGACGCTGCCGTCGGTATTCAAGGAAGCGATGAACCGTATGGGACTTGAGGCAGGTCCATGCCGGTCACCGATCGCTCCGCTTAATCCGGATGCTTCCGCAGAGCTCGATCATGTGCTTGGATACTACCGGGAGCTGGGCTGCATACGTGAGGAATAGTAATTGTCAATAAATGAATGACAACAGGATACAGCTTCATATTCAAATTCGAGTCGGATAACCGGGGATGCTCCGTTGTCCGGAAAATGCGAGTAAGCGGGTTAGGCGTTTAGAGGATGGGATCGGGAAAGGGGACAGGATAAGTGGCGACAATAGTGGTGGATGGCCGCGGGGAAGGCGATTTCCGGACCGTCCAGGAGGCGGTGGCGGCTGCACCGGAGCATTCCGACGGGAGGACGGTTATTTATATCCGCAAGGGCATTTACGAAGAGAAGGTTATCGTTCCGGCAAGCAAGAAGGGGCTTAGTCTGATCGGGGAAAGCCGCGAGGGCACTGTGCTCGTTTATTCGGATTACGCGAACATGATCGGACAGGATGGCATGAAGATCGGCAACGACAACAGCGCCAGCACCTATGTTTACGCCGATGATTTCCACGCGGAAAGACTCACCTTCTCCAATCAGGCCGGATTGTACAAAGGGCAGGCGCTGGCGCTGGCCGTGGCCGGAGACCGGGCCGTCTTCCGCGACGTCTGCATCCGGGGAAACCAGGATACCTTGTACACGCCCGGGCAGGGAAGACAATATTACGCAGACAGTTACATCGAGGGAACGGTCGATTTTATATTCGGATCGGCGACGGCGGTGTTCGAGCGATGTGAAATTCACAGCATCCGAAGACATAGCGGATATGTGACCGCTGCCTCCACAGCCGAGGAGCAGGCTTATGGCTACGTCTTTGTCAACTGCAAGCTGACCGGCGCAGCGCCGGAGTACAGCGTCAGTCTCGGCAGGCCTTGGCGGCCGCACGCCAAGGTCGCGTTTGTCCGCTCGTGGATGGACCGCCACATCCGGCCGGCGGGCTGGGACAACTGGCGCGATCCGAGCCGGGAAAAGACGGCCTCGTTCGCCGAATTCGGCAGCACCGGTCCGGGTGCCCGGCCGGAAAGCCGCGCAGCCTGGGCGAAACGGCTGCCGGGGCCGGAGGCCGACGGGCTGAAGTCGTCCGCGCTGGGCGGAAGCGATGGATGGGATCCCGATGCAATGACAGTGGATTACAGCGGATTGTAAAGAGTGGAATCCCGAAACATTGGTGGTTGATCGAACCGGATAGTCATGATGGGAGACGGCGGATCTGCTGCGGCGCGTGTGTAAGATCCATTTTACAGGATGTATCTCATGAGCCTGGAATAGAAAATGGTCTTGCCGATCTTTTTTGAACGCTGTAAAAAATATAAATCAGGCCCAATTAATACAGTATTTGGAATAAGATGAAGAAAATTGCGGTTGCTGGCATAAGTCCGCGACGACGCTGTTTCTTCTTACAATATCAGAAAGCGAAAGTATGGCACGGTGAAGCCGCCATCTCCAGCAAGCAAAATCCTTCTTACAGAACGGCTGCCCCCTAGTTCAGGTGCTGTAAACGGGAAAAACCGTGCAGCATCATCAATCCGGCATCAGTAGGGGCCAGCGGCCAATTCCAGCAAGCAAAATCCTTCTTGCAAGCCGGCTGCCCGGAGGTTGAGGTGCTGTAAGCGGGAAAAACCATGCAGCATCGCCAATCCGGGGTCAGCAAGGGCCAGCCGCCATCTCCGGCCAGCCGTCTTGCGCAGGATATCCCTATAGAAGAAGCGGATTCCGCCTAAAAATAGGATTTTACCCCGAGTTATAATGAACTCCAGATGGTCGAGGGGCCGCACGACGCGTACCCTGGACCGGGCAAAGGAGCAAATGCGATGAGTCCATATGGAGAATTGACGAGGGAGTTTATTTTTGAAGAAGAGCAGCCGTTCCGGAGCTGCCACGCATCTACGCTGGTCGTGCTGCCGGATGAAACGGTCATTGCGGCCTGGTTCGGCGGTTCGCGGGAGGGAGCCGGAGATGTGGCCATCTGGGCAGCACGTAGAACCGACGGCGTCTGGTCGTCCCCGGAGAAGCTGGCGGACCAAGACGATATGCCGCACTGGAATCCCGTGCTTTTCCGCCGGGACGATGGATTGATCCTGCTCTATTATAAAATTGGAAAAACCATATCGTCATGGACGACGATGGTCATGAGCTCTGTGGATGGCGGAATTACCTGGAGTCTTCCGAAACAGCTCGTCGAGGGGGATGTCGGAGGAAGAGGACCGGTGAAAAATAAACCGGTTATCCTGTCTGACGGCACGATTGCGGCGCCGGCATCGCTGGAGCCAGCCTGGGATGCCTTTGTGGATTTGTCCCGGGACGGAGGCGAGACATGGGTCCGCAGCGAAACAGTTCCTCTTGACCACAGCGTTCTGCTTGGCAAAGGCATCATCCAGCCGGCAATATGGGAATCTCATCCAGGCATTGTACATATGCTGACCCGCAGTACGGAAGGCGCCATCTATCGGAGCGATTCCCGGGACGGCGGCAAAACCTGGAGTCCGGCGTATCCGACGGACCTCCCCAACAACAACAGCGGAATCGATCTGGTGAGGGCGGATGACGGGCTGCTCGCGCTAGTCTACAATCCCGTGCGCCCGGAGGAGGGCAGCACCAAAGGACCCCGAACCCCGCTTGTCCTGCGACTATCCGAAGACAACGGACAAACATGGCACTCCGAGCTCCTGCTCGATCAGGGCGAGAAGCAGTATTCCTATCCGGCCGTTGTGGCTCGCGGAGATCATCTGTATGTGACGTATACATGGAAAAGAGAAAGAATCGCTTTCTGCCGGATACCCCTGTGCCGCCAGGCAGACAAGACATGAGGAGGAGTTTCACTTGACACATTGGTCCCTGTCGGAGCCCGGCATCCAAAACAATCACCCGAAGCTGCCGTCATTTCCAAATAAGGTGTATTCCATCGACGACTTCGGCGCGGTCGGGGACGGAGCGACGATGAATACCGCTGCCATTAACAGCGCGATTGAAGCCTGTTCTTCACTTGGGGGCGGAACGGTGAGGATTCCGCCGGGCATCTGGCTGACTGGTCCGCTCAGGCTGCAAAGTGGCATCAACCTCCATGCGGAGGGGGGAGCGCTGGTGCTGTTCAGCAGGAGCTTCGACGATTATCCGCTCATCCATACAAGCTATGAAGGCTTGAGAACGATGCGCTGCATCTCGCCGCTTTACGGAACGGATCTGCATGACATCGCCATAACGGGAAAAGGCGTATTCGACGGATCGGGGGATGCGTGGCGTCCGGTCAAACGGATGAAGATGACCGAGCATCAGTGGAGGGCGCTCACCTCCTCCGGCGGCGTGACGGACGCCAATGGGCGGATGTGGTGGCCGACGGAGCAGGCAATTCGGGGAGCAGCAATTGCCAAGCAATTGATTGAGGGTGGCGCAGCTGAACCGGAGGCTTACCTGCCGGCGCGGGACTTCCTGAGACCGGCGCTGCTGCAGCTGGACCGGTGCCGCCGTGTACTTCTGGAGGGGACAACGTTTCAAAATTCCCCCAGCTGGTGCCTGCATCCATGGCTTTGCGAGCATGTCACGATCCGCGGCATCACCGTCAAAAATCCGTGGTATTCCCAGAACGGAGACGGTCTGGATCTCGATTCATGCCGTTATGTGGAGATTGCCGATTCGCAGTTCGACGTTGGCGACGATGCCATTTGCATCAAATCGGGCAAGGATGCGGACGGACGGGAGCTCGGTGCGCCATGCGAGAATATCAGCATACATGATTGCACCGTATATCACGGACACGGAGGCTTCGTCATCGGCAGCGAGATGTCCGGCGGCGTACGAAACGTCTCCATCACAGATTGTTTATTCATGGGCACCGACAACGGTCTGCGGTTCAAGACGGCAAGGGGACGCGGCGGTGTAGTGGAGAACATCCGGGTCCGAAACATCAGGATGGTCGGCATTCCCAAAGAAGCGATTACCTTCAGCATGTTCTACAGCCATGCAGGCTCGGAACACCCGGTTGTCGAGCCGGTATCGGAGGGAACCCCGGTATTCCGCGATTTTCTGTTCGAGCATATCTATTGTACGGGTGCCAACCAAGCGGTTCATATGAAGGGGCTTGCGGAAATGCCGATTGAAAACATCCGGTTTCACGATGTGAATATCGTCTCGAAGAAAGGGATTTCCATGGAATTTGTACGAAATGCAAGCTTTGCCGATGTGACGGTCACGACTGGGCAGGGTCCGCTGCTGTCGCTTCGCGAATGCGGCGAAATCCGGCTGGAGAGGGTATCGCCGCAAGTTACGGACCAGCCGTTTATGGAGGTTGGCGGCGCCGGAACGTCCAATGTGGAGATCCACGGCACAGGAGCGGAATCATATAGGGTGGAATGCGCACCGGAAACGGATGCATCGCAAATTCGGATTTATACAGGAGAGGAGCGTGAAGCGGAATGATTGCGGATTTTCGGCAGCAGGGCGAAACATTAAGGAGTGTGAGCGGAATGGAACGGTTTAACGGAGTCATTGCGCCATCGGAGAACGATCCGGAAGTGATGGAAGGTTTCCTTCCGATAAAATATGAAGCGGACAGCCATTCGGCCAATCTGCTGGCGCTCGACAACGGCGATTTGCTGTGCGTCTGGTTTTCAGGCAGCGGGGAAGGGAACCCGGATACGAATGTCGTCATGTCGAGACTGCCCTCTGGCACGGGCTGCTGGTCGGAACCGGAGGTGCTGGCCAGCGACCCGGTGCGCTCCGAGCAGAATCCCGTCCTGTTTCAGGAGCCGGGAGGCGGGAAGGTATGGCTGTTCCATACGTCCAATCAGCCCCATGATCAGAAGACTTCAAGAGTTGTGAGCCGCATTTCGGAGGACCGCGGGCATACCTGGGGACCGACGGAAACGCTGTTTGACGGACCGGGCATTTTCCTGCGGCATCCGGTTGTTGTGCTGAGGGACGGAGCCTGGCTGCTGCCGGCTTATTATTGCAAATCCGGCGGGCATTACAGCGTCGTCAAAATCAGCCCGGATCAGGGCGGCACCTGGGAGGAGCACGAGGTGCCGAACAGCCTTCACTGCGTGCAGATGAATGTCATCAAGCGGAGTGACGGCAGTCTTTACGCCATGTTTCGCAGCCGCCATGCCGACCGGATCTATACAAGCGTCTCTCCGGATGGACGCAATTGGTCGGTTCCCGAGAAGAGCATGCTGCCGAACAACAACTCCTCCATGCAGGCAACTGCTCTGCCGGACGGACGCTGGGCGCTCATCTTCAACAATTCCTCGATTGAGCGCGACCAGTTCCGCTGGGTGAAGAAAGGGGACGGTTTCCGGCGCAAGACGCTTCGGACGCCGCTCACATTGGCCGTATCGGAGGATGAGGGAAGGACGTGGCCCCACATCCGAAACGTTCAAACGGCCGATCTGGAATATAAGGAAAGGGAAGTGGGCTATTCCTATCCAAGCATTATTTCCACCGGCGACGGGAAGCTGCATATCGCCTTTTCCTATTTGCGCAAAACGATCAAATATGTCCGCGTCGGTGAGGAATGGGCCAGCAAGCTCAGTTTTACCGGCCTCTAAGCCGTAGGGCATACAGACCAGCGGATAGGCAGCCATATTGAATATTTAGGCATCATAAAGGAAGCAGGCTGCCTGCAAGAAGTTTTGGGCAGCCTGCTTTTGTCTTATAAATTTCTATAGTATTTTTAAGGGGTAAACAAGATTTTGTTTCATAAAATGGTATTTTTATGTTTCTCGAAAAATATATGATAAGGTTTTTGCAGTTTTCTTACCAGAACGTTCATTTGAATTTTGCTGGTGTTGTGAGCAGAGGCTAAACAGGGAATCGACAGGTGAAAATAACCAGGAAGCCGCTGTAATAAGGTTTTACCTTGCTGGATCGGCGGAATAGCAGCGAAGGCATGCTGTAAGCGGGAAAAACCGGCCTGGAGAGGGAATTGACAGGTGAAAATAACCAGGAAGCCGCTGTAGTAAGGTTTTACCTTGCTGGATCGGCAGAATAGCAGTGGAGGCATGCTGTAAGCGGGAAAAACCGGCCTAAACAGAGATTTGACCAGTGAAAACAACCAGGGAGCCGCTGTAATAAGGTTTTACCTTTTGCTGGATCGGCAGGATAGCAGCGGAAGCATGCTGTAAACCGGAAAAACCGGCCTGGAAGCGCATGATCCTTGGGCAAAACGCTCGTCCTGTCTTCCTGGCAAAGGACAGGCTGAATATCTTATACCTGTGGATTTCCTGGACCGGCGCATCATTCCAGTGCTCAAATAGCGCGATAACCCTCAGCCTGGTGGATCCGGCGGTGCTGCTGCGGGGTCATTCCCATTTTTTTCAGAAACAGCGCATGGAAGAATTTCATGTCCTTATACCCGATCATGTTTGCGATTTGATGAACGGGCTGATCGCTCGTCTCCAGCAGCTCGCAGCATTTTTGAATGCGTAAATTTTGCAGGTATTGCGTGAAGGTGAGGCCTGTCGACCTCTTGAACGAACGCTGAAAATGGCTCTGACTCATATACATAAAGTCTGCCAGCTGTTTGACGGTAAGAAATTCGCAATAGTGCTCGCGGATAAACTGCATCGCATCGTCCAGCTTGCCTGTCTTTCGGCATGGAACGTCATGGGTGACGGTTTCTTCATGCCCGATGCGGTGGACCAAGGTCAGCAGCTGCATGAGCATACTGGACAAAATCACTTCATAGCCTTCATATTTCCGCAGGTATTCCATATGCATGCTGGTAATCAGGGGCCGGATCTGATCATGCTTGTCGCCTATGTGCAGATACGGGATCTCCATCCCTGAAGGGTGGAAAATAACGCAGTGAACGCTGGAGTCACAGGGGAGCAGATGCCTCCATTTGTCCAGTACATCCAGCCTGAAAATACAATTGTACACGACGAGCGGCTCGCGTTGATTCGGCGATGACGGCCGGAAGACATGAGAGGTCCCGACCGGAATGACAAACAAATCCCCGCGTTTGACCCGGTATACCTGGTTATGGACATGATGATAGCCGGAGCCTTCGTCGACATAACAAATTTCGATGAAATCATGTGTATGCTTGGGCGTCAAAAACGCTTCTCTGATCCGGTTTAAATAAATGCCGGTTTTCTCTTTGAAAAAACGATCCCCCTTCAGATGCCGCAATCGTCCATTCATAAATCTCACCCCGCTAATGTAATAAAGGCTTAAGCTCCCTTTTATTCTATTGAGGATAGGCAAGGAATGATATAGATCATTTTACATACAGAATAGGGCTAATACGTTACTGCGGCGGAGCGGGGAGTGCATTTCGCCTATAGAATAAGCCGTTATCACCTATAGAGGCCGCTCGCATGCACCGTATAATAGTAGAAAATCCGGCTCTGCCAGGCAAGCGGAAATTCTACACCCTCAAAGGAGATTTTATGACCATTCATGCCTTAACAAGCGAAGATAACGGTAAAATAGCGGAAATTATAGAAAGTCCGGACGGCATCCGGTTCATTCTGCGCGGAGTGGGGCTCACAACCCCTTATTTTGCGGGAATGCTGAGCAGGATGCTGATCTGTTCATATGGCAAACCGTGGGATGCCGAGCCCGTCCTTCTGGATCAGCCCCGCGTTTCATCCACTCCTGCATCGATTCTGATAAACGGCCGGATCAGGGATCTTGACGTGACGGTCGAATTATCGTTCGGCCTGCATCAGGTGCTGCATCTGAACGTGAATTGGAGGAACAGGAGCGGGAAGCTGCTGGCCGATACGGCCGTCGGCATCGTATTCGAGCTGCCGGAGCGGGAGAAGGAGAATATAACGATTCCCCATATGATCTATAACAATAATCCGTCATCCGATCCCCGGAGAATTGTCCCGAAGCTGGGTGCGGAAGAGGGATTCGTATGCGAGGAGCACCGGCTGCCGATACCCTGCGTCAACGTGGAATGGACGGAGAAGGAGCAAACAAGCTATATTTCGTTTTTTTCCGAACCTTCCCTCGCATACACGGAGGAGGGAGATGGCAATTATGGCTCGCTTGGCGTCCTGCGTAATGACGGCCGTACAGCGATTGCTGCCATGAGCGGCGTTCTGATGTTTAATGGCGGGAAGGACGTCTATTATGTGGGCAAAAGCAAAACGGAGCCCTATACCGGCGGTTACCTGGACTTTCCTGCGGATTACGCCTTAACCAAGCATTATATGCTGGATTGGGGCAGGCTCCCGCAGACGGGCTGGGGATTCCGCGAGGCCGTGCGGAAGGGCTGGCAGCTGTTCGAGCCGCAGGGAGCGAGCCCGCTGACGCTGGACGAGATCATCCGGCTGAAGACGAATGCGCTGGATGACCGCTGGCGCAGCTCCGAAGGAGCTGCCGGTTATATCAAATTCAACGATTCCAATGATTTCGGCAAAGTGAACCGGCATCCTCTTCATTTTCTGTACGGATGGACGGGACAATGTCTGAAGCTGGCCTGGTGCGATGCGATGCTTGGCTTTGTTCAGGGCGACGAGGAGCGCATTGCAAGGTGCGGGCAGGCGGTCGCTTTTTATTTGCAGGGAAGCGGGACCGGGGTGCCGGGATTGAGAAGCTGCTCGTATGAGCTGGAGAGCCGGACATGGGGGAATTTTACCTTGAACGGTGACTCTGTTGTTGCCAGCCGGGCCTACGGGGAGACGATTTCGGATCTGGCCGATATCATCCTGCTGTACCGCGAGCATGGCAGGGACGTGCCCACGCAATGGATCACAGAGCTGCGCGAGGCCGCAGATTTCTTCTGCCGCGCTGCGCTGCCGTCCGGGATCTATCCGACAGGCTGGCTGAAGGACGGCAGTCCTTGCGACGCCATGGTGACAGGGGCAGGCGTTCCATGCGTCATTGCGGCAGCCAAAGCATACAGGTCAACCGGCGACCGGAAGTATCTTGACCATGCCGGGGCTGTATTGGAGCGCTATTATGAGCTGCATGCCCGCACATTCGAACGGCCGTTCGCACGGTCGACGCTGGACGCAAGGTGCGAGGACAAGGAAGCCGGAATGTATTATTTTCTGGCGGCGTTTGAGTTGTTCGATCTCACCGGAGAAGCCCGTTACGGTCAGTGGGCGGAGGTGGCTGCCGATTGGCTGCTTACGTTCGTTTATGTCTGGAGTCCAGAGTACGACCCGGGCGCGCCGCTTCGCGAGAACCAATTCAACGCTGTCGGCTGGCCGGGTGTCAGTGTTCAGAATCATCATCTGGATGTGTTTTTTCCCACCTTTGAATTGTGGTGGTTCGGCCGGATGACCGGGAACAAGGCATATTCGGAAATCGCCAAAACCGTAATGGAAGCGATGGGACAGGGCATCTGCACGAAGCCGGGGGAATGGGGTTTTACGGTTGTCGGGGAGCAGGGAGAAGGATTCTACCAGACTCATTACCATCAGCGCGGCCACAGCAATGTGTGGAATCCTTCCTGGATTATCGCGCTTGTTCTGTCCAATGCGCTGCGGCTGCGTTACGGGACGGAGCCTGCATTCACTTGACAGCAGCGCAAGAAATGTATAGGAGGGGGTAATAATGATGGATATCGCCAGCTGCCTGACGCCCTATAAATGGAAGAGGCCGGTGCTGGTCGGCTCCGGCGTGCAGGGCGCCTTCGATTATCACGCGGTCGACTGCCCGTTCGTATTCCGCCATAATGGCCGCTTTTATATGATGTACGTCGGCTTTGACGGGGCAGGCTACCAAACGGCGCTCGCCATAAGCGACGATCTTCTGAATTGGGAGCATCTGTCCACGATTTTGCGCCGGGACGAAGGCTCGGAATGGGATTCGAAAAATATCGCCGGAACCTGGATCATGCGCGACAACGATATACATGGGCCGGGCACGCTCAAGAAATGGAACGGCAAATATTGGCTCGCCTATCATTCCTATCCCGGAGACGGCTACGAGGAAGGCTCGGCCAAAATCGGCCTCGCCTGGACAGAGGATGAAAGTCTGCTTGATTGGACCCGGGTCAAGGATCCGGTTCTGGTCCCGGAGGACGGCGAGTCGTGGGAGCGGGGCGGATTGTACAAGGAATGCCTGCTTGAGCATGAGGGGAGCTTCTACCTGTTCTATAATGCCAAGGACCGGAATCACGGACGCTGGGTTGAGCAGACCGGTCTTGCCACCTCGACCGACCTTGTCCACTGGAAGCGGCATGGGCACAATCCCGTCATCAGGGTGACGCCGGACCGCTGGGACAGCGGCTTTGTCAGCGATCCATGCGTGCTGCGGGACGGCAGCCGCTGGGTTATGTTCTTCTTCGGCTACGACTATAAGCAGGCACAGGAGGGAATTGCCTTATCGGACGATCTGCTGAGCTGGAGTAAATATCCGGAGCCGATTATTACAGTCGGGGAGAAAGGGGAGCTTGATTCCATTTTTGCGCATAAGCCGTCGGTCATTACGGATAATGGTATACTCTATCACTACTATACGGCCAGCAGACGGCCGGAGGAAGGCGACCGGACATGCAATATTTTTCCGGAGTTCCGCACGATAACGGTAGCGGCTTCCCGGAAGCTGCCGGAGTAACAGGCCGCGCTGATCATGTCGGCATCCCAATTTGGACGGCAGCAAGCCGGGTGTACTGCGGACAGTGCGTTTGAGTTGAATAAAACGTTTAGAATAGTTTAGTTTAATTTAGTTAACAGAAAACTAAAAACAGGAGGGATTTAAGCTTAAAACAAATTGACTCTCAAAATCATCCAATGATAGCATGGATAATGAAGGAAACAACCCTGGATTTTCAAAATCGCCGCTAAACCTGAATCGGATATTTTAGAACGGGTTTATGTAAGCGGTTTAAAAGGGGTTTCGAAAAGGGGAGTCGTTCCGTATGCGAAGTTGGCCCAGTTTGCCGAAGAGAGAAGCGAAACAATCGGTGTTCGTTAAATTTGCGCTGTCATATTTGCTCATCCTGTTTATTCCCATTGCGATTGGTGCCTATCAATACTACCGGACGCAGGAGGTCCTGGTTGATGACGCTACGGATCTGAATCTTGAGGTGCTGAGAATGAGCCAGGATATCGTGGACCGGCTGCTGCTGGAGACGGACGATCTCGTATCGGCGCTCTCGGTAGACAACGAAATCATTAATCTGACCCAGACCGCAGGCATTCCGCCAACTCCCGAGCAAATGTACAACTTCTCGCTCCTGCGGACCAGTCTGAACCGGTATGTGATCGCGAACAAATTGTTTCGGGATATATACATCGTGATGGACAACAGCCGGTGGGTCGTGACGACCCGGACGACATTCGATTTGGCTGACAACTATATGCGGATCGACGGGCAGCCCTTCCAGTCCTGGATCGACAACGCGGTCAGGCATATTGACCAGAAGCAGTTTTTTAATCTGAACGATGTCTCCTTCGGAGGAGATGCGTCGGAGAAGCTCATCGCCTACGTGGATCCGCTTCCGACCGGCTTTCAAAGCAAGGAGCAGGGCTCGATTATCGTCTTTATCAATCAGAACGATATCGCGCGCCTGTTTCACCGGCTGGTCGCCAAGAACGGGGGCTTCGCCTACATCCGGGACAACCAGGGACATATGATCGCTCCGGCCTTCTCCGCGGGAATGAGCGTGGATATGGCGGAGCTGCCGGGGAATTACCCGGAGAAATCCGGCTCCTCCTTCGAAACCCTGAACGGTACTAAAATGCTCGTTTCCCATATGGAATCCGACCAGAATGGCTGGACCTTTGTAGCGGCTATGCCCGCAAGCGTCGTGCTGGCCAAAGCGGAATATATCAAGCGGATGATCCTGGCCATCACATCCGTCATTCTGGGGATCGGCATCCTCGCGGCGCTTTGGATGGCCTACAGAAACAGCAAGCCGCTTTCCGAGTTGACCGCATCGCTGAGGGAGCTCAGCAGCAGAATAGAGCGGCAGCTGCCGCTGCTCCGGGCGTCCGTGCTTGAGCGTCTGCTCAAGGGCTATTACAAGGAGGAGGAGCAGGCAAGGGCTGATCTGGCAGAAGGGAGGATCCTGCTTCCGGAAGACGCTTATTTTGCCGTGACGGTGTCCGTCCACAAGGAAACGATGGATCACGGCAGCTTCATCGATAAGGATGAAGCCCAGGCGCTTATCTTAAGCCGCATTGAACGTCTGATGGAGGGCTTTCATTACGGGTTGAACATGAACGCGGACAATGCCGATCTGATCGTTTCGCTCCCCGCTCCGGTCGCGGATTCCGAGAGGGAGCGATTGAAGGAGAGATGGCTGAAGGAGTCCCGTCTGCTGCAGGGCAATAACGGCATGCGGCTCATTCTTGGAGTCGGCAGATGGACGGACAAATTGATCGAAATATGGCGATCCCATCATGAAGCGAGACAAGCCGCGGACTATCATGTTATGGGCGACCAGGGCCGAGCGATCTGGTACGGGGACCGCGGGCAGCGCTCCGGCTATTATTACTATCCCATCGACCTGGAGCTTAAGCTGCTTCATACTGCGAAGAACGGGGATGTGGACGGGCTGGAGCATTTGCTCCGGCATCTGGGCGAAGAGAATTTTACCGGACGCCGTCTGGACGCTGCGACGGCCAAGCAGTTCTCCCATGAAGTCCATGGTACGCTGCAGAAGCTGCTGGAGCAGATGGAGTTCGGCTCCGACAGCTTCGGAGACCTGAGCGCAAAGCTTGCGCCTTGGCTGCAGGAGCTTGAGGCCGAAGCTGCCTGGCCGTCGCTGCAGAAAGCGCTGCGCATTGTTTGCGGTCATGTCGCCGCAAACAAGAAACAAAAGCAGGGCAGGATGGCGGATGCCATGCTGGAAACCGTTCATAACCGCTTTACGGATTCCGGCTTCTGCCTGACCGAGCTTGCCATGCAATTCAAGCTGTCCGAGAGCTTCATATCGGTGCTGTTCAAGGAGCATGCCGGCGAAAGCTTCTCCGACTATCTGGAGAAGCTGCGGATGGACCGGGCATGCCAGCTGCTAAACGGAACGGAGAAGAGCATCAATGATATCGCATCAGAGGTCGGATATAACAGCGACAAGACGTTTCGGCGCGCCTTCAAGCGTGCGGTCGGGCTGCAGCCGACCACATACCGGGAATCGCTCAAATCCTAAGGCTTAGCTGGGAAAAGAGAACGCTAATAATGAAATGGATGCCGCAAATGAGATGTTCCCCCCACTAATGGGTTAATTCCACCAGGTGAGGACATGCATACGGCCCAACTTATAAAAAACCGCGCCATTACTGGGTCTCCGCTCTCTTTTTGCAAAAAAAGTATGCCCGAAATGAACTGTTCCTTTACGATTTCAGCCTTGTTCCGGTAGAGTTAGGGCCAATAAAGCGTTTTCATTCACGCTCAATCTACTGGAAAGGCTGGTGACCACTGGTTCATGGGTACAGGTCAGAATACACTTGCTGCCGGAACGATCCGTAAGGCAAGGCGCGAAGCGAATATGTGGAAACGGATGAAACAGCAGAAAGTGCTGCTTTTGCTGCTCGTCCCGGGACTGGTCTATTTCTTTCTCTTTTCGTATGTGCCGATGTATGGCGTCCTGATCGCATTCAAACAATTCCAGCTGCAGGCGGGACAAAATTTTGTCAGCAGCATTCTCTCTTCGCCCTGGGCGGGGACGCTTGGATTGGACAATTTCAAAACCTTTATCAACGGACCGTATTTTTGGCAGCTATTGCGCAACACTTTTCTGCTTGGCGTCTATTCCATTGTTTTCGGCTTTCCGGTTCCCATCCTGTTTGCCCTGCTGCTGAACGAGCTCCGCAGCCGGTATTACAAGAGCTTTGTCCAGACTGTCAGCTACCTGCCGTACTTCCTTTCGATTGTCGCCGTCGTCGGGATGATGAAGCTGATGCTCGCTCCCGAATCCGGAATCGTCAATCTTCTGCTCATGAAGCTGGGGCTTGAGCCGATCTACTTCTTCGGCGTTCCGGGGTGGTTCCGCAGCTTGTTCATCGGATCGCATATATGGAAGGATCTCGGCATGGGGGCTGTCATATATCTGGCCGCCTTGTCGAAGGTGGACGCCGAGCAGTACGAGTCGGCCGTTCTCGACGGGGCGACCCGCCTCCAGCAGATGCGTCATATTACGCTGCCGGCCATCAAGCCCGTCATTGTCATTACCTTGATTCTCAGCTTGTCGGGCGTGCTCAGCGTCGGCGCGGAGAAGGTACTGCTGATGTATTCGCCGCTTACCTACGATACCGCCGATGTGTTCTCGACCTATGTCTATCGCCAAGGATTGGTCAGCATGGACTTCAGCCTAGGTGCAGCCGTTGATTTGTTCAATTCCGTCATCAATGTCATTTTTCTGGTCAGCGCCAATTTCTTGGCCCGGAAGGTGACGGAGGAAAGTCTATGGTAAGCATGAGGGAGAGGAGAGAGGATATTGGTCAGAGACACGACGCTGGGCTCCAGGGTGCTTGATATTGTTATCCATATCGTGATGGTTATTGTCGTTATCGCAACGCTGCTTCCCGTATTGAATATCGTCGCGGTGTCGCTGAGCGATCCGCAAAGCGTGGCCAGCGGGGAAGTTACACTGCTTCCGAAGGGGTTCAATTTAAGCGCGTACCATACCATTTTATTCGAAGACGTCCACATTCCGAGGTCATTCGTCAATTCGGTGGGCATCACGGTTGCCGGAACGATCCTGAATGTCATTCTGACGACGATTACCGCTTATTCCTTATCCAAAAAATATTTGGTGCTTCGCGGCTTCTTCATGACCTACGTCGTCATTCCGATGTTTTTCGGCGGGGGAATCATCCCCTTGTTCCTGGTCGTAAAGGCGCTCGGCATGGTGGGCTCCTATTCGGCGCTCATTATTCCCTATCTGATGAGCCCTTGGTGGCTGATCATCATGATTTCCTTCTTCCGTTCGTTCCCGGTGGAGCTGGAGGAGGCGGCCAGGATCGACGGCTGCAGCGACTTCGGCGCGCTGATTCGCATCGTGCTGCCGTTATCAGCCGCCCCGGTGGCCACCATTTCGCTCTTCTATGCCGTCTCTCACTGGAACTCGTTTTTCTCGGCGATGATGTTTTTGAATGATTTCCAAAAATACCCTCTCCAGCTTATATTGCGGGACATCGTGCTGGAGAACTCGCTGGCCGAGCAGCTGGCCGCTCAGGGGAACGTAACGCTGGCGCAGGATGTTCAGTCGGCGATTACCCCGCAAAGCGTGCAGTATGCGACGCTTGTCATCTCCATTATTCCCATGCTGATCATCTATCCCTTCATCCAGAAATATTTCGTCAAGGGGATCATGATCGGCTCGCTCAAGGGATAAGCCGCCCGCGCAAATTCGGAGCAAGTCTTCACAGCTTATTCCGGACGCTTGGGGAGAAAGGGGGGATCGTCGCTTATAGCGGGAGCCGCCGATTCCGTGTCAGGATTGTGCAGCACTCCAGTGCGGCGGCGGGGAAGGAACATTCAAAGGGAAGTCGGGCATTCATTCCAATCAGAGAGAGGCGAAGAACAATGAGGAAAAGGAAATGGGTCACCACAGTGCTGGCCCTGTCGGCGATGATCGCAGTATCCGCATGCAGCTCGAATACGAATAACGGCGGTACGGGAGAAACCACCAGCCCGGCAAACGCCGCCTCGAATGCGGACAGCGCAGACCAAACGGTCAATCTTACGGTCGTCAGCCAAACCAAATACGCGCCAAACTCGGTTCCAAACGAATATACGAAACAGACCGGGCAGAAATTCAATATGAAATGGGATTATCAGGCGATCCCGCTTTCGGCCGGCATGGATAAGTACAATGTCATGTTCGTATCAGGCGATTATCCCGATTTTATCCCGAACATGAATCAATGGAATGCGGTCAAGAAATGGGCTGCCGCCGGCTATCTGCTGCCGATCGGGGACTACATCGACAAGCTGCCGAACTACCGCAAGCTGTACACCGACGACCAGTGGCAGATGCTCCAGGAATTCACGAATGTGAATGGAAAAGTGTATATGATGCCGTTTATTACGACGACCTTCGATCCGATGACCTGGATTTACCGCAAGGATGTGTTCGACAAGGCAGGCATCACGGCCTTCCCGAAAACGACGGATGAGCTGTATGAGGCGCTGCTGAAAATAAAGGAGCAAAATCCCAGCTTCATTGGAATCGGAGTGCGCGGAGGCGTCAAAAATCTGGAAATGGCGTTCGGCAATACGTTCCGCATTCCGCCAGATTTCGGAGGCTCGAATGGCTGGACCGGCTTCTGGCATGATCCCGATTTTAACGGTCAGCTCGTGTTTGCCCCGGCAACCGACAAGCAGCGGGCGCTGCTCGCTTATCTGGCGAAGCTGTACAAGGCGGGCCTGATCCAGAAGGATTTCGCCACAGCAACCGAAGACCAGTTCAATCAGAACCGGCAAAACGGCAAGGACGTCATCGATTTCCAATGGGTGAGCCAAATCATCAGCCTGGAGAAAGACAATGCGGCCGCCGACTGGGAATATTCGTCTTACTTCGTCGAGGATCCCGCTAGCGGCAGGACGCCCGTCATGTTCAAGGGACCGGACTTCGCGCTGTTCGGCTCGATCTTCAGCAGCAAGCTGGCCGATCAGCCGGATAAGCTGAACCGTCTCCTCGAATACCTCGACTGGTCCGCGACGCCGGTAGGCACGCTCTTCAATCAGATGGGCGTAGAGGGCCTGACTTACGAGATGAAGGACGGAATTCCCGTCTACAAGGAGGGTCTGGACCGCAAGAAGGTGCTCGAGCAGTACGGATTTGACTATTACCTGACGAAGAACGACGATGCGCAGAAGGGCGACCCCGCCTTCCAGCTTGATCAGGAGGCGGCACCAGCCTTTAAAGCGATGGAGACCCTGTATGCGCAAAGCGCCAATCTGACCGAAGACGAGACGAATACGGTGAATTCGGTCATGACCGGCGTTTGGAGCGAAGCGGACCAGTTCGCGACGAAGGCAATCATGGGTGTTGTGGACATCAACAATGATGATGTCTGGAAGGATTATCTCGCCGATCTGAACAAGGTCGGTCTTGACAAGGCGATGGCCATCTATGAGAAAGCGATGAAATAAGGAACGATCGATGAAGCAGGGCATCCGCTCCATTCGGGGGGATGCCCTGCTCCTTGGGACGAAATAAAGGCTGGAGAAAGAGGTGGAAGACTATGTCCGGCGGGAGACTGGAGCGCAAGACGGCCGTCGTGACCGGTTCGGGTTCCGGTATAGGCATGGCGATTGCCCTCCGCTTTGCCGCGGAAGGGGCCAATGTCGTGGTGAACGACATTGCCGATGCCGGTCGGGACGTTGCCGGCGAAATAGCCGCAGCCGGCGGCAGCGCGCGGTTCTTCAAGGCGGATCTGCGGCGGAAGAACGAAGCGGCTTCATTGATGCAGGCGGCGTACGATCATTACGGCGCTCTGCATATTCTCGTCAACAATGCCGGAGTATCCGGAGGGAAGTCGGTCGTCTTGGCCGAGGATGAGGATTGGGACCGGATTATGGAGATTAATCTGAAGGGGAGCTGGTACTGCAGCAAATACGCCATTCCGTTCATGATTGAGAGCGGCGGCGGGAGCATCGTGAACATCTCCTCCACGCATGCCTACCGCACGCAGGCAAATCATTTTCCGTACCATTCCTCGAAATCCGGCATGATTGCGATGGCTTACGGAATATGCGTCGATTTTGGCAGTCAGGGCATCCGGGCAAACAGCATATGCCCGGGCTTTATTGAAACGCCGCTCTCGGAAGCGCATATGCGGCAGTTTCCGAACCGCGAGGAGAAGACGAGGGCGATGCTTGCGACCTGTCCCCTCGGCCGCTTCGGACAGCCGGAGGACGTAGCGGCGGCAGCCGCCTTCCTGGCGTCGGACGAGGCCGCGTTCATTACCGGGACGACGCTTGTCGTCGACGGCGGCCGGTCCGCGCTGCAGAAGGCGGAATAAGTTCTGCATCCTGCTTGTACCAATAGCTCAAAGCCCGGGCTTGGAATGGACATCGACGGGGCAGCAGGGCCAGGCGGATCCGGCGTATTGGCAGTATCAATTGGGGGAAATCAGAAGAAAGCGAAGCTGCAGGACAGAACAAGCGGCAATGAAGGAGGATATTAGAAGATGACTGCGAGTACGAATATTGAAACGGCCGGACGTTCCGACTGGTTCACGCATGACCGGTTCGGCCTGTTTATCCATTGGGGCTTGTATACGCTTGGCGCCCGTCACGAATGGCTCAAGTCGCGTGAATTCATGAGCACGGAGCAGTACGACAAATATTTCCGGCGGTTCGACCCCGACCTGTACGATCCCGAGCTATGGGCGCAGGCGGCGGCGGATGCGGGAATGAATTATTTCGTCGTGACGACCAAGCATCACGAGGGCTTCTGCCTCTGGGACTCGGAGCTGACGGAGTATAAAGCGACTCGCACTCCGGCGGGGCGCGATCTGCTGAGGCCGATGGTCGACGCTTTCCGCGCCCGGAATATGAAGACAGGCCTGTACTACTCCTTGCTCGACTGGCATCATCCGGATTACACCGTCGATGTCAAGCATCCGCTGCGCTATAACAGCGAATATGTCGCGCTGGACCGGGAGCGCCAATTTCAGCGCTATGTGGATTATATGTTCGGGCAGACGCGGGAGCTGCTTACCAACTACGGGCAAATCGATCTGCTGTTTCTCGATTTCTCCATTGCCGCCGAGGAAGGCTTCCCCGGCAAAGGCAAGAACGAGTGGCAGAGCGAGAAGTTCGTGCAGATGGTCCGCGGGCTGCAGCCGAACATTCTGCTGAACGACCGGCTGGAAGTGCAGGGCGACATCACCACGCCTGAGCAGTACATGCCGAAGGAGTGGGTGAAGGTGGACGGCCGTCCCGTCGTCTGGGAGGCTTGCCATACGTTCAGCGGCTCGTGGGGATATTACCGCGACGAGGAGTCGTGGAAGAGTGTCGATATGCTGATCAAAATGCTGATCGAAAGCGTGAGCAAGGGCGGCAATCTGCTGCTTAATATCGGTCCCACGGGACGGGGCGAAATAGACGAGCGGGCGCTGGACCGGTTGAAGGGAATAGGCGCCTGGATGAGACGCCACAGCCGGTCGATCTATGGCTGTACGGCCGCACCGGAAGGCATTGCTCCTCCAGACGATTGCCGGTTTACATATAATCCCGTGACCAATCGGCTTTACCTGCACGTATTAAGCTGGCCGTTCAAGACGATCCATCTGAAGGGCCTGGCGGGAAAAATCGAATATGCGCAGCTGCTTAACGACGCTTCGGAAATCCGTATGAAGCAGGGCGCAAGACAGAGCACGATGACAGCGGGAGCATTCAGCGAAGGCCGGGATGCCGGGACCGTCTCGCTGAGCATTCCCGTCAAGAAGCCTGATGTCGCGGTGCCGGTGATCGAGCTGTTTCTGAAGCCCGGGTTGTTTTGAGCTTATCTGCCGTTTGTCTTGTAGAGAAAGGATTGGAAGGGAGTGGAGCGGTATGAAGGCCATACCGATCAAACCGGCTTATGAAATACAATGGCCGCTCGCAACTGGCCACTGCCATGAAGGGATGCCGCTGTCCAATGGCGTGTTCGGCGCCCTGGTCTGGTTTCAGGAGCAAACCGTCAGGCTCACCGTCAACAGGGCCGACTACTGGGATCACCGCGGAGGAACCGTCCGGGCTGATGATTGTACGTACGACCGCTTGAAAACGCTGCTGCAAAGCGGCGACTTCGAAGGTGCCCGCCGGCTCTATCCGACGATGGAGATGAACGGCAAAGAAAAACGGCCGACAAGGCTCGCGATGGGCCGGTACGACATTAAATTGCGGCCGGGAGTGAAGATTGAATCCGCCTCGCTCGTTCTGGATGAAGGAGAGGCAGTCATTCTCTGCCTCCTGGACGGGAAGGCGGAAACCATCCGCATCAGCATACCAATCGACCGGCCGGTACTGCTGCTGACGGCTGACGCGGGCATGGTTGAGTGCGTTGAGGCTATGCCATCCTATTCATTCGCGAAGGTCAAGGCCTATTTTGACGATTTCGGCATTCCGGCCCCGCAGGTGCTGCATTTGCCGGACGGGAACGGATGGGTACAGGAGCTGCCGGAGGATCCGGCGTGCGCGGTATTGCCGGGGCTGTCAGGAAACCTGCTGGCAATTTCCGCCGAATACGGGGAAACAGCGGAACTGGCCGTCCAGGCGGCCCAATCTCATCTGGATGCCGTCAAGCGGGCCGGCTATGAAGAAGCTTTATACGAAACGAAGCGGCATTGGCGCGCCTTGTGGGATCAGGCGGCTGACATCGCGCTGCCGGACCGCGAGATTGAGAACATGTACTATTTGGGAATATACCGGATGCTCGGATGCTCGATGCCCGGGAAGCTGGCCCCGACGCTTCAGGGTCCATGGGCCGAGGAGTACCGCAATCCTCCCTGGAGCTGCGATTACCATTTTAATATCAATGTCCAGGAATGCTTGTGGCCGGCATACGGCTCCAATTTGCTGGACATCCTGAAGCCGCTCTTCAGGATGATCGACGGCTGGAAGCCCGTGTTGGGGTTGAATGCCAGGCAGTTCGCCGGCATTGACGACGGCTATATGCTCGGGCATTCCGTCGATGACCGCGGGCGGCCGGTCGGCGGGATGTGGACGGGCACGATCGATCAGGCGAACACCTCTTGGGTCGCGCAGCTGATGTGGCAGTACGCCAGATATGCGGGAGACGAGGAATACCTCGTCAGCGAGGTGTATCCGTTCATGAGGAAAACACTCAATGTGTTTCATGCAATGATGGACAAGGAAGACGGGGTTTATTCGCTACCGGTGTCGGTTTCCCCGGAATACGGCGGATCATCGCCCAATGGGCTTGGACGCAATTCCACTTTCTTCCTCGTAAATGTGCGGTTCCTGTGCGAGAAGCTATTGGAGCTTGAGGAAAAATACCGGCTGGACGCGGATTATGCTGCGTTCGTCGCCAACATTCGGACGAAGCTGCCCCCATACACGGCAGGACCGCGGCAGTATCAGGAGTTCGGGGGCAGGCCGGGCCTTGAGCTGTATCTGTGGGAAGGGCAGCCTCTGGCTGAATCCCACCGCCACCATTCGCATCTTGCCGGGATATTCCCGTTCGATACGATGGACCTGTCGGATCCGGAGCAGAGGGAGCTTATATCGAATTCCTACAAGTCGTGGGTCGATCGGGGGATGGGCCGTTGGGCAGGCTGGTCGATGCCATGGGCTTCCATTCTGCACAACCGTCTTGGCAGCTCCGATATGGCGCTTATGTCGCTGCGTTTGCTGAGGGACGTCTACATGATGCCGGGATACGCGACGCGGCACAATGCGAATTATAACGGATTTTGCCAATTTACCGGCGGCGATACCATGCAGGTCGAGGCTTCGATCGCTGCAGCGGCTGCCGTTCTCGAAATGTATGTGCAGTGCGTCCGGGGGGAGGTACGCGTGTTCAGCGGGCTCGCCCGGCGCTTCGGGGACGCTTCGTTCTCCGGCATCCGCGCGGAAGGCGCGTTCCTGTTGTCGGGCTTGAAGGAAGGCGGTCGGGTCCGCTCCGTCACGGTATTCAGTGAACGGGACGAAACGCTGCGGCTGGTCAATCCGTTCGAGGGCAGGGCGAATTGGCATCGGGACGGCGTTATGGCCGGGACAGCGGAGAAGAGGATCGTGCTTGCGCTTCGTGCCGGCGAAACCGTGATATTCGAGGGAGCAGCCCAATAATAGGAAGGAGGACAATTATGGTGCAATTACCGTCTCAGCCGGAGCGGCGGCCAAAGCTTGGCATCCAGGGTCCGGTCCTGGCGTGGCAGGATCCGTGGGCGGGGGAGGCTTCCGATCGGATTATGCGCACCGGAACGGGAAGGATTTATCTGTCACAGGATCCGGCGCCGACTGGGGAAGAGTTTGTCAGGGCTCTCCAGAGTTTGGGCGCGGATTTCTATGTGCACCATATGCTGCCGGGGCTGGAGGGCCATACGGATATGCTCCGCGACATGGTCCGGCTCGGTATGGACGTCTGCCTCGGCAACGAATACGGCAATATCAACGGTCCGTGGACGGAAGGGACGAACCGGTGGGATGTGCCGGACGAAGCCATATTGGAAGCGGCCCGGAGCGGACGGCTGATCGGGCTCCTCTACGATGAGCCTGAGCATCTGCAAATCAATGCAAGGCAGTACCGGAAGGACGGCTGGTTCCCGCATTGGGGAGCGACAGACGGGATGGGACTTGAAGAGTCGTATACCCATGTGGTGAAAGAGGTCAGCCGCCGGACAGAGCATGTCCGGCAGCTGCTGGCGGAGCAGGGGCTGGATGCCGGAGCGGCACCGCTTGTATCGGAGCATGTGTTTCCGGTCCTGTTTCATGCGAAGGCGCGGGCCGGCATGGCCATATGTCCGAAGATCATGAAGGAATCGTTTCAGCCGCTCCAGCTGGGAACCGCACTGGGGGCCGCGAAGCAATACGGCCGTCCGATGTGGATCTGCGCCGATTTGTGGGGACCCGACATCGGTCATTGGTTTACCCGCATATCGGGCTTTCCCGGCCATTCGCCGGAGGAGTTCGAATCGGCTCTGCGGATGGGATACCTGATGGCCCCGACGCATCTCTTCACGGAGAACGTCGACGTGCTGCTGCACCGCATGGACAACCGGTTTGCCCTGACGGAATTCGGCGAGATATGGGAGCGGTTCGTCAAAGATTATGTACCCAATCATCCGCTTGCCTGGCGGCACAGCCAAGCCGATGCGGATATTGCCGTCATAGTCTCGGAGGACAGCAATTACGGCCAGAACGACCGCTTGTACGGCAACCGGGAGCTTGCCGCGCCGCAGACGTCGGCAAGCCTGTTCGCGGTATGGCATCTGCTCAGCCATGGGACGATCCCGCCGCACGGCAGCTGCATGCATATCCCCGGTTATTCGTTTCCGCGTCATGAGCTGAAGACGCGGGTGCCGGCGGAGGCCTATCCGCTTCCCGGCGGCTGCATGGAGCTGCCTCAGACTTCCATGCATCAGCTGTTCCATCCCGTGAACAATGTCCTTGTCTTCGACGAGCATGTCCGGGAAGAGCAGCTTGGCAGCCCGAAGCTGATCATCGCGGCAGGTTCCCGGCTCTCGGCCGGTACGCTCGCCGCAATCAGACGCCGGTCGGAGGAAGGGGCCGTCGTCATCGCCGCCGAGTGGCTTTTCCCCGCTTCCATGAAGGAAAGCCGGCGCTTCGCAAACGGCGGCGTATGGCTTGCCGCCAGGGATTTTCTGAGCGATGACGTGCGCGAGCTTGCCGCCCCCTATCTGGGGGCAGCAGACAGCTGGCGCCAGCGGTTTGGCGATACCGAAATCCGGTTCTGCAAAGCAGATGAGACCGGGCGGACCCTGCACGCCGAAGTGCATACCGCCAAATAGTGATTTTGTTGGGAGCAGACGCAGCTGATGCGGGGAATCGTATAAACCGGCCCGAATATTGGATCCTGGCCGGTACGGAAGTTCAATCATAACGCTGGAGGTTAGGCATGCAGAAGGTATATCTGAACGTACAGGACAATGCTTCGCCGCGATTGATTCACGGCTTGAAGCTGTTGACGGAAGGTCTGCAGGATTGCGGCTATCGGGCAGAGCGGGCGGACGCGCCATGGACGGCCTATTCATACCGGGAGCAGCAAGGAATCAAGATTTATGTCGGCAGCCGGGAAGAGTCGGCGTTCATCCGCGCGCTGGAGGAACAGGAGGTTCTCATTTATCATTCGGAAGCGCCGGGCAAGGAAGGCTTCTACCTGGCGACGCTCCCGGGGAATATTGTTGTCGTGGCGGGAGGAGGCGATACCGGGGCTTTGTACGGCGCACAGGAGCTGGCGCGGCAAATCCGCAGGGCAGGGCGGATTCCGGAGCTTCTCGCGCAGGGCGAAACGCCGAAATTCAAGCTTCGAGGGCCGGTGCTGGGCCTGCAGAAGACGCTGATCGAGCCGCCGCGCCGAACCTATGAGTACCCGATCACGCCGGAGCGCTTCCCGTGGTTTTATGATAAGGACATGTGGCTGGACTATCTGGATATGCTTTGCGGGCAGCGGAGCAACGTCGTCTATATCTGGTCGGGACACCCGTTCGCTTCGCTGGTGAAGCTTAAGGACTATCCGGAGGCGCTGGAGGTTACGGAGGAGGAGTACCGGCTCAATGTTTCGATGTTCCATTGGCTGACGGCCGAGGCGGACAAACGCGGGATTTGGGTCGTATTGAATTTCTATAATATTCATATTCCCCTCCCCTTTGCCGAGAAGCACGGGCTCGATCTGCATCAGCCGAAACCGCTCCCGATTACCGCGGATTATACTCGCAAATCCATCGCCGAATTCGTCCGGTCGTTCCCGAACGTCGGCATCATGCTTTGTCTGGGCGAAGCGCTTCATGGGGGCGTATACGGCTCCGAATGGTTCAGGGAAACGATCATTGCTGGAATGAAGGAGGGGCTCAAGGATGTGAGCGTGAAGGAGAATCCTCCGATTATTCTCAGGGCGCATGCGGTCAAAGCCGAGCCGATTATCGAGGAGGCGCTGCCGCTGTACTCGAATTTGTATACCGAAGCGAAATACAACGGGGAATCCTTGACGACCTGGACGCCGAGAGGCGGGTGGGTAGAGACGCATAATAATCTCAGCTCCATGCAGTCTGTCCATATCGTCAACATTCACATTCTGGCGAATCTGGAGCCGTTCCGCTACGGTGCGCCATCCTTCATTCAGAAGAGCATGCAGGCGGCGAAGCACCGGCAGCAGGCGAACGGCCTGCATGTTTACCCGCTGTTCTATTGGGACTGGCCGTACAGCGCGGATAAGGTAGCGCCGAGACTCAAGCAGGCAGACCGCGATTGGATCTGGTACGCCGCCTGGGCACGGTATGCCTGGAATCCGGACCGCGATGCGGAAACCGAACAGTATTACTGGACAGATGAGCTCGCCGACAGGTTCGGTTCGCGGGAAGTGGGGGCCGCTTTGCTGGAAGCCTATGATGCGTTTGGCGAATGCGCGCCCCGGCTGCTGCGCCGGTTCGGCATTACGGAGGGCAACCGGCAGACGCTGTCGCTCGGCATGACGATGAGCCAGCTGACCAATCCGGACCGGTACTCGCCCTACAAGGCGCTGTGGGAGGACCATGCGCCGCAGGGCGAGAGACTGGAGCTATACGCCGAGAGGGAGGTCAAGGGAGAGCCGCATATCGGGGAAACGCCGCTTGATGTGGTGGAGGCGGCCGAGATGTTTGCCGATATCGCCTGGAAGGCGATTGTACGGGCACGTCCTCACGTCAGCCGCAACGCGGAGGAGTTCGAACGAATCGCAACTGATATTGAGGCGATCCGATACATGGTCTCCTCATACGGAGCCAAGGTGCGGGCCGCCGTCAAGGTGCTGCTGTTCAAGAATACGGTCAACGGCAGTTACACGGAGCGGGTGGATATATTGGAAGAGGCGGCGGTCTATTTGAAGGAGAGCCTGGAGTGGTACCGGAAGCTTACGGACTTGACCGGGAAAACCTATCTGTATGCGAACAGCATGCAGACGCCGCACCGCAAAATTCCGGTTCCGAACGGGCAGAAGTATAAGCACTGGACGGATTGTCTTCCCGTATATGAGGACGAATTCAACCATTTTACCGCCCGCGTGAATGACTTGAAGGCAGGCAAGCTTCCGATGAAGGTGACAAGCGAGGAAACAATCGAGCCGTACCGGCAGGCAGCCTTCACGCTGCTGTCTCCGCATGCCGAAACGTATACAGTCCAAAAAAACAGCTGTCTGTTTACCGACGGGGATGTGTTTGCGCAAAGCTGCGCAGAGGAGCTGGGCGGACTGACTGGAATCCGGTTCAGCCGCGAAGAGGCGGCAAAGAAGGGCATTGCCGTCGAGTTTGAAATAAACGTGCCCGCCCGCGTGCTTGTGGGGTACTTCAACTCGTCAGAGCAGCAATGGCTGCAGGTGCCGACGCTTGATGAGAATACGCATGCCGACGACCGCGGAGGCCTCGCTCCGCTGCTGCGGAAGGGCGTGAAGCCGGGCTTCTACCCGAGCGTCAACGTTCATGCATTCCTGTATGAAGCCGGGCGGCATACGCTTAATCTCGGCAAGGGCGCTTATACAATTGTCGGGATCATCCCGGCCGACCAGCCTGTAAATGAGCGGGACGTATCCCCGCTAAGCGAGAGCACCCGTTCCCTGGATTGGCTGTACGGCTGAACCTATTATGCAATGGAGATGAATGGACACAATGCTAAAAAAATACCGTTTGGGCGTTATAGGACTTGGGGAAGGGCGCAGCATTCTGTCAGCGGCGATCCAGAGCGACCGTTGGGAGCTTGTCAACATGTGCGATATTAATGAAGAAGCCTGCAAAACCCGCACTGGCGAATTCGGGCTGGACCGTTACACCCTTGACTACGCGGAATTGCTGAATGATCCGGATATTGATGTCATCGCGATATACACGCCCGACCAGCTGCATGGCAGTCATATCAAGCAGGCACTGGATGCAGGCAAGCACGTCATCGTGACGAAGCCGATGCTGACTTCACTGGATGAGGCCAGGGAGCTGCTCGAGAGTGCGGAGGCGTCCGGAAAACATCTGTTTGTCGGGCAAAGCAGCCGCTTCTTCGAGCCGATGCTTCATCAGCGCAGCGACTATCTGGCCGGCCGCCACGGCGAAATCGATACGGTGGAGACGTATTATATCTCGGACTCCCGGTGGTTTCTGAAGAAGGGCTGGAGCCGGCAACAGGGCTTCAGCTGGATGTACAACTTTATGATTCACGCGGTGGATCTGGCTGCATGGTATTTGCCGGATATTGAGGAGGTATTCGGCTATGGGCATTCCAGCACGACAAACAAGGAGTTCGGCTTGACTGTTCCCGATACAATGAGATTTCTCCTGAAGGACACAGCAGGACGCATCGCCCAAGTGAGCGGCTCCTATACGAAGCCGGCTCTCCGTAACGTCGATCCGGGAATCAGCTGCACGCTGCGGGGAACGAAGGGAACAAGCCGCGCGGTCTATTCCAAGCTGCTGTACCATACTCATTTTCCGCCGGAGCCGGCTGTTACGCATTCGTTCGAAGACAAGCATCCGTATTATTTCCGCTTCGAGCGGGAGAGCCATCATGCGGGCGAGTATCAGAATTACATTGAATATTTTGCGGAGTGTCTGGATAAGGGCGAGGTGCCGAAGCCTGATCTGCAAGAAGGCTGTCATACGCTGGCAATTATGGCGGCCATGGAACGAAGCATGGAGCTTGGCGCCCCTGTGAAGGTGAAAGACATCTTGAAGGACTATGCTCTTGCATAGCGGAAAGCTGATTTTCAGTAAAAGAGGCGTGAGCGATTACGCCTCTTTTTTGACGATTGAATCTCTGATTCCCTGTCCATACGACGGGGATTTGCGGAATTCTCCAGGTGTAATGCCGGAAAATCTTTTGAACATCCGGTTGAACGAGTTCATATTCTGGTAGCCCGCCTTGCGGGCGACTTCCTGGATTTTGCAATTGGAATAAAGAAGCATTTCTTTGGCTTTGCGTATCCGCAGGTCGTTCAGGAAGTCAATGAAGTTAACCCCCGTTTTATCCTTGAAGTAGGTCGATAAGTAGCCGCTCGTGATGCCGAGCTTGTCGGCGATCAGGTCCAGCGTAATATCTCCGTCGTAATGCTGCTCCAAATATTCCACCACGAAAGCCGTGATCGGATCACGCTCCCCCTTCTTCTTGTTAACCAGCTCTGTCGCCGCTCTCAGAAATTCATCGAGAAAGGAAGAGAGC
The DNA here is from genome assembly GCF_056269365.1 of Paenibacillus sp. JT22N12. Lineage (NCBI taxonomy): Bacteria > Bacillati > Bacillota > Bacilli > Caryophanales > Paenibacillaceae > Paenibacillus > Paenibacillus sp. JT22N12. The sequence continues at coordinate 147,581 of NZ_JBWDNU010000001.1, read as the reverse complement.
TGTTCATAGCTGTAGCAGCAGCTCAGCCGTTCCTGCAGCGGGACCGGCGTCGTCAGATGATGGAAGGCAACCTGCATGCTGGTGAGCGTCTTCACCGTTTTCTGGATAATTTCTTCTGCAAAGCGGTAAAACTGGGCGGACGAAGCCGACCGTTTATTCAGCTGCAGCAGCAGACGCTGTACGATCTGAAGCGTTTCGCTCTCGTTGCCGGCTTGTAAATTCAAGTAAAACTCCTGCTCCTGCTGCGGCGACAGCAGCATGGGCGCAGGCTCCGCCGCTTGCCCGCTTGTAATGATTTGGGTATCTCCGTTCAGGCTGCGCTGCCTGATCAGACTGAGCGCTTCCTCGTATGCCTCGGTCATTGGCGCCGCATGGGCATACAGCGAGCTGACCGCGATCGTGATGAAGCCCTCCTCCTTGTCGATTTCAAATACCTGCTTCAATTTCTCAAGCAGGCCTTGCAGCGCCGGCTTGTCCGTTTCATCCATAAAAACAAACGACAGCACCTGATTGGTTTCGATCTGGAAGGTGAGCGGCTCCCGGAAATGCAGCTTGAAGTTGTAATCGACAAACTCCTTCACATAGTACGCCCAATTTTGCTCCGTCCGCTTCCAGTCGCCGCTGCGCCCCTTATACGTTAATTCGAAAACAACGAATACAAACGACTGGTCCGTAAAGTCCATCTCGATGTTATTGTGGATTCTTTTCAGGCTGCTGATATAGGCGAAGCTCTTCAGCTGCGAATTTTTATGGTTCAAGTCTTTGTGAATATTGTTGATCTGACTGCTGATCGTATTGAATTCACTGATCCGGCTGCGTATCGGAACGAGCGCGTTAAGCTGTTTAATCGACTGGATTATGCGCTGGATTGGATTGTTGAAGCTGATGCTGAACAATAGCGAGGTGACGATACTGATGCCGATTGTGAAAATAAGCAGGGTTACAAGGGATACATTGAGCCGTACCTGGGACGCCACATAGGCATCGGGAACGACGTTTACATACGTAAGCCCCGATAAGGATCCTTTCTTATAGAAGAAATAGTAATTCCCCTTCTTGAGGTAGGTCTTGGTGTTATCGAACGCCGGCAAGGACCCGATATCGGAGGCTGACGAGGAGGAGAACAGCTTTCTGCCCCTGCCGTCGAGGATGAAGAAGTTGTCGTTGATGGACAAGTGAAAAGCCTGGAACATTTTCTGTACATCCAGGAAGGCGGCCATATAGAAATCCTGATACAGGCTTGCCTTCACCACGACCGGGATCTGCTGTCCCAACGGATTGTATTCACCCTGGAAGGGGATTTCGTAGAAGGAAGCGGGCGGGTATACCTCGAAGCGTGTGTCTTTATCAAACTGTCTGCTCCAAAACTCGGACGGGTAGTCGAAGCTGGCGTAAAATTTGCTGAAATACGTGCTGTCTTTCGATACCGAGCTCTTGTCCAGCACCAGCGAGGTTTTCTTGTAATAGAGAATAACGTTGTTTACGTACAGGAGGGGATTCAAGGTCATTTGGCGAATGTCCTGCACCGTTTTGGCTGCGGTGTCGTAATTAACGGCCTGCTGATCAAAATAAATCTGCTGCACGTTCTCATTAAAGAAGAAGGTGAGCAACTGGTTGCGGATCAGCTCGAATTCTTTCTCATAGCTGTCTGTTGTCGTCGTCAGGTTCAGCATATTGTAGTTGATAATTTCGTCGTGGATCTTGTTCTTGGAGAAGGTCATCGAGAAGAAGTTGAAGGACACCAGCATGACGATCACGATTAAGAAGCTTGTAAACAGCCTGATAAATAACGAATTCGCTTTTAATTTCAGGAAAGGTTTTATCAGCTCCACGCAAAACCCACCCTTCAACTTAATTTAGTACAAAGTATACCATAGGAAGAAAAATTTGCGGATCCTCTCTTTTACGAAAACTTCACTATTTTGCGGATTTTTCGCAATAGAGAGAATATTCCGAAATATAGACGATAGGCGCAGGGCTCCCTGGTGCGTACAATCGAGGTACATGCTCGCTGCAGTACGCAGCGTTATGAAGATCATGCGAAAGGGGAGGTAACGCAGCACTCCTGGGCTTCGGTCAACGCTACCGCAGCGGAGTGACGCCTGCAATTGGCAGTAACGGAAAATGAGATTTTAGTCTGAAAGATGAGGTGATGAAAGCACAATGTCCAAAATTCGATTTGCTGTAATAGGCGCAGGGGTGATCTCTCCCTTTCACGCCAGAGCGATTGCTCACCATCCGGAAGCGGAGCTTGCGGCCATATCCGACGTCGTACCGGACAAAGCCCGGCAAATGGCCGGGGAATATGGCATTCCGAACGTATATGCCGATTATGAGGAGCTGCTGAAGCGCGACGATATCGACATCGTGTCAGTGTGCGTACCAAGCGGCATGCATGCGGAGATTGCAATCGCTGCGGCGCAGGCGGGGAAGCATATCCTGTGCGAGAAGCCGCTCGACATTACGAAGGAGAAGATGTCGCAGATGATTGATGCCGCCCGCCGATATAATGTGAAGCTGGGCTGCGTCTTTCAGCGCCGGATAATGCCGTCGGTAGCGGCGGCGCGTCAGGCGATTGTCGAGGGCAAGCTCGGCAAGCTGGTGCTTGGCGATGCCTACCTCAAATATTACCGGAGTCCGGAATACTACAAAAGCGCAGGCTGGCGGGGGACCTGGCAGTGGGACGGCGGAGGCGCGCTCATGAATCAGGGCGTGCACGGCATCGATGTGATTCAGTATTTGATGGGAGGCGCGGCTTCCGTATTTGCCTACGCCGCACCGCTCGTCCGTGATATCGAGGTTGAAGACACGGCAGTAGCCGTATTGAAGTACAACAACGGTGCGTTCGGCGTCATTCAGGGTACAACGTCGGTGTATCCGAATCAGGAAACGCGCTTCGAGCTGCACGGCGAGAAAGGGACGATCATCGTGGGCGACAGCGGCATCCTGCAGTGGAAAATGATGGATACGGACGAGCAGGCTCCGCATGTAGAATCACTGGCAACCATGGGACGCACGAAGCCGGAGGATATGTCGACTGACGGACATTATATCTTTGTCGACGATATTCTAAGCGCGGTGAAATATAACCGCGAGCCGCTCGTGAACGGGGAGGAAGCCAGAAAATCGGTTGACCTCATTCTGTCCATTTACGAATCGGCAAGAACGGGAACAGAGATCAAACTCAATGAAAGAGACAAGGAGTGAGCCGTATGGAGAAGCTGTTGAATATCGGTATGATTGGCCTCGATACGTCGCATGTAACGGCTTTTGCCAGACTTCTGAACGATCCCGGGCAGCAGCACCATGTCCCTGGAGGACGTGTGACGGCTGCTTTCCCGGGGGGCTCGCCTGATTTTGAGATGAGCTGGTCGCGGCTGCCGGGCTTTAAGAAAGAGCTTGTTGACGCTTACGGCGTCAATATTGTGGAATCTCCCGAGCAGGCTGCCGAGCAGAGCGACGCGGTGCTGGTGCTGTCCGTTGACGGCCGCGTTCACCTGGAGCAGCTGCGGCGGATCGCCCCCTTAAGGCGGCCGGTCTTCGTCGACAAACCGTTTGCCGTGAGCTCGGAGGATGCCCGCGGGATGGCTGAGCTCGCCGCCGAATACGGATTTCCCCTGATGAGCTGCTCGGCGCTGCGGTATGCCGAAGCACTCAGCCAGGCGCTTCTGGCTGACGGGGAGGGAAGCATCATTGGCGCCGATTATTATGGTCCGATGGAAATCCAGCCTACTCAGCCGGGATTTTTCTGGTACGGCATTCATACCGCAGAGATGCTGTACCGCACGCTCGGAACGGGATGCGCCCGGGTGACGGTAACGAAGAACGACGATCACGACCAGGTGGTCGGAGTGTGGGCGGACGGCAGAGTCGGGACGATTCGCGGCAACCGCAAAGGGAACAAGACGTTCGGAGGGCTGGTGCATCGCGAGAAAGGCACATCCTTCGTCGACTATAACGCTTCAAGCAGGCCCTATTACGCCAGTCTGCTTGAACATGTGATGGAGATGTTCAAGGGCGGCAGCCCCGACGTTGGCATCGTAGAGACGCAGGAAATCATCCGTTTCCTCGAAGCCGCCAATGAAAGCCGTGTTAGCGGGTTGACGGTGGCATTATGAGGCGGTTTCGTCTGGGTATCTTGACAGATGAGGTGTCCCAGGACGCAGGCGAAGCGATAGCCTTCGCCAAACAGTACGGACTGGAAGCGATAGAGCTCCGCTCGGTGAACGACAAGCCTGTTCACGAGCTGGATGATGTGGCGATCAGGGCTGTAAAGGCTCTGGCGGATAACAGCGGCCTTGCGGTCTGCGCGCTGTCGGCTCCGATTTTCAAATGTGAATTGAATGATGCGGCAGAGGTAGAGAGGCATATCGCCTTGGCGCAGCGGTATATCGCGATTGCCAGTCAACTGGAGGTGAAGCTGGTGAGAGGCTTCAGCTTCTGGATGAGCGCTCCATTCGAGGAGGCGCTGCCGCGGGTCGCCGAACAGATCAAGCGGATTGCGCCTAGCTTCGAACAAGCGGGCATTACATTCGTGCTGGAGTTCGATCCCGGTGTGCACGCCTGTAATGCGCGCAAGGTCGGCCTGCTCGTCGACGCCGTTGCCTCCCCTGCCGTGAAGGCGCTCTATGATCCGGGCAACGACATGTGGGACCCGGACGGCGAGCTCCCGTACCCGGACGGATATGATTATTTGGCGGGGAAGATTGGCCATATACATCTCAAGGATGCGGTGAAGACAGCAAATGGCGCGGAGGCGGTAGCTCTCGGGACAGGGCAAGTCGATTACAGGGCATTGTTCCGGAGGCTGGCAGAGGACCGGTATGAAGGCTGCGTCATGGTCGAGACCCACTACCGCCTGCACTCGAAGCTGACCGAGGAGCAGCTGAAGCGCCCCATGGGCAATTCGTTCTCGGACGGCGGCAGGGAAGCCTCTGCGCAGTGTGTAGAGAGCCTGCTTGCTCTGCTTGGCGAACTCGGCATGGAACAACGAGCCGGAAGGTGACAAGCGATAAGCAAATGCCTCAAATCCGGATATGCTCCCGTGAAAGCGAGCGGCAGCTGCAGGAGTGGTTACATAACCGGCAGCAAGAAGTTTGGCACAGGCGGCAGGAGCAGCCGCGATAATTATCAGCGTCTTCTCCGCACAATGAGTTCCTGGCAATCGAGGAGGAGCATTCATCAACGTAAAGGGAGGCAAGCATATGGAGCAGGTCAAACCGGCGGATCAATCATGGACGGTACCCGCTTCGCAGCGTGGCGGGAGGAGCCTATTCTTCAAGAGGCTGAACCAGAGCAAATACCTGCTGCTGTTATTCCTGCCTTGTCTTGTGTATTACATCCTGTTCAAATATTTGCCGATGTTCGGCCTCGTTATCTCATTTAAGGATTACAATCTGTTTAAAGGGGTTTGGGCCAGCGACTGGGTGGGGCTGAAGTATTACCATATGTTTTTCGAAAGCCCCGAATTCTTCCAGCTGTTCCGCAACACGTTCCTGCTTGGCGTCTTCAACGTCGTGTTCGGCTTTCCGATGCCGATTATCCTGGCGCTGTGCCTGAATGAAGTCAAGCAGGTGCTGTTCAAACGGTTCGTGCAGACCGTAAGCTATGTGCCTCATTTTATTTCCAACGTTGTGGTGGTCGGGATGGTCGTTATGTTTCTGTCCCCCACAACCGGCATCGTCGCCCACTTCGTGAAAATGTTCGGCCTGCAGCCCGTGAATTTGCTGGTGCAGCCGGAATGGTTCCGCCCGATCTATGTGCTGGCCGATATTTGGCAGCATGCCGGATGGGGGTCCATCATTTTCCTTGCCGCGCTCACCGCGATTGACCCTCAGCTGTATGAAGCGGCGGAGATTGACGGGGCCAGCCGCTGGAAGCAGCTCTGGAATGTGACGATTCCGGGCATCACCCCGGCCATCGTCATTATGCTGATTCTGAACGTCGGCCATATTATCGACATCGGCTTCGAGAAGGTGTTCCTGCTGATGAACCCTGCCACGTATGAGACCGCCGATATTTTCAGCACGTTCGTGTACCGGACGGGCTTGACGCTGGGCAATTACAGCTACGGCACGACGGTAGATTTGTTTACGGGTATAATCAGCCTGTTCTTCATCTATACGGTCAATTATATAAGCCGCAAAATCAGCGAAACGAGCTTGTGGTAGAGAGGGGGAGTAACCTGTGAATCGCAGCTGGTCCGTATCCCGTGTGTTGATTGTTATTTTCTTGCTTGGCGTCATTCTTGCCACGGTCTATCCCTTTCTTTATATGATCTCGGTTTCGCTAAGCAGCGACGTGTATGTGATCAAGAACCAGATCAATTTTTTGCCGCGCGGGCTTAACCTCCGTGCCTATGATGCCGTGCTGACCGATCCCCGGCTGTGGTCGTCATACCGCAATACGATCCTGTATGCAGCAGTCGGGACGCCGCTCTCCCTGCTGGTTACGGCGGCGGGGGCGTATGCGCTGGCCAAGAAGGAAATGGTGTTCCACAAATCGTTCACCATGCTCGTCGTATTCACCATGTTCTTCAACGGGGGGATGATTCCCACCTTCCTCGTCGTCAAAAGCCTGGGCCTCGTCGACTCGTTCTGGTCGATGATTGTGCCGACGGCGATCAGCACGTGGAATTTGATCATTATGCGCACCTTCTTTCTCGGCCTGCCGAGGGAGGTCGAGGAGTCGGGCAAAATCGACGGCCTGAACGATATCGGCATCTTCGTGCGCATCGTGCTTCCGCTGTCCACCGCTTCTCTCGCGACGATCGGGCTGTTCTACGCCGTCGGCATCTGGAACAATTTTTACTCGGCTCTGCTGTATTTGCGCAACGACCAGCTGTATCCGCTTCAGGTGGTGCTGCGCAATATCGTCATGGCTTCGCAGATGGTCACAAGCGGCGGCACCAATGTGGGAGACAACCAGGTTCTGGACGAGCCGCTCAAGTATGCGACCATTATCGTTTCAACGGTTCCCATCCTGCTGGTTTATCCGTTTCTCCAGAAGTATTTTGTCAAGGGAGCCTTAATCGGATCGGTGAAGGGGTAGAGGTGCAGATGAAACCAAAAAGGAGATTGATCGCGATGAAGAAGATGAAGATGTGGGTACTGGCCGCCTCGCTCACGACGGCCATGCTGGCAGGGTGCGCCAATCAAAGCGGGAGCAACGAACCATCGTCAGGCAACGCGGCGGCGCCAGGCAATGACAATGCGGCAGCTGCCCCCAAGGAGCAAACGTTCACGTTCCTTGATTATTCCAACGCCAGCTGGCCGTACAACAAGGATTGGCCGGTATGGAAATACATCAAGGAACATACCGGGGTCACGCTGGATGTGCAGGTTCCTCCCGACGCGCAGCTGGACAACGCGCTTAACCTGACCGTGGCATCAGGCGATATGCCGGATATGCTGTATACGCAAAACAAGCAGACAGCCGATAAATTCGGGCAGCAGGGGGCGCTTGTCAACATCCTGGATTACCTGGATGAGATGCCCAACCTGAAAAATTGGATGGAGCAGTTCCCGATCGATTCGCAGAACGCCATGTCAGCCGACGGCAAAATGTATATTTTCCCGAATAACGGCATCGGCGAAACAAACCGGATGAACTGGATGTACCGCGCCGATATTTTTGAGGCTAACGGCCTGACCGCGCCGGCCAACTGGGACGAGCTGCACGCCGATCTGAAGAAGCTGAAAGAGGCGTATCCGGACAGCTTCCCCTTGGCATGGCGGCAGGGGCTCCAGTATTTGCGGAACTTTGCTCCGGCATTCGGCACCAACAGCAATGATGGCACCAATGATGTGTATTTTGATTTCGACAAGAAGGAATGGCGCTACGGACCAATCGAAGACAACTTCAAGACGATGATTACGTATTTGAACACCTTTTATAAAGAAGGGTTGATACCGCCTGATTTCCTGACCATCGACACGAAGCAGTGGCAGGACCTCATGTCCACCGACCGCGCCTTTGTCACCGCCGACTATATCAGCCGTGTCGACTTCTTCAATCTGCCGATGCGCAAGCAGAATCCGCAGTACAACCTGCTGTTCATGCCGACACCGGCAGGCTGGCCGGACGGTCCGCAGAAAAATGCTTATACACAGTTCCTGGAGAATGGCATAATGGTGACGACGACTTCGAAAAAAATTAAAGAAATCATGCATTATATGGATTTCTTCTATTCCGAGGAAGGCAAGACGCTGGTCAGCTGGGGTAAGGCTGGCGAAACGTACAAGGACGACAACGGCAAGAAGCAATTTACCGGCGGCTATACGGATGTGTCCGACATGCGCAAGAAAACCGGTCTCTCCACGGACGGAACGTACACGTGGTTCGATTATGACGCGCATCTCTCGCTTTCGTCGCCGGAGCTTCAGGATGCCTACGAGCAGGCGCCAAAATATGACAGCGAGCAGCAGCCGCGGCCCGCGATGACGCAGGAGGAGCTGGAGATGATTTCGACCGTAGGCCAAACGCTGCAGAAAACCCGCGACCAGAATCTGGCCAAATTTATTACCGGCCAGCGGAGTTTGAGCGAATGGGACAGCTATGTGGAGGAATTAAAAGAGATCGGCGTCGACAAAGTCGTCAGTGTTTATCAAACGGCCTATGACCGCTCCCTGAGCGCCCAGAAATAAGACGGAGAACTGTACAAGCCTGCAAGCTGTATGCCCAGCGCCAATCCGGTGCTGGGTTGTTTTGAATTCTCTTGAGGCAAGGTGTGAACAAGGTAATGGAGAGGGTGATACCTGTTGGAGAAAGGTCAATACAATGTGACCGGCAAGGAGAAAACGTTAACGGTCATTCCGTCAGCCTCCTCCAAATGGACCGTGCTGCTGATCGTCAACATGGGTACATTCATGTCCACACTGGATGTCGGCATCGTTAATATCAGCATGCCGACGATGTCACTGCAGCTTGGAATTTCCCTGGCTCAAATCCAGTGGATCGCGACCAGCTACCTGCTCGTCATGGCCGCACTGCTGCCTTTCTTCGGAAGATTGTCAGACATCTGGAGCCGGAGAAAGGTATACGGCCTCGGCTTCCTGTTGTTTGCCGCAGGATCTTTATGCGCAGCACTGTCTTCCGGTCTTGCCGCGATCATCGCTTCCCGCTGCCTGCAGGGCATCGGTGCGGCAATGATTATGGCCAACAGCCAGGCGATGGTACGCCAGGTGTTCCCTGAGCATGTACGGGGACGCGCTCTCGGACTTAACGCCGTTGTCATTGCCGCGGGAACATTAATGGGTCCGGCCGCCGGCGGCCTCGTGCTGAGCTGGGCTGCTTGGCAGTGGCTGTTCTGGATCAACGTCCCGATCGGTCTGTCAGCGTTCCTGCTCGGGCTGCGCCTGTTTCCCCGCGAGAGCGTCAGATCCGCCGGCGCCCGCCTGGATATTGCCGGAACGCTGCTTCTGGCGCTGGGCACCATACTGCTGCTGCTTGCTGCCGACACCGCCAGCGGCAGCACATCCCCGATGGCTGCGGTCGAGGCTGCGGGGGGCGTCGCCGTGTTGATTGTGCTGGCGTTGTACGGCAGACGCGTCCAATCCGGCATTCTGGACCGCGCCCTGCTGAGCGTGCGGACGGTGCGGCTCGGCAACCTCAGCTCGTTTCTCATCAATATGGCGCTGAGCGCTTCATTGATCCCGACCACCTTTTATCTGCAGGGGCCGTTAAGCTTGTCGGTGGCCGCTGCGGGCGGAGTGCTCATGGCACAGCCGCTGCTGGTGGGAATTGTCGCACCTTTTGCCGGTTCATTCCGCGACAGGCACGGCAGCCTGATGCCGATCGCTGGCGGAGCTGCCTGCTGTGCCTTGTCCATGCTGATCATCGCATGCATGCCGCAAATAACCGTGTGGACGATTGCCTTGCAGCTGGTTTTATTCGGCATCGGCACAGGGCTGTTCCATTCCGCGAACAACGCCGATATCATGAGCGCAGCGCCGGACGGCAAGATCAGCTTGGCGGGCAGCCTGCTGGCCATGGTCCGTTATTTCGGGCAAATCGCCGGAATCGGCCTCGCCGCTTTGCTGCTGGGGCAATTGAATCTGGAGGCCGGGGCCTCCGTAAAGGGCGAGCTGCGCCTGAGAATTTTGTTCGGATTATGCTTTCTGGCTTGCCTGGGAGCCGCGATTGCCGCTTACCGGCTGCGTCACCCGCGTGTTATTAAAAGGTGAAGATTAATATATATAAGGAGACAGGCTGGCCAAACGTTGAAAAAACCAATAAATCCGCCAAAAACGCTCTATTATTGAGTAAGGTAAATAATTGTCCATTGAAGTCCGGCGGCTGCCGGGAATAGAATCAAGCTGTGTAGCATGAAGTGCTAAAGGAGGACGTGCGGTATGAAGTCTTACTTGTATCGTCTGATCTGGCTCGGCTGTCTATCCGTCTGTCTGCCCCTTGTGCTGGCCAGCATCGTCTATTACAACACTTCAATGAAGCGGGAAATTGCACATATTCAGACGAATAACCAGGATTCGCTGGACATCATTGAACGGTTTATCGATGATGCCATGTTCAATGTGGTGGAGGATTTGTCCAAGAGCGCTTTGGAGCCTGCCATTTACGAATCCTTCTTAACGCTGGATGAACCATCGAGAGTCCAGAACAATATTTCCATATTGACGGAGGTCTCCGCGCTGCTTAACCGCAACAAGTTCATCAAAAACGTCTACTACATGAACATGAATTCAAGGCTGATTCTATCCAGCGAGCAGGGTAATGTGCATGAGTCGTATTTCAAGTATAGAGATGATCTGGCTGTTCTGGGCAATATTCATAAGAGCGCATATTGGCGATATCTTCCGGCAAGCCAAAGAGACGGTTATATCTCATTAATTATGACATTGCCCACAACGTCGCTGAATCCTCAGGGAATGCTTGTGGCCCAGGTGGAAGTAGAACAAATAAATAACTATCTTTCCACGATTTTGTCGCTCACCCGCAACGAGTCCATATTTGTTGTGAACAGGTCAGACCAAATCTTGTTTCAATCCAATAAGCAGACCAGCGCTGACAATCTGGTGGGCGAGGAGGTCACGCGTTCGATCGCTACCAGCCAGCTGCAATCGAGCAATGCCTCGGTTATGGATGTCAATGGTAACGAATACTTTTATTCCTATCGAAAGTCCAGCCTTGGGATTACGTACGTGTCCATTATTTCCCGCTCCGAGATTGTAAAGGATCTGCGCTGGATATTCTGGACAACGATTTTTGCGGTTACGATATTTCTGGCGCTGGGCATTATTCTGACTATTTTCAACTCCAGGCGGGCTTACCATCCGATTGGCCAATTAGTAGACTTCGGCAAACGGCTGAGCAAAAACAAGATCGGCATTCACAAGGAAGAAATATCGTTTATTGGCGAATGCCTTGAATATTTTAACAATCAGCTCCAATTATCGAGCGCGCGGATCGCCAAATCGGAGCTCTCCCTGATCCAAAAATTCATGCAGCAGCTGTTGGAAGGAGATTATTTCTCCCCGGGCACATTGCACAAAGACTGCAGTGAATACGGCATTCATGCCGACTGTACCTATATTGTGCTGCTAGTCAGAGTTGAGGATTTCGGGAAAAGCGGACGTTTTCAGTCTAAGGATAAACCGCTGCTGATCTACGCTTTAACGAATGTGATGAATGAGCTGCTGTCTCAGAAGGGATACGTCCTGCATGACTTCCGCGGCTATGGCATAGCTGTTCTATGCTTCGATCGCGATGCAGTGCCTGCCTTCGTTCTGCAGGAAGCCGGAAAGTATGCCGGAAGGATTCAATCCGCTTTGCAAACCTACCTGAATATCCGCGCATCCATAGGCATTGGGAGGTCTTATCCGCATATTGCGGATATCGCGTTGTCCTACCGCGAAGCGCAGCTTGCCTTGCAATTTCGTTTGCTGAAGGATTCGGAATCCATTCTGTCCTATGATGACAGCCTGACTGACAAGCAGACGTTCCCCAAGTATCCGCATGAGATTGAATCGTTGATTACGGAAGCGCTGTTTAACGGCGACTCCGGCCAATTCGAACAAGGAGTACGGGAATTCAACGAAACCGTAATCAGAACGGAGTCCTACTATTTCGTTTACCAAAGCTATCATGTTCTGCTGGCTGCCCTTGTGTCTTCGGCGGAGAAAAAATGCGGCACAGCGCTGGGTATATTGGAATACGATCTGTTTGATCAATTGAGAACGTATCAGAGCTCGGAAGAAATATGCTTATGGTTTATCGACTCGGTGTTGCCTTTGTATCTGAAGATCATGAGAGAGAGCAATAATACGGCAGGCAAGGCAGCAGTGAAGGAAGTGTGCAGATATATTGGCGAGAATCTCGAAAAAGACATTTCCCTGACGGAATGCTCTTCCTTGTTCCATATCAATGTCTCCTATTTGAGCCGGTTGTTTAAAAAAGAAACAGGTGTTTCCTTTCATGATTATCTGACCCAATGCAAGTTAAAGGAAGCCACAAGGCTGCTGCTCGACAGCGACCAAGCCATCAGTCAAATCGCCGCAAAAACAGGGTTTTCGCACCGTTCCTTCAATCGCGTCTTCCAGCGGTTATTCGAGATGTCGCCCAGCGATTACCGGAACCATCACCGTTAGGCTTGCTTTATCCTTTGACCGAGCCGAGCATAACGCCTTTGGCGAAATACTTTTGCAGGAACGGGTAAACGATCAGAATCGGCGCCATCGCGAAGGTTACTGCGGCCATACGGACGGTTTCCAAAGGTGGAATGCCGTCTGCGGCTGTCCCGGAAGCGCCGAGCGGTGTGGAATCCAGCACAAGCGCTTTAATCAGGACCTGTAATGTCCACTTATTGGCGTCGGATATATAGATCAGGGCATTAAAATAAATATTCCACTGCGAAACGGCAAAAAACAGAGTGAAGGCTGCAATGGCGGGCATGGACAAGGGGAGAACAATTTTGAAAAATATGCCGACATCATTGCTTCCGTCAATCTTTGCCGATTCCTCGAGCTCTGGAGGCAGTGAATCCAAGAAGCTTTTAACGACAATCAGCGTCCATGCATTGGTCAGATTGGGCCAGATCAGCGACCAGTACGAATTGAGCAGGCCGAGACTTTTCACAACCAGATAGTTCGGCACGATACCTGCGTGAAAAACAAGTGTAAAGATGACAAAGCCAAGTATGATTTTTCTTCCGTCCAGATCTTTCCTCGTCAGTCCGTAAGCCATTGTAAACGTAACGGCAACCTGCAGAATGGTGCCTACCACTGTAATAAAAGCCGTGCTCTTGATGGAATTTATAAAGCTTTGCGTAGACAAAATGTATTGATAAGCATCAAGTGACCATCTGGGAGGAAAAAGATAAAATTTCAAAGGCACATAAACGGCAGGGTCCGTGAATGAAACGCTGAAAATATAGATAAACGGAAAGATGCATATCAAGGAGAGGGCAGTCAGCACACTGTAGTTGACCCAATCTGCTGCTGTCAGCCTTTTTTTGTAAACGAAGCTCATCCAATCCACCTTCTTCGCGTTAAATGGTTGATCCATGAAAAACTAGTAAATTCCTTCATATCCCAATTTTTTGACAATTTTATTCGCGGTTACAACCATAACGAGTCCGACTACTCCTTTAAACATCCCGACGGCTATGCCTACGCTGATTTTTCCGCCCACAATGCCCTGGGTATACGAATACGTATCAAACACATCCGCCACGGAGCTGACCAATGGATTCATCATTAGCAGAACCTGCTCGAACCCGACATCCGCCATGTTTCCAAAACGAAGAATCAATAAAATGATAATGGTGGGCCGGATCGCCGGAAGTGTAATATGCCAGATCTGCCGAAAGCGGCTGGCTCCGTCAATTACGGCAGCTTCATAGCGGGCAGGATCGACCCCGGCGATGGCAGCCAGAAAAATAATCGTGCCCCATCCGGCATCCTTCCATATATTTTGCAGCGTCAGCAGGATCCAGAAGAACTTGGGCTCGGAGAGGAATAAAACGGGCTGGTTTCCTGAAGCGACAATCAGCTTGTTGACGATGCCGATATCCGAAGAGAACACAAAGAAAGTGAGACTGACCAATATGACCCATGATAAAAAATGGGGGAGATAGACAATCGACTGATTCACTTTCTTGAATAATTCATGTCTTACCTCATTCAGCATTAACGCCAGCAGAATAGGCAAAGGAAAGAAGAAAACAAGGTTGAATATACTGATAACAAATGTATTTCTGGCCATTATATAGAATTGCTCGCTTTGAAATAAATCGGAGAAATGCTTGAATCCAACCCAACTGCTGCCGAAGAAGCCCTTGAAGGGGCTATAATCCTGAAACGAGAGAAGAAGGCCCCAGACAGGTATAAATTTAAACAGGAAGAAATAGATGATTCCCGCCGACATCATCAGATAAATGTAGCGGTTCCTTTTTATTCTGGCCCATCGTTTATGATTTGGCAGTATTCGCTCCATTACAAGCCTCCATTCGAAACGGTAAGGAGAGTTGGATAAGCTGGGGTCTTTAAAAGACTTTAAAAGACCTTGACAGATCCAACCCTTCTTACAGAAGTCTTTAAATTGAGATCATGATTCGGCTATTGCTGTGTACGCGACTTAAGATCCTTGGCAAATTCCTGATAAGCTTTCTTGATTTTCGGATCGGCGTTCACCTTATCGACATATTGCTTATATTGATCCATTGTAATTTGGCCCACAATGGCCTTGATTCGGGTGCTTTTCAATTCCGCTTCGTAGGTTGGCCATACATCGACCCAGGTTGGGGAATATAAATACCCGAACACGTCGGTCCTGCCGATTTGGCCATAAATCTCCATATCCTTTTGTTTCGCCTCGTTTGCAGCCTTGGATGCTCCGGCATAAGCCACTTTTCCCCATTTGGAGTATGCGGGAGTCAGCGCAGCAATGCTGTCGACCGTAATTTCCTGTTTACCCAGGTCGGTCAAGACCTTCTCGCCATTGACGTTGTCGTAATGCACGCCTTCCTTTCCGTAGTAACCCAGATCAGTGATCTCCCTGGATGCGGTTTTTTCGAAGAAATCCAATATTTTCGATACCTTTTCCTCGGGTACCTTCTTGCTGATGTACTGGCCGCCGCGGGTTCCGATATCAAGCATCGCTCCGTCACCTCCGGGACCTTTCAAAGGCTGCAGGGACACTACGTTTCCTTCGGGCTGGGTTTTCTTCACGTTATCCGTATATACGAAGCTGTAATAGGCGCTGGCATCGAATGCGAATGCTCTGCCCGAGCTGAACAAATCTTTTTGCTGCGTGACCGTGAGAGCGGAGAATTCCTTCGCGATCAGCCCTTCCGCGTAAAGCTCCCTGAACCACTCCACCAGCTCGGTGAACTGCGGAGTCAAGTACGAATACATCAGACCGCCATCCGCATCATAGGTCGGTTCAGGCACGCCAAATGCCGCATTCAGGGAAGGGGAGCTCACCGCATCGGCAATGTCATAACCGATCGTACCGTTGCCGCCGGCCGGGTTGTTTTTCACGACTGCTTTCAGCGCCGCTTTAAACTCGTCGACGGTTGCGGGCATCGGAATATTGGCTTTATCCAGCCAATCCTTACGGATCATGATCGTATTATCGATCTGCGCCCTGCTTCTCGGAATTCCCATAATTTTGCCGTCATACTTGACGTAATTCCAGGAGCCTGGAACCATATTGTCACGTAAATTCGGATAGCTGGAGAAATCGCCGAGAAAAGGAGTCAAATCCCAAAAGGCGCCTTCTTTGATCGCGTTGACCAAAGTTGGCCGGGTAAAATCCGCCTTCAATACTTCGGGAATATCTCCGGAAGCAAGCACAAGATCCAGCTTCGAATTGTAATCGCTTCCATCCAGAACGAAAGTAATATTGAGCTTGGTATTTGTGAGCTTTTGCAATTCGGAATAATACGCGTTATCCAGCTTGGGTATGGTATTGGTAAAATTGGTCATGATTTCGATGGGCAAAGGCCCCGCCTCTGTTTCAGCCGCCGTACCCGTCCCGTCGGCTGTCCCTTCAGTCTCCTTGCCTGCGCCTCCGCTGCAGCCATTTAGAACAAGCAGGCTGAGAATGAACGGGAGGCTGATTTTGACCCATTTCCTTGTCATCTCGGAACACCTCGATTGAGTTAGTGTGATCCACGACGGATCCTGTTTCCCGACCCGAAGGAGCCCTCTTTGCAGCAGATCTCCGGGCCGGGAGTCCGTTCAATAGCAGCTTGCGGCCAGCCTCTCCATCAGTTGATTTTTATTGCCTCGAACAGCTCAAGACTCGGGACCTTAACCGATAAAGACCCGCTGCCTGCTGTAAACTCGTAATCTTTGCCGGTGACAAGGCTTTTGACGGATTGCGGTTTTTGCTCCTTATCATATGGAATCGTGACTACAAGATTGTACATCGGAACCGGAGCATAGAAGGTTACGCCAAAATGCCCCGACCCGTTCACCAGATGAAGCAGCTCCGAAGAACCGTCCTCCTTGGCAAACAAGGCGGCTTCGACCATCGGTGAAAGATTGCCCTCAATGCGCTTCAACCCGGCGGTATGCTCCAGCAAATCCGCGATCAGATCTATCGTGTTTGTATGCCCTTGGCGGTGAAACAGAGAACCTGGCCGCCAGGGAATGAAGATGCCTTTTCCTTTGCCGTACGGATTGACTGTAAATCCGGGATGATCCGTAACCTGCGTATAATAACAGCGTTCCGGAGGTCCGAACATATGAGGGGGAATCAGGGACAGATGCTTCTCCACCTTGTCTTCATAGTCAGCGTAAATATAGCTTCCGTCGATATAAGCCAGGTCCGCCACAGGGAAACGGCTAAATCCGGTTTTGTCGGTCAGCTTGAAGCAGGAGGAGGTCATATCCTCTACAATCTCGTTTACTCTCTCAATACCCAGACACTTGAGAGCGGGAGAAGATCGTCTCTCGTAGGTGTCATCGGAAAATCCGCCGCGCGATACCGAGATGACAATGCCACCTTCTTCAGCGAATGCGTCGAGCTTACGTGCTAGTTCGTCGCTGATCGCCTGGTAATCCGGGACAATGACCGCTTTGAATTTGTCCCACGGCACCTCGGCGGCCACCGGCACCATGATGGCGTCGAACATATAATGATTTTCCGCCAGGAACCGGAACCAGCCTTGATATTCGCTTGTGCTGCCGTCAGGACCTCTAAGCAATGCAATGGTCGACCTGGAGGTAATATCCTTGTATTCGTCCTGATGCTCGGCATGGTAATGAAAAGCCTTCTTGATCCTTTCATAGCCTGATTTATCCTCATGGTTGTCGAGCCGCCCAATCAGATAATAATCGAGTCCGCCGCCGTTGGTCAGGTTTTGGTACAGCCTGAGCTCCTGCTGATGCGGGGATACGGCGACATGACGGTATTGATAATCTATGAAATCAACCGTAGTATTTAATGAAATCATGGGCTTATAGGAGCCGAGCACAAATTTGGTGTTATCGGAAGCATCATATTGCCAATGGGGCAGGGATCGGGCAATCGCCGTGTTGGATTCCTGTCTGTACACGCTGCGCTGGTTAAGGTTGTTGGAGATGAGCAGGTCGGGATTGATGCTTGTAATCGCGTCATAAATTCGTTTGGAGTGTTCCTGCAGCGTAATGTTTTTGAATACCTTGTATTTGCGAAATACCGGATCCTTCATGTCCTCCTTAGTGGGCAGCGTAAGGTCAAACATAGCTTTGAATTTCCGTTGGCAGTTGTCGCATTGGCAGATTCCATGATAGTTGTAGCTGTAATCCTTCACCTGGTAGCCGCCCATGTTGAAGAAAATACCGTCAAAGTCATGAGTGGTCAGCAATTCGCGGATGATCTCGATTGCATAGTCCTGCTGGTAGTCGCTGTTCAGGCACACATGGACATCGCCATTGTAATCGACGATATTCCCCTGGACGCTCTTGTATGCCCATTCGGGATGCTGCTCATAGACCGGTCTGCGGACCTTGGAGAAGTCGGTTCTGGCCGTCACGACTATATCCGCTTTATGGCAGGCTTCAATGATGTCCTGCAGACTGTCTCCCTGCAGAAACGGACTTTGGAATTGAAAGGGAAGCTTGGTCGGATAACTGGCGATAATGCCCGCTGCATTAAGCAATACAGAGGTTGCTTTAAATTCCTGGAGATCCGCGACGAACTGTTCGGCATTGATATCCATCATATCGATTTCCCGCAAGTTCGTTTGAATTTGTCTCCATGGGCGCTTGGCCCACCAGTTCGGTCTGCTTTCCGCTTCTATTGATTTGGACATTGAACGAATACCTCCGATACATTCATGGATTATTGTTCCTTAGTGACTCTTGGTCCGCTGCACCATCATGCAAAGAATAATTCCCTGACATTTGTTACTGCGATCGTCCAAAAGCAGGCGGGATCCCTCCTTGATTCGTTTTATTGGTCGTAGATCAAGTCCGCATAATAAGCATATTGGTTTAACCCTCCGGCATTCAATGGACTTCCTATGACATTGTCAAAATAAACAGGTTTCAGGGATGAAAGGTAATAAACGGTCCAGGATAGGCGAGGTGAAGTGGAAAAATATCCTGTATTGCAGGGAATATATGCCCCATAATGACCTGCCGGCGTCAATTATTGGCCAAATTTTATACTTTCCGGCGTGTAATATAATCTGCAAGAAAAGGACGAAATCATAAAATGACTATATGATGCCGGATAGCGGAGCCAGTATAGTATATAAAGAGGCTGAAAATATATTTTCACTAATGGAGGTAAAAAATGAATCCTATTCATGTTGTCCTGACAACCGTGCCGTATGAGAATGAGCATTGGGACAGACTCTGCCAAGCTTTCGCGCCAGCCGAAATCATCCGGCTTCGTCCGGACGATTCTTCAGGAATCGAAGCGGCCCTGGAACGGGCGGACGCGGCCGTTCTGAGCGGCGATCTGGATAAGCGGTTTTTGAATGCGCCGCTGCTGCGGTGGATTCATTGCGACCATGCAGGATTGAACAAATGCGCATGGCCCGAATTGTTCGAGCGCGGTCTTCTGGTGACCAGTTCTGCTGGACGGTCTGCGCCGGCATTGGCGGAGCATGCTCTGTTCTTCATGCTGGCTCTGGCATACCGGTATCCGGATTTCCTGGACGCGCAGCGGGCCCGCCGGTGGGGCATTGCGGATCAGGAACAGCTGCGCGGATTGTTTGGCAGGGTAATCGGAATTGTCGGCACGGGTCATACCGGCACGGAACTGGCCATCCGGGCGAAGGCGATGGGCATGGAGGTCCTCGGTTATCGCCGAAGCCCGGGCGAGCTTCCGCCGGGAGTTGATCGTCTGTTCTGCCAGGAGCAGGGCGGGAGATTGGAGGATATGCTGCCGGAGTGCGATTTTGTTGTGCTCGCCCTGCCGCTTACGAACGCCACACATCATCTCATTGGCGAGAGGGAGCTTGCTTTGATGAAGCCTGGATCATACCTCATCAATATGGCCCGCGGAGCGGTAGTCGACGAAGCTGCCCTGATTGCTGCACTGAATGCCGGCAAGCTGGGCGGAGCCGGTCTGGATACCTTCGCACAGGAACCGCTTCCGGCCGATAATCCCTTATGGGATGCTCCGCGCACGCTTATTACACCTCATACTTCGCCGCAGGTTCCTGACCGCACTGGACGGTCTCTGGATATTATCTGCGAGAACGTCAGGCGGTATCGCACTGGAGCGCCAATGCTTAATGCATTGAAACCGGCTGATGTCTACACACCTTCAACAATCTGATTGAAACGTCTATCGCTGTCCTTGACGGCGAACTTTAGTTGACCGGTTTCCCCGGATTCCTGTGAAGAATGCCGCATTTATAGGGCTGGCGCTCCCTAAGCTTAAGGGGGCGCTTTTTCCTGTCGCTTTTGGTACGCCTCTTCAGGAACTTGAGTAACAGCGGTATTGCCAAGGGTCCGAATGCCCGCCGAATCAACCCGCAGCGAAGGAATGGACAAGATAATGCGAGTTTTCAAAAAAGTCCACTTGCAGGAAAAAGCGCTGCATTACATACTGAAAGTTAACAAACGCGACTGACAGCCTGTGAGAAGAAAGGAGGCTCCGGATGAAGCTGCAAAAAGGGTGATTAGATGCTTGTCAAGCGAATAAATGTAAACGCTTACTGTTAATCTGTTCCCGCAACATGTATCCGTCTGAAAATCATGCCGTCATTTTAGCCGGAGGTGAAATGAATTGTTAAAG
This sequence comes from Paenibacillus sp. JT22N12, assembly GCF_056269365.1. NCBI lineage: Bacteria > Bacillati > Bacillota > Bacilli > Caryophanales > Paenibacillaceae > Paenibacillus > Paenibacillus sp. JT22N12. The sequence continues at coordinate 127,382 of NZ_JBWDNU010000001.1, read as the reverse complement.
AGCAGGCATTATCGCAAAAGCTTGATCCTGATCCTGATTATTTCCAGCATACCCGGTCTCATTATCGGGGGCATTATTTATTGGCTGGCCGGCGGGCGGATGGAGACCGAGCTGTTGAAGCTGCATGCCAATCAGATCAGGCAAAGAGCCTCCAATATGGACGATCAATTTTCGTATTTGGAATTATCGCTGGCTCATTGGGCCTTCGATCCCAAGTTCTCCAACAGCATTAAAAATGTTGACTTTATCCGGGATTTTCAAGTGGCCCGGGATATTACCAAGACGCTTCAGATTATGCAGGGCTCGAACCCCCTGGCGAGGCAGGTGGAGCTGTATATTAACAAGGATCAGCCGGTAAGATTCACGCCGGAATACGATGTAATGCGCGATGAGCCGCTGGCGCAGAGTTATAATGCGCTGCTGACGGAAGGAAACCAGGTCTTCTGGTCGATGGAGGCGGCGAGTCCGGACAATCCCGGCACCTCCGATCTGGCCCTCATTCATAAAATACCGGGTTATGATTTGCATCCGATCGGCTTTATCATGGTCCGTCTCGATCAGGACAAGGCAGCAGGCCTCTTAAAAACGTTAACGCCGTATAACGACGGCGACACCTTCATGATGGAGGAAAACGGGAGCACCTTGATTTCCAACTCGAGCACAGTCGATTCCTCCATCTTCGATGAAGCTTTGAAAAAGCAGGTATTCTTGCAGGACAGCGAGGCAGGATCGTTTCTCTACAGCTGGAATCACAATACCTATACCGTATCGTATGGAACCTTCTCAAGAATTGGCGTCAACTGGAAATACGTTTCGGCAGCGCCGATCGGCGTTATCACCAAGCCGGTTGTGCTGATTTCCAAATTTATTATTTCCTTAAGCATGGCCTCGCTGCTTCTTGCGGCATTACTGTCCTGGCTGGCCTCCAGAAAAATATATTCTCCCGTGAACCGGCTGGTTCATTTGTTGACAGGCGGCAAGCCGCTTGCCGGCGAAATGCTGGAGCACCGGGACGAGTTTCTGATGATTGAAAAGCAGTGGCAGCATCTGACCCGGGAGAGCACAACGCTTCAGCATAAGCTTGCGCAGCAGCTGCCCCACGTGAAGGAGGGTTTTCTGCTGCAGCTGCTCCAGGGGTTTCTGTACTCCTACTCCGAAGAGGACATACGGGAGAGGATGCGCAGTTACGGTTGGGCAATAGATGGCCGCCAATTCCTCGTGCTGCATATTCAATTGACAGGCTTCGAGAATCTGGAGGACCGGTTCACGCAAGGGGATGAAGGTCTGGTTACATTCGCGGCCGCCAATATTACGGCTGAGGTGGCAACCAATATGCTGGAGCAGGCGGATGTTATTAATTTCCACGACTTAACGATCGGCTTGATCATGATGCTGCCGGATGAGAAGCCCTTCCATAACGCGGTCAGCGCTTTCAGCGAAGAACTGACGCAGGCGGTTAATCAGCTTTTGAAACTGCATGTTTGCATCACCATCGGACAATCCTCCAACTCGATTATTGCAATTCCTTCCCTTTTTGAAGAGGCGAAGCAGGCCTCGGGCTACCGGAGATTCGGAAGCCAGAATCAGCTCATCGATTTAAAATCACAGAATGTCTGGGAGGATTCGGGCGAGCTCCGTTATCCTTTTGTGCTGGAACGGGAAATTATCCAGGCGATCCGGACCGGCAAACGGGAGGAAGCGGAGGGTTTCATCACCGCCTTTATGGACGCGCTTATACTGACAGGCTCGAATGAGATCGAAGTGCAGCAGGGGATGCTGCAGCTGCTGGGCAGCATTCAGCATGCGATTCGCCAATCGGGGATGAGTCCGGGCCGTATCTTCAAATCGGTCAATATGTACGAGCAGCTGTCGCAAATCCGCGAGCCGCAAAAAATGTTCAACTGGTTCAAATTTAACGTGGTGCAAACCTTTGTGCGGGAATTCGAAGCCAGAGCGGATGTGCATGTAAAGAAAATGGTCGAGGCAGGCATGATTTATTTGCAGAACCATTATATGAAGGATATCTCGCTTGACAGCTGCGCCGAGCACATCGGGACGAATCCGGTCACGCTAAGCAAGATTTTCAAACAGGTGTCCGGCAAAAATTTCATCGATTATTTGACGGAGCTGCGCATGGACAAGGCCAGAGAGCTCCTGCGGGATACGCAGCTGAAAATCAACGACGTCGCCGAAGGCGTGGGCTACCAGCAGAGTTATTTTAACCGCATCTTCAAGAAGCAGCAGGGCATTACGCCCGGCCAGTACCGGGAGTCCAGCAGGGAAATATAATGGCCTTTGCAATAAAGGCAAAGTCCGGAAAAATAATCCTATCGGGCTGTTCAGGCCAGTAATCACCTGATCAAAAAAGTACGGTTGCGGGAAAAACGGCCAGTGCGTATGGTGAAACCGAAGGCAGAGCAATCCCAAAATAAGATGCGAAGGAGTGATAACAATGAGTGGGCGTATCGAACCCATGGGGAGCATGATCCAAAGAGCCGATCCCCATAAAAACCGGCGGCGCTTGCTTTCACGCGTGAAGAAGGATAAATGGCTGCTGCTGCTTGTACTGCCGGGACTTATCTATTTTATCGTATTCAAGTATTTGCCGATGTGGGGGCTCTTGATCGCCTTCAAGAATTACCAGCCGTTTCTCGGGTTTTTCAAGAGCGGATGGGTAGGACTGGACAACTTCAGACAATTTATACAGGACCCGATTTTTCTGAATTTAATGCGCAATACATTCCTGCTTGGCCTCTACGACATGATTTTCTTCTTCCCTGCTCCGCTGGTTCTGGCCTTGATGTTGAACGAAATCCGCATCTCCGGCTACAAGCGGTTCATTCAAACGCTTATCTATGTTCCCCACTTTATTTCCATGGTGATCGTGGCCAGCATTTCTTTTCTCCTCCTGACGACGGAGGGAGGCGTCATTAACGAGCTGCTTTTCAAATTGCTGGGTCACCGTTTTGACTTTCTCACGAGCGAAGCCTGGTTTCGTCCGATGATCATCGGCCAGACGCTTTGGAAAGAAGCCGGCTGGGGAACGATTATATTTCTTGCCGCACTTGCGGGAGTCGACCAGGAGCAGTATGAGGCTTCCATCGTGGATGGCGCAAGCAGACTCCGCCAATTATGGCATATTACGCTTCCCGCCATCCGGGGAACGATTGTTGTGCTGCTGATCCTGCGCACAGGGAACTTTTTGGACCGCGGCTTTGAGCAGGTTTTGCTGATGGGCAATGCGCTGAACCGGGAAGTCGCGAATGTATTCGATACGTATGTCTATACGGTCGGGATCACGCAGGGCGCGTTCAGCTACAGTACGGCTGCCGGATTGTTCAAAGCGGCGATCGGGATCATGCTTGTCCTGCTGTCTAATTATCTTGCCAAACGGGCAGGCCATCCGGGCATCTACTGATCGGGGGAGAGAGGATCATGAGAAACAACACGATAGGCGGGAAAATATTCGATGCCGCCAACTATGCGCTGCTTGCGGTTATTGCGGCAGTAATGATCATTCCGATTATGTACATCGCGGCGGGATCGTTTGCAACTGAAGCGGATATGATCAAGAGGGCTTTCTTCATCATCCCGGAGACCATTTCGTTTGATGCGTACAAGTATGTCTTTCACGACGCTACCTTCCCCAGAAGCCTGCTTGTATCGGTATTCGTCACGGCTACGGGTACGCTGATTAACCTCTTTTTTACTTTTACGATGGCCTATGCGCTGTCCCGCCGGGATATGCTGGGGAGAACCGTATTCATGAATATGATCATCTTCACCCTGGTATTCAGCGGCGGAATTATTCCAACCTTTCTGGTCGTGAAGAGCCTGGGTCTCTTGAATTCATATTTTGCCGTGCTGCTGCCCGCTGCGATCAGCGCCTTTAACCTGATTATCGTGAAATCGTTCTTTCAGGAGATTCCGGGAGAGCTGATCGATTCCGGGAAAATAGACGGCTGCTCCGATATCGGCATTCTATGGCGCATTGTGCTGCCGTTATCCAAGCCGGTGATCGCCACTTTCGCGCTTTTCTACGCGGTGACGAACTGGAATGATTTCTTCAATGCGCTGCTCTATCTGAACGATCCGAAAATGTGGCCGATTCAGGTGCTGCTCCGGCAAATCATTCTTGTTTCCTCCGGAGCGCTTGATATCTCGACGATGGATCCGAACTACGTCAAACCACCGGATCAATCGATCAAAATGGCGGTCATTGTCGTGGGCACCCTGCCCATTCTGCTGGTGTATCCGTTTTTACAGAAGCATTTTGCCAAAGGGGTGCTGATTGGCGCCGTGAAAGGTTAGAAGGGCTCAGCAGCTGCTTGATCCATAATAAAGGGAGGAACGATGAAAATGATAAAAAAGATGAAGTCCAAACGATCATTTATTGTTCTCGCAAGCCTGGTGCTGGCGCTTGCTGTATCCGCGGCAGGATGCAGCTCGGGGAAGACCGCCAATACAGCGGGTACACCTGATGGGGACCAGGCGGCGGGCGGAACGCAGGCGAATGAAGAAGCTCCGTTTCCCATAAGCGTAATGATGAGAAGCTTTAATAATGACATGATTACATCGCAGAGCACCATCTGGAAGCAGACGGAGGAATATACCAATACCAAGCTGTCTATTTCATTCACGCCGGATGCCGGCTATCTGGACAAGATGAATATTACGCTGGCCTCGGGTTCGATGCCGATGGTAATGTTCGCTCCCAACGTGAAAATTTCGAGCATAGCTAATGCGATCAAATCAGGCGCCTTCTGGGAGGTTGGCCCCTACCTGAAGGATTATCCGAATCTCAGTCAAATGAATCCGACCATTCTCAACAACGTATCCACAGAGGGCAAGGTTTACGGCTTATATACCTCCAGGGCGCTCGGCAGACTGGGCGTATCCTACCGCAAGGATTGGCTCGACAATGTGGGGCTTACGGAACCAAAAACGATAGACGACTTCTATAACATGCTGAAGGCCTTTACGAACAACGATCCGGATAAGGACGGCAAGAACGATACGTATGGCATGGTCGTCACGAAATATGCGGGGCCGTGGGATATTATGCAGACCTGGTTCGGCGTTCCGAATCAATGGGGCGTAGGCGGGGACGGCAAGCTGGTAAAAGCGGAATTTACGCCGGAGTATATGGAAGCGCTTAAATTTTTCAAGAAGCTGTATGACGAGAAGCTGGTCAATCCCGATTTTGCCGTCTATGATTCCGCCAAGTGGAACGACCCGATCATCAATGATCAGGCCGGGGTTGCCGTTGACGTAGCCGACCGCTCCTATCAAATCGAAGAAGCAATGAAGACGGCTAAGACCGACACGACCGCCTCGATTGATCTGTTCGGAGCCGTGAGCGGACCGACAGGGCTGCACAACCTCCCGACAACCGGATACGGCGGCGTTTTCCTTATATCCAAGTCATCCGTGAATACAGAAGCGGATCTGAAAAAGGTGCTGGGCTTCTTCGACAAAATCGAAGACAAGGATATGCAGATTCTGATTTCATACGGCATTGAAGGCAAGCATTACAAGGTAGAGGACGGCAAAATGATTCCGATCCTGCTGAATACGGACCCGCAGCCCGCAGATATCAATATCAAGAGCTTCAACCAATTGTTGATCGGAGTTCCGGATGTGCTCACAACCGCCTTTAAACCGGCTACCCCGCTGCGCGGCAAAGTGCAGGAGGTGCAGGAAGCCAACCTGGACATCGTTGTGCCGAATCCCGGCGAGCCGTTATACTCGGCAACCTACACGGAGAAGGGCGCACAACTGGATACGATCGCGGCCGATGCCAGAATCAAGTTTATCGTCGGCAAAATCGACGAAGCGGGATTTCAAGCCGATATGGATTTGTGGAAGAAGAGCGGCGGGGATGAGTACGTGAAGGAAATGAACGAAGCCTATGCCGCCAGCCAGCAGAAATAAGGAGAAGATATGATCCCGATTACAATTACAGGAGGTTTGACGAATATGGGCAAAGGTAAAATATGGGCGCCGGAATGGTCCTTCGCCAAGGACCGGACGACAGGCGTGAACATCTGCCAATTAACGAATTATATGGGCCACAGCTATCATCTCTACTTTACGGAGAAGGGGTGGTATAACGAGGGAAGAAATCTGGTCTTCCGGTCTGACCGGGACAATACCTCGAACCTGTTCAGCATCGATTTGCAAACCGGCCATATTCTCCAGCTGACCGATCTGGGGAAAGGACCTTCCTACCTGAGCGCTTGTCTTCATCCGCAAGGAAGCGAGGTCTATTTTCACCATAACCATTCCCTGGTTGCCCTTGATCTGGAGACATTGGAGCAGCGGACCTTATATGAGAAGCCGGAGGGCTTCAATATCGGCAGCTTCAATTGTACGGCGGACGGCGGTCACCTGCTGCTGGCGCTGGGCGAAGATATTTCCTCCAGGGTGGAGTCGGATTTGAAGAACGGCTATGTCGGCTTCGAAGAGGTCATGCGGGCACGCCCGCTGAGCCGCATTCTTCGCATATCGCTGCAAACCGGAGAAGTGGAGACGGTGTTCGAGGATGAATGCTTCATCGGCCATATCAACGCTTCCCCGACCGCATCGAATCTGTTGACCTTTTGCCATGAGGGCCCCTGGAATATCGTCGATCACCGGATCTGGGGTCTGGATCTGGATACGGGCCGGAAATGGAAAATCCGCAGCAGGACCGAGCCGATGGAGATGGTGGGCCATGAATACTGGCTGGCTGGAGGAGAATACGTAGGCTACCACGGCATGCGGGAAAGCGGCGTTAATTTCTTCGGCAGAATCCGACCGGACAATACAGGACTTGAAGAAGTGGAATTCCCGTTTACGACCTGGCACTCGTACTCCAGCGATTTCTCCCGCGTCGTTGTCGACAGCCGGGATACGGTCACTTCCATGTGCCTGTGGCAGAGGGAGGGAGACAGCTTCGCCGGGCCGCGCGTCCTGCTCGATCACCGCTGCAGCTTCCATGTGCAGAAGGTTCATGCGCATCCCTTGTTTACGCCGGATGGCAACAAGCTTCTGTACACAAGCGACAAGAACGGTTACGGCAATCTCTATCTGGCGGATATTCCCGAGGATATCACGCAGCTGCCCGAGCTTGTGCTGCCCGAAAACTACAGATTTCCAAAAATAGTCTGATTGACCGGGAAAGCTTATGACCGGGTTTCGAAAGGGAGGTTTGGAGTTTGCCAAAGCTGCAGCTTGACGAGATAGCGGTTAAAGAGGCGATCAACCGGGTGACGGAGCGGGTGTTCCGCATGGATTTCACATGGGATTGGCCTGCAGGAGTTGCATTATATGGGGTATCCAGGGTCCATGAAGCCACCGGGCAGCAGCATTATCTGGAGTCCCTGGTCCGCTGGACGGATGAGCAGCTGGAAGAGGGCATCCCGAGATTAACGGTCAATGCCGTCTCGATCGGGCATACATTGATTCACTTGTATAAAGAAACGAAGCAGGAGAAATATTTGAATGCTGCAATCAGCATGGCGGAATATTTGCGGACGGAAGCACCACGTTTTGCGGGCGGCATTTTTCAGCATACGGTCTCCCAGAACTACAGCTTTCCGGAGCAAGCCTGGGTGGATACGATGTTTATGGCCGGTTATTTTCTGGTGCGGATGGGAGCGCTGCTGAAAAACAGCGATTATATGGAAGATGGCCTGCTGCAGTATCACGGGCATGAGGATTTCCTGCAGGATGCCGACACGAATCTGTATTATCACGGCTGGGATCATCTGGCTCAGAACAATATGTCGGCCATCTTCTGGGCGAGAGGCAACAGCTGGGCAGCCTATACGATGGCTATGGCTTTGAAGGAGGTGGAAGTCACCCATCCCTCCTATATGAGAATATACGATTCGCTTCGCGACCAGTTAAGCACGCTTGTCCGGCTGCAGTCGGACGAAGGTTTGTGGCATACGGTTCTGCAGGATGAGAGCTCCTATGCCGAGGTGTCGGGTTCGTCCGGTATTGCGGCTGCGCTGGTGCGCTATAACGAAGCAATAGGCAGCCCTCTCTACAATATGTATATTCAAAAATCGATTGCGGGCATTCTCGGGAGCATTACGGAAAACGGTTCTGTTGCGGATGTTTCTGCGGGAACAGCTGTGATGAATAACGCCGACGGCTATAAAGAGGTGCCCCGCCGAAGAGTTCAAGGCTGGGGACAGGGATTGGCGCTTGTATTCCTTGCCTCGTTGCTGACGTATGAATGGAAGGAAACGGAGGACAACGGTCCCATCGTTGAACGCGGCTGAACACGAATTGGAAGAAGTCCGATTGCGGCCTGAATGCGCCCGGACTTCTTCTTTTATTATCCCTGCCGATAGAATACAGCGTGCTTTAGTACGGATGGTCTCGATTGGTAGTTCTGGCCGGAAATAACGGCGAACGAAAAAAATGCTTGAAATCCTTCCGGACCTCCCTCATAATTGGAAATGTGCGCGGGCACGAAGACAACCAAGGAGAGAAACAATGACAATCACGATCAGGCATATCGCCGACAAGGCCGGAGTTTCGAGGGGCACGGTAGACCGGGTGCTCAACGGACGCGCAGGCGTCAAGCCGGACGTTAGAGAGAGAATACTAGCGATTGCCAAGGAGATGGATTATTCGCCGAACGTGGCCGCGAAAGCATTGGCTTACAGCAAGAAGCCCATATTATTCGGGGTGGTGATGCCGCCGCGGGAGATCAGCTTTTTTGACGAAGTCAGACATGGGATTCAGCAAGCCGCCGAGGAATTGAAGGACTTGGGAATTCGTCTGGAATACGAATATGTGGACAACCGCAAGCATGAAGAGGGCGCTTCCGCCATCGACAAACTGGTAGACATGGGGGCGGACGGCATTTTGTTTGCGGCGATGGATGACGATCTTACCAGAGCCAGCATCGATCGCGCGGCCAGCCAGGGAGTACCGGTCGTCACGTTCAATTCGGACGTGGAGCACTCAAGGCGAATTTGCTTTGTCGGCCAGGATCTTTCCAGAAGCGGACGGATTGCAGCAGGCCTGATGAGCAGGGTTTTGAAAACGCATTCCAAGGTTCTCGTCGTCACCGGCAGCTTGAATTTCCACGCTCACCGTTCCAGAGTGGAGGGCTTCGAGAACAACCTGGAGAAGAGCGGCATCGAAATCGTGAGAGTAGCCGAAGGGTTCGATCAATACGAGCTTACCTTTTCCCAGATCGACCAGGCTTTCGTGCAGGAACCCGGGATTGCAGGAATTTATATGGCAACCGGCGATGTCGGCGCATGTATAGATGCCATAAAACGCCATAAAAGGGAGGGGAAAGTGAGAGTCGTATGCAATGATCTGCTGCCGGAAACGGAGCGCGGCATGAGGGAAGGCATCATCGACTTTACCATCGTTCAGAATCCATCCATGCAGGGCTACCGGGCGCTGCGAATTCTGTTCGATCACCGCTTCCTGGGCAAGCCTCCGGAGCAGGAATACTATTTTACAGAGACACATATTATTATCCCGGAGAGTATGTGATTTTTTTTACCTCAAATCGTGCCCGGGCACGGAATAAAAAAGCATCATTTCAACTTAGTAGAAGGAGCTAATGTGATGAGCCTGCAGAATTGGATTGAAGCATGCGCGGATAACGACATTGAGGTCGAGGACGTCATCCGGTTTGACCATGGAGAGGGAACGTATGCGATTTATCGTACGGATAAGGGAGATTACTACGCGACCGACGGATTTTGCACCCACGAGCAAATTCATTTATCGAACGGGCTCGTCATCGGCCAAATCATCGAATGCCCGAAGCATAACGGCAAATTCGATATTCCCACGGGCCAGGCCAAGCGCGCTCCCGTCTGCGTTGATTTGCGCACATACCCCGTGAAGATCGAGGACGGCAAGGTTTGGATACAGATAGGCAGTTAACTTCATGCAAAGGTGGAGCGCCATGAAATGAAAACGTATTCAGCAAAACCGTTGGAAAAAATGGGACATCAGATTTATGAATTAACCGATTCCCAAAGCCGTTCAACCATAGAAATCATACCGGAGGCGGGCAATAATCTCTACCGCTTCGAATGTGACAGCCGCCAGATTATTATGTCTCCGGACAGCCTGCCCGCCTTGAAAAGCGAGCCTTTGGCGAGCTTCAAATACGGTACGCCGATTCTGTTCCCGCCCAACCGGATCAAGAATGGAACATACCGTTTCCGGGGCAAAAGCTATCGTCTGCCGATCAACGAGCCGCCCGATCATCATCTGCATGGGGAGCTGTGCTCAAGAGCCTGGGAGGTTGTCGGGAGCGGGGCCTCGCAGGAGGAAGGGGCTTATCTGATCAGCCGGTTTCGATATGTGGACCATCCGGATTTGTTGGCGTACTTTCCGCATGAGCTCGTCTTCACTGTCAAGTACCGCCTTTATGAAGGACGGCTGCATTTTCACGGCACGATCGTGAACGAAGGGAAGGAAGCGGCGCCATTCGCATTCGGACTTCATCCCTATTTCAACATCCCCTTCGATGCGGGTGAACGCCTGACCCTGACCGCTCCCGCCAAGGAAGAATGGCCGGTAACGAATCAGGCTTTCGTAACGGGACTGCCTTCCGTGACGCCATTCGCCGCTGCGCTGAATGAGGGAGCCGCGCTCGCAGAGATTCCGCCGCTCGACTGTTCATTAATCGCCTTAAGCGAAGGGGAGCGAACATGCCGGATCGGAATCGGGGAACAGGGTTATTCGATCGCTTTTCGTATAGGTGAAGGTTTTCCGTATGTTGTCCTGTTCCGTCCGGACTGGGGAGCAGCTTACTCCATAGAACCCTACACATGCCTGACGGACGCGTTTAACCTGCCCTATGGGGAGGAGCGGACGGGAGCGCGAGGGATCGAGCCGGGGGAAGTCATCGAGCTGTCGGCCAGCATTTGGGTTGATTCCGTTTAAAACCAATCAGTAGGAGGAGTCGTGGGAATGATCGATTTGAATCTGAATGTTGAACCGGAAATGCCTGAGCGAAAGGATTATCGGATTGGCTGCATCGGCTCCGGCTTTATCATGCGGGATTGCCATCTTGTGGCTTACCGAGACGCGGGCTTTCATCCTTTTGCGATCAGCTCCAGAACCTTTGAGAACGCCAAGGCGGCTGCGGAGCTTAGAGGAATTCCTCTTGTGTACCGGACCTGGGAAGAACTGATTCAGGACGACCGGGTGGAGATACTGGATATCGCGGTTCCGCCGGACCGTCAGCTGGAAATCGTGCGCTATGCGGTCAAGTACCCTCACATCAAAGGGATTTTATGCCAGAAGCCGCTCGCGATGAATATCGGAGAGGCGCGGGAGATTGTCGAGCTCTGCGGAGAAGCCGGGATCAAGCTCGGGGTAAATTCCAATATGAGATACGACCAGTCGATTCGCGCTTTAAAGACGGTACTTGAGCGCGGCTACCTGGGCGAACCTGTTCTGGCGACGATTGAAATGAGGGCAATTCCGCATTGGCAGGATTTCCTCGCCAATTACGACACCATCGGCATTCTTAATATGGGCATACACCATATCGATGCCTTTCGCTATCTATTCGGCGACCCCGAGAAGATTACAGCCGTTACAAGGCGGGATCCCCGGATAAAGTTCAAGCACATCGACGGCATTTCTCAATATTCATTCCAGTATGGCAGCGAGCTGATGGCGACCAGTCTTGATGACACTTGGGCTTGGCCAGGCGAAGGAGCCGAGAAGGATATTTATATCAAATGGAGGGTCGAAGGGCTGGAGGGCATGGCTCAAGGTATCATCGGCTGGCCGGATTATCCCAAGAGAACGCAGAGCACACTGGAATTCACCACCAAGCAGTCGCCGAACGAATGGTTCCGGCCAACATGGGAGGGCGTATGGTTTCCCGATGCATTCCAAGGGACGATGGCACAGCTGCTCCGCGCCGTCGAGACGGATTCAGAACCGGAAATAGGCGGCAGGGACAATCTGCGGACGATGGCACTGGTTGAAGCCTGCTACAAGTCGATTGCCGAAGGGCGTACGGTCACATTTTCGGAAGCGCTTTCCTGATTTGTTAGATAACCAATTCCAAGGAGGAATCGTCCATGATATCAGTAGGTATTTTTAACGGTTATTATCCTTATTCGCTGGCGGAGAGCATTGCCCGAATCCAGAAGGACGGCATGTCCTGCGTCCAGCTTGATCTGTCGTTCAAGGACATGGACGTAACGCCGGGAACGCTGAACCGGGAGCAAGCCCATTGGATTCGGGATGCGTTCCGGGATGCCAATCTGCCTATCGTCTGCATCTCCGGCTACACGAATATCATTCACCCGGATCCGGTCAAACGGGCGGATAATATCTTCAATTTGAAGAAGCTTCTGGAGTTCGCACGCGATCTCGGCTCCCCTTATGTGATTAGCGAAACCGGCACGTTCAACCCCGAGAGCGACTGGGTATGGGATCCGAAGAACGGCACCGAGGAAGCGTATGAGGAAGTGTGCAGACAGCTGGAGGACCTGGCGAAGTTCGCATACGATCACGGCTCGATGTTTCTCGTAGAAAATTACGTCAACAATGTCATCGGTTCCGTGGATCAATTGACCCGGTTATTTGCGGATGTATCCCATCCCGGCCTTGGCTTGCTGATGGACCCGACGAACTATTTCACAGATACGAATATTGGCCGCGTCGACGAGGAGATCGACCGGATCTTCAATATTCTTGGTGATAAAATCAAAATCGCCCACGCCAAGGACTGCATGCCCGCACAGGATGAATCGGAGAAGCATGCCGCGATCGATGCCAGCGAGTCGCACACGTTCCGGGGAGCAGGTGCCGTTGAACTGCCCGCGCCCGGGCTAGGCATCCTGAATTACGACTTGTATTTGCGGCGCTTATCGAGGCTTCACCCGAATATCCCGATTATTATTGAGCATCTGGATGAGACTGACATCCCCCGGGCGAAACGGTTTATCGACGGAAAGTTAAAGGCTATTGGCGGCTAACAGCAGGAGAAGGAGGAATCGAAAATCATGGCAGAAGCCCGCGCAAAAAGGGATTACAGTATTAGCGGTCCGGAGAATCAGCGGGCGCAGGAGAGGGGACTTGCGACTGCGGAATGGTATGTGAGCCCCATTCCCCGCCAGCGGATGAAGGAGCTGATGAAGCGGAGGGACGGTCCGGCCATCCGCGATACGCTGATTTGGTTCGGTCTCATGATCCTTGCCGGATATATCGCGTATCTGTCCTGGGGGAGCTGGTGGGCCGTTCCGGCTTTTCTCGCTTATGGGATACTATATGCCACTCCGGGCGACTCCAGATGGCATGAATGCGGACACGGCACAGCATTCAAGACCATGTGGATGAACGAGGCGGTTTATCAGATCGCTTCGTTCATGGTATTAAGATCGGCGACGCCCTGGCGCTGGAGCCATTCCCGCCACCATACGGACACCATTATTGTCGGCCGCGACCCGGAGATCATTACGGAACGTCCGCCGGTATGGCGAATACTGCTCATGCAGATCTTCCACCTCTACGGCGGTCCGATCGAGATCAAACGGTTCATCATGCACTGCTTCGGCAGGCTGGATTCTGCGGAACAGGAATATATTCCTCCGACGGAGCGCCGGAAAACGTACCGCGAAGCCCGCATTTATTTGCTGATTATTTTGTTGGTTATAGCCGCTTGTATTTATTATGGCACTATCCTGCCGGCCATGTTCGTCTTTCTGCCTTCCTTTTACGGCGGAGTTGTCGTTATTCTGTTCGGCGTCACCCAGCATTTGGGCCTCCATGAAGATGTACTGGATCACCGGCTTAACACCCGCACCATCTACATGAATCCGGTCCTGCGGTTTCTGTACTGGAACATGAATTACCACATCGAGCACCATATGTTCCCGATGGTTCCGTATCATGCGCTTCATAGGCTGCATGAAGAGATGAAGGGCGATTGTCCGGCTGCCCGGCCGGGTCTCTTCGCTGCATTAAAGGAAGTGACCGCTGCCCTGAGAAAGCAAAAACACGATCCCGCTTTTACAGTCGAGAAGCCTCTGCCGGTCACAGCGCGTCCCTACAGGTACGGTCCGGATTCCGTTGAGAAGCATATCGTGAACTGATCGGCAGAAAGATCGGATCACTTGGATTGTGAACCGTTTCATGATAGAGGAAATCCGGTACCGCTGCGCGGTGCCGGGTTTTTTTTATAGAGCAGGGAGGAAATATCTGGTTGTTCTCCACTGGATAAAGTGATACGATGAGTATATTAACCTATCAGATGAGTGGGTGAGGATCATTTCAAAAAAACCGCTTAGCGCAGCCATTTTGTCCAATCTGGAGCAAAGGATTGAGGGAGAGGAATGGAAGCCGGGGCATAAGCTGCCGTCATTGTCCTCACTTGCCGGGGAGTACGGTGCTGGCGTATCGACAATACGCGAAGCATTGCGCATCCTGGAGAACAGGGGTTATCTTCTCATCGAGCAAGGGAGGGGGATGTTTGTCAGGAGCCCCTCGCATTGGCGCAGAGATGATTCGCCGGACATCGGGAATTTGCTGGATGGCAGTCTGGCGTCATTGCTGGAGTTTCGTGAATTGTTGGAACCGGAACTCGCTGCGCTGGCAGCGGAACGCGGATCACCGGGGCAGATCGTCAACATCAAAGCCGCAGCGGCAATGATGATCGAAAACCTGGCCAATGGAGAGGATTATTTTACAGCTGACTTAGCCTTTCATGCGCATATTGCAGAGGCCAGCTCCAACGAAGTGATGCAAAGCGTGATGCAGGGCATCTCTGATCTGATGCTGGAAAGCCGCAGACAAACGATGCGGATTCCGGGAAGCGCGCAGCGGGCTTCGCATTTTCATATGCTGATCGCCCTGGCGATCGAGCAGCGCAATCCCGCGCTTGCCAGAGATACGATGAAGCTTCATCTCAGGGACGTGAGGGAAGACTTGCAGCGGGTCAAGGAATCACCGAAAGCAAACGGCAGATCGAAGGAGTGAGGGAAACGATGACGATGATCGCAATTCCAAATCCGGTTAATCCTTACCGCGGCAATGTGCAGGGGAAGGCCAACGAGCCCATTACCGTGGCAGGCTTGTTGGATCGTGCCAAGAAAGGCTTGGGCTCCGATTATGGAGCGGCGGTTCCGGACTGGAGCCTCGACAGGATTTATGACCGTCTGGAACACAATGCTCCCCGCATTGCCATCATAGGCGGATCCTCCGACCATCCCGCCCACATACTGGACCACGAAACCGTTTATAAAGCCGCAATGACCATCTGGAATAAAGGGGGCATTCCTTTTTATTTCAGTACTCCTGTACTTTGTGACGGGACTGCGCAGAACAATATGGGCATGTCCTATTCGCTGCAGAGCCGCAATGTTATAGCCGAAGTCGTAGTCAATCAAATGGAAGCGCATTCTTATCATGCCGCGTTCGTCATTCAAGGCTGCGACAAACAGCCGCTTGGCGTGCTGAGCGGTCTGGCTCTGCTGGACCGGCTTCGCCGTTATCGGGGAGAGCATCATGTGTTTGCTACGTTCAGCCCATCTCATGTATTGAAGGGGGGGACGATACCCGACGACGTTAAGGCAGGCCTTGCAGAGCTTGCCGCGAAGGCCGAATCCGTCGGTCACCCCGATATCGCGGCAGATATCCGGGATGCGGTCAGTTATATTCTCCAGTGCTCTTCCAACACTACATTTCAGGGTGTTCTGGAGCGTGCGGTGGAGTATGGTTTGCTGACTGATGCGGAGCACAAGGATTTTGAGAAGCGGCTCGCCATCAGTACATGCGACGCCAAAGGCGGCATCTGTGCGTTTCATGGAACAGGAAACAGCTCGCGCGACATTACGGCAGGACTGGGTCTGGTTCACCCTGCCGTGGAGCTTCTGACAGAACCCCCGGCATTGCATCAGGTGGAGCAGGCGGTTGAAGGGCTGTTTGCCATCATGCACAGGCAGGAATGCGGCGTAAGCGAACTGCTGGCGGCCAACATCGCAAATGCCATCCGCATTCACAGCTCATCAGGCGGCTCCTCCAACCTCATGATGCATATCATCGGTGCGATGGTATATGCCGGCTACAATTTTACACTTGACCATTTGGAAGCGATTGCACGAGAATGTGAAATACCCGATCTGTTTGATTACAGCCTGACGGAGGGACGGGATATCTATGCGCTGGCCCAGCAGTGCTGCTCGGGACAAATCCGCGGTATGGAGACGCTGATCTACGAGCTTACCCGCAATGGTGTCCCGATGGATCTGGATGCCCCGACCGTAACCGGGCAGACCTGGCGGGAACGGTTATCGGATACAACCGGTTTAAGTGCAGACGGCGTCATGGATAATCCGATCATCCTCAGCTCGCCGAAGCGCTCGTTCAGCGGCGTAGACGTGCTTAGGGGGAATTTCTTTAATAATGCAGTGGTTAAGGTAAGCGGAATGACCACCACTCAACTGAACCACTTCGACGATAAAGCCGCATTCGTTCTCTATTTCGAGAACGAGGAAGAAGCGAACCGGAAGCTCCTTGACGTGGATTTCATGCAGGAGCTGAAGGCAAACAGAGTATTTCCGGCGGAACATATGAAGCGTATGGCCATCTATAACTCATCCGAATGCAGCGTGAAGGAATTGGAAGACATCGCATATCCGGAGCTCTTTGACTTGATGACCGACCGGGAGTGGATGCGGCTTGCGGTAATCATCGCAGGACAAGGGCCGGAAGCGTTCGGGATGCCGGAGATGTTCACACCGATGCAGTACATCAACGGACATCGGAAGCTGAAGCGGCTGGCCACATTAATCAGCGACGGGCGGTATTCCGGGGTAACCTTCGGTGCCGCTGTGGGTCACATGACTCCGGAAGCCTATCATGGCGGAGGTCTGCTGTATCTTCAGCATGGCGACCTGCTTCATCTGCAATTCCGTGCGCGCAGGATCGATCTGTTGGATCAGAAGGCATTTGAACTAGGCTTGATCGAAGGCTATAAAGGCGATATACGAAGCGGGCGCAGTGATCTTGGAGAGGAGAGATTGCTCCGGATTCGGGGAAGACAGAAGCTTGTTGCCGCTTCCAACCGCATGCGCGACTGCACAGATGCGTCCCGAGGGGTCGTTCCCATGGGAATTGCTCTGGAAGCGGACCGGGATTGGGTGAGGGAAGCGTAAAATGGGAAGGAGCCGATGAGTATGGAGAAGTCGAGAGCATTGTTAAGAGAACTGGGCTTCCTGGACCGGGAAGCCTATGATCTGCCGGATTCAGATAAGCGATTTCCTGATGGGGCCCAATATCGGGTAGAGATTCCCAGTGTAGAAGGTCCGGAGTCGCTAAAGGCCGTGTTTCAAGAAGCAGACCGTTATGGCATTACGATACACCGCGTCTCACAGGGAAGCGGAATTATGCTGCTCACGGATGAAGAGATTACCGAGATGGTAAGTCTCTGCGCCTCGCGAGGGGTTGAATTGAGTCTATTCGTAGGTCCGCGGGGAACTTGGGATATCAGCGCGCAGCCGCTGACTCCTGCCGGTAAGGTGATCGCGCTCCGGCATGAAGGCGTGGATCAGCTCGTATACGCGATGGAAGACCTGCAAAGGGCGAACCGGCTTGGTGTAAGGGGAGCCTTGGTTGCGGATGAGGGCTTGCTCCTATTGACCGGCGAAATGAAAAAGAGATCCATGCTGGATCCCGATTTTGTCGTGAAGGTCTCTGTCCAGATGATGGCGGCTAACCCGGTCTCCATCAAGCTTATGCAGGATCTCGGAGCGGATACGTATAATGTGCCGACCGGATTAACCTTGCCCAAGCTTGCCTCTGTCCGGCAGGCCATCGACATCCCGTTGGATGTTTATGTAGAAGCACCGGATGGTCTGGGCGGATTTATCCGTCACTACGAAATCCCCGAACTGATCAGGATTCTGTCCCCGATCTATGTCAAGTTCGGTTTGCGCAATCATCCCGATGTCTACCCCAGCGGATCCCATCTGGAACCGGTTAACATTTCGCTAAGCAGGGAGCGGGTGAGACGCGCTTATTTGGGACTTGAGCTCCTGAAGCGGTATGCCCCTGAGTTGAAAACATCCGAATTGGGCGCTGCCGGTCTGGGTGTTCCCATTCTTCAGGATAACTCTATGATAAATAGTGGACAACAAGCATTAGTGGATAATTGAAAAAGCCCTCGATAACAAGCTGGCGCCGGAATCTATCGGCGCCAGCTTAATTTTGGTTGCTCCCTCTCTAGATCATACCTTGAAAGATTGCCTATATTTCATCCGGCTGCAGTATGCAAACATTTTCATCATATATATGTTTCTTCATCAGGTGGCAGACCTGCTCCACGTCCTTGTCTTTCATGGCCTGCAGAAGAACAACATGCTCTTCGTAAATCTGCTTCTGATCAGCATACATGGTTCCCTGCATAAAGAAATGCAGTCGGATCCGGTTAACGATGCTTGACCAGATGTTCATTAAGTTGCTGGCGTTGGAAGCCTGAATGATATATTCATGGAAGGCGATATCATACTCTACAATTCGGGTTAAATCTTTCTTCAGAATACCTTCCTTCATCCCCTCGACAAATTCGGACAAGCGTTGAAAATCATCCCCATTCATCTGGGACAGTCCAGAACGGATCGCAAACAATTCAATACTGAGCCGGATGGGAATAAGAACCTCGATAACCTCGGCTTTGGAGAATTCGGCAACTACCGTTTCTTTATAAGGGGAGGAGAGGAGCAGGCCCTCTTGTTCCAGCGTACGTATTGCTTCCCGGATCGGTCCGCGGCTTACGCCCATTTCTTTGGAGATCGTAATCTCCCGCAGCCGGTCACCCGGTTTTAATTGCCCGTTCAGAATGGCATCGCGGATATCATCGGTAATCCGATGCCGAAGAGAAGCGGGTTTCTGCTCTTTAAAGCTGAATGGCTTCATTCCATTAAATCTCTCCCTTCCTCGTCTTTAATGCATTCATCATAAGATATGAGGCTCCTTCATGTCAAAAATACAGTTACCAATAAGATTGTTGACAATATTACAAATCCATCGTATACTTTGTGAAAATTCTACCAATAGGCAGGTGTTTACTGGACCAAAAAGCCATTGACAGCGGACCGTGTGGCCGGAATTGGGATTGAATCAGTGGAGGACGCCGTGATGAAGGATCAGGTTATCTAGTCACCATTTAACGACATCTTTATGACATCCACAAATGGAAGCGTATACAATTTTGGAGGTGAGTGGCGAAATATGAGATCTCAGCGCAAATGGATGACCCGTACACGCAGAGAAGCATTAGACTGCTATGTATTTATGAGTCCGGCCATTCTCGGCCTTCTGATTTTTATGATTGGGCCAATTGCAGCATCCGCTTATTTCAGTTTTACGGAATATGACATATTGGGATCTCCGACGTGGATCGGGTTGGACAATTACAAGGAGCTGCTTCAGGATCCGCTTTTTTGGCAGTCGCTTAAGGTGACGCTGATCTACTCGATTGTAAGTGTGCCTTCAGGACTCATTATTGCTTTATTCCTGGCGATATTGCTGAACCGCAACTTGCGTGGAATTTTCATCTTCCGGACGATCTTTTATTTGCCCGCGGTCATGTCCGGCGTCGCTGTCGCGCTGCTATGGAAATGGATCTTTAACCCCGACTTCGGATTGGCGAACTGGGTTATCGGTTTTGTGGGCATTGACGGACCGAAGTGGTTCATTGAGGAGCAGTGGGCGCTCCCGCCTATCATTATCATGAGTCTTTGGGGAGTTGGAGGGAGCATGCTGATATATCTGGCAGGCTTGCAGGGTATTCCAACGGATTTATACGAAGCGGCTGAGATCGACGGCGCGAACAAGCGGAAACAATTTTTTCATATTACGATCCCGATGCTGTCGCCTGTCATTTTCTTCAATCTGATTACAGGGATCATTGGCGCCCTTCAGGTGTTCACCGAAGGCTTCATCATGACCGCGGGAGGACCGAATAATGCCACGCTGTTCAGCGTGCTTTACCTGTACCGGAACGCATTCGATTATTTGCAAATGGGGTATGCCTCCGCGCTTGCGTGGGTGCTCTTCCTCATCATTCTGGTTTTCACTTTGCTTGTGTTTAAATCATCCTCGATGTGGGTCTTTTACGAAGGAAACAGGAGGTCTGGCAAATGAAGACGATAACGAACAAGACTGCTGCTGGCGTCCCTGCTCGTAGAATGGTCTCCAGGCGGCAGTCGGAAAAATGGCGGAACGCCTTCAGCTACTTGCTGCTGGGCCTTGGGTCGCTGATTATTCTGGTGCCGTTCGCATGGATGATCTCCACCTCGCTCAAGCTCAAAACGGACGTGTATATCTTTCCTCCCAAATGGATTCCGTCCCCGATACAGTGGCACAATTACAGGGATGCCTTGACCACGTTCCCATTTCCATTATATACGCTTAATTCCGTCATCATCGTTGTTTTCGTCCTCCTCGGGACGCTTCTGTCCTGTTCGTTTTCCGCCTATGGCTTCTCGCGGCTGAACGCGCCGGGGCGGAACCTGATCTTCATTGTGCTGCTCTCAACCATGATGCTGCCCGGCGCAGTTACAATGGTGCCTTTATATCTGTTTTTCAACAGCCTGGGCTGGATTGACACGTTTCTGCCTTTGATCGTACCCGCTTGGTTCGGCAGTGCATTCTTCATCTTTATGATGCGGCAGTTTTATATGGGTATTCCCTTCGAGCTGGAGGATTCGGCGCGCATTGACGGGTGCAGCGCTTACGGAATCTGGCTGAGAATCATGGTTCCACTGAGCAAGCCAGTGCTGGTAACGGTCGCTGTTTTTACGTTCATGGGGACCTGGAATGACTTCATGGGGCCTCTGATTTATCTGACTGATGAAAATAAAAGGACGCTTGCCCTCGGGCTATCCTACTTTCAGGGCTCGGCCCGCTCTTCACCGGATCTTCATCTATTGATGGCGGCGACATTGTATGCGATTACTCCATGCGTGGTGCTGTACTTCCTGAGCCAGAAGGTTTTTGTGAAAGGGATGGTATTTACGGGTGTCAAAGGTTAGTTTACTAATTGGCGAAAAGAGGGATTGGGTATGAAGCGGAAAAGCAGGGTGGCTTTCGTATCGGTTATGGTCATGATTTTGTTTATCCTGTACGGCTGTTCCGGGGGAGGAACGGAAAATGGCGCCTCGGACGGGGCGAAGGAAAAAGTCGAACTGAATTTTATCCGCTGGTCGAATGGACCCGCACTGGATGAAGAAGAAAAGGATAAAATCAAGCGGTTTAACGATTCTCATCCGAATATTCATGTCAATATGACGCTTCTTCCATGGGACGAAACGTTTAAGAAAATCGAAATGACGCTGGCCTCCAACTCGCCGGTTGACCTGTTTTACTGGGATGTTCCCGCTTATGCCTGGTATAAAAAAGGACTCATGAAAAACCTCCAGCCCTATTTTGACCGGGATTTAAACATGGCCGATTATGACGCGGAGCTGTTCAAGCCTTTCCAATTCGACGGCAGCAGCATGTATGTTGCCCCGGAAAACTACCAGACGCTGGTCTTGTATTACAATAAAGATTTGTTCGATAAGGGCAGTGTGCCATATCCGACCGCGGACTGGGAGTGGACGGATTTCCTGAATGCGGCGGAGAAGCTGACCGTCAAGGATGGCGACAAAACCGTTCAATTCGGCACGACCAATTCTTTAGGGGCCTGGTGGGGGTGGATGGCGCTCAGCCAGGAGCAGGGCGGTGCCTTGACGGACAATATTCATGATCCGGAAAAATTGACGTTTAACACTCCGCAGACGAGGAATGCGCTGCAGTTCTTGCAGGATCTGATTTTTAAATACGGCGTTGCCCCGGACGCAGCGAAGGCGAGCGCATTGGGAGGAGATTTCCTAACGGGCAAAATTGCGATGTATGTCGGAGGAGACTGGGATTTGGGCTCGCTGAAGGAGGCGAAGGATCTTCACTTTGATATGGCGCCGATTCCGAAGTGGGATGGCAATCGTGTGGTTCCATACTGGGTGGGCGGCTATGCCATGACAGAAAAATCGAAGCATCCGGAAGAAGCCTGGGAGTTTATCAAATGGACAATGAATGAAAACCAGGAAACTCTTGCCAGGCAGCAGTCCTGGATTCCGGTGCACAAGCCTTCCCTGGAGAACGCGGAACTTCCGCAATGGGCACCAGAAGGCTATGAGAAGGCCCGTTTCGACTGGATGAATTACGGCATGATCGGAGACATTTATCATCTCAACTGGCGCGAGGCTCAGGATAAAGCGATATCCCCGATCACTGACCAGATATTCAACAACAAATTGTCAGTGGAAGAAGGATTGAAGCAGCTGGATGAGCAGGTCAACGAGATCATTTCGAAAAAGTAATGAACAGGACCTGAAGGAGCCGGGGATTTACCGGAATCTTCAGGTCCTTTTCCAATTTTTGCGGAACATCGACGGCGAGCTCTGCTCTGATTTTTGAAAAGCATGTAAAAACGCATTATAGCTCTCAAAGCCGGTTTGTTCCGACACCTCGCCTACGGATGCGTCGGTCTGCATAAGAAGCCGCTTGGCATGATTGATCTGTTTCAGCAAAACGTATTCCTTGGGCGTATACCCGTAATATTTTTTAAACTGCCTGATAAAATGATATAAACTAAGGTTGGCTGCTTCAGCTGCTTCTTTCATGCTTGCGATAGTCAAATAATGCAAGTCGATGTACCGTCTGGCCTGTTCGACGTTGTCCGGTTTCCGAAAAACCGAGCGGTCGTAATTTGAAAATCGGGCACAATGCATGAGAAGCTGATAAATCAAGGCGGACTGCTTCCATTCGTTCTGCGGATCGTTATCCTGCATCCCGTCGATAATGGTCCGGAGTGTCAGGTCAATCGGGCAGTCGGCGGACTGCGAAGAAATCAGTAATATCGGACCATGGAATAACCGGATCCATAACGACTCAAGGTCCAAACCGTCAAACACTAGATACCGCATTTGATAGGGAGCGGCCGGATCTGCGCGGTAGGCATGGGGATGACGCATATCATGCAGCAAACAGTCCCCTTCGCCAAGCCCGATCCAGGTTTCCCCGTGACGGAACGAGCCCTTGCCTTGTGTAATCAGTAATATTTCGTAAGCCGGATAATAATCGCGCTCGAAGAAAAAGTCTTGGGAATTAGGATCAAATCCCCCGATTATCGGATAGTAGAGAGTGGACCTGGCAAAAGGGCTCGGTGTGGAAAGCCATTCAAACTTCATGATCAGCATCCTTTATAAGAGTCGTATTCATGCAAATGTAACATATGAAAACACAAATGCCCACAGGAATAAATCCTGAAGGCATCTGTTAGCTATTCGTATTTCCCTGTTTCCGCAGGTACAGCTGCAGGCTCCTGGAAAGCCTGGGGATCGTCAGTCCACGGGAGCATGCCGAGCAGCATTTTTCGCAGGTTCGTATGGGCTTTGGTCTTAAGCGTATCAGAAGGCTCATATCCGGGCCAAGTGCGCAGAAACGACGGCGCATAGTTGTAGATGACCGACCGCCTGGTCTCCTCTGTGAAATTATTCAGCGCGGAATGGTACGTGTAACCGTTGAAAATGACGGCTGTACCTCTTTTGACACTCATCCGGACATGTCCGGGCATGTCTTCCTGCTTTGCCACTTTGGGCAGGATTTCGTTTGGCATATGGACACTGCCAGGAAGAAAAGCGAGGCATCCGCCATCATATTTTACGTCTGACAGAAAATAAAACACTTTCGCCATGAAGGGAACCTTTTTCTCATTGATATAAAGCAGATTTCCGGTATCCCGGTGCCAACCGGTGTGGCTTTCCTTTTGCGGCGGCTTGATCAAGCCATCATTATCGATCATGACAAATGAATGGCCAAGAAGGTCTCTCATGATCGACATCATCCGGGGATGCTCCATCAGTTCAAGAAACGCGTCATCATACTCAATGATCCCGCATACCTGCTGGACGTGATTCAATTGACCGGAGGCGGGGTTGTGCCCTCCTTTGGATTCCCAGACTTCGAATGCATGATCAAGCCGCTCGTTATGAAAGGATACCTCTTCCGGGGCCAGGAAGTCTTCAAGCACCAAATAACCGTCCCGCTCCCAGCTCAGCTTTTGTTCCACTGTCAGACCGTGCAGTTCCATCAATAATTCCTCCCCAAATTTATTGCGCTTCTGCCTTTATTGTATATTCAGCAGCAGTAAGAAAAAAGGTGCTTCATTGCTGAATATCCACCAAAAATTGCTGTTTTATTTGAAGGCGACTGATCATATCCGAAGAGGATGTGAACTGTTGGGTATGACTCTCTTGCACGGCTGAACGGTAAAAGCTCCAACCGCGAAGAAATTAGCGGTTGGAGCTTTTATGATAGGCGAAGCCTCGCTATGGCGTTCCGAACTCCTGCTTATTATGGAGTAGGGGCAGGGGGGATTTTCAATACATCGCCGACCTTGACGTCATCGTTATCCGCCAACTGATTGTATTCCGCAATGAGCTTTATGTATTTGTCGGAACCGTAGTATTTCCTGGCAATGTTTGAAAGAGTGTCTCCTTTCTGAACGATATGTTCTTTTGCGGCCTCGTCCTTGCTGTTATCGGCGCCAGTCGGAGTCTTTACCGCAAGGGCGGGGATGATCAATGAGCTTCCTGCTTTCAATTCCTCGGTCTTCTCCAGCTTGTTATTCTTCGCAATCAGATCCACATAATCCTTCGATTGATAGAATAGCATGGAGATTTTATACAGGGTATCTCCGGCGCGGACCATATAGGTTACCGGCAAGGTGACCTTGGTGTAGTCGATATCCTGCTCCTTCCCGGGTGTTGCTCCGGCGTCTGAAGATAGGGACGGGATCTTGATGGTGTCTCCAACTTTCATATCATTAATAAATACGATATGGTTGTGCTCTGCCAAGAGATCGACATGCTGCTTCGAATGATAGAACTTCATGGATATCGTGGACAGCGTATCCCCTTTTCTGACGACATATGTAGCAGGAAGCTTCGTCTCCGGAACAGAGGGTGCTGCGTCCTTGCTGCCACTATTAACCGGCTTCCCGGCGGGTATTTCCTCTTGACTGTCGTCTGGGACAGCTGATGCTCCTTGGCCTGCTTCGGCCGGATTCTCAGTCCCGGCATTATCGGCAGGGAGTTCGCCTGGATCGGGCGTTGTCCCGGATGTGTCCGAATTGCCGTCCGGCTCGCTGTTTGAGGAAGCATTATTCTCAGCCGGTACATCCCCGGTCAGCGTATCGTTGCCTGAGCTGTCGTTCTGAGCTGGTTCATTCCCTGTTGTTTCATTTTGAGATGAAGTATTATTTTCTGCCGATTCATTGGCAGCCGGATCATTCCCTGCTGCGGTCTGCTTTTGTCCGGAGCCGGTTGGTGCTGTAAAAACACTATACAATATTCCGGAAATGATAATGAGCAAGGCCGCTGCTGCAAGCAGGATCATCAGGGTGGTTTTGTTCTTCCTCGTGCGTGTGGCTCTGGGACGGTAATCACTGCCTGTCGAGTCTTTGTTCAAAGCATGATCTTCCTTTCCTATTTTAAGAATCTCTTTCTTACACACCATCTATTTTACTATATTTATCTGTCCATAAACTGAACATAAAGAAAATCAGGAGATTGGCACTACGCGTTGGAAGGAAGATGATAGGACCAATGCCGCGAGCGTTGCTTTTTAAGCTTTGGATTTCCCGTTCTTGCCGAAGCTGCGCTTTATCAGGGTTATAACCGCCCCCAGGACTATGGGTGTGGTAGCAAGGACGTTGACGGCCGGCACGATGACGGACCAGGAGATCATGGATTCCATTTGTGTCGAGAACATCGTCAACGACATAAACAACAACAGGAGTGTTAGCGGAAGTATGACGGAGCGGCTGTCCTTCAGCTTCAGAATACGGGCGATTCCCGAACTGAGCGCTATCAATGCGATGGTCGATTTGATATAAGAGCCTGCAATCAGCGTAATACCGGAAATCGCTTCAATCCTTATGGCAAAACCGGGTATCTCGAGCACGCGGGCCATCTCATACAGGGCGAAATTACGCTGGCCTGCCGCTTGGCCAAAGATCATGCTGGCGCACAGGACTACAGCAAGAAAGATGATCATATTGACAGCGTATGCGGAGATAAGCATTCTGCCCAGCGGCTCATTCCTGGCGGGGCGCACATAAAAAAGGAGCAGAGAAAATACAAATATCTCGGAATAAGGAAAACCATGGCTGAGAATCGCACCATGCAGAACAGGTAAGGCACCGCTCGCGAACAGAGGCAGTAAATGGGTTGGATGGTATTTTCCCAAATCGAAGACCAAAATAATTATGATCGTTGCCAGCATAATCATAAGGGACAGAGAGAACATCCGTGCGGCCACTTCGATGCCCGCCAGCGCCGTAAGCGCGGAAACGAAGAGAATCAGGGAATGAAATATATACAAGGGGGTGTCAAGCATCATTGTGGTGGTAAAGAATGTGCCTGCGCCAACTGTAATGTTGGCGATCATTAACACCATTACCAAAAAAATGATTATCGTAAATACTGTTCCGATCCATCTGCCGAATACATCGCCAAGATATTGAATGGAGGACTTGTCCGGGAAGACGCGATGCAGATACAGGACACTTAGAAGTCCGGGAACTCCTGCGGCTGCAGCCAGGATTATGGACATCCAGGCTCCATTGCCGGCTGCGCCGATGACCGGAGTCGGGATAAAGACGATAGAAGAGCCTAGTGTAAACGCAAGCAGCAGCATGGCCATTTGAGAAGGGCTTATCATTTCGTTTTGTTTCATGTCATCCGGCCCCCGTTCCAATGATCCGATTCAGTTGAACACTTGGTATTATTTGCCGTTGAGACGAATTTATACAGAAGGAGACTCGCCAACGTCCATCTGCTTGATTAGTCGGAAAAACTATTTGACAACTGCTGCAATGTTTTCTATTCTAATTATGTTAGATTAATCTAATATAATTAGAATAACGAAGGAGAGATTCGCATGAAGCTTAACCATTTGAACTTATGTGTTCATGACATTACAGAGGCAAGTGACTTTTTTCAGAAAATTTTTGACTTTCATCTGCTGGACCGGAAGGGAGATGCCGTTGCCATCATGAGTGACGGAGAAAGCTTCACCCTCGTACTGAGCCATTCACGGGCATTCGGAGGTGAATCATCAACCTATCCCAAAGACTTTCATATTGGATTCTATGTCAATACTGCGGAAGAGGTGGACCGGTTCTATGACCGGCTTGAAGCGGCAAATATCGGGCCTGATCATGGGCCAAGAAAAATCAGGGATGGTTACAGCCTTTATTTCAATGCAATTGACGGACTTTTATTCGAAGTGACATGCCTGAATCGTTGATCAACCCTTACCAAAGCAAAAACGGCAGCTAAACCCGCACGGGCTTGAACTGCCGTTCCTGTTTGGAGCATGTTTATGGACAAAAGAACAGAGCGCAGATTTCAGCTTTCTACCCGAGGCGTGGTCGGATCGCAGTCCGGCACGGATATTTCCCCGGATTGTGCGAGCTTTTTCAAATAATAGCATTCTTCGCGGTACATATGATCCGGAAGAAGCGGATTCAAGCTGCCTAGCAGCTCCTCGCTCAAATCAAGCTGCTCCAATTCCTTCAAAAAGGCCATAAACATGGCCATTTCCAAATTAATGTCCCGATGGAATCGCACAAACGACGGATACTGCTTTCTCATCGTCCGCAAATAACCGGCCAGTTCAATGGCTTTCAAATAAAAGTCGCTAAAATGCTGTTCGAACATTTTGCTCCTGGCAAACAGCTGCCTCTCGACCAGGTCCAGGTTGCTTGCGAGGGCTGAAGAATGAAAAGCGGCATCCGAAAGCCATAACAGATCATGATGAAGGGGAGGGTAATGCGGTACGGATTTGCCTGCAAGCAGTTCGTCAAGGATGCGAATATATTCTTCTATCTCGTTTATCATATGATTCAGAAAGGAAGGTGTAATATTGATTTTGACGGCGCCAAGCAGGGATCGTTCCAGCAAATTCAATTTATAGCTGCGCAGGCTGACTGCTGCACGATGGGCAGAATGGTTCAATTCCGAAAGCTGCGCAGCGTCAAGCGGCCCCCGGGATCGTTCAAGCAGCAAATCGAACTGGCGAATGAATTGTCCCGATGCTTCGATATCCTTGTGTTCGACAGGGTATAGGGTGTTATGAATAAACCGCGAATGATCTCCCAAAATTTGCAGCCAAAATTGATGCTCGAATTGCGCTTCATGATCCGGCATGGCGTTCAACTCCCCGCAGTTCATATGTTCCAATGTATGAGATAATTCTCCGGGGTATTCATTTTCGCTTGAACGGCCGGCATAATTCGCGGCAAGGTATAATCAAATAAATAAAATAACTAGTGAGTTCGGACACATCAGCCATTGAAAAACAAATTTCACTGAAGGATCCGCTAAGGCCAAGGCCGCTTTATTTTAATTTGAAGAAGAAATGGGTAACATGTAGGAATGCAACGTGATCGCAATTACAGGAGGAATTTAGAACAATGAAGGAGCTTTATTCGACAAGCGTCAAGGCGATTGGAGGCCGGGACGGCAGGCTGGAGTCGAGCGACGGCATGCTGATCCTTAATGTGGTACATCCGAAGGAGCTGGGAGGACCGGGAGGGGCAACCAATCCAGAGCAGTTGTTTGCGGGCGGATACGCGGCATGCTTCGAGAGCGCGCTCAATGTAGTGTGCCGGGAAAGGAAAATCAAACCAGACAATACGGAAGTGACGGCGCACGTGACTCTTGGTAAAGATGAAGCAGATCATTTTAAGCTTGCAGTCAAACTCGACATCGCCTTGTCTGGTGTGGAACGGGACGCGGCTCGGGAACTCGTCGAAGCGGCGCATGACGTGTGTCCGTATTCGAGGGTGACTCGCGGCAATATAGACGTCCAGTTAAACGTGATGTAAAAAATCCGCAAACAAACCGCTTAAAGCGCTGGGGTACAGCAGCTGTTTTAAACGGTTTGTTTGCGTTTTGATACCGCTGCTATAAGGTTTAGCTTGCAAACCTAAATCTCTGGACTAGTTCGCTACCGAAAGGAACTTTATAGTTCAGCCGCTGACCAGCGTATTATGGTGGTTTTCTATTAAAGTAACTGGAGTTTAACACAACTTTTTATAAGCAAAGACGTCTCTTGGATAAAGCGTTGAATGGAGTACATATAGAACATATATTTTCATTCTGGTGGTGATGATAATACTGTTCGGGGTACTGGGGCATGGTAAGAGTTAAACCAAATATATGCATGAGGTGATTATGACAGATGGCTTTATACGGCAGTCACGGCGAAGAACTTCTCACGGAGTTATGGGCCAAAGTCTACAACCATCCACAGGATCTCGACGCGATCGACCGTCTCTGCATCGATGACTTCATCCTCTCGAACCCAGATGGTGAAGTCGTGGGTCGCGCTGCATTCAAGGAGTGGGCACGCGCCTTCACCTCGAAGATCCGCGACATAAGGCTGAAGAGCCTCGACATGTTCAGCAGCGCCGATGGCACGCGCGTCGTTTCGCGCTGGGTAGTCACGGGGTTCAACCAAGGTGTACTCGGTTCCCCGCCCGACGATCGCCCGATTCAGATCTCCGGCATCGCGGTATGGGAGGTTCGCGATGGTAAGCTCGCCCACAACTGGGTCGAGCGAAGCGCATATGAGCTTTCGCAGCAGCTCGCGAAGCCGTGAAGTAGCAAGGCAGCGGACGTGGCCATATTGTAGGTTGTCCCACTCATATTAGATAAATTAACCGATGATATTGGGGAAGAATGGATACAACGGTTCCGTGGCGAGTGGCATAGAAGCTAGTTGAGTAACAATTGTAGTACATGTATATCCCCGCCGCCCGACATGCCGGCATTCGATCTTCAGCCTTGTCGTCAATAATCTCCGCAGCAGCGTTACGTTGGTCCGAAGCTCCCCGGTAAAGCTTTCCTGGGTCCCCGAAGGGTCGGTTCGTTCGTCGACTCTTCGATAGCCCGGGGCATTTTTTCGCCACGTCGACCAGGTGGGCGGCAATCCCGCTGAAGCCGGTTATCTTCATCGATTGCAGAACATTGCAGAAACGGTAAACAGACCCTGCCCGCGCAGCTGGGCGACACTGCTGATTTTCGCTCTTGTTCTTGCGGCAAACCTTTGTGAATAAAGGGCTTTCAACACATTCGCGTAAATGATTCTTTATTGACCATTCCCTCCGCGTAAATAAAACCAAGAACAAAGATCACCCGCCAATACACCACACAGTCAAGCCAATACACCACACAGTCAACAGGTTACTACAGTTTAGTGCATCTCCGGCGGTGCACACTTCAATTTGCGTAGATTTTTGCTATTTAAGGCATCTTACTGATTAAGGGAATAAAAAAGCGCAAAAAAGCCCCCTAATAGTAGGCTTTTCCGATAGCAGAGACGAACCATTCCTCTCTAAGAGGTAAGAATGATTCGGAGCAAGTCTTCAATCATTTGGCGAAGCTCCGAAGAGTTTCTGGCGACAATTTTAAACCCGCGCAATGCGCTTGTTAAAAGATGCGCCAATTTCTCTGGAGAAAGGCTGTTTGGGCTGCAGGCGAATTTCGATCGCGATTCCAAAATAGAGGTTAGAACGACTTCAAGTTTATTGTAGCTCGCGTCGAGTGCCTCCTGGGCGAATACGTAAGAGCTGTCGGTCATTTCTTTTACTTCCGGCGAGTTCAACGACTGATCGAAATTGTTTATAGACCACACTTCGAACGCATATATAATTTTGTCTTCAGGCGTTTTCCTGGAAGAAAGTCCTTTCACTATTTCTTCAATGAGAGTGTCGCCATAATGTAGAATCGATGCGTTAAAAACTTCCTCCTTGTTCTTGAAGTGCAAATAGAGACCCGCACGCGAAATACCGGCGGCCTCTGCTATTTCATTCATTGATACTCGCTTATAGCCATACTTGAAGAACACGTCCAACGCAACGGATAGAATATGCAGCTTCTTTTTGTCGTCCATGAATTTATTATTATACACTTTACAAACTTTGTCTAGTCGTATAATATAGACGAATAGACAAATAACGTTTATTGTCTAAATTACAAATAAGGGAGACCTGTTACGATGACAACAATCTAAAAACCTTACATTCGGGAACCACCGCCTAAATTGGCACTTGCGGGATCGCGACCTCCGAAGACTAGAAACGAAGCGAGTTCTTTCCAACGCGGGAGCAATTGTTATAATCGCTATCCCGATATTAGGAAGGCACAAGTCAGCTATATAAAAATTCAAGTCATATTTTTCATAAAACATTCTAAAGGAGATCTTTTATATGACAACTAAGCAAACACCCATCAGCTCCGGCTTTGGAGCTTCCTCGACAGCTGAAGACGTTATCAAGGGTATCGATCTGTCCGGCAAAATTGCAATCGTCACCGGCGGCTATTCCGGACTCGGTCTTGAGACTGCGCGTGTGCTGCGTTCTGCTGGCGCCAAGGTCATCGTCCCGACGCGTGATCGCAACAAAGCCGCGGCTGCGCTTGCGGACATCGATGGCATCGAAATTGAAATGATGGACTTACTGGACCCTGCCTCAATCGATGCCTTTGCAGAGAAGTTTCTTGCCTCCGGCCAGCCGCTGCACATCCTGGTAAACAGCGCAGGCATTATGGCATCTCCAATGACACGCGATTCGCGAGGATATGAATCGCAATTCGCGACGAACCATCTGGGCCATTTCCAGCTTGTAGCGCGGCTTTGGCCCGCGCTGCGCAAGGCTCACGGCGCACGGGTGGTCTCAGTTTCGTCCTGGGGGCATCACTTTTCCCCTGTCGTGTTCGATGATCCCAATTTCGAGCAACGCGAATATGAGCGCTGGGGGGCCTACGGTCAGTCGAAGACGGCCAACATTCTTTTCTCGGTCGCGCTTGACAAGCGTGGACAGGCCGACGGCGTGCGCTCCTTTTCCCTTCATCCGGGCAGCATCGTCGGCACCGGTCTCGAAAAACATCTTTCGAATGAGGATCTGCTCGCGGCGGGCGTCATCGACGAAAACGGACAGCCGGTTCTCGACCCAACGAAAAATCTCAAGACGGTTGGGCAAGGGGCTGCTACCAGCGTATGGTGTGCGACGAGCCCACAGCTTGACAATATGGGCGGCGTCTATTGCGAGAACTGCGATATCACAGCTCTGGGGCAGGACGCTGAGTCCGAATTTCAATTGGACAACAATTCGACATTAACGGACTCCGGCGTGATGCCATATGCGATCGATCCCAAGGCGGCCGATCGACTCTGGAGCCTTAGTGAACAGCTGATAGGTTTAACGTTTGCCATATAGAAGAAAAGTGCTAAGGCAGCAGAACGCCTTTACTCGCTGAAGGCTTTCTGCCGCCTTATATTCTCACGGTAAAAGTTCGTTTGACGTTTGAGTCCGATAAAAAGAAAGCGGATATGCAATCTTAAAATCCGAAGTTATATAACCAGTATAGGTGTCGTCTTGATCAGAGATGCTTATTCATCCCAAGGCAGTGGAAATTAAGCAAGCCAATGGGTGGACATTAGCCAGACAGCCGAGTACTTCCCTGAAAAAATTCGGAAGCCCATTAATAGAATATCTCATGCGTTGTAGAAAAAGACCGGATAGAGTAAAGGAGAATGAAAAATGGAACAGACAAATAAAACCGTAACCGGAGCAGCCGTTACTTTCGCGAAGGATCTCGAATGGTTCGACACGATGCCGGGCGAACAAATGGCCATTCGCATCCACAGCAATCAAGTTGGAGGAGCGATAACCGTCGTCGAAGCGCGTGTACCGGCTTTGATTGGTCCCCCGAAGCATATTCATAAGGAACGGGAAGAGGTATTCGAGATTCTTGAAGGAACGTTCCGTTTCCAATGCGGAGAGGATGAATTTGAAGCTACTCCAGGAACAAGCGTCGTGGTTCCCCGCGGCGTACCTCACGCGTGGGCTAACGTCGGATCCGAAATGGGACGTATCCTTTTCACCTTCGCACCTGGCGGTATTGACGATTTCTTCCCTGCAATCGGCCGACATTCACTCGAGGAAATTGGGCGACTGGCCGAGCAGAATGACACTCTGATTGTTGGGCCTCCAATGCTTCAGCAATCCCGCTAACATTTGGAACCTGACTATAGGACTTCATATAATTAATCAAACATTATGCTGCAATACCGGGAACGACTCGCGAACATAAAAACTTTTTTGCATGAGGATGTTTCAAAGTGTTGCTGACCAGGATGGTCTGAAATTTAACTACGATACAGCCAAGCCCACCAATACATTTAAGGCCAATCTCCTGATGCAGTATGTCATGCAATTTGGCAAAGCGGATGATTTGATGGAAAGGCTGTACCGGGCGTACTTCTCGAATTATTTGTTCCTGGATGATCCGATTACCTTATTAGTTAACCTTGCCGTACAATCTTTATTTGATGAACCATAATGAAATTGATACGATTGTAGGTTATATGACGGTGACGGAAGGACCAACATTCAACGGGTTAAAACCGAACACCGTCTTAAGCTAGCAAAATTTTGGGAATCGGCCAGGGCAGGGAGTGCTTGAGATTGGCTGCGGTCAAGGCGAGGGAGTTCAATGATGGCAGCGACGAACCAGCCCTTTGAGGGGCTGGTTTTTTAAATACATAAAGATAAGGTATGTGTTGAAACTGTCGTTACACCCGAATACGAAGCGACCATTACGAGGCAGGATGCAAAAATTGCAGAACTCACCGCTAAACTGAACTGGTCATCAAGAGCAGTTCCGGCTGGCTCAGCAAAAGCGTTTCGGCGCTTCGAGCGAAAAAACAAATCCGGATCAGGTTGCGGATTCAGAAGAACAGCAATTAGAAACCGTCACTTACAATCGTAAGAAGGCGGTCGGCAATCGAGAGACAAGCACCAAACTGGAAATAATGGAAAACATGATAACGGCGATTCGTCCACTTGGCCCGCGGCGCCTCAATATATGCCTTAAGAAGTCTGGGGATTATTTGAAAGGAATTAAATATACCGCATGCAATAGGCGAAAAATATGGCTGCTGCAGAAAATTCTGCAAGCAGCTTTATTGTTCTCTATTCATGATTCAAACGATTGTAACTCTATTTATAAAATTTGACCAACTGATCCACCTTAACTGCCTGCCCTGTACAGATCGACTTGTTAGCCGCGGTGCCCGTCAGAATGGAGCGCGCACCGCTGATATGATCGGCCGCTCTCACCAAGAAACATATCGCGCTCTGCGGTCGTCTAAAACTCGCAAATCCGTATATTGCGCCACCTGCAAGCCGCATTCGGCGCCCAGCGCGCTTCGCCCATGCCAGGATCGTTATCATGGATTTCGAAGGCGATGTGTCCTTTCGGACTGAGCAGATCCCGGACCGCCGCGGCGTTATACAAGGGGTGCTTCAAGGTTGCCGTATCGATTTCAGAAATCTTCGTATCGTTGATATGGACGGTGATCCGCGGAGACGCCCCTTCGACGCGAATCTTGAATTCATTCCAATTATTCCACTTCCATATAGACAGAAACTGCTCACCGGTTGCCGCATATTCAAGAAGTGCCGTTTTGTCGGGTGTCATGGGCTCGATGGTGGTCGCGGGGTCTTCCAGTCTCAGCCCCACGGGATTACCTTGCTCATCGTATTTCGCATCGAGGGTGAAATTGATGCCATGGAAGCCGCCGATGCCATTGCCGTAAATACCACCTATATTTCCCGAACGGCGGTGATCCAGAAGGATTTGGAACCCTTGAGAACCGAGTGCAGATGCACGCACCAGGATGCCGGTATCCGCCGGCCAGTCGGGATGTGCCTCAAAGACCAACTCGAAATCGCCGTATACCCCATCGCTGAGGAGATAACCGCCGTAACCGCATCCGGGCGGATCCTGCCGTCCTGTGATTGCACCATCCTCAACAGTCCATTTTCCCGATGTTTGCGCGGCGCGTTGGTATTCCTCGGTCGTCGTATCCGGTCCAGGTTCGCCGGGGGCGCGGGGAATAGGCAATCGAGGGACGAAATGCCAACCAGCGAGTGTTTTATCGTCAAAGATTGGAATGAACGCTGCGTTGTTTTTATACATGATGCCTCCTAATGTATGTATTATTTACCATCAATCTTAGCTCGGTCAATGATCATCATCCCGATACATAGTGCCGTTTCATTGAATCGAATTGTAATTCCTTCTCCTCCCTTAACACGTACAAGGGGATATCATTTCCAAGGCAGATACCAGCCTTATAATTGTCGGAATATTCTATTTTGTGCAATTATATCATAAACACGTGTTAATGCTATAAAAAAATATTTAGAACCGATAAATAGTGTTTGTTTCCTTTTTTTATAAATTAAGGATTGACAGCGCTTTAATAGGCTATGTATTATGAGTACATAAACACGTGTTCACGAAAGAGGCTGACATCTTTGACATCATTGAAAAACGCAAAGATCAAAAACGAGGAGATAGCCAGGATAAACCAAGAATACGGCTGCAGTAAAAAGGGCAAGGGGACATTCGGCGCCTCGCTGATTTCAACGATATGCTAAAGCATCGAACGGGTTTTAAAGAGATCACGATTGGTCGGGCAGTCTGGTTTTCAGAAAGTTGTAAAGAAAAATCTTAGATTTTTTATTCCGAAATAAACACGTGTTAAAAAATATTTCTTTTTAGGGGGTTTTCAGGTTTCTTATCTCCAATAATTAACACTCATTTACGAAGATGCAGCTTATGAGAGGGGTGATGTCGTAGTAGTTGGCGTCTACTGTTTGCGAAGATACCTGAGTGTAATCAACGACTGCATTTAATGGGGATTCAAGCTGATCTGGCCTCGCAAGACAGATCACACAAAGCCGTCAAAAGGCAATAAGTTAACATTATCTAGATTACATTAACGTAATTTCTATGTGCAAATTAAAGGAGGAATTTTACGTGAAAAAGATGAAACCCAGAAGAGTTCTACCGCTCGTTCTGGTGGCCGCGCTCATGGTGCTTACCTTTTCAGCTTGTGAAAGCGCATCCACGGGATCCGATCCAAGTACCAATGAAAATGCAGCCAGTACCAGCAATACCCCCGAAATTGACACTAACGGGAAATATCAGAAACCAGTGACAATGACATGGGCCGTTCAAACGGCGGCAGCTTCAAAGCTCCTTGATAACGAAACCTGGGAAGATAACCGGTGGAGCCGCTTAATCAAAGACAAGCTCAATATCGATCTCCAGGTTGCCTTCTCTGCCGACAGCAGCACCGACGCCTACAAAAACAAGCTGAATGCCGTCATTGCTTCCGGCGACCTGCCGGACATATTCAAAACGCAGGATGCTAATGTTTTTCTGCAGTTGGCACAGAATGGACAGCTGGCCGATCTCACCGATGTCTATAACAAATACGCTTCTGATTCTCTCAAGGAATATCAGAAAAGATTTCCTGATTCGTTTAAGGGCGCTACGGTAAACGGCAAGCTGTACGCCATACCGCGCATGAACGACAACTTCCACGAGGCGCCGTTCCTATGGATTCGTGAGGACTGGCTGAAGAACACCAATTCTCAGCCTCCGAAGACCATCGAAGAAATGGTCGCTCTTGCAGAGAAGTTCGCTACCGGCGATCCGGACGGTAACGGCATAAATGGCGACACGTATGGACTTGCCCTCAACAAGGATCTGATCAGACAAAACCACGGCAGTATTCTTGGTTTGGTCTCTGCGTTTGGCGTTCCCGGACGCGACGAAAGTATGTTCTACCGCGACGAGAATGCCAAGATGACTTTTGCCTGGATCCAGCCGAACATGAAAGCAGCGCTTTCCCTGTTGGCAGATATGTATAAGAAAGGCCTGATCAACAAGGAATTTACCAGCAAAGATGAATCCGCGCTGGTTGAAGATATTACCAGCGGCAAAATCGGTATGGCTTACGGCAGCAACTGGGGTACCTGGTATCCTTACAATAATGTTTACAAAAAGGATGGCGTTATCGTACATCCGTATTCCATTCCCACAGAGTCCGGTTACGATTATAAGATTGGTATCGAGAGCAACGCTGTCGGCCAGATGACGATGGTCAGCGCGGACTTCAAGCATCCCGAAGCAGCCATCAATATACTCAATCTGTACGATCAGACTGTCAATTACTCAACGAAGGAGGACTACCTCAAATACTGGGCGGATGAGCAGTACAGGCTATCCCCAGTCTTTATCGATCAACCGGGCGAGGTTTACGCAGCTGATTTGCTGAAAGCCTTCGACAAAGGCTCCTCTGACGGCCTGGCCCCCGCCGCAAAGCCCTTATATGATTATATCGCTGGCTTTGAAAATGGATCTCTCGCAAAAGACGACAATGCCTTCGGTACCTGGGGCCAGATGTCGAGGTCAGGCTCTCTGCCGATTGTATTGAACAAGTATATTCCCGATAAGGCGATCGTCCAGAGCATCCTGGGAATTCAAAGGCCCGATGAGTGGTTGACGAATGTTGCTTCACTGGATACGCTCACGATCACAGCCTTTACCAATATCATAACTGGCGCTAAGCCAGTCGATTATTTCGATACCTTTGTACAGCAGTGGCTGAAAGCGGGCGGTCAGCAGACTCTCGACGAGCTTGACAAAATGTATCCGGCAACATAAGTCATTCTCATTTAAGGACTGCGGCGGGATAATTCCCGCCTCAGTTAATTAAAAAAGGTTTGCCGCTATCCAGCGCTGTGTCTATCCGAACCGCAGGAAGCAGCTGGCCTTGGCCCAAATCATTTACAGGTGGTGGACAAAAGATGTTTGTAAATCTGAAACGTAAAGACAAGCTGTTAAGAGAGCTTCCCTTGTATTTGATGCTGCTCCCCGCGATCGTTTTGGTGGCGGTCTTCAGCTATGGCTCCATGGCCGGCGTTGTGATCGCGTTCCAGAAATTTATTCCGGCAAAAGGTATGTTCGGACACCAACAGTGGGTAGGTTTTCAAAATTTCAATACCTTGTTTTCAATGCCGAATATATGGCCGGTCATACGAAACACGGTCATTATTGCATTGTGTAAAATGATTGCAGGCATCATTGTTCCGGTCGTGTTTGCGCTGCTGCTCAACGAAGTCAGGAATATTTTTACCAAGCGCGTTTTCCAGACGCTGGTCTATTTGCCGCATTTCCTGTCATGGGTCATATTATCCGGTATCCTTATTAATCTTTTGTCGCCGAGCGCGGGTTTTGTAAATATACTTCTATCCAAGCTTGGAATTGAACCGATCTATTTCCTTGGCAATCCGAACATGTTTCCCGGCACGATGGTAGTGACCGATATGTGGAAGGCTTTTGGATTCGGATCGGTCATTTACCTGGCTGCCCTTACAGGCATAAACCCTGCGCTTTATGAAGCCGCAGTTATCGACGGCGCAAACCGTTGGCGGCAGACATTGCACATTACCCTGCCCGGCATTTCATCTATTATCGTGCTGATGACCGTGCTTGGTCTTGCCAATATCCTCAACGGCGGTTTCGATCAGATCTATAATATGTACAGCCCTGTGGTCTATTCCACCGGCGATATTTTGGATACATTCGTGTTCAGACTGGGCATTGAGCAGGCTCAATACTCGCTCTCCACGGCTGCAGGTCTGTTTAAGTCAGGTGTATCTATGATTTTTATCATTATGTCTTATTACTTGGCTGACAAATTCACAGGATATAGAGTCTTCTAGTGGAGGGTAGGACTATGAGAATAAAAGCTTCCATACCACGTAAAATATTCCTGGTTTGCAATACCGTTTTCCTGCTAATTGTTGCATTTGTATGCATAGCGCCGTTTATCAACCTGCTGGCGGTATCTTTCTCCGACAAAGTTGCAGTCGATGCGGGAGAGGTTACTTTTTTTCCGGTTGGCTTTACTACAATCTCGTATCAATTTATTATGAACACCTCGAAGTTTTTCATGTCTCTTCTGGTCTCACTCCAGCGGACGGCGATTGGCGTGCCGATCAATCTGCTGTTGATCATCCTGACAGCTTATCCGCTCTCGAAATCAACAGCGGATTTCAGGGCCCGGAGTATGTTCTCATGGTTCTTTGTTGTGACCATACTCTTCAACGCCGGTTTGATTCCTACGTATATGGTGGTGAGGAATACCGGATTGATCGATTCCATATGGTCGCTTGTTTTGCCTGGCGCGCTTCCCGTTTTCAGCATGCTGGTCGTGATGAACTACATGCGCAGCCTGCCGAAGGAATTGTTGGAAGCGGCGTACATCGACGGTGCGGGTCATGTGCAGACGCTGATCAGAGTTGTTTTGCCGGTCTCGATTCCCACGATCGCGACAGTTACGCTGTTTTCGGTTGTAGATCATTGGAACAGTTGGTTCGACGGCATGATCTACATGAACCATATTGAAAACTATCCGTTGCAGACATACTTGCAAACGGTTGTCGTGAATCCGCAGGAATTTATGCGCAACAACACCGATCTCAGCGGCAATTTATCCAAATATCTGTCTATGGTTAGCGCCCGCACCACAGGCGCAGCGCAAATGTTCTTAGCGATGATACCAATTCTATGTATCTATCCGTACCTGCAAAAGTATTTCACAACCGGGCTTGTGATGGGCAGCGTAAAGGAATGATGCAGGAAGGAGCGAAAAATTGAAAGTATTTGTTACTGGCGGTACCGGGTTTATCGGTTCGTATGTCGTCAAGGAACTGCTTTTGCATGGTCATGAGGTCACACTCCTTGCCAGAAATGCGAACAAGGTCCCAGGTTTTGTGGGTCATGAGCATATCCGATTCGTTACAGGACAAATGGACGATGCGAATGCCATCGCTAAGGGGCTTGCGGAACAAGATGCATGCGTCCATATCGCGCTTTCGTGGCCGGAGCAGGGCGGGTCAGCGGAGGAAATGTTAGTAAACGAAACGATGCCCTCTGTTCGCCTGTTCCAGAGAGCTGCGGAAGCGGGAGTAAACAAAATCATTTATACCTCTTCCATCGCAAGCTTTGGCACGGCGCCCAACAATGATAGGGGCTTTATAAAGCCAAAGACTTATTACGGCGCCACCAAGGCCGCAACAGAGGCTTATCTCCTGGCTATTGCCTCTCAGTATCAGCTTCAGGCAAATATCGTGCGACCGGGTTATACCTTTGGCAATCCCTGCGTGGAGGGCGGGCCTCTCTATCCCGATCGAAAAATTGCAAATATGGTCAAAAGCGCCCTTGCGAACGAGCCCATGTCCTTTATCAAGAATGACGGTACGCAATTCATCTGGGCGGGCGACCTTGCAAAAGTATACTCAGCTTTGCTCCATTCCGATGAATTGGACCGCGGCTGCTTTACCGCTGTGAGCACTGAATTCCGTACATGGGCTCAGATCGCGCAAATGGCGGTAAACCTCCTTGGTTCCAAGAGTCAAATCCTTTTTGAGGACAAGGGCCGTCCCGAGCCTGAGGGCATTCCCATAGATATCTCGCAAATCAAGAATACCTTTGGGTTTGCTTTCAAGGCTGATGAGTATTTGAAGAAGCATATCCGATACTTGAGCACATTGGAGTTGTAAAAGAATTTTTAGTCCCAGCACATTACCTGGATCGGCATGTGGAACGTCATGAAAGCGTTATAACTTAATTAACGAAATGGGGAAGGTATTTTCATGGAGAACAACATCAGCTTTGACGGCTTTATTCAGATCGCAATCGTAGTTAAAGATATCCAAAAGGCTGCTGAGACCTGGGCAAGATTTTTTAATATTCCCGTGCCTGAGATCCGCAATAATCCTCCTGCCAGCAACCCTGATTTGACGTATCGCGGAAAACCCGCTTTTTACGGACTCAAGCTCGCGAATATACGGGTTGGCAATTTCGTCATTGAACTGCATGAACCGGACGAGCACGACAGTACATTCCGAGAGTTCCTGGATAAGCATGGAAACGGCGTGCATCATCTGGGCTTCCAGGTTGGCGACAAGCGTGACGCAATTATCGGTGAACTGGAAGAGATGGGATATGAGATGAGAACGATCGGTTATTATCCCGGCAGCAGCTGGACCATTGTCGACAGCGAGGAC
The DNA here is from genome assembly GCF_056269365.1 of Paenibacillus sp. JT22N12. Taxonomy (NCBI): domain Bacteria; kingdom Bacillati; phylum Bacillota; class Bacilli; order Caryophanales; family Paenibacillaceae; genus Paenibacillus; species Paenibacillus sp. JT22N12. The sequence goes on along the minus strand of NZ_JBWDNU010000001.1, from coordinate 86,335 downwards.
GATTTAGGCGTTAATTTGAACATCAAGCCCCGGGCGTAACCTATTTCTTAATCTAGGGAGATTAAACGATGAATACAGTGAAAGAACCCCACAAGACAGAAGGAAAAAATGTGATCAGTATCCTGGAAACGGTGGATGTTTATAGCGGCGAACGCAGCGTCCTGGCCGAATTCGATTTTCTGATTGAGGCACCCAATTGGACCCGCGACGGCAAGCATCTCGTATATAACAGCTTTGGCCGTCTTTACACTTTTGACCTCGCTAAAGGGGAGAGTACAGCGATCGAATCCGGTTATGCGATTCGGTGCAATAACGACCATGTGCTTTCGCCCGATAACTCGCATGTCGCGGTTAGCCATCATACCTGCGAGGATGGCCGGTCCCGTATTTATATTTTCCCCTTGCAGGGAGGCAACCCGGTACTCATCACGCCAATGGCCCCCAGCTATCTGCACGGTTGGTCACCGGACGGAAACACATTGGCATACTGCGCAGAGCGAAACGGCGAGTACGACATCTACACCATCCCTGTAAACGGTGGCATAGAAACGCAGTTAACGGATTCATCCGGATTGAATGACGGCCCCGAATATTCACCGGACGGCAAGCACATATGGTTCAACTCGGTACGAACAGGGCTTATGCAGGTGTGGCGCATGAATGTCGATTCCAGCGAGCAAACGCAGATCACGTTCGATGAGAGCAATAACTGGTTCCCGCATGTATCCCCTGACGGAGAATTGGTGGTTTATATTAGTTATCACAAGGGCGATGTTGCTCCTGGCGCCCATCCCGCAAACAAAAATGTAGAAATTCGCTTAATAGGAAGCGCAGGCGGAGAGTTCCGTACGTTGGTCAAGCTGTTTGGCGGACAGGGCACCATTAACGTCAATTCCTGGTCACCCGACAGCAGGAAGCTGGCTTTTGTCAGCTACAAGCTGAAGGAATAGAGAGACCTCCTTGCGCGCCGATGATTATATTCCCGATAACATCAAATATAGCGGAGGAATTTTTATGAAAATTTTTGTCACTGGCGGTACCGGCAATATCGGACAAAACGTTACTAAAGCATTGCTTGCAGCAGGTCATGAAATTGTACTGCTTACCCGTACTCCGGACCGGATTCCTTATTATCAAACCCTTCCGGATATAACCCTTGTACAGGGTAATATCCTTGAGCTGGACGTAATGGAAAAGGCGCTTCAGGGCTGTGACGCTGTTATACATGTCGCGCTCGGTTGGGGCAACGACCCGGTTGAAATGCTTGAACATGATACCAAAGTTACGCTGTTCCTGGCAGACGCCGCCGAAAGAGCTGGCCTGCATAAATTTATTTACACCAGTTCTACTGCTGCAATGGGTGATCTGCGCGACGGCATGGACGAAACTGCCCAGCTGCTTCCGGGCAACCTGTACGGTGCAACCAAAGCTGCTTCCGAAATGTATCTGATGGGCTTTAATAGGTATTACAATGGCCAGGGCGTTAACGGAACCAAAACAAAAATAGCAAGAAATGTTATTCGTCCTGGCTATATTTTCTCGAATCCGGCTTATGAAGGCGGCGCATCCCAGTCTGATGTTCGTTTCTTAAACCTTGCAAAGGCTGTTCTTCAGAATGAAGACCTCACTTTTAACAAATTCGATGGCACTCAGTTCCTTTCCGGTAGACAGATTGCAGAACTTTACGTAAAACTGCTGGAAAGCGACTTCAATAACGAAACCTTTATGGCGCTGGGTAAAAAATTTGTTTCCTGGGCAGAAATTGCACAGCTTGCAATCGATTTGACCGGTTCTTCCAGTAAAATTATTATTTCGAATGCGGATGAAGAACGTAAACGATCCTATTATAATGCAAGCAAGATGGAAATTGTATTCGGATTATCCTTTGAAGGAGATGAAGATCTGAAAGATCACATTCAGTGGAACATTGATCGTGCACGCAAAATTCTTGCAGGGGAACAGGTTCATGACGTTTACCATGTCTGGTAAAGAGAAGTTAGAGCAACTTTACAATTGTTTAGATTAAAAAATAGATAGGAGAAGAAAAATGGAAAACACTATTCTTGGCACGACCCTGGTTTGTCAGATTGCAATGATCGTTCGTGATGTAGAAAAGGCTACCGGTCGATTTGCCGAGCTATTAGGCGTTCCCGCCCCTTCTATTATAATGGCTAATGAAGATGGCAGTGATACGGTTACCTATATGGGGCAGCCCACGAAAGGAAGGGTAAGGCTATCTTTCTTTCACATGGAGAATTTGGTTGTAGAGTTCATTGAACCAACAGAGGACCCTACTACATGGAAGGAATTTCTTGATACAAAAGGCCCTGGAGTCCATCACATCGCATTTAAGGCGAAGAACAGAATGCTTGAAACGGCAGCTAAGCTGGAGGAATTCGGCTTCCCGCTTATTCAAAATGGCGATAAATATGCTTATGTGGAAAGCACAGACGATTTGGGTGTCATTCTCGAACTTCTCGATATTGATTAAATTTTGATTATCGAACTGGCTCAGGATAAGCTAGGTACCACCAATAAAAAAGATTTTGCTTCAAGTTCACAGCTTCCCGACAAGAGGGAAAGCCCCTTTCACCGCTATTGCGGCAGAAGGGGCTGCTTTTTTTACGAAAGCCCATAACGAGCGCTACGAGAATGATGACGAGAACCGATAGGGCGTTGGATACCAGCGAGGTCAGTACATGCCCCCAGAGTAAGGTGGAACGTGAAATCGGCATGGTGTGAAACCGCTCGAATATGCCTCGTTGCTATTCAAAAACATGGTACAGGAATGGCTAAGATGTTAAATGAAAAAATGGATACCGCAAAAAATAAAAATGAGGCTGTCCGACCCTTTTACATAAAATATTATAATCCTTGTGCCTTACGCTGCGTTATGTTTTATAGTAAAGATACCGGTAAATGTCCAGCGCGAATAAAGGAGAGGATAATGAATAAAACTTGGAAGGTCGGAGAGCTTGCGAAGCTAACCGGGTTGACGATCCGGACGCTGCGTTATTACGATCAGATAAACCTGTTTTCCCCATCGGGATTTTCTGAATCCGGGCACAGGCTTTATAACGAAGAGGATATATCCCGCTTGCATCAAATTCTGGCGCTCAAGGAACTGGATTTGTCGTTGGAAGAAATAAAATCGGTGCTGCTCGGACAGCATTATAGTCCCATCGAGGTTGTGTCCCAGCAGATTAGGCGTATTCACGATAATATTCTCATTCAGCAAAAGCTTCTGGGAGAATTGGAATACGTGCTTGGCTTGATGCGTACGAAAGAAACTATCTCTGTTGAAGAATTTACAAAACTGCTGCAGCTCATGAAAAAAAGTCATGAGAAGTTTTTTGCCGAGCGGAAAATGAACCTCGAGCGCAGCTTCGACCGGCTCGGCGAGTTTCTGGGCGAGCAGCCGGATGACCTGCCGGCAAAGAAGAATTAATTAGAGCGAAGGGAATCAGCTGCAAACAGTATAAACGCAAACAGGCTGCCGGTTTAAAACCGGGAGCCTGTTGCATTTTCGGGCCAAACTTTGCCAGCGCTTCAATCAAGGAAATAGCGGAAAGTCATTGATCGAAGGAGCCGGTGCTATTCCTTGAAGCCCAATTCCTGAGAAATATGAATCGCCGCTTCGCGTACTTTTTGGCCCATCGAGTTGAATTTGATGGCGGGCAAATCCTGCGACAACGAGGTTATGCTGATGGAGGCAACAATATTGCCTGATAAATCGTAAACGGGGGATCCGATACAACGGATGCCTTCTTCCATCTGCTCATCTTCAATGGAAAATCCGTGCTGACGGATAAATTGAACGTCCTCAAGGAGCTGCTGAGCGGATTTTTCCGCGTCCCGCATATCCGGAAACTCCTCTAAAGCTTTGGCAACCTGTTCCCGGCTCATTCCGGCGGCCAGAGCTTTGCCCACTCCCGACAAATGCAGGGGCAGCGACTGCCCGATGAAGGTGGCAAAGCGGACGAAGCCGCTGCCTTCCACCTTGTCGATATAAACAGGCTGCTGTCCGGCGAGAACGGCTAGATGAGCCGTGTAAGGCGTTTGGCTGACAAGACTCTCCAAATGGGGTCTCGCCATCCGGCGGATGTCGAGATCACGGAAATAGCTCATTCCCAGTAAAAATGTCGCATGCCCGAGTCCGTATCTTCCGTCGGCATGCCGTTCGACCATCCGGCTCTTGGATAACGAATTAAGCAATACAAAAACGGTTGATTTGGGAATATTCAGTTGAGCGTGAAGCTCCAGCGCCGACAGCCAGCCCTGCTCCGCCAAGGCGTGCAGAATGAGTACCGCTTTGTCCAGGGCGGGGACTGAATAATCCTTTTTCGTACTTTTTTCCATAATTGAGCTCCTTTTCAATTGCCATTCAGATTATTATTCATTATACTGAATAAAAGTCAGTATAGTAAAGTTGTAAATATGAAGCGTTATCCGAATCATCTATTCATAAAAATGCGTATTATTGGTATTTATCAGGGTTTACATCATAAGTGTCAGTTAACTTGACATCGATTTTAGCTCGAGATATAGTCAGCATATAAGATTTATTTTAATATACAGAACATCAATCTCCTCCGAAGCACTAATCGTCCGGTCGGTATTACGTTAACGTAAAAGGAGAGATTCGTCATGCTCAAAAAAAAGCGCAGATTGAATATGGCTGCTCTCACCATACTGCTGCTCTGCATTCTGATTCCTGTGCTTCTGCAGGGATATGTTCTCGGCAAGAACGCCGTGCATCGGACGGAAACGATCTACGATCAGTCTCTGTCCAAGAACATGGAATCGCTTTCTCTTAATTTGGACTTTTATATCAACCACATCAACGATTATATCCGCATTCTTTCGCAGGACGAACAGCTGTACCAGATCATGCAGAAGCAGTATGCCAGCCAGGACAAACAGATCAGGGCGATCCGCGATCGGGTCAATTCATTTACCAAAATGTATCGTCTGAGAGTTCCCCTGGATGTGCAGATTATCAGCAGCTCAGGCCGTGTATACGGAAGCGTGCCCCTGCATGATACGGAAAGCGAAAGCCTCAAGCGGATTGTGAGCAGTTTTCCATGGTATGGCGACAATATTCCTTACGATAATGATGTAATGTATAACGATGTCGCCGATGACTTTCATGATTTGACGAACGACCACTCCCTCTACTTCACCAAAAATATAGTCAGCGGCACCAAGCCTCTGGGTCTGCTTGTCGTGGCGATGAGAGAATCGCTCATTCAAGGCCTGCTGAATCAGCTGCAGCTCAATAATTCCACGCTGGTCTTTATCGGGAACTCGTCAGGCGATGTACTGGTAGCCGGTGAAAACGCCGATACAGGTCAGGACGCCAGGAATGTTTACCGCCAGGCTATTGTCCAGGCGCAGGCCAATGGCGGAGAGTACAGCAGCTTCCATATGGATTTGAACCACCGAACTTATCTTTGCTCTACCCACAACATCCCCTTCCTCTCATGGTATCTGGTTTCGATGACTCCAATGAATATGCTTGTCGGGCAAGCCAAAGCGCTCTGGATGTACACACTTGCGGTAACGGCTTTCTCAATTGTCCTGATTCTACTGATATTGCAGCTGCTGACACGAAAGGTCATGCTGCCCATTCTGAATCTGTCGAAAAGAGTCAGGAAGCTCCGGTTCAACGATCCCGAGAAGCTGGCCGAGGAGCAGAAGAATTTTCGCTACCGGGGCATCGATGAAATCGAAATCCTCTTCTCCGGCTTCCAGCATATGCTGGGCCGCATCGGCGAGCAGATCGAAAAAATTAAAACCGACGAGCAGGAGAAAATGAATCTCAAATTAACGCTGCTCCAATCTCAAATCAATCCTCATTTCATGCATAATGCGGTTAATTCCATACGTTGGATGGCTGTAATGAAAGGAGAGAAGTCGATCGCCCAGGCGCTCGTCAATCTCTCCGGCATGCTGCACTATTGTCTGGACAAAGCATTGTCGGTGAGAAGCACCCTTGGCGAAGAATTAGATTACGTACGAAACTACATCGCCTTTCAGGAGAACAGGATGCTTCAGCCCATTGAAACCGATATTTGTGCAGAACCCGAAGTCCTGTATACGATAATTCCCAAGCTGACCCTGCAGCCTATCGTGGAGAATGCCATCCTTCACGGTTTCGCGGGCAGCGGAAGCTTCCGGATATCGCTGACATGTGTCAGACATGGCGAGTATGTCACCGTAACAGTCACGGATAACGGCGTTGGAATGGACGCTTTGTCGGTCAAGAAGCTGATCAGGGGTGATCCCGTCAAGGGGCAGAGCTCGGGATCGGGTATCGGCCTCATGAACATACAGCAGCGGCTTCGGCTTGAATACAACGAACGCTTCGATATCCGGATTGACAGCCTGCCAGGTCAAGGCACGTCGGTAGAGCTGACTATACCGTACGTAATCTGTGAAAGAGGTGAATCCGCATGAAAGTCATGATTGTGGAAGATGATCTTCTGGTCCGGTTGGGCATCAAGTCGATGATTGCCTGGGCCGAGCTCGGGATGGAGGTTGTTTGCGAGGCAAGGGATGGTGCGGAGGCGCTGGAGCTTTTTTCCGTACATTTGCCGGATATTGCCTTGGTAGACATCGGTCTGCCCAGGATGGACGGCCTGGAATTTATCGAGCGGGTCAAACACTTGAGGCCGGACGGCGAGTTTATTATTTTGACCTGCAACCAGGATTTTGAGCTGGTCAGAAGGGCGCTGCGCCTTGGCGTCCGCGATTTTTTTGTCAAGTCGACGATGGAGATCGAGGAGCTGCAGAAGATGCTGCTGGGGTTGTCGGAGTTGCTCCGGAACAAGCAGCCCCTCGTCCGGGAAGACGAGACGGAGCTGCTGCAGCTGAGACAGATCAGAAAGCTGGCGATACTGAGGGAATGGCTTGAGGGCGTTTACAGCAGCGGGACCGGCTTCAGGGAAAAGCTGGAGGAATGCGGATTGATGCTGACGGCAGGCAGATGTCAAGCGTGGGTTATCCGTCTGAATACGGCAGCCCGTCAAGGCAGCCCGCTGCTGCCGGCTGATCTGGTCCAGATCGGCCGTGCTGTTGAAACGATCGCGGGAGAGCTTTACCGCGGCCATGTGGTTGGCCTCGTCGAATATGTCCATGAACGAAGATGGCATCTGCTGCTTCATGCCTCCGGGCAATCGGAGCTGCCCGATGCCGGAATGCTGATCGATTCCGTTCAGCGTTATCTGGGATTATCCGTGACCATTGCCGTGAGTGAACCCTTCGAAAGCTGGCAGGACTGGGGCAAGCGCGACGCAGATGCACGTGAGATGCTCAGTCTGTCCTTTTACAATGAGGAACAAAATCTCTTCCGGGAGAGGCTTCCGGAACCGGCGCTCCCCTTGTCACTGCTTGCCTGGAAGAGGGACATCGTCCGGCAGTTGAGCTGTTTTCAGTGGGTGGATGCTGAACGGACGCTGGATATGCTGCCTGAATTGCAGCCGTATCCCAGACCGGCGCTGCTGCTTAATCTGCTTGCTGATGTGATGTTTCAGCTGAACCGCATCCGCGAGAGGATGGGAATTCGAACGGATCAGGAAGAAGGGGAGGGTGCCGGTGCTGTCCTGTCAGACTGCTGTACGTTATCGGCATGCGTCGAAGCCATCCGCAGCAGCATCAGAAATGCCGGAAAGTGGGGTGGGAGGGGCAATCATCGTAAATATGTGATCGAAGCTGTGGAGATGTACCTGGACGAGCACAGCTTCGAGGAAATTAGCCTGAACGGCGTCGCCGCTCTATTTAATATGAGTCCCGCCCAGCTGAGCCGTCTGTATAAGGAAGAAAAGGGATTGAATTTCAGTGAAGCGGTGCTGGCCGCCAAGGTGGAGCAGGCCGAAAGAATGATGCAAAGCGGCATGTCCTTGACCGATATCGCCGATAAGCTCGGTTATCTGAATCCCAGTTCATTTACCCGGATGTTCAAGAAAGCAAGAGGCGTGGCTCCGTCTTATTACACGGGATCGCAATCGCTGTAAAAAATGTCAAGCTTCGCGCAAAAATGGTCAAGTACCATGAAGAACCTGTGAAATGTGATAAGCCCTGACACCGATGCTGTCATTTTCATCCGGATGGCAGCCCTTTACAATGAAGATAACTTCAAGGGGCTGCTGATCTGTGGCCGGTGGCAGGTGGAAGGATGCCTTACGCCTGCTCCGGTGACAGCGCCATCAGCATCTTGAATATTCGCTCAAAGAGGGGGAGCATTTCATGAGGTTTAAAACCATTCTGACAGCAGCCGTTTCCTCAGTCATTGTATTGGCGCTGACTGCCTGTTCAGGGTCTTCCGGTACGAAGGAAGGCTCCGGCGCAAATGGCGATTCGTCCAAGCAGAAGGTGAACATCGTCTTCTGGAATACGGGATATCCGACCGTGGACGAGAATAACAAGTCCAAGAAGAAAGAGGACTTCTACATCTATCAGGCCATCAAGCGCTATGAGACCGCGCACCCGGAGGTGTCCATCGAAGTGCAGGATGTGCCCTCCGGAGATGAGTTGTTCACCAAGTTTCAGACTGCCGGCATTGCCAAGAACGGTCCCGATATAACCGTCATCTGGTCGGGAACCTACATGCTGAGGTTCAAGCAGTTTCTTGAACCGCTCAGCAGCTATTTTACCCCGGAGGAGAAAGACCGGATTGTCGGCTGGGACGCGGGAACCGAAGGCTTCAAGGAGGGCGGCGAGATATACGGCGTGCCATTCTCAACAGACGGGACCTTCGGGCTCCTGTACAACAAGAAAATATTAGCCGATGCAGGCGTCGACCTCGAGGCACAGCCATTGAAGAATTTTAATGACTTCGAGGAGATGCTTCTCAAGATCAAGAGCAAAGGAGTGACTCCGCTCGGCCTGAAGGATCCGGATACGTTCTATCATATCCCTAATTACTGGATTGCCCAGACGGTGGGCTCAGCCGGTCTTGAGGATCTGGTCAGCGGCAAGAAAAATTTCTCTGACCCGCAGCTCGTTCCAATCATCAAAGCGTGGAACGACATGTATGCGAAGGACCTGGTTATTTCCGACCAGTCTGATCAGTCCTTGCAGCTGTTCTACCAGGGGCAGGTTGCCATGGTAGCCGGAGGCAACGGTGCTATCGCCAACGCCCGCAAAGCGCTGGGGGAGGATCTGGGTATGATGAAGGTTCCCGATTTCAACGATCAGGTCCTCATTCATGACGGCGGGGTTGGCGGAGTCGGCGCTACATTCGTTGTAACCAATTATTCGAAGAAAAAGCAGGAGGCCGTCGACTTTATCAAGTTTCTGATGAGCAAGGATGAGCAGGTCAACAAAATCGAGAGCGGTGAAGCGGGCTTGTCCGTAGTCAAGGATGTCGATGTTTCGCAGATGGCGTCCGAGCCGCTGATTCTCGAGCAGCAGGAGTGGGCCAATGAGCCGAGCACCATTTTCTGGCCTGACAATGTATATCCCGCTGAGCTGACCAGCGAAATCTCTTCCTTGCAGTCGCTCGCGCTGACAGGCAAAATGACGGCCGAGGAGTTCATGGGCAAGATCGACCAGAAGCGCGATGAGCTGCTGAAAAGCAGCCGGTAAGTAATCGAAGGGAGTGCTTCCTCCGTTTGTCCGGAGGGAGGGAGCATTGCCCAGCGGAAGGAGGAACAATATGGGCTTGAGAAGGGAAAGCCTGCATGGCTATTTGTCTCTGCTGCCTGCTTTTATACTGCTGGCCGTATTTATCGGCTACCCGACTCTCAACACATTCTATCACAGCTTTACCGAATGGGACGGTGTCAGCTCCCGCTTTGTCGGGTGGGATAATTTTCTCCGGATTATTCACAGCGGCGACTTGCTTCTGATGCTCCGGAACAATCTTATCTTCCTGCTGTCCGTCCCGGGCATTCTGATTCTGTCGCTCATCGTTTCGGTTCTGCTGTTCGAAGAGGTTCCAGGGTGGAGGTTCTTTCGCTCCGTATATTACCTGCCGACTATTCTATCGTCTGTCGTTATCGGTTTTCTGATCAAATCGATGTTTGCCAGCAAAGGAATTGTCAATTCACTGCTTGAAGATATCGGGCTCGGTCATCTGGTTGTCGATTGGCTGAATTACGTTCCGACCGAGTTTATGATTTTGATTTTCTGCTTTTATTGGCAGACGCTGGGACAGGGGACGCTGATTTTTCTGTCCGGCATGTCCACCATCTCCGGGGAGATATATGAAGCGGTCATCATGGACGGCGCGAGCTTCCGGCAGAGACTGTTCAAGATCACGATCCCGCTCTTGTACCCCACCTTGTTTTATTTTACATGCATCAACGTCATCTATGTATTCGTAGGAATGTTCGGACTTGTCTATTCCATCACGGGAGGCGGACCAGGCTATGAAACGACTCCTATCGAATTTATGATTTATTTGCAGGCTTTCCAAAGCGGCAATATGGGCTATGCCAGCGCGCTTTCGCTGTTTCTGTTCGTAATCGTCGTGCTGATCACCTGGGTGCAGCTTAAAATCTCTGACAGGGTGAGCAATTGAGGGGGGATTTACATGAACCGTACGTCCAATCGTTTCGTCCGCTTCATCCTGGTTGTTATCCTGACGCTGGTTGCTGTAGTCGCCGTTTATCCCCTCGTCTATATGCTGCTGAGCAGCATGAAAACGTCGATTGAATTTATCCGGAATCCGATCGCTTGGCCAAAAACGTTCTATTTCGATAATTTTCAAGCGCTGTATTACCGTTTTTCATTGTTAAGATTATTCGGCAACACGCTCGTCAGCGTGGGGGGCGCATTGATCCTGTCGCTTGTACTGTCCGTGCCTGCAGCCTTCGCGTTCGCCAAGCTGCGTTTCCGGTTCAAGAATTCGCTCTACATGACCATGATCGGGATGATGACCGTGCCGGGCATTACCTTTATCTTGCCGAATTTCCTGCTCATGTCGCGGCTCGGATGGGTTAATCATTTCGCTTCTGTCATTGTGATCTGGGGAGTTACCTCAATCCCGGGAAATGTATTCCTGCTCAGGGCGCTGCTGCACAGCTTGCCCAATGAAATTCTGGAGGCGGTCAGGATCGATGGCGCCGGCTATTTGCAGGTCCTTCTAAGGGTGGTCGTTCCTTTGAGCCTGCCGGGCCTGGCGACGGTGTCCATTTTCAACGCCACAGCCTGGTGGAATGATTTGCTCACACCGCTTGTATATCTGCAGTCCGATGAGATGAAGACGATGACAGTTGCGGTCGCCACCATTCTGGGGAGATTCAGCTCCGATTATCCGCTGCTGCTGACAGGGCTCCTGATGACAGCGCTGCCTCCGGTGCTGATCTACATCCTGCTGCAGGGCTACATCCGCAAAGGGCTCGTTATCGGTGCGATTAAATGACTGACGTGAATTCGTAAGAGGAGGTTAGCAAGAAAAATGACAAGCCGGCAAGGAAGACTGGAAGGGAAGGCCGCGATCATAACCGGAGCCGCATCCGGAATTGGTAAAGGCACAGCTCTGCTTTTTGCGGAAGAGGGGTGCCGCCTGGCGTTGGTTGACCGTAATGAAGAAAAACTGCTGGAAACTGCGGAAGAGATTAGAGCGCTCGGAGGGGAATGCATTGTCATAGCCGGTGACGTCTCCTCGTCGCTAACGGCCGAACGGGCTGTGAGCGCTGCCGTGAGGGCGTTCGGAGGCCTTGACATTGTATTCAACAATGCCGGCATCATGCCGATCGGAGATATTGTCGATTATCCGGAGGAAACCTGGGACGATGTGATGAGTGTTAATTTGAAGTCGATGTTTCTGATGTGCAAGAAGGCGATTCCGGAGCTGCTCAAACGGGGCAAGGGCTCGATTATTAACACCTCCTCCGTGATGGCCTCGCTGACCGAGCCCGGCCATGGCGCCTATACGGCTTCCAAGGCCGGAATTATCGGACTTACGAAGGAAATTGCCGTCTCTTATGCCGAACGCGGAATCCGCTGCAATGCAATCTGTCCGGGCTGGGTGGAGACGGACATGAATGTGAAGCTGGCGGAAAGCATGGGCGGCATGGATAAGCTGTATCCGGTCATCAAGCAGCAGCAGCCGCTTGGCCGTATGGCGACGACACGCGAGGTGGGATATGCGGTGCTGTTCCTCGCTTCGGATGAGGCATCCGCTGTTACCGGCTCCTGTCTCTACGTCGACGGGGCATCTTCCGCCTCGATTTGACTTTCAAGCCATTATTTCATTATTAATCGGAGGAGATTATTTCATGGCAAAAATAAGTATCATCGGCGCCGGGACAGCTATGTTCTCGTTAAGTCTGATCCGCGATATTTGCCTGACGCCCAATCTTGAAGGAAGTACGATCAGCTTTATGGACATTGACGAGGGACGTCTCGAGAGTGCCTATGCCTTGGCTCTGCGTTATGCCGAGGAGTCGGGAATCAAGCTGAAGCTGGAAAAGACGCTGGACCGCCGGGAATCGATCCGGGGAGCGGACTTCGTTATCAACGCTGCGCTTGTGGGCGGGCATCAGCGGCTGAAGGACGGCTGGGCTGTCGCCCGCAAGCACGGGTACCGCTTCGGCGGCAGCCTGCATGTGATGCATGATGAAGGATTCTGGATCAACCACTGCCAGCTGGAGCTGATGGAGGACATCCTGAACGACATTCTGGAAATCAGTCCGGATGCCTGGTATATGCTGGTGGCCAATCCGGTCATGGCCGGCGTAACCTATCTCCGCCGCAAGTACCCGCAGGCCAGGATTGCCGGCTTCTGTCACGGCTCGAACGGCGTGAGGTATGTGGCACGGACGCTTGGCCTCGATCCGCAGCACATTACCTTTGAAGTGCCGGGCGTTAACCATTTCATCTGGCTGACCCAGTTCCGGTATAAAGGGCAGGATGCGTTCCCGATTCTCGACAAGTGGATCGAGGAGCAGTCGGAGGCGTATTTCAAGACATGCCGAATCAGCGACGGAATGGGACCGAAGGCCATTGATTTATACAAGAAGTTCGGCGTATTTCCGATCGGCGATACGGGCAATCCGGGCGGAGGGGCGTGGCCATTCTGGCATCATGCCGACGATGAGACGGAGAAGCGGTACCGAGAAGATCCGGAAGAGTGGTATCAGGGCTATTTCCGCCACGGTATCGATGACGTCAAGCTAATCAAGGATGTGTCGGATAATCTGGACCGCAGAGTAACGGACGCATTTCCGCCGAAGCATTCAACGGAGCCGATGATCCCGTTCATCGAGGCAATCGCCTGCGATGTGCCGAGAATTATGATCCTTAATATTTTGAACGACGGGAATTTCGTTCCCGGCATTCCCCTGGATTTCCAGGTGGAGGTTCCCTGCTACGTAAGCGCAATCGGAGTCGAGGGCATCAAGACGAAAGGGCTGCCGCAGCCGGTGATCCATTATGCGCTCCGCGATCGCGTCGCCCCGGTGGAGCAGGAGCTCTGCGCCTACCGGAGCGGGAAGATCGATGATCTGCTCGCACTCATAATGATGGATCCGTGGACGCGCTCGGAGACCCAGGCCAGAGAATTGATCGATGATATGCTGTCGCTGCCGTATTTGAACAATATGAGAAAGCATTATGGGCTGTAGAAGCGAATGGAGGCTTACGAAATGAATGATCAGGAAATGTTCCGCCGGATGCGCGAGTCGCTGTATACCGGAGTGATTTGCGACACGCTTGATGACCTGGGCTATCGCAATCAGGCGATGCGGGAAACCATCCGTCCGCTTAACCAGGAATGGGTCGTTGTCGGCCGGGCCAAAACGATTCTGGCGGTGGATGTCTACCATGTCAGCGGCAATCCGTATGAGAAGGAAATCGCCGCGGTGGACAGCATTTTGCCGGATGAGGTCGTCATCGCCTGCACAAACCGGTCAACGCAGAACGGCCTGTGGGGCGAGCTGCTGTCTACGGCCTCCAAGGTAAGGGGAGCGACTGGTGCCATCATCGACGGCTTGATCCGTGATTCGAAAATGATTGTCGAGCTGGATTTTCCCGTTTACTGTACAGGAACCAAGCCCGTTGACTCCAGGGGCCGGGGGCTGGTCATCGATTATGACTGCCCAGTCGATTGCGGAGGAGTCATTGTCCATCCGAACGATGTCGTATTTGCCGACAGGGATGGCGTGGTCGTTATTCCCAAAGACATTGCGCTTGAGGTGGTGACCGGTGCTCTGGATAAGGCAACGCGGGAGAACCATACCCGGGAAGAGCTGCTTGCCGGGAAATATTTAAGGGACGTTTACGAGAAGTACGGCGTTCTGTAGAAAGGAGGCTCCGCCTACGTGAATTCCATTGAACCTATCATGTTCCACGGAGAACCGGCAGTCAAAGCGCAAAACGGGCACATATCCGTTGTTCTGGTGCCGGGATGGGGCAGCAATCTGGTCTCCCTGCAGCTTAAAAGCAGGCAGCTTGAGCTGCTCAGGGTTCCAGGGAACCGCGGGGAGTATGAAGCGGTTCCCGTGCTCTACGGCATTCCGATCCTGTTCCCTCCCAATCGGATCGCAGATGGATGCTTCGAGTTCAACGGAAGAACCTATCAATTTGAAATCAACGAGCCGGCGGAGCACAACCATTCCCACGGGCTTGTGTTCGACAAGCGGTGGGAGCTGGTTAGAGCCGAAGAGAATGAGGGACGGCTCATACTGGAAACGGAAATCCGCTCAGACGGGAACGATGTCATTCTGTCGCAGTTTCCCCATCTGTTCACGATTCGTGTCCGCTACATTGTTGAACGGAATGCATTGACCATGGAGACTACCGTTACGAACCGTGACGCCAGTCCGTTCCCCTGGGGGCTTGGGTATCATACGACCTTCAACTTTCCTGCTGCACCGGATGGAGATATCGCGCAATGCCGGTTCTCACTGAACGCCGTCAAGCAGTGGCTGCTTGACGGGCGTTTTCTGCCTACCGGAGAACTGCAGGACATCCCTTATGCAGACGAGCTGATGCAGGGGAAAACCCTGATCGGTCACGCGCTTGACGACGCATTCATGGCGGCCGGATCCGGAAACAACGAGGCGGTGCTGACCGACGACAGCATCGGTATCCGCATCGTATACCGATGCGACAGCTATTTCAAGCACTGGGTTGTTTACAATGACGACGCCAACCAGGGCTATCTGTGTCCTGAGCCCTATACGTGGATTACCAATGCGCCTAACCTGTCTCTGCCTCCCGAGCTGACGGGCTTTCGCGTTCTGCATCCAGGGGAAAGCGTTACAGCGGCAGCCAAAATTATGGTCGAGGAGCGGATGCCACGATGAATTTGCGCAGCGGGGAATGGTTCAACCATCAATCTGTGGAAACGCGATTCCAGCATTTGTCGGCGATGCGCGCCAATGGGCATGCGCCCGAATCATTCCTGGGCAAACCGATTATCGGGATATTTAATTCATGGAGTGATCTGAACAGCTGCAACGCTCCCCATAAGGAACTGGTGGAATTCGTAAAACGGGGGGTGCTCATGAACGGAGGCTATCCGATCGAGGTTCATACCATTACGACACCTTCCGATTTCATGAAGCCCTCCGATTTGCCCTACCGGAACCTGATGGCGATGGATGTTGAGGAAACGATCCGCTCGCAGCCTTTCGACGGAGTCGTACTGCTGTGCGAATGTGATAAGACGACCCCCGCCCAGCTGATGGGTGCTGCCAGCTGCGATTTGCCGACATTGCAGCTTGCGGCGGGACACCGCGCCTCAGGGGTATTCAGGGGTAAAACAGTCAACTATGGAACCGACCTTTGGAAGTATATGGACGATTATAAAGCCGGACTGCTGAGCGAGGAGGAATTGAGCCAGCTCGAGAAATGTATTTCTTGCACGCAGGGAGGGTGCCCCGTTATGGGGACGGCCTCCACGATGAAGAGCATCTCGGAGATGCTGGGTATGATGCTTCCGGGCACATCGGGTATACCGGCCGTACATGCAAGGCGAAAGACCGCTGCCGAGGAGACGGGCAAGCGGATCGTAGATATGGTGCGCGAGAATCTGACGCCGTCCCGGCTGATGACAGAAGCGGCCTTCGACAACGCCATCCGGCTGATGGCGGCGATCGGAGGCTCCACCAATGCGGTGCTCCACCTGACAGCGATTGCCGGACGGCTTGGCATCACTATCCCTCTTGAGCGCTATGAACAGCTCTCCCGGAACATTCCGCTTATCGTCAATCTGCAGCCAAGCGGCGTTTACGGGATGGACGACTTCTTTCATGCCGGCGGTCTGGCCGCAGTTATTTACAGCTTGCTGCCCTTACTCGATACATCATGCCTGACTGCGCTCGGGACCCCCATCCGCGATGCATACCCGGATCGATCTGAGCTTCCGGATGTTATTTCCGCATTGGATGAGCCGTTCAAAGACAACGCGGGCGTGCAGATATTGAAAGGGAATCTGGCACCGGACGGAGCGGTGCTCAAACGCTCCGCGAGCTCTCTCTGCAAGGCCAGACATAGAGGGAGAGCCATTGTATTTGATGATTATGAACGGATGCTGGATGAAATGGACCACGAGGATCTGGAGGTCGACCGGGACTCCGTGCTGGTTCTGCGCAATTGCGGCCCTTCGGGTGCCGGAATGCCGGAATGGGGAGCGCTGCCCATTCCCCGCAAGCTGCTGCAATCCGGTATCAGGGATATGGTTCGCATCAGCGACGCCCGAATGAGCGGAACGAGTTATGGAACGGTTATCCTCCACGTGTCCCCGGAATCGCAGGTCGGGGGTCCGCTGGCAGCCGTCCGGAATGGCGATTGGATCGAAGTCGATCTGGAGCGGGGAACGCTGCATCTTGACGTTTCTGATGCGGAAATCCGCGAGCGGCTCCTTGAGTGGAGGCCGTCGCGAGTCCACGCACGCGGATATCTGCGCCTGTTCGCCGATCATGTCCTGCAGGCGCACGAAGGCTGTGATCTGGACTTTCTGCGCCCGCTTACAAAAGAAGAGGCTGTTTTCGTTCCCCCGATCGTAGGGAGAGGGTGAGCAGTTGATTTTGATTAAACCATGGAACAGGACCTTCACGGAGGTCCTGTTTTTTTCCTTACGGATAACGGGAAGGAAGAAGCCAAACAAAATGGGGAGGCTGGGCGATGAAACAAAGTCTGCTGCGCAAGATGATTACCGGGTATGTCATCGTTATCCTCATTCCGACGCTGTCCGTCGGGTGGATCTTCTATCAGCAGATGTACCGGAATATCAAGAACAGTTATGCGATGAATCAGCAGGAAGTTGCCGCACAGGTGGCGGCGAATGTGGATGTGAAGCTGGCACAGGTTCAGTCCTTGTATTTTTTGCTTCAGTTCAACCGCGAGCTGATCGAATTCCTGTCGGGAGACATCCGTTCAGAGAAGGAGCAGCTCAATCATTTTATCCGCCATATTCGTCCATTGCTTTCATACGCGGCATTGGGAAATTCAATTGTCAATTCGATTACCGTCTATAAGGAAGATGACAGCTTGCTCTCGTTCCGGCCTGAGATTATCTCATTGAAGGAATCGGAACGGGATATCCGTGCGGCTCTTCAAGCGAATGACAATTTGCCGCTGGACCGTGGTAAATGGTACTACCAGATTGACAGCAGCAGTGAGATCAGTTGGTACTATTACCGGAAACTGTATGACAACAATTTTTCCGGCAAGGTCGGTTTGATCGAGGTGGAGCTGAAAGGCCCTTCGATTCTGGAGCCGTTCGAAGGGATCAAACCGGGAACAGGTGGAGGCCTGTACCTGGTCGATTCCTCCGGCAAGGCCGTTTATGAGCAGAGCCGGAATAGTCCGCACGAGGACATCATCCACGGTGAGATCGCTGTTTTGTCTGGAAAGGAAGGCGGTTACAGCTTTTTTCGTTCCGAAGGAAGGGATATGCTCGCCACCAAAGTTCCGCTTCGAGAGTTTGAATTGTCTGCGATTATTATTACCCCCGTTGAGAATGCGTATGGGCTGAAGTCTGGATATCGTTATGGGATGCTGGGAATCGTCTTTCTGCTCCTGCTGATTCTGTCCTTCGCCTATTATTTGTTTTCATTGTCCGTAAGCCGCCGGATATTGAAGCTTGCACGCCACTTGAGGATAACCCCCTTGCGGATTCCCGCTCTATATGACGGAAAGATATACACGGATGAAATCGGCCTTCTCGCCGCCTCTTTCAATTCGATGATCGGCCGTATTCACGAACTCGTGCAATCGGTGGCCAATGCCGAAATCAAACAAAAGGAAGCGGCGTTTCTCGCTTTGCAGGCTCAAATACAGCCGCACTTTATCTTCAACACGCTCGAGACGATCAGATCGCGCGCCGAAGCCAATGGAGATGCAGACATTGAAGATATGTCCTGCACGCTGGGGCAGCTCATTCGCTACAGCATCTCTCCGAATCGCTCCGATGCCACACTTGCGGATGAAATCCGAAATGTGGAGAACTATCTGAAAATCCAGCGCATCAGGTTTGGACCCCGATTGTCGTACAATCTGCCCGATTTTGCCGATGTGCCGTCTGTTCCTTGTCCGAAATACATTCTGCAGCCTCTCGTCGAAAACAGCATCCGCCACGGAATATCCAACCGCCGGAGACCGGGGATTGTAACTGTCGCCATTCAACAGGACGAGGACAGTTATTGGGTGAGGATCACTGATAACGGCGCGGGGATTCTTCAAGATAGGCTGAACAAGCTGCGGCGAATGTTGGACAGCGGGAACATGGAGGCCGATTTCAACAGCGCGGGCCATGGAATCGGCCTGCTCAATGTACACCAGAGAATCCAAAGCTATTACGGTTTTTCCTCGGGCATCCTGCTCGAGAGCGGGGGAGATAAAGGTGCCGTCTGCATGATTCGAATATGCAAAGGAGGGATACCTTCATGATCGTGATGGTGGTGGAGGATGAGCCGGAAATTCTGCAATCGCTGATGCGGATGATAGCCAGTCAGATCGAAATAGTCTCATCGGTCATTGGAGCAGAGGATAGCTTCGAAGCGCTGGATAAAATGCGGACCGTTTCGCCGGATCTGCTCGTTACGGATATTCATATGCCGGAAATGACGGGACTTGAGCTGATCGACAAGGCCAAGCGGCTTGGCAAGTGCGGGCGATTCGCCATTTTGACAGGCTATAGCGATTTTGCATACGCCCGGCAGGCAATTCGGTTGTCTGTGGAAGATTATTTGCTCAAGCCCGTAAACAGGGAAGAACTCTTCAGACTTCTTCGGAACGTATATGGTCACCTTCATCCAGCAAGGGAAATGAAATCGAAACCGCAATCCGGGCTGCGTCCCGTAGAGATGCACGTCAGAGCGGGGGAAGAAATGCCGGCAGGCAGAGCCGTGCAAAAAGCGCTGGCATACATCAACCAGCATTATACGGAGGATCTTGCGCTGGAGCAGGTGGCTGAAGCGGCCAACGTTCATCCCAACTATCTGGTCCACCTGCTCAAAAAGGAAAGGGGAGTAACCTTTCTCCACTATCTGCAGCGAATTCGGGTGGACATGGCAGTTCAGCTTCTGACATGCGGCGAAATGCTCACAGTAGCGGAAATCGGTAGAATGGTCGGGTTTGAGAACACCCGCAATTTCTTCAAAGTGTTCAAGCGCCATGAAGGGGTGGCTCCGGGTCAATATCGGATGCAGCACGCGCTCCCTCCGGAGCATCTTTAGATCGGACATCTATTCTTCAGAATGGCCTCTTTCATCAGATGAAACAGCATATTAAACTATTTTTAACATACTGAACACAATATCCGGTACTAAAACACATCCGGGAAGGCAGGTCGCAGAACTGAAAATCGCTTAATCGGTATGTAAACTCGAAAGGAGGATTATTCATGACAAAAAAACTTGGGCAGGTTCCCGGACTGATCATGCTCCTCGCGTTCTGTGTGCTGCTTCTCCCCGCCTGCACGTCGAGCCCGAACGAGCCGGAAGCAAACGCTCAGCCTGAGAGCGGCGGGGAAGGAACAACGCAGACGGCGGGAGGTGAAGCGGATCGAGAGCTCTACACCATCAAGATCTTCATCGATAGCGGAAACGCACAGGCTGCATCGGTCATTAAACGCAGTGATGAAACGCCGGTCGGCAAGATTATTAAGGAGAAGTTTAATATCGTCTTCGAGTATGTGCCTTTCAGCGGCAATTACATCGACAAACTGAACCTTATGCTTGCCGGAGGCGATTATCCCGAACTGCTCCGGATAGAGGGGCAGACTACTGTCGAGAAATACATTGCTGCCGGAGCGCTTCTCCCGCTTGACGATTACATCAGGAGTTCGCCGAACTTCAGCAATTTGTACAAGGATGCGCTCCCTTTCTGGCGAATGGCCGGAAACGGCAAGGTATACAACTGGAACTACGGGCTGCCCATTGACGCTTCGCTTAATCCCGAGAATAACGACATTTTGATCCGGCGTGATATTCTCGAGGAAGCGGGCTGGCCGGAAATACTGTCCACCGATGATTATGTGAAGCTCATATCGGGCGCAATGAAGAAGCATCCCGAGACGAACGGCAAGAAAACGATCGGCCTGGCTGCTGCGTTCGGCGAGTCTTACGGCATTCTGGGCATCTCTACGGCGATGACCGAAAAGGGCGGTCGATATATCAAGGTCGGCAGCCGGACCGCGTTGTGGGATGCGATCGATAACAAGTTCGTCGACCAGTTCTTGAATGAGTATAATATCGACGGCTACCGTTTCTTTAATCAATTGTACCGGGAAGGCGCCTTTGATAAGGAAAGCTTTACCGACAAAGTGGATCAGGTCGTAGCCAAAATGCAGGATGGGCGCGCGCTGGCTGTCTGGTATTCAGCCGGTCTGGCAACATCGGTCAACCTTGCGTTTGAGAATGCCGGGACACCGCAATATGAATATATCAATATGCCGATCAAATCGCCGAAGCAGATCGAACGGGGCGACGAGCGCATTTATCTGTCGGGCTTGACCAGAGCCTTCGACCAGGTGGGCATTACCAAGAACGCGAAGCATCCGGAGCGGATCTTTGAACTGGTTGAATGGGCAAGCTCGACGGAAGGACAGCTGCTGCTGCAAAGCGGTATCGAAGGTGTGCATTACACGATCGAGGATGGCAAACGGGTACCGACGGAAGCATTCAGAGAAGGCGTCAGGGAGGACACGCTTTATACGGCCAAGCAAGGTATCGGCATGCTGCCCTTGCTGGGATTGGTCAACGCCGGGTCGCCGACTGATGGCCAGCATTTCTCCCTGCTGAGCATCCAGTCGGTAAAAGATGACCTGCTGCCGAAGGGCGTTATGGACGCCTACAGGGCGATGGGCTGGAAAACGTCGAAGGATTGGTGGTTCGAGAACGGCAAGGAAGTGAAGATCGGCCTGGCGCCAAGCATCGTTATCGATCCTACGACCCCGCTTGGTGCAACCGAGCAGAAAATGATCGATCAGCGGGTTAAGAATACGGCACAGCTGATCATGACCGAAAGCGATGCGGAATTTGATAAGATGCTTGAAAATATTAAAGCCGCCTATGAAAAACTGAATCCGAAAGAGGTTATCGACTCTTACAATCAGATGTACACGGACGGCATGAAGGAACTGGAAAAGTACAAGCAGTAACGTAAAAGGAATAACGGTGACAGCGGGTATCGAATCCGGTACCCGTCGATCCTATTAAGGAGGCGCCAATGGCCAAAGCGACTTTGCTCGAATCAGGAACGCAATACGTTTCTTCGCGCCGGCTGGTCATAAAGCTTCGACGGCAGAAGTACCTTTTTCTGATGCTGATCCCCGGTCTGATCGTCGTCTTCACGTTCAGTTACCTCACGCTGGCAGGATGGATTATGGCGTTCAAAGATTACCGGGTCGGTCTCAATTTGTGGAAGGCGGAGTGGACGGGATTCTATCAGTTCAAGTCATTTCTGATGCAAAGCGGCGATTATATCTATTTGCTGCGCAATACGCTTGCGATGAATATATCCATGCTGCTGGTAAATCTGATTGCCGCCTTCCTGTTTGCGGTTCTTATCAACGAGATCCGGTCGGGATGGTTTTCACGGCTCGTTCAGACCCTGTCATTCTTTCCTTTCTTTGTCTCATGGGTGATCGTGTACGCCATCATGCACTCGCTGTTCGCCGTCTCGACCGGAGCCGTCAATCTTAGCCTTGTGAATCTCGGCGTGTTGAATGAAGGTCTGGATCTGCTTGGGAGCCCGCGCTATGCCTGGCTGCTGGCAATCGGCATCATGCTGTGGAAGACGCTCGGCTATAACGGCGTCATATTTATCGCAGCCATTGCGTCGATTGATGCGGATCAATACGAGGCCGCTGATATGGACGGAGCGACCCGGTTTCAAAAAATCATGCATATTACCATTCCCAACCTGCTGCCCACACTGATCGTTCTGCTCATCATTAACAGCGGATGGATTCTGAATTCCAATTTCGAGTTCTACTTCTTATTTACGAATCCGACGAACTGGTCGAAGATGGAGGTTCTGGATATGTATATTTATAAAAACGGCCTGCAGTTAACGAACTATTCTTACGCGACAGCGGTTGGCATCATCAAGACATTGGTCAGCATTCTCATTGTCATGGGTGTCAACATACTTTCCAGAAAGACGACCGGCAAATCCATCATGTAAAGGAGGATGAACATGAAACGATGGCAAAGCAGCCTCCTGTTCGATGCGGCCAATTATCTCTTCATGCTCGCCCTTATTTTTATCATGTTTTACCCTTTTCTGTATATTGTCAGCTATTCGCTCAGTACGCCTTCCCGGCTTCCCGAAGGACTGTTGTTTTGGCCGGCGGGCTTCTCAGCCGACTCGTACCGCGCGGCACTGGAGAATCCCGATATGCTGCATGGCATCCTTATTTCCGCCTTGCGCACGGTTATCGGTCCGCTTGTAATGGTTGCCGTAACCTCCATGGTCGCTTATACGTTGACCCGGCAGGATCTTGTAGGCGTGAAGTTTTTCCGCAAGTTTTTTGTACTTACCATGTATTTCAGCAGCGGACTTATTCCGATGTATATTTTGGCCCAAACGCTGCATTTGACCGGCAGCTTTTGGGTATATATCCTTCCCGAAGCGGTTGTCATTTTCTATATGATTCTTATTAAAACCTATATCGAAAGCCTGCCCAGGGAGCTGGAGGAATCGGCTCTGATCGATGGGGCCAACGATCTGTATCTGTATTGGCGGATCATATTCCCGGTATGCGCACCGGTCATGGCGGCGGTTACCCTGTTCGCAGCCGTGCAGCAGTGGAATTCGTTCATCGATACGGAGATCTATAACGCCATGTCTCCTGAAAACCATACCCTTCAGTATCTGCTTTACCTGACGGTTTCGGCGCAATCGGGCAGCGACCAGCAAATGCAGAACGAGTTCGCCAATCAGGTGACGCCTCAAACGCTGAAGATGGCCGTGACGGTAATTACCGTGCTGCCGATTGCGCTGGTCTATCCGATGCTGCAGCGTTTCTTCACTAAAGGGTTGTTAATTGGTTCCATTAAAGGGTAGATTACTTTGAACAAAGGGGAGATTATCGTGACAGCTCGAAATGCCCCATACGATTTTCCGTCAAGGCGCAGTACGATATACGCAGCGGAAGGCATGGTGTCCACCTCGAACCCGCTTGCGGCGCAGGCGGGATTGGAGATGCTGAAGAAAGGCGGTAATGCGGTGGATGCGGCGGTTGCGGCGGCAACCGCGCTTGTGGCGGTGGAGCCGAACAATAATGGTATCGGAAGCGATACCTTTGCGCTCCTGTGGACCGGCGGCAAGCTTCATGGTCTCAACTCCAGCGGGCCTGCACCGGCGGCCATTTCGCTTGAAGAGCTGACGAACAAGGGCCATGATGTGATGCCTGCTTTCGGTGTCGTCCCGGTAACGGTCCCCGGAGCGCCTGCGGCTTGGGCCGAGCTCTCGGGAAGATTCGGCCGTTTGCCGCTTGCCGAGAGCATGGCTCCTGCAATCGCTTATGCCGAGAACGGCTTTCCGGTTTCTCCATTAACGGCAGCTGCATGGCGGCAAGCTGCGGCTATGTACGGCAGAGCCGGCATTCCCGAAGTGCGGACCTGGTTTGACACGTTTACGATCGGGGGGGAAGCGCCCGGAGCCGGCAGCTTGTTTCGCTACCGCGACATGGGAACCACTCTGCGCAGTATCGCGGAAACCGGCGCGAAGTCCTTTTATCAAGGCGATTACGCGGACCGGATCGACCGGTTCATGAAGGAGCATGGCGGATATTTGCGCAAATGCGATTTGGAGGCTTATGCGCCGGAATGGGTCGAACCGATATCCGTTTCGTACCGCGGCTGCGAGATATGGGAGATTCCGCCCAACGGCCAAGGGCTTGTCGCATTAATGGCGCTCAACCTGCTGAAAGGCTTTGAATTTGATCGGCCGTATACCGTGGATACGCTGCACAAGCAGTTCGAGGCCATCAAATTGGCTTATACCGATGGCAAGGCCTTTATCACGGATCCGCGTGATATGAAGGTCAGCGTCAGCGACCTGCTCTCCGATGCTTATGCAGACGAGCGGCGGAAGCTGATTGGCGATAAGGCGCTCCTGCCCGCCCCGGGCCGCCCGCCGAAAGGAGGGACGGTTTATCTTTGCACAGCGGACAGGGAAGGCAGCATGGTATCTCTCATCCAAAGCAATTACATTGGCTTCGGATCTGGCGTGGTCATTCCCGGAACGGGCATCAGTCTGCAGAACCGGGGCCATAACTTCTCACTGGACCCGGCGCATGACAACTGTCTGCGGCCTGGCAAACGGACCTTCCATACCATCATTCCAGGATTCATTTCGCGGGGAGGCAAGCCGCTGGCACCGTTCGGCGTCGTTGGCGG
The DNA here is from genome assembly GCF_056269365.1 of Paenibacillus sp. JT22N12. Classification (NCBI taxonomy): domain Bacteria; kingdom Bacillati; phylum Bacillota; class Bacilli; order Caryophanales; family Paenibacillaceae; genus Paenibacillus; species Paenibacillus sp. JT22N12. The sequence continues at coordinate 61,529 of NZ_JBWDNU010000001.1, read as the reverse complement.
TTTTATGCAGCCGCAGGGACATGTTCAGACGGTGATGAATATGGTTGATTTCGGTATGGACCCGCAGCAGGCGCTCGATGCCAGCCGTTGGCAGTGGATGAGCGAGCGAACCTTTCACATGGAAGGCTCGCTTCCGCCTGAAACAGTGAGCGCCCTGCTTGAAAAAGGACATCAGTTGTCCGTTGGCCTTCCATTGAACGGAGGCTTCGGCAGGGGGAACATAATCCAGCGCCTGCCCGGGGGCGTGTTTGCCGGCGGATGCGATCCCCGTTCCGACGGTGCGGTCGCAGGCTGGTAGACAGCTCATCGAAACCCTTCCCTGCTTGATCCTGGACACGGGCAAGTACGTAAAGCTCTGCTATATAAAAAGCGCATGATGACGACTGGAGCAGGGGGCCGTATCATGCGCTATTTGCATAGGTTGGAGGCACGGTATAGAAGATGAATCTCATTACGAAAGCGATCCTTTTCATTCTAGTCCTGATGCTGCCGATTATTGTGATTTATACATTTTCGCAGCAGGAAAGCTCGAACGTCGTCGGAGAGCAAGTCGATCTTGTCAACAAAAACAGGCTGTCATATTACCTGAACCAGCTGGATAGCACGGTCGACCAGGCTTCTTTTTTTTCCATCCTCCTCATGAATGATCCTGATATGATCTATTTCGCAACCCGCTATCCCGCTGATAGCGGGTACGATCGGTATGTCGTCCTCAAAACGATCGAAGAGAAGCTGGGACTGTTCAGCGGAGCGGTCGCCAATAAGTGGAACAGCAGGATTACCATTTATTTTCCTCCTTCCCGCACGGTCGTTTCCTCGTATTCACCGGTTGTCAAGTATGATGAGCATGAGATAGGAAAAAGGCTTGCCAACGGATGGACGTATCAAAAAATTTCCGTGAACGGCGCCGAGAAAGGCTCTTTGACCCGTATTTTTTTAAAACCCAATACTTCATTGCATAAGGCATTTTCAAGTCCATATTTAATTGAAATCAATTTGTTTCTTGAGAATATCTCCGCGCTGCTGGACACGTTTAAAACCGAGGGCATCAATGATCCATTCTACTATCATTCTCCCGAGCAGTATGTCCTTAACAGCTCTTCAAACCGGAACGTGACCAAAGAAATCATGAGCAGATTAGACAATGCCACTCCTGTGAATGAACCGGTGGTGCAGGAAGTAGAAGGTAAAAAATATCGCGTCTACATGATGGCATCCACGCGTATGGACTGGACTCTGATCGATTATATTCCGCTTGCGGAAATTATTGAACCTTTAACAACGAGCAGGAATCTGTTCTATTCCACCGTTGCGATTCTGATGCTGGTGGGTATATTCGCCGCTTTATTATTATATTTTCACATTCAGGTTCCCGTCAGGCTGCTCACAAACGGCGTTCAGCAATTCAAGAGCGGGAAATATTCCACCCGTTTGCCAATTGAAACAAATAGTGATTTTCGCCTGTTGTTTCAAAGCTTTAACGGGATGGCGTCTGAAATTCAGCGTCTGATTGAGAAGGTGTACGTAGCGGAGATCCGATCCAGGGAAGCAATGATGAAGCAGCTTCAGTCCCAGATCAATCCTCATTTTTTATATAATTGCTTCGCGTTTATTGTGAGTATGGCTAAGCTTAAGAAAACCGAAACAGTAGTCGAGATGGGCCACAGTCTGGCGGATTATTACAAGTATGTAACCCATAACGAACAATTGGTGACCAGTGTCAGAGAGGAAATCGCGTTCGTTATCATTTACCTTGATATTATGAACCTGCAGTTAACCAAGTTTGTATACGATATTCAACTGCAACCTTCCATGAACGAATTAATAATCCCGAGATTGCTCATTCAACCGATTGTGGAAAATGCGATTGTTCACGGCCTGGAACCCAAGCTTGGAGAAGGGACGATCCTGATCACAGGAATCAGGCTTCACGGCAAATACATCATAACGGTGGAGGATGACGGCGTTGGTCTAGACGAAGAAGGAATTGCATGGTTAAACGATTCTGTCATACAGCCGGAGAAGCAAGGAACGAGCACGGGAATGTGGAATGTGCAGCAGCGTCTATCTCATTATTTCGGCGAGGGGTCCAGGCTGCAGATCGGCGCATCTTCTCTGGGGGGCCTGAAGGTACAATTGTCCTGGACCCAACGAAGCTGCAAGATTAAGGAGAAGGAAGGTGAGAGTGGATGTATACGATACTAATCGTCGATGATCACAAGCATATTGTCGATAGTATGTGCACCACTATACATTGGGAGGCCATGAACATTCTGAGCATTCATAAGGCTTATTCCGCTGTAGAGGCCTTCGAAATCATCAAGACAACGCAGATTCACATTCTGCTGACGGATATCCGCATGCCCGGAATGTCCGGGCTGGAATTAATCGAACGGGCACAGCGGCTGCTGCCGTATCTTCAATGTATTCTGCTGACGGGCTATGCCCAGTTCGAATACGCCAGGAAAGCAGTTGAGCTAAGAGCGGTCGACTATTTGATCAAGCCGGTCCGGGATGAAGAAATTTGCAGAGTTATCGGAAAAATTACCGAGCAACTGGAAGAATCGAGTGTTTCGATAAAGAAAAACAGATGGATCCGGCAGAATCTGCCGCTGCTGAAATCCGGGTTTCCGGGCGAGCCGATAGAGGGTAGGCCGGTCAACGGAAGCCGCTTCAGTTCTGTGAGTTCGCCACCCCCCCAGAAGCTGGATTCATTAAAAACGGTCATTCAGCCCCCCACGCTTATGCAGCTCATAGAATCCAATCATATGAGCGGAGTGGGCGACAAACTGGAATCTATTTTCAAGGAGATAGATACAAAATGGCCATGCTCCCGCACCCATTTAACGGAAGCTTATTTTCACATCATCGGCGGATTCGTCCATCTGGCGCACAAGAATGGCGTGATGCTGGAGGAAATTACGGGCAATCATAACATTTCCGGGCGTGCGGCCCTGTTCCGCAGCCTGCAGCATTTAAAGGAATGGTCGATGCTGATCTATTCCCTGTTGAAGGAACATATTCAACCGACCGAGCAGTCCGCTTCCCATATCAAAATAATCGAGGGCATCCATTCGTATATTAAAGAGCACTTGGCAGATAATGTTACGCTTGCCGCAATTGCGGATCATGTTTATTTTCATCCGGGCTATTTATCAAAAATATACAAGGAAGCGACGGGGATCAATATAAGCGACTTTATCTTGGCAGAGCGAATGGAGAAGGCCCGTCTATTATTGGAGGAAAGTCATATGAAAATTTACGAGATTACCAAAAAAGTCGGCTATCAAAGCGTTCAGCATTTCATCCGGGAATTTAAAAAGTATTACGGCATCACACCCAAAAATTATCGCTGCCGGCCCGACTAACGTAAATCATCTCCTGAATTGCCGTTCATCTTTCTGAACATCCCATCATTTTATTCCTCCACGGACTGTTCCATAATTTAAGAGTACACCATTTCAAAACAAAGGAGGATTTGCATGAGTAATATTCGCAAGTGGTTGTCATTAACGATGATGTTTACAATGGTCATCGTGTTGCTTGCAGGATGCACCGGCGGGGACAACAAGGCAGAAGATATCGATACAGGCGAGACTCCTGCCCCATCCGGGACCGGCACAACAACCGGAAATTCTGACGGCGAAGGCACAGTTGAGGGGAATTCCACCGGGACGGAATCGTACATGTTTAAAAAATACGAAGCACCGGTGACGATTACATCGGCACAAGCATTACGCGAAAGCGATACACTCCTTCCAGGCGATACGCCGGAGGATAATCCGATGAGTCGTTGGTTGAGAGACAATATGGGCGTTACACTTAAATACAAGTGGTTATTAACGGACCAGAATGACGCCCTGGCGACTAAGATCCGCTTGGCGCTTGCAAGCGGCGAAGAATTGCCCGACGTGCTTTATATTTCGGATACGGTATTGATGAACGAGTTGATCGATGCCGGACGGCTGGAGCCGATTGACGAGGCATATGAAAAATATGCTACGGATCGCATGAGAGAATCCTATGAGAAAAACCCGGAGGTTTGGCGTTATGTAGAAAAAGACGGCAAGAAATGGGGACTGCCGCAAATTTCCGACGGCATCGTCGGCGACCCGATTATGTGGGTCCGGCAGGACTGGCTGGATGCTGTAGGCATGAAAGCGCCGACGACCCTGGAAGAAGTGGAGGCGACTCTCGCAGCGTTCAAGCAGAAATATCCGGACAAAACGCCACTGGCTTTCTCAGGTAAGAACGGTCTCGCCGGGTATATGGGGGACGTGCACTTCATGTTCGGTCAGACCCAGCCCTATATCTGGGATAAAGGGGAAGACGGGAAACTGCGTTACGGCGCCGTTCAACCGACTGTAAAAGATGGTCTGCTGAAATTAAAAGACTTTTATGCAAGCGGCTACATTCATCCGGAATTCGGAGCGCATGACGAGCAGAAGGCTGCTTCTCTATTTACATCAGGTGAAGCCGGTATGCTCTTCGGCCCTGGATGGATGGGAGGCTGGCCGCTATCCGATACGGAAGTGAATGTGCCTGGCGCGGTAGTGAAACCGTATCCGCTGCCTTCGGGCGTCGATGGAACGATCGGACGGACAGGTTCCGCTCTTTCTTATGGCACCTACGTATTCCGCAAAGGGTTTGAATATATGGATGCCGCGTTCCATTATTGGGATATCAGCCTGGGTGTTCAACTGGAGGATCCGAACAGCCCGTTCGCCAATGGCTATGCCGAAGGCTACGATTACATTATGGTCGATGGGAAGCCGCAGTGGGATTTCCCGGACAAACCAACTACGGAGATCGGAAATTATCAATTGTTGGGTTCCGGGAATACGCCGCCGGGTATGATTCAAGGACCGAGCATTTATGAACGTGTGGCAAAAGGCCAGATCGAAAGCGTCTACGAGAAAAAATTGGCTGCCGGAACGGGCAAATTGGTGGTGGACGGCTTTACAGCCGCTCTGTCTCAGCCGAATATCGCCCGGCGAAACCAATTCATTGGCGCTCCAACGGAAACGATGGGTGAGAAGTGGACGCTGCTCAAAAAAATGGAATTAGAGACGTTTTTGAAAATTATTTACAATAAAGCGGACGCAAACGCATTCGACGAATTCGTGGAAGACTGGAAGGCGCAGGGCGGAGATAAAATTACGGAAGAAGTAAATGAGTGGTACCAGCCGTAAAAGAATGAAGGCTGCGGATCTTTGAATGCGGTGGGTGGGGCGCTTCTGTCCCAATCCGCCAGCATTCAAGCTTTTAGAAGTCCGGCGAATTATGGGCGGACAATGATAATCGAAGATGGAGCGGATCGCAATGAGTGAGCCTGTTGTACCTGCAACGATGAAAAGCCCGGCAAGACAAACCCTTTCGCAGCGGATGAATTGGACGCGCACCTGGCAGCTTCATTTGTTCCTGCTGCCCTCGGTCATTCTGCTTTTTGTGTACAGCTATATACCGATGGGCGGAATTATGATTGCCTTTCAGGATTACAAGGCGTATACAGGTTTTTTTCATTCGGATTGGGTGGGATTGGAGCACTTTCAAAGCATGTTTGCAAATGAAGAAATCATTACGATTATTTGGAATACACTATTTATCGCAATCGGTAAAATGATTTTAGGCTGGATTACGCCGCTGGTGTTTGCCTTGCTATTAAACGAAGTCAAGATTATGTTCTTTAAAAGAACCATTCAGTCGTTGGTGTATCTTCCTCATTTTATGTCATGGGTTATCCTAGCCGGGATACTGACCGATATGCTTTCCCAATCCGGGCTCATCAATCAGTTCATGTCCGGCATCGGACTGCCAGCCGTGTTTTTCCTAGGGGATGGCGACTGGTTCCGCTTTACCATGATCTTCAGCGATGTCTGGAAGGAGTTCGGATTCGGCACCATAATTTATCTGGCCGCACTTGCGGGCGTCAATCCTTCGCTTTATGAAGCGGCGGAAATCGACGGTGCGAGCCGGTGGAAGCAAACCGTTCACGTTACACTGCCTTCCATCATGCCTGTGGGAATAATCATTGCGACATTGTCGCTCGGAAACATCATGAACGCAGGCTTTGACCAGGTATTTAACATGATTAATCCTCTGGTTGCGGATAAAGGAGAAATCATCGATACGTATGTATACGCGGTCGGATTGCAGCAGGGAGCGTTCAGTCTTGCGACAGCGGTGGGACTGTTCAAATCAGTCGTTTCCTTTATTCTGATTGCGGTAACGTACCGTATGGCCACTAAATATGCCAATTACCGCATCTTTTAAAGGAGGGAAGCAGTGTGTACAGTAAAAATCCTCTATACCGGATATTCAACGGCTTCAATATCGTATTTCTATCGATTCTCTCCTTGGTCTGCGTCATGCCGTTAGTGCATGTGTTTGCTGTTTCGCTAAGCTCGAATGCTGCGGCGACCGCGAATCTGGTTACGTTCTGGCCGATCGGATTCAATTTGGATTCCTATGAGAGAACGTTCGGCAGTCCAAGTTTTCTGCATGCTCTGCAGATCAGCGTATATAGAACGGTGCTCGGAACGGCGCTCAGCATGCTGCTATGTCTTCTGGCGGCATATCCAATGTCTAAAGAGGGCAGCTTTTTCAAAGGAAGAACGGTCTATGCGTGGTATTTTGTCATCACCATTTTGTTCAACGGGGGCTTGATCCCTACTTATATTATTGTAAATGAAACAGGACTGCGCAATACGATCTGGGCATTGGTTCTGCCGGGGGCAGTTGCGGTTTTTAACGTTGTGCTGATGATGAATTTCTTCCGGGGGATCCCGAAGGAATTGGACGAAGCGGCGCAGATTGACGGCGCAAGCCACGCCCGGATATTGTTTACCGTTTATTTGCCCATTTCTATGCCATCCATTGCGACGCTTTCGCTATTTTCCATCGTTAGTCACTGGAATTCCTGGTTTGATGGCATGATCTATATGGAAGCGGATATTCAACCTCTGGCCACCATGATTCAATCGCTCGTGAAAAGCCTGGATTATACCAGAATCGGTATTGATCCGACAGAGGTCAAAAGATTATCGGAGCGCTCACTGCGGGCTACCCAGATCTTTATTGGAGCGCTCCCCGTACTAGTGGCGTATCCTTTCCTGCAGAAGTACTTTGTGAAGGGGATGACCCTTGGCTCTGTAAAAGAGTAGCGGCCGATCAGCCTGCTGTGAGCATAAAAGAAGGCTCTCCATAAGTCACCAACTGTGACCAACGGGGAGCCTCTTTTTGGCCTCTATATTCCAGGTTTCCTGGGAGTCCGTTTACTTTTAGGCAGCTAATATGGAGATTATCATCATATATTTACGCTTTTGCGTGCGATTCCATCAGTTAGATTCCTGATGGTTCACCAGTACATCCTGCAGTCCGGGCCAATGCATCCACATGTTCGTGAGCGGCGTGCGCCAGTCTTCCCGGATACCGGTATGCAGGATCCGGTAATAGCACGAATACCGGATCAGGTGAGAGGTATTGATTCCTCCGGCATGAACCAATTGATAGTGAGAAATGACAAGATCGCCGGCCTTTCCCGTTATTTGAACGGGATCCGGCAGCTTCAAATTCTGGGAACGGGCTGTCTTGCTGAAGGACTCCTCTGTCAGCAGGATCTCCGGTCCTTTTTCCCGGAAATATTGCTCATAGTCACGGTGAGTGCCAGGATATACAACAAAATTACCCATATTGATTTCCGGTTGGTCGCTCAGCATAATTCCAACGAGTGCGGTGAAGTTTTCTACTATACCTTCACGCAGCTTCAGCATGCCGTCAAGGTGGGCACCAGCATACGGATTTGGCGGATCCTGATAATCGGGGAAGCGAAGGGCGATTTGCGCGCTTTGAAGCGGGGGATAATTGGTTTGTCCCACAAGGGAGTCAATCAAGGTTCTGGCTGGACTTTTATTATACAAATCCGTGATGGCGGGATGCTTCTCGAGCTCCCTGCAGTAATTCGCTCCGGTGTGATTGGCCGGAATTCCCTTGCCAATGGAGTGATTAATCGATTTCATAGCTTCCGTAATCATTATTTTCGGTACAACGCCGGGAATGACAGTGTAGCCGCTCTCGATCAACTGCAATTTTTGCCGGTAGGGCAACTGCATGACATTTTCCTCCAAACGCAATTGTATGTTCTCACTATTATTGTAGTCTGCGGTATCCGGAGGGAAAATGGTCTGCTTTCAAGAAAATGATTCGTTATGATACATTTAGAAAGCTTCCGGGGATGAAGCGGCAATTTCGGCAGCAGCATGGTTAAATTTTTATGGTTACACCGTTAAGATATTCTATTACGTTCCCGCAAAGGGAGGACTATGCTTATGATGCGGCTAACAGCCACAGATATGACCACATACATCAGGAGGTGATTGAAAGGATAATGGACGGCAAATGACGAACCGATCCAGCAACAAGACCGTTGCCCGGAGAACAACTTCAAAGGAGGCTGCTTATTTTGATGAAACTAAGTAACAAACGTAAGCTGAAGTCTGGAGCGATGGCTGCGGCACTGCTCTTGACCTCACTGGCGCCATGGGTGCCAAGCGCGAATGCGGAAGGGGCGAAGGACAAGCCGATTGAGCAAAGCACTTTTCGCGCAAAATCGTCCTTTGGCAGTGTCCAGGGAACAGATGGTTGGTATTACATGGAAAAGACGGCCGGATCCTATGCCTATTTAAGCAGCTATGGGGAGAAGAAGCCTGCCAAGTGGGAAGATGCTTCCGGTCAGACGTCCGTAGGTGATGATACGTTTCAATCGATTGACGGCAGCGCTGCTGTGAAGAAATGGATCGCGCCGCAGGCGGGCACCGTCGAGATTTCGGGAACTGTTCATAAGACGGACTCGAAGGGTGACGACATCACAGTGGAAGTTTTGAAAAACAAAGCTTCCCTATGGCATCAAACGTTAACTTCCAAATCTGCAGTCAAGCCGAGCGGTGTATCGGATATTCACGTCGAAGCCGGCGATGCCCTTTATTTCGTCTCGGAGGCTGAGGGAAACGGCAGCAGTGGTGAAACGAAGTGGGCGCCCGAAATTACCTTGACCACGGCAATAACGATTCAGGCGGAAAAATATGATTCAAATTCTGGTGTCCAAACAAGCGCTGGCGGCGACGCCGGAGGAGGCAAGGACGTTACCGGATTGGACGCTGGCGATTATATGGTTTACAAGCGCATCGATCTGGGCGGAGGGTACAAGACATTGGAGGCCCGCTTATCGGCTCCCGTTACCGGCAATGCGTTCGAGGTCAGGCTGGACGGTCCGACGGGTCCGGTCATCAGCACCTTTACCGTAGCCAACACCGAAACCTGGCAGGATGGCAGCGACAAGAACTATGCATACGAGACGCAAGTCTGGGGCGTGGACCCCGGCGCGACCGGTGTCCATGATCTGTATGTCAAAGTATTGTCGGGTACGGGAATGGCCAAGATTAACTGGTTCCGTTTCACCAATAGCGAAACACGCGGGGCTACGATGCCGTTCAGGACGTATGAAGCGGAGGAGGGCACTTCCGGAGGCGGCGCGGTCAAAGACGAGAACGCCGATGTTAAGGTGGCATCGTCAGGAAAAAGCTACGTGCAGCTCGACGGTACGGGTGATTATGTCGAGTGGACCAACGTGCGAGACGCCGACAGACTGATGCTTCGATACAGCATACCGCAGAATACGAATGGTACGCTGAGTCTGTATGTAAACGGTGTCAAACGGCAGAGTCTCGAGCTTGCCTCGACCTATAACTACGACACGGACGACAGCAGCTACAAAAGACGGTATGACGATCAGGATGCTGCCGTCCAGATCAACGCCGGCGACACGATTCGGCTGCAAAGGGATGAAGGAGACGTACTTCCATGGTATGGCATCGATCTCATTGAGCTGGAGACGGCGCCTGCTCCGCTTGCAATGCCGGCAGGCTATCTCTCTGTGAAGGCTGCGCCTTACAGCGCCGCAGGAGATGGCGCTGCGGACGACACGGCGGCAATACAAGCCGCAGTCAATGATGCGGCCTCGAAGGGCAAGAACGTGTGGCTCCCGGCCGGCACATATAATCAAAGCGGGAAAATCGCGGTTCCGTCGGGTGTCGATATCCGCGGGGCCGGAATGTGGTACTCGCATCTGCATTCGACCGTGACCAACAATGTTTGGGGTGGAACGGTAGGATTTACGCTCAACAATGACACAATGATTTCCGATCTACGAATCAGCGGCGTGCAGACGCAGCGGAATAATCAGTACGCAATCGTCGTACTGACGAATCCAGGCGCGGGACAGCGGAATGTGCTGCAAAATTTATGGGTTGAGCATGTCGGATGCTTGGAAGGCTGGACCGACTGGTCTGATTCGACCATCCAGAACGTGCGTATCCGCAACACGTATTTTGATGGCATTCATTGGGGGGACGGGGGCAACAACGGCAACCTGGCTCGCAACAATTTCATGCGCGGACTGGGAGACGACGGAGTAGCGCAGGTGAACCTGCAAAACTTCAACGCCGTTGCGAACCATAATGTGGCCGAGTTCAACACCATATCCGCCAACTATTGGGGTCGGGGGATGTCTGACGTCGGCGGCGACAGCCTGATATACCGCGACAATATACTTGACAGCTCCTTCAACGCCGGCATGATCATTACGACGGAGCCGGTTGCCGATCCGGCCAAAAATGAAATTTCTTATCCGATCAACGGCTTGAAGTTTCAGCGCAACACGATTAATAAAGCGGGCCATGCGGGGCATAATCATGCCGGACTCCATTATTGGCTGTACGTGAACCCGATGAAAGATGTCCGGATTGAGTTGAATACGATCGAAAATGGCGAAACGCAGGGCATTCATATTGATAATACAGCTTTCGGCGACAGCGAAGGCCGGACACAGTTCAATTTCAATACGGTGGAGAATAATGCACTGGACAATTATCAGAATGGGAGCACGATTATAGTTCCCGTCCTGAAGGGCAACGTTGGTATAGACAACAGTCCGGAATAAAGAGCGCTGAAAGACGAATTACAAAGAAATCCCCACCCTTGGATCTGCAGCCCCGGGTGGGGATTTATTATACCTTGTATCAATCGTTTTACTGAAACCAAGCCGTTGAATTTGTTCTCATCACGAAGCGATTTCCTTGAGAAGATCCCCTCAAAGAGCGTATCCCAAGGCAGCAGGGGTATAACGAGATGTCCGGTTCTGTCTTGCAATCACAAACAGACCTCCAGTTTTTCACAGCGTAGTGAAACTGGAGGTCTGTATTTTGCGGATGATTATGGTGCGGCAATCAGTGTTACTTCTCCATATGCCGTTGTATCCGCCCAATATGGAAGGTTCTTGTCGACCCAGCTCAGGTACGTATCGCGGCGGCCATCGCCGTTCGCGTCGTCGTTGGCGCTGGCGTTGAAGCCGATAATATCCCCGGCTTTCGGAGTAAGCGCCGTATAAGGCACAGCCAGCTCTACTGTATAAGTTCCATCGCCCCGAGCAACCGCGCTTCGCACACCAGAGAGATCCAGGCCGTTCACCACTGTCGATAACGCGTTGTTCAGATCAACCCGCAGCTGGTAGTCGCCTACGGTTGGGGCGCCGTTCCTGGCATTGGTTTCGTCGACCCAGACTTCGACCGAGTCATTGTTTTCATTGGTACTGACCGCATTCGGTGTTGCGTCCTGTATCTGGAACAGGTAGTACAGCGCGCTGTCATCCCAGGCGATTCGGCTTGTCCCCGTCGTGCCGTTCTCATCCGTATTCAGCTGAAGCAGCGAGGAGTTCTGCCACAGGCTGTCAACCACACCGTCGATGGCAGGCGAGCCTTGGACAGCGACATAATCCTCCCCGGATCCGCCGTCGCCGGCATTCGGATCATTCGGCATGTCGCTGATCACCCGGGCGATGGTGGAAGCATTGGAGAAGGGGGCATTCCCGGCCGACTTTACCGTATTCTTCAGAAAATTCAACTTGCCGCTAACCGTACTCAATATTCGGATCCCGTATAACGCCGGGTTATCGATGTCGTTTTTCAGGAAGGTGGCGTCGATCGTATCGGAGCCCAGGATAAGAATGCCGCTGTCTCCGGAATTCTTGATCGTGTTTTTCTCGAATACCGCGTTCTGGATGCTGGGCTCCTTGTTGGTCGCCTGCAAGCGGATGCCGCCTCTCTCGGCAACCGCCCGGTTGCTGCTGTCGCCATCGATGGTATTTTTGCTTACGGTCAGATTCTTGACCCCATAGGTCTTGTAGTTGCCTTCGGAGGCAATATAGATGCCGGAGCCGCCGGTCCGGGCGATCCGGTTGTTCTGAATCGTGATATTTTCGCCGCCCGACACCGTGATGCCGCGGGCATGGCCCCCCCCTACGTCATTGTCGCGGATGCTGACATTACGGACCCAAGTGCCGAATTTCTCATAGGATACCACGGCGATATGGTCGTCTCCCGTATCCCGGACCACATTGTTCCTCACTTCGATATTGGCCGTCGCGCCCGTCAGATGGATGCCATCCGCCAGCGTGTTGCGTACCATGTTGTTGCTGATCACGCCATTGCTCCCCAAGCAGAAGACTCCCACGGACGAGGCGCCGTCGATCTCCATGCTGTCGATAGAGAAGCCCGAGGTTCCCGGCATTACCAGTATTCTGCCGGATTCGTCGTTCGACAGCCTGACAGTAGGCTGAACCGTCGTTAATTTAACTTTGCTCACGGCCGCTCCCGTTCCTTCCAGAACCACAGCCTGATGAGTGAGATTGGTGCTCTTCAGCACGGATTTTTCACCTGAGCCGGTCATCTTGACGCCATCGAGTACGAGCAGGTCGCTGTAAATGAATGTTCCCTCCGGGATGTACACGGATTTCCCGCTCGCCTTGGCGGCTGCAACTGCCAGGTTGATTGCCGCCAGATCATCAGTCCCGTCATTCGGTACAGCGTCGTAATCCGTGATGGAGACGGAGTGGCCCGGCTGCCGGCTGCCGCCGGATGGCGCAGCAAATGACGTGGACGGCATCAACAGGGATGCCGCCAGCAGGCCTAGAGCCCATTTCTTTGAGTACATGTGAATTCCTCCCGACAATGTTTTGTGAAAGCGCTTCGCAAGTATCATAAACGACCTGTTCAAAGAGGGTAACGGAATATATTAACGTGATTTGTGGAAATTATTAACCTATCCGTTAAGATTTCCATAGGAAGCAGCTAAGTGATTAGCCCTCCTCCGGACGTAGAAATGAATGTGTATCCTTGCAATCCAAGCGGATATCCGCCGTATAATGAAAATACTCTTGCATTGACGTGACAATTCTATTGTATGATGTATCTAGTTCAAGACGATTTTGCAGAGTATGAAGGAGGCAATATGAAAGCGAATACATCCGGATATGCGTCCATAATACGGTATTTTCAACGATCCATGTACCGTAAAATGCTGGTTTCTTACTTTTTTATTATCGTGCTCACCGTGTCGATTCTCGTGATCGACTTCTACGTTCGCACTGCGGGAGATTTGAAGCGTCAATCCATTGAGACGACCGAGCGCCTCACTCTGCAATCCTCGTCGGCATTAAACTCCTATATGAGCAATATCCAAAACTTTTCCTGGAATTACTTCGGAGATACGAACTTCCAGCATTTTGTCAAGGAAATGGGGAAGGATCCGGATTCCATCAGCTATTACAGCAGCAAGTTCTCCCAATTTGTGAATGACAACCCCATAATCGATTCCGTATTTATCACCCAATTGAACGGCTTCAGCATCCAGTCGGGCTCTTCTGCCAATGACGTGACCGCTGAAGAGAGAGCCAGGCTGATTGATATCGGCGAAGAGAATGACGGCAAGGGCGTATGGGTATCCTCGCAGACCTATGACCGGCCTTCGCGGTCCAGCGTCAAGACCATTACATTCGTTCAGGCGATCAAAAATATCACCGCCACTTCACCGGGGCCGATCATTGGAGTCATGATGTACGGAATGTCCTACACTGAGCTTCAGAAGTGGCTGCGAAATGTTGAGGGCAACGGTGCCAACCGTTCCTATGTGATTCGATTGGAGGATGGGAGCGTCATCAACGGATTAAGTGCGAATGCGAATGACCATATTTTGCTGAGTAAGAAAGAACTGCCAGAGATCCGGGGACATACGGGCGGCCATTTCTATACCGCGAGCAAATCGGGCAATCTGCTTGTCGTCTATCAGAAGCTGGCCAACAGTGACTGGATTCTGGTATCGCTGTCACCGACCAAGGTGCTGCTCGCGCCCGTCAGCGATTTTACCAAACGGACCATCGTCATCGGAGCTTTGAGCCTGCTTGTCTCCATGCTCCTTGCCAGCATCTTCTCTTCGCGGACGATCACGCCGCTCAAAGAGCTCAGCAAAGGAATGAAAGCGATCGAAGTAGGCAACTACTCCGTAAGCCTTCCCATTCGAAGCATTGACGAAGTAGGCTATCTCAGCTCTTCGTTCAACCGGATGGCCCGGGAGATCAACCGCTTGATCATGAAGGTCTACGAGACCGAGCTGGTCAAGAAAAATGCGGAGATCAAATCGCTGCAATCGCAAATCAATCCGCATTTTCTCTACAATACGCTGGGTGTGATCGACAGCTTGTCCTCAATGGGCGGGAACGAGCGCGTATCCATAATCAGCAGGTCGCTCGCCAAGATGTTCCGCTATAATATAAGCGGCAATGACATATCGAATCTGGGGGCGGAGATTCAGCAGATCCGGCTGTATCTGTCGATTCAGAAAATCCGCTTCGACAGCCGTCTCGATTATTCCATCTACCTGGAGCCGGGACTCGAAGATATTCCTATCCCCAAGCTGTTGTTCCAGCCGCTGGTGGAGAATGGCGTGCTGCACGGCATCAGCCGAACGATTGAAGGCGGTACAATCAGAGTGGAGGTTGCCAGAGACGACATGGAGGATATTCAAATCAAAGTGTGGAATACAGGCGAGCCGATCGAGCCGGAGCGGCAGGAATGGCTCAGGGAGCTGCTTGCTCCGGGAGCCAGCGGGAGCGACCCCTACTTGGAGCGGTCGTCGGTTGGTTTATTGAATGTTCAGAATCGGCTCCGGCTGGTCTACGGCGATTCGTACGGTATTCTTTTCGAGAGCAGCAGGATGCGGGGCACCTCCTTCTTCCTGACAGTTCGGCCAACTTTGCCTGTGGGAGGTAGTGAACATGAAGATCATCGTCCTTGACGACGAGCCGATTATTCGGCAGGGAATTATACATAAAATCCAGACATCGGGCTTGCCGCTGACGATCGTTGGCGAAGCCGGCAACGGGGCAGCGGGCCTGGAGATGACGAGAGAAGCTCGACCGGATGCCATCCTGACGGACATCCAGATGCCGGAGATGAACGGATTGGAGTTCATTCGGCTGGCGAAGGAGATCGATCCGAAGCTGGAATTTATTATTCTCAGCGGCTATGACGATTTCGATTACGCCAAGCAGGCAATCCGTTACGGGGTCAGCCGTTATTTGCTCAAGCCGGTCGAGAACGAGGAGCTGTATGAAGCCATTAACGGGCTCATGGAGAAGCTTGAAGCCGATCATCTGAGGGAGAAATCGTACAGGGAGCTGAAGCTGCTGGAGGAGACCAGCAGGGAAACCGTCAGGCAGCAGGCGATGACGCAGTTCATCCAGCAAGGAGAGGAAGCGCCGGGCGACGAAGCGCTTAAGGAATTGGGAATGGTGTGCGCTCATTTCGCCGCTGCGGTTTTTTCCTTCGAGCCGTTTCAGCTTCCGCATCTTTCCTTTGCGGCGGATGAGGAGAGCCTGCTCTGGTACGCGGTCAAAAATATTATAACGGAACAATTCGAACGGAGCGGAGTCCGGGGGATGCTGATTCAGCACACCCTGCATCGGTATGAGCTGGTGTATGTTCTCGGAATCGGTTCGGCTTCGCAGCAGTCCTCCGTCAAGATCGCGCTGCAGGACATCCTTCAGAGCGTCGGGAGGTATCTGAAGCTGGAGCTGACCGAAGCGATCGGTCCATACGTCGATCAGTTCGGCAGGGTCCAGGATTCTTACCGCGAGGCCAAGCTGCTGCTCCGCGATGCGGTCATCCATGGCAGCAACCGCATTTATTCATTTAACGCGGCCAAGCAGAAGGGACCCAACCGCAAATCCATCATCAGTGGAGAAGACGAATCGACCATTATTGAAATGCTGAAACAGGGGGAGACGGATAAAATCCACCGGTGGACGGAGCGCCGCATGGGGGCGATTGCACAGGACCCCGATTCGACCTACGTCCATCTGGAGTGGTTCTGTATGGACCTTCATTTGCTGTTCCATAAATATTTGCTGGCGCGTTCGCTGGATTCGGAATGGACGATCGGCGAGACGGAGGATCTCCTTCAATGGCTAAGTCAAGTCAGGCACTGGGAGGACGTTCTGGAGCAGATGAAGCGTTATACCGCCAACATCGCCGGATTTCTGTCGAAGAGCGGCCAGATGCAGGAAATAGATATGATGGAGGCCATCCGCCAATATATTGCAACCCATTTCGGGGAGCCGTTATCGCTTCAATCCATCTCGGAGAAGTTTTTTATCCATCCCAACTACTTTTCAAGACGGTTCAAGGAGAAAAACGGCACCAGCTTTATCGAGCTCCTGACCGCCTACCGTATGAAGGAAGCGGAGTCGCTGCTTCGCGGAACCGAGTTATTGGTTCATCAGGTTGCCGAGCGGGTGGGCTTTGAGGATGCGGCCTATTTCGGCAGCGTGTTCCGCAAGCATTACGGGATGACTCCCAAGCAGTACAGAGAGCAGCTGATATCTTAACATATTCATAGGGATGGGTTAAGAAATTCGCTTAAAAGCCGAATGAAGATTGCCTACAATGGAGTAGGCAAGGATTAATAACGAGGGGGACACAAGAATGAAAATCGCTTTAAAATGGTCGTCCGTATCCATTGTTTTGCTGGCGCTCGCCATCTTCTCTGCAGCCTGCGGGGGCGGAAACAACGCAGGAAACGGAGCCGATCCATCCGCACAGCCGGACAATGAGGCGGCGGGAACGACGGAGGATTCGACAGCGCCTGCAGCCGATGCGGCGTCGGTCGAGATAACGGTATGGGACAAACCGCATGCGGACGATGCGGACAAAACGCTCAAGGAGCAGCAGTTCGCCGATTTTGAAACCAAATATCCGAGCATCAAGGTTACTCATGTAGAGCAAACGAAAGGCAAGGAGCGGGAGCAGTTCATGACGGCCGTCGCCGGCGGTCAGCAGCCTGACGCCTATCTGAACGCCTACCCGGATATGGCCCCCTACATCGCCCAGGGCATCACGGCGGATATTACCGACATGTGGAACGCATTTCCGGAGAAGGATAAATACCTGCCCTCCTCGCTCGATGCCGCAACGAAGGACGGCAAAATCTACGGCGTTCCGAGCACGATGTATGTAACCGCACTCATGTACAACAAAAAAATGTTCGTGGACGCGGGCATCGATCCGGCCGCCGCCCTTAAGGACTGGACATCGTTCGCCGAAGCGGCCCAGAAGCTGACCGATCCGGCTAAAAGTACGTACGGGAATGCCATTCTTGGCATGGACTGGGCGGACTGGTTCTTCGAGTACTATGTCTGGCAGGCTGGCGGCGATCTGACGGAGCAGCAGGCAGACGGCACCGCCAAGCTTACCTTTACTTCCGATGCGGCGGTCCAGGCGCTGCAGTATTACAAGGATTTGAAATGGAAGTATAAAGCAACTCAGAAAAATGTGGTCCAGAGCCTCGACGACAACCAAAAGGATTTCTATACGGGACATGCGGCTTCCACGGTGGCGGCCTCCGACTGGTTCGGCAACATGATTTCCAAAGGAATGGATATTAACGATATCGGGTTTGCCTCGCTGCCTGCCGGACCGTCGGGCAAGTCGCCGTCACAGGTCGGAGGCAACTACTTTATCATCAACCCCAAAGCGTCCAAGGAAAAGCAGCAGGCTGCCTTCACGTATGCGACGTTCTTCTCATCCAAGGAAGTGCTTGAGCAGCAGCTCCAATTTGCCCAGGACAACGGCCTGTTCCCGAACCTCCTGACTGTCCGCTCCGATGTGGAAGTAACGAAATATGTGGAAGGACTCTCGGAAGACCTCGTAGCCGGTGTCCAGAATGCCGCCAAAGAGACACATCTGGAATATTTCCTGAAGGCCAGTCTCAGCCCCTATATCGTCAAACCGATCCAGACTATCCTGCTCGATGAGAAAGCCGATCCGAAGACGGAGCTTCAGAAAGCCCAGGACTTGGCTCAGAAGGAAGTCGTAGACAAGTACAACGCTGATCTTAAAAAATAAAGAAAAGACAGCTTTCGGAATTTCCCTTCGGGGAAATCCGGCCGCTGTCATGGAGCGGAAAAGCCTATGAGAATAAAACTTAACATTCGCTGGATGCCGATTCTCTTTCTGTTTCCATCCGTCGCATGCTACCTGCTGTTCAAGTATTATCCGTTGCTGAATATGATTTATATCAGCTTCTTCGATTACAGTCTCGTGAACCCGCCGGGACCGTTCGTCGGGCTGGCCAATTATATGCAAATTCTGCATTCTGCAACCTTCTGGCAGGCCGTTCGCAATACGTTTATTTTCTTTGCACTGTATCTGGGCCTGACGTTCTGGCTTCCCATTGTCCAGGCGCTGCTGCTCACGGAAATCCGCAGGGCAAACGCCTTGTTCCGGTTTCTGTACCAGCTTCCGACCATTGTCCCTCTGGTTGCGGGCATACTGGTCTGGAAGTGGATGTACAATCCCGATTTTGGCCTGCTCAATTACTGGCTGTCGAAGATTGGTCTGGGCCCCTATCTGTGGCTGAACGATCTGCATATCACGAAGCTTGCCATCGTGCTTCCCAGCTTCTTTGCCGGCTCCGGCATATCGCTTTTGTTGTATTATTCGGCGATCCGATCGATCCCGGCCGATATTCTGGAGGCCGCCAAGATGGACGGGGCCGGGCCGTGGAGAAGAATGTGGACGATGCTCCTGCCCAATATCAGGTTTATCGTCATCATCAATTTTGTCTCTTTTATGTCAGGCGTTCTGCTCGCCTACGACAATATTTATGTCATGACGCAGGGCGGACCTGCCGGAAGCACGACGGTGGTGTCCATGCTGATCGTCAATACGGCTTTTCAGCAATCCAAATTCGGCATTTCCGGGGCAATGTCCCTGTGTATGTTTCTGATTATCGCCCTGCTCACGGTCCTGCAAAATAAAATTTCCGCAGAAAAGGATTGAAGCGTATGAAAACGATGCGAATAGCGGAAAAAGGGCAGAGATCTATGAATATTACGGCTTATATCGTTACTCTGTTCTTCGTCGTATCCGCTATTATCCCCATTCTCTGGATGATTGTGTCCTCGCTGAAGACCGAGACGGATATTCAGGCTTATCCGCCTAAATGGCTGCCGAGCATCCCGCAATCCGTTCAGGTCACTGTCGACTATACCGGTCTGGAAGAGAAGGATGCGCTGTTCTATGAGAAGGAAGCGATGAAGGCGATATGGTATCCGTGGATGAAGAACCTCAGGGAAGATATCGGGGAAGTCACCGTGACTGGCATTCGGGACGGACATCTTCTGTATAAAGCCCGGACAATATCGTCGTCATTCCATGTTGGACAACCGCTAATTGTACCTTCCACACTGTTCAACGATGCGATGATGAACCTGAAGCTGCCGATTATCCAGGAGCGTGGGCTTTCCCGGTTCCACTGGTATGGAACAGAAGGGGAGAGTGCTGAGGCCGAGCCGGGAATCGAGAATAAACCGATAGCATCCGAATTTCAGCAATTTTATCAATCCACCAAATTCGTTACCGGCAAAGTAGCGTCAATTCAGGAAAACTCCAACTGGCTGCGGATGTTCGACAGCTATCTGTCCTTGAATAAGCTGGCTCAGGATGTGGCCGGCCCGCTTGGCTTTTTCCGATATTTTCTGAACAGCGCCATTATTACGGTGTCGAGCGTAGCCCTCCAGCTCCTGCTGGGAGGCCTGGCAGGCTACACGCTCTCGCAATTGCTTAGAAGCAAGCGGTGGCAGTTTTTCTGGATCATGTTCTTCCTGGCGACGATCATGATCCCGGATATCTCGCTTCTCCTGCCGCTTTATTTGCTGATGAAGGACCTGGGTCTGGTAAACAGCCTGCTTGCCGTTATTTTGCCGCATACGGCATGGGGGATCGTCATCTTCCTGTTCAAAGGCTTTTTCGACCAAGTATCCAAAGAGCTTATTCAGGCGGCGCGGGTGGACGGCGCTTCAGAATTCCGGACCTTCACCCAAATTGTCGTTCCGATGTCCATTCCCGTCTTTACCGTCGTGGCGGTGATGACCTTCATCCCCGTCTGGAATGAATTCGTATGGCCGCTTGTCGTCAATAATTTGCCGGTCAACTGGACCTTTACCGTTGCGCTCAACGATCTGCAGAACAGGAGCGGCGTACAGCAGAACATGATCATGGCCAGCTCGTTCGTCTCCATGATCCCGCTGCTGATCGTGTTCATGACATCGCAGAAATATATCGAGAAAGGCGTCAGCTTCTCTGGCGTCAAAGGTTAAGAAGGTTCGGCATGAGCACAAAAGTCGAGCTTGGTATTATCGGACTTTTGTGAAGTTGCCCAGGTCATTCATTTGCCTGTGCTCCAATCGATGACGGACCGGTTTGAAATCGCTGCAGTATGCGATATCTCTCCCACTCTGGTTGAAGCGAACAGGAAGATACCAAGGAGGATTATGTGATGAAAATCAGCGGAATCAAGATGTTTCATCTGCGCCCGAGATTTACATTCCTGAAAATATCGACTGACGAGGGCATTGATGGCTGGGGAGAAGCAATTGTCGAGGGCAGATCGCGGACAGTTGAGATGGCGGTAAAGGAGCTGGAACCGCATCTGATCGGTCAGGACCCCCGCAGGATCGAGCACTTATGGCAGGCCATGTATCGGGGAACGTTCTACCGTGGAGGTCCGATTCTGACCAGCGCGATTAGCGGCATCGAACAGGCGCTGTGGGATATTCTCGGCAAGTCGCTCGGCGTGCCCGTGCATCAATTGCTCGGCGGAGCGGTGCGCGACCGTATTCGCATGTACAAGGGAATTGGGGGATCGACCTCTCAGGAGGCTTACGAAAATGCGAAGAAGTGGCGCACTCAGGGCTTCACGATGGTCAAGACCGGAATCGACGGCAGAGCCCATGTAATGGAGAACCCCAGCTGGATCAACCGTGAAGTGGAGCGGATCGAGGCTATCCGCGATGCTATTGGAAATGATTGCGACCTAGGCATTGATTTCCACGGAAGACTCGGTCCGGCACTGGCGATTAGGCTGATCAAGGAATTGGAGAAATTCCAGCCTGTTTTCATTGAGGAGCCCTGCTTGCCTGAGAATGTGGATACGCTTGTGACGATTGCCCGTTCAACGACGATCCCGATTGCAACAGGTGAGCGGCTGTTCACCAAATGGGCGTTCCGCGAGGTGCTTGAGAAGCAGGCTGCTGCGATTCTGCAGCCGGATCTGGCTCACTGCGGAGGCATTATGGAGGGCAAGAAAATTGCGGCGATGGCCGAAACGTATTACGCGGGATTCGCCCCGCACAATCCGCTTGGCCCGGTCAATCTTGCAGCCAGCCTGCAATTGTCGGCGAATGTGCCAAATTTCCTGGCTCAAGAGCATGGCGAGCTCGGCGAAGGTTATCTGAAGAAGCCGTTTGTCGTCAAGGACGGTTATCTGGAGACTCCGACCGCTCCCGGACTTGGAATCGAGATTGATGAAGAGGCCATCCAGGACAAGCTTTATACCGGCGATTGGGATACTCCGCGCTGGTTTCACGCGGACGACGGCTCCGTAGCCGACTGGTAAGCACAGGAAGGGGAGGTAAGAATATGAGAGGAAAGGTGGCACTTGTCACCGGAGGTGCGGCCGGCATCGGCAGAGGCATTGTCGAGGTGCTGCTCCGGGAAGGCTGCTGCGTCACGATTGCGGATATTAATCAGGAGCAGGGAGAACAAGCGGTATCCGAACTGGCAGATGACAGCGCTCGTGTCCAGTTTATCCGCACCGATGTGTGCGCGGAAGCCGATATTCAGAATGTTGTGGATCGGACGCTGGAGCGCTGGGGCGCCGTCGATATTCTGGTAAACAATGTCGGTACCCATTTCTATAAATCCATTGGGGATACAACACTTGAAGCATGGGACCGCGTGATGGCAGCGGACCTTCGGAGCCATTTCCTCGGGGTGCAGAAGGTGCTGCCGATTATGAAGCAGCAGGCGACCAGAGGAGCGATTGTCAATATTTCCTCCGTGCATGCTATGCAAACAGGACCGATTCATGCTGCCTATGCCGCCGCCAAGGGCGGGGTTGTGGCGCTGGCGAGAACCGTCGCGCTGGAATGCGCGGGTTACGGCATCCGGGTCAATACTGTGCTGCCTGGCTTGACGCGAAATGCCCACACACACCGTTGGTTGGCCGGTTTAACGGCGGAACAGAAGGCGGATAAGGAAAAGGAAATGAGCCGGAATATACCGCTCGGACGGATAGCCGAAGCGACAGAAATTGGAGAAGCGGTCGCTTTTTTGGCCAGTGACAAAGCTTCGTTCATAACAGGGGCATCTCTGGTCGTGGACGGAGGGGAGTCCAGCCATCTCTGATGGCAGATCTGATGAAGGAACACACCCGGGGCGGATGTCCCGGTTTTTTGCCGTTAAATTGAAATCTTCCGCCCTATATTCTCCTACACGGCCAAATGCCGACCAATAGCGGCATCGCTTCAATTGGTGTATGCGGCGCTGTGGACAAAATTGTCCATGATATAATTATCCTTTATAATCGTGGATACGAAGACATCAAAGACTATGTGGCTTATATCTTTCAAATAACACTTGCACCTTACGCAGCGTCATGTTTTATAGTAAGGGTACCGCTCAATAGTCAGCGCGAATAAAGGAGGATAAACGGATGAACGAACGATCTGCCAAGCATGAGACTTTCGTTATTGAACGTACTTACGATGCTGTGCCGGAGCGGGTATTTGCCGCATGGGCAGATGCCGAGACGAAAGCGCAGTGGTTTCAAAGGGCCGCCGAGTTTGATTTTCGGGTAGGAGGACGGGAAAGCACTCGTGGAGGGCCGCCCGGTGGTCCGGTTTACAGTTACGATGCCTGTTATCAGGAAATCGTAACGGGACAGCGAATTGTCTATACCTATTCTCTGGATCAGGACGAGACCCGAATATCAGTCTCCGTGGTAACCGTCGAAGTGGAACCTGCCGATTCCAGAACACGGCTGATTTACACCGAGCAAGGCGTCTACCTGGATGGCCATGATTCACCGGCCCAGCGGGAGCAGGGCACGCATGACTTCCTGGACAAGCTTGGCGACATGCTTCGAAGCGAGTAGGGGATTTAAGGAAACGAGTACAAATATGGAAGCGGAGGGGTTCAAAAATGTCAGATATTCATGATAGCGCAAATGCAGATAAGGACGCAGGCACAAGCGAATCGGTGCATACGCGCATCATCGATGCACCGCGCGAAAATGTTTTCAGCGCCTGGACCACGCCAGAGCTTCTGGCTGAGTGGTGGGGCCCTAAAGGCTTTACGAATACATTTCAGGAATTCGATCTCCGGCCGGGTGGGCATTGGAAATTTATGATGCATGGCCCGGATGGAAAAAACTACCCCAATGAATGCATCTTTTTAGAGATCAGCAGCCCCGAACGCATTATTTTACGACATGTCGCTCCCAGGTTTCAGATAATCGCAGATTTCGAGAACCTGAACGGCAAAACAAGAATAACCTTCAATCAGCGGTTTGAGACGGCGGAGGAGCTGAACAAGTTAAAACATATTGTCGGCCAAGCGAATGAAGAAAACCTGGATCGTCTGACCGGGGTCGTGAAGAAGACATTAACAAACAATTCGTGATCATTGAGCCTCCCAACGGGAGGCTTTTTTCTTGATATATACCTGTAGAAGAACGGCTAAATAACAGCTTAAGCCTTTCTTAAGTTTCGCTTTATCATTTCTTATGGATTGCCTCTGATAATGAAGATATTACATAGAGGAGGTACGAAAAGACAATGATAAACAAACTGGGATTTGCGGCTTTTATGAAAGTGATCGCCATGATCGCCATACTGGGAGGATTAATTGGCTTCCATCCTGGTTCGGCATATGCCGAAACGAACATCAAGACAGCACGGATCGATCGCTTCATTCAGTCCCGGATGGATAACAATAATATTCCCGGACTGGCCGTGGCAATCGTCCACGATGACCAGATCGTCTATGCCAAGGGATTTGGACAATCAGGGAATGGGGAGCCGGTTACAGTAAACACCCCGTTCGCCATTGCTTCTTTAAGCAAGTCGATAACCGCATTAGCCGTGATGCAGCTGGTGGAAGCAGGGGAAGTCAGCCTGGATGCACCCATTACGGACTATATCCCAACATTTAAGGTGGATGATCCTCGCGGATCGGAAATTACCGTGCGCCAGCTGTTGAATCAAACAAGCGGATTGGCCGACTCCGTTTTTCCTGAAATGGCATTTCGCAAGCAGCCGGGCACCCTGGAAGAATCGATCGCCCGATTCAAAAACGTCAAACTCGCGAGCGATCCCGGACAGCAATTTCATTATCATAATCCCAACTACCAGATATTAGCCCGCATCGTCGAGGTGGCGAGTCACGAGAGCTTTTCCGGATATTTGCAGAAGCATATCTTTCAACCTCTTCAAATGGATCATACGGCAGACGCCGCCGGCACCAGACAGTTCTCTTCGGCCGCCGGACAGTTCTCAAACGGGCATATTTTCTTATATGGCAAACCGGTTGTGAAGAAAGAACCCGATTGGTTTGTTGAGGGGGCGGCGGGGAATATTTCTACGGTGGAAGATATGGCGCATTGGCTCATCCTGCAGCTTAACGGCGGCAAGTATGAAGGGGTCCGGCTTCTCAGCAGTGAAGGGATCGAAACCATGCATTCCGCTCCGGCCGGAACGGACAGTACATACGGAATGGGATGGAGCGTGGATGGCTCTAAAATCGATCACAATGGGTTGTTATGGACTTACTATGCGGATCAGGTGCTTATGCCCGAAAGCGGATATGGAATCGTTGTCTTATTCAATAGCGGTCTCAACATGCTTGTTAATTATTCTTCCTTCACAGCGGGGTTATCCGATATTCTGGGCGGACAGCAGCCCAAGGAAACCTTCTTCTCCGGGCAGAACCTTGAAATTCTGATTGGACTGCTCACGGTCGTGATCCTTGGTTTGGGAATCCACAGCTTTTTTCGAATGAAAAAATGGGAGGAGAGATATACAAAACGCGCCAAATGGTTAACTTGGGTCTATATCCTATTGCGCCTGGTTCCGCTTGCAGTGTTCATCTGTTTGCCGAAAATACTGTCTTTCATCGCTGGGGGACGGGTGCTGAACGAGGAGCGGATCTTCCTGGTTATGCCAAGTTTTTTCATTTTGCTGATGCTTGCATCTATGTTTGGCGTTATACATGCAGTAGGACGAATTATCAGGATGTCCAGGATTAATAGAGTGAAATGAAAACGATTTACAGGTCATTTTCTCTATGTTAAATTAAAATTGTATTTGGTTGATTAAATCATACGAAAGGGACAACTCCGGGTTGCCCCTTTTTACTTGTATGGGAATTTGGGGATGCCTGATGAAAAGATACATGCCGTTCACCTACAAGACTATGATTCCCTATCTTCTGCTCGTTCTGTTGACGGATGTGCTTGTCGGTTACATCTCGTATTCCATGCTGATTCAGTCACGGACGGAAATGGCGGAGTCTAATATCCGGACCGGCATGGAACAGGCGAGGAACAACATCAGATATCAGATGGACGAAATCCAGCGGATGTCGGATACCCTCTTCGGAAGCCTGTCGTTCCAGCGCGCGCTCCAGAAGAAGGGCGAGCCGCTTGAGATCTATCTCACGATGCTGGATGAAATCGTTCCCCAGATAACAGCCCCTTTGCAATTATTCGGCAATCATATCCGCCTGATGCTGTACACGCTGAACAGCGATCTGAATATCGTTTCAGGAGACAACCTGGCCGATCCCATCATGGACAGCGATTATTATATCCTCTCGTTCGACGATATCAAAGACAGTGAATGGTATCACACCTTCAAGGATTCCGGCAGGGACAATATCTGGCTTCAAATCGATACGGACAGGCAGCTGGGCAATATCTCCCATATCCGCCGGCTGGTGTCCTACAACGATTATAATACGGTGATCGGCTATGTCCGGATTACGGTTTCGCTGGATGATCTGCTTGGCAATTTCACGGCCTTCCCCGTTAATCAAGGGATTACGCTGCGGCTTATCGACGAGCCATCAGGCGGCAATATATACCAGCAGGGAAGCGCCGGCGAGCACGAGAACGACGGATCGTTTCTTACGCTGCATGAGAGCATTCCGGAATCGGATTACGTCATCGAAACGCTGGTTCCATCCTCTTATTTGACCAAAGATGCGGGCAGGATGCAGAAAATTATTTTTGCGGTATGCGCGATCAGCTTCCTGGCAATGGCTTGTATCGGTCTGCTTGTCGCCCTGCTGTCAGGACGCAAGATGTCGCGGATCGTTACACTCGTACGCTCCTTTCAGGAAGGGAACTTTCAGAAGCGGATCCGCTTCTCCGGAAATGATGAATTCGTTCAAATCGCCGATGCCTTTAATATTATGGGAACCAATATTCAGACGCTCATACACAGCGTGTATGAACAAGGGATTCAGAAGAAGCAGGCGGAGCTTGAGGCGCTGCAGGCCCAGATCAATCCCCATTTCCTGTATAACACCTTGTCGACCATCAGCAGCCTGGCTAATTTGGGAGAGGTCGGGAAAGTCACGGATATGGTCCAGGGCCTCTCCCGATTCTACCGGCTTACGCTGAATCAAGGGAAAGTCTATATTCCGCTTCGCGATGAAATCGAACAAGTGAGCACCTATCTGGATATTCAGAGAGTGAAATATGCCAACGCCTTTAACGTATACTTTGATATAGATCCTGCGATAGGGGATGTGCTGGTTGTCAAATTGATTTTACAGCCATTCGTGGAAAATATATTCAAGCACGCATGGTTCGGTGATACGATAGCGATCCGGATCACGGGCAGAAGGCTTGGCGAGCAAATCGAATTGAAGATAATCGATAACGGGATCGGCATCAAGCCGGCCCAGCTCCGGCGGCTGCTGATGGGGCCGAGCCAGGCCGGCGGCTATGGCATCAAGAATGTGAACGAGCGGATCAAACTGCGGTACGGCAGCGGCTATGGCATCCAGATGGCCAGCATCTACGGGGCCGGTACGACGGTCCGCATTTTGATTCCGGCCCATATCGTGATGGACGAAGAAGCGGAGCAGGAGGCGGCCATGGCATCCCAGCCGTGATTTTGTATGGTATATCATTGCAAAACGCAGTGTTCGCACTTCGGCGCGGTAAGGTATGATAAATGGAATATCGTATATCCGTTTCTGTTAAATTTTTGCGAGAGCAGCAGGAGGAATCTGGCTTATGGGTCTAAACATCTTGTTGGTAGACGATGAATCGGTTGATCTGGAGTGGCTGCGGCGCAGAGTGCTCGGCAGCGGATTGGACCTGAACGTGGCAGGTACGGCCAATAATGGCTTCAGCGCCTTGAAATTGATGAAGCAGGAGCAGGTGGATATCATTCTTTCGGATATCCGGATGCCGATTATGTCGGGCATCGAATTTGCCAGGCAGGCCAAGGCGATCAATCCGCAGGTCAAGATTGTGTTCATCAGCGGTCATGAGGATTTCGGCTACGCCAAGGAAGCGATAGCGATGAATGTTTCGGGTTATTTGCTAAAGCCCGTGAAGGATAAAGAGCTTTACGAGATGCTCCTTTCTCTCTGCGAGAAGGTGGAGCAGGAACAGAATTGGAACCGCTCTTTTACGGAGACGCTTTCACTCGTCAATGAAGAGCTGCTGCTGCGCTGGTTCAACGATCTCGCCCCGGGTCAGGCGCAGACGCATATCCGGGGCGTCTTAAGTCCGCTGCTGAAAGCCGGATCTGCCGTCGCTTTGATCGAAATCGACGATCTGGAGAGGAAGACGCGCGATATGGGGGAAGAGAACAGGCGTCTTCTGACAGGTCAGGTAATCAGTCTGATCCGGGATATGGTCCGCGAGCAGGCGCTCGGCCTATTTATTGTTTCCCACAATACCCGTTTCGTGCTGATCGCTGTCGGTCAGGAAGACCGATTTCTCACATACCTTGGAGAGCTGCTGCAAACCATCCGTCAGGCTGCGGATTTAACGATAACCATCGGTGTTGGCGCGTATGCGTACGACGAGGAGCAGCTGCACGAATCCTACAGGCAGGCGCAGGCTGCGCTGAGCGCCAAATGGCTTCTGGGCAAAAACAGGCTGATCCGGGATGTGACGGTTTCCGAATTCAACGGCAAGCCGGCTTCGCGTATGGATGAGACGATCGAGCGGATGCTTCAGGCTATTATGATTTACGATTTGGTTGCCATCGATGACTGCCTGCTGAACCTGTTCAGCAGAGGGAAACAATTCGCCGACAAGAACGACGTGTATGATTTGATCATCCGCATTACCTCCAAGCTCCATGCCGAAATGCAGCAAATGAACGAAAATCTGTACGAGCTCCTCAAATGGGAATCGCATCAGCCGGATATTCTGTTTCAATCCGAAACGGTCCATGATATTCTGTCCTGGCTGCGACGACGCTTCTTCGAATTGTCCGAGCTGCTGTATGTGAAGAAGCAAAGACAAAAACGGAAACTGATCGACGAGATTATGCGGTATGCCGAGGATAAGCTGGAGCAGAAGGTTACGCTGAAAGAGGTGGCGGCTCACTTTGATTTTACGCCAAATTACCTGGGACATCTGTTTAAGCTGGAGGCAGGCGTCCATTTCAGCGATTATCTGAATGAAAGACGGACGAACCGCGTGTGCGAGCTGTTATCCGATCCGACGCTCAAGATTTACGAGATTGCGGAACGGGTGGGGTACAAGAACATCATTTACTTCAACAGGCAGTTCAAGCAATCCATGGGCATGACTCCCGGAGAATACCGGAAGAAACACAAGATATAACGAACTGGCTTGATGAGGCTCGGGTCTTTGGCGGATTCCGGGCTATTTTTCTGACTATACGTCGAATTATAAGATTCAAAGCAATCGTGGATTTTGTATTAGCTTTAGTTGCTCCGCTGAATCCTGCATCGGGGGCAGTCCCGTTATAATGAACAGAGTAGAGACAACGAGAGGAGAATTAAGAATGAACCGACAGACCTTCTGGGGCGATGTCATCAAGTACAGGACGCTGCTGTTGATGCTGTTGCCGGCTGTATTGTTCTTTATACTGTTCGCCTACGTGCCAATGGCGGGAATCGTCCTCGCATTCAAACAATTCAACTACGACGGCGGTATCTTCGGAAGCCCGTGGAATGGACTCGATAATTTCAAATTCTTCTTCGATTCCGGCGATGCATGGCGGGTCACGAGAAATACGGCGCTTTACAACATCGCATTCATTCTCGTGAACAATGTCCTGCAAATATGCGCCGCCATCCTGCTCTTCGAGGCTGTTGGCAAGTGGTTTCGGAAGCTGATGCAAACTGCCTTGTTCCTGCCTTACTTCATCTCCTGGGTGGTGGTTGGAGCAATCGCCTACAACCTGTTCAACTTTGATGTCGGCACGGTGAATGTTCTGCTGAAGGGGCTCGGAATGGAGCCGGTCGACATTTACAACACTTCCGCCTACTGGCCGGTTATTCTGGTCGCCGTATCCGCCTGGAAAACGCTTGGATATGGATCCGTGATGTATTTGGCCGCCATCACCAGCATCGATACCGAAATGTATGAAGCTGCGGAAATCGATGGCGCCAATATCTTTCAACGAATCGTGAAAATCACCGTTCCCAACCTGTATCCGACTCTGATTATTCTCGTGCTTCTGGCCATCGGGAATATTTTCCGCGGAGACTTCGGAATGTTCTACAACATGGTCGGCAATAACGGATTGCTTTTCTCCTCGACGGATGTGATCGATACCTTCGTGTTCCGTTCGCTCACGACCTCGAATGAAATCGGCATGTCGGCTGCCGCCGGGTTCTATCAGTCCGTTCTCGGGTTCGGGACCATTATGCTGGCCAACTATGCGGTCCGCAAATACGATGGAGACCGCGCACTATTCTAAATAAAGGAGGTCAGGCGATGAGTTCTACCCTACTGAACAACATGAAGCCGAAGCCTGCGGCAGGAGTCAGGCGCGGCATGCGTACGGACCGCATGCTTCTTTCAATCATCGGCTATTCTGTGCTCGCTGTGCTGGCGGTGCTCTGCATTCTGCCATTTATCATGGTCATTGCTTCGTCACTTACCGAAGAAAGCAAAATTATTGAAAACGGATACTCGTTTTTCCCCAGCGATTTTTCTACTGAAGCATACGGCATATTATTCAGGTATCCGGCAGAAATGCTTAAGGCGTATGGTGTAACTCTCGTTGTTACTGCGGTTGGAACGCTGCTCGGCTTGTTCCTGACCGCCATGACGTCCTATGTGCTCTCCCGCAAGGATTTCAAGTGGCGTTCCCAATTCTCGTTCTTCTTCTTCTTTACAACGTTGTTTAGCGGCGGTCTCGTTCCGTGGTATCTGATGATTGTGAATTACCTGCAGTTGAAGGATACGCTGATCGTTCTCATTCTGCCGATGCTGCTTAACGTTTTTTATATCATTGTCATGAAAAGCTTCATGAGCAGCATACCGGAGGCCATCACGGAATCCGCGAAAATCGATGGAGCGGGAGATTTCCTCATTTTCATGCGCCTCATCGTTCCGCTCTCCAAGCCGGCTTTGGCCACCATCGGTCTTTTCATCGCGCTTGGTTACTGGAACGACTGGTATAACGCGCTTCTGTTTATCTCCAACTCCGACCTGATGCCGCTCCAGTACTATTTATACCGGATGCTCGGGAACATGGACGGAATGCGCAGAGCCATGCTTGAATCCGGCGCGGCCATCAATATCAATCTGCCGACGGAGAGCCTGAAGATGGCGATGACCATTGTCGCAACAGGGCCCATTATACTTGCCTATCCATTTATCCAGCGTTATTTTGTGCAAGGGCTTACGGTCGGCTCCGTTAAAGGATGACCTCAGGGAAACCTGGTTATCAATATACGAATAATGAATAAGGGGGACTTCAATCGTGAAACGAAAGGGACAACATGTCATGCTTCTGCTCGCCGTTATGCTTGTAATGGCGGTGGTGTTAAGCGCATGCGGAGGCGACAACCAGAAAACAGCGAATACAGGCAATACGGAACAAAGCGGTGCGGAAAACAATAAGGAAAACGCCACGGAAAACAGCGCAGCCGGGGATGCAGCGGGTCAAGCCAATGCAGCTGACGGGCAGCCGGATACAACTTCCGAGGTCAAGCTGAAGCTGCTTCTCATCGGGGCCAAGCCGGCGGATTATGACGAGGTATTTGGCCAGCTCAATACGCTGCTGAAGACCAGGATCAACGCAACGGTCGAAGCCGAGTTTCTGGACTGGGCAGACTGGCAGCAGAAGTACCCGCTGAAATTTGCGGCACGCGAGGATTTCGATCTTGCCTTTACCGCAAACTGGGCGTTCTACAATGATCAGGCCTTAAAAGGCGGTTTCCTGGAATTGACGGATGACATGCTTTCCAAGTATGCGCCGAAGACGTGGGAGGCGATGCCCAAGGTTTCCTGGGATCAGGCGAAAGTAAACGGCAAGCTTTACATGGTGCCAAACAATAACGAGGAAGTGACCGACAAGGTCGTCCTCATACGCGACGATCTTCGCCAGAAATATAACCTCGAACCGGTGAACAGCCCGGAGACATTTGCCGCTTATTTGAAAGCGATTGCAGCTAATGAGAAGGGCATCAACGCTTACGGCGCCAAACCGGCTGACGGCTGGAAATGGCATGAGCTCGACCAAATTTTGCTGGAGCAGCAGAATGATTGGAACCTGGTCAACTACGACATCCCGCTGGCTTATAAACTGGACGATGCCAAAGGTCAGGTATTCAACGTATACGATACGCCGGAATTCAAGCAGCTTCTGACGTACTATAAAGATTTGGCCGATAATCAGGCCTGGTCCAAGAATGTGGTCAGCAACAAGAATGACGTATGGCAGGATATGAAAGCAGGCAAGACGGCGTCCTATGCGCAGAATCTGGGCACAGTGGCTGCCAACGTGGAGGAAGCGAGCCAGGACGAGCAGGGAGTTAAGGTAGCTATTGCCGATCTGACGCCGGATAAGAAGAAAATCGGCTCGATCTCGACTCAGAACGGGATGGCTGTCCATGCCACATCCAAGAACGCGGAGCGCGCACTGATGCTGATCGACCTCCTCCAGAACGATAAGGAAATTCACGATCTGACGATGTACGGCATTACCGGCAAGCATTACGATCCGGTAGGCGACGACAAGTTCCAGCCCGGTCCGAATGCGGCCAATTATACTAATTTCTCCAACTGGGGCTGGAATTCGCCGTTAAACCGCACGAGTGCAACCTTTCCTCAGGAAGCAACGGATATCGCCAACGGCTGGAAGGATAAGGTGTATCACTTTCCGCTGGAGACCTTCGTGTTCGATAATGCCAAGGTGAAGAATGAAGTGGCCAACGTAGGCAACGTTATGCTCCGTTACTCGATTCCGCTGGAATACGGATTGATCAAGGATCTGGATAAAGGCCAGGCCGACCTGATCAAGCAGCTGCAAGCAGCCGGTATCGACAAGATCCGGCAGGAGCTGCAAAGTCAAATTGACGCGTTCCTTGCCGGGCAGCAGTAATCATATTTGCAAGCAGACGGAGAGGCAGGTGGGAACCGACCTCTCCTTCTTTTTGACGACTACAGGACTTGGGAGATGAAACAGGATGAACAAGAAATTTCCACCGATCAGCAGCAAGCTGCCGGTCTTCATGCACGGTGCGGATTATAACCCGGACCAATGGCTGCACGATCAGAATGTTTTGGAGCAGGATATTCGTCTAATGAAGCTGGCCCAATGCAATGTCATGGCGGTAGGCATTTTCTCCTGGTCTATGCTGGAGCCGGAGGAGGGGACATTCCGGTTCGATTGGCTGGATAACGTGCTGGATGCTTTCGCCGATAACGGCATATTCGCCTGGCTGGCGACGCCAAGCGGCGCCCGGCCGGCCTGGATGTCGGAGAAGTATCCGGAGGTGCTTCGCGTCGGAGCGGACCGCCGGAGAAATCTGCATGGGCGCAGGCACAACCATTGCTACACGTCACCGGTCTTCCGCGAGAAGGTGAGCATCATGAATGCCAGACTGGCGGAGCGGTATTCGGCTCATCCGGCGGTTATTGGCTGGCATATTTCCAATGAGTACGGCGGCGAATGTCATTGCGATTATTGCCAGGATGCTTTCCGGAAATGGCTGAAGCGGAAATATGGCTCTCTCGAAGCGCTGAACCAGGCGTGGTGGACGACCTTCTGGAGCCATACGTATACATCCTGGCAGCAGATCGAATCGCCCGCACCGCATGGCGAGACCATGGTGCACGGGCAGAATCTCGATTGGCGAAGGTTCGTCAGCGATCAGACGATCGATTTCTACCTGCATGAAATCAATCCGCTGAAAGCGGTCAATCCCGATCTGCCCTGTACGGCAAACATGATGGATTTGTTCGACGGGCTGGATTACCGCGAGTTTGCGAAAGCGGTGGACGTCATATCGTGGGATGCATATCCGACATGGCATGAGTCGCCCGCAGAGGACAATGTTGCTTCATGGTTTGCCTTCAATCACGATTTATTCCGTTCCTTGAAGCAAAAACCGTTCATGCTGATGGAAAGCACGCCGAGCCAGACGAACTGGCAGCCTGTCAGCAAGCTGAAGCGGCCCGGGATGCACAGACTGTCTTCGCTGCAGGCCGTTGCGCACGGCGCGGACACGGTTCAGTATTTTCAATGGCGCAAAAGCCGGGGCTCCAGTGAAAAATTTCACGGCGCGGTCGTGGATCATGTCGGGCATGAGCATACCCGCGTGTTCAAGGACGTTGCCTCGCTGGGAGAATCGCTGTCGCATTTATCGGAATTGATCGGCACTGATGTTCCGGCGGAAGCGGCCATCCTGTTCGACTGGGATAACCGCTGGGCGGTCAACGATGCCCAGGGGCCGCGAAATCAGGGCATCCATTACGAAGAGACGGTGATGCAGCAGTATCGGGCGTTGTGGAGACAAGGCATTCCGGTTGACATTATCGGCTCAGGGGATGACTTCTCCGCGTATAAGCTGCTTGTCCTGCCTATGGCCTATCTGCTACGCGAGGAGACGGGGGAGCTGCTGGAGCGTTTCGTTCTGGATGGCGGCACGCTGTTCGTCACCTACTGGTCTGGCATTGTGAACGAGAACGACCTGTGCCACCTGAACGGCTTTCCCGGTCCGCTGCGCAAGACGCTCGGCATCTGGGCGGAGGAGGTTGAAGGACTGCATGATCACGACCGCAATGGCATCGTCATGACGCCCGGGAACGCACTCGGATTGGCCGGTTCCTTCGAAGTTCATGAAATCTGCGAGCTGATCCATTCCGAAGGCGCAGATATTCTTGGCCAGTATAAGGAAGATTTCTATGCCGGACGGCCAGCATTAACGGTTAATACGCTGGGCAAAGGCAAGGCTTACTATCTGGCGGCGCGCGTTAATGATCCGGCGTTCTATGACGGGTTATATGGAAAGCTGGTATCGGATGCGGGCGTAAGACGCGCGATGGATATCGAGCTGCCTGGAGGCGTATCGGCACAGCTTCGTTCCGACGGGGAGCATGATTTTGTGTTTCTTCTTAATTTCTCGGGAGAGGAGCGGACGCTGAAATTGGATCAGGCTTACACCGATGCTGAGACGGGAGAGCCCGTCTTAATGAAGCTTACGCTTCCTGTGTATGCTTCCCGGGTATTGAAACGAAGCAGCGCTCTCCTCCATGAACGCACTTAGCGAATGAGTGAAAAGTGACTAAACAATAATCTGACGGGAGCTGAAAAATGTATATGAAAAGCAGAATATCTTATCGTTCCCTGGCAGCAAAATGGCTCGTTTTCTTCATTATTCTTTCTTGTTATCCAGTGGGAACGATGACGGGCTTCGCGGCACAGCCGGCTTCAGGCACCGTCTCGGTGGACCCGGTCCCGGGACTGCAGAACGGACAGCGAAGCGATTTTATCATGGGAGCGGATGTCTCCGAGCTCTATGAGCTCGAAAAAGCAGGCCGGAAGTTTTACGATACCGATGGTACGGAAATGAGCGCCATGCAGGTGCTGAAGAAGCACGGCGTCAACTATATCCGACTGCGGATCTGGAACGATCCGACTGATGCGTTCGGTCAGCCGATCGGCGGCGGGAACAATGATCTGGCCCGGGATATCGCCATGGCCAAACAGGCAAAGGCGCTCGGGATCAAGCTTTTGCTGGATTTTCATTACAGCGACTTCTGGGCTGATCCCGGCAAGCAAAATAAGCCAAAGGCCTGGGCCAATCACAGCGGGACCGTGCTGCAGGAGGATGTATACCGCTACACATACGATGTGCTGACCGCGATGGAAGCGGAAGGCGTTCTCCCGGAAATGGTGCAGATCGGCAACGAGATCAACGGAGGGCTGCTCTGGCCGGATGGCGATTCCGCAGAGAAAGCGGCGCCTTTTCTCCAGAAAGCATCCGCAGCGGTGAGAGCGGTTGATCCGGACATTCAAATCATGATCCACATCGCGGGGAATTCCAGCGGCAGCACAGGCACGTTTACCTGGAATCTGGACACCTGGACAACCGGCGGTACAGCGGTCGATTTTGACCTGATCGGCATCTCCGATTATCCATTCTGGCACGGAACGACAGAGCAAAATGCTGTTATTATGAATACGTTGGCAAGCCGGTACGGCAAACCGGTCATCGTGGCGGAGACGGCTTATGCCTGGACGCTTGAGCCGGGAGACGAGACGATCAATAACTTTGATCAAAGCAGCGCTTATACGGCAGGCTACACCCCTACGCCGCAGGGCCAGGCGGCAGCCATTCGCGATGTCATCAACAATTTGGCAAATGTGCCAGGCAATCAGGGGCTGGGTCTGTTCTACTGGGGAGCAGACTGGCTTCCAGGCAACGACACGGGCTGGATTGCCGGACAGGGCAGCGGATGGGAAAATCAGGCATTGTTCGATTACACGGGGAAAGCGCTGTCATCTATCGATGTATTCAATCTCGTTCGGGGGACAGCTGCCGCTCCCGCGCCGGTATTTGTCGCTGCGGACCCGTATTACGGAACCATGGAGGCAGGCGGGGTTCTGAGTTTGCCTTCTTCCGTACAGGGGCAGTACAGCGATGGTCGTTACAAACCCGCTGCGGTATCGGCGTGGGACACATCAGCAGTCAATACGGCGGAACCCGGTGTCTATACGGCTTATGGAACGATCGGCTCCGAGACGCGGGCAGCCTCGGCTGTGATTACGGTGCATTCTGCGCAGCCGCCGAATCTGCTGATGAATCCGGGACTTGAGAGCGGGTCCGCCGGTTGGACGGTATCCAGTCCTTCCATCGGAGCACCTCAAGGAGCAGGCTCGACGCCACGCTCCGGCACGAGTGCGATCCATTACTGGAGCGATTCGGCTTTTAGCGACGCCACGGTGTCGCAAACCCTTAATGTCGCTAATGCTACCTATACCTTCTCCGCATGGGTGGACGGGGATGCTCTGAGCGACGCGGCGGTTCCCTATCTGTACGCTGTGGGGTATGATGCAAGCGATCCTTCGGCGATGATGAAGATCGACGCTGTGCCGGCTGGCTGGAACAATTTCAAACCATACAGTCTGCAGGTTCCGGTTACCTCCGGACATGTCACGGTCGGCGTGAATCTCAATGGAGCTGCGGGAGCATGGGGAGATGTCGACGATTTTTATTTCGGCCTGCCGACCAGTACAGATCCACAGACACAGGCGAAGCCGGTAACAGCTTCTATCGGGGATGCGGCTCTCCCGGCGGAAGCGGCATTGCCTGTTCCTTCGAAGGTTACGCTGTCCAGCGGGACGGAAGGTGCCGTGATCTACTATACGACGGACGGAAGCGAACCGGGTTATGCCAGCAACACCAGCACGACGCTTGTTTATACGGGGCCGGTTGCGATTGCCGCCAACACGGTATTGAAAGCGATGGCATCCAAGCCCGGTTATACGAACAGTCCGGCAAGCACGTTCAGTTTGAAGACGGACGGCAACGCGGAAGGCTTGATACCGGATGGCGGATTTGAACGGGAAGGCCAGCTCGGTGCGTGGACGTTAACGGGAGCTGCTGCAGGCTCCATCCAAGACTCCAGCGTTTTTGACGCGATCCGCGAGACAGGGGACGGCAAGGTTTATGCCGGAACCGGCTACTTCGATTACTGGTCGAAGGACGCGTATGCTTTTACGCTGTCGCAGAAGGTAAATGGACTGCCGAACGGGTTTTATACCTTGACGGCGCGTTCAGCAGGAAAAAGCAATATGGTGATCGACGACGCCGGCAGAGCGGTGAACGATCCCGGCGTTGCCGAATTGAAGCTCAGGGCCGAAACGCCATCCGGAGGGGCTTCAGCGAACATTATCAATCAGGGCCAGGCCGGAGCCGATTGGCATAATATCTGGGGCGGCTTCAGCATTCCGGGAATCCGCGTGACGGACGGGACGGTGACCGTTGCTTTTTCGGCATCGGCCAGCGCGGATTATTGGGGTTATCTGGATAACATTACCCTTGTCAAAACCGGAGATCTGCCGGATACGACGCCTCCGGGAGAGGTAACGGGTGCCGCTGTCGCCGAAGGCGACGGGCAACTCGCGCTATCCTGGACAGATCCGGGCGACAGCGATTTGGAGAAGATTAGAATTGAATCGGCGGACGGGACCGTCATCGATGCCGTGTATGCCGCCAAAGGAGCGGAACACGCCGTTATTTCCGGCCTTACGAACGGCACCAGCTACACATTTAAGCTCAGTACGGTCGATCTGACTGGAAACAGGTCTGCCGGTATTACAGTAACCGGCACACCGGCAAAGGCCAATGACGATAACAACGGCAATGATGACGATGACGGTGACGATGA
Organism: Paenibacillus sp. JT22N12; assembly: GCF_056269365.1. Lineage (NCBI taxonomy): Bacteria > Bacillati > Bacillota > Bacilli > Caryophanales > Paenibacillaceae > Paenibacillus > Paenibacillus sp. JT22N12. The sequence goes on along the minus strand of NZ_JBWDNU010000001.1, from coordinate 23,393 downwards.
CAATAACGATAATCACGACGATGGCAGCGGGGGACAGGAGCCATCTGGTTTCCCCTCACCATGGGCAGCAGCGCCGGCCTATTCGGTCGGTAAAGGAATGATCAAGGTACAGCCTGTCATCGATGCGAACGGTGATGCGGTCATACAATTGAGAGCGGCGGACATGGAGGCTGCAATGCTGGACTCCTCTGCCCAGACACTCACCATCGAGATCGCCGATTTGGATAATGCCAGGGAAGTGAAGGTGGATATCCCGTATCAGCCCATACTGGCGGCTGGAGATGATGCCATCGATACGATCAAAGTCGATATGGGGTTCACCACTCTATCCTTCTTGACCAGCCTGTTTGCCGGCAAAGAAGGGACGGCGGGTTCGAGCCTGCGGCTCACGGTTGCCAGGGTCGGCAAAGACAGTCTTCCTGCAGCGGTACAAGAGCGGATTGGCGACCATGCGGTCTACGATTTCAGCTTGACCCTGGACGGGCAGCCTATAACCGGATTTAACGGGGACGAAATGCAGATTGCTATTGCCTACAAGCTGATGACCGGGGAAAATCCCAACAAGATCATCGTGTATTACATCAATGATGAGGGTGATTTGACTATCATCAAAAACGGCAAATATAATCCGGCAGCCGGCAGTGTTGAATTTAAAGCGGAGCATTTCAGTAAATACGCGGTCGGATATGCGGATATCTCATTCGGAGACCTCAAGAAAAGCGAATGGGCAATTGACGCTATTGAGACTTTGGCGGCAAGAGGAATCATTAACGGAGACGGGAATGGAAACTTCAACCCGGGGGCGGCAGTTACAAGAGCGGAATTCATCACCATGCTGATGAGCGCATTCGATCTTGCTGCGCCAGGCGAGGCGTCCACATTCCGGGACGTGAAGGAGAAGCACTGGTACTCCGATTCAGTCACGTCGGCGCAGAAACTCGGGATCGTCAAGGGCAGGACAGACGGCAGCTTTGGCGTGAATGACCCTGTTTCGCGGCAGGATATGGCGGTAATGGTTTATAAAATAGCCGAATTGCAGCAAATCGAATTACAAGCCTCAGCGGCGGCCGCTGCATTTGCCGACCGGTCCAAGATATCGGCTTATGCGGCAGAAGCTGTAGACGCCATGCAGCAATCCGGGATTATTGAAGGGATGGGCGGCGGCAGATTCGCTCCGAAGGAGCCTTCCACAAGAGCGCAGGCAGCCGTGATCATCAATCGTTTGTTTCAGAAGCAGTGACAAACGATTCCATTTTTTAATGTAGAAAGAGATTTTACGTATCCCCGCACCGGATTCGAATCCGGTGCGGGGATACGTTTTTTTCAGCTCCATAAGAAGAGGGGGAATACAAGCAGCCGCAGAAACGAAAAGGATTTGAACATGTTTCCTCCGCAAGCAAGCATATCTGCCGACAGACTGCATACCATTAGGCGAAGAATGCGGGAATAGGGGAGGATGCTGACATGGCCGTTAACGAACCGCAGCTGACGCAGATCGCCATGGCCCATTTGCCGGCGGGTGCGGAACTGATGATGATCAATGGGCCTGCTGCGCATGCGGCGGTATACGCTGCCGATTTAACCGGGGATCGGGTACCGGAAATCGCAGCTGTTTACCGTCTGAATGGGGAGCTTTACCTGCTTGTGCTGAAATCCCGGGACCGCATGTGGGAGATTGCCGCGAATGTGAAAGGGCAGGGATACGGCGTAACGCTGCTGACGGCGGCGCCCGTCATGAGACCAGGCCTGAACAATCTGATCGTCGGCTGGCAGATCGGTTCGATCTGGTCAAAGCTGTCGGTCTACGAGTGGACGCGGGAAGGGCTGAAGGATGCGGCTCCCGCCGATATGAACTTCAGCTATCTGGAAGTGATGGATATGCCGGGCCTTGACGGGCGTGACGGCAAAGCGGAAATCGCGCTCTGGATCCACGACACGGGGGAGGCATACCGCGTCGAGGTGTTGAGGTGGGGCAACGGGAGGTTCGTGCCCGCGCCGGATGTATATTTTTATTATTTCCCGGGGGTCGTCCGCTACTACGAGCGAATGACTCGGCAGTATCCGGAATACCCGTTTTACTGGTATTACCTTGCTGATGCGCAGTACCGCGCCGGCATGCCGCAGGATGCGCTGGTGTCTGTCCGAAGGGCGCTCGGCTTCACCCAGCCCTATCCTTCCCGCGAGGCGCTGCTTGCGCTTGAGCGGAACATCAGGCAGATGCTGGAGCTGATGAACATGCCGCGGGCGGCAGGATTGTTCCCGGCATCGCTCAAAACGGTGGGCGGGATGAAATGGGGCTATATTGACAGCAGCGGCAGGATGACGATTCTCCCCCTGTACGACGATGCGCGGGATTTCCAGCAGAATGGCCTCGCAATCGTCAGCGAGAATGGGAGCTACGGCGTTATCGACACATCATCGAATTACGTTGCGAAGCCTGTCTATGATTCGATCAGCCCGTTCTCGGAAGACCGGGCGGCGGTAATCGACAGCCAGGGGTTCAGGCTGATCGACGAGACAGGAACGGTGCTGACAAAGCGGGCGTACCCGTTTATCGCGGACATGCAGGACGGGAGAACGGTCTTCTATGTCACAGAAGGCGGCGGCAGCGGCGATGCCGATGGCAGCATCAGTCTTTACGGCTATCTGGATTCCCGGGGGAACGAAGCGATTCCGGCGCAGTTCGAGGAAGCGAATGATTTTGCAGCTGGTAAGGCAGTTGTAAAAATCAAGGACAATGAATATGCGCTCATTGGGCCGGACGGACGCAGACTCGCCACCTATCCGTATGCTTATGTGGGACCGCTCGGCGACGGACTGCTCGCCTTCCAACAGGAATCCGCCGGCAAATACGGCTATATCGACGAGCGAGGGACTGTCGTGATCCAGCCGTCCTATTCGTCGGCATTTGCATTCCATGACGGCCGGGCCATTGTCAATACGGCTGAGGATTACAAATCGAGCTACGGTGTCATCGACAAGCAGGGAGCCTTCATTGTCAAGCCTGAGTACAACGACATCCGGGATCTGGGAGATGAGCGGCTGGCGCTCGGCCGGGCAGTCGACCCCGAGCAGCCCTTCGTCGGCTCGGTCTTCGCCATCGCCGACTGGAACGGCCAACGGCTGTCGGACTTCCTGTATAATGACGTTTCCAATTTCAAGGACGGTCTGGCCTCGGTCTACGACGCGAAGCAAACGTATTTTATCGATCGCAGTGGCAAGCCTGCGCCGGGTTATCCGCGCGTGGAGGGCAGCGGTACGCTTACACTGGAAGAGAACGGCCTGATCAAGGCATTCGTCGATCAGCGGCTGTCTTATTTGACCCGTGCCGGACGCGTCGTCTGGCAGCAAAATAAGGTTATCCCGCTCCAGCCTCCTTACCTTGTGAAAGAGGAGAAATATAAGCCAAATGCGGATTATCTCGTCTATTACCCGCAAGTTGAAGGGATGGCAAATCAAGCCGCGCAGCGGACCGTTAACGCCAAGCTGAAGGAAATGTCCCAGGTCAAGCCGGTTCCCGCCAGCAAAAAACTCGATTATTCATATTCCGGCGATTTCGATGTCGCGTTTTACAAACAGAAGCTGCTGGAGCTAGTACTGAATGGCTATAATTTCCCATTTGGCGCCGCCCACGGCATGCCAACGAAAACATATGCGATCCTGAATCTGACCAATGGCCGTATGTATGCGCTAAAGGACCTGTTTAAGCCAGGCAGCGACTATGTGAAGGTACTAAGCGATATAGTCGGCAAACAAATCAGGGAGGACCCGCAATATTCGTACGTATTCCCGGGCAGCTATACCGGCATACGGCCGGACCAGCCGTTTTATGTGACTGATGATGCACTCCATTTATATTTCGAGCCCTATGAGATCGCTCCATACGTCGCGGGGTTCCCGACCTTTACGATTCCTTTTGCGCAGATCAGGGATATCATCGACACGGAAGGGGAGTTCTGGAAATCCTTTCACGCTTGAGAAAGTGGTCCGTACACGGCACAGCTAATTCTGTTCCGTGCAGCAGCGGTCCCTGAACTCCTGCGGTGTCATATGCAGCTCCTTCTTGAACACCTTGGTGAAATAATGGGCTGACTCGAATCCGACGCTGGCCGATACTTCATGAATTTTTAGCCGGGGAGCGGCCAGCAGCTCCTTGGCTTTTTTCAGTCTCAGCTCTTTAATTCGGTCGGACAGCCGGGTACCCGTCATTTGCCTGTACAGGCGCGACAGGTAGGTCGGATGCAGGTAGACATGGTTGGCCAACCTGTCGAGCGACAGGTCCTCGGCGAGATGCTGCTCGATATATTGATTCACCATCGTCAAAATCTTCTGTGTCCGGTCCTGCTGCTCGCCCGTCCTCAATGCAAACAACCGGCTGGAGAGTTCCCGGTAATACTCCTCGGTCTCCGCCCACGATACGAATACTCCCCTGTGAAGCAGCGTTCCCGCCTCCCTGGAGGCGGTTACCGCCTCCAGCAGCCCCCACTGGTTCATGTAAGACAGAAAAAGGGAGGCGAAGGCGTACTCAAGCTCGACCAGGAACGGCTGGAACGCGGGGAATTTCTGCAGCGTCCGGGCGGTTTCCGCAATGTCCTCGTACAAAGCGAAAAATTCATCCTTCTGACCGCCCAGCAGCAGGGCTTCCAGCTGTTTGACCGCCTTCAGCCGAAGGGCGATATCCTGCTTCGTGAGACAGGCCAACTCGGGGGACAGGGAAGAGGGAGCCGGCACCGCGTCGGACAGCAGCATCTCCATATCCTGACCGAAGCCCCGCTGAAGCAGCTGCTCCAGCCGCATATATTGGGCAGCCGCGGTGGACCACGGGCAGCAGACCGAGCTGATGGCAATCGATAGCGGCAGCTTCAGCGTCGTCCGGCACGCATCCTGAATATCGGACATCGTACCGTGAACAAAGGCGGCGCAAGCCTCCCATTCCGTGACTTTCGCAACACTTCCGGATCCGGCGTCTCCCGCCGCAGGCTGAATGAGCCATATTAGGCGGGAGGGATTGGCCGGGATCGAGAGCAGCCGGAGCGTGTTCATGTATTCTCCGGAAATATTTTGTACAGCGTACATAAGCAGCGATTTATCCGAAGGACGCAGATCGTCCGGCCATTGGTCGACCCGGCCTACCGCCAGCAATACATTTTCCGCTGCCGACAGCGGAATCTGCAGCTCCTCGAAGCGGTCGCGGTCGACGGCCTTGGCACTCAGCTCCCCCTGCAGCAGCCCGGATATATATTCATTGCGCAGCATCGGTCCTGCCGCCTGCATTTGCTCTCTTGCCCTCTGCAGCAGATTGTCGGACACCCGCTCATCCCTCAGCCGTTCGATCGCCCTGCCGACGGCGGCAAGTATCGGCTCGTCGCCCTCAACCTTGAGAATATAGTCCATTCCGCCGTTTCGCATGGCCGACTGGATATAATCGAAATCGCTGTAGCCCGTCAGAAAAATGACTTTGCAGCGCGGCCAGCGCTCATGAATTTTCTGCTGGAGCTCGATCCCGCTCATCCCGGGCATATGAATGTCGGTCAGGACGATATCCATCTTGGAGGCTGTCAGGATCGCCAGCGCTTCGTGGGGCGAATACGCGCGGTATACGTTCAGCTCTTCCGGTTTCCAATCCAGAAATTGTTCGTAGAGGCCGCTTACGATTCTCGGCTCGTCGTCGACTATCAACAGATTGTACATTGCACCGTTCCTTTCCCCGTTTGATTTTCTCGATGATGAGGCAGCGTCCGCCCCAATACGGGCAGGAATATCTGCAGGCCAGGCGATTCCTGCAAGCTCCGCCTGTGCGTGCTCCGGCTTCCCGTTATCCGTTCATTATAAATGTCCTGCCGGCAGGCGCAACGGATATATCGCAACAAGTTGACGATTGGCTGGTATTGTCAAGATAATACCCTGATATTCGCGGCGCGCTGATTGCGTCTGTCCTTTCCGGCAAATGCTCATTCAGCATGGGTCTATCATAATTTGGAAGTAAATCTAAAAAGTTGATATTTTACCGCCGATATCGGTTTTTTTACTCTATTCCGCTGCCGTGATTTTCAATAAACTGACGATGTAAGGCGAACAAACACTCATATCGGAGGTGTAATTATGATGGAGACCGGCAAAGAGAAGGAAGAAAGAGCCAGGGATGAAAACGCAAACATTTCGGCGGAGCAGGAGTCGGCTTCACTATCGGACAAAAGCTTCAGCAGGCGGAAATTTCTGATGCTGAGCGGAGGGATCGCCGCAGCGGCAATGTTCCCAGGCATCGCGCTTGGCGGCGGCAGAAGCAGAGCGGCAGCCGCGGTTCTTCCGAACAGTCCGCGCTTCTCGCTGAGCGGCTCGGGCGGCGAAATGTTCCGCGACGTGTCGCTCGGCAGCGCAACGGTTATGCAGTCCTTCGGGTTCGACAGCGTCAACAATGCCATTTATACGGTGCAGATTACGTACGGCTCGCCCTCGTCCTCGGGCGATCTGACCGTGACGAAGCTGAGCATGACAGGCACGATTCTCGGTCAGATGGCACTGAAGGGATTCGGCCACGGCGTATCGATCGGCGTGGAGCCGTCCGGCACTTCGGCCTATCTGTGGACAGAGACGGATGGCGTCATCGATGGAGCGGACAGCTGGGGCTCGAAAATATGCCGGTTCCCGTTTGCCAATGGCACGACGCTGTATAATACCAATCCGTCTCTGACCAAATACACGGTGCCGGGCACGGGCAACTACAGCTACACCTGCAATATCGATAATTACCATGGCAATCTGATTGTCCGCTACCGGGACGCGACAACCAACCCCCGCTTTGACGTATACAATTTGCAGGCTTTCAAAGCCGGCGGCCGTACCGCAATCGCGAGCGTTTATCAGCCCGCGACATTGGGTGTATTTCAAGGCTATTGCGTATACGGCAAATATTTGTACCTCCTGGATGGAACCGCCTATAGCACCTCGAACCCGTCGCCGGGCAATACGTATTTGACCACCGTCGATCTCAATACGGGCACACAGGTGGACCGCTTCCATACCCAGGCCGGTGTGTCGCTGGCCTATCGGGAGCCGGAAGGCATGGCCATTCGCTTGACGAATCCGAACGACGAGAGCACAGGCCGTCTAAGCTTCGGCTTCGCGTCGGGAGCGGCCGGCAGCCGGAAAGCGACTATTTTCTACAAGAATTCGTTTCTATGATTCTCTATGATAATGACTTCGCAAAAAACATAGCGGGAGGGATAAATCATGGGTATGCTGTCGCCGTGGCATATTATTTTAATCGCTTTGGTGGCTCTTCTGTTGTTCGGGCCGAATAAACTGCCTGAGCTTGGACGGGGCTTCGGAAAAATGTTCCGCGAATTCAAAGACGCTACAACGGGAGCGCTGTCGGCTTCCAGAGAACCGGATAAGGAGCTGCCTTTGGATGAGGCGGGGAGCAAGGCGGCTGAGCCGCGCAATTCATGATCGGAATTTCTCCGGGCAGGCAGGGAACCCGGGAGCGTAAAGGTGAGATGACGCTTGTCGGGCATTTGACCGACTTGCGCAGAAGAATCGTATTCGCGCTGGCCGCGCTTCTTGTCAGCGTGGCGGCTGGGCTGATTGCGGCGCAGACGCTGATCGAATGGATGAAGAGCATGCCGCCTGCAGACCGGCTGGCCTGGAACATGTTTTCGCCGGGTGATGCGCTGCGCTTGTACTTGAATGTCGGATTCATCAGCGGAGCCGTCGTATCGCTTCCGTTCTCCATGTACCAGCTGTGGCTGTTTCTAAAGCCGGGGCTCATGGAGGAGGAGCGGAAGGTCTCGTTTATGTTTATTCCCGCCGCGCTGCTGCTGTTTCTGGCGGGTCTCGCCTTCGGTTACTTTATCGTCTTCAGAATGGCGATTATGTTCACTTCGAGTGTCGCGCATCGGCTCGAGTTGACCGAAACTTACGGCATTATGCAGTATTTCTCCTTCCTGTTCAACATTACGATTCCGATAGCGCTCATGTTCGAGCTGCCCATCGTTGTGCTGTTTCTGACGAAGCTGCGGCTGTTAAAGCCGCGCATGCTCCGCAAGTTTCGCCGTTACGCATATTTCGTGCTTGTTATCGTCGCAGGCGTTATCACACCGCCCGATGCCGTATCGATGCTGCTCGTTTACGTGCCGATGATCGTACTTTACGAGGGCAGCGTTCTGCTATCCGGCAGGATGGAAGCGAAATCGCAGCAATCCTGACAGCTGGCCGCACGGCAATCCCGTCTTTCGCTTATAAATAATAAGCGATGGCGGGATTTTTTTATGTCACTGCGCCGGCGGGACGGGGCAGAGGTGCAGGAAGCGCGCCAGCCCAGCATGTCCTTGAAAGTAGCGGACATATGCGGCATTATATAGAGGAATGGAGCCGATCGGCACAATTACAAGGAAAAGAGGAAAGCATATGCAGCTGATTGCCATGGTGACGATGCTCATCGACCATCTTGGCGTAACCTTCTTCAAGGATCTGACAATTCTGCGGGTGATTGGCCGGATCGCGTTCCCTATTTACGCCTACTGCATTGTACTGGGATACAAGCGGACGAGCAATATGAAGCTGTACATGCGGCGTCTGTTCTGGATTGCGTTAATTTCCCAGCTGCCTTTCACATTTGCTCTCGGTACCGTTGGGGTGAATGCGGCAGGAACGCTGCTTGTCTGCCTCGTCGTGCTGTACGGAATTGAGAACTGGAGGAAAAGCATCTGGATTCCCGCCGCAATCGCAGCGGCCGTCGTCATGGAGGTGCTCGACTTCGATTATGGCGCTTACGGGCTGCTGCTTGTGCTCATTTACACCTATACGACAAGCCATTTTATGGTGCTCGGCCATTTTGGCCTGAACATCCTGTTTATTATTCTCAAGAGCTGGGTGCTGGAGCTCTTCAGCATCTTCTCGACGGTGTTTATCGCCTACTGGCCCGAGATATTCAGGCAGATGGAGCGGCGGCGCATGCCAAAATGGCTGTGGAGAAGCTTCTATCCCGCCCATTTGGCGCTGTTGGCCGTACTGGAGCTCATTATTGGAACTGGGCCGATTGAAGAAATAATAAAACGAATTTTTTGATTTCCGTTTCGGCAATCGTTTGATATGCGGCAATCATCCATAAAATGCCTTCAAGATTATTCACCAGCTCCGGCCTCAGACCCCCGCGGCCAAGAAGAAACGGCTGTCGCCGTCCTTTGGCGGCGCAGCAAGTTTCTTCCCTCAGAAATATCAGAAAAGGCAAGTCCAAATTTTTATACTTTCTGGTTTTTGGATATATGGGCCGTTCCGCTGTTTGGCGGACGGCCTTTTTTGTCCAAATAGTAAAAAAGGAGGTGGTCATATGCTGGATGGCCTTTTGATGGACGCCAAGATGCATATGAAAGACTATTATGAAATGTATGTGCGGGTATCTCTGAGCGCTATTCTCGGATTCCTGATCGGTTGGGACCGCGAATCGAAGAGCAAGCCCGCCGGATTGAAAACCTATATGTACGTCTGCGTGGCGAGTACGCTCATTACCTTGATTTCCATATACAGCGTCGAAAAATTCAGCACCGGCAGCGACGGAACAATGATGGACCCGATGCGACTGACCGCGCAGATCGTATCGGGACTCGGTTTTCTCGGCGCAGGCGTCATACTGAAGAATGGCCTCAAGATTAGCGGGCTGACCTCGGCGTCGATGATACTGTTTGTCGGGGGTGTGGGAATCGGGATCGGCGCCGGATTTTACGGCATGGTTATTTTTACGGTCTTTATTTCGGCGCTGATCGCAAAATTCGGAAGTTATCTGGAGATAAGAGTATTTAACCGCGCCAAAAATACGCTAGAGGAGAAGAACGAGGAAGCGCTGTAGCGATCGGGGCATGAAATATTCGCCCGCCTCTGAATGGGGAGGGAGGCAGAGCCGGATAGGCAGTAGGACTGGACCGGAGGCGGAATGGAACGCCCCGAAAGAGTCCTGGTGCCGGTCCGGTTTTTTTTGACCCTTACAGCATTTATAAGTACTCCTATGGCTTAATCGATTGACACAAACGAGCATGTATGAACATTATAAAATTAATATCCGTCTTATATGAGCAAATATAAATATTAATAAACATATTTACTCAAAAAAGTATTGACGATAGCCCGTTTTGGCGGTATTATCTCCATGTGCACAAATGAACATTTATGATCATAAAAACGCAATAACGAGCGGAGGGTTAGAGATTGATTCAACCAAGTGACAGCATAACGAAGGTTAAATCCAAGGCTTACAGGCTGATCAAGCCGCATCAAATCATCGAAGCGACGATTGAGCACGAGGTTTCGGACCGGCAGGTCGTGGTCGAGCCGTCGATGGGCAGCATTTGCCACGCCGATTTGCGCTATTACAGCGGGAACAGAAGACCGGAGGCTTTGGAGCGTAAGCTGCCGATGGCGCTCATTCATGAAGGTATTGGCACGATCGTTGCCAGCGGGGCGCCCGAGCTGAAGCCCGGTCAGAGAGTGGTGGTAGTTCCGAATATTCCCGGCTATCTGTCGGACGGCATTCCGCCGGAGCAATGCTGCCCGGCATGCCGCACTGGCAGCGGCGAGAACTATTGCCACCGCGGCCGGTTTCTGGGAAGCGGCATGGACGGAATGGCCCAAAACCGGCTGGTGATGCCCGCCCCATGCGTGATTCCCGTGCCGGACGAAGTGCCGGACGAAATCGCCGTCCTCGCCGAGCTGTGCTCGGTTTCCTATCAGGCGCTTTCCCCCGTGGCGGATAGGCTGGCAAACTCAAGGATCGCCGTCTTCGGAGACGGGCCGGTCGGCTATCTGGCTGCAGCCGTGCTGCGGCATGTATATGGCGTCGGACGCGACCGCCTGCTCGTATTCGGGGCGATTCCCGAGAAGCTCGCCCAGTTCGATTTCGCAACGGTAAGTCTGGTTCAGGATTATGATTTCTCTTCCGATCCCTCCTTCGATATCGCAGTCGAATGCACCGGCGGCCGGTTTTCCGAAAGCGCAATCAATCAGGCCATCGATATTTTGAGGCCAGGCGGGCAGCTGATCCTGATGGGCGTGACGGAAGACCGGGTGCCGATCAACACAAGGGATGTGCTGGAGAAAGGAATCACGATGAGAGGAAGCAGCAGAAGCTCGAGAGCTGATTTCCATCCTGTGCTGGCGGCGATGAAGGACCAGGATTGTCAACGCACGCTCGGCAGACTGCTGCCGGAGAAGCGCACTGTTATTGCTTCCGCCGGCGATTTCGATAGTGCCATGAAAGAGGCGGAGGCTCATCGGAGCTGGACAAAGGTTATGCTCGACTTCCGCTGGTAAATGAACATTTTCGAGCATGAGGCTGGTGGAGATAACCGCCCGACCATTCCCGATGCGAGCCGGTCAGTTTGCTCACAAGGAAGGTCTTCTGTATGATACGCCCGCAGTTTCCTTAACGATATCCGCCTTACTATGTATCTCCATGCTGCAGGATCGTTCCCGGCTTGCATCAGCAAACGCGCGCACTTGCAAACAAATACAAAAATCATACAATAGATATGAGTAAATATGAACAGGTGTGGAGGATGTATATGTTAGCAGCAGAGCGAAAAATGCGAATTGTGGAACATGTGAGACAATGCCGGATTGCGACGGTTGCCGGGCTCGCGCAGCAGTTCAATGTCCATGAGGCGACAATCAGGCGCGACCTGATGGAGATCGAACAGGAAGGTCTGCTGAAACGGACGCATGGCGGCGTGATCGCCGAGCAGTGGACGCATGACGAGCCGCCGTTCAGCGAACGCTCGTCCAAGCAGCTGGAGCAGAAGATGCGGATTGGCCAGATGGCGGCAGGGCTTGTCGAGGATGGAGAACATATTATTATCGATTCGGGTACGACAACGCTTCATATTGCCCGCAATCTGATTCACCGCTCCAATATTATTGTCGTGACGAACGATATCAATATCGCCGCCGAGCTGCGTGATGCCTCCGGTGTCAAGGTAATATTGACCGGAGGAGAGCTGTATCCGTCAAGCTACATGCTCAACGGCATGTTTACCGATCATGTGCTTGAATCGCTTCATGTCGAGAAGGCTTTCATCGGAATTCCCGCCATTCATCCCGTTCATGGGCTTATGCATCCGGAAGCGCAGCTTGTGCCCGCCAAGCAGGGGATGATCAAGGCGGCCCGGGAAATTATCGTCGTCACGGACGACAGCAAAATCGGCAAGCTGTCCCTTCATACCGTAGCTCCGAACAGCGCCATTCATACGCTCATTACCGGGACGGAAGCCTCGGAGGAGGAGCTCAAGCCTTTTCGGGATTTCGGCATGACGGTGTATTCGGTTTAACGGCAGGTACATTATGGGATAAGGCAGGCAGCTATTTATTGAAGGAGGTAAGTGAATGGCGCCCATCGGGATTGCCGATAGAATGAAACAGCGGCAGGCAAAAGGAGAAGGTATCGGAATGAGTCGAAGACGGCTATGGGAAGGGCTGCGTCCCTATGTCATGATCGGTCCGGCCATGGCGGGCATCTGCCTGTTCGTCATGTACCCCGTCATTTATCTGATATATTTGAGCTTTTTCAAATACAATCTGATGAACAAAGCGAAGAGCAAATTTATCGGCTTCGACAATTATGACCAGATTTTCACACGCGGAGATTTCTACAAGGCGCTGGGCAATACGGCGGTGTACACGGCAGGAGTCGTTGTTCTGACGATGGCGATTTCGCTGCTTATCGCCGTATGGATCGGCAAGAAAGGCCGGCTGAATGCCGTCGTGCAGGCCGGCATCTTCACTCCGCATATTATTTCCATTGTATCCGTATCGCTCGTGTGGCTCTGGCTGATGGAGCCGAATCTGGGCTTTCTCAATTACGTGCTGAAGGGGGTCGGGCTGCCGGCCTCCCCATGGCTGCAGAGCTCCCGGACAGCGATGCTGTCCGTCATCATCGTGTCGGTATGGCAGGGTATCGGCTACTACACGCTGATCATGGTGGCGGCGCTGCAAAGCATTCCAACCCCGCTCTTCGAAGCGGCCAGGCTGGATAACGCCGGCAAGCTCCAGGTATTCTTCAGAATTACATTGCCGCTTATTTCACCTCAGCTCTTTTTCGTACTGATTATTATGACGATCGGTTCCTTCAAAGTATTCGACACCGTCAAGATCATGACCGGCGGAGGCCCCAATGATGCCACCAATACGCTGGTCTACTATATTTACGGCTTCAGGACCACGAATATCGGCTATGCGTCCGCCACGGGAGTCGTGCTGATGGCTATAATCGCCCTGCTGACGCTGCTGTATTTCCGGCTGCTGTCCAGGAAGGTCCATTACCAATGAAACGCCCGACAAGTTCGGGAAAGGGGGTCCAAAGCCTTGAGGCTTGAATTCAGACATTTGCGGATGTCATTGAACGCGCTGCTGAAGGCGGCCGTGCTGGCGGTATTTATTTTCCCGTTCCTGTGGATGATTTCGACCTCGCTCCAGACATTCCGGGAAACGCTGTCATTCCCGCCTACCTGGATTCCGGCGTCGCCGCAGTGGGGCAATTTTGTTGAGGCAATGCAAGCCGGGCCGTTCCTGACCTATGCGCGGAATTCGCTCGTGATTACGGCGTCGGTCATCGTGCTCCAGCTGCTTGTGATGATTCCGGCTGCATACGCTTTCGCCAAATACAGATTCAGAGGGAAAAATGTCCTGTTCGGCATGGTGCTGCTGGCCTTCATGATCCCGGGCCAGGTGACCTTCATTCCCGTCTATCTGATGCTGGCGGATTGGGGGATCATCAAGACACTGCTGCCGCAAATCATACCGTTCATGTCCAACGCCTTTGGCATTTTCCTGCTGCGCCAATACTTCATGCAGATTCCCGAGGAAATCATCGAAGCGGCTAGACTGGATAATGCCAGTGAGTATAGAATCATGTGGAACATAATGACACCGATGTCATTGCCGGCGCTTGCGACGGTTGCGCTGTTCAGCTTCGTCAGCCATTGGAACGATTATTTCTGGCCGCTGGTCATGACGGATTCGTCCGCTGTCAGGCCGCTGACGATCGGCATTTCAATGCTCCGGGAAACCGAGGGCATCAGCAATTGGCATATCATTATGGCCGGCAACGTCGTGCTGGTTGTCCCCATCCTGCTTGTTTATCTGGTCTGCTCGAGGCAGATTGTGAAAGCGTTTGTTTATTCGGGGATCAAATAGCCGGCTTCGTTGTCCGTTTTTCCAAAACATATATGACGGAGGAGATTAGCAATGCGCAATAGAGCAGCAAGCCTTGCACTCATCATTGCCTTATTTGCCAGCCTGCTGGCAGCTTGCAGCGGCGGGAATCCGGAGAATCAAGCAGCAGGCTCGGACACGGGGAATTCCAATGCGCCAGCGGCAAACTCGACTGTTCCCGATGATGCCGCTTCAGGGGAGAAGACCACCGTACAGTTCTGGCATTCGGTAGGCGGCAAGAACGGCGAGTATTTGGATGCATTGATCCAGCGCTTCAACGCAAGCCATGACGATATCAAAGTGGTCGGCACCTTTCAGGGGGGGTATGATGAAACCGTTACCAAACTGCAGCAGGCGGTTTCTGCCGATACCGCTCCGGATGTAAGCATGCTTGAGCGTGCCTATGTGGAGCTGTTCGCGGATTCGGACGTGCTGGAGGATCTGACGCCTTACCTGGATAAGTCGAATATGAGTTCCGACGACTTCACACCGGGCTTGATGGGACATTCCGTGTTCAACGACAAGCTTGTGTCGCTGCCCTTTAACCGTTCAACCCCCATTCTGCATGTCAACAAAACGCTGCTCGACGAGCTGGGGCTGCCCATTCCCGCGACATGGGAGGAAATGAAGAAGACGGCCAATGCGCTGGTCGTCAAAGAGAACGGCGAGTATAAGCGCTACGGTCTGACGATGCCCTACGACACCTGGTACCCGATCGCCCTTATTTCTCAGGCGGAAGGCCAATTTTTCAATGATGACAACACATCCCTTGGTTTCATGGACAATGGCGTGGGCGTCAAGGTGTTCCAATATTTGAAGGATCTCCAGAATACCGGCGCCCTGTATTATCCGCCTGCGCAGGATTCCGGAAATATCGTCAATCAGATGTTTCTGGAGGGCAAGGTCGGCATGATGTTCCAGTCCACAGGGACGATTGGAAGCCTCAAGGAAACAGTCGACTTTGATTATGTGACCGCTTTCCTGCCGCAGGATCAAAAGTATGCCAGCCCGACGGGAGGCGCCAACGTCTCCATGCTGTCCGGCTCCAAGCATAAGGAAGCGGCATGGGAATTTATCCGTTACCTGATGGATGACCCGGACGGCGGTCTGCAGTTTATTCTCGATTCCGGATATCTGCCTTTCACGAAGAAGATGGCGGAATCCCAGGAGATCCAGGATCTATGGTCCAAGGAGCCGAACCGCAAGGTGGCATACGATCAGCTTCAATATGCCGTCGATACGAACAAGGATGTCGCCTGGCCGGAAATCATGCATGAATTTTTCTCCGCAATCGAAGCCATTATGTACGACAGCAAAGATATTCCTTCAACGCTTGACACCTTCAAGAAAGAAACAGAGCGGATTCTCGCCCAGTAACGGATGGAATGGAACCGATGCGGCGGCGGCATAACGCTTGCCGCGCCGCATCACTTTTAAAATTGGCAGATAAGGGAGGAATGCGGGATGATAGAACGTCTGCAGGATAATTCCAGGGTTATCGTTGCCGGACACCGCGGCTATAAATCTGCTTATCCGGAGAATACGCTTCTGGCATTCACGAAGGCGCTGGAGCTTGGCGCCGATATGCTGGAGTTCGATTTGCGGTTCTCCCGGGACAGGGAAGTCGTCATCGTCCACGATGAGACCGTAGACCGCACGACCGACAGCTCCGGAAGTGTGAGTGACTTTACGATGGCGGAGCTGGGCCGGCTGGATGCGGGAGGGTGGTTCGGCGGTGAATTCGCGGGACTGCGGATTCCGACTTTAACCGGACTGTGCGAGCTATTGAAGCGGTACCCGAATGTTTTGCTGAATGTGGAGATCAAGCCTGCCGCGGACAGCCGGGAGGTTGCCGATGCTGCGATTGTTGAGCTCGGGAAATACGGATACCTGGAACGCTGCGTATTCACCAGCTTCGATGCGGACGTCATTGCTCATATCCATGATCGTCACGGACTGAGAACGCAGGGATTCCCGGGTGAGAATATGAGCAATTTCGTTGCCGGACCCGGCGGAACCTATTCCAAGATGTGGGCGGTAGGGATCAGCATGAAACAGTTGACGCCGGATATTGTGCGCCAATTCCGCGGAATGGGGCTGCTGGCCTGGTGCTATTGCCCGGATGTTGAGGAGCAGGTCCGTTATGCACGGGAATGCGGCGCGACTCTGATGACCTGCAACAATCCGGTGCCTGCGCTGAATATCGTCCGCAATTCGGGTTGAACACGCCGGCGCAGGGCTGCTTCGACATAATGCGGCAAACGAAGGGAGTGGGCTTTAGTTGGACAGTTTGCTCGTGAGCGTCAAAATGCATCTGTTTCAGCATTATGAGATGTATGTTCGGGTGTCGCTCAGCGCGCTGCTCGGATTTCTGATCGGCTGGGACCGCGAGTCGAAGAGCAAGCCGGCAGGCTTGAAAACCTATATGTACGTCTGCGTCGCCAGCACGCTCATTACGCTCACATCCATATACAGCGTGGAGAAATACAGCACCGGCAATCTGCGGACCATGATGGATCCCATGCGTCTGGCCGCGCAGATTGTGTCCGGTCTCGGATTCCTGGGCGCGGGCGTCATTCTCAAAAATGGCCTGCAGGTGAAGGGGCTGACCTCTGCGGCCATGATATTGTTCGTCGGCGGAGTCGGAATCGGAATCGGCGCCGGCTTCTACGGAATGGTCATCTTCACCGTCGTCGTAACGATGCTGATGGCAAGGCTCGGAAATTTCGTGGAGAAACGCAAATTCGTGCGCTCCAAAAATGTATATGGAGAGAACGGGGAAGAGTTGACGTTATGAAGGAGCATCCTGCAAGAAGATAGATATAAACGATTAACATCTTTTAAGCTTTCATTCATCGCACAATCAGTTTTCGTACTTTGACAGGAGTTATCAAATATGGATTAGCTTGTAGACAGGATGATCACATATTGCAGCGGCAGGAGGCACATATTAAGAAAAACTTGCCGAGGAGCGTGTTCTATGCGCACGAAACAGAAGGTCGGATTAACTGCTTCGGAAATTGCCGCCCTGTGGTCTGCTTATATCAGCTGCAGCATGGCGATCTGCCTGTCCCAATATTTCTTGAAATATCTGGAGGATAAAGAGGCTCGCCCATTACTTGAAGAATCGTTAAAGAGATACCAGGCCCATTTGAAGAACATCACGCATATATTCACAGAAGAAAAATTCCCGGTCCCCAGAGGGTATAACGATGATGATGTGGACTTGTCCGCGCCTTCCTTGTTCTTCGGCCTTTTCCCGCTTAGTTATATTTATTCGGTCAGCCGGATGGATTTAATTTCGTATTCTGCCTATACGACCAGTGCTGCACGGGAAGATGTCCGCGCGTTATTCTCGGACTGGATGCAATTTTCATTGGAGATGTTCAATAAAGCGACGGATCTGATGCTCTCCAAAGGTATTTACGATCGGCCAGCCTTCATTCCGTATCCCGAACATGTGAGCTTCATGAATGATAAACCAGGTATGCTCACCGAATGGTTCAAGCCGAAACGGCCGTTAAATGTATTGGAGATTTCCGACATCTTCTTCAATCTCGAGCGAAATAATTATGCCGTAATACTGCTGACGGGATTTTCGCAAATCATCCGAGACGACCAGATCAAGCAATATTTATTGCGCGGGAAAAAGCTGGCCAACAAGCAAATTGAATTTTTAAATGAAATCTTGATCCAGGATGATCTGCTGGGAAACAATATGGTTAATACGGATGTCACAACCTCGACCGTTTCGCCATTTTCCGAGCGGTTGATATTGGGGATCATCACATTGACCAATTCAGCGGCCGTTTCCTTCCTGGGACGTTCGCTGTCGACCGCAACGAGAACGGATTTGACCGTAGAGTATTCCAAGCTTCTGTTGGAGGTTTTGAAATTTGGCAAGGATGGCATGGATTTGCTGATCGAGCGGGGATGGATGGAGGAGCCGCCGCACGCGCCAGACCGGAAAAAGCTTGCGGGTGTTTAGATATCCCGATCCCGATTCTCCTAAGTCCTGGGGCATGAATCCTTAAGAAGTCGCAGATTTGCGGCTTTTTTTGTTTACCTTAATGTCCACTTGTCCAGCCCAATGATGTACAATAAACCAATAGGGCGCCTGGCGCCGCAAGAAGAACGGATAAGGAGACGAACGCACAATGACATCCTCTCAGCAAAAAGCAGCCCGGCCCAGCCTGACGGAAGGGCCAATCGCCAAAACATTATTTGTCTTTTCGCTGCCGATTTTACTTGGCAACGTGCTTCAGGCGCTGAACGGCTCCATCAATTCGATTTGGGTCGGCAAGTTTCTCGGTGAAACCGCATTGGCCGCGACGTCCAACGCCAACCTCATCATGTTTTTTCTGATCAGCGCCATATTCGGAATTTCCATGGCGGCAGTCATCCTGGTCGGACAAAATCTGGGGGCCCAGCGGGTTCAGGACGCCAAGAAGGTAGTCGGCACCAGTACGGTGTTTTTTGTGATCTTATCCATTATTATCGGAGCCATCGGCGTGATTTTCTCGCCAGCCATTCTTGATCTGCTCAATACTCCGGCGGACGCCAAAACGCTTGCGGTGTCCTATACGCGCATTATTTTTGCCGGCGTCCCGTTCATGTTCGGGTTCAATCTCATCATGGCCGTGCTTCGGGGCTCGGGCGACTCCAAGACGCCTTTTTATTTCCTGCTGCTGTCCGCCGTGCTTGATGTCGCGCTTAACCCGCTGCTGATCCAGGGCTTTGGCCCGTTTCCCAAGCTCGGAATTGCGGGCTCGGCTCTGGCTACGCTGATCGCCCAATCGATCAGCTTCGTCCTGCTTGTCCTCTATCTGTACGGGAAGAAATACTTCCTGCGGCTGACCCGGAATGATCTGCATCTGCTCCGCATGGACTGGCTGGTCATCAAAACCCTTATCCAGAAGGGGCTGCCGATGGGACTGAATATGGTCGTGGTGTCGCTCAGCAACCTGATTCTCATTCATTATGTCAACGCTTACGGCTCCGAGGCGACGGCGGCCTTCGGCATCGCCAACCAGATCTCAAGCTATGTCCAGATGCCTGCACTGGCTGTGGGAGGCGCAGTCACCTCGATGGCTTCGCAAAATATCGGGGCCGGACGGTGGGACCGCGTTTCACGCATTACGTGGTCAGGCGTCGGCTTCAACGTTCTGCTGACAGGAGTGCTCGTCCTATGCCTGCATCTGTTCAACCGCGAAGCGCTCGGCCTGTTCTTGCCGCAGGAGGGAAAGGCCATCGATCTTGGTGTGCACATCAACAATATTACACTATGGTCCTTTATAATATTCGGCGTATTCAACGTTATGGCCGGGGTTATCCGGTCATCGGGTTCGGTAGTCGTGCCGTTGATCGTGTCCTTCATCGCCCTCTTGATCGTCCGTATTCCGCTTGCTTCCTTCCTCGGCATCCACTATGGATTCGATGCTATGTGGTGGAGCTTCCCGATCAGCTTCGCCATCGCCACGGTGTTGACCGCTCTGTACTACAGATACGGGGGCTGGAAAAAAGCGTGCCTTCTGCAGGCGGCAGGCGGGGCTGCTTCCGCATGAGATGAATCATGAACGAGCAAACTAAATAGATTGATTTGCTGCATTATCCGGTGGTTTGTCAAGATCCTCCTACCCGACTGATTGCACAGGGTAATAATTAACTGCTTGACTTAAAGTTAACTTTAAGGTTTATGCTGTGCTTGTGCCGAAGATAACCGATAAGTTATCGGCGGCGTTTTTCAAAATAATATTCCCGGGAGGAATCTTGACGTGAAAATCATCGATCAGATCTATATCAACGGCCAATTCGTGAAACCGCTGGGTACGGAAGAGCTGGAGCTCATTAATCCTGCTAACAAGCAGGTGATAGGCAAGGTCGTTTTGGGAAATGCCCAGGATACCCGGCTCGCGATTGCGGCAGCCAAAGCGGCGTTTAAAACCTATTCCAAAACAACCGTAAAAGAGCGTACCGACATGCTGCAGCGGCTGCATGATGCAATGATGAACAAATTCGACCAACTGACGCAGGCAACAATCGAGGAATACGGCGCTCCGGTTTCCGTTGCCACGATGTTGACCAAGCTCGCGGCTGATGCCTTTCTGCACACGAAAGAGGTTGCCGAGGAATATGAATTTACAAGATTCGCGGGCAAAGCCAAGGTACACATGGAGCCGCTTGGAGTCGTAGGTGCGATCACGCCCTGGAATGCGAATTCGACTCATATTGCCAATAAGCTCGCACCTGCCCTTGCCGCCGGCTGCACGATGGTTTTGAAACCAAGCGAGCTCAGCGCCATTCAGACGCAATTATTCACAGAATGTATTCATGAAGCCGGCATTCCGGCCGGTGTCATCAACATTGTGAACGGCAGGGGAGAAGTCGTGGGCGAAGAAATGACGCATAATCCGGATATAGCGGTCATGGCCTTTACAGGCTCTACACGGGTCGGGAAAATGATCGCCAAGGGCGCGGCGGAACAATTGAAAAGAGTGACGCTGGAGCTGGGCGGCAAATCGCCTAACGTCATTTTGGACGATGCCGATTTTACCAAAGCGATTCCGCTCGCGGTAAGCGCCGGATTCATCAACAGCGGCCAGGCCTGTCTGGCCGGCACTCGTCTGATCGTTCCGGAATCCCGTCTGGAAGAAGTGAAGCGGCTGATCAAAACGGCGATCGACGCCGTAAAAGTAGGCAATCTGTCGGACAAGACGTCCCTGATTGGTCCAATGGTAAACCAGAAGCAGTATGACACGGTGCAGCGTTATATCCGGCAGGCTATCGAAGCCGGAGCCGAATTGGTAGCCGGTGGGGAAGGAAGCCCGGAAGGGCTTGAAGGGGGATATTTCGTCAAGCCGACGGTGTTCGCCAATGTAACGAACGACATGGCCATTGCCCGGGAAGAAGTGTTCGGGCCGGTTCTGGTCATCCTGACCTACAAGACCGAAGAGGAGGCGGTTGAGATCGCGAATGACACCTCTTACGGCCTGCAAGCCTTTGTCAGCTCGGGCAGTCTGGAGCGGGCAAACCGTGTGGCCGAGCAGATCGTCGCGGGACGAATATCTGTCAATGGCCTGCATGACGAGCCCAAAGCGCCCTTCGGCGGGTTCAAGCAATCCGGAATCGGCAGGGAGCATGGCATTTTCGGCATCGAAGAATATTTGGAGCCGAAGGCCATCATCGGCCATGACGCGCTTCTTGTTTAAATATCATGCTTACAGCCAAGCCTTGGAATCAATCGGGGTTTGGCTTTTTTTATGGATTGACGTTATATTTGTGTTGCTATATGATTAGAACGAACGTTCAGTTCTAGGCAGGCAGCTGGTTATGCATTCAGGGACATTTTGAAGCATGATTAGAATGAATGTTCGATTTATGGTCGGATCAAAAAAACAATTTGGAGGAATAACAATGAATAAAACAATCTTTATTACGGGAACAAGCTCAGGCCTGGGTAAATTAACAGCCATTCATTTTGCCAAGCTGGGCTGGAACGTCGCAGCTACAATGAGAACACCGGAGAAAGAAACGGAACTTACCCAATATGACAACATAAAAATCTTCAAGCTTGATGTTACAAACCTTGAACAGGTTGCAGCTTCCGTCGAACAGGCGGTTGCCGCCTTCGGAAAAATCGATGTCGTTGTAAATAACGCCGGTATGGGTACTTACGGCCCGCTGGAATTAGCCAAAGAGGATGCCATCGACTGGCAGTTTGCCGTTAATACGCGCGGAACGATTAATGTAATCCGCAAATTTTTACCTCATTTCAGGGCTAATGGCGGCGGCATGTTTATCAACATCAGCTCCTTCATGGGAGTGACGACAGCCGTACCGCTCGGATCGCTTTACAATATGTCCAAATTTGCCCTGGAAGGCTTAACGGAAGGTCTGTATTACGAGCTGAAGCCGCTGAATATCGAGCTTAGACTGATTGAGCAGGGCGGCTCGGAAGGCAATAATTTCAAAGAAAATATAACCTGGAATAAAGATGCCAGCATTACGGCTTACGATGATTTGATGACCAGGGTCGAGAGTCTGATGGAGAATGCGGACAGCAGCCAGTTGGACGATCCTCAGGTTATCGTCGACGCCATTGCTGCCCAGGCAACAGGGGAGAGCAATAAATTCCGCACACTGATCGGTGACGCGGGCAACGGGCTGATGGCGCTTCGAAACTCCGTGCCTATTGAGGAATACCTGGAGACCATCGCGCAAAGTTATAAGTAAGTAGCTGCCGAAAAATCAGAAGCTGATTAAAAGTCGCGTACTGCATCGCGGCTTTATTTATTAAGATGGAAGTATGCCGGATATTGAATTTACAAGTTACGGATTCCGATGGAGCTCCTTTTATTTTGAATCAGTTTCTTGCTGATATGCAGGGGCATGATAAGCACCATATCAGGCAAGTAGAGGAAGTTATTTGATCAGCCCTCTGAAAAGCAGATGTTCGCAGACGTTTGGGTTGGTACCTTTTTTCCGCAATATAATCCAAATCTAAGTCCCCGTCTGACCGCAGACGGGGATTATTTTATGCTGCTGCCGCTTAACTCTTCTGCAGGGCACGAATTTTCCAACTGCGACCACTCCCACATGGCAGCGAAAATAGGCTGGAGACGCCGCCCGCGTTCAGTAAGCTCATATTCGACATGCAAAGGCACACCAGGGTAGAGGGTACGCGTAACGATTCCTTGTTCCTCCAGCAGACGCAATCGATCGGTCAGCGTTTTCGGACTAATCGGCTGCAGCGAACGCCGCAATTCCCCAAATCGTTTAATGCCATTAAATAAATCGCGCAGAATGAGAAGCGTCCATTTTCCTTCCAGGATCTTCAGGATGGGCTCTATGGAGCCGGAGCATGCCGTATTAATCATGAGTACTTCCTCCCGGTTCATTTTTTGAAGCTGTTTTTCAAATGTACCATAGTTCGCTGCAGATTTGAACTCACATTTAATAAACGAAAGGGAGAGGCAGTGCCCTTTGGGCCGGAGTGTTTTGGAGGATTCGGGAGGGGCAAATTGGGACAACCTATTTAGAATCAAACTTTCCGCAAAAAAAAGCCCCGGACACATGCCGCGAAGCGGAATGAAGTGCACCCCTTAGAATAGACATTGGAAAAACCCCCTGGTTATTCCGATGAATTCTAAGGGGTGCATTTTTATGGCGATTAAAGGACAAAAGTATCAATACTATCC